>JAHCKG010000009.1 GCA_026125895.1 Pseudolabrys sp. | reverse complement strand
GGCGTGCGCACCAAGGCGGAGAAATCCGGCAACGGCTACATCCTCAACGGCGCCAAGACCTTCATCACCAACGGCCAGCACGCCAACCTGATCGTCGTCGTCGCCAAGACCGATCCCAAGCAGGGCGCCAAGGGCGTGTCGCTGTTCGTGGTCGAGACCGACGACGCGCCGGGGTTCCGCCGCGGCCGCAAGCTCAAGAAGCTCGGCATGGATTCGGCCGACACGTCCGAACTGTTTTTCGACGACGTGAAGCTGCCGGCCGAGAACCTGCTCGGCACCGAGGAAGGGCAGGGCTTCTATCAGTTGATGAAGGAGCTGCCGCAGGAGCGGCTGATCGTCGCGATCCACGCCGTGGCCATGATGGAGCGGGCGCTGGCGCTGACCGCCGATTACGTCAAGCAGCGCAAGGCCTTCGGCAAAGCGATCATCGAATTCCAGAACACCCAGTTCGAACTCGCCGCGGTCAAGACCGACGCCACCATCGCCAAGGTGTTCCTCGACCACTGCATCGGCCAGCACGTCGAGGGCAAGCTCGACACCGTGACCGCCTCGATGGCCAAATATCGCCTGACCGACACGCTCGGCACCATCCTCGACCGCTGCCTGCAACTGTTCGGCGGCTATGGTTTCATGGACGAATATCCGATCTCGCGCCTCTACCGGGATGCCCGGGTGCTGCGTATCTATGCCGGGACGAACGAGATCATGAAGATGCTGATCGCGCGGAGTTTGTAGTTTTCCTGTCGTCCCGGGCGAGCGCGCAGCGCGAGACCCCGGGACCCATAGCCACCGTGCCATCGAGAGCGCACGGCGTATGGGTCCCCGCCTTCGCGGGGACGACGCAGCTTGGAGGGATTTCACGATGCCCGACGCATTCATCTACGACGCCGTCCGCACCCCGCGCGGCCGCGGCAAGGCCGACGGCGCGCTGCACGAGGTCACCGCGCTCAATCTCGCGTCGCAGGCGCTCGGCGCCATCAAGGCGCGCAACAAGCTCGAGCCCGAGCTGGTCGACGATGTCGTGCTCGGCTGCGTCGATCCGGTCGGCGAGGCCGGCGGTGACATCGCCCGCGTCGCGGCGATCATGGCCGGCTATGGCGAGAAGGTGCCCGGCATCCAGCTCAACCGCTTCTGCGCCTCGGGCCTCGACGCGGTGAACTTCGCCGCGGCGGAAGTCATGTCCGGCCAGCACGACATGACCATCGGCGGTGGCGTCGAATCCATGAGCCGCGTCGGCATCGGCGCTTCGGGCGGCGCCTGGCCGATGGACCCGTCGATCGCGCTGAAATCCTATTTCGTGCCGCAGGGCATCTCCGCCGACATGATCGCGACGAAATACGGCTTCTCGCGTGACGACGTCGATGCCTACGCCGTCGAAAGCCAGAAGCGCGCCGGCCGTTCCTGGGACGAGGGCCGCTTCAAGAACTCGGTGGTCGCGGTCAAGGACGTCAACGGCATCACCATCCTCGACAAGGACGAGCACATGCGTCCGTCGACGACGATGCAGACTTTGGCCGCGCTCAACCCGTCCTTCGTGCAGATGGGCGAGATGGGCGGCTTCGACGCGGTCGCCATCCAGCGCTATCCCGAACTGGAATCGATCAGCCATGTGCACACGCCGGGCAATTCCTCCGGCATCGTCGATGGCGCGGCCGCGGTGCTGATCGGCAACGCCGAGGCCGGCAAGAAGGCGGGCCTGAAGCCGCGCGCGCGCATCAAGGCCTTCGCCAATATCGGCTCCGAGCCGTCGATCATGCTCACGGGCCCGGTGCCGGTGACCGAGAAGGTGCTGAAGAAGGCCGGCATGTCGATCGGCGATATCGATCTGTTCGAGCTCAACGAGGCCTTCGCCTCCGTGGTGCTGCGCTACATGCAGGCCTTCGACATTCCGCACGACAAGATCAACGTCAATGGCGGCGCCATCGCCATGGGCCATCCGCTGGGCGCCACCGGCGCCATGATCCTCGGCACCGTGCTCGACGAACTCGAGCGCTCGGGCAAGGAAACGGCTTTGGTCACGCTCTGCATCGGCGCCGGCATGGGCACGGCAACGATCATCGAGCGGGTGTGATTCTGCGCGTGCATCGAATGACGCACGGCGTATCTATTCCCCTCCCCCCGCGAAGCGGCGGGGAGGGGTCAGGGGTGGGGGGCATGCTTCGCGGCGAGCGGCAGAAGCGGAAAGCTGACCGGCGCGTGCCGCGCGCGCGTTCGTTGCGCCGTGACATGACCGAAGCCGAGCATCGGCTGTGGTGGCATTTGCGCCGCCTGCGCGTTGGCGAAGGACATTTCCGCCGTCAGGCGACCATCGGACCGTATTTCGCCGATTTCGCCCATCATCAAGCCAGGCTTGTTATCGAGCTCGACGGCAGCGCTCACATGGAGGCGCAAACCGCTGCGAAGGATTCCGCGCGGACACGCTATCTCGCAACTCTCGGCTACGAAGTTCTCCGCTTCTGGAATACCGATGTCCTGACCAATACAGAGGGCGTGATGACATTGATCCACGAGGCGCTTGCTGCCCGATCAGCCCCCCACCCCTTACCCCTCCCCACCACGCGCAAGAGCGCGCGGGGGGAGGGGAATGGCTCGGCGGAGAACTGATCAATGCCCAGGATCGACGTCAGCAAGCTGCCGAGCCGCCAGGGTTCGCCGAATTACCCGCCGGCGTTTCAGCCGGTTTGCGCCGGGCGTCACAAGACGCCGCTCGGCAACATCGCCGGCATCACGCAGTTCGGCGTCAACCTGACGCGGCTCGAACCGGGCGCCGCCACCTCCGTGCGGCACTGGCACGAGAACGAGGACGAATTCGTCTTCATCCTGATGGGCGAATGCGTGCTGATCGAGAACGACGGCGAGACCATCCTCAAGGCGGGCGACGCCGCCGGCTTCAAGGCCGGCGTGCCGAACGCCCACACCATCGTCAACCGCTCGCAAGGCGACGTCGTGCTGATCGAGGTCGGCACCCGCGCGCCGGTCGAGCGCGCGCATTACCCCGGCGAGGATCTGAGATTCGAGCGCGACGGCACCACGTTGCGCGTCCTGCATCGCGACGGCACGCCCTGGTGAGGGCGCGCCCGTTAAAGAACACCGAGAGGAACCGTTCATGACCGCTTTCAAGCTCGACATCGACGCCGACGGCATCGCGCTCATCACCTGGGACATGGAAGGCCGGTCGATGAACGTCATCACGATGGACGTCATCGCCGAACTGTCCGGCCTCGTCGACAAGGTGACCAACGACGCCGCCATCAAGGGCGCGGTCATCACCTCGGGCAAGAAAGCCTTCTGCGGCGGCGCCGACCTGACCATGCTCGAGAGCATGGGCGGCATCTACGCCGACAAGGTGAGACAAGAAGGCGAAGAGGCCGCGGCGAAATACGTCTACGAGGAGAGCTCCAAGCTGTCGCAGCTCTACCGGCGCCTGGAGAAGAGCGGCAAGCCGTGGGTCTGCGCGCTCAACGGTACGGCGATGGGCGGCGGCTTCGAACTGGCGCTCGCCTGTCACCGCCGCATTGCGTCGGACAATGCGAAGACGCGGCTCGGCCTGCCCGAGATCAAGGTCGGTCTGTTCCCCGGCGCCGGCGGCACGCAGCGCGTCGTGCGCATGATGATGCCGGCCGATGCGCTGCAGTTCCTGCTCAAGGGCGATCAGCTGAAAGTCGATCGCGCCAAGGCGATGAAGCTGATCGACGAGGTGGTGCCGCAGGACAGACTGATCGAGACGGCGAAGGCCTGGATCAAGGGCGGCGGCAAGGGCGAGCAGCCGTGGGACGTCAAGGGCTACAAATTCCCCGGCGGCCTTGTTTATTCGAAGGCCGGCATGATGACCTTCCCGCCGGCCAACGCCATCTATCGCCGCGAGACCTACGACAATTATCCGGCGGCGCGCGCCATCCTCCAGGTCGTCTATGAGGGCCTGCAGGTCGATATCGACACCGCGCTGCGCATCGAGTCGCGGCACTTCGCCAAGATCCTGCGCTCGCCGGAAGCGGCGGCGATGATCCGCACGCTCTTCGTCAACATGCAGGACCTCAACAAGGGCGCGCGCCGCCCGGCCGGCGTGCCGCCGACCAACATCAAGAAGGTCGGCATCATCGGCGCCGGCTTCATGGGCGCCGGCATCGCCCAGGTGTCGGCCGCCGCCGGGCTGTCCGTGGTGCTGATCGATCGCGATCAGGAGACCGCCGACAAGGGCAAGGCCGGGCTGCACAAATCGCTGTCCGATCGCGTCGCCAAGGGCCGCATGAAATCGGCCGAGCGCGACAGTCTCTTGGAAAAGATCGCGACGACCGCCGACTACGACGCGCTGAAGGATTGCGACATCATCGTCGAAGCCGTGTTCGAGGACCGCAAGGTCAAGACCGACGTCATCAAGAAGGTCGCCGCCGTCATCCGCGACGACGCCACTTTCGCTTCCAACACCTCGACCCTGCCGATCACTTCGCTCGCCGCCGAGTTCAAGGAGCCGAAGCGCTTCATCGGCATCCACTTCTTCTCGCCGGTGGCGCTGATGATGCTGGTCGAGGTCATCATGGGCAAGGAGACCGGCGATCCGGCGCTCGCCGCCGCGCTCGATTTCATCCGCGCCATCCGCAAGACTCCTATTGTCGTGAACGACACGCGCGGTTTCTACGCCAATCGCTGCGTGCTCAATTACATCCGCGAAGGCCACCTGATGCTGCAGGAGGGCATCCCGGCGGCGATGATCGAGAACACCGCGCGCATGGCCGGCATGCCGGTCGGGCCGTTGTCGCTCAACGACGAGACCGCGCTCGATCTCGGCCTCAAGATCGTGCGCGCCACCGAGGCGGATCTTGGGCCCGAGGCCGTCGACCCGGGTATGAAGAAGTTGCTCGAGGACATGGTCGAGAAGAACCAGCGCTTCGGCCGCAAGAACGGCAAGGGCTTCTACGATTATACCCCGGGCCAGCCGAAGAAGTTGTGGCCGGGCCTTGCCGACCTGCTGCCGAAAAAGCTGACGCGCGAGGAGATCGAAGCGCTCGACGTCAATGAATTGAAGCAGCGCTTCCTCGTCGTTCAGGCGGTCGAGGCCGCGCGCACCTTCGAGGAGCATGTCGTCACCGACGTGCGCGAGGCCGATGTCGGCTCGATCCTCGGCTTCGGCTTCGCGCCGTTCACCGGCGGCACGCTCTCTTACATCGACATGATGGGGACGAAGAAGTTCGTCGAGCTGTGCAACCGGTTCGTGAAGAAATACGGCGAGCGCTTCACGCCGCCGAAGCTGCTGATCGAGATGGCGGCGAAGGGCGAGAGCTTCCACACCAAATTCGCCCCGAAGAAGAAGGCGGCGTAATCATCGATCGTCGTCCCGGGCGAGCGGATGCGAGGCCCGGGACCCATAGCCACCGCGCCGTCGAGAGCGCGGGGATTATGGGTCCCCGCTTTCGCGGGGACGACAAGTGTAGCTACACCACCACCGTCAGCCGCTTGGCGGCGCGGGTGATGCCGGTATAGAGCCAGCGCTGGCGGCTTTCCTGAAACGCGAACGACTCGTCGAACAGTACGACGTCGTCCCATTGCGAGCCCTGCGCCTTGTGCACGGTGAGCACGTAGCCATAGTCGAACTCGTCGTAGGGCTTGCGGCGCTGCCAGTCGATCTGCTCGAGGCCGCCGGCGAAGCATTCCGGCCGCACCGACACCTTGACGCCGCGCGTCGCCGTCTCGTCGTCCGGCAGCAGCCGCAGCGTCATGATGCCGGTCTTGCGGCCGCCGCGTTCCTTCACGCTCCACAGGCCGCCGTTGAACAGGCCCTTCTTGCGGTTGTTGCGCAGGCACACCAGCTTGTCGCCCGACTCCGGCATCGGGTCCTTGAAGCCGCGGCGCTCGCGCATACGCATGTTGTAGGCGCGCCGCGTATTGTTGCGGCCGACCAGCACCTGGTCGGCGTCGAGCACGCGCTGCGGATCGAGTTCGCCCTTCGGCACCACCTCGGTCTCGCCGTAGCGGCCGGGCTCGAGATATTCGCCGGCGCGGATATCCATCGACAGGCGGATGATCGGATTGTCCTGCGCCTGGCGATGCACCTCGGTGAGCATGATGTCCGGGTCGTGCTCGGTGAAAAAGCCGCCGCCGTTCGAGCCGGTGGTGATCGGCGGCAACTGCGCCGGATCGCCCAGCACCAGCAGCGGCACGCCGAACGACAACAGGTCCTTGCCGAGCTCGGCATCGACCATCGAGCATTCGTCGATGATGATCAGCGAGGCCTTGGAGGCCGGCGCCTCATCCCACAGGTCGAAGCTGGGGATTTCCTCGCCGCTCTCGCGGGCGCGATAGATCAGCGAGTGGATGGTGGTGGCGCCGCGGCAGCCCTTGCCGCGCATGACCGAGGCCGCCTTACCGGTGAAGGCGGCGAACTTCACCTCGCCGTCCACCGCTTCGGCCAGGTGGGTGGCGAGCGTGGTCTTGCCGGTGCCGGCATAGCCGAACAGGCGGAAAATCTGTGGCGTTCCGCCGGTGCCGGGCTTGGCCTTGAGCCAGTCGGCGACGGCTTTCAGGGCGTCATCCTGATGGGGCGTGAATTGCATGCGGGATGAATAGAGCATGCGGCGCGGATGGCAAAGAACAAATTGGCAACCCAATTTTTCTGTCGTCCCGGGCAAGCGATAGCGAGGCCCGGGACCCATAACCACCGCGCCATCGTGGGGCCAGAGGCTATGGGTCCCCGCCTGCGCGGGCACGACGCGAGGCAGGAACAAAGTGTCAGCATATATTCTCAATTCTCTCCGCGTGTCCGCTCGTCCACGCGCCCAACGAGACGGTTGACTCCGCTCTAACATTTCAATAATCGTAGAAATATGGAACAAACAGACGCCGTCGCCGCGCTGGCCGCTCTGGCGCAGGACAATCGCCTCGATGTCTATCGCCTCTTGGTGCAGGCGGGTCCGGACGGTCTGCCGGCCGGTGCGATCGCCGACAAGCTTGGCCTCGCGCCGAACACGCTGACGTTTCACTTCGACCGTCTGCGCGCGGCGGGTCTCGTCGATGTGCGCCGCGACGGCCGCTCGATGATCTACAGCGCGCGCTTCGACACCATGAACACGCTGATCGGCTATCTCACCGACAATTGCTGCGGCGGCAACCCTGCGCAATGCGCGCCGGCGAAAGCCTGCAAGCCTTCAGCGAAGCGTTTGAAACAGTCAGCCTAGCGAGCAACTTATGTCCGACCGCATCTACAATGTGCTGTTTCTCTGCACCGGCAATTCGGCGCGCTCGGTGATCGCCGAAGCGATCCTCAACCGCGACGGCAAGGGCCGCTTCCGCGCCTTCAGCGCCGGCAGCCAACCGAAGGGCGCCGTCAATCCGCATACGCTGACGTTGCTGCGCACCCTCGGTTACGACGTCTCGCATTTCCGCTCCAAGAGCTGGACCGAATTCGCGCAGGCCGGCGCGCCGCAGATGGATTTCGTCTTCACCGTCTGCGACGACGCGGCGGGCGAAGCCTGTCCGGTGTGGCCGGGCCAGCCGATGACGGCGCATTGGGGTATTCCCGATCCGGCGGCCGCGACCGGCAGCGAGGTCACGATCGCGCTCGCCTTCGACGAGGCCTATCGCATGCTCTCGCGCCGCCTCGATCTGTTCCTGGCGCTGCCGATGGCCAAGCTCGACAAGCTGGTGCTGCACAAGAAGCTCAAGGATATCGGCGCTTCCGAAGGCGCGACCGCATTGGCGTCTGGCCGTGTCGAAGTTTGAACGCTATCTGACGCTCTGGGTCGCGCTGTGCATCGTCGCCGGCGTCGCGCTCGGCCATCTGATGCCGGCGGTGTTTCACGCCATCGGCTCCGCGGAAATCGCACGCGTCAACCTGCCGGTCGCGGTGCTGGTCTGGCTGATGATCGTGCCGATGCTGATCAAGATCGACTTCGCCGCGCTGGCGCAGGTCAAGGAGCACTGGCGCGGCATCGGCGTCACTTTGTTCATCAACTGGGCGGTCAAGCCGTTCTCGATGGCGGCGCTTGGCTGGCTGTTCGTCGGCACCCTGTTCCGGTCCTATCTGCCGGCCGACCAGATCAACTCCTACATCGCCGGGCTGATCCTGCTTGCCGCCGCGCCGTGCACGGCGATGGTGTTCGTCTGGAGCAACCTCACGAAAGGCGAGCCGCATTTCACGCTGTCGCAGGTCGCGCTCAACGACACCATCATGGTCTTCGCCTTCGCGCCGATCGTCGGCTTGCTGCTCGGCCTGTCGGCGATCACGGTGCCGTGGGACACTCTGGTACTGTCGGTCGTGCTCTACATCGTCGTGCCCGTCGCCGCGGCGCAGTTGCTGCGCCGGCGCCTGCTGGCATCGGGAGGCAGGGCGGCGCTCGAGCGTCTGCTGGCACGGCTGCAACCTTTGTCGCTCGTGGCGCTGCTCGCGACCCTCGTGATGCTGTTCGGTTTCCAGGGCGAACAAATCCTGGCGCAGCCTCTGGTCATCGCGCTGCTCGCGGTGCCGATTCTGATCCAGGTCTATTTCAACGCCGGGCTGGCCTATGTCCTCAACCGCATCGCCGGCGAGCAGCATTGCGTCGCCGGTCCCTCGGCGCTGATCGGGGCGAGCAATTTCTTCGAGTTGGCGGTGGCGGCGGCGATCAGCCTGTTCGGCTTCAATTCCGGCGCGGCGCTGGCGACGGTGGTCGGCGTTCTCATCGAGGTCCCGGTCATGCTCACCGTGGTCGCCATCGTCAACCGCAGCCGCGGCTGGTACGAGCGCGGTACGCGCGCCGATTCCGCCGCGATCACGAGGTCTTGATACCGGCATTGCGGCCCATTCAGCCCGCATAACTCCTCTTCGCGATCCGGATTGCCCTTTGCCGCGACCCATGTTTAGGTCGCGGCCCGATTTTGCCGGACCTCAATTCGCATGGCGCGCGACCAGATCGATATGACCCCGTTGGAGACCCGCGACGAGCTCGTCGCCTGGTTCGAAGCGGGCTGCAAGCCGAAGTCGCAATGGCGCGTCGGCACCGAGCACGAGAAATTCGTCTTCACCCTCAAGGATCACAAGCCGGTGCCCTATGCCGGCCGGCAGTCGATCCGCGCGCTGCTCGACGGCATGCACGGCCTGCTCGGCTGGGAGCCGATCATGGAGGGCGAGAACATCATCGGCATGTTCGACGTCACCGGCGGCGGCGCCATCTCGCTGGAACCGGGCGGCCAGTTCGAACTGTCGGGCGCTCCGTTCGACAATGTGCACCAGACAGCGGCCGAACTGTTCGCGCATCTGGCGCAGGTGCGTGAAGTGGCCAAGCCCCTTGGCCTCGGCTTCCTCGGCCTCGGCATGACGCCGAGCTGGTCCCGCGCCGACATGCCGGTGATGCCGAAGGGCCGCTACAAGATCATGACGAACTACATGCCGAAGGTCGGCACGCGCGGCCTCGACATGATGTATCGCACCTGTACGGTGCAGGCGAACCTCGACTTCTCCTCCGAAGCCGACATGGTCAAGAAGCTGCGCGTGTCGCTGGCGCTGCAGCCGGTCGCCACCGCGCTGTTCGCCAATTCGCCGTTCACCGAACGCCGGCCCAACGGTTACCTGTCGGCGCGCTCGGAAATCTGGCGCGACACCGACAACAACCGCGCCGGCATGCTGCCTTTTGCTTTCGAGGACGGCATGGGCTTCGAGCGTTATGTCGACTATGCGCTCGACGTGCCGATGTATTTCATCAAGCGCGGCGATCAGTACATCGACGCCTCCGGCAAGTCGTTCCGCGATTTCTTTGCCGGCAAGCTCGACATCATGCCGGGCGAGCGGCCGACCTTGTCGGACTGGGCCAATCACCTGTCGACGATTTTCCCCGAGGTGCGGCTCAAGCGGTACCTCGAAATGCGCGGCGCCGACGGCGGCCCGTGGCGCCGTCTGCCGTCGCTGTCCGCCTACTGGGTCGGCATCTTCTACGACGACGACGCGCTCGATGCCTGCTGGCAGATGGTCAAGGACTGGACCGCCGCCGAGCGGCAGAAGCTGCGCGACGACGTGCCCAAGCTCGGTTTCAAGGCCGAAATCCGCGGCCGCAACGTGCTGACCTTGGCGCAGGAGACGTTGCGCGTCTCGGCCAAGGGCCTTGCCCGCCGCAAGCGGCTCGACCGCAACGGCCGCGACGAAACGCGCTATCTGCGGCCGCTCGAGGAATCGATCGCGCGCGGCATCACGCCGGCCGAGGAATTGCTCGAGAAATTCCACGGCGAGTGGGGCGGCAACGTCGACCGCATTTACGATGAGTATATGTATTAGAATCTAGTGTCGTCCCGGGCGAGCGTAGCGAGACCCGGGACCCATAGCCACCGTGCTATCGAGAGGACACGGCGTATGGGTCCCCGCCTTCGCGGGGACGACCGAGAACCAGCATGGCCAAATCCACGCCCGCAACAGTCGCGCTCGAGAAGGCCAAGGTCGCCTTCACACTGCACGAATACGAATACGACCCGAATGCCGAGCGCATCGGCATGCAGGCGGCCGAGGCGCTCGGCATCGAGCCGGCGCGGCTGCTCAAGACGTTGATGGCCAAGGCCGGCACCGAGGTCGTCTGTGTGCTGGCGCCGTCCGACCGCGAAGTGAACCTCAAGCGGCTCGCCGCGGCGGCCGGCGCCAAGAGCGCGGCCATGCTGGGCGCCGCCGAAGCCGAGCGCATCACCGGTTACCATGTCGGCGGTATCTCGCCGTTCGGCCAGAAAAAGCGCGCCCGCGTCTTCATCGAACAAGCGGCGCTGGTTTTCCCGACCATCTTGTGCAATGGCGGCCGCCGCGGCCTGCAGGTCGAACTTAAACCGGCGGATTTAGTGAATGTCCTCGGCGCCGTTGCGGCCGAGATTTGCTGAGACGAATAGGCTCCATCCCGGAAACCGGGTTGTGCGGCGGCCTCCGCACGGGCACAAGCGCCGCTCACGCAGTCACGAGATCGAAACCGCCCGGCATGCCGCAGAAAGCCGACAAACCCGCAGCCGACCGCGAGCCGAATGCGCGCGCGATGGCGCCGCTCGATTACGGCCTTTACGCCGTTTCAGTGCTGATCTGGGGGCTGTCCTGGATCGCCATGCACTATCAGGTCGGCAAGGTCGCGCCCGAGGTGTCGGTGGTCTGGCGCTTCGTCGTCGCCGCGCCGCTGATGTTCATGCTGGCCGCGGCGCGTGGCGAGCGCCTGCGGTTCCCGCTCGGCGATCACCGCTATTTCATCGGCCTCGGCGCGGCAATCTTCTCGACCAATTTCATTCTGTTCTATCACGCCGCGCAGCACGTGGCGTCCGGGCTGCTGTCCATCGCCTTCTCGCTGGCCTCGGTCGGCAATATCGTTCTCAGCGCGCTCATCTTCCGCGCGCGCATCGAACGCCGCGCCGTCGCCGGCGGCATCCTCGGCGTCGCCGGCGTCGCGGCGATGTTCTATCCGGAACTGAACGGGCTCGATCTGAGCGGCTCGGCAATGCTCGGCCTTTTGCTGGCGCTCGGTGGCACCTTGTCGTTCTGCATCGCCAACATGATTTCGGTGGCGGCGCAGCGTCGCCGCCTGCCGGTCTTCGCCTCGGCGGCGTGGGGCATGGTCTACGGCATCTGTTTCGTGACGCTGGTGGCGGTGGCGAGGGGCCAGACCTTCACGATCGACTGGAGCCCCGCTTATCTGGGCGGCCTTGCCTACCTGTCGATCTGCGGTTCCTTCATGGCCTTCGCCATCTACTTCACGCTGCTCGGCCGCATCGGTGCGGCGCGCACGGGATACACCACCGTGATGTATCCTGTGGTGGCGCTCATGGTTTCGACCTTCGCCGAAGACTATCGCTGGAGTCTGCTGGCCGCATTGGGCCTCGCCGCCGTGTTGCTCGGCAACGTGCTGATCCTGCGGACGCCCCAAAAATAACGGGCGCGAACGCGTCGGCTACTCCGCCGCGATCGCCGCTTCCGACAAGTTGTCGAGCGAGCAGATAATGTGCTCGGCCAGCGCATTGGCCAGCGTCGAACTCTCATGCGCGTTGCGCACCAGGCCGATCTGGCAGCTCGGCAGGTCCGGGTAGCCGTCGGCCGGGGTCAGCACGCGCATGCCGGGCCGCAGCCCCGATTCGGCGAGCACCGATACGGCGAGACCCGACAGCACCGCGGCAGCGACCGCGCCGGCATTCGAACTCGAATAGAGCAGGCGATACGGGCGGCCCATCGTATCGAGCCGTTCGATCGCGGTGCGCCGCCACGCACAGGTCGGGCGGCCGAGCGCCAGCGGCACGGTCTCTTCGCTATGCGCGCTGTGACGGTTCGAGGTCACCCACAGCAGCCGCTCGCGGCGGAAGGTTTCGGCCGCGCGATGCGAATCGCAATTGGTGACGATGGCCAGATCGATCTCGTTGCCGTCGATGCGCTCCCACAGGTCGGATGACGGTTCGCAGGTCACCGACAATTCGACGCCGGGATAGGCGCGCGAGAACCGCGCCATGATTTCCGGGAGGTAACGGTCGGCGTAATCGTCCGGCACGCCAAGCCGGACGCGGCCGGACAATTCCTCGTCGCCGAACGCCGCGATCGTCTCGAGATTCAGCTTGATGATGCGCCGGGCGTAATCGAGCAGGCGCTGACCGTCTTCGGTGAGCTTGGAGGCGCGGCCGTCGCGTACGAACACCGGGCGGTCGAGGCGTTCTTCCAGCCGCTTCATCTGCATCGATACCGCAGACTGCGTCTTGTTCACGACCTCGGCGGCTTTGGTGAAGCTGCCGGTCTCGGCGATGGCGATGAAGGTGCGGAGCTGGTCGGCGTCGAGCAGTGCGGTCATGGGCTACTCCTGTCGCTCCCGCGCGTGTCGCGCCGGGCAAGGGCTCATATCAGCATTCCTGATTGGTCAGATTAAAAACATTCGTTTCACTAATCAATACCGCAAGCGCATATAGACAGCGTCGGCGACGGAATCGGACGTGGTGATACAGGCTCCGGCCGGCCAAAATCAGCGCATAAGGCCCTGGTTTTGCATCAAAATTGGAGATGACCATGACCACCGCCTATCCCGTTCTGCCGCTCGCTGCCGGTACCCTGACCCGGGTCCTGGGCGCCGCCATCAACGTGGTCTTTATTTCGGTCAAATCCGTTGCCCGCGCCGTCCGCCACCGCCGCGACGCGCAAATGCTCGCCGGGCTCGACGGCCGCATGCTCGCCGATATCGGCCTGACGCAGTCCGATATCCAGGACGCCTTCTCGGAGCCGCTGTGGGCGGATCCGACGGCGCTGCTGAAGGAACGCGCCATCGAGCGGCGCATGAACCGCGCCCGCACCCGCGTCGTGGCGTGGGATGACGACACCAAGACCTTCCGGCGGCCCGCGACCAACCGGCCGGCCCGGCAGACGGTTTGACGATCTTCAAGAAAACGGCCGATCCCTCTCATCGGCCGCGATGATCCGAGCATCAGCGAAATTCCCCTCTCGCGCCCGGATCAACAAGCGCCCGCTGGCCCCTCCAGCGGGCGCTTTAATTTTTGGGGCCTGGGCTGCGTCACGGCATGCCGGCGACTTCCGGCGTCAGCAGCGCGCGACGATCCTTGACGACGCCGATCTTCACGCCGAGCCGGGTGATCCGCGAAATCTCCCGTCCTCCCAGCGCGCGATCGCAGTTCATGTGGGTGGGCGCGATGAAGAACTCGGCCTTGCTCCAGTCCGACACCCATTGCAGGCGTGCATTGGCTTCTTTCTCGAAGGGCAGGCGCTCGCCGCAGACCGCGACCGTATAGCGGTGCGTACGGTGGCCCTTGGCGTCGAGCTTGGCGACATAGGCTTCGAGGTCTTCAACCGCCTCGGGCATGATCGTCACCCAATAGTCGCCGACATAGCGCCCCGAGGCGCCGGACAGGCCGCCGACGAGCGGGTTGTAATAGAGGTACTCGTAGGGATGCAGCGCGATCAGAATGCCGGCGTTGAAGCCGAGCGTCGCCACGATCGCCAGGGCCGCGGCGCGCGATAGCCAGATCCGCACTGCGGCGCAAAGCGTCAGTATCGCGTCGAAGCCTATGCCAGCCAGCACCGCGAAGACCGGTACGACGAAAAGGAAATGCCGCAACCCGGTGAAGGCCGGGCCACCGTCGATCACCTCGCAAATGACCGGAAAGGCTGCGATCACGCCGAGCAGCAGCGTCTCGTTGCGCTTGCGCAACTGCTCCGCACCCGCCGCACGGCGAGGCCAGGCGATGAAAACCACCGACACGAGCGCACCGGCGAGGATGATCAGAGGCAGCTTGAACAGAAGATAGGCCGGCACGTACCAGCGCGGCACATTGGCCATTTCGTAAATGTGGCCGCCGAGCAGCGTGCGGATCTGATAGTGAAATTGCCCGAAGTCGAGCAGGCCACGGACCGGATTAAGCGGCGACAGCGCCGACCACGGCCAGGCCACGATCATGACGAGATAGGCGATGATGAGGGCCGGCAGCAGCGCCTTCACCGAGCGGGCGAAGAATTCGACGGCGTTGCCGAGGTTGTTCCGCCACGCCGGACCGGAAAGAAAGATCGCCAGCGCCACGTAGCCCACCATCAGCAGGCCGAGAACACGAATGCCGAGCGCGGCGCCGAACAACAGGCCGAAGCCGATGACGTGACGCCAGCGCGGGCGCGGCAGATCGCGGCTGGCGCGCAGCAGGAAATAGACGGCCGCCATCATCGCCGCGGCGAACGGGATGTCCTTGGTATGGTTGAACATCGAGCCGTACCACGGCCCGCAGACCATCAGCGCGTAAGCCGCAATCGCCGCGGCGCGTGAACCGGCGACCAGCCGCGCGGTGCCCCAGGCGGCGACGATGCCGGCAAGCCCGATGAAGGCACAGAGCAGATGCCGGATGGCATAAGGATCGACCATCGGCAGGGCGCGCTGGATCAGGACGGCAATGCTGTCGAACAGCCCGCCATAGAGATACAGGTTGACGAAATGAAACAGCGCCTGGTCTTTGAGGCCGCTGGCGTAATAGGCGACGATCAGTTCGCCATAGCGCTGCTGGACCGGTTCGTCGTTGGTGATGGCGTAGGCCTGGAACGTCAGCGTCACCAGGGCCACGAGCCCGGCAAACGCCGCCATCGCAGCGACGTCGTACCGATCGCTGGCGGCGACACGCTGACGCAGGCGCGCAGCAAGGCGTGTCGCGGCGCGCGGCCATGCGCTCGAAAAACCGGCAGACATCGTTGTGTGCTTGTCGGGGATACGCCGTGGCGCCAGATGAAATGTCGGCCCTGCGTTGGTTCGCAAGGTCCGGCCGTGTCATCGGGCCGCGGCGACAGGCAGGCTCCCCGGCAGGCGGCCCTCCCTATCTTGTCGCCGTGGATTTTGTCTTGTTCCGTCGCCTCTGTCATGCTCCATCTGCGCGAGCGAAAAGCGTGAGGGCGACGTATCGCGATCCTCGGTTGAAAGCCGGGGCCGCAATGGAATGGCGGGCCGGAATGCGATTGAGCGTCGATCTTGCCGGAATGATGCGACGGGTCGCCGGCCTTAGCGCCCTGCTGGTGGGTTTGACCCTGGTGGCGGGGGTGGCTCAGGCCCAAACCGGGTTCGACCGCCGTGGCGGCGACTATTCGAAATTCGAGGTCAAGAGCGGCGACCCGGCGGTATGCGCGGCGCGCTGCGAGCGCGACTCTCGCTGCCGGGCCTGGAGTTTCTCCTATCCGCGCACCGCCGACGCGCAGGCCTTCTGCTGGCTCAAGAACAAGGTGCCGCCGCGCGGCCCCGACGACTGCTGCGTCTCCGGCGTGCGCGGCGCCGGCGTCATCGAGCCGCGTATCGGCGAAACCGAATTTTCCATCGACCGTTTCGGCGGCGACTATCGCAATTTCGAACTGCCGCCGGACCCGACCGGCGCCGCCTGTGGCAAAGCCTGCGGCGACGACAACAAGTGCCGGGCCTGGACCTATTTGCGGCCGGGTTATATCGGCGCGCCGGCGCGCTGCTTTCTGAAGGACAGGATCACCCGGCCGCGGCAAAAGCCGTGCTGCATTTCCGGCGTGGTGCGGTGAGGTCTTCACCCTCCCCCTTGTGGGGAGGGTCGACTGCTCGAGCGATAGCGAAAGCAGTCGGGGTGGGGGTGATTGCTATTCGCCGCTACCCCCACCCCGGCTCACTTTGTTCGCCGACCCTCCCCACAAGGGGGAGGGTTGAAAGAAAGAGTCTTACTGCACGCCGCTAAAAAACCGCGACAGCCGCAATCCCTTCGGCCAGGTCCAAATGGGCTGGTCTTTCATGCCGAGATCCCACGAGCCGACGATGGCATCGACCCGGCCGATGAGGTCGGCGGTCGGCAGCATGCCGACGCCGCCGGCGCGCAGCGGCACGCGCGAGTCGGCGGAGTTGTCGCGGTTGTCGCCCATGACGAAGACATGGCCGGCAGGCACCACCGTGTCCGGCATGTTGTCGAGCGGGTCGTAGCCGGCGAGTTTGAAGATCGTGTGCTTGCGCCCGCCCGGCAGCGTTTCGATGAAACGCGCGGCCTTGGCCTGCGAGCCGTCTTCGTTCTCGGCCTCGCCGATGCCTTCCCGCGTCTGCGCCGCAGCCTCGCCGTTGATGGAGACGACGCCGTTCTCGAGCTTGATGTGATCGCCGGGCAGGCCGATGACGCGCTTGACCCAGACCTGCGAGCGATCGCCTGGCCAGCGGAACACGACGACGTCGCCGCGCTTGGGCAGCGCGCCGAACAGCCGCTCGCTCTGCGGCAGCGTGATGACCGCAGGCAGCGACGCGGTCGAATAGCCGTAGGCGAATTTGGTCGCCAGCAGTTCGTCGCCGATCAGCAGCGTCGGCTCCATCGAGCCGGACGGCACATAGAACGGCTCGGCGAGCGCCGTCTTGGCGATGGTCACCGCCAGCACGATCGACACGATATCGACGACGCCCTTGCCGATGCTGCGCAGGCGCGTGCGCGATTTGCTCGCGGGAGTGGTCTCGCTGGTCATTGTTTCTTCCTGACGCATGGTCTGATCCGAAAACCGGTTCCCACTTTTCGGGACCATGCGCTTAGGCCGTCCCGCCCACAGTGATCTTGTCCATGCGCAGGCTCGGCTGGCCGACGCCGACCGGCACGCCCTGGCCGTTCTTGCCGCAGGTGCCGATGCCCGGATCGAGCGCGAAGTCGTTGCCGATCATGGTGATGCGATGCAGGTCGGTCGGGCCGTTGCCGATCAGCATGGCGCCCTTCACCGGCGCGGTGATCTTGCCGTTCTCGATCTTGTAGGCCTCGGTGCACTGGAACACGTACTTGCCCGAGGTGATATCGACCTGACCGCCGCCGAAGTTGACGGCATAGAGGCCGTTCTTCACCGAAGCGATGATCTCGGCCGGCTCGTGTGCACCCGCGAGCATCGCGGTGTTGGTCATGCGCGGCATCGGCACATGAGCGTGCGATTCACGCCGGCCGTTGCCGGTCGGCTTCATGCCCATGAGCCGCGCGTTCTGGCGGTCCTGCATGTAGCCGACGAGGATGCCGTCCTCGATCAGCACCGTGCGGTTGGTCGGCGTACCTTCGTCATCGATGGTGAGCGAGCCGCGGCGCTGCTGCACGGTGCCGTCGTCGATGACGGTGACGCCCTTGGCGGCCACCTGCTGGCCCATCAGGCCGGCGAAGGCGGAGGTCTTCTTGCGGTTGAAGTCGCCTTCGAGACCATGGCCGACGGCTTCGTGAAGCATCACGCCCGGCCAGCCAGAGGCGAGCACGACATCCATTTCGCCGGCCGGCGCGGCGACGGCGGTGAGGTTGACCATGGCCTGACGCACGGCCTCATCGACCGCGTGCTGCCACATCGACGGCTCGATGAAACGCTCGTAACCTTCGCGCCCGCCGACGCCATAGCTGCCGGTTTCCTGACGGTCGCCGTCGCCGGCCACGACCGAGACGTTGAGGCGCACCAGCGGGCGGATATCGCGATAGGTCTCGCCGTCGCTGCGCAGGATTTCGACGACCTGCCAGGTCGCGGCGATCGAGGCGGTGACCTGCCGCACGCGCGGGTCCTTGGCGCGGGCATAGGCATCGATGGTCTCGAGCAGCTTGACCTTCTGTTCGAAGGCCGGCGTGCCGAGTGGGTTCACATCGTCATAGAGCTTGCGATTGGTGCGGCCGGGGGCCTCGGCATACTGGCCGCTGTAGCCGCCCTTGACCGCGCGCACGGCGTCGGCGGCGCGTGCCAGCGCGCCTTCCGACAGGTCGGAGGCGTGGGCATAGCCGACCGCCTCGTCCTTCACCGCGCGCAGGCCGAAGCCCTGCGTGGTGTCATAGGTCGCCTGCTTGAGGCGGCCGTTGTCGAAGGCGAGTGCCTCGGTCTGCTTGTATTCGAGGAACAGTTCGCCATCGTCCGCGCCTTCCAGGCCGCGGCCGACCAGTTCGCGCACCTTGGATTTATCGAGCCCGGCGCGGTCGATCAGGGAGGAAGCGGCTGGATCCATGGCGAAAATCTCCTGGGAAGGCCCGCATCGAAGGGGAGCAGGCCCCCAAGAGATAGGCACAATAAGGCGATTTGGCGAGGGTGGCGGGTCGCAGGCCTAGCCGGCTTTTGTGGCCGTCCAGATGAAGTGCTTGGCGCCGCCATGCGGGCCGTTGGCGCGCAAGGGAAATTCCTTCACCGTAAAGCCGGCCTTCTTCAGCCGCGCCGTGAATTTGGCATCGGGCGTGGACGACCACACCGCCAGCACGCCGCCCTTGCGCAAGGCCTGATGCGCCGCGGCGAGGCCGGCCATGTCGTAGAGCGCGTCATTGGCGCTGCGGGTCAGCCCGTCGGGCCCGTTATCGACATCGAGCAGGATGGCGTCATACGCCGACTTCTTGCCGCGGATCAGTTCGCCGACATCGATCTCGTGAACGGCGACGCGCGGATCGTCCAGGCTGCCATCGGTGATGTGCGCCAGCGGGCCGCGCGCCCATTTGACGACAGCCGGCACGAGTTCGGCGACGAGGACCTCGGCCTTGTCGCCGAGAACCTTCAGCGTTGCCTGCAAGGTGTAGCCCATGCCGAGGCCGCCGATCAGCACGCGCGGTTTCTCGCGCGTCTTGATGGTCTCGCAGCCGAACGTCGCCAGCGCCTTTTCGGTGACGCTCAGGTAGCTGCTCATCAGCTCTTGCTTGTCGAGCATGATGACGAATTCCTTGCCGCGCTGCTTGAGGCGCAGTTCTTTGCGGCCGCCGGGAACCGGGGCGGTATCGAGCACTTTCCAGGGCAGCACGCGCGTCGTCTCTCGCTAACAAAAAAGCATCCGCGCTTTTACAGCGTTTTCGAGCGAAGTTGATACCGGTTCGCGTGAATAAAACGTGTCCAAGGAAAACCCTGGACCCCGGCTTCGCTCATCAAAGCCGGGGCCCAGGGCGCGGATGCTTCATGTTGACCAGTCCGACGTGACGGTCAGGCTGCTTGCTTGGCCAGGGTCGGATAGTCGGTGTAGCCCTTCGGTCCCGGCGTGTAGAAGGTGCTGGCGTCCGGCACATTCAGCGCCGCGTCGGACTTCCAGCGTTCGATCAGGTCCGGGTTGGAAAGGATCGGCCGGCCGACTGCGATCAGGTCGGCCTTGCCGGTGGCGAGATCGGCTTCGGCGCTCTTGGCGTCATAGCCGCCCGACAGGATCAGCGTGCGCTTGAACTTGTTGCGGAACGTCCGCTTGATCGAGGCTGGCACTTCCGGCGCGCCCTGCGGCGAATGATCGACGAGATGCACATAGACGAGGCCGACTTCGTTGAGTTTGCCGGCGAGATAGGTGTAATCGGCTTCCATTTCCGGATAGAGCGGCATGTCGTTGAACACCCCGTAAGGCGACAGGCGGATGCCGACCTTGTCCTTGCCGATCGCGGCGGCGGTCGCTTCCGCGACCTCGATGACGAAGCGGGCGCGGTTTTCGATCGAGCCGCCGTATTTATCGGTGCGGATATTCGAGTTCGGGCGAATGAACTGCTCGAGCAGATAACCGTTGGCCGCGTGCAGCTCGACGCCGTCGAAACCGGCGGCGACGGCGTTCTTCGCCGCGGTGACATATTCTTCGCGCGTGGCCACGAGTTCGGCCGCGGTCAGAGCTTGCGGCACCGGATGGTCCTTCATGCCTTCGGCATCGGTGTACATCTGGCCGGCGGCGGCAACGGCCGATGGCGCGACGACCTTGGCACCGGCCGGCAGATTGAGCGGATGCGCGATGCGTCCGGTGTGCATCAACTGCACGAAGATCTTCGCGCCCTTGGCGTGCACGGCGTCGGTGACCTTCTTCCAGCCGACGACCTGTTCGGCGGAGTAGATCCCGGGAATGCGCGCATAGCCGACACCGTTCGGCGACGGCGAAGTGCCTTCGGTGATGAGAAGACCGAGGCCCGCGCGCTGCGCGTAATAATCAGCCATCAGGTCGTTCGGCACGTTGCCGATGGCGCGGCTGCGGGTGAGCGGCGCCATCACAAGATGATTTTGCAGCGTCAGCGGCCCCAGTGAGGCCTTCGAAAAGAGCGACATGATGTTTCCGATCGCTTGACTGAACATGCCCCTTTCGCAGATGGGGCCTCGATCGGAATACGCAACGCACAGCGTGGCGCGACTATAGTCGGTTTAAAAAAGGTGCCTGACGCAGCGCGGTTATACCGCTTTGAGCTGCTCGTAGGCTTCGAGCGCATGTGTGGCATACATCACCGACGGACCGGCGCCCATGTAGATCGCCATGCCGAGCGTCTCGATGATTTCCTCGCGCGTCGCGCCTTGGTCGAGCGCGGCCTTGATATGGAAGCCAATGCACTCGTCGCAACGGATCGCTACCGAGATGCCGAGCGCGATCAGTTCCTTGGTCTTGACGTCGAGCGCCTGCGGCGCCAGCGCCGCCTGTGCCAGACCGGAGAAGGCTTTCATCACGTCGGGCTTGTCGCCTCGCAGAGTGCGCATCAGCGCCTTGATCTCGTTGAGGTGTTCCGTCCACTGCATCATCGCTCCGTCCTCGCTTTGGAGGCGAAGGTATTCGGCGGGGTGGCGCCGGTGGTTG
Organism: Pseudolabrys sp.; assembly: GCA_026125895.1. Classification (GTDB taxonomy): domain Bacteria; phylum Pseudomonadota; class Alphaproteobacteria; order Rhizobiales; family Xanthobacteraceae; genus Pseudolabrys. Next base: position 129,672 of record JAHCKG010000009.1, on the reverse strand, counting down.
ATCGAGATCAACGACCTCAGGTGATGGAGCGTGGCGCCAACGCGGCACTTTCGCTTTGCCGGAAAACGGCTAAGATCGGCCCGTCGACGCCGGCACGTAGGGGACTGCGAAAGTCGGAATATCGGAATAGTGAATAAGAAGAACAATAAGCAGAATAAATCGAACAGACGTCGAATTTAACTAAGCAGAACGGCGAGAACGATCAGAAAGACTGACATTCACGGCTGAAATCTCTTCGGGTCGGCGGACCGATGCAACAGAGGGGGAACGCCATGAAACGTCGTCAATTCCTGAAAGCGGCCGGCGCCGGTCTCGCCGGCTCGGCCATTGCCGCGCCGGCAATCGCTCAATCGTCGCCAACGATCAAATGGCGTCTCACCGCCAGTTGGCCGAAGTCACTCGATACGCTGTATGGTGGTTGCGAGTATTTCGCCAAGCGCATCGGCGAGATCACCGACCAGAAATTCCAGGTGCAGCCGTTTGCCGCCGGTGAAATCGTCCCGGGTCTCCAGGTGCTCGATGCCGTGCAGAACGGCACGGTGGAGATGGGCAACACCGCGCTCTATTATTACTTCGGCAAGAACCCGGCCTTCACTTTCGGGACGGCGCTGCCATTCGGCCTCAACCCGCGCATGATGATCTCGTGGGTGCGGCACGGCGGCGGCGAGGAAATGCTCAACGATCTCTTGAAGGAGTTCAACTGCATCGGCTTTGCCGCCGGCAACACCGGTGCGCAGATGGGCGGCTGGTTCCGCAAGGAGATCAACACCACCGACGATCTCAAGGGATTGAAATTCCGCGTCGGCGGTTTCGCGGGCTTGATCCTGTCGAAGCTCGGCACCGTGCCGCAGCAGATCGCCGCCGGCGACATTTATCCGGCGCTCGAGAAAGGCACGATCGACGCCGCCGAATGGGTTGGGCCTTATGACGACGAGAAGCTCGGCTTCGTGAAGGTCGCGAAGTACTATTACTATCCCGGCTGGTGGGAAGGTTGCGGCCAGGCTCATAACCTCATCAACATGGCGAAGTGGAACGAGCTGCCGAAACACTACCAGTCGGCGATCATTACCGCGTCGAACGATGCGTGGGTCTGGACGCTGTCGAAATACGATGCCGTCAATCCGCAGGCTTTGCTGCGGCTCGTCGGGGCGGGGGCGCAGCTTCGGGCCTTCCCGCAGCCGGTGCTCGAGGACTGCTACAAGGCGGCGAACGCGATCTACGACGAACTGTCGAAGACCAATCCGCATTTCAAGAAGATGTACGAAAGCCTGGTGCCGTTCCGCTCGAACTCCTACGCCTGGCTGCAGGTGGCTGAGCTCGGCTTTGACAGCTTCCAGATCAGGATGCGCGCGCGCAGCTGAGCGGCCGCCGGACGAACCGATGGCGAGCCCCGGGGCGGCGAAGCGCTCCGGGGTTTGCCGCTTTGCGTCAGGTCCAGGCGAAGCGGATCGACACCTCACCGGCCGGATCAAGCGCGTGGACGAAGGCGGTGTCGTCCGCCTCCAGCATTTGCGGCGGCGTGATCGAGCCGGTGATGACGATGTCGCCCGGCAGTAGCGTCTCGCCATAAGCGGCGAGCGTCGCCGCGACATGAGCCACGATATCGACCGCCTTGCCGGTGAGCGCCTCCGGATCGGTCGTGGTGTTGATGAGCGCACCGCGCCGGGTGACGCGCGAAGTGAGGCCGTCGAGGCTGCCGCCGGCGCGCGGCGTCTCGCCGATCACGACATGACGCTGGAACACGTCGCCTTCCAGAACGGCATCGAGATTGTCCGGCGTCGGCACCGGGTCCATGTCGGCGATCTCGATGGCCGGCATGATCTCGCGGATCGCGGCACGCAGCGCATCGGCCGAGGCGCCGGGCGCGGGCGTCGCCGCCATGCGCACGGCGATCTCAGGCTCGGCCACCGGCCGCACATAACCCTTCAGCGATACGCTGCCGCCGGACCTGATCTGCGCGCTCTGCATCAGGAAACCGACGATCGGCGCGGCGATGCCGACCTTCTGCATCAGCGCCGGCGCGCCGAGCCCGACCTTCCAGCCGAGCGGCTTGTCGCCGGCGGCGATGCGCGCCCGCCGCGCGGCGAGCTGCAGCGGCATGCCCTTCTTGATGAGCGGATGCTCGAAGGCCTTCATCGGCGCGTCTCCTTGAATGTCTCAGCCGGCGAGTATCTTCGCATAGAGCGGCATATCGACATTGCCACCCGACAGGATGATGCCGACCTTTTTGCCGCGCATTCGCTGCTTTTCCTGGAGCAGGGCGGCAAGACCGGCAGCACCGGCACCCTCGGCGAGATTATGCGTGTCGCGGTAGAGGATGCGCATCGCCGCGCCGATCTCGTCATCGCTGACGGCGACGATGCGGCTGACGCCCTTTGAATAGATGTCGAAGGCTTCCCTGACCGGCACGCGCACGGCCATGCCGTCGGCGATGGTGTTGGCGGAGTTGGTCTCGATCAGCTTGCCGGCCTCGACGGACAGCTTGGCGCCGGCGGCTTCGGTCGAGACCACGCCGACCACTTCCGTTTCGAGCCCGAGCGCGTCACGCACGGCGATGGTGCCGCAGATGCCGGAGCCGCAGCCGATCGGGACATAGACGGTGTCGAGGTCGCGCGCCGCCGTGAACAGCTCCAGGGCATAAGTGGCGACGCCGCGCGCCAGTTCGCGATGGAACGGCGGCACTGGGAACAGGCCCTCGACGTCGGCCAGCCGCATCGCCTCGAGGCGGGCCTCGTCAAAGTCGCTGCCGAACTCGATGAGGTCGGCGCCGAAGGCGCGCATGGCGGCGTTCTTCTCGACCGAATTGCCGAACGGCACCAGAATCTTGGCCTTCAGTCCCGCCGCCGTGGCGGCGCGGGCCTGGCTCTGGCCGTGATTGCCGCGTGTCGCCGTGACGATGCCGGGCACGTCCGGATGTGTGCGCTTGAGCCAGTCGATGAAGGTGATGCCGCCGCGCACCTTGAAGGCGCCGGTCGGCGTGTGGTTCTCGTGCTTGACCCAGACGGTCGCGCCGGCGCGCTCGCCGAGCAGCGGCCAGACATATTGCGGGGTCGGCTGCATCTGCCGGTAGACGAGGCGGGCCGCGTCTTCGATCTCGTCGATAGCGAACAGGGCCACGTCGAACGCCTTCACTTACAAACGGCGGAAACTGCCATCGACATTCTTCACGACCTGATCCCAAGGAGCAACCAGGCCGTGCATGGCGACATAGACGCCGGGCGGCGCGATCAGCGCCGCGCCGATGGCGAGGCCGAGATTGAAGTCGGTGTCGCTATCGCGCAGCACCGCCGGCTGTGCCGCGCCGGTCAGCACGATGGTCTTGTCGAGGTGGCGCCCGGCGATGGTCTGCGCCGTGTTGGGCGTCGTCGAAACCGTTCCGGTCGCCGGGTCGATGCGCCGGGTCATGGTGTCGGTGCCGTGGGTGACGACGATTCGCCGCTGCGTCGCGCTGGCGCAGCGATCGGCGATGATGTCGCGCTGGGCGTCGGTGATCCGCGTCGAGTCCTCGGCGAACAGCCACTCGCAGGCAAAGTTCGCCGGATCGATGCGGCCGCGCTTGAGGATCTCGGTGACCGCCGATTCCTGCCCGGGCGGGAAGGTGAACTCCGTCACCCACTGACCCTCCGGGTAGCGCTTGTCGAAAGTGCCGCCGGTGGTGAGAATCAGCAGGTCCTTGGCCATATCTTGCCTCAGTATGGCTCGGCTCCGGGCTGTCAGGCGCTACGGCAGCTTGTCGTAGCCCTCGCCGAAGCCGGCGAGCGACATGGGGAAGCCGATGCCTTCCTCGGGCGTCTGGTAGATGATGAAGGTCGCCGTCTTGCCGGTGCGCAATTTCTTGAGCAATTCGTCGTCCATCACCACCTCGGCGATGCAGCCGTTGGGCAGGCAGCGCACGAAGCCGGCTCGGCCGATGTCGGCATTGTCGATCTTGAGGCCGAGCCCGGAGGGCAGCAGCACCCCGAGCGGCGCCACGACGCGCATCAACTTGCTCTTCTGATCGGCGGTCTTGAGCACGATCACGGTGAGACCGACATTGGCGCGATCCTCGGCGGTGACGCTCTGGATCAGCGCACACTGCTCGGATTTGGCCCCCGGCGGGGTGTCGCAGCGGATCTGCCAGTCCTTGTGCACCGACTTGACCGCGCCCTGGGCGAAGGCGGCGCCGCTCGTTGCCAGACCCATCGCGACCATCGTCACCGCGACGCAAAATCCTCTGATACCGCGTCCTGCCGCGGGCGCGATGCCGCCGCAGGTGCGGTCCCGGTGCCAGCGATGCCTGAAATTGCTCATCGTTCAATCCCTTAGTGCAAACCAATAGCAGCCGTCGAGGGCGCGCCGGACTTCCGAATCACTGGCCGGGACTCATTCTAGACGGTCGAGTCTGGACATGCCTGCCACGCCCCGGCGCGGGGCTCCGGACGGCCGGGGCAAACCGGCCACATTCGCCTTTCGTGAACGCCTTTGCCTTGGCGGAAATACGGCATTCTGCAAGGGTTTGAGGATAAGCCTTCCGTCGCAGAAGTGTTCTAATGAGGCGGATTGCGGCAGGCACGGAATTGTGGTTTGAGAAGCCGGGGTACCCCCCGGCTCACTGCATCGCAAAACCGGCCACGCCAGTGGCCCCAATGCCGTGAGGGCCGCCGTCCGTCCAAAAAACGTGCGCGCGGCGACCAGGGGGCCAAGAAGGGGCCTAAGCAAGGGCCGTTTTTCTCGTCGAGGAGCGCATAAGAAAATGCTCGTGCTCAAGCGGTTGATCGCTTTCCTGGCCTCAAGCTTGGCCTTCGTGTTCGCCGGTCCGGCGCTCGCTGCCTCCGGTCAACCGCACCCCTGGGAAGTTGGCCTGCAGACGGCCGTCACCCCGGTCATGGAAGACATCGTCTGGTTCCACGACTTCCTGCTCTGGATCATCGCGATCATCACGCTGTTCGTGCTGGCGCTCCTCATCATCGTGGTGGTGAAGTTCAACGCCAAGAGCAACCCGGTGCCGTCGCGCACCACGCACAACACCCTGATCGAAGTGGTCTGGACCGTGGTTCCGGTCCTCATCCTGGTCGCGATCGCGGTGCCGTCGTTCCGCCTCCTCTTCTATCAGCTCAAGGTGCCGGCCGCCGACGTGACCGTGAAGGCCACCGGCAAGCAGTGGTTCTGGAGCTACGCTTATCCGGACGCCAAGATCGAATTCGACTCGCTGATGAAGCAGGCCAAGGACCTCAAGCCGGGCGAACCGCGCCTGCTGGCCGTGGACAACACCATGGTCGTCCCGGTCAACAAGGTGGTCCGCGTCATCACCACCGGCGCCGACGTCATCCACTCCTGGGCGGTCCCGTCCTTCGGTGTGAAGATCGACGCCATCCCGGGCCGCGTCAACGAAACCTGGTTCAAGGCCGAGAAGGAAGGCATGTACTACGGCCAGTGCTCGCAGCTTTGCGGCCGCGACCACGCCTTCATGCCGATCGCCGTCCAGGTCATGAGCGAGCAGGACTACGCCGCCTGGCTCGAGGCCGCGAAGAAGAAATTTGCCACCAGCGACGATGCGCCCAAGAACGCCGTCGCCGCGGTGGAGTCCGCCAGCGTCAAGTGACACACATAGTGGAATCTGAATACACTACGCGGGCGACAACTGAAATCAGGGTCGAAGGAATCTGACAATGGCCGAGAACGCAGCAGTACACGGCGCGCACGACGCACATGAGCATGGCCACCCGACGGGATGGCGCCGTTTCGTCTATTCGACGAACCACAAGGACATCGGCACGATGTACCTCGTGTTCGCGATGATCGCCGGCGTCATCGGTTTCTGCCTGTCGGTTGCCATCCGCATGGAATTGCAGAACCCGGGCCTCCAGTTCTTCCCGACCCCGCATGAATACAACGTGTTCGGTACTGCCCACGGTCTGATCATGATCTTCTTCATGGTCATGCCGGCCATGATCGGCGGCTTCGGCAACTGGTTCGTGCCGCTGATGATCGGCGCGCCGGACATGGCGTTCCCGCGCATGAACAACATCTCGTTCTGGCTGCTGCCGGCCGCCTTCGCGCTGCTGGTCTGCTCGCTGTTCGTCGAAGGCGAGCCCGGCTCGCTCGGCGCCGGCACCGGCTGGACCATCTACGCGCCGCTCTCGACCTCGGGCCATCCGGGCCCGGCGATGGACTTCGTGATCCTTGCGCTGCATCTGGCCGGCGCGTCGTCGATCCTCGGCGCCATCAACTTCATCACCACCATCTTCAACATGCGCGCGCCGGGCATGACCCTGCACAAGATGCCGCTGTTCGTGTGGTCGGTGCTGGTGACCGTGTTCCTGCTGCTGCTGTCGCTGCCGGTTCTGGCGGGCGGCATCACCATGCTGCTGACCGACCGCAACTTCGGCACGACCTTCTTCTCGCCCGACGGCGGCGGCGACCCGCTGCTGTTCCAGCACCTGTTCTGGTTCTTCGGCCACCCCGAAGTGTACATCCTCATCCTGCCCGGCTTCGGCATGATCTCGCAGATCGTCTCGACCTTCTCGAAGAAGCCCGTGTTCGGCTATCTCGGCATGGCCTACGCCATGGTCGCGATCGGCGGCATCGGCTTCATCGTCTGGGCGCACCACATGTACACCGTCGGTCTTTCGACCGGCGCGCAGGCCTACTTCATCGCGGCGACCATGGTCATCGCGGTGCCGACCGGCGTGAAGATCTTCTCCTGGATCGCCACGATGTGGGGCGGCTCGATCGAGTTCCGCACGCCGATGCTGTGGGCGGTGGGCTTCATCTTCCTGTTCACCGTCGGCGGCGTGACCGGCGTCGTGCTGTCGAACGCGGGTGTCGATCGGGTGCTGCACGACACCTATTACGTCATCGCGCACTTCCACTACGTGCTGTCGCTCGGCGCGGTGTTCGCGATCTTCGCCGGCTGGTACTACTGGTTCCCGAAGATCTCGGGCTACATGTACAACGAGACGATCGCCAAGGCCCACTTCTGGGTCACCTTCATCGGCGTCAACGTCATCTTCTTCCCGCAGCACTTCCTCGGCCTCGCCGGCATGCCGCGCCGCACCGTCGACTATCCGGATGCGTTCCACGGCTGGAACGAGATCTCGTCCTACGGCTCGTACATCGCCGCTGTCGGTCTCGTGATCTTCTTCATCGGTCTGGCGGAAGCCTTCATGAAGAAGCGCGTGGCTTCCAACAATCCGTGGGGCGAGGGTGCGACGACGCTGGAGTGGACCTTGTCCTCGCCGCCGCCGTTCCATCAGTTCGAGGTCCTGCCGCGCATCAAGTGATGCGCGACCTGAGAAGGGCGTAACCGGGCAATGTCGCTCATCAGCGAAGGCGCGAATGTCGGTGCTCCCGGCGGGGCGAGGCTCGTGGACGCGAGCCTCTACGAGCCGAGCAATGCCGAAGTCGGCGACTACATCGCGCTGCTGAAGCCACGGGTGATGTCGCTCGTGGTCTTCACGGCGCTGGTGGGTCTTGCCGTCGCGCCGGGTTCGATCCATCCGTTCGTGGCCTTCACCGCGCTGCTCTGCATCGCGGTCGGCGCCGGCGCTTCCGGCGCGCTGAACATGTGGTTCGACGCCGATATCGACGCGCTGATGACGCGCACGCAGCGCCGTCCGGTCCCGGCCGGCCGCGTGCGCCCCGGCGAGGCGCTGGCCTTCGGCCTGACCTTGTCGGTGTTCGCCGTCGTCGTGCTCGGCCTGATGGTGAACCTGTTGTCGGCGGCGCTGCTCGCCTTCACCATTTTCTTCTATGCCGTCATCTACACGATGTGGCTGAAGCGCTCGACGCCGCAGAACATCGTCATCGGCGGCGCCGCCGGCGCCTTCCCGCCGATGATCGGCTGGGCGGCGGTCACCGGCACGGTGTCGGTCGAATCGCTGTTGCTGTTCGCCATCATCTTCTTCTGGACCCCGCCGCACTTCTGGGCGCTGGCCATCTACAAGAAGAGCGATTACGGCCGCGCCGGCGTGCCGATGCTGCCGAATGTCGCCGGCGACGCGCATACCCGCCTGCAGATCCTGCTCTACACGCTGATCCTGGTGCCGCTCGGCGTCGCGCCCTGGGCGCTCGGCTACACCAGTGCGCTGTACGGCGCGGTCGCGGTGGCGACGGGCGCTGCCATGGTGGCGCTGGCGGTGCAGGTCTATCGCGAAGTGTCGCCGGCCGATCGCGCCTGCCGGCATCTTTTCGCCTTCTCGATCCTCTATTTGTTCCTGCTCTACGCGGTGCTGCTGGTGGATCGCGGCTGGGGCGGACTGATCGCCAGGGTGGCCGCGTGATCGCGGAGATGACCATGGACGACAAACAGACCCGCGAGGGACAGAAGGATCCCGGTGGCATCGTGCTCACCGAAGCGCAGAAGCGCGCGCAGCGTTCGCGGTCGATTGCGATCGCGCTGGCGCTCGGGGCGCTGGTCGTCCTGTTCTTCATCATGACCCTGGTGAAGGGTCCCGGCGTGCTGGTGCGGCCGTAATGACCCAGCCCCCCGTCACCAAACGCAAGCTGAAGCGCGACGTCGTTGTCGCAGCGACCTGCGGCGTCGTCGCTGCCGGCATGGTCGGGGCGGCCTTCGCCTCGGTGCCGCTCTACAACTGGTTCTGCCGCACCACCGGATTTGGCGGCACCACCCAGGTGGCCGAGGCCGCGCCCGGCCAGGTGCTCGACCGCACCCTGACCATCCGCTTCGATTCCAATGTTGCCCCCGGCCTGCCGTGGCGCTTCGTACCGGAGCAGAACACGGTTCAGGTCCGCATCGGCGAGGTCAAGACCGTCTATTACAAGGTCATCAATATGGCGGCGCGGGATATCACCGCGCAGGCCGGCTACAACGTGACGCCGCCGCAAGTGGGGCTCTACTTCCACAAGATCAACTGCTTCTGTTTCACCGAGCAGACCATGAAGGCCGGCGAAACGCGCGAGATGGCCGTGGTGTTCTATGTCGATCCCTCGATCGTCAAGGACAGCGACCAGGATCCGCTGAACACGATCACGCTCTCTTATACCTTCTTCCCCGTGGACGCGCCGCAGAAGCCGGTCGCCGACGCGGAGACGAAGGCATCGAAAAAACTGTAATGGAACTGGGGGGCGCGCTGGCGCCCATTGCAAACCGACGGACTTGAACGGAGACGACAATGGCCGAGGCACACGCAAAGCATCACGACTACCATCTGGTCGATCCGAGCCCGTGGCCGGCGGTCGGCTCGTTTGCCGCGTTCGTGATGGCCTTCGGCGCCATCACCTGGATGCACCACATGTTCTCTGCGGCGCCGCTGGTGTTCGGCGCCGGCGTGCTCGGCGTGCTCTACACCTTCATCGGCTGGTGGCGTGACGTCATCAACGAGGCGGAGCACAAGGGCGATCACACCCGCGTCGTGCAGATTTCGCACCGCTACGGCATGATCCTGTTCATCGCCTCGGAAGTGATGTTCTTCGTCGCCTGGTTCTGGGCCTACTTCAACACGGCGCTGTTTCCCGGCGACGCGCATGAAGTCGCCCGCGTCGCCTTCACCGGCGGCGTCTGGCCGCCGAAGGGCATCGAGACCTTCGACCCGTGGCACCTGCCGCTCCTCAATACGCTGATCCTGCTGACCTCGGGCACCACGGTAACCTGGGCGCACCATGCGCTGCTGGAGAACGACCGGCAGGGCCTCAAGTGGGGTCTCATCCTCACCATCCTGCTCGGCGGCACCTTCACCTGCGTGCAGGCCTTCGAGTACATGCACGCCGCCTTCGCCTTCAGCGGCAACATGTATGGCGCCGCGTTCTTCATGGCGACGGGCTTCCACGGCGCGCACGTCCTGATCGGCACGGTCTTCCTGATCGTCTGCCTGGTGCGCGCGCTGCGTGGCCACTTCACGCCGACGCACCATCTCGGCTTCGAGTTCGCCGCCTGGTACTGGCATTTCGTCGACGTCGTCTGGCTGTTCCTGTTTGCCTGCATCTATGTGTGGGGTTCGGGCGGCGAGCACGTCGCCGCGGCCGCGCATTAAGTCGCCGCATTGATGTGACAAAAGGGCGGCGGCAACGCCGCCCTTTTTGTTTGGAGGTAACGTGATGTCCGGACCTGCTTTGACAGGTTTGCCCATCCGCCGCGGGCTGCTCGGCCATTGCCCGCGCTGCGGCGAGGGCAGGTTGTTCGACGGTTTCCTGACCTTGCGGCCGGCCTGCGACAAATGTGGGCTGGACTATTCCTTCGCCGATGCCGGCGACGGTCCGGCGGTGTTCGTCATCCTGATCGGCGGCGCGCTGGTCGTGCTGGCGGCGCTGTTCACCGAGGTGGTGTACCAGCCGCCCTACTGGGTGCACGCGGTGCTGTGGGTGCCGCTCATCCTCCTCGTTACGCTGGCCCCGCTGCGCATGCTCAAGGGGCTGCTGATCGCGCTGCAGTATCACCACAAGGCGGCGCCCGGTCAGTTGCAGCGCAAGGGCGACGCGTGAACGCGGTCACGGAAACCGGCGCCGGCCCGCGCGGCGTTTTCACCGCGACCATCGCCACGGTGGCCGGCGTCGCGCTCCTGCTCGGTCTCGGCACCTGGCAGCTCCAGCGCAAGGCCTGGAAGGAAAACCTGATCGCCACGGTGACCGGCCGCATCACCCAGGTGCCGCAGCCGCTGCTGCCGCGCGAGCGGTGGCTGGCCCTGAACCCCGCCGAAGGCGAATACACCCACGTCAAATTCACCGCGACCTTTTTGGCGGATGAAGCCTATGTCTACACCGCGGGCTCGTCGCTCCGTCCGGACGTCAACAGCCAGGGCTTCTGGGTCTTCGCGCCGGCGCGGCTCGCCGATGGCGGTGTGGTGCTGGTCAACCGCGGCTTCGTGCCGACCGACCGCAAGGACCAGGCGACGCGCGCGCCGGGCATGACATCCGGCCCCGTCGAGATCGTCGGCTATCTGCGCTGGCCGGAAGAGCATGGCCTGTTCGCGCCGGCGGACGACACCAAGGCGAACCTCTATTTCACCCGCGATCCCGACGCCATGGCGGCGGCGCATCGCTGGCAGCTCGACGCGCCGTTCTACATCGATCAGGAAGCGCCGGTGCCGCCCGGCGGCCTGCCCAAGCCGGGCAAGATCGAGGTGCAACTGCCGAACAACCACTGGCAATACGCGCTGACCTGGTACGGGCTGGCGCTGGCGCTCATCGCGGTTTACGGCGCCTGGCTCACAGGGCGCCTGCGGCGGCGCACCGCGCCCTGAAACGCAAACGGACCGGACGCACTGAACGTCCGGCCCGTCTGACATCTCATCAATCGGCGAGACGGCGCTTACTTCGCCAGGCCGAGATCCTTGAGGCTCTCGCCGAGCTCCTTGTCGTTCTTGGCGAGGAACGTCCCCAGTTCGGCCGAACCGCCCCAGACCGCGCCGAAGCCGCGGTTGTTCATGAAGTCCTGATATTCCTTGCTGTCATAGACCTTCTTGAACGCCGCTTCGTACTTTGCGGTGATGTCGGCCGGCAGACCCTTCGGCGCCGCCATCGCGCGCCACAGCACCATGGTCCAGTCCGAACCGGTGGCTTCCTTCACGGTCGGAATATCGGGGGCCACTTTCGACCGCTTGCTGTCCATGTAGACCAGTGTGCGAACGCGCCCGGCCTTGGTCAGGCCTTCCGCTTCCGGCAGCGAGCATGAGACGAAATCGATGCCGCCGCTGGCAAGGTCGGTCAATGCGGTCGCCGCACCGGTCGACGGCACCCAGCCGACGCTCTTGGGATCGATGCCCTTGGACTTCAAAAGTCCGCCGAGCGCCAGATGCCAGCTGCCGCCCTGGCCGGTGCCGGAAGCCTTGAACTTGTTCGGGTTGGCCTTGATGTCGTCGAGCAGCTCGCTGATCGTCTTGTACTTGGAGTCGGTCCGAACGTGGATCGCCGCCGGATCGGTGTTCATCAGCGCCAGCGGCGTGAAGCCCTTGTAGTCGAGATCGGTCAACCCGACCCAGTGCATCATGTTGATCTCGAGCGTGATCAGACCGATCGTGTAGCCGTCGGGCTTCGCCGTCGCGATGGCCTGATGGCCGATCACGCCGCTGCCGCCGGTGCGGTTGACGACATTGATGGGCTGGCCGAAATCCTTCTCCAGCAAACCGGCGACCATGCGGGCCACCGCATCGGTGCCGCCGCCGGCCGCCCACGGTACGATCAATGTGATCGGGCGCTCCGGAAACGCGGCTGCCGGCATGGCCGACCCCGTGACCATCAATGCGAGCGCTGCAAGCCCGCCTGCCCAAGCTTTCCATCCCTGACGCATCTGTCCCTCGCCTGAATATTTGTTGTTTTGTCTTTGCAAACCGCCGTGTTTGAAACGGCCGGCGTGGGCGTGAGTGTAACAGCCGCCCGAACGCCTGACGGTCACAGCATCTTTGCCGATGGGGAACAGATCGCGCGGCGCGGACGGCTCAGGCCATCGACGCCGGGGACGACGGCTGCACGCTGCTGCGTGGCGTTCCGCTCTGGATCTCCGAGGCGGAGATGTGGCCGAGCCCGTCGATCAGGAAGTCGACGAAACAACGGATGCGCGCCGGCATGTATTTCTGCCGGAAGAACACGGCGAAGACGCTGAGCGTGTCGTTGGGATGGTAATTTTCGAGCAGCGGAACGAGCCGTCCGGCGCGGATATCGTCATCGACCATGAAGCTGCCGAGGCGGGCGACGCCGATGCCGGCCAGCACGGATTCGCGCAAGGTATCGCCGTTATTGGCGCGGAAATTCCCCGACACCGGCTGGGTAAAGGAACGCCCGTTCTCGATGAAAGGCCATTCGTTCAGGCTTGCCTTGATGTTGAAGCCGAGGCAATTGTGCGATGCGAGATCGGCTGGGGTGCGCGGTGCCGGGTGGCGCGCGAGATAGGCCGGGGCGGCGACGACGATGCGGCGAAAATCGAGCACCTTGCGGGCGCGCAGCGAGGAATCCTGCAGCGGCCCGATGCGCACGGCGACGTCGGCCTGGCCGCTGACGAGGTCCACCACTTCATCGGACAGCGAGAGGTCGATCTCGATTTCCGGATAGCGTTCGAGAAACTTCGGCAGAATCGGCAGCAGGTGCTGGCGCGCGATGGAAACCGACGAGTTCACGCGCAGCCGCCCGTGCGGCACGTTGCGGCGCGATGCCAGGGTGCGTTCCAGTTCGTCGATCTCGTCCGTGAGCCGCAGGCATTCGCGGTAATAAACCTGGCCCTCGGCGGTCAGACGGATGCTGCGGGTCGAACGGTCGAGCAGTTGCACGCCGAGGCGGTCTTCGAGGCGGCCGATCGCTTTGCTGACGGCGGAGGGCGTGACGAGCAGCGTGCGGGCGGCATTGGAGAAGCTGCCGAGGGCGACGGCGCGGACGAAAAACTCCATTTCCCCCGATTTGTCGGCCATTTGACGCCTGGCTCCCGTTCTGTGACCAGCGATCATAAATCCTATGCCGCTTTCTCCGCCTCATCAATGATATGGCCTTGATGACGGAACGCGGCCGCGCGCACGGGAAGGACTGGCGAATGAAGATACTGGTGACAGGTGCGACGGGGTACATCGGCGGGTCGGTGGCGGCCAAGCTACTGGCCGCGGGCCACCGCGTTGTCGGCCTGACGCGCAGCGACGACGGTGCGGCCAAGCTCAAGGCGCTGGGCATCGAGCCTCTGGTCGGATCGCTGATCAGCCTCGACCTTTTGGCGGTGGCTGCGCGCGGCGTCGATGCGGTGATCAACGCCGCCAATTCGGACGACCCCTTCGCCGTCGAGGCCATCCTTCCCGCGCTCGAGGGAACCGGCAAGTCCTTCATTCACACCAGCGGTTCCAGCATCATCGCCGACCGCGGCGCGGGCAACGCCAGCGATCTCGTCTTCCATGAAGATACGCCGTACAGGTCGCTGCCGGAGCGGCAGGGCCGTCTCGCGGTCGAGCAGCTCGTGCTGTCCTACGGGCAGCGCGGCGTGCGCACCTGCGTCATCCGGCCGACGCTCATCTACGGCACCGGCCTCGGGCTGCACAAGAAAAGCATCCAGGTGCCGCGCATGCTCGACCTCGCCATCAGCAAGGGCAAGGCGCTGCACATCGGCGCCGGCGAGAACATCTGGTCGAACGTGCACATCGATGACGTCACCGACCTTTATCTGCTCATCCTGGAGAAGGCGCCGCCGGGTTCGCTGTTCTATGCCGAGAACGGCGAGTGCAGCATGCGTGCGGTGGCGCAGGCGATCAGCCGCTTGCTCGGCTATGGCGGGAAGACCGAAAGCTGGCCGATGGCGGAAGCGCTGAAGGAATGGGGCATTTCGGCGCACGCCACCTTCGCCTCGAACAGCCGCGTCAGCGCCCTCAAGGCGCGCAAGATGCTCGACTGGCAGCCTAAGGGCGTGGCCCTGCTCGAGGACATCGAGCACGGCTCGTATCGGGAAAGCCAGTCAGCCGCCAAAGCTTAATCCGTCGCTCGATCCGTCATCCTGAGGAGCGAGGCCGATAGGCCGAGCCTCGAAGGACGACGGCCCGAGAGGCTGCGGCCGTCGCCCTTCGAGGGCCGCTGCGCGGCCACCTCAGGGTGACGGATTCAGGCAATCGTATCCCGGGTGGTGCGAAGCGAAACACGGGTCTTGTCTAACGCCGCTCCCGGATTGCGCTTCGCTCCATCCGGGCTACGACGGCGTCACTCCACATCGATCGTCGGGAATTCCGCCGGCGAGGTGATCTCGATCAGTTCCAGATCGTCAGAGCAGGCGATCGTGACATGTGGCACGCCGGACGGCTGGTACACGCTGTCGCCGGCCTTCGCGGTGATGACCTCGCCGCCGGCTTCGATCTTGAACCAGCCTTTCAGGATGTAGATCATCTGGAAGTCGAGGTCGTGCTTGTGCCGCTTGAAGCCGCCCTCGCGCGCTTCCTTGGCGCGGATGACATGCGCGCCGAAGCGGCCGCCAGTCGCTTTGGCGATGCCGAGGTTGCGATATTCGAAGTGCGACCACAGGCCTTGCGGCTCGAAGCTGGCATCCTTGGCATAGGACACCATGAATTTGGACTGATCTGCGGACATCGGCACCTCGTCGATTGATCGACGATCATTTAGCCAGAGGCGATCGGGCCGCGAAGCGGCGGCTCGGCACAGTGCTTGTGAAGAAAATTCCCGGCCGCGGCGGCGCTGACGCGATGCGGGTCCAGAGAGCGGCGGTTCCCGGACCCTGAGCGGCCTTTGCCGTCCCTTTCTTGTGCTCGGGCCGGGCCAAGGCTAGGGTGCCGTTGACAATCCCTGTTTTCCGAGACAGTCAACAATATCAATGCGTTACATCTCAACCCGGGGCGCGACGGCCCAGCTCGATTTCGTTGAAGTGATGCTGGCGGGCCTGGCGCGCGACGGCGGGCTGTACGTGCCGACGACCTGGCCCAGCCTGTCGCCCTCGACCATCGCCGGCTTTGCCGGCCGGCCCTATGCCGAGGTCGCGGTCGAGGTGCTCAAGCCCTTCGTCGGTGACGCCATCGCCGAGGCCGATCTCGCCCGCATCGCCCACGAGGCCTACGGCACCTTCCGCCATCCGGCGGTGGCGCCGCTGGTGCAGCTTGGCGACAACCTGTTCGTCCTCGAGCTCTTCCACGGCCCGACGCTCGCCTTCAAGGACCTCGCCATGCAGCTCGTGGCGCGGCTGATGGACCACGTGCTCAAGAAGCGCGGCGAGCGCACCACCATTGTCGTCGCCACATCGGGCGACACCGGCGGCGCCGCGGTCGAAGCCTTCCGCGGCCGCGATCAGGTCGATGTCGTCGCGCTCTATCCGCATGGCCGCATCTCCGACGTGCAGCGCTGGATGATGACGACGCCGACCGACAGCAACGTGCACGCCGTCGCCGTCGAGGGCACGTTTGACGATTGCCAGGCGTTGGTGAAGGCGATGTTCAACCATCATGCCTTCCGCGATCGCGTGCATCTGTCCGGCGTCAATTCGATCAACTGGGGGCGCATCGTCGCGCAGGCGGTTTATTACTTCACGTCGGCCGTGGCGCTCGGCGCGCCGCATCGCAAGATCGCCTTCACGGTGCCGACCGGCAATTTCGGCGACGTCTATGCCGGCTACGTCGCCAGCAAGATGGGCCTGCCGGTCGATCGCCTCGTCGTCGCCACCAACG
This sequence comes from Pseudolabrys sp., assembly GCA_026125895.1. Classification (GTDB taxonomy): domain Bacteria; phylum Pseudomonadota; class Alphaproteobacteria; order Rhizobiales; family Xanthobacteraceae; genus Pseudolabrys. The sequence continues at coordinate 113,608 of JAHCKG010000009.1, read as the reverse complement.
TCAACGACATCCTCGCCCGCACCTTCGCCACCGGCGATTACGAAACGCGCCAAGTGATGGCGACCTCGTCGCCATCGATGGACATTCAGGTGTCGTCCAATTTCGAGCGTCTGTTGTTCGAGACCTGCGGCCGCGATGCCGCCAAGGTCAACGCGCTGATGGGCTCGCTCGCTCAATCCGGCCGCTTCACCGTGCCGGGCGACGCGCTCAAGGCCATGCGCGCGCTGTTCGGCGCCGATCGCGCCGACGAGGCGGAGGTCGATGCCGAAATGCGCGCCTGGATGAAAGAGGCGTCCTACTGCGCCGATCCGCACACCGCGGTGGCGCTGGCCGTCGCCGAGAAAGAGACGCGCGACCCCAAGGTACCGATGGTGGTGCTGTCCACGGCGCATCCGGCCAAGTTCCCGGACGCGGTCAAGGCGGCTTGCGGTGTGAACCCCGGGCTCCCAGATTGGCTGTCTGACCTGCCGAAGAAGGCGGAGCGCTTTACCGTGCTCCCGGCCGACCAGGGCAAAATCGAGACATTCGTTGCGAACGCGTCGCGTGCGGCGCGCGAGGGAGTTGGCGTATGACCGTTGAAGTGACCAAGCTGCCGTCCGGCCTGTCGGTGGTGACCGACAGCATGCCGCATCTGCAATCGGCGTCGCTCGGCGTCTGGGCAGGCAGCGGCAGCCGCGACGAAGCGCCGGACGAGCACGGCATTTCGCATCTGCTCGAGCACATGGCCTTCAAGGGCACCAAGCGCCGCACGGCGCGGCAGATCGCCGAGACCATCGAGGCGGTCGGCGGCGATCTCAACGCCGCGACCTCGGTGGAGAACACGGGCTACTTCGCGCGCGTGCTCAAGGCCGACGTACCGCTGGCGCTCGACGTGCTGGCGGACATTCTGTCCGAGCCGGCGTTCGATCCGGAAGAACTGCGCCGCGAGCAGAACGTCATCACGCAGGAGATCGGCGCCACCGAAGATGCGCCGGACGATCTGGTGTTCGATCGTTTGCAGGAGACCGCGTTCCCCGGCCAGCCGATCGGCCGCTCGATTCTCGGCACGCCGGAGACGGTGCGCTCGTTCAGCGCCAAGAGCCTGCGCGCCTATCTCAATCGCAATTATCGCGCGCCGAACATGCTGGTCGCGGCGGCCGGCGCCGTCGATCATGCGCAGATCGTCGCCGAGGCGGAGAAGCGCTTCGCCGGCTTCAACGGGCCCGACGCTCCGGCGCATCAGCCGGCGCGCTTCGGCGGCGGCACCAAGGTGGAATCGCGCGACCTCGAGCAGGTGCACATCGCGCTGGCGCTCGAAGGCGTGCCGGTCAAGGACGCGCAGCTCTACAGCCTGCAGGTGTTCACCAGCGTGCTCGGCGGCGGCATGTCCTCGCGCCTGTTCCAGGAAGTGCGCGAGATCCGCGGCCTCTGCTACACGATCCAGGCCTTCCACATGCCGTATTCCGACACCGGGCTGTTCGGGCTCTACGCCGGAACCGACGAAGCCGATGCGCCGGAATTGATGCGCGTCGTCATCGACCAGATCGGCAACGCCACCGAGACGCTGACCGAGGCTGAGATCAACCGCGCCAAGGCGCAGATGAAGGCCGGTCTGCTGATGGCGCTGGAGAGTTCGGAGGCCCGCCTCGGCCAGATGGCGCGGCAGATGCTCGCCTATGGCCGTCCGGTGCCGCTCGAGGAGATCGTCGCCAAGGTCGAAGCGGTGACGGTCGAGAGCGCGCGGGCCGCCGGACGGGCGCTAGTCGCCCGCGGCCGTCCGGCCATCGCGGCGCTGGGGCCGGGCAACGGGCTTGAAAGCACCGCCGCGATTGCGGAGAGTCTCGTCCGTCCGGCCGCCTGAGCTTCATGACCGCCGGGCAGGTTTTGGGCCATGGCGTTTTTCCGTACCGTCGGTTTCGCCGATGCAGAGCCGGTCATAGCCGGCGAGGGCGTCTATCTGCGCGCGCCGCAGCCGGGCGACTTCGCGGCCTGGGCGACCTTGCGTGAACTCAGCCGGGAGTTCCTGACGCCGTGGGAGCCGACCTGGCCGTCCGACGATCTGACCCGCAGTTCTTTCCGCCGCCGGCTGCGGCGCTACAACGAAGACCAGCGCAACGATCTGGCCTACGCCTTCCTGGTGTTTCGCGACGGTGACCATGCCCTGATCGGCGGGCTGACTTTGGCCAATATCCGGCGCGGCGTGGCCCAGGCCGGCAGCCTCGGCTACTGGGCCGGCGCGCCGTTTGCCCGCCGCGGCTATATGAGCGCGGCGGTGCGGGCGCTGCTGCTGCACAGCTTCGGCACGCTGCGGCTGCACCGGGTCGAAGCCGCCTGCATTCCGACCAATGCGCCCTCGATCGGCCTGCTGGAGAAGACAGGCTTTCAACGCGAGGGCTATGCCCGCCGCTACCTCTGCATCAATGGCATATGGCAGGATCATCTGCTTTTTGCCCGCCTGGCCGACGACCCCTGAGCGGCAGGAAAGCTTCTTGCCTTGGGCCTGCCATGCTTGTTTTGCTATAAGGCCCAGCGATTTAGCCAGCCCATCCCATATTTGACGAATTGCGAGTGGACGTATGACCGGGAAACAAGTTGAGCAACCGAAGCAGCCGCAGCGCTGGTCGATGGCCTGGACAGCGCCAGTGCTGGCGCTGCTGCTCGCCGGCTGCGGCACCAGTCTGTCATCGCTGAACCTGCTCGATTCCAACAAGGCGACCAACGACGCCCCGGCCGAAAGCGGCGGTGTCGGCAATCTGAACAATGACGATCTCGATTGTCCGGCGGTTCAGGTCCGCACCGGCGCCGCGACTTTGATGATCGGCGGCGGCGGCAAACCCGATGAGCCGGCGGCGCTCAACCTGCGCTATCAGGGCACCATCATCCGCTACGCGCGCGAATGTCACATCAATGCCGGTGTCATGACCATGCGCGTCGGCATCGAAGGCCGCGTCATCACCGGCCCGGCCGGCGGTCCCGGCAAGGTCGATGTGCCGTTGCGCATGGCGGTGGTGCAGGAAGGCGTAGCGCCGAAAGCGATCGTCTCGAAATTCACGATCGTGCCGGTGGAAATCACTTCGGCGGTGGACCGCGTCACCTTCACGCATATCGAGGAAGGCGTGACCTTCCCGATCCCAAGCCCGGCAAGCCTGCTCGACAATTATGTGGTCTATATCGGCTTCGATACCTTGGCCGCGCAGCAGCAGAACCGGAAGCCGGCGGCGCGGAAGAGGCGGTAGCGGCAGGCTAAATTACCAGCCCCTGAGATCGATCACCGTGCTCTTGAGCGCGCGGAGGTCCGAAATCACGGCGCGGGCGCCGGCCTCGCCAAGCTGCATGCCGAGCGTCGAACCGGCGTGGCTGCCGCCGACGAAGCCGATCACGGTCATGCCGGCCGCGACCGCCGCGGTGACGCCGGCTGGCGAATCCTCGACCACCAGACAATGCGCCGGCTCGACCCGCATCTGCCGCGCCACGTGAAGGAACAGGTCGGGCGCCGGCTTGCCGTTCGGCACGTCGCCGGCGGAGAACAGGTTCGGCTCGAAGAAGCGCAACAGGTCGGTGGTCTCTAAGCTGACGCGGATGCGATCGAGCGACGACGAGGAGGCGACGCATTTGGGTCCGCGCAGCCACGACAGCGCATGCGCCGCATGGGCGGTGGCGCGCAGCTCGGCGCGGAATTTGCGCAAGGTGGCCAGCGTCACCGTCTCGGCGAAGCCCTGCGGCAGCTTGCGCCCGGCGGCGATCTCGACCTCGGCAAACATGTCGGTCTGGCGGCGGCCGGTGAAATAGCGCGCGACAAGGTCCGGCGTCAGCGCGAAGCCGGCGCGCATGAACTCCTGCGATACGATCGAAGTTGCCAGCGGCTCGCTGTCGACAAGCACGCCGTTGCAATCGAAGATGACCACGAGTCCCCCGATCCGTGGCCGGAATTGCCGGCTTGGTCTGATTGTTGGATGCAACGCTTACGAATGGGCGGTCGGCTCGACCGCAACGCCACTCTTACAAACGAATCGCTAAGTGCGAGCTTAGTCCGGCCGAATCGGTATGCAAGGACCACCTGCAAACCCGCCGTTTTCAACCCGGCTGACGGCCCCCTCCAGAGGAATCTGATACCGCCCGCGCAAAGAAAAAGGCCGGCCAACCGGCCAGCCTTTGTTGTCTTTCGTTGCCACGGACTGAGCCGTTCAGGCCTCAGTTCAGCTTCTTGCGAACGTCCTCGATGCCCTTGGTGATCAGTTCGCCGGCCAATGCGCCTTTGGCTTCGGCCGAGAGGATTTTCTCGGCGGCAGCAACGGCGGCCTCGGCGGCAGCAGCGCGGACGTCGGCCGCGGCCTGGGCCTCGGCCTGGGCGATCTTCACCTCGGCCATCCTGGTGCGGCGGGCGACGAATTCCTCGATCTTCGCCTTGGCTTCGACCGCCATGCGGGCGGCGTCTTCCTTGGCGCCGGCGACGATGCTCTGCGCCTCGGATTCGGCGGCGGCACGCTTGCGCTGATACTCGGCCAGCACGGCGGCAGCCTCTTCCTTCAGCTTGCGGGCCTCGTCGAGTTCCGCCTTGATGCGGGCGGCGCGGTCGTCGAGCGACTTGGCCAGCATCTTGTGGACCCCGATATAGAGCAGCCCCGCCACGAAGACGACGAAGGCCAGCGCGACCCAGGTTTCAGCTTCCATCAGCATCGGGTCGCTTCCTTAACGCTTGAGCGCGTCGGCGACGGCGGTCGAAACCGCCTGTTCGCTCGGCGCCTTGCCGATCAGACGCTCGACGATGGCGCGGGTCGCGTCCTCGGCAATGCCGCGGACGTTGCTCATCGCCGACTGCTTGGTCGCCGCGATGGTCTTCTCGGCGTCCGTCAGCTTGACGTTGAGCTCATCTTCCAGCGCCTTGCGGCGGGTTTCAGCTTCCGCCGCCTGCTTGTCGCGGGTTTCGTTGGCGATCGCCTGGGCGTTGGCGCGGGCGTCCGCCAGCGCCTTCTCGTAGGCCGCCACCGCCGCGTCCGACTGCTCCTTGAGCTTGCCGGCTTCGGCGATGTCGCCATCGATCTTGTTCTGGCGATTTTCGATGACGCCGCCGACTCGCGGCAGCGCCCATTTCGCCATCAGCGCATAGAGCAGGACGAAAGCGATAGCGAGCCAGACGAGCTGCGAGGCGTAGGTGTGCGACTGGAACGGCGGAAAGCCGCCCGAATGTTCGCCCGCCGGGACGTGCTCGGTGCTCGTCGTGTGCTGTGGTTCTGCCATCGTCTTTCAGCTCCAGCGCCTTGTGCGCACGCCTAGTCTTAGAGGGCGAACAGCAGCAGCAGCGCGATCAGCAGCGAGAAGATGCCGAGCGCTTCGGTGATGGCGAAGCCGAAAATCAGGTTGCCGAACTGGCCCTGGGCCGCCGACGGATTGCGGATCGCCGCCGCCAGGTAGTTGCCGAAAATGATGCCGACGCCGACGCCCGCGCCGCCCATGCCGATCGCCGCGATGCCCGCGCCGATGTACTTCGCTGCCACTGGATCCATAGCCAAACTCCTTCTTGGTTTTTGCTGACCCCGAGCCCTTAGTGGCCCGGGTGAATAGCGTCGTTGAGGTAGATGCAGGTGAGAATTGCAAACACATAGGCCTGCAAGAACGCCACCAGCGTTTCGAGCGCGGTGAGAATGACGATCATCGCGAAGGGCAGGATGCCGCCCGCCCAGCCGACGGCGCCGAGCGCGCCGCCCATCAGGACGATGAAGCCGGCGAACACCTTCAGCGTGATGTGGCCGGCCAGCATGTTGGCGAACAGACGAACCGAGTGCGAGATCGGCCGCGAAATGAAGGACAGGACTTCGATGAAAACGATGAGCGGCAGGATGTAGACCGGCACGCCCTTCGGCACGAAGAGATTGAAGAAGTGCAGGCCGTGACGCATCAGGCCGTAGATCAGCACGGTGAGGAACACCGTGATCGCCAGCGCCACCGTGATGATGATGTGGCTGGTGACGGTGAACGCATAGGGCACGAGGCCGATGAAGTTCAGCGTCAGGATGAACATGAAGATCGTGAAGACGAACGGGAAGAACCGCATGCCTTCGGAACCGGCGGTCGAGCGCACCGTCGTCGCGACGAATTCGTAGGCGAGTTCCGCGGCCGATTGCAGGCGCGTCGGCACCAGCGCGCGCTTCGAGGTGCCGATGACCAGGAAGGCGGTGATGACGATGACCGCCAGGAACATGAAAGCGGCCGAATTCGTGAAGACGATATTGGCGCTTCCGATCTTGGCGACCGGGAAGAGATCGATGATCTGGAACTGGTGGATTGGATCGTTAGCGGCGGCCATTTAATTCTCGAACTTCATTCTGGAGGGGTCGAACTCTATCGCTCTAATCGGTCAGACTGCTCACGAACGACACCCGCCGCCCGCATGACGTTGAGAACTCCGGCCGCAAAGCCGAGCATCAGGAAAACGATGAGCCCCCACGGCGAGATACCGAGCCAGCGATCCAAAAGCCAGCCCAATCCTCCCCCTACCAGCACGCCGGCGACAAGTTCGGTCGACATGCGGAATCCGCGCGCATAGGCCGAAGCCTGATTCGGTCGAGCGTCACCGTCGTGATCGGGATGCCGGTTCGCCGTGGCGATCCGTTTGCCCAGACGCTCGAGCCTCGCGGAGAGAGCTGCTTCGTCGTCCGGCGGATTGTTGTGGTCTTTGTCGCCGCGCTTGCCGTCAGCCATGCTTTCGACCTGCGTGGTTTAAAAGGCTCCGCAATGTCCCGCCGCCCTAAAAGCCGCGCGGACCATACTGGCGGTGCCGGTGTGAGTCAAGAAAGCGGCTTGCTGATTTAAGCATATGATTCCAATGGGAAAAGTTCGGTTTTTGGAACGCTCGCGGTGGCTCGCGCGTGCGCTGCGGGAGCCCTCTCAACAGGTTCGGCGTTGTCGCGGTGTCAGGCGCCTCGGCGAGGGTGCTAAACTCGCCGCGCCACGCCGAAACCGGGAAGGAAGAAGGTCATGCGATCCGCCAATCTCGCTGTAGCGACCGCCATCGTCCTCGCCGCGCTCGGCGGCGCGTGGGCGCAGGATCAGGTTTCGCCGAAGGCGCAGGATCCGGCGCCGGTATCGCCGCCGGCGGCGGCTCCGGAGACGCCCAAGGACATTGTGCCGCAGCCGGCGGGCCGCTTCAGCCTTTCGCGTGTCGAGGGCGGTTTCCTCCGCCTCGATAGCGTTACCGGGCATATGAGTTTCTGCAGCCCGCACACGGTCGGCTGGGCGTGCCAGGCCGTACCGGAAGACCGCGCCGCGCTCGACGCCGAGATCGCCCGCCTGCAGCGGGAACTCGGCAAGCTGAAGGACGAGATCGCCAAGGCCCAGTTGCCGCCACAGCCGCCGCGGCCGCCGGGCGATATCCCGCCGCAGGCCGGCCAGGACCAAAACCAGGCCCAGGCCGAGGGCGACGCCAAGCTCCGATTCCCGAGCCGCGAGGAGATGGAGCGGGCGCGGACGGCGCTGGAGCGCGCCTGGCAGCACCTCGTCGACATGATCTCCGAGTTCCAGAAAGATCTGACGAAGAAGAACTAGGCTCGATCTCTGCCATGACCGCCCGTCTCTCGCCGCTCAGCGAAACCGAGCCGCAGACGATCGTCTCGGCGACATTGCGCGTCGAGACGCGCGGCATCGGCTTCACCGAGATCTCCGGCGGGGCGCGCGACTTCATCGAGCGCGCCAAGGCCGGCGATGGCGTCTTCCTTGCCTTCCTGCGCCACACTTCGGCGTCGCTGACCATCCAGGAGAACGCCGATCCGGACGTGCAGACCGATCTGACGGCGGCGCTGGAACGGCTGGCGCCGGAGGCGGCGCCGTGGGTCCACACGGTCGAAGGTCCCGACGACATGCCGGCGCATGTGAAGGCGATGCTCAACGGCGTGTCGCTGCACATTCCGGTCAGGGACGGCGCGCTGACGCTCGGCACCTGGCAGGGGCTCTATCTGGTCGAACACCGCCGCGCGCCGCACGCCCGCGAGGTGATCTTCCAGTTCATCGGCAGCCGGCGCTGAACCTCAGGCGCCGAACAGCCGGAACAGCAAGGCGGCGATCCACATGGCCACGGAGATCGCCGCGGTCCATTGCGCGAAAGTCAGATAGGTCTCGCGCAGCACCGTGGCGCTCGCCCATTGCGCCTGCGCCGGCGGCGGGCGCAGCTCTTCCGGCAGGTACAGCCACATCTCGGTCTTCTTGTAGGGCTTGGTCACGGCCTCGCGCGCCTTGTAGATCAGGACCATCGCCATCATCGCGGTCAGTGTGCCGCCGGCCTGGAAGGCGAGCCGGCCATCGAACGACATGCCGATCATGACGCAGAAGATCGCCAGCGAGCCGAACAAGCAGGCGCGCTGCACGACTTCGTAGGCCACTTGCCGCATCGGCTCCATCGGCGCGCCCGTCACAAACCGTCGTGGCCGATCGTCGCCGACAGGGCGAGACCGAAGCCGAACATCACGATGGCGGCGCCGGCCGCGCTTCTGGCGAAGCGCAGCATCAAATCCTGCGTCGCGGCGAAGGCGACACGAACGCCTTGCTCGCCCGCAGGCCGCTCATCGGCGCGTAGCGACAGCCAGACTTCGCCCTGCATGAAGCGCTCTTCGGTCAGCCGTGACACGCGGAAGAGTTGAACCACCGCGAAGACGAGCGCCACCGAGGCGCCGATGTCGAGCGCGAGTGCCGGAATGAAACTGAAGCCGATCATCAAGGTCACGGCGGCGACAGCAAAAAAGCTCGCATCGCGCAGCAGCGTGTATTGGGCATAGCGCTCACATGGGATCATGGCGGTCTCCTTTCCGATCCCCCGTTTGCGACCATTTCATCCGGCAAAAAAAGCAAATGGCGTGCCAGCAAACAAGTTGCCGGGCGGGCGCCGTCATGCACAACCCCGTGAACGGTAGGCAGTTCCGCGGCCGACGCCTTTACCGGCCGCCGGTTCAGAGGCCGTATTCGAAGAAATTGGCCATGGCCGGGAGCGTCAGGATGGCCGTACCGGCGAGCCAGATCCACAGCGAGACCGGCGAGGATTCGTCCTTGATACCGGCATAGCGCTCGTAGAGCGCCGCCGGGATGCCGGCGAGAATGATGGTCGCCGTCGAGACCATCAGCGAGGAGAACATCAGCGTCAGCCCGGTCGAGCCGAACAGCAGCGCCGGCGCCAGGATCTGCACATGGATCAGCGCGAACAGCAGGGCGATCTGATTGAAGATGCCGTTGATCATGCCGAAGAAGGCGATGGCGATGTAGAAATGGTTCTTGTTCATGACGCGACGCCCGACTTCGGAATGGCGCCGAGCAGCAGGAATAAATAAAGCAGCCCGACGCGCAGCCAGAACAGCCAGACGAAGGCGAACAGCCAGACGATCACCGGCGGCGCCGCCTTCGGCGTCACGAGCGCAAACAGCGCGACGAACGGATCGGTGAGGCGGCAGAAGAAGCGCCAGATGTAATTAGGCGAGTCGGCGTCGACGAACAGGCCGAGCAGCACGCGGCCGAGCATGGTGTACATCACCACGGCGAGCGCGAAGTTCGGTATCTGATAGACCCAGAACGACAGGCTGTTCGGATTCACGGCGGCGACCCTGCGGCGGATGGACAGAATGGCAAGCGGCGCAGTGATCGGCAACCGCAGAAGAAGCGGGGCCCCGAAGGGCCCCGCTGTAGTTGTTACCGCATGCGGCGATCAGGTCTTTTCCTGGAGAACCGTGCGCCCACGGGGCTTGCGGATCTCGTCGACGTAAGCCTGCATCTCCTTGGACGGCTCGGCGCCGAGCTTGCTGACCACGTAGATGACCAGGAAGCCGACCGGCATGCCGAGCAGGCCCGCCGCGATGTTGTTGAGGCCGAACCAGCCGACCTTGCTGGCCATCGGATGCGCGACGGTGACCCAGGTCTCCATCGCGTTCGGAGCGGCCATCGCCTTGGCGATGTCGACCAGCGGCGCGCCCGTGGCCGGGTTGGCGAGCGAGGACATACCGAAGTACGCCACGCCGTAGCCCGGGAAGTAACGGGTCACGACCAGGTAGAACACGCACAGGCCGAAGCCCGCGATCATGCCCCAGACCGCACCGGCCGCCGTGGTCCGCTTCCACCAGACGCCCATGACGAGCGCCGGGAAGTTGCCGGCCATGGCGAGCGAGAACGCCCATCCGACCATCGCGAGGATGTCGCCCGGCCGCGTCGAAGCGGTCCAGGCGGCGGCCACGGCGACGACGAGCAGCAGGATGCGGGCGACGAGCAGGCGGCGCACCGTCGGCGCGCTCGGATCGACCATCTTGTAGTAGACGTCGTGCGAGAGCGCGTTGGCGATGGCGAGCAGCAGGCCGTCGGCGGTCGACAGCGCGGCGGCGAGACCGCCGGCGGCGACCAGGCCCGAGATCACGTACGGCAGGCCCGCGATCTCCGGCGTGGAGAGTACGATGACGTCCGTATTGATCACGAAGTCCTGCAATCGGACGACGCCCGGATGCCCGGCGATGCTCTTACAGGCAGCGACGATGGCATCGATCGAGGCGGCGTTCTTGCCGCAGATCTGGATCAGGCCGAGTTCGCCCCAGGTGAACATCCAGGGACGGACCTGCGTCAGATCGCGGCCGATGATGTTGGTGTACACCTCCAGCTTCGAGAACGCGGCGTAAGCGGGCGCCGAGAAATAAAGCAGGAAGATGAACAGCAACGACCAGGCGACCGACTGGCGCGCCTCACGCACGGTAGGCGTGGTGAAGTAGCGCATCAGGATGTGCGGCAGCGACGCCGTGCCGATCATCATGCAGATCACGATGCCGAAGAAGTTCAGCGGCGTGTAGTTGAGGAACGGCTGGATATGCGGCTTGAGACCGGTCGCGGTGGCCAGTCCCGAGGCCAGCATCTGCTGTTCCCGTGCCGTGATTTCGGCAATCGCGCTGCCGTAGGTCAGCTCCGGGATCGGAATGCCGTACTTCTTCGTCGACAGGATGATGATCGGTGTCAGGTAGGCGATGATGAGCACGATGTACTGGGCGATCTGCGTCCAGGTCACCGCGCGCATGCCGCCTAGCATGGAGCAGAGCAAAATGCCGGCCAGGCCCGCAAACACCGCAATCTCGAACTGCATGCCGAGGAAGCGCGAGGCGATGATGCCGGTGCCGTAGATCTGCGCGGTCACGTAGGTGAACGAGCAGCACACCAGCACGATCACCGCGATCATGCGCGCGGTGTTGCCGCCGAAGCGGAACGCCATGAAGTCCGGCACGGTATAGGCGCCGAACTTGCGCAGGTAGGGGCCGATGAGGATGGACACGAGCACGAAGCCGCCGGTCCAGCCGAGCACCCAGGCCAGGCCGTCATAGCCGAGCAGGAACAAAGTGCCGGCCATACCGACGAAGGAAGCCGCCGACATCCAGTCGGCGCCGGTCGCCATGCCGTTGTACAGCGCCGGCACGCGGCGGCCGGCGACGTAATACTCGGACACTTCGGCGGTGCGCGACATGACGCCGATCACGGCGTAGACCGCGATCGTGAAGCCGACGAAGAGATAGCCGAGAATCTTGTTCGGCACGCCGACCTGTTCGAGGATGGCGAGCAGAATGATGAATGCCAGAAAGCCGCCGGTGTAGGTGGCGTACATTCGGCCGAGGTTCTTGATGAAATCCGAGCTTCCGCCCGTTGCTGTGGTCATGGACGTCCCCTCATTCGTCTTCGGCGACGCCGAATTCGCGATCGATGGCATCCTGCTGCTTGGCGAACAGGAAAAGGATGACCACGAAGGCGATCAGCGAGCCCTGCGCGGCCATGTAGAAGCCGAGCGGGAAGTTGAGGAGCGGGATGGTGATCTTGTTGAGTGGCACCACAAAGAAGTGGACCACGTAGCCGAAGAAGAACCACGCGCCGAGATGCGTGAGCATCAGCCGGGTCGTGCGGTCCCAGTGGGCGGTGTTATTCGCCTCGGACGATTCAGGTGTTGGAGACATGGGTCGTTGACCCTCCCTCGATGGCCGTCCGCCGCGAGGCGGATCGGTGTTGCTGAGATCTGAGGGGAGCCGTGACAGGAAACGCGGCATCCCCCCAATGCCGCCCGCAATCCGCTTCTTGCCGGCGGATTTGCCGTAAAACAAAGCTAACACCGAGACTTAGCGAGTCTGTCTAATACTTTAGAACTATCCAGTGGATTTTGGTCTTTGAATTCATTGAGTTTTTTCGTTATAATGTTTGTTCGCAACCGCGAAATAAACAACTTCTCCTCCGGCTTTGAGAAGCGACATCGATGAAGTTTTCGGACCTGTTCCGCCGCCGCATCCGGATCGACGACCGTGAAGCGCTGGCCGATTTCATCGACCGCCACGCCGCCTTCCTGGTGCAGAAGGCGATCTACGAATATGCGCGTGCCCGCGCCGGGCATTACGCCAAGGTGCTGTTCAAGGAGCCCGGATTCCACAGCGCCGTCGAAGTCTCGCGCTGGCGCGCCTTTCCGCTCGGACTGGCGATGGTGGCGGAGGTCGCCTATTCGGTGTTCGGCGCCGAGCGTCGCCTGAGCGCCGGACAGATTGGGGCCATCGGCGATGTCGTACTGTCGGTTTTCGACCGCTACCCTGCGCCGCAAGCTCTCGGCGATGCCGCCTGGCGCCAATTGCGCGCCGAGCTAGCCGAACGGCTCAGGATGCTGGCACTGCATCCGCCCAAGCGCGCGATGGATATCCCCGAGCCTTACGCCAAGCTCTATTTCGACCTGATGCCGATCCACGAGCAGCTGCGCGGCCGCGATCTCGAGACGACGCGCAACTATCTCAAGGTCACGCTGTGCAACATTCACGATGAAATGACGCGTAGCAGCGGCGGCTTCAGCCTGCCGGAAATGGCGCAGGCGTCCTGAGGCCCGAGGGCTACTGCATTGAATTAAAACGTATTCCCGCTATGTTCTGCAGCGGGGGCGGGCGAATCCGGCATGGGAGCCCTTGTGCCGGCGGGCCGCATTAAGCCTTGGCCTACGGGGCGAAGGCACGCTACACGCCAACGCGGGGGCCATTGCCGCATTCAAGCAACGGCTGATGCTCGCGGTTGGCGCAGCGAAAGAGGCCGAGCCGGAGAAAGTTTGCACGGTGGATAAGCCTGAGACCTACAAGCTCGTAATTGCCGACGACCACCCGCTGTTCCGCGGCGCGCTGCGCGAGGCGGTGGTCGGTCTTCTCGACGGGGCCGACATCCAGGAGGCCGGAACCTTCGACGACGTGGTTTCGCTGCTCGACAAAGGCGGCGACACCGATCTCGTGATGCTCGACCTGAGCATGCCTGGCGCGCGCGGCTTCTCCGGCCTGATGTACATCCGCGCGCAGTATCCGGCCGTGCCGGTGATCGTGGTGTCGGCCAACGACGACCCGGCGGCGATCCGCCGCTGCATGGAGCTAGGCGCCTCCGGCTTCATTCCCAAGACGCTGTCGGTCGAGGAAATGCGCACGGCGATCTCCGGCATCCTCAAGGGCGGCGTCTGGACACCGAACGATGTCGATCTCACCGCGGGCTCCGACGCCGAGACGGCGGCGCTGATGGCGCGCATGGCGACGCTGACGCCGCAGCAGGTGCGCGTTCTGATGATGCTGTCGGAAGGGCTGCTCAACAAGCAGATCGCCTATCAACTCGGCGTCTCCGAAGCGACGGTGAAGGCGCATGTCTCGGCGATCCTGCAGAAGCTCGGCGTCGAAAGCCGCACGCAGGCCGTGATCGCCGCGGCCAAGATCGAAACCGGCCAGTGGTCGCAAGGCGCCGGGCTCGAGGGGTAGGGCTACGCGGCCCGCGCATAGTTTTCGTAGGGTGGGCAAAGGCACGCGCAGCGTGCCGTGCCCACCGGGCATTCGGAGCGCTATAATGCGCCGATGCCAAACTATCGGCGCGCCAAAGTCGCGGGTGGAACCTATTTTTTCACGGTGACTCTCGCAGACCGCAAAAGCGATCTCTTGATCAAGGAGATCGGCCGGTTGCGCCGTGCCTATGCCGATGTGGTCAAGCGGCTCCCTTTTGAAACCGTTGCCATTTGCGTACTGCCGGATCACCTGCACGCAATCTGGTCATTGCCGGTCGGCGATGATGATTTTGCGAAGCGGTGGTCTCTGATCAAGAGCGGCTTTTCCCGGGGCCAATCTTCTGTGTCGCGTTCCGTGAGCCAGATCGTCAAGCGAGAGAAGGGAATTTGGCAGCGTCGCTACTGGGAGCATCTCATCCGCGACGAAATCGATCTGGTTCGCCACGTCGATTACATTCACTTGAACCCGGTGAAGCACGGCCTGGTATCGGCGGTGGCGCAGTGGCCGCACAGCAGCTTTCATCGCTACGTCAAGCGTGGCGATCTGCCCGCAGATTGGGGTGGCGACGTTGGCGATACGCCGAGCACGAAATTTGGTGAATAGGTGGTGGGCACGGCGCTGCGCGCCTTAGCCCACCCTACGAGGTCCCCGAAGACGGGGAGGGATAAGCAAAAAGCCTTACTCCGCCGCCGCCACCCGCAGCACGCGCCATTGCGCCAGCAGCGCGCGCAAGGCCGCCGGCTTCAGCGGCTTGTTCAGCAGTTGAATGTCTTCGGCGCGGGCGCGTTCGCGCACCGCCGGCGAGCGGTCGGCGGTGATCAGGATCGCCGGCAGCGGGCCGCACTGCTGGCGCAGCGCGATGATGGCGTCGATGCCGTTGCCGTGGTCGAGATGATAGTCGACCAGGAGGCCGTTGGGCGGCGTCGCGCTCGCCGCGACCGCCATCAGCGCCTGCTCGAGGTCCGGCGCCTTGAGCACCTCGCAGCCCCAGCCGCGCAGCAGGATCTCCATGCCGTCGAGCACGGCGGGCTCGTTGTCGATGCAGATCGCCGTGGTGCCGGCGAGTTGGCCGGGATCGGCGCGGCTCTGATCGCGGGCCGGCAGTTCGACCGGTTTGGCGCTGGAGCGCGGCACCGTGACGGCGAAGTGCGAGCCGCCGCCGCGCGTGCCGTCGACATCGACGGCGAGCGCCAGGATGCGGCCGATGCGTTCGACGATCGACAGACCGAGACCGAGGCCGCGCGCGATCTTGGCGCCCTGATCGAGGCGGTGGAATTCGATGAAGATATCGCGGCGCTTCGATGCCGGAATGCCGACGCCGGTGTCGTAGACGTCGATGCGCAGTTCGTGGCCGCGGCGGCGGCAGCCGATCAGCACCTTGCCGGCCGGCGTATATTTGATGGCGTTGGAGACGAGGTTCTGCACCATGCGGCGCAGCAGCCGCCGGTCGGACCGCACCACCAGCGAACAGGGCACGTATTTGAGTTCGATGCCCTTGGCGGCGGCGAGCGGCGCGAACTCCAGTTCGATCTGCCGCATCACGTCGTCGATGCGGAACGATGAATATTCCGGCCGCATCGAGCCGGTGTCGAGCCGCGACATGTCGAGCAGCGCGCTGAAAATCTCCTCGACCGCTTCCAGCGAGGCGTCGATGTTGTCGGCGAGCTTGCGGTCGTCATGGGCGCCGCGCTCGATCAGGCTCGTGACGTAGAGCCGCGCCGCGTTGAGCGGCTGCAGGATGTCGTGGCTGGCGGCGGCGAGAAACTTGGTCTTCGAGATATTGGCGGCGTCAGCTTCGCCCTTGGCATGGGCGAGCTCGGCGTTGAGCGCCTCGAGCTCCTCGGTGCGCTCGCGCACGCGGCGCTCCAGCGTTTCGTTGGAACGCTCCAGCGCCTCGGCGGCCTCGACGCTGGCGGTGATGTCGGTGAAGGTGGTGACAATGCCGCCGTCCGGCATGTGGTTGGCGCGCACTTCGATGACCATGGAGCCTTCGGCGAAGCGCTCCAT
The DNA here is from genome assembly GCA_026125895.1 of Pseudolabrys sp. Taxonomy (GTDB): domain Bacteria; phylum Pseudomonadota; class Alphaproteobacteria; order Rhizobiales; family Xanthobacteraceae; genus Pseudolabrys. The sequence continues at coordinate 97,850 of JAHCKG010000009.1, read as the reverse complement.
GAACACGTCCTTGCCGGACAGGTAGCGCTCGATCTGCTCGCGCACCAGGTCCTCGGCGCGTTTGGCGTCGACGTCGGCGCGCCGCAGGTTGAAGCGCAGGATTTCGGCGAGGTCGATGCCGACGCGGATGAGGTTCGGCGGTAGATCGAGAAGTTCGCCGAACTGGCGGTTCCAGCAGATCAGTTGCAGGTCGCGATCGAACACGGCAATGCCCTGTCGCACGTGGTCGAGCGCGGTCTGCAGGATTTCGCGGTTGTACTGGATCGCCGCGGAGGCGTCGTCGAGCAGCTTCAGCGCCGCCTTGGTCGTCACGGTGCGCTTGCGCAGCAAGAGCGACAGCACCAGGCGCGAAGAGGCGCCGCCGATCGCCGAGGCGAGGATATGCTCGGCGTGCCGAACCAGGCGGAAGTCGGCCTCGTCCTTGGGATCGAGGCTAATGCGGTGCGTGGTGGCGAAATTCTCGAAGGCGTTGCGCGTGCGCTCTTCGCCGAGATAGCGCGCCACCGTGCCGCTGAGTTCCTCGACCGTCACCGCGGAGCGCCACAGGCGGAAGGTCGGCGCGATCGGCGCCAAGGTCGTCGGCACGAAGGTGTTAGCCTGCAGCCGTTCGATCGGCGACGGTTCGCGGCGCAGCGAGAAGCCGATATAGCAGACGATGTTGACGAAGAAGCTCCACAACACGCCATGCACCAGCGGCGCCATGTTGAGGCCGAGAAGATTCTGCGGCCGCAGCAGGCCGATGCCCCAGGGACCTTCGGTGAGCACGCGCTGACCGATGACGCCGATATCGGCGAAGGTCGGCAGCAGCAGCGTGTAGCCCCACATCAGGATGCCGGCGACCATGCCGGCGATGGCGCCGGTGGCGGTGGCGCGCCGCCAGAACATGCCGCCGAAGAAAGCCGGCGCGAGTTGCGCGATGGCGGCGAAGGACAGGAGACCGATCGAGGCGAGCTGCGACGGGCCCGCGGCGCGGTAATAGAGATAAGCGAGGATGAGGATGCCGAAGATCGACAGCCGGCGCACGGTCAACAGCATCGAGCCGACATTTTCCTTGCCGGAGATCAGCGTCTCACGTCGCTGCAGCACCAGCGGCATGATGAGGTCGTTGGAGATCATGATCGACAGCGCCACCGATTCCACGATCACCATCGCGGTCGCCGCCGACAGGCCGCCGACAAACGCGGCGATCGTCAGCACGTAGGAGCCGGACTGCAGCGGCAGCGCCAGCACGAACATGTCGCCATCGACGGCGTCGCCCTTGAAGGTGAGCAGGCCCGCAATCGCGATCGGCACGACGAACAGGTTGATCAGCACGAGATACAGCGGAAACAGCCAGGCCGCACGCTTGATCTCGTCCTCGTTGTTGTTCTCGACCACGGCGACGTGGAACTGACGCGGCAGCAAAATGATGGCGAAGAACGACAGCAGCGTCGTCGCCAGGAATGTGTCGAGCGCCGGCTGCCGCGTGAACAGGCTGGCGGCCTGCGGTAGTTGCTGCGCCGCCTCGAGCAGAGCCCCCGGACCGCCGAACATCCAGAAGGTGATGTAGGTGCCGACGGCGAGGAAGGCGAACAGCTTGACCAGCGACTCGGTAGCGATCGCCAGCATCAGGCCGTCCTGGTGTTCGGTGGCGTCGATGTGGCGCGTGCCGAACAGCACGGCGAAGGTCGCCATCGACAGCGCGACGAACAGCGCGATGTCGCCGAGCAGCGGTCGCGACAGATCGTCGGACGGCGTCACATGCGCGAGGATGGTCTCGAGCGAGGCGGACACCGCTTTGAGCTGCAGCGCGATGTAGGGGATGGTGCCGATGATGGCGATCAGCGCCACCGTCGCCGCCACCGCCTGGCCCTTGCCGTAGCGCGCGGCGATGAAGTCGGCGATCGAGGTGATGTTCTGAGCCTTGGCGAGGCGGACGATGCGAATGATGAGCGGCGCGAACAGCGCCAGCATCAGAACCGGGCCGATATAGATGGTGAGGAAGTCGTAGCCGGTGCGCGAGGCCGAGCCGACCGAGCCGAAGAAGGTCCAGGACGTGCAGTAGATCGCCAGCGATAGCGGGTAGATCATCAGCCGGGCGCGACCGCTGCGTCCGAGACCGGTCTGCGCAACGCCCCCGCTGCCCTGGGCGGTGGCAAGGCCGGGCGCGCGATTGCGGCCGCGCAGCCGGTCGCCATAGCTGGCGACCAGGAACAGCAGGCCGATGTAGCCCAGCGCGACGGCGATGACGACCCAGCCTTGCAGCATTCCCGGCTCCGGAAGGGGGCTAAGCCCCAGCGATTTATTGGTATTTTATCGCCCCGGGGCGACGATTGATAGCACTTCGACGACCACCGGTATCCGTATGGTGCGGCAATGCGGCCTCGTGCAAGCCGCGCGCGACGCTCTAGGCTCTCGCCTGCGGTCACGAAGGAAGCTTCTGGCGCAGGCGACGGGAGGGGGAGCATGGCGATCATCGGCAGTGCGATGCCGCTGATATCGCTGGACGCAATCGTCATCGACACCGAGACCACCGGGCTCGATCCCGCCAAAGCGCGGGTGATCGAGATCGGCGCGGTTCCCCTCAAGGGCGGCAAACTCGTCGAGGGTGGTGCATGGCGTGAACTGGTCAACCCCGGTGAGCCGATTCCGGAGGCATCGACCCGCATCCACCATATCGACGACGCTTCGGTCGCCGGCGCGGCGGACTTTGCCGGCGTCTGGCCGGCGCTCGCCGGGCGCATGACAGGTGCGGTCGTCATCGGCCATACCGTCGGATTCGATCTCGCCGTGCTCAAGCGCGAATGCGAGCGGGCCGGTGTGAGCTGGCAGCAGCCGCGAACGCTCGACACCAATCTGCTGGCGCAGGTGGTTGAGCCGCGTCTCGGCGGCTATTCGCTCGAACATCTGGCGAGCTGGCTCGGCATCGCGGTGTCCGACCGTCATTCGGCGCTGGGCGATGCCCTGCTGACGGCGCGCATCTTCCTCGCGCTGCTGCCGAAGCTGCGCGAAGGCAGCATCCGCACGCTGGCCGAAGCCGAGAAGGCCTGTCTCGCCTTGAGCAATGTGCTCGACGAGCAGCATCGCGCCGGCTGGCACGAAGCCGTCGCGCCGGCACGCGCGCGGGCTGAGCAGGCGCTCGGCCGCATCGATACTTATCCGTACCGGCATCGCATCGCGGACGTGATGACGGCGCCGGCGAAGACCATCGCCGCGGCTGTGCCGTTGCGCGAGGCGCTTGGCATCATGGCGCGCGACAAGATCTCGTCGTTGCTGGTGTCGCCGACGGGCGAGGCGGCCGGCACGCCGTTGCGCATCGCCGATGCCGCCATCATCACCGAACGCGATGTGATGCGCGCGATGAACGAACGCGGCGCGGCGGCGCTCGATGCCGCCGTCGGCACATTCGCCAGCAGCCCGGTTGTTGCCTTGCCGTCCGCCGCCTTCGTTTATCGCGCGCTCGGCCGCATGAGCCGCCACAAACTGCGCCATCTCGTCGTCGAGGACGGCGAGGGCCATGTCTGCGGCATCGTCAGTTCGCGTGACCTGCTGCGGCTGCGCGCGCAGGAGGCTGCCATCCTCGGCGACGCCGTCGACGGCGCCGGCGACGTCCCCGAACTCGGCGCCGCCTGGGCTCGCCTGCCTCGGGCCGCGGAAGGCCTCGTGGCCGAGAACGTCGGCGGCCGCGATATCGCCGCCGTCATTTCTCGCGAACTCGGCGCGCTGACCCGCCGCGCCGGCGTGCTGGCGGAACAACGCATGCGGGACGAGGGCAGGGGCGCGCCGCCCTGTGCCTATGCGCTTTGTGTGCTCGGGTCGGCGGGCCGGGGCGAGAGTCTGCTGGCGCTCGATCAGGACAACGCCCTCGTCTTCGCCGAGGGCGAGCCGGGCGGCGCCAACGACCAGTGGTTCGCCGCTTTCGGCGCCGTCGTCGCCGACATCCTGCACGAAGTCGGCGTGCCGTATTGTACGGGCGGCGTCATGGCGAGAAACGAAGCCTGGCGCGGTTCGGTCGCTACCTGGCAGGCGCGGCTGGCCTCCTGGGTCGCGCGCTCGAAGCCCGAAGACCTGATGGCGGTCGATATCTTCTTCGACCTGCTCGCGGTCCATGGCGATGCGCGGCTCGCCAATGACGTCTGGCGCGCCGGCTTCGACCTGGCGCAAGGCCATGTCGCCTTTGCCAAACTGCTCGCGGAAGCGGCCGGCGAGATGCCGCACAGCTTCACGCTGCTCGGCGGCATTCGCACCGAGAACGGCCGCATCGATCTCAAGCGCGCCGGGCTGTTTGGCATCGTCACGCTGGCTCGGGTGCTGGCAATTCGGCATCACCTCGTCGAGCGTGGTACGCCGGCCCGCCTGCGAGCGGCGATCGCAACCTTGAACCGGAGTGTCGTCGATCTCGAAGCACTGATCGGCGCGCAGGAGACCTTCCTCGATCTCATCGTCCGACAGCAGTTGGCCGATATCCGCGCCGGTCTGCCGGCGGGCAACAAGGTCGAGGTGAAGCGCTTGAACCCGCAGGATCGCGAACGCCTCAGCGAGGCGCTCGGCGCCGTGAAGCATCTCGACACGCTGACGCGCGAGCTTCTGTACTAGGAGCCATGATTTGACGCCGCTCCCGGAAGCGGGGCATTGATGCGCGCGGAAAGGCCGGCGCCTGGTGGCCCGGACCGTCCTCGAAAGTCGTCCCCTATTGCCTGCTTTGCCTTTCATCTTCCGCACAGCTGCGTTCCGCAATGTGGCGGAGACCATGATGTTCGCCGCCATCGGCGGGCTGACGCTCGGTCTTCTCGGCATGCCGGCCGGTTACCTGTCGGGTTCCATCCTCGCCGTGGCCATCGCCGCGCTGGCGGGGAGGCCGATGCAGGTGCCGATGGCGATGATGCGCGTCCTTGTCGTGATGATCGGCATTTCGCTGGGTGCGGTGGTCACGCCGGAAACCTTGCGCGGCGTCGCCAGCTATCCGCTCAGCATCGCCGTGCTGCTGGCGGCGACCATCGTCATCGTCATTGCCGGCACGGCTTATCTGCGCGTCGTCCATGGCTGGGACCAGTTGACCGCCTATCTCGCCTCGGTGCCGGGCGGGCTGTCGCAGGTCATGGCGCTGGCCATCGAGTTCAAGGCCGATGTGCGCGCGGTCGCGATCGTACAGACGGTGCGCATCATCATCCTGTCGGTCGGGCTGCCGGCGCTGTTCGCCGGGCTGGGCCTCGTCGATCACGCCTCCGGTGCAACGAAAGCCGGCTTCTCGCCGTCGCAGTTCGACGAACTCGCGATCCTGGTCGTCGTCTCCGCCGCGATCGCGATCATCGCGCAGAAACTGCGCGTGCCCGGCGGCCTGCTGTTCGGCGCCATGCTGGCCTCGGCGGCCCTGCATGGCACCGACACCTTGCGCGTCGTCATGCCGTGGTGGCTGTCCTATGTGGTGATGATCGCTTTCGGCGCGGTGAGCGGCGCGCGCTTTGCCGGCACGCCGCTCAGGTTGCTGCTGCAATACACCGGGGCCGCCTTCGGCGTCTTCGCCGTAGCCATCGTGATCAGCGGCGGCTTCGCCGTGCTGCTGCTCGGCCTGCTCGACATTCCCATCGCCGAAGTCATGGTCGCCTACGCGCCCGGCGCGGTCGATGCCATGCTGCTGCTGGCTCTGGCCCTGCACTTCGACCCGGTTTACGTCGGCACGCACCACCTGGTGCGCATCTTCTTCGTGATGATGATAACGCCCTTCGTGGTGCGGCTGCGGGCGCGCGGCGTCGACAAGGGCCCGACCGTCAAGCCATCGGCGGACGCGATTGATGATTGAGTGCTTGTCCCACCCCCGCAAGCGGGGAGGGAGAAGAAACTACTCCGCCGCCATCTGCTGGCGGTTCTTCGGCAATTGCAGCCGGTCCCAGACATCGATCAGCGCTTCGGCGAGATGATCAATCAGCGCGTCGTCGTGATAGGGCGACGGCGTGATGCGCAGACGTTCGAGGCCGCGCGGCACGGTCGGGTAGTTGATCGGCTGGATGTAGATGTTGTGCTCGGTCAGCAGCAGGTCGCTTGCGATCTTGACTTTTTCCGGATCGCCGACCAGCACCGGCACGATATGGGTATCCGACGCCATCACCGGCAGGCCGGCGGCATTGAGCACGGCCTTGACGCGCGCAGCGCGGTCCTGATGGCGGTCGCGTTCCCACTGTGAGGTCTTCAGATGACGGATCGCTGCAGTCGCGGCGGCGCAGATCGCCGGCGGCAGCGCGGTGGTGAAGATGAAGCCTGGCGCGTAGGAGCGCACGGCGTCGATCATCGCCACGGAACCGGTGATGTAGCCGCCGAGGCAGCCGAACGCCTTGGCGAGCGTACCCTCGATGACGTCGATGCGGTGGGCGGCCTGGTCGCGTTCGGTGACGCCGCCGCCGCGCGGGCCGTACATGCCAACGGCGTGGACCTCGTCGACATAGGTCATGGCGTTGTACTTGTCGGCGAGATCGCAGATCGCATGCAGCGGCGCGACGTCGCCGTCCATCGAATAGAGGCTCTCGAACAAAATGATCTTCGGCCGCGCCGGATCGGCGGCCTTGAGCAGTTCCTCGAGATGGCCGAGGTCGTTGTGGCGCCAGACCACCTTGTCGCAGCCGGACTGGCGCACGCCCTCGATCATCGAATTGTGGTTCAGCGCGTCCGACAGGATCAGGCAGTTCGGCAGCAGCTTGGCGATGGTCGGGATGCCGGTCTGGTTCGAGACGTAGCCGGAGGTGAAAATGAGGGCGGCTTCCTTGCCGTGCAGGTCGGCGAGCTCGCGCTCCAACTCGACCAGCGGGTGATTGGTGCCGGCGATGTTGCGGGTGCCGCCGGCGCCGGTGCCCATGCGCGCCGCGACGTCGACCATGGCGCCGATCACCTGCGGATGCTGGGCCATGCCGAGATAGTCGTTGGAGCACCAGATCACGACTTCCCGCTTGCCCTCTGGCGCGTGCCAGTAGGCGTAGGGAAAGCGGCCGGCGATGCGCTCGAGATCGGCGAAGACCCGGTAGCGGCGCTCCTGGCGGAGCTGGTCCAGGGCGGACACGAAGAACGCGTTGTAATCCATGGAAATTCTACTTTCTCGCCCCAGGGTCGGGTCTTTTTAGAGGGGTTCCAGCCCGCTTGTCGAGACGAGAGTGGTACAAATCCAGGTTAGCGGTATTGAGCGAGGTCAAAGCGGAACCTCCCCGGCGGGGCCGGGAAGGTTCATCGTGAAGCCGGGCTATTTCAGCCCGTAGCTGTCGATCAATTCGGCGCTCACCCGGGCCGGCGTCGGCGGCGTGGCGCAGCGCTCACGGATCGTCTTCTCGAAGGCCTTGAAGGTCGGCAGCTCGGTAACGGCGTCGGAATTGTCGTCCGCAAGATTGATGAAGACGTGGACGAAGCTGACGCCGTCCGGCTCTTTGAACAGGCCGTAGGCGATGCCGGCCGGCTTTTTCTCGTGCAATTCGGAAAACACGGCGCGCGACAGTGCTTCGTTCTCGTCCGCGCGTTCCGGCTTGGTGGTGTAGCGAACCATCGTGACTCGGCCCATGACAAGGCTCCTTGCGACTCGGCGGGGCCCCATGCCCGCGCCCATGTTGGAAAGGACGCGGCGGCAGCGGCCAAGGATTCGCCAGCCGGGAAATTTTTTGCCGGGCCGAATCCTTTTGTCTTGACGGTTCGTCCAGATGGCAGGACCACCGGAAAGAGGCGACCATGATCGACACCGTCATGACTCCCGATGCCTTCGGGCAATTGCTGTCGCAGACGCGGCCGCGCCTGCATCGCTACTGCGCGCGCATGCTCGGCTCCGCTTTCGAGGGTGAGGACGTGGTGCAGGACGCGATGGCCAAGGCCATCGAGGCGCTGCCGGAGGCCGGCCATCTCGACAATCCGGAGCGCTGGCTATTCCGCATCGCGCACAACACCGCGCTCGATGCCTTGCGCCGCCGCAAGCGGCAGGCCGAGCGGCAGAGCGGGGTGGAGCTGGCGTCCGTCGAAGACCCCGCAGCGAATGCCGCGGCGCGCGTCGACAGCGCCGGCAGCTTCGCGGTCTTCCTCGCCTTGCCGCCGGCGCAGCGCGCGAGCGTCGTACTGTCGGACGTGCTCGGCTATGCCAATGCGGAGACGGCCGAGATTCTCGAGACGACCGTGGCCGCCGTCAAAACTGACCTGCATCGCGGCCGCGAGAAGCTGAAGGCGCAGCGGGAGGCGCCTGTCGTGCGCCTCGCGATCGGCGAGGCGGAAAAGGCGCGGCTGCGCCACTATGCCGATCTGTTCAACGCGCGCGAGTTCGACGCGCTGCGCGATCTGCTGGCGGAGGACGTGCGGCTCGACCTCGTCAATCGCACGCGGCTCAATGGCCGCCGCGACGTCTCGGTGTACTTCACGCGCTATGCGTCGGCGGCGCCGTGGCGCTTTGCGCTGGGTTTTGCGGAAGGCCAGCCGGCGCTGCTCGTCAGCGCGCCGGACAGCGGCGAACTGCGCTACGTCGTGCTGCTGGGCTGGGCGGGCGACAAGGTCGCGAGCATCCGCGACTTCCTCTACGCGCCGTACATCGTCGACGGTCTGGCGACCGAGGCGCTCTAGCGCGCCTGGAAGTCGGCGAGGTTGAGGAAGCCGCGCATGCCGGCGAGCATCAGCGCGCCGATGTGGAGCTGGAGCGAGAACTCGCCGGAATAGATCATGGCGCCGAGTTCGGCCGGGCTCACCAGGTTGAGTTCGAGGCCGGCCTCGACGCCGGCGCCCGGCGGCCGCCAGTCGGTTTCGACGAAGAAGGTGTGCACCATGTTCGACAATCGCGCCGTGCACGGCGCGAAGGAGCCGAGCGCGTGCACCGCCTTGGCCGGATAGCCGGTCTCCTCGATCAGCTCGCGTTCGCAGGTGCGCGCCGGATCCTCGCCGGGCTCGGTCATGCCGGCGGGCAGTTCCCAGGTCTTGCGCTCGACCGCGGGGCGATACTGCTGAACGATCGGAATGCGGCCGTCCGGCGTCAGCGCGACGATGGCGATGTAATCCTGCTGGCCGATGGCGTGGTAAAGCTCGGGTTTGGCGCCGGCGCGAAACTCGACCTCGCGCTCGATCACCTTCATCCACGGTGAGATGTCGATCTCGCGGCGGGATCTGATCTTCGGGTATTCGCCCATATTGGCTCCGTCACCCTGAGGTGCGAGCGCTCTTGCGCGAGCCTCGAAGGGTGAAGGCCCGCGATTCCGTGGCCGCCATCCTTCGAGGCTCGGGCTTCGCCCTCGCACCTCAGGATGACGGATAATCCTGGCGAAGGCTAGGCCTACAAATACCGCGGCTCGGGCAGCGGCGTGATCAGCTTGCCCTTGTAGCCCTTGGCGCGCAGCTTCGGCGCCAGTTCGTCGGCGATGTGCCAGGAGAAGATGATCGCCGCTTCCGGCTGATCCTTGAACAGACGCTCTTCGTCGACGACGGGAATGGAAGTGCCGGGCATGCATTTGCCGATCTTCAGCGAGCCCTGGATCTCGCAGACATAATCGATGATGCCGTCGTCGAGGCCGACATAGTTGAACAAGGTCGAGGCGCGCGACGGCGCCGAGATGCCGACGACGCGGGCGTTCTGTTCCTTCAGGTCGCGCAACATCGACAGCAGCCGCAGCTTGGTCAGCAGCACGTCGTGCTTGAACTTGACGAGGCGCTTGGCCATCGCTTCGCCCTTGGGCTCGGCGGCGAGCATCTTGGCGACGCTGTCCTGCACCGGCCGCTTGCCCTTGCGCGCGGCATAAACGCGGATCGAGCCGCCATGGCTCGGGATCGGCCGCGCGTGGAAGACTTCGAGGCCGTGCATTTCCAGCAGGTACTTGAGGCTGTGCAGCGAATAGTAACGCAAGTGCTCGTGATAGACCGTGTCGTATTGCAGCGTGTCGAGCAGCGGAATGAGGTAGTGCGATTCCGAGATGAAGGCGCCGTCGTCGTCGAGCATTTCCAGAATGCCCTCGACGATCGCATGCACGTCCTCGATATGGGCAAAGCAGTTCGCCGCGGTGATGACCTTGGCCTTGCCATGCGAGGCGACGACTTCCTGCGCCGCCGCCTTGCCGAAATAGCGCTTGATGGTCGGGATGCCGCGCGCATTGGCGATATCGCCGACGTCGGTCGGTTCGATGCCGAGGATGCGGTTGCCGGCTTTCTGGAAGTTCGAAATCAGCGTGCCGTCGTTGGAGCCGATATCGACCACGAAATCCTTCGCGGTCAGGCCCATCAGTTCCCAGCTCTCGCGCTGCAAATCGGCGAAGTTGTCGCGCAACAGTTTGGTGGTGCCCGAGGTGTAGGGATATTCCGGCGGGAAGATGATGACCGGATCGACGGCGAGGCCGAGCTGCACCAGGTCGCACTGCCGGCAATGCAGCAGGTCGGTCGGAAACCACGGCTGCTGCCGCGGCACCTGACCGATCGGCACCATCTGGTTCACCGGCGGCATGTAGCCGAGCGACAGCACGTAATCGAGCTTCTCGGAGCCGCAGATTTGGCACTGCTCGACCGGGACGCTGCCGCCGGTGCCGGCGCCGCGCGCGATTTTGGTGGGGCCTACCAAGACATTCTCCTTCGATAATTCCGTCATCCTGAGGTGCGACCTCCGCGAACGCGGAGGGAGCCTCGAAGGATGAGCGGCCAAGGCATTGCGGGCCGTCGCCCTTCGAGGCCCGGCCTTTGGCCGGGCGCCTCAGGGTGACGGGTTGAGCTAATTCTTCGGCGCCGGCGCCAGATCGGCGTTCTTCCAGTACCAGTCCAAAGTCGGCTTGAGGCCGTCCTTGAGCAGCACGGCGGGCTTGTAGCCGAGCGCGCCGAGCTTGGAAATATCGGGGCAGCGGCGCGGCGTGCCGCCGGCCTGCAATTTGCCCGGCACGATCTCGATCTCGCGGCCAGCCTGCGCCGCCACCATGCGCGCCACATCGGCGATCGACAGTTCCTCGGTGGTGCCGACGTGGTAGATGCCGAGATGCTCGCCCTTGTCGCGCATGATCATGACGCCGGCGACGAGATCATCGACATAGCAGAACGAGCGCGTCTCCTCGCCGGTGCCCTGGATGTCGAAGCGCAATCGACCTTGCGGCTGCGCGCCGGCGAGCGTCTTCAGGCGCATGGCGAATTGCGGCACGACATGCTCCCAGCCCATGTCAGGGCCGTAGACATTGTGCGGGCGGAAGATCAGCACGCGCTCGAAATACTTGCGGCCGTAATTGATGGCCATGAGTTCGCTGATGAGCTTGCCGCCGCCATAGGAGTAACGCGGGTTCAGCACGTCCGGCACCGACAGCGGCGCGGTCTCGTCGGTCGGCACCACCGGCGGCGTCTGATAGACCTCGGACGATGAGGCCAGGATGAGATTGCCGACGTTATGTTTGCGGCAGGCGTCGATGACATTGATCATGCCGCGCACGCCGACATCGAGCACCAGATCGGGTTGCGTATAGAAGAACTCGGTGCCGTTGACGAAAGCGAGGTGGTGCACCTCGTCCATACCTTGCGTGGCCTTCGCCACCGTGTCGGCGTCGCGGATGTCGCCGCCGATGAATTCGATCTCTTCCTCGACGCGGTGCAGCCGGCGCGGCCGGCCGCGCGAATTGTCGTCGAGCACGCGCACCTGCGCGCCGGATTTCACCAGCGCCTTGACGAGGCCGGAGCCGATGAAGCCCGAACCGCCGGTGACCAGAACCTTGCGCGCGCTCATTCTCTGTCCTGTCCTATTTGATCTCGCCCGGCGCCACATCGATGAAGCGCCCCTCGCGGTTCGAGCGCTGGGCCGCGTCGATCAGCTGCTGCACGCGCAAGCCGGACGCGAAATCCGGCGCGGCGTTGGGCTTATAACGGGGCGCGTCGGTAAGGCAATCGAGGAACCGGGCCGCCAGCCGCGAAGCCGGCGCGATGCGCCCGTCGGGCTGGCCGGCGTCGGCCGGATCGTCCACCGCGATCGCCGTCATCTCGCCCGGCCGCTTGGCATGGCTGAGCACGAAGCCGCGCATGTAATCGGCGGTGCGGTTCTCCAGCACCAGGGTGCCGTCCTCGCCGTAGAATTCGATGCGGTGGCCCGGTCCGCGGAACGAGGCGCAGCTCATGCTCAGGCTGACCAGCGGGCCGCTCGCATATTGCAGGGCCATCGCCACAGTGGTGTCGAGTTCATTGTCGCCGGGCAGGCCGCCGACGCGCGCCTGCAAACCGGACAGCGGGCCTGCGAGCGATTCGGCGAACCATTCGAGATAATGGAAACAGTGCGAGATGAAGTTGCCAAGGACGCCGCCGCCGTCGTCGCGCAGCGTCTTCCAGTTCCGCATGCGGTTCTGGATCGAGTAATTCTCGACATGCCAATGCACGGTGACGTGGCGCAGCGGACCGATGGTGCCGCCGTCGAGCATCGCCTTGGCTTTCTGCCAGGCCATGATCTGATGAAAGTTGAAGTCGATGCCGGTGGGCAGGCCGCTGGCCTGCGCGGCGTCGCGCATGGCGCGCGCCTCGTCGAGGCTCGAGGCCATCGGTTTCTCGGCGAAGACCGGCTTGCCGGCTTTGAGCGCCGCCAGTGCGATCTCGGTTTGCAGGCTCGGCACGGTCGCGATGGCGACGGCGTCGATTTCTTTGTCGGCGACGAGCGCCTTCCAGTCGCCATAGGCCTTGGCGACATTCGCCGCCGCCGCGTGGTCCCGCGCGCGCGCCTCGTCGCTGCCCGCCAGCGCCGCGACCTCGCAGCGCGGATCGAGCCGGAACGCCGGCAGCAGCACGGCGCGTCCGTAGTTCACGCCGACGATGCCGATGCGGATCACGCTGGCTCCTTCGGCTTCTCGCCGTAGGTGAAAACGAAGGCGCGCAGCGGCGCCATGAAGGCCGGCGCGAAAATCGCACCGTCGACGAGGTTGTACGCCGGCAGCAGCCAGCGCACCGCGCTGGACGCGAGATAACGATACTTCAGGCCCGAGTGATACTCGGTGCCGACCTTGAATCCGGTCGCCGCGAAGGCGCCAGCCATTTCGCGCGCAATAATCGGGCGCTCGTTCTCGGTGACGCCGACGGATGAATACAGCGGCGAAGTGCGGTCGCGGTAGAGATACATGAACGGGTTGAAACGGTTCGGATCGAAGGCGACGAACCGGCCGCCGGGGCGAAGGATGCGCTTGATCTCGGCCGCACATTGGGCGCGGTGCGGCAGATGGTGCAGCACGCCGGCGAGCAACACGCCATCGAAGCTGCCGTCGGCGAAAGGCAGGTGTTCGATGTCGCCCTCGATGAATTCGATGCCTGGAAAATTCTCGCGCGCGATACGGACGAGCTTCGGGCTCAGGTCGACCCCCGTACAAGCGTAACCGCGCCGGCGTAGCCGGTCGGTAAAGACGCCGGAGCCGCAGCCAAGATCGGCGACACGCGCGCCGGGACCGAGATCGAAAAGCCGGGCCACGATGTCGATGATGTGTTCGTTGGTGTCCGGGGTGAACACGTCATAGGCCATCGACGCCGCATGGCTGTCGAAAAACGTGATCTCGCTGGTCTTGTTCTGGGATAAAGCCGCCGGCATGGGCGGCTTCTAGCACGGCCATTTTGACCCGGACAATGCGTCCGGGCGACCGAAATTCTCAAGTAGAGCGAATTGGTTATCGGGCGGAGCCGTTGCCGGTAACGCTGCCGAGGTGCTATGGCCATCAGCCATGTCCGCCGACCGCTTCCGCCCGCCTGTCGCAACCATTGCGCTCAAAGGCGCGGTCCTTGCCCTTGCAGTCGCGCTGGTCGGTTTGCCGATCGGCAACGTCGCGGCCTACGGGCTGCTGGTCCTGGCCGCGGTCGCCATCGCCGCCGGGACGGTCCGCCGCGCGGCCCGCGCCTGGGTGCTCGCGGTGGTCGTTGCGGCCGCCGGCATGATCGCTCAGTTCGTTCTTGCGCCACCGCGCATCGACGAGGGTTTCAATGTCTTTTTGCCGGGCGGGGCGTTGCAGCGAGAGCTGCCGTCGGATGTCTACCGGTATCTGTCGGCGGAGTTCGACAAGCAGTATCCGCCGGGCAAACGCTGCGATGCCGCGGTGGTGGGATGCTGGCGCCACGAAGGTATGCCCGATCGCGCTTTCGCCTTCGCCGCCGACGGCATCCTTCACCCATCCGATATGTCGCGCAGCGTGACGTCGTTCACGCTGTCCGATCCGGTCTGGCACCGGCTCGGCTTCATCAACGAGTCGCGTTACAACTGGTATCCGGTCAGCGACATTCAGCGCGCGCGCCGCGACGGCCGCTTCTGGAAAGGCGCTGAGCGCTGGCACCTCACCATGCCCTGGTTCACGATGATCCGTGTGCCGCCGGCTTATGTCGGCGGACAATTGTGCTGGCGCGGCGACATTCTCTGGGAGGGCGCGGAGCAGCATTTCGCGCCGGTGCGGCAAAGCGATGGCGGCTGTCGGGCCATCGAACCGGCCGATGCCGGACGCCGCATCGTCGGCGCCGCCATCAAGCCGGACACGCTGGCGATGCAATTGCAGGGCCCGCCCGCGGTGCAATTCAAACAGTGGGCGCAACCTTTCGTCACGCTGCTCGCAGTCGCCGCGATTGTGTTGCTGCTGATCCGCATCGATCCACGGCGCGCCGCGGTGCCACTCCTCCTGATCGCGCTTGCCGTATTGGTCATCGCCATCGACGATGCCAGTTTCCTCGGCGGCGTGCGTCCCTTCGATGGCGGCGATGATGGCCTGTTCTACGACGGTGTCGGCCGCGCCATTCTGCAGAAGCTGCTCGCCGGCGACTGGGCGGGCTTTTTCGAAGGCGGGGAAGCGGTCTTTTATTACGGCGGCCCGGCCCTGCGCTATTTCCGGGCGCTGGAGCACGTCGTCTTCGGTGACTCGTATCTGGGTTACCTGACGCTGGTCCTTGTCCTGCCCTTTGCCGTGCTCGCATTGTTCAGGCGCTTCCTGACGGGACCCGGGCCGCTGCTTCTCGCCATTCTGTTCGTCGCCGTGCCGCTCGGGACCTTGTTCGGCACGTCGTTTGTCGACTACGCCAAATGGGCGGCGCGCGGCTTTGCCGATCCGGCCGCCTATATCTTTTTCGTCTGCGGTCTGGTGCCGCTGCTTGGCGGCAGGCCGACGGGGCCACGCGATGCAGCCCCGCCGGCCTTCCTCGGCGCGCTGCTGATCGCCGTCGGCATCGGCATGAAACCGGTCATCGCGCCGGCTGCGGCGGTCATCCTCGGCGGCGCCGGCCTGGCATCGCTCTATGCGCGGCAATGGCGGCGCCTTGCCGGCATGTGCATCGGTTTCCTGCCGGTGTTTTCGATGGCGCTGCACAACTGGGTCTTCGGCCACAAGTTCGTGCTGTTCAGCGACAACGCCGGGCATCCGCTATTGCTGATCATGCCGCCCGCGGCCTGGCTCGCCGCGCTGCGCGAAATCGTCGCCTTTGATTTCGCCGGTGGCTTCGCGCACCGCGCGCTGATGCAGATTCCGAACTGGCTGTCGGGCCCGGCGGAGTCCTACTGGACGGTGCCGCTCAATGCCGCCGGCGTCGTCATGCTGATCTTCGTCGTGGTGCGCGGTCGAGACTTCGATCCGTGGCTGCGACTTGTCGGCGCCGCGGCGCTGGCGCAGCACGCCGTGGCGTTCTTCTACATCGCCACCGCGCGCTATCATTTCCTCAGTTGGTTCCTGACGCTGCTGGTCTGCGCCGCCTTCATGCAGCAGATCGGTTTGCCGTGGTTCGAGCGCCGTTATCCGGCGGCGATGGCGCGGCTCACACGCGTCCTGTGGCCGCCAAAGCTGGCGGCCGGTATCGGCTGGCTGGACGGGAAGGCGGGCTGAGCGTCAGGGGACGAATGGTGCTGCCGGAGTGGATTGAACACTCGACCTCCTCATTACCAATGAGGTGCTCTACCACTGAGCTACGGCAGCAGAAGGGACGCGGGCAGGGTCCAAGACCCCTCGCGAACGCGGCGGAAACTGCCACAGGCGCCCCTTTAAACGCAAGGCAACCTGAGCACAAGGTCTGAAGATTAGGTGAACTTGCGAAAGTCGAAATCGTCCCGATAGATACCCGCATGGCCGACCAGGATGACCCGGCGCCGAAACCCGGCAAGGAATCGCAGAATGCCGCCCGCGAGGCGCGGCTGGCGGCTGCACTGCGGGAAAACCTCAAGCGCCGCAAGGCGCAAATGCGAGGCCGGGACGCCGGCGGGTCGGAAAAACCCGTCAAACGGGACTGAGTGGAACCAGTACCGGACTTTCGCCTTATTGCCGGGCCACCAGGGCGGGCCGGGCGGTAACCCCTCGGGCAATTTGGCTTTGCGGCGGCGGGGCAGGCGGTCTAGACCGCCCCTATATTCAGCCAGGATTTTTGGGGCCGGCAGGCCCGGAAGCGGGGCGGGGCGACCATGGACCGAATTCGAATCGTTGGCGGGCAGAAGCTCAACGGCACCATTCCGATCTCCGGCGCCAAGAATGCGACGCTGCCGCTGATGATCGCGAGCCTGCTGACCGAGGACAAGCTCACCCTCGAGAACGTGCCGCGGCTCGCCGACGTCATCCAGCTCCAGCGCATCCTTGGCAATCACGGCGTCGATATCATGATCGCCGGCAAACGCGCCGGCGCCGAGCCGAATATCGGCCGCACCATCGAGCTCTCGGCCCAGCACATCGTCGATACCACCGCGCCTTACGAGCTGGTCTCGACCATGCGTGCCAGCTTCTGGGTCATCGCGCCCTTGGTTGCGCGCATGGGCGAAGCCAAGGTCTCGATGCCGGGCGGTTGCACCATCGGCACGCGGCCGGTCGATCTCCTCATTATGGCGCTGGAAAAGTTGGGCGCGCAGATCGAAATCGAGGGCGGCTACGTCATCGCCCGCGCCAAAAACGGCCTGCGCGGCGGCGAGATCAATTTCCCCAAGGTTACGGTCGGCGGTACGCACACGGCGTTGATGGCGGCGGTGCTGGCCAAAGGCACCACGGTGATCGACAACGCGGCGCGCGAGCCGGAAATTACCGATGTCGCGGACTGTCTGACCAAGATGGGCGCGAAGATTTCGGGCGCCGGCACCTCGCGCATCGTCGTCGAGGGCGTCGCCACGCTCAATGGCGCGCGTCACTCCGTGCTGCCGGACCGTATCGAGACCGGAACCTATGCCATGGCCGTGGCGATGACCGGCGGCGACGTGCTGCTGCAGCACGCGCGGCCCGAACTGCTGCAGGCGGCGCTCGACGTCATCGCCGAGGCCGGCGCCACCGTGACGCCGACGCCTGACGGCATCCGCATCGCGCGCAATGGCAACGGTCTCAAGCCGGTCGATGTCAGGACCGCGCCATTCCCCGGCTTCCCGACCGATCTGCAGGCGCAACTGATGGCGCTGATGACGCGCGCCGAAGGCACTTCGCACATCACCGAGACCATCTTCGAGAACCGCTTCATGCACGTGCAGGAGCTGGCCCGCCTCGGCGCCCAGATCCAGCTCAATGGCGATACCGCCACGATCGACGGCGTTGCGCGCCTCAAGGGCGCGCCCGTGATGGCGACCGATCTGCGCGCCTCGGTATCGCTGGTGATCGCGGCGCTGGCCGCCGACGGCGAGACCATGGTCAACCGTGTTTATCATCTCGACCGCGGCTTCGAGCGCCTGGAGCAGAAGCTCGCCGCTTGCGGCGCCCAGATCGAGCGCATCAGCGGCTAGCGCCGCCATCTTGCGGCCCGCGCCGGCGCTGCCTAGCTTCACGGCAACCGGGAGCGACTGCCATGGACCGCGTAGCCGAACCTCTGAAATTCGCCGTCCTCGACGAAGAGGACCTCGAGGTCGTCTCGACCCATCTCCAGGACGCGGCGGTCAAGGTCGCCGACGTCATCTGGCAGCCCAAGGCCAAGCGGCTGGTGCTTGGCCTCAATCGTTTTGACTGGGAACAGGCCATCGCCGACAAGCCGCAGAACTGCCGCCGCCGCGCGGCCCTGCGTTTCGAGCGGGTGCAGTCCTTCAAGTGCCGCGGAGTCGATCCGTCCCTTAAGGACGCCGTGCTGAACCTCCTGGCAGTCGAGTTTACGCCCACCGACGCCCCGTCCGGTATCGTCAGCCTGATCTTCTCCGGCGAGGCCGCCATGCGGCTGGAAGTCGAGTGTCTGGAGATCGAACTGGCCGACCTCGGCCCGGTCTGGACCTGTACCGGCCGTCCGGTGCACGCGGTAGAGGCCAAGGACTGACCGCCCCGCGAGGTTGACGGATCAGGGCCCGCGCGCCATTCACATTGGGCTTGTCCTCAAGGCCCCCGCCTGAGCCGGATCGACCATGCCCATTCGTCTAGACGCCCGCCGCCCCGATTTCGACCAGCGTTTTCGCGCCTTTCTCGGCGTGAAGCGCGAGGCCGCGGCCGACGTCGAGCAGGCCGTGCGCGCCATTATCGCCGACGTGCAGGCGCGCGGCGACAAGGCGCTCGTCGAACTGACCGCCAAATTCGACCGGGTCGATCTCGGCAAAGTCGGCTTGCGGGTGACGCCCGCCGAGATCGATGCCGCCGTTGCGGCCTGCGATAAGGCGGCGCTCGACGCCCTCAAGCTCGCGCGCGACCGCATCGAGGCCTATCACCGGCGGCAGAAGCCCAAGGACGATCGCTTCACCGACGCACTCGGCGTCGAACTCGGCACCCGCTGGACGGCCATCGAAGCCGCCGGCCTTTATGTGCCGGGTGGTACCGCGGCCTATCCGTCCTCGGTGCTGATGAACGCGATTCCGGCAAAGGTCGCCGGCTGTCCACGGCTGGTGATGGTGGTGCCGTCGCCCGACGGCAAGCTCGCGCCGCTGGTGCTGGCGGCGGCCAAGCTCGCCGGCGTCGATGAGGTCTACCGCATCGGCGGCGCACAGGCGGTGGCCGCGCTCGCCTACGGCACTGAGACGATCGCGCCGGTGGCGAAGATCGTGGGCCCCGGCAACGCCTATGTCGCGGCGGCCAAGCGCGTCGTCTTCGGCCAAGTCGGCATCGACATGATCGCCGGGCCGTCGGAGGTGCTGATCATTGCCGACAGTACCGGCAATCCCGACTGGATCGCCGCCGACCTGCTGGCGCAGGCCGAGCACGATGTCAGCGCCCAGTCGATCCTGATCACCGACGACGAGCGGCTGGCCGCGGACGTCGAGAAGGCGGTCGAGGCGCAACTCAAGACGCTGCCGCGCGCTGGCGTGGCCGCGCCGTCGTGGCGCGACTTCGGCGCCATCATCATGGTCGGCACAATCGACGATGCCGTTGCGCTGACCGATCGCCTGGCACCCGAGCATCTCGAGATCGCGACCGACAATCCCGAGCGCTTCGTCGATCGCATCCGCAATGCGGGAGCGATCTTCATCGGCGCGCATACGCCGGAAGCCATCGGCGATTATGTCGCCGGCTCGAACCACGTGCTGCCGACGGCGCGCTCGGCGCGCTTCTCGTCGGGGCTCGGCGTGCTCGATTTCATGAAGCGCACGTCTCTCCTCAAATGCGGCCCCGAACAACTGCGCGCGCTCGGCCCCGCGGCGATCGCGCTCGGCAAGGCCGAAGGCCTCGATGCGCATTCGCGGTCGGTCGCCATCCGATTGAATCTGCCGGAACCCTGACATGAGCAAGAAGCCGATGCCGGCCGCGATGAAGCAACGCCTTGTCGGCGTCACGCTCGACGAGGCCTCGATCGGCCGCTCGAATCCGGACGTCGAGCACGAGCGCGCGGTCGCAATCTACGATCTGCTCGAGCAGAACATCTTCGCGCCGGTCGATCAGGCCGACGGGCCGTATACGTTACATCTCAGCATCAACGACAATCGCCTGGTCTTCGACATCCGCCTCGAGAACGGCACGCCGGTGATGGCGCATCTGTTCTCGCTGTCGCCTTTGCGCCGGATCGTGAAGGACTACTACATGATCTGCGACAGCTACTATCAGGCGATCCGCACCGCGACGCCGGACAAGATCGAGGCCATCGACATGGGCCGCCGCGGCATTCACAACGAAGGCTCGCGCATCCTGATGGAGCGGCTCAAGGACAAGGTGACGCTGGACATGGACACCGCGCGCCGCCTGTTCACGCTCATCTGCGTCCTGCACTGGAAGGGGTGACGATGCCGGGTGTGAGGATTGCACACGGCGGACGCTCTTTCTTCACCTCTCCCATAGGGAGAGGTCGGCACGCGATAGCGTGCCGGGTGAGGGGTTACAAACTATCGGCTTCACTTGCCCCCTCACCCCAACCCTCTCCCCAATGGGGAGAGGGAGCTGCGCCGAGCGCGTGGTAAGCCGCAATGTCCCCCGCTGACCGCCCCTCGCGGCCGCAGGCAGTGTTGTTCGCATGCGGCTACAACGCCGTTCGCTCGCCGATGGCCGAGGGCCTGTTCAAGCAGCTCTTCGGCAAATCGGTTTACGTGCAGTCCGCCGGCGTGCAGAAGGGCGATCTCGATCCCTTCGCCGTCTCGGTGATGGATGAACTCGGCATCGACATCTCGCGGCACAAGCCGATCGACTTCGAGGAACTTGAAGATCTCGAGGGCCTGAACTTCGATCTCATTGTCACCTTGTCGCCGCCGGCGCATCACAAGGCGCTCGACCTGACGCGCACCGTGGCCGCCGATGTCGAATACTGGCCGACGGTCGATCCGACCGGCATCGAAGGCTCGCGCGAGCAGAAGCTCGAGGCCTACCGCTCGGTCCGCGACCAGTTGATGGCGCAAATCCGCAAGCGGTTCGGCACGGATGGAAGAGGGAATGAGTAGTTCTTTCTTATCCCTCCCCCGAAAGGGGGAGGGTGGCTCCGCGCGACAGCGCGGAGTCGCGTGGGGTTTTTGTAGATGGAGGGCCTAAACCCCACCCGGCTCGCTGACGCTCGCCACCCTCCCCGAAGACGGGGAGGGATAAGCAAGCCTCGTTTGCACTCCCACCCTCCATCCGCTAGTTTCCGCGGCCATTCGAACGCTTTGTTCATTTCCCTGGCGGTATCGTTAAGCCCATGATCGGCCGTCCGAAATTCGTCCTCGCCTCCGGCTCGCCGCGCCGCCTGGCGCTCGTCAACCAGGCCGGCATCGAGCCCGACGCTCTCAAGCCCTCCGACGTCGATGAGACGCCGAAGCGCGGCGAAATTCCGCGCGCCTATGCCAACCGGCTGGCCAAGGAGAAGGCGCAGGTCGCGCTCGACAACGTGCGCCTCGATGATGAACTGCGCGGCGCCTATATCCTCGCCGCCGATACCGTGGTCGCGGTCGGCCGCCGCATCCTGCCGAAGGCCGAATTGCTCGACGAGGCGCAGCAGTGCCTGCGTCTGCTGTCGGGCCGCAATCACCGCGTTTACACCTCGATCTGCCTGGTGACACCGCGTGAATCCTTTCGCCAGCGGCTGGTCGAGACGCGCGTGCGCTTCAAGCGGCTGTCATCGGAAGACATCGAATCGTATCTCGCCTGCGGCGAATGGCGTGGCAAGGCTGGCGGTTACGCTGCACAGGGCATCGCCGGCACCTTCATCGTCAAGATGGTCGGCTCGTATTCCAATGTCGTCGGCCTGCCGCTTTACGAGACAATGACCCTGCTCGGCGGCGAAGGTTATCCCATTCGCTTCGGCTGGCTGAACGCGGTTGGGGCGTAACGTTTTCGCGGCAGCGGCACTGCATACTCCGCTCATTCCCGCGCAAGCAGGAATCCAGAGATGCCGTCGCCGCCCTGCTATTCGTGGCACTGGATCCCCGTTTTCGCGGGGATGAGCGGTGAATAGATGAATCTCGCGTCCTGGCTCACCCGCTCCGGCCTCTCGCATCCTGATATGCCCGCCGCGGCACTCGGCCCGCGCGTCGTCATGACCTATGGCGAGTTGGCGACGCGCGCGGCGAGGCTTGCCGGCGCGCTGCGCGACAAACTCAAACTTCGGCCCGGCGACCGCGTCGCCATTGCCGCGAAGAATTCGCCCGAGTATCTGGCGCTGCTTTACGGCGTCTGGCACGCCGGCCTTGCCGCAGTGCCGGCAAACGCCAAACTGCACGGCGCCGAACTCGGCTACATCCTCGAACATTCCGGTGCGCGTGTCTGCTTCGCCTCAAAAGGCCTCGACGCCGACATTGCGCCGCATGCGCCGAAGTCGCTGGATCGCCTCATTGTTATCGGCAGCGCCGAATACGAGGCTTTGTTTGATGCCGACGCCATCGGCGTCGTGCCGCGCGGCGGCGACGATCTAGGCTGGCTCTTTTACACCTCGGGCACCACCGGCCGGCCCAAGGGTGCGATGTTGACGCATCGCAATCTCGCTTGGGCGAGCCACGCTTATGGTTCGGAAGTCGATCCGGTCGCGCCGGGCGACGCCATTCTCCACGCCGCACCGATGAGTCACGGCTCGGGCCTCTACATCATGCAGCATGTCGCCCGCCTCGGCGTTCAGGTGGTGCCGGAATCGGGCGCCTTCGAGCCGGACGAAATCTTCGCGCTGTTCGAGCGCTGGCCGAATGTGTCGATGTTCGCCGCACCGACCATGATCAAGCGCCTCGTCGATAGCGACGCCTCCTGCAACGTCGGGAACATCCGCACTTTGATCTGGGGCGGCGCGCCGATGTATGTCGAGGATTGCCTCAAGGCGCTCGACCGTTTCGGCCCGCGGCTGGCGCAGATCTACGGCCAAGGCGAGTCGCCGATGACCATCACCACGCTGACCAAGCAGGACATCGGCGATCGCGATCATCCGCGCTGGCGCGAGCGGCTCGGCTCTGCCGGGAAACCCTATGCCTGCGTCGATGTGAGTGTCGCCGACACCAATGACAATCCGCTGCCGCCGGGCGAGACTGGAGAGATCCTGGTTGGCGGCGACGTCGTCATGGCCGGTTATTGGCGCAATGAGGAGGCGACCGCCGCCTCGCTGCGCGGCGGCTATCTGCACACCGGCGATGTCGGCGCCTTCGACGCCGAGGGCTACCTGACGCTGAAGGACCGTTCCAAGGACCTGATCATTTCCGGCGGTTCAAACATTTATCCGCGCGAGGTCGAGGAGGTGTTGCTGACGCACCCTGCCGTGCGCGAAGTCTCGGTGATCGGCCGGCCCGATGTCGAATGGGGCGAGGCGGTGGTGGCTTATGTCGTCGGCGAGGCGCCGAAGGCCGAACTCGACGCGCTGTGCCTGTCGCACATCGCGCGGTTCAAGCGGCCCAAGGATTATGTTTTCGTCGAGGCCCTGCCGAAGAACAATTACGGCAAGATCCTGAAAACCGAACTCCGCGCTCTCGATGCGCGGCGGAAATGATTATATAGACGTCATGAACAAGCCTGTCCGAAAAACCGCCACCATGCGGTGCCCCATCTGCGGCACCGCCACCGACGTGGCCTTCAAGCCGTTCTGTTCCAAGCGCTGCGCCGACATCGACCTCAACCGCTGGCTGACCGGCGTCTATGCCGTGCCGGTGAAGGAAGAAGAGGACGAGGACGGCACAAGGCCCGCCGACGGCATCGAGGAACGCAACGAATGAACGCGCCCGCGGTCGCCATCGATTGGCCGGACAAGCTTTACGATGTGCTCAAGCGCGCCGGCATCCGGCAGGTAGGCTATGTGCCGGACGCCGGACACGCCCGCCTGATCGATCGCGTCCGTGCCGACCCCGACATCCACGACGTGGTGCTGACCACCGAAGAGGAAGGCGTTGCCCTGGCTGCAGGCGCCGCGCTCGGCGGCCAGCGCGCCGTGCTGCTGCTGCAGTCGAGCGGCGTCGGCAACTGCGTCAACATGCTGTCGCTGGCGCGCTCGTGCCGCTTCCCGCTGCTGATGATGATCACGATGCGCGGCGAGTGGGAAGAGTTCAATCCGTGGCAGCAACCGATGGGCTCCATCGTCGAGCCGGTGATGAGGCTCAATGAAGCCGAGATCTATCGCGCCACGAAGCCGGAGGAGGTCGAAGGCCTCGCCGAGCGCGCCGTGCAGCATGTCTTCGGCGACGAGCGCATCGCCGCGCTCATTCTGTCGCAGCAGCTCATCGGCAAGAAGGTTTGGGTAAAATGAGCGCTCTGGAACGCCGCGCCGCCATGGCGGCGCTGCTCGCCGATCGCAAGGACGACCTGCTGGTCATCCCCGGTCTCGGCTCGACCTGCTGGGATCTTGCCGCCGCCGGCGACAACGACCGCAACTTCTATCTATGGGGCGCGATGGGCGGCGCGGCGATGATCGGCCTCGGCCTGGCGCTGGCGCAGCCTGAGAAGCGTGTGCTCGTCGTTACCGGCGATGGCGAGATGCTGATGGGCATGGGTTCGCTCGCCACCGTCGGCGTCAAGCAGCCGCGCAATCTCGCGGTCGTCGTGTTCGACAATGGCCATTACGGCGAAACCGGCATGCAGCCGAGTCACACCAGCGCGGGCGGTGTCGATCTGATCGCTGTCGCGAAAGGCTGCGGGATTGCCACGGCGCTCGACGTCCGCGATGAGGCGGCACTGGCCGGGCTTGCCGAACGGCTCAGGAAACTCGCCGGGGCGGGCCCGTTGTTTGCGCGAGTGCGGATCGCGACGGGCGAAGCGGCCCGCGTTCTTCCCGAGCGAGACGGCGTCGTCCTCAAGAACCGGTTCCGGGCGGCTATCGGCGTGAAAGCGTAGCGGAGTTTGCGACGCTGCGCCAATCACTCAGCGAGCAGCACCGCGATCGGGATGTCGGCGAACATTGCGCGGAGATTTGCGTCGTCGATCGCCTGCCCGGTGGGCGAGAGCAGGTCGAGATAGCGGTTCGCTCCTTCGATCTCCAGCCGCGCGTCGATCGTTTCGGGCCAGTGTCGGCCGCCGTCGGTCAGCGCCGCGAAATGGCGGCCAACGGCGACGATGATGCGCTGCCGCCGGAAGCTGCGTGCGAAGGCGATGACGTGGCGGGCATGCGCGCCCGATATCACCACCGGTTCGTAGCTGCCCCTCTGAAACAGATCGGCAAAGCGCGCCCGCAGGTCGAGCAAGGCATGCGTCAAGGCGAGCTTGATCTCTCCCGTCTGCCAGCCGGCGGCGAGAACCCGCCAATCCGCCGGCTGCCGCAGCGTGTCCTGGCGCTTGCCGAAATCGATCGGCCGGCGATTGTCGGGGTCGACCAGAGACAGATCCCAGAACTCACTGCCCTGATAGAAATCGGGCACGCCCGGTGTCAGCGTCTTCAGCGCGAGCTGCGACAGTCCGTTGAGCGCACCGAGCAGCGAGGTGCGCCCGGCAAAAGCGCTGAATGATTGCAGGAAGTCTGCGGACCGGGCCGAGTCGAGCAGGGCGTCCACGAAGTCGGTCAGCGCGCGCTCATAGTCTTCGTCGGGCGTCGTCCAGCTCGTCTGCTGCTTGCCCTCACGCGCGGCCTTGATCACATAGGCTTTCATGCGCTCGGTAAACCCGGCATCGGGCTGACCGGGCCAGGCGCCGATCAGCGCCTGATAGATCATGTATTCATGGCCGGCGCTCGGCCGCCGCGCCTTGCCGCGACGCTCGATGAGCGGCGCATTCTGCTCGCGCCATTGCCGGACTGCGGCGTCCCAGTCGTCGGCCAGCTCGGTCAGCGCCAGAATGCGCGCCCGCGCGTCCTCGCCGCGCTTGGTGTCATGGGTCGCGGTCGCTGTCAGGCTGCCTGCTTCGGCATCAAGGCGGCGGCGCTGCAGCGCATGGAAATCGGCGATCGTCAGCGCATGCGCGTCCGGGTGGCCGCCGACTTCATTGAAGGCGAGCAGTCGGTGATCACGATAGAAAACGGTGTCTTCCATCGCCTTGGCCATCAGCGGCCCGGTGAACTGCTGCAGCTTGAGCGCGAAATTGCGCACGCGCGGTGCGCTGTAACTGACGTCGCGCGCCAGATCGAGCGTGACGACGCGACGCAGGAAATCGAAAATGTCCGGGTCGGGCCCGGTCCAGCGTTTCTTGGCGCGGGCAATGACGGCGTCGATGGTGATGCGGTCCATGGCCGAGGCGCCGGCGGCGGTGACGTAAGTGCGGTATAGCGGGAATTCGAGGGCGTATAGCAGCAGCGCTTCGCGCAGGCGATTGAGCGTGTAGTCCCGCGTCGAGAAGTGCCCGGCGGCAATGCGCGCCAAAGCGCGCGACAGCACGGTGAATTCGCTGGCCAGCATCGTCTCGATGACGCGCCGCTTGGCGGCGTCGAGCATCTCGGCGGGTGAAGCCTGCTCGCCGGTGAAGCCGCGCCAGGTTGCCTCGAGCGGAGCAAGACCGCGCGCGTCGGCGAGTACGTGGGAGATGACGTTGAGCCATTCGTAGCCGGTGGTTCCAGCAACGCCCGGCAAGGCCGGCAGCGGCTCGCCTTCCGCCAGGATCTTTTCGACGATGACGTAAAACGGCGCGCGGTCGGCTTTGTCCCGCGCTTTGCGCGTGAGCTGTTGCAGGCGCTTGGTGTATTGCGCCGGGTCGCGCAGACCATCGATGTGATCGAGGCGCAGCCCTTGCAGCCGGCCGTCGCGAATGAGGCGCTCGACGCGTTCGTGAATGCGGCGGAACACCATTGGCTGTTCGACGCGCAGGCCCGCCAGTTCGTTGATGTCGAAGAAGCGCCGGTAGTTCACGGCGGCGAAGGCGACGCGCCAGTAGGCGATGCGGTAGTTCTGCCGCTCGAGCAGGCGATGCAGCAGCGCGCGGCCCCCTTCGTCGTTACCGCGATAGGCCGCCTTGAGGCCGCGCTCGATAATGGCGCCGCCGCCGTCGATGGCGCGAAGCGCTTCCTTGAATGCGGGCGCGTCGCGATAGGACGGCGTCCTGAGGTCGCGCGACCGATCGGCCAGTGCGAGCAATTCCTTGCCGGCTGCATCATCCGCGGCACCGGCCGCAGTCACCGCGGTGCGGATGATCTCGTTGTAGCGCTGCGGATTGATCGGCAGCTTGTTGTCGAAATACCAGGCGGCGAAGGTGCCGGCGTCGGCGTCGTATTTAAGCTCGATCTCTCCAGATTGCAGCGCCTCGCCGTAGGGCTTGCCGAGCACCGGGAGCAGAACGCCGGGATTGTGGCGGAACGGCACGGCGTCCCAGTCGATGTCGAAGGCCTGGGCATAGGGCGACTCCTTGCCCCATTCGAGCACGTCGAGCCACCAGGCATTGTCGGCATGGCCGACGCCCATGTGGTTCGGCACGAAATCGAGGATCAGCCCTAGATCATGCGCGCGCAGCGCGTCGCTCAAGCGCGCGAAGCCTTCTTCGCCGCCGAGCTCGGGGTTGAGCTGGCCGTGGTCGATGATGTCATAGCCATGGGTGCTGCCGGGCCGCGCCTTGAGAAACGGCGAGGCGTAAAGATGCGACACGCCGAGCTGCTTCAGATAGGGCCCGAGCGCGGCGGCGTCGTCGAACGTGAAGTCCTTCGTCAGCTGCAGACGGTAGGTGGCGAGCGGAATGGCGGGCGGCATCGGCATCAACCCATGACCGCGGCATAGACCGACCACGGCGGCAGCGTCGCCGGCGGCACGCCGTTCCAGACCGGCTCGCCCCACTGGAGCTGCGCGGGCAGCGGGTTCGGGGTATCGCTGAGGTTGGCGAGCAGCATCAAGGTCGCGCGCCCCGCCGGCCATTCGGCATAGAGGCGGCCGGTTTCAAATGCAGCCTGACCTTTCGTCGTCATGGCAGGCAGTAGCGGCGATACCCTTTCACAGCGAATGCGCAACAGCTCGCGCGTCAGCGACAGCCGTTCGGCATGCGCCGGCTCCGACAAAATGTTCCAGTCCAGCACGGCGAGGTCGCGCGTCTCGCGCGCGAGCGGATCGGGGATCTCGTCGCCATGGCGCGCATAGGCCTCGGCGAATTCGCGCTTGCGGCCTTGTCTCACGGCATCGGCAAGCTCGCCCTTGAAGTCGCAAAAGAACGGAAACGGCTCGGTCGCGCCCCATTCTTCGCCCATGAACAGCAGCGGCGGCGAGGGCTGAAGCAGCAGCACCGTCAGGGCGGCTTCGACGGCTCGCGGCAGCGCCAGCGTTGTCAGGCGCTCGCCCATGGGACGATTGCCGATCTGGTCGTGGTTCTGGATGAAGTTGACGAAGGCGCCGCGCGCCAGCGACGTGCTGGGCTCGCCGCGCTTGGCGCCGCTGCGGTGCGGAGAGGGCATGCCCTGATAGGCGAAGCCTTCCGCCAGCACGCGTTCGATGTGAGTGCCGACATCGCCGTAGTCGCCGTAGTAGCCTTGCGCCTCGCCGGTCAGCAGCACATGCCAGGCGTGGTGATAATCGTCGTTCCACTGCGCGCGGTAGCGGCCCGCGGGCGGATCCTCCTGCGGCGCCAGAACGGCGGCCCGATTGTCGTCGTTCTCCAGCACGAGGTGGATATGCCGTCCCGTCTCGCGCGCCAGCGCGCCGACGGCCTGGCTCAACTCGGTCAGCAATTCCGGCTCGCCCGGCGTGACGATGGCGTGCACCGCGTCGAGGCGCAGCCCGTCGAAGCGGTAATGCTCGAGCCAATGCACCGCGTTCTCCACGGCGAAGGCCCGCACCTCGGGCACCGTATAGTTGATCGCCCCGCCCCACGGCGTGTGCGCCTCGGAAAACGACGAAGGCGCGATGCGACCGAGATAATTCCCCTCCGGCCCGAAGTGATTGTAGACAACGTCGAGGAACACCATCAGCCCGCGCGCATGCGCGGCGTCGATGAGAGCCTTGAGATCTTCCGGCCGGCCGTAGCTGGAATCCGGCGCATAAGGCAGCACGCCGTCGTAACCCCAGTTCCAACGACCGGGGAAATCGGACAGCGGCATCAGCTCCAGCGCCGTGATGCCGGTTTTGGCGAGATGATCGAGCTTGTCGATCATCGCCCGATACGTGCCCTGCGGCGTGAAGGTGCCGACATGCGCTTCGAGGAATACGCTGTCCTGCCACGGCCGGCCGAGCCATTCGGTTCGCCAGGCGTAAGCGTGATCGATCACTTCGCTCGGCCCGGCGACGTCCTCCGGCTGGAAGTGCGAACCCGGATCGGGAATTTCGAGTTCACCGTCGATACGGAATCGATAGCGGGCGCCGGCCTTGACGCGCGGCGCCTTGACGGTGAACCAGTCTCCGCGCCGCGCCATCTCGACCGGCTTGTCGAGCAGCAACTCGACCGTCTTGGCCGCCGGCGCCCATAGCCGGAACGTCACGCCGTCGCCAGCGAGCAACGGTCCGAACTGCGATGGCCGCGTCATGGCCGGCCCGCGAACACGAGTATCGAGTTCGGATTGCTGGCCCAGGGCGAACCGGTGTCGCCGAGCACGCTTTGCGGTGCCCCATTGCCGGTGTCGATGAGGTTCTGCCACTTCGTGGCGCCGGGCCACTGCGGGAAGGTGAATTCGACGTCGTTGGCGGCACCGTTGATAACGACGAGCATCGGCTCGCCATTCTCGTCACGCGCGCCGAGCACGTAGGCAATGAAGCGGCCGTCAGGGAAGTGCCAGTCTTCCTCGGTCATCTCCTCGCCGGACGGGCGCAGCCACTTGATGTCGTAGCTGCCGTCCTCGCGCTTGCCCTGCAGCCAGTGATCGACGCCGACTTGGCTGAAGCGTGCGCGCAGCTTCGCCATCTGCCCGACGAACTCGGTCATGTCGTCGTCGCTGCCGAGCTTCGACCAGTCGGTCCAGCCGATCTCGTCGTCCTGGCAATAGGTGTTGTTGTTGCCGTTCTGCGAATTACCGACCTCGTCGCCGGCCAGCAGCAGGGGAACGCCTTGCGCCAGATAGAGGCAGGCGATCTGGTTCTTCCGCAATTGCCGGCGGCGCGCGATGATGGCCTCGTCGTCGGTCGGTCCCTCGACGCCGCAATTGGTGCCGACATTGTCGTCGGAGCCGTCGCGGTTGTCCTCGCCGTTGGCTTCGTTGTGCTTGTGGTCGTAAGCGTAGAGATCGGCGAGCGTGAAGCCGTCATGCACGGTGACGTGGTTGATGCTGGCGCGCGGGCCGCGGCCGTCGTGCTGGAACTGCGCCGCCGACGCCGTTAGCGCATGGGCGAGATCGCCGATGATGCCGCCGTCGCCGCGCCAGAACCGGCGCAAGGTCTTGCGATAGACGTCGTTCCACTCCGACCAGCCATTGGGGAAGCCGCCGACCTGATAGCCGCCGGCGCCGATGTCCCAGGGCTCGGCGATCATCTTGACATTGGCGAGCACGGGATCCTGCCGCACCGCCGTCAGGAACGGCGCGTTGCGGTCGAAGGCCGGGCCGCGCGCCAGCGTCGAGGCGAGGTCGAAGCGGAAGCCGTCGACGTGATAGGCCTCGACCCAGTGCCGCAGCGAG
This sequence comes from Pseudolabrys sp., assembly GCA_026125895.1. Lineage (GTDB taxonomy): Bacteria > Pseudomonadota > Alphaproteobacteria > Rhizobiales > Xanthobacteraceae > Pseudolabrys. Next base: position 67,748 of record JAHCKG010000009.1, on the reverse strand, counting down.
TCCATCACCAACTGCAGCACCCGCGGATGGGCGAGCTTGAGCGAATTGCCGGTTCCGGTGAAATCGTCGTAATAGCGCGGCTGGTCCGGCATCAGCCAATAGTACGAGGCGTTGTCGATGCCGCGGTAGCACAGCGTCGGCCCCATGTGGTTGCCTTCGCAGGTATGGTTGTAGACAACGTCGAGGATGACCTCGATGCCGGCATCGTGCAGCGCCGCGACGGTGGCGCGCATCGCGGAGATTTCGTCGCCATGCGCGTACCGCGCTTCCGGCGTGAAGAAACTCAGCGTGTTATAGCCCCAGTAGTTCTTCAGACTCTTGTCGAGCAGATGCCGGTCGTCCAGGAAGGCGTGGATCGGCAGAAGCTCGATGGCGGTGACGCCGATCTTGCGCAGATGCGCGATCATTCCGGGCGACGACAGGCCGCGATAGGTGCCGCGCAGTTCGGCCGGCACGTCCGGATGCTGCTGCGTCAGGCCCTTGACGTGGGCCTCATAGAAGACCGTGTCTTCCCACCGGTTCTGCGGCCGCGCCGCGTGCCGCCAGGTATGCGCGGCGTCGACGACCACCGATTTGTACATGTAGCGGGCGTTGTCGCGCCGGTCGATCGCGAGATCCTGCTGCTTGGCGCCGGTGCGATAGCCGAAATGCGCGTCGTTCCAGACGAACGGACCGGCCAGCCGCTTGCTGTAGGGGTCGATCAGCAGCTTGTTGGCGTTGAAGCGGTGGCCGGCATTCGGCTCGTAGGGCCCGTCCACGCGGTAACCGTAGAGCTGGCCGGGCGACACCTGCGGCAGATAGGCGTGCCATACATCGTCGGTGCGCTCGGGCATGACGATGCGTTCGGTCTCGCGCTTGCCGCTGCTGTCGAACAGGCAGAGGGTTACTTTGGTGGCGTTGGCGGAGAACAGTGCGAAATTCGTGCCGCGCCCGTCCCATGTCGCGCCCAACGGATAGGGCGCGCCGGCAGACATCTTGCCGTCAGAGTTCAGGAACGAAAAAGACGGCAGCAAGCGGTGGGACGACAATGTGGAGCTCCTGACTATCACGCATCGCAACGGTGGACACGGCCCCTGCGTTCCCGACATTGCTGCCGCCATAGGCCTCCGCGTCCGAATTAAATATCTCGCGCCAGCGCCCGGCGAAGGGAACGCGAAGCCGGTAGTCGTGGAGGACCTGCGGGGTGAAGTTGACGACCACCACGCAGCGCTCGGCGGGGCCTTTGCCCTTGCGCAGCCAGGCGAAGGTCGAGTTGTCGTCGTCGTCGGTGACAAGCCATTCAAAGCCGCTCGCGTCGCAGTCCAGCTCATGCAGCGCTGGCGTGTCGCGGTAGAGCCGGTTGAGGTCGCGCACCAGCCGCTGGATGCCTGCATGCCCGGGATGTTCGGTCAGGTGCCACGGCAGGCTGACGTCGTGATTCCACTCGGTGTCCTGGCCGAACTCCGAGCCCATGAACATCAGCTTCTTGCCGGGGTGGCCGAACATGAAGCTGTAATAGGCGCGCAGATTGGCGAAGCGCTGCCATTCGTCGCCCGGCATGCGGCCGAGGATGGAGCGTTTGCCGTGCACGACCTCGTCATGCGACAGCGGCAGGATGAAGTTTTCCGAGAAGGCGTAGTGCAGGCCGAACAGGATCTTGCCGTGGTGATAGCGGCGGTGGATCGGGTCCTTGGAGATGTAGTCCAGGGTGTCGTTCATCCACCCCATGTTCCACTTGTAGCCAAAGCCCAACCCGCCCCAATCGACCGGTCGCGACACCTGCGGCCAAGCGGTCGATTCCTCGGCCGCGGTCGTCGCTTGCGGGAAGTGCTTGTACACCTCGGTGTTGGTACGGCGCAGGAAGTCGATGGCCTCGATGTTCTCGCGGCCGCCGTGCTTGTTGGGGATCCAGCCGTTGGAGGGCCTGCTGTAGTCGAGATACAGCATTGACGCGACCGCATCGACGCGCAGGCCGTCAACGCCGTAGCGCTCCAGCCAGAACAGCGCGTTCGACAACAGGAAGTTCGTCACCTCGACCCGGCCGTAGTTGTAGATCATCGTGCCCCAGTCGAGATGGCGGCCCTGGCGCGGGTCCTCATGCTCGTAGAGCCCGGTGCCGTCGAAACGCGCCAGCCCGTGCGGATCGTCCGGGAAGTGGCCCGGCACCCAGTCGAGGATGACGCCGAGCCCGGCCTTGTGCAGGGCATCGACTAGCGCGATGAAATCCTCCGGTGTGCCGAAGCGGCTGGTCGGCGCGAACATGCCGGTCGGCTGATAGCCCCACGAGCCGTCGAAGGGATGTTCCGACACCGGCAGCAGTTCGACATGGGTGAATCCCATCTCGGCGGCATAGCGCGGCAGCTGCTCGGCGAGTTCGCGATAGGTCAGCCAGCCATTGTCGCGCTCGATGCTGCGCCGCCATGAGCCGAGGTGCACCTCGTAGATCGACATCGGCCGGTCGAGCGCGTTGATGTTGTCGGGCGCACGGGTCGGCTGCGGCAGGCGCGCCGCATCGACGACGATTGAGGCGGTCGAAGGCCGCACTTCGGCGGCGAAGGCGACGGGATCGGATTTCAGCGGCAGGCGCTGCCCGGAGCGGGCGACGATCTCGAACTTGTACTTCGCGCCGGCCTTGGCGCCCGGGACGAAGATTTCCCAATAGCCGTTGCCGCGCACCCGCATCGAATGCATGCGGCCGTCCCAGAAATTGAAGTCGCCGACCACGCTGACGCGCTGCGCGTTCGGCGCCAGCACGGCAAAGGCGACGCCATCGACGCCGTCGAGCGTCATCGGGTGAGCGCCGAGCTTGTCGTAAAGCCGGAGCTGGTTGCCTTCGCCGAGCAGGAACAGGTCGAAGTCGGACAGCACCGGCGGGAAGCGATAAGGATCGTCGAGATCGACGGCGTGGTCCCCGTAACGCGCGCGCAGGCGGTAGGGGCCCGCCGCGTTCACCGGGCCCGCGAACAGGCCGGAATCGTCGAGACGGTCGAGCGGCTGTTCGCCGGCGTCATTGACGACCGACACGCGATCGGCATTGGGCAGGAAGGCGCGCACGACGTTGCGCCCGTTCTCGGTGTGGGGGCCAAGATAGGCGAACGGGTCGGCATGGCGGCCCTCGATGATGGCGCGGGCATCGGCCGTGAGGTGGCGGACATGTTCGTTCATTGCTCGATCGCTCCGCGCTGCCACAGGATGCGCAAGGTCGCTTCCAGCGGGATGTGGGCCCAGGACGGACGGTTGGTCAGCTCGTATTCGATTTCGTACATCGCCTTGTCGAGCAGGAACCAGTCGAGCAGCCGGCGTGTCTGGTCGGCATCGGCCGGCCACAGGTTCGTGTCCTTTACGTTCTCGCGATAGCAATCCCAGAACGCGCCCGTCAGCCGGTCGCCCCACTCGCGCATCAGCGGCGTGAGAACGGCGAGGTCTTCGCCATTGAGGTCGGGGGCCTGATTGATCGCGGCGCTGACGGCGTAATCGATCGAGCGTATGAAGCCGGCGACGTCGCGCGCGGGCGGCGCCTTATGCCGGCGCTCCTCGAGCGTGCGGCGCGGCTCACCCTCGAAGTCGAGGATGTAGGCGTCGTCCTTGGCGATGAGGATCTGGCCGAGATGATAGTCGCCGTGATGGCGTATCTTCATGCCCTCGAAAGGGACGCCCTTGTTGGCCGAAAGGTAAGCCATGATGGCGTCGCGATTCTGCACGAGCAGCTCGGCCATCCCGGCGACGCTGTCGGGCAGCGTGGTGGACTTGATGAGATCGAGGCGGGCTTGCGTCCGCGCCAGCAGGGTGTCGGTCCACTGCGTCATGTCGGCGGGCGACACTGGCTCCGGCGCGAAATCGGCGATGTCGTCATGGCTGGCGAGCGCAAGATGCAGCTCCGCCGTGCGCCGGCCGATCTGGCTCATGCGCTGCATCAGCACCAAAGTGTCGGCGGTCTCGGTCAGCGGTTCGGCGAGATTGAGGCGCTGCTGGTCGATCAGGCGTTCCAGCGCCGACAACGTCAGCGACCAGGCGTCGCCCTGGTTCTCGATAAATTCGTGCACCACAGCGAGCGCGCTGCGCGTGTCGCCTTCGACGAGTTCAGCCGAGCCGAGCAGCGCCGGCGCATTCTTGAAGGTCGTCTTGTCGGTGAGGAAGCGGCCCATCTCGATTTCGGGATGCGCGCCGGGCGCGAGACGCCGCAGCAGCTTCACGACAAAACGATTATCGGCGATGACGCTGGAGTTGGACTGCTCGCGATCGACCAGTTTGATCGACTCGATGGTCGGCGCCGGTGCGGCCGCGAAAGCCTCCGTCGGCCGGAATTCGATGAGCTTGTCCTTGTGGCTGACCGTTTCGCCGCGGTGCATGGCCTCGAGCAAGGCCGGAACGAAATCGGCTTCACCCGCCGCATCCACCAGCGTGCCCTCGCGCGGCCCGCGCCGCACGGCGGCGAGGATAGAGCCCGGGCCGCGGTCCATGGTCGTATAGCGAGCCCAGCGCGTCGCCAGCGGCAGGAAGTAGCGGCTGGTGCCGTGCGAGCCGGTAACCTCGACGATCGTGGCGAGATGATCGCGGTCGCCGAGGTTCAGCGGAATGGCAGCGCTGACGGCGGTCGAAATCTTGCGCGCCTCCTTGTCGGCGAACCACCGCTGGTGCGTGATGAAGCCTGGCAGCACGTCGTTCTCGAAAGTGCGCCGCGTCCAGCCGTCGGCGAGCGAATTCCAGCCGGCGCCGAGCACCAATGTCGACACATCGCGCGGCAGTGCGTGCGGCTGTTCGCTGCCCGGCTCCTTGTTGAGCTGGAACCAGAAGAAGCCGTAAGGCGGCAGCGTCACCAGATAAGGAAGCTGGCCGATGCGCGGGAAGTTGACGCGGCCGAGCATCTCCTGCGGCATGCGGCCTTCCCAGGCCGACAGGTCGAGCTCGACGGCCTGCGCCGAGCGCGACAAATTGGCGACACACAGGATCGCCTCGTCGCCGAGCTGGCGCACATAAGCGAGCACGGTGCGGTTGGTCGGGCGAACGAAAGTCAGCGTGCCGCGGCCGAAAACCTGCGTGGACTTGCGCACGCTGATCAGGCGCTTGGTCCAGTTCAGGAGCGAGGAGGCGGAACGGCTCTGCGCCTCGACGTTCACGGCCGAGAAGCCATAGACGGGATCCATGATGCAGGGCAGGAACAGCGCCGCCGGATCGGCGCGCGAAAAGCCGCCATTTCTGTCCGGCGTCCATTGCATCGGCGTGCGCACGCCGTTGCGGTCGCCGAGATAGATGTTGTCGCCCATGCCGATTTCGTCGCCGTAATAGATGATCGGCGTGCCGGGCATGGACATCAGGATCGAGTTCATCAGTTCGATCTTGCGTCGGTCGTTGTCCATCAGCGGCGCAAGGCGCCGGCGGATGCCGACATTGATGCGGGCGCGCGGATCGACGGCGTAGGTCGACCACAGGTAATCGCGCTCGGCGTCGGTCACCATTTCGAGCGTCAGCTCGTCGTGGTTGCGCAGGAACATGGCCCATTGGCAATTGGCCGGGATTTCCGGTGTCTGCCGCATGATGTCGGCGATCGGGAAGCGGTCTTCCTGCGCGATCGCCATGTAGATGCGCGGCATCAGCGGGAAGTGGTAGGCCATCTGGCATTCGTCGCCGTCGCCGAAATACTGCTGCACGTCCTCCGGCCACATATTGGCCTCGGCGAGCAGCACCTTGCCCGGCGCATAGGCGTCCAGCTCGGCGCGCAGCTGCTTGATGATGCGGTGGGTCTCGGGCAGGTTTTCGTTGCTGGTGCCTTCGCGCTCGATGAGATACGGCACCGCATCGAGGCGGAAGCCGTCGACGCCGGTGTCGAGCCAACGCTTCATCACCTGCACGACGGCGCGCACCACGCGCGGATTGTCGAAATTCAGGTCCGGCTGGTGCGAAAAGAAACGATGCCAGTAGAAGGCATTGGCTTCCGCGTCCCACGCCCAGTTCGATTTCTCGGTGTCGGTGAAGATGATCCGGGTATTGAGAAATTTCTGGTCGGTGTCGCTCCAGACGTACCAGTCGCGGGCGCTGGAGCCGGGCGGCGAGCGCCGCGCCCGCTTGAACCAGGCGTGCTGGTCCGAGGTGTGATTGACGACCAGTTCGGTGATGACGCGCAGGCCGCGCTTCTTGGCTTCGACCATGAAGCGGCGGAAGTCCTTCATCGTGCCGAATTGCGGGTTGATATTGCCGTAGTCCGAGATGTCGTAGCCGTCGTCGCGGCCCGGGCTCGGATAGAACGGCAGCAGCCACAGCACCGTGACGCCGAGATCGCGCAGATAATCGAGCTTTTCGGTCAGGCCGGCGAAGTCGCCGATGCCGTCGCCATTGCTATCATGGAACGCCTTGACGTGCAGCTGATAGATGATGGCGTCCTTGTACCAGAGACCGTCCTCGGTCCCGGTGCGCGCTTCTTCGGCAATGGCGGAGTGAACATTCATGAGCGCACTTAAACGTGGCAGCGGAAAAGAATGGCGGGGTCGCTCATCGGGTCGAGCTTGATACGCAACCCATTCCACTCGAGAAGGTGCCGTTCGCCGGTGACAAGATTTTCGAGCTCGCGCACCGGCCGGCGTTTGTCGGCCGGTCCGATCTGGGCGTCAGCGAAGTGGAACCAGAATTCGCGCGGCTCCTTCACCAGCGAGATGGCGACCGCCACGGCGTTGCTGCCGTCGACCGACTCCTTGATGAAGCCGATGACGTTGGGGTCGTTGGTTTGCAGGAAGCGCAAATTGACGGTTTGCAGCAGCGCCGGGTTCTCGCGCCGGATCATGTTGATGCGGTGCAAGTAAGCCTTGATGTTGCCCGGCTTGTTCCAATCGCGAGTACGTATTTCGTATTTCTCGGAGTCGATGTACTCCTCGCGGCCCGGCAGCGGCTCGTGCTCGATCAACTCGAAGCCGTTGTAGATGCCGTAATTCGACGACAAGGTCGCGGCCAGCGCGGCGCGCGCCTTGAACAGCCAGGTCTCGCCGGTCTGCAACTGCACCGGCAGGATGTCCGGCGTGGTGACGAAGAAGTTCGGCCGGTAGTATTCGCGCTCGGGATAGCCGGTGAGCTCGCTGAGGTACTCCTGCAGCTCTTCCTTGCCGGTGCGCCAGGTGAAGTAGGTGTAGGACTGCGTGAAGCCAAGCTTGGCCAGCGCCTTCATGACCTTCGGCCGCGTGAAAGCTTCCGCAAGGAAGATCACGCCGGGGTCGCGCGTCTGCACCTCGCGGATTGCCCACTCCCAGAATGGGAATGGTTTGGTGTGCGGATTGTCGATGCGGAAGATGCGCACGCCCTGCTTGACCCAGAACAGCAGCACGTCGCGCAGCGCGATCCACAGCCCGATGCTGTCGTCGGAAGCGAAGTCCGGATTGACGATGTCTTCGTACTTCTTCGGTGGATTCTCTGCATATTTGATGCTGCCATCGGGCCGCCGCTTGAACCACTGCGGGTGCTCTTTCAGCCAGGGATGATCCGGCGAACATTGCACGGCGATGTCCATGGCGACTTCGATGCCGTACTGGTGACAGGCCGCCACCAGCGCGCGGAAATCGTCGAGCGTGCCCAGCGCCGGTTCCACCGCATCGTGGCCGCCATGTTCGTTGCCGACGGCATAGAAGCTGCCGACATCGCCGGGCTCGGCCTTGACGGCGTTGTTCTTGCCCTTGCGGTTGGTGCGGCCGACCGGATGGATCGGCGTCAGATACAGAACGTCGAAACCGAGCGCGGCAATCTCCGGGACGCGGGCGACACAGTCCTTGAAGGTGCCGTGCTGGCCCGGCACCGGGCTCTGGCTGCGCGGCACCATCTCGTACCAGGCGCCGGCGCGGGCGCGCTCGCGGTCCGCCATCAGCGGCACGGGCGCGCTGCGGCACAGGTCGGGCCGCTGGCCGCCCTGGCGCATCGCGGTCGCCAGCCACTCGTCGAGCAGATCGTCCGGGTTGTTGCTCCCGGTGAATTTGTGAACCGCCGCTTCGACGATGGCGCGCGGCCCGTCTTCCGGCGGCATCAGCTGCTGCAGCAGTTCGAGGCCCTCGCGCGCTTCGAGCGCGACATTCTGCCCGGCCTTCTGCTTGGCGAGGAATTCCTTGCGCCAGGTGCCGTACTGGTCGGTCCAGGCCTCCAGCTCGAAAATGTAGTAGCCCGGCTCCGGCGGCGTGAAGCGGCCATGCCAGCGATCGTTGCCGAACTGGACCATGTCCTCGCGCTGCCACTCGCTGGCCTCCTGACGCCGCCAGAGCAGCGCGGCGCCGAGCACATCATGGCCTTCACGAAAAATATCGGCCCAAACATCGACCGTTTCGCCAGCTATGCGTTTTACTGCGTAGCGGCCGCCGTCGACGCACGGAAAGATGTCCTCGAAGCGGAAGCGCGGGCCCGTCGGATCGGAAGAGGAACTTTCAAATGCCTTGTGTGAAAACGACCGCTCGGCCTTCACCCCGAATGCTCCCGATTGTGTCAAATGATGCCGCGCCAGCTGTGTTATTTGCGCGCTCTTACCCGGTTGGAAAACCGCCGAGCGGTCCTAAGGTTCCGGATGGTCTTGGGGCCGTTCCGGGCCGGATCGTGAGGATCGGCCGATGAGCGATCGGGACGTCGCCGAAGCCTGCGGCATTGAGGCCGGTTACCACGACATATTCGGTCATTGGCACGCGATCGACCCGGAAACGCAGCGACGCCTGGTCGATGTGCTGGCGGCCGGGCAGACGGCGCCGGTGCCCGATCTCGCGCCACAGCCGCGACGTGAAGGTCATGTTCGGGCTTATCAGGGCGACGGCCGCCGTGTCTGGGGTCTGGCGGTGCAGCTTTATGCGCTGAGTTCGGCGCGCAACTGGGGCCACGGCGATTTCACCGATCTGTCGCGGCTCATCGAGATCGCGGCGCGGGCGGGCGCCGGCGCCATCGGCCTCAATCCGCTGCACGCGCTGACGCCGGAGCGCGCCGAGGATGCGAGCCCGTATCGGCCGAACAGCCGTCTCTTTCTCAACCCGCTCTACATCGACGTCGCGGCGATCCCGGAGTGTCCCGATCTTGGCGAATGGGACGAGGACATCGCCGCCGCCCGGCAGGGCGAACTCATCGCCTACCGCGCAGTCGGTCAGCTCAAGCTCGAAGTGCTGTGGCAGACCTGGGAGAACTTCAAGCGCAACGCCGCCGCTGGCCGGCGTGCCGATTTTGAAAAATACCGGACCGAGGCGGGCGATGCGTTACGTCGTTTTGCGGCTTTCGAAGTCCTGCGTCTGACCCACGCGCCGAAGCCATGGCCGCAATGGTCGATGAAGTGGCGGACGCCGACAGCGCAAGCGCTGGCCGAATTCCGCGTCGCCAATCAGGACGCCTGCGAATTCCAGGAATTCATGCAGTGGACCGCTGATCGCCAGCTCGGCGACTGTCAGACGCAGGCGCGCCGCCTCGGCATGTCGATCGGGCTCTATACCGATCTCGCCGTCGGCATCGATCCGCATGGCGCCGATGCGTGGAGCGACCAGGATGCCATCGTGCCCGGCGTCTCTGTCGGCGCGCCGCCTGACGAATTCAACCGCGCCGGCCAGAACTGGGGGCTGGCACCGTTCAATCCGCGTAACATCGCCAGGGACGACTTCGCGCCGCTGCGGCGCCTGATGCAGGCGACGATGCGCCACGCCGGCGCGGTGCGCCTCGATCATGTGCTCGCCCTGAAGCGGCTGTTTCTCATTCCTGCCGGCCGCGGCGCCGCGCAGGGCGCCTACATCCGCTACCCGTTCGAGGCGATGCTGCGAGTCGTCGCCGAAGAGAGCAACCGCAACAAGTGCATCGTCATCGGCGAGGATCTCGGCACCGTGCCCGAAGGCTTTCGCGAAACTTTGGCGCACTGGGGCCTGTGGAGCTACCGCGTCATGATGTTCGAACGCGAGGCTGACGGCCGGTTTCGGTCGCCCGACCACTATCCGGCCGAAGCGCTGGCCGCATTCAACACGCATGACCTGTCGACGTTCAGGGCATGGACGGAGTCGTCCGACCTCGCACTCAAGCGCAGGCTCGGCATCGACCCGGGCGAGAGCGACGATGCGCGCGCGCATTCGCGGCAGATGCTGCGCCATCTTTTGAACGAGCGTGCCGACGGCAATGACGATTTCGCCGCGGTCGCCTATGTCCTCGGCCAGACGCCGTGCCGGCTGGTCATGGCCTCGATCGAGGATATTCTCGGCATCGCCGAGCAGGTCAACATCCCGGGTACGATCGACGAGCATCCCAACTGGCGGCGCAGGATCTCAGTGCCGCTCGAGGCCCTTGAGGATTCGCCCGGCTTGCGAACGGTGGCGGCGGCATTCAAGGCGGCCGGCCGCGACTCGCGCTAGGATGGTTGGCGCGGCGCCCGTCATGAGGGGCTCCTCAAGGAGTGTGCGATGACCATCACGATTACTGCGTTCGAGCGATCGCCGGATGGCGGGCAGGGGCTGGCCCGCGATACGCGGGTGCGCTGGGCGCTCGAAGAAGCCGGCCAATCCTATGCCGTTCGGCTTGTTTCTTTTGCGGCGATGAAGGAGCCCCCGCATCTGGCGCGGCATCCGTTCGGCCAAATTCCAACCTATGAGGAAGACGGGCTCGTTCTGTTCGAGACGGGGGCGATCGTCTTTCACATCGCCCAGCGCCAAATTGACCAAGGCCATGCCGACCTGTTGCCGGAGCATTCCGATGGCCGGGCCCGCGCCATCACCTGGATGTTTGCCGCGGTCAACACGGTGGAGCCGCCGATTCTCGATCTCGCCAATGCGCGCTTTGCCGAGGGCGACAAGCCTTGGAGTGCGGAGCGCCTGCCGCTGGTGAAGGATCGCATTCGCGGCCGGTTGAAGCCGCTTTCCGCTTACCTCGGCAAAAGCGAGTGGCTCGATGGCGCGTTCAGCGCCGGCGACCTGATGATGGTGTCGGTGCTGCTGAGGCTGCGCGCGTCGGGCCTGCTCGATGAGTTTGCGAATCTCGCCGCCTATGTGGCGCGCGGCGAAGCACGGCCGGCCTATAAGCGGGCTTTCGCCGCGCAGCTCGCGATCAATGCTGCTCCGCAGCCGAAAGGCTGATAGAGAACGTCCGCCTTAGGGACGCACGCTCTGGTCCACAGGCACATTCCAAATGTCGGCAGCGTACTCACGGATCGTGCGATCCGACGAGAACCAGCCCATACGCGCCGTGTTGAGGATGCTCATGCGCCACCAGTCTGCCGGCTCCCGCCACAGCAGGTCGACCGAGCGCTGCGCCTCCCAGTAATCGTCGAAATCCGCGGCGACCATGAAGCGGTCGTGGTCGCGCAAGGCGGTGACGATCGGCGCGTAACGATCGCGGTCACCTTGAGAGAAGGCGCCGGTGGCGATGGCTTCGATCGCCTTGGCCAGCCGCGGCGATTCGGCAATGGCCTCTTCGCCGCGGAAACCTTGTCGCAGGCGCTGCGCGACTTCCTCGGCGGTCAGGCCGAAAATGACGACATTGTCGGCGCCGACCTGTTCGCGGATTTCGATGTTGGCGCCGTCGAGCGTGCCGACGGTGATGGCGCCGTTGAGCGCCAGTTTCATGTTGCCGGTGCCGGAGGCTTCCATGCCGGCGGTCGATATCTGCTCCGACAGATCGGCGGCGGGGATGATCGCTTCGGCGAGGCTGGCGCTGTAATTCGGCACAAAGACGACCTTGAGGCGCCCGCCGATGGAGGGGTCGTTGTTGACGACATGGCCGATGTCGTTGGCCAGCCGTATGATGAGCTTGGCGCGGTCGTAGCTCGCCGCCGCCTTGCCGGCGAAGATTTTCACGCGCGGCGCGAAATCGCGACCGGCTCCGCCGCGCAGCTCCTGATACAGCGCCACGGTCTCGAGAAGATTGAGAAGCTGGCGCTTGTATTCGTGGATGCGCTTGATGTGAACGTCGAACAGCGCCTGCGGGTCGACCTTGACGCCGGTGCGTGAGCGCAGGAGCGTCGCCAGCCTTGCCTTATTGGCCGCGCGCGCATGGGCGTAGCGGGAGACGAAGTTGCGGTTGTCGAGCTGGCGCTCGACGTCCTTGAGCGCCGCCGGATCGTCGAGGGCGCGCTCGCCGATGGTCTCGGTCAACAGCGCGGTGAGTTCCGGGTTTGATTCAAAGAGCCAGCGCCGGAAGGTGATGCCGTTGGTCTTGTTGACGATGCGCGTCTTCGACGAACGCGCCAGATCGGCGAATACGTTCTCGCGCAGCAGATCGGTGTGCAGCGCCGATACGCCGTTGACGGCGTGGGTGCCGACGAAGGCAAGATGCGCCATGCGCACCCGCCGCTCGCCGTCCTCGTGAATCAGCGACACGTTCTTGATGAAGGCCGGATCGGCAAGGCCGCGCTCGTCCTGCTTGCGCAAATGCAGCCAGTTGATGGTGTAGATGATCTGCAGATGCCGCGGCAGCAGGCGGCCGAGCAGATCCACCGGCCAGCTTTCCAGGGCTTCCGGCAGCAAAGTGTGGTTGGTGTAGCTCAGCGTTGCGCGCGTGATCGCCCAGGCCTTGCTCCACTCCACTTCCTGCTCGTCAATGAGAATGCGCATCAGTTCGGCGACGGCGATCGCCGGGTGCGTGTCGTTGAGTTGCACGGCGGCGTGATCGGGCAGGGTATCGACCGCGCCAACTTCGTCGAGGTGGCGGCGGATGAGGTCCTGCAAGGTGGCCGAGGTGAAGAAGAACTCCTGGCGCAGCCGCAATTCCTGGCCCGCCGGCGTGCCGTCATTGGGATAGAGCACGCGCGAGATCGCCTCGGCGCGGGCGCGCGCGGCGGTGGCGCCGACGAGATCGCCGCGGTTGAACGTGTCGAGGTGGATGGGATCGGCGGCGCGCGCCGACCACAGCCGCAGCGTGTTGGCGTGACGGCCGCGCCAGCCGACGACCGGCGTGTCGTAGGGCACCGCGAAGACGACTTCGTCGGGGTACCAGATGGCGCGCGCGGTCGGTTCGGCGGCGCCGGCGTAATCGACGCGGCCGCCGAAGCCGATCGGCATGCGCGTGTCGGCGCGGATGAACTCCCACGGATTGCCGGTGACCAGCCAGTCCTCCGGCACTTCGTGTTGCTGGCCGTCGAAGATGCGCTGCTCAAATAAGCCGTTCTCGTAACGGATGCCGTAGCCGAAGGCAGGGATCTGCAGCGCCGACATGCTGTCCATGAAACACGCGGCGAGACGGCCGAGGCCGCCATTACCGAGTGCGGCATCCGGCTCGCCGGTGCGCAAACGCTCGAGGTCGACGCCGAGGCCGGCCAGCGCCCGCCGCGCCGGTTCGACCATGCGCAGATTGGTCAAGGCGTCGAACAGCAGCCGGCCGATGAGGAATTCGATGGAGAGATAGTAGACGCGCTTCTTGCGATGCTCGCGCGTCGTGCGCCGCGACGCCATCCACACATCGACGATGCGGTCGCGGATCGCCAGCGCGGTCGCGTGATACCAGTCGTTGTCGGTCGCGGTGTCGAAGGTCTTGCCGAGCCCGTAAGTCAGCTTGCGCTCGATGGATTGGCGAAACGCAGCTTCCAGCGTCGCCTGGTCGGAATTGGCGAGCGTCGCGATCTTGGGAATCTGCTGCAGCATGTAAAGCGACCCGGAAAAATGGCGTGGTTCTGAAATCCGGCGCTTCGATCGTAAACCGGCGGCGCGGGGCGACAAGCCTTGATATCGCGCGTCTTCGCGGCCACAATTTGTCAATTGAGGCGGCCGGGTTCCAATGGAACTTCGGCGCGGCCGCGGATGATCCTCGCGATAGCGGCGCTACAGCCGGTTCATCTCATATTCTTCGAGGGAGTAGCCGAGCTGCGCGAGGCCTTCCTCGAGATGATCGCCGAGCATCGGCATGCCGAGCAGATAGCGGGCGGTGCGCTTGTTGTGAGCGCGAGCCGCTTCGGCTCGAATCTCGCTCCAGTCGTCGGCGGTGTAGTCGTCGCGCCCCAGCCAGGCCAGCGCGACCAGATCGATCTGTTCGTCGAGCGACAGCGCGTTGATGAAGGACGCCATCTCCTCGACCGTGGGATCGTCCTTGTGATCCTCTAGAACGGCGGCCTCCATGTCGTCGGACGGATTGGAGCCGGGGTCCGGCTCGGTGACGACGTCTTTGACGTCGAACTCGCGCGCCTTGACGATGAGGAAGAAGACCTTCTCCGGCGAGATGCTGAGTTCGGCCTTGTCGCTGTCCGGTTCGATGGGTTGAGACGTGGCAGTCATCGCGGTCTCCATGATCGGTGCCGGCGATGCTGACCGCTCGCCGCTGGCCGTACCTTGCGCCAGATCAAGCCGCTTCATCGCCAGCGACGAACACGGTGTCAGGCTGCGCTCGTCGCCTTGTGCGTTGCGTCATTTCTGCTGTTTCGGCGCCTTCTTTGATCTAGCGCAAGGCAGGAGTTCCGCGGAATTTGCGTGCTGTCTGCGAACTCAACAAAGGAGGCGATGGAATGCGAAAGATACTTGCTTTGGCCGTCGTGGCCACGCTGGGCCTGGGCCTGGCCGGTTGCGAAACGGCGCGTCAGGATCGCGTTGCCGGCGGCGCTCTCATCGGCGCGGGCACCGGTGCCTTGATCGGCGGTCTGGCCGGCCGTTCGGCCGGCGCGGCGGTTGCGGGTGGCCTGATTGGCGCCGCCGCCGGCGCGATCATTGCCGACGAAACGCGGCCCGGCCGCTGCTACTGGCGTGACCGCAACGGCCGCCGCCACTACACGCGCTGCCGCTAGACGCAGCCATCCGGCGATCCGGGCTCTTGCAGAAGCGCCCGGATCCGGAATGGCGGTAATCGCCGATGCCGGTCCAGAACGCCGAAATCGCCGCGATGTTCGACCAGACCGCCGACCTTCTCGAGGTGAAAGGCGACAACCCGTTTCGTGTGCGGGCCTATCGTCGCGCGGCGCGCACAATCGAAGGCCTGCCGCAAAGCGTACACAGCATGCTGGCCGCCAAGGCCGATCTGTCGGAGTTGCCGGGCATCGGTAAGGATCTTGCCGGCAAGATAGCCGATATCGTCGCCTCCGAACATTTCGCCCTGCTCGATGCGCTGAAGAAGAAGCTGCCCGGCGATCTCGGCGCCATGGCGGCGCTGCCCGGCCTTGGGCCCAAGCGCATCAAGCTCATCTATGACCGCCTCAAGATCCGCACGCTCGACGATCTGCGCCAGGCCATCGAGAAGGGCCGCCTGCGCAAGCTGCGCGGCTTCGGGGAGGTCACGGAGAAGAAGATCGCCGAGGCGCTGGCCAAGCCGATCGAAACGCGGCGCTACAAGCTGTCGGTGGCCGAAGCCGAAGCCGAGGCGCTCGCTGCTTACCTGAAAGACAGCGGCCGGGTCGTCGTCGCCGGCAGCTATCGCCGCCGCCGCGATACGGTCGGCGATCTCGATGTGCTGGTGCTGGCCGGTCACGGCGCGGCGGTCGGCGAGCGGCTGGTGACATATGCCAACGTCGCCGATGTGATCGCGCAAGGTCCGACGCGCACCACCGTCGTGCTGCGCTCCGGCCTGCAGGTCGATGTGCGCGCCGTGCCGGAGCAAAGCTACGGCGCTGCGCTTCTGTATTTCACCGGCTCCAAGGCGCACAACATCGCGCTGCGCAATATCGCTGCCAAGCGCAAATGGAAGCTCAACGAATACGGTCTGTTCGCCGGCCGCCGCCGCATCGCCGGCGCCACCGAGGAAGAAGTTTACGCGAAGCTCGGCCTGGCCTTCGTGCCGCCGGAAATGCGCGAGGACCGCGGCGAGGTAGCTCTGGCGCAGGCCGGCGCATTGCCGAAGCTGATCGCGGCGGGCGATATCCGCGGTGACTTGCATGTGCATTCCGATTGGACCGACGGTACTGCCTCGATCGCGGAGATGGCTGCGGCGGCGCAGGCTGGCGGCTTGAGTTACATGGCGCTGACCGATCACAGCCGCCGCCAAACCATGTCGCACGGCCTCGATGCCGCGCGCGTGGCACGGCAGTGCCGCGAGATCGACAGGATCAATGCCGGGCTATCCGGCTTCGCGATACTGAAAGGCATCGAGGTTGATATCCTCAAGGACGGTCGGCTCGATCTGCCCGACTCGGCTCTGGCCCAGCTCGACGTCGTCGTCGCCTCGGTGCATTCCTATTTCGATCTGGCGCGCGAGGCGCAGACCGACCGCATCATCCGTGCAATGCGCAATCCGCACGTTTCGGTGATCGGCCATCCGACCGGACGGCTGATCGGCGAGCGCGAACCCTATGAAGTCGACATGGACCGGCTGACGTCGGCCGCCGCCGAGCTCGGCTGCTGCCTGGAGATCAATTCGCAGCCGGAACGGCTCGACCTCAACGATCTTCACGCACACATGGCGCAGAGCAAGGGCGTCAAGTTCGCCATCTCGACCGATGCTCACACGGTGAACTCGTTTCAGTACATTCGTTACGGCATCGATCAGGCCCGGCGCGCCTGGCTCACCGCCGACGATGTGATCAATACGCGGCCGCTAACCGAAATGCGCAAGCTGCTGAAACGGCGGCTGTTGCAGGCGGCTTGAGGCAGATCAAAGCCGGCGGCGTTCGGCTGGCCGACGCTTCGCCAAACAACGATGGTGGCAATCATGGAAACACCGGTCGAGATTGATTTTCACGGCGTCGATGCCGATCCGCGGGTGCGCAGCGCCGTTGCCACCCATGTCGCGCAACTCGAGGAGCGCTTCGGCCGCATAACGGCGGGGCGGGTGGTGTTGAAAGGCCCGGGCGGCCGTCACCGCACCGGCGGCCTGTTCGAGGTCAGCATCCGCCTGGCTCTGCCGGAAGGCCGCGAGGTCAATGTCGGCCGCACCCGGCAGAACGACGAGCGCTATTCCGATCTGCCCTTCGCCATCAACGACACTTTCAAGCGGGCGCGCCGGCAGTTGCAGGATCAGGTGCGCAAGATGCAGGGCGACGTGAAAACCTCTGCCGGAGCGCCGGTCGGTATCGTTGTCGAGCTCGATCCCCTCGGTGAGTTCGGCTTCATCGAGACGCCGGATGGCCGCGAGATCTATTTCCACCGCAACAGCGTGCTCGGCGGCAATTTCGCCAGGCTCAAAGTCAATTCGCACGTCTCCTACGCGGAAGAGGCGGGTGACAAGGGCCCGCAAGCGAGCACCGTCCGGCTGCTGGAGAAGCATAGCCTCAAGCAGTGACGCGGACGTCACGCGCGCCGGATGGTGATCGTGGCGCCGTCGAGAGCGCCGGCGACGCCGTCGCCGACATGGTCCATCACGGCGCCGATATTGCCGTCGGCAGACACTGCCGCCACCTCGAACTTGAGCCAAAGGTCGGCGCAGGCCTCGCCGAAACTGTCTGCGTCGCGGATGTCATACGCGCCGGCGCAGAGCACCTTCGCGTCCTTGCCGATGCCAAGCTGCATTCTCATCGTCCATCTCCTGCGTTGCTGTGGCCGCACCAAACAACATCAGCCGCCGCGGGCGGACTATTCCTCGTCCGCGTCGTTGGCGGTGACGATACCGACGATCTCCGCCGCCGTGCCCTTGATCGGCGGTTCGGCGCCGAACACATCGGCGTCGCCGGCGAGCCAGATCGACGCCTGCTCGACCTCAGCGACGGTCGGATGCAGCGCGAGAATCTCAAGCATCTGGTCGAAATCGAGCGGTCCGAGAATGCTGGTGACGTCGTCGCGGGTGGCGACGCCGTCGCCTCCCGAATTGGGCTTGGTCATGATGTCCTCCATCATCGTGCGGGTGCGCCCGCCGCGGTACGATCGAGCAGCGCGATTACTTCGTCGTCGCTCACTTGAGAAAAGTCGGCGTAATAGGCGCCGATGGCGCCAAAGAAAGAATGGCTTTCCAGGCAGACGACGGCGTCGCATTCACCGCGCAGCTTTTCCAATGTGTCGGCCGGCGCCACCGGCACGGCGAGCACTATTCTGCCGGCCTTGCGCGCGCGCATCGCCTGCAGCGCGGCGCGGGTCGTCGCGCCGGTGGCGATGCCGTCATCGACGACGATGACGGTCCTGCCTTCGACCGCGGGATGCGGGCGGCCGGCGAGGTAAAGCTGTCGGCGGCGTTCGATCTCGGCAATCTCGCGGCGACGAACGTCGTCGAATTCCTTGTTGTCGATGCCGCAGGAGGCGATGACGTCATCGTTGCGGATGGTGATCGGCGCCGGGCCGTCAACGACCGCGCCCATCGCCAGTTCGGGCTGGAACGGCACGCCGATCTTGCGCACCAGGATGAGATCGAGCGGTGCGCCGAGCGCTGTCGCCACGACCGCCGCTACCGGTACGCCGCCGCGCGGCAAGGCCATCACGATCGGGTTGTCGGCCTTGTAGGCGTCGAGCGCCTTGGCGAGCTCACGTCCGGCCGCGACGCGGTTGGTGAACGGCATTCAGGCCCTCGTGCGTTTGTCGCGCGACGGCGACAGGCAGTCGGCGAACCAGCGGCCGGCGAGCGTAATGACCGTTTCCATCGCGCCGCTTTCCGGAAACAGGTGGCTGGCGCCGGGCACGATCTCCAGCGCTTTCCTGGTCTTGAGCCGCGCATAGGCCTGCTCGTTGAGTGTGATCACCACATCGTCGTTGCCGCCGACGATCAGCAGTGTCGGTGCGGTGACGTGGGGGAGCGCGGCGCCGGCCAGGTCCGGCCGGCCGCCGCGCGAGACGACGGCGCCGATGCGCGAGCCGCGTTCGGCGGCGGCCATCAACGCCGCGGCCGCGCCGGTGCTGGCGCCAAACAGGCCGATCGGGAGCGCCGCCAACTCGACCTGTTCGCCGGCCCAACGAACGACGTCGCCCAGCCGCTTCGCCAGCAACGCAATGTCGAAGATGTAGGCTCGATCGTTCTCTTCGTCCGCGGTGAGAAGATCGAACAGCAGCGTGGCGATGCCTTGTCCGTTCAGCGCCTCCGCCACCAGGCGGTTGCGTACGCTGAACCGGCTCGAGCCGCTGCCATGGGCGAAGATGACAAGCGCCCAGGCGTCGCGCGGCACGCGCAGATCGCCGCTGAGCCGCAGCGGCCCGATCGTCACCGCGCGTTCGCTCGCCATTTTGCCCGGTCCTGCCGCCATCACCGACGCCCGCGCTGTTTCGCCGGCACAATATGGCGCGGCGGCGCCGCCGCCGAATTGAGCGAAATCAATCGCACAGCCGCGAAAGCCGCTAGGAAATCAGCAGCTTGGGAGAGGCTCGTGCAACTGACCGCAGCCGCGAATGGCGCGCCGGCGCTGGCCGACAAAGTCGCGTTTCTCAGCCGGCCATCGGCTTACGATCCGGCGCCGGGCACGGTCACGCTCCGCGAAACCCACATGTCCTGGGTCTTTCTCGCCGGCGAGCGCGTTTACAAGCTGAAGAAGCCGGTCCGTTTTCCTTACCTCGACTTCTCGACCCTGGCGCGGCGCGAGGCCGCCTGCCGCGCCGAACTGCGGCTGAACCGGCGGCTGGCGCCAGACGTGTATCTCGACGTCGTACCGCTGACGCTGCGCGATGGCGCGCTGGCGCTCGGCGGCGACGGTCCGCCGGTTGACTGGCTGGTGGCGATGCGGCGGCTCGATGAGCGCTTCACGCTCGAGCGCCTGATCGAGGAGGGGCGGGTGACCGCGTCGCATCTCGACCGCCTGGCGCAAACGCTGGCGCATTTCTATCGCGGCGCGCAGCCGGTGTTCCTGTCGCCGGCCGTGCATCTTGCCGATTGGCGCAAGGCCTTCGACGACAATAAGCGCGTGCTGCTCGATCCGCGGTTCGGTCTGCCGGCCGGCATCGTGCATGACATCGATCGCATGCAGCGGCGATTCCTCGACGCGCGCGGCGCCGCGATAGCCGCGCGCCTGCGCCAGCGCCGCGTCATCGACGGCCACGGCGACCTGCGGCCCGAACACATCTTCCTCGGCGGCCGCGTCAGTATCATCGACTGCCTGGAGTTCAACGACCGGCTGCGCATCAACGATCCGTTCGACGAGATCGCCTTCCTGTCGCTGGAATGCGAGCGGCTCGGCGCTCTATGGGCCGGCGATTATCTGTGGCGGCGCGTGAAGGTGCTGCTGCGCGACGGCCCGGCGGATGAACTGTTCGTCTTCTATCGCTGCCATCGCGCCGCGTTGCGGGCGCGTCTCGCCATCGCTCATCTCTACGAAGAGCATCCTCGCACGCCGGATAAGTGGCCGCGCCTGTGCCGCGCGTATCTTGGCATGGCGCTGCGCGGCGCGCGCGACCTGGAGCTGATGCTCAGACGGCCATCAGGTCGCTGAGGCCGCGATCGTCGTGCAGGCGGCGAATGGCCGCGGCAATCAGCGGCGCGGCGGACAGCACGGTCAGCTTGTTCATCGCCGTGGCGCCGGCCAGGCGGAACGGCGGCACGCTGTCGCTGACGATCAACTGATCGATCGCCGGATCGGCCAGCGTCTCGGCGGAGCCCGCCATGAACAGGCCATGCGTCACGAGTGCGATGACGCGCGTCGCGCCGGCATCGCGCGCGGCTTGCGCCGCGCGCAGCAGCGTGCCGCCGGTGCTGATCAGGTCGTCGACGATCAACGCGGTGGCTCCGGCCACGTCGCCGGCGAACAGATCGCCGGACACGACCCCGGCGCTGCGATATTTCTCGGCCAGTCCCTTGCGCACCGGGTGGCCGAGCGCGGTTTCCAGCGCTTCGCGCAGCTGTTCGGCGCGCTTCATGCCGCCGGCATCCGGTGAGACGACGGCGAGCGGCGCGCCGGCCAAATTCGCCTTGAGATATTCGACGAACAAAGGCGTGCCGGTGAGCGCGACGGTCGGGCACCGGAAGGCGTTCTCGAAGGCGGCCGGATTGTGCACTTCGAGCGTGACGACGCGGTTGGTGCCGACGGCCTCGAACAGTGCGGCGACATAGCGCGTCGTGACCGGGTCGTTCGGCTTGGTGCGGCGATCCTTGCGCGCGTAGCAGAGATACGGCGTCACCGCAGTGACGCGCCCGGCGCCGGCATCTTTCAATGCGCCGATGAAGAACAATAGACGGCACAATTTGTCATTGGCGCTTTCGAGCGGCCCGCCATGCGCGCTCTGGATGACGTAGACGTCGGCGCCGCCGACATCGTCGAGCGGCCGCGACTTGTGCTCCCCGTCCTCGAAGCCGCGCTCTTCATGCGCCGCCAGCGGTGTGCCGAGCGCGGTGGCCACCGCGCCGCCGAAGGCTTTCGTGGCGTTGAGGGCGAAAAGCTGGAGCGGCGCGCCCAGCATGATCTATTTGGCCGACGGCTTTTTCGGCCGCGTCGACGCCTTGGCGATGGGGGCCTTCTTCTTGACGGATTTGCGCCGGGACGCTGCTTGCGCCTTCTTGATGTTGGTCATCTGCGCGCGGCGCATTGCCGGTGTCGGCTTTTCGGCTTCGGGAATGTCGCGTCGCGGTTTCGCGCTGAACCGGTCGCCGCCGAGATGCACCGGCGTCGAGCCGAGGGCTTTGAGAACCTTCTCGGCCTCGAGACTGTCCGGCACCAAGGTGCCGTTGTCGAGATGTGCGTGCGACTTCTCGATCAGCCACTTCTGCGTATCCCACGAACCGTTGGCGCGCTGGCCGGCGAGGCGCTCGACGCCGCCGGGGCCGCCGACATCCTGCATGCGGAACTGCACGAAGTCGCGCGCCGGCCGAACCTCGATGTGAAAGAACGACCCGCCGGCGCGGGCGCCGGGTTTCGCGCGTTTGCGTAAGGACTTCGCCATGGCATCGGCCTCGATGGTCCGGGCCGATTTTCAAGCCGGACGGCGGTAACGCATTGACGTGCATCAAGCGGGCGGAGGGCCGGGCCCGCTATCCGGATAGGGAGCGGCCGCACGCAAGGTGAATGGGAATGACGATCCGCAATCTCGACCGACTGTTCCGCCCGGCTTCCGTCGCAATTGTCGGAGCGACCGACCGGCCGCACACGGTCGGCGCCGCGTTGATGCACAACGTCACAAGCGCCGGCTTCAAGGGGCCGATCTACCCGGTCAATCCCAAAGGCGGCAGCCTTCACGGCCTGCCGGTGTTCGCCAATATCGCCAGCCTGCCGGCGGCGCCCGATCTCGCCGTCATCGCCACGCCGCCCGACAGTGTACCGTCGCTGATCGCCGAATTGGGCGCCCGCGGCACCCGCGCTGCGGTGGTGCTGACCGCGGGCTTTGGCGAAGGCGAAGTCTCCAAAGGCAAGGATCGCGCCGCGCGGCTGCTCGCCGAGGCGCGGCCCTACCTGTTGCGCGTCGTCGGGCCGAACTGTCTCGGCCTCGCCGTGCCCGGCATCGGTCTCAACGCCACCTTCGCCCCGGCGGCGGCGCTGCCGGGCAACATCGCCTTTCTCACGCAGTCCGGCGCCATGGCGACCACGGTGATGGACTGGGCCTTGCCGCGCGGCATCGGCTTTTCCGCCATCGTGTCAATGGGCGACATGAGCGACGTCGATTTCGGCGATCTGCTCGATTACTTCGCGCTCGATGAGGCGACGCAGGCGATCCTGATTTACGCCGAGGGCGTCACCCAGGCGCGCAAGTTCATGTCGGCGGCGCGCAAGGCGGCGCGTATCAAGCCGGTCATCGTGGTCAAAGGCGGCCGCGCCGCCGAGGGCGCCAAGGCGGCGTCCTCGCACACCGGCGCGCTGGCCGGCGCCGACAATATCTACGAGGCGGCGTTCCGCAGAGCCGGCATGCTGCGCGTCGATGAAGTCGAGGAGCTGTTCGACGCCGCGACGACACTCGCCCGCATGTCGTCGCAGCGCGGCAAGCGGCTCGCCATCGTCACCAATGGCGGCGGCGCCGGCGTGCTGGCGACTGACCGGCTGATCAAGGAAGGCGGCGCACTGGCGTCGATTTCGCCGGAGACGATGGCCGCGCTCGACAAGGTGCTGCCGACGACCTGGAGCCGCGGCAATCCCGTGGACATCATCGGCGATGCCGATGCCGCGCGCTATCGCGCCGCCATCGACGTTTTGATTAAGGACGACAGCAATGACGGCTTGCTGGTCGCCTATTGCCCGACGGCGATCGCATCTTCCGCCGATGCCGCCAAGGGTGTCGTCGATGCGCTGGCGCCGCTCGGCGCCCACAAGAACGTGTTCGTCTGCTGGATGGGCGAGGCCAGCGTGCGCGACAGCCGCGCCGAATTGATCGCCGCCAAGCTGCCTTATTACGAGACGCCGGAGCGCGCCGTGCGCGCCTTCATGCATCTGGTGCGCTATCAGGAAAGCCAGTCGCTTCTGCTGGAGACACCGACGGCGCTGACGCCGAGCGCGCCGGAGCGCATGGCGCGCGCCCGCGACATCGTCGCCGCCACTTTGGCCGACGGCCGCGAATGGCTCGATCCGGCGGAGGTCGCCGCCTTCATGTCCTGCTACGACATTCCCTTCGTGCGCACGCAAGCCGTTGCCGACGCCGTGGCGGCTGGCGACTTCGCCGCCGAGGTGGGGAAGCCGATCGCGCTCAAGATCCGCTCGCGCGACGTCATCCACAAATCCGATGTCGGCGGCGTCGCACTCAATCTGGTGGGCCGCGACGAGGTGATGGCCGCGGCCGCGAAAATGATCGAGCGGGTGACGGCGGCGATGCCGAAGGCGCGACTCGAAGGCTTCATCGTGCAGGAGATGATCGAGCGGCCGGGCGCGATCGAATTGATCGCCGGTGTCACCACCGACCCTACATTTGGCCCGGTCATCCTGTTCGGCCATGGCGGCACCGCCGCCGAAATCGTCAACGACCAGTCGCTCGAGCTGCCGCCGCTCAACACCGCGCTGGCGCGCGCCCAGATCGGTCGCACCCGCATCGCCAAACTGCTGAAGGGATATCGCGACCGGCCGCCGTCGGACACCGACGGCGTCGTCGACGTGCTGGTGCAGCTCGGCCGCATCGTCGCCGACCATCCGCAGGTGGTCGAGCTCGATATCAATCCGCTGCTGTGCGATCCGGCGGGCGTCATCGCGGTCGACGGCCGCATCCGCGTGCGCGCCGCCACCACGGCGAGCGCCGATCGTCTGGCGATCCGGCCTTATCCCGACCGCTTCGAATCCGATCTCGCCATCGGCGGCGAGGGCGCCTTGCGCGTACGACCGATCCGGCCGGAAGACGAGCCGGCGCTGGCGCGCTTTGCCCGCGAGGTGGACGACCGCGATCTGTGGCATCCGTCCTTCGCTCCGTTGCGCGAGCGCACGCATGAAACCACGGCGCGGCTCAGCCAGATCGACTACGACCGCGAGATGACTCTGGTGGCGTGGCAGGGTGAGCGCGTCGCGGGTCTCGCCCGCGCCATCGCCGATCCGGATTTCGAGCGTGCCGAATGCGCTGTCATCATCCGCGCCGATCTGCGCGCCCACGGGCTGGCGACCCGGCTCCTGGACAGACTGACGCAGGTGATCGCCGCGCAGGGCGTGCGCGCCGCGATGCTCATCTATCCGGCGGCCTTGCGCCAGCTCGACGCCATCAGCGGCGAACTCGGCTTTGCCGCCGCGCCCGTTCCCGGCGATGAAACGCGGATCGCCGCGACGAGGACGCTGCGCTGACGGCATGTGGCGCGCGCATAGCGCGCCTGCCGCCGATTGTCCTTGCATTCGCGGGCGATTGCGTTGTTATCGCCGCCGGCATCCATTCACGTGCAGGCAGCAATGACCGACAAACCGGATATGATTTCGCGCGGCGCCACGGCGCGCCGCCTCAGCCCCGATTTCCGCTGGCCGGGCGACCGCCGCGTCGCGGTGGTGTTCAACGTCGCCTTCGAGGGCTGGTCGGACGGCAAGCCGCCGGGCATCGGGCCGATGGGTAATCCGCTGCCGGCCGGCGCTTTCGACACCAATGCGTTGTCCTGGGGCAGCTACGGCGTCGAGCGCGGCATCGTCAACATGCTCGACGTGCTCAAGCGCACCAGGACCAAGGCCAGCATCATGACCAGCGGCGTGTTCGCCGAGCGCGCGCCGCAGCACGTCAAGCGCATGGCCGACGAGGGTCATGAGATCGTGCCGCATTGCTGGGCGCAGGACGTGATCCCGGCGACGCTGACGACCGAACAAGTGCGCGCCGATATCGAGAAGACGACGCAGGCACTGGCGCAGGTCTCCGGCGTCAAGCCGCGCGGCTGGATCAGCCCGCGCGGCACGCCGCATGCCGACAGCGCGCGCTTCCTCGTCGAGGCCGGCTACACCTGGCAGGGCGACGTGTTCGACGACGATAAGCCCTATGTGCAGAACTTCGAGGGCGGCAAATCGCTCACCGCCATCCCGCTGACCATGGAGATCAACGATCTGCCGCACGCCATGCGTTACGGCCGGTCGCCGCGGCAGTTCATCGAATTGTTCGACGATTATGTCGGCGCGGTCACGCGGGGCGGTCATCACACCATCATGGTCGATGTCACAGCGCACACCCATGTCTACGGCCGTGTCAGCGGCGCCTGGGCCTATGAGGCGATCGCCGAGAAGGCCGCGAAGATGGGTGAGGTCTGGGTGGCGACGCGCGCCGAGATCGACGATTACGTGCGCAAGTCCGCTCGCTGATCCGAGGCTTGGCCGGCGCGGTTAGTGAAGCTGCGCCGGCAGCCACAGCACGATCTGCGGAAACGCGATCATCAGCACGATGAGGACGAGCGGCGCAATCAGGAACGGCGCCGAACCCTTGTAGATGTCGAGGATGTCGATGTCCTTGCTCACGGCATTGATGGCGAACAGGTTCATGCCCATTGGCGGATGAATGAGGCCGACCTCGATCAGGATCACCAGCAGCACGCCGAACCACACCGGGTCGTAGCCGAACGACAGCACCAGCGGCAGCGTGATCGGCACGGTGATCAGCAGCATGCCGATGCCTTCGAGGAAGGCGCCCATCACGATATAGAGCACGCAGACCGCGGCGATGACGCCGATAGCGCCGAGCCCGAGACTCTTGACCGCTCCGATCAGCTGGTTCGACACGCCGGTCTGCACTACGAAATATGAAAACACCGCCGAGGCGATGACGATGAAGATCAGGCTCGACACCAGCCTTATCGTCTCGAAGAAGCAGCCCACCGTGTCCTTGACCGTATGCCGGCGCAGCGCGAGGCCAAGCGCGATGGCGCCGAGCGCGCCGATGGCGGCGGCTTCGGTCGGCGTGAACCAGCCGAGATAGATGCCGCCGAGCGTCACCGCGAACAACGCGATGACGTGCCAGATGCGGGCGAAGGAGCGCAGCAGCGTGTCGTCGGCGCGGCCCGAGGTCTGCGGCTCCGGCCGGTCGCCGGCGAGCCAGCGGTAATAGATCAGCGCCGTGACGATGTAGAGCACCGTCAGGATGATGCCGGGCACGAGCGCCGCCATGAATAACTTGGCGACCGACTGCTGCGCGATGATGGCGTAGATCATCAGGATCAGCGACGGCGGAATGAGAATGCCGAGCGTGCCGCCGGCGGCGACGGCCCCGGCCGCGAGCTGCGGCGGATATTTGGCGCGCAGCATCTCCGGGATCGACACCTTGCTCATGGTCAGCGCGGTCGCGACCGACGAGCCGCACACGGCGCCGAACATCGCCGAAGCAAAAATGGAAGCGACCGCCAGCGAGCCGCGCGCGCCGCGGAACAGCACGCGGCCGGCCTGGAACAGGTCGGACGACAGGCCGGCGCTCGCCGCCACCGCGCCCATCAGCGTGAACAGCGGCACCACCGACAAGGTATAGCCGGAGGCGAATTCGATCGGCACGCCGCCGAGCATCAGGTTGGCGCGGGAGAAACCGTCGATCGCGGCATAGCCGAAATAGCCGGTCAGGCCGAGCGCCACCGCAACCGGCATGCGCAGCAGGATGAGCAGAATCAGGCCGGCGATGCCGAACAAGCCGATGGTCGAGGCGGTCATGCGCGGGCCGCCGCGCCGGAGCGGAAGGTGCGCATCAGCACCACGGCTGTCGTCGCCATCGCCGCGATCAGGCAGAACAGCACCAGCGCGAACAGCGGATACAGCGGAAAGCCGGTATCGGGCTTGATGTCGCCGAACTGCCAGGCGTCGTGGAGCGGCCGCATGACGTTGACCGCGAGCAGGCCCATGAAGCCGATGGTGGCGATCAGCCCGAGCGCCTTTAGCGCCTCGAGCACGCGCGGCGGCACCAGGGTATCGACGATATCCACGCGGATCTGCTCGTCGCGCAGGCAGATTTCCGGCAGGCCGAGAAAGGCGCTGCACAACACCATCATCTCGACGACATCGACCGCGCCCGACAGCGGCGCGCGGAACAGCGCGCGGGCGGCGACGTCATAGTCGGTCGTGACCATCATCACCGCCAGCGCCACCGCGCCGAGCACAGTGCAGGCTCTCGCCAGCCAATGGAGCCCGCGCTCGAGCATTACATCAGGCCTGCGCGACCATGCCGCGGGTCTTGGCCAGCAGCGCGCCGGCCTTGAGCCCCTTGGCCTCGAGCGCCTTGATCTGCTCCTCGGTCGGCACGTCGGCCAGCTTCTTGAACGGCTCGGTGGCCGCGCCTTCGATGGTGATGATCTCGACGCCGGCCTTTTCGAAAACCTTGCGCCCCTCGGCCTCGGCGGCGTCGTAGAGACCGCCGACGCGGCGGCCACCTTCCGGGCCGGTGGTGTCGGCGATCAGCTTGCTCAGTTCCTTCGGCAGCTTCTTCATCATGTCGGCATTGGCGACCAGCGAGAAGAAGCCGGCGGAATCGCCCATCACCGACACCTTCTTGGACGCTTCCTGCAACTGGAAGGCCTTGCCGCCCTCGAAGTTGAAGATGGCGCCGTCAACCACGCCCTTGGCGATGGCGTCGGACACTTCGGCCGGCGCGATGGTCGTCGGCGCCGCGCCCCAGGCGCGCAGATGCGAGGCCATCGTGGTCGAGGTCGGACGAATCTTCAGGCCCTTCACGTCGTCCGGCGTCTTGACGAGCTTGTCGCGCATGAAGAAGCCCATCGACGATGTCACGACGGCGTAGAGCATCTCGGTGCCGGCATATTCGGCGGCGAGATCCTCGCGCAGGTTGGTGCCGATGGCGGACGCCTGCGCCGAGGTGATGGCCTTGCCGCCCTTGGTGAACAGGAACGGCGCGCCGAGGATTTCGGTGAGCGGGAAGCGGCCCGGCACCAGCGCGGTGAAGAAGAAGGCGAAGTCGGCGACGCCGGTGCGCGCGAGGTCGAATTGCCGCGGCGGCGGGCCCATCTGGCCGGCGGGAAATACCTCGATGTCGAGTTCGCCGTTGCTTTTCTGTTTCAGGTCGTCGGCCCAGCGCTTGAGCTCGGTGTTGATCTGATGCTGCGGCGGCAGGTAGTGCGACAGCTTGAGCTTGACCGGGGCGGCGCGCAGCACAGCCGGCATGGCAATGGCGGCGGCTCCGGCGGCAGCGGTGCCGAGCAACAGGCGGCGTGAGATCATGGTGTCCTCCCCTCAGGCGTTATGGCGGCGTTCCAGTGGAGACGCCTTTTGTTGGTCGTTGGTCGCGACACCGCGCGCCATCGTCAGCACCGCGGTGAAATCATCGAGTGAATCGCCGCGCCAGGCAATATGCTGGTCGGGACGAATGAGTGCAAAGCGCGCGCCGTAGAGAGCGCGCAACCGCGGCTCCCCGGGCGTGGCAATGTCGAGCGGCACGCCCTGACGTTCGGCAAGGCCGCGCGCGGCTTCCAGTTCGCGCGGTTCGGCGTCGCCTGTCACCAGCAGCGTGAAGCCGTGGCCGAACAGGTCGAAGACGGACTGGTCGTCGCCGAGCCAGGCATGCGGCGCGCGCTCGCCGGGATAGCCGCTGGGGCGCAATTCGACGACGTTGGGTTGCGGCGGCGCGGTCTTTTCGCGCGCCACGATCGGCGAGCCGGCATAGCTGTAGCCGAGCACGAGGCCGAGCGAGCGGAATTCCGGCGTCTTGGATTTTTCGACGGCGCGGCCGGCGTGCTGCCGCGCCGCTTCGCCGCGTTCGGAATCCTCGAGCAGTTCCGGCGCCGAGAATTGGCCGCTCAGCGAGGCGAGGTTCTCGGTCGCAGAATCGAGCACGCGCTGATGCACCGGTTTGCGTTCGATCTCATAGGTGTCGAGCAGGCCCGGTCCGCCCCAGCCTTGCAGCGTGGCGGCGAGCTTCCAGCCGAGATCGACGGCGTCGCCGATGCCGAAATTCATGCCATGACCGCCGAACGGCGAATGCAGGTGGCAGGCGTCGCCCGCGAGATAGACGCGGCCTTCGCCATAGCGATCGGCCAGCAGCTTGTGCGCGGTCCACAGATCCTTGGCCAGCACGGTGTAGTCGTAGCGACCGCCGAGCACATGGCGGATTTCGGCGTGCACCTGCGCATCGTCGCCGGGGCCGCTTGGCTTCGGGCTCGGATTGAAGAACCAGGTGTCGCCGTGGTCCATCGGGCCGACGATGCAGGGCGCCGCCGGATCGACCAGCCAGTGCATCAGCGCCGGCTGGAGCCGCGGATCGGCGTTCAGCCCGGGCACCTTGAGGATCAGCGTGACGAAAGAGGCGATGCCGGACTGGCCCTGCATGGCGATGCCGAGCTGCGTGCGCACCGGCGAGCGGCCGCCATCGGCGCCGACCAGATAGCGGGCGCGGATGGCGATGGTCTTGCCGCCGGCGAGGTCGGCGATGTTCGCGGTGACGCCATCGTTGTCCTGGGCGAAGTCGATGAAGCGGTGCTTGAGCTTGACCGTCGCCTTGGGGTGGCTGACGACGTGATCGAGCAGCACCTTCTCGATGGTGTATTGCGGTATCCACTCGGCGTTTTCCGAGAAGCGGTCGTCGCGCTGCCGTGCGGCGCAGAACGAATTCTCGAACAGCCAGATGTCGCCGCCGAACAGCGAGGTGGCAAAGCGCACCCGGCGCGGCACCTCGGGCGGGATTGGCGACAGGCTGCGCACCTTGTCGGCAAGGCCCCAGCGCCGCATGTGCTCCATGGTGCGGACATTGGTGGTCTTGGCGCGCGGCTGCACGCCGACGCGCTCGTTCTGCTCGACGACGATGACCGAAACGCCGCGCATGGTGAGTTCGGTCGCCAGCGACAGGCCGGCCGGGCCGGCGCCGATAACCAGCACGTCGGTGTCGTAGTTCGCCGCCATCAACCGCCTCCGCCCGCGCGGGGAGGCCATGGCTGGCCTCGATGGGTCCGGACGGCGCGGCCGCGCGGCGGCTGCTCCAGAATCCCGACGTTTCGTCCCGCAGGTATGTTGTCTCGTTGCCTCAAGCGATACCGCTGGACAGGGATCACGGATAGATGTTCGATATGCGCGAGCGATACCTGTTTGTTATCGGTGACCCGTGAAGCTCAACCAACTCCGCGACATCGTCGCCGTGGCCGAACGCGGCAGCCTGCGCGCCGCGGCGCGGCATCTCGATGTGGCGCAGCCGGCGCTGACGCGTAGCGTGCGCGATCTCGAGCGCGAGCTCGGCGCGCCGTTGTTCGAGCGTCGCGCCCGCGGCATGAGCCTGACGGCGATGGGCGCCGCCTTCGTGCGCCGCGCCAACGCGGTGCTCAGCGAGGTGCGCCGCGCGCGCGAGGAGGTCGAGCAGCTCCATGGCGGCACGCGCGGCGAGGTCGTCGCCGGACTGTCGATGGTGGCGTTGATCGCGCTGCTGCCGAAGGCGCTGTCGGCGTTCCGCGCGCGCTATCCCAACGTGCAGCTCCATCTGATCGAGGGCTGGTATCCCACGCTGGAGAACGCGCTGAAGGACGGCAGCATGGACTTCTACATCGGCCCGGAGCCGGTGCAGGCGCCGCCGTCGGATCTCGTGCAGGAGCTGCTGTTCGAGAACGTGCGCATCGTGCTGGCGCGCAAGGGCCACCCCTTGAGCCATGCGCGCTCGCTGCGTCAGTTGATCGACGCCGAGTGGGCGACCACCTCGGTCACCTTCAAGGCGGAGGAGGAGTTCAGCGAATTGTTCAGCCGCTTCGATGTGCCGGCGCCGAAGATCGCGCTGCGCAGCCAGTCGGCGCTGACCTTGATGTCGTCGCTCGCCGCCTCGGATCTGCTGGCAATGGTGCCGAT
This sequence comes from Pseudolabrys sp., assembly GCA_026125895.1. Lineage (GTDB taxonomy): Bacteria > Pseudomonadota > Alphaproteobacteria > Rhizobiales > Xanthobacteraceae > Pseudolabrys. The sequence continues at coordinate 36,931 of JAHCKG010000009.1, read as the reverse complement.
CCAGTGGATCCAGTCGCCCTGGGTCGGCGACCAGCTCGCGCGTATCCCGATCCGCGAGACCTTGCGGGCGCCGTCGATCGTCACCATCCGCCGCGCCGGCCTGCCGCTGACGCCAGCCGCCGAGCATCTGCTCGATCTGATGCGGCGCAACGTGCCGCGGGCGCGAGGCGCGCGACGTTGAGCCGCGTTATTGGCAAGCGGCGCGGACCACTGTATCTGGAAGCCCGACATAACTTAGATGGAAGCAAGCCCATGAGAAACGTCGTCGTCCGTAACATCAAGCGCGCCGATGCCGACGCCATCGCCACGTTCGAGAAGCTCGGCGCCTCGACCGTGCACGAAGCGCTCGGCCGCTATCAGTTGATGAAGCCGTATATGCGCCCGGTCTGGTCCGGCGCGTCGATCGCCGGTCCCGCCGTCACGATCCTGGCGCAACCGGGCGACAACTGGATGCTGCATGTCGCGATCGAACAGTGCCAGCCCGGCGACGTCGTAGTGCTCGGCTGCACCGCCGACAACACCGACGGCATGATCGGCGATCTGATCGCGACGTCGTTGAAGGCGCGCGGCGTCAAGGGCGTCATCATCGACGCCGGCTGCCGCGATGTCCTGACGCTCAAGGAGATGGGCTTTCCGATCTGGTCGCGCGCCATCTCGTCCAAGGGCACGGTCAAGGCGACGCTCGGTTCGGTGAACATCCCGGTGGTCTGCGCCGGCGTTTATGTCGAACCGGGCGATGCCGTGGTCGCGGATGACGACGGCGTCGTCGTGGTGCCGAAGAAGTATGTCGCCGAGACGGCGGCCAAAGCGCAGAAGCGCTTCGACGATGAGGACGCCAAGCGTCAGAAGCTGGCTTCCGGCGTGCTCGGCCTCGACATGTACAACATGCGCGAGCCGCTCAAGAAGGCGGGCCTCGTCTACGTCGATAATCCGGAAGACGTCTGACGGCGCCGCTACGCCGGCGGGCAAAGTTTGCGCGTTGAAGGGCCCCGCCGGCGACGGCGGGGCCTTTATTTTGGGCATGCAATTCTGCCGGGCACGTCCTGCGTGTCATGCGCTTGACCGTTGCGCCAGAAGGGTTTTTAGTGCCAAGCACTTGATTGAAGCGGGTGATTGAATTTTGGCCAAGGGCGCCCAAGGCACGGCTGACCTGATCCTCGACGTGGCCGAGGCCCAGTTCGCGGAGCATGGTTACAAAGCGGTGTCGTTGCGCGCCATTTTGCGCGAATGCGGCGCCAACGCCGCGGCCGCGCACTATCACTTCGGCAGCAAGGAACAGATCCTGGCGGCGATCTTCGAGCGCCGTTGCGCGGGGATGAACAGCGCGCGCCTCGATCTGCTGGACGCGGCCGAAAAGTCAGACGCACCCGATGTCATCGAACGCATTCTCGACGCCTTCCTGCGCCCCGCCCTGGTTTGGAAAGACGACGACAAGGGCACGCGCCGCTTCATGCGGCTGCGCGCCGTTGTCGCCTACGAACAGGAAGCGCTGGCGCGGGATTTGATCGCCCGCTACTTCAACGACACCAGCCAGCGCTTCATCGAGGCGCTGCACAGGCGTTTGCCGCATCTCGGCATGCAGGAGCTCTATCTCCGCTTCCAGTTCCTGCTCGGCGCTCACTATTACACGGTGCTCAATCCGCACCGCATTCAGGACCTCTCAAGGGGCCTGTGCGACCCATCCAATACCGAAATCACGCTGCGCACGATGATCGCGCTGTTCGCCGCCGGTCTGCGCGCGCCGAACGTTCTTCCGGCGTCTTCCGGCGCCGCTGCCTCGATGGAGACGACCACTTGAACTCGCCGTTGCCGATTTTGCCCGGACTTGCCGAGCGTGTCAGTTCGCTGAAGCCATCGGCGACCGTCGAGATGTCGGAGCGCATCCGGCAAGGCCGTGCCGCTGGGCGCAAGATCATCGGTCTGTCGAGCGGCGATCCCAATCTCGAAACCGATCCGCGCATCGTCGAAGCGGCGGAACGCGCCATGCGCGGCGGCGAGACGCATTATTCGACGCCGGCCGGTCTGCCGGCGCTGCGTGAGGCGATCGCCGCGCACGAGAAGCAGCGCTCGGGCGCGACGTATGACGCCGCAGATATCCTCGTGACGCCGGGTGGCAAGTTTGCCCTCCTCACCGCCTTGATGGGTGTCGTTGGGCCGGGCGACGAGGTGCTGGTGCCGGAGCCGGGCTGGGTCAGCTATGGCCCTTGCGTTCGCCTCTGCGGCGGCTCACCGGTGCCGCTCGCCATGCTCGACCGGATCGATGAGCAGGCCATCGAAGCGGCAATCACGAAACGGACGCGCGCCATCATCGTCAATTCGCCGGTCAACCCGACCGGCCGCATCCTGCCGCCGGATGAGATCGCCGCGCTGGTCAAGATCGCGGAGACGCACAATCTCTGGATCATCTTCGATCAGGTCTATGCCGACCTGACCTATGATCGTCCGGTAACCTTCGTGCAGTCCACGGAGGCCGGCCGCGCTCGCACCCTGGTCGTCGACAGCACCTCGAAAACTTTCGGCATGACCGGCTGGCGTCTCGGCTATCTCGCGGTGCCCGGCGGCTTCGCCAAGCAGATCGTCAAGTTCCTCCAGCACTCGATCTACTGCGTGCCGCCATTCGTGCAGGTCGCGGGCGTCGAAGCGCTCAAGCTGTATGATGACATCGTGCCGCGCTACCGCGCGCTCTTCGGAAAGCGGTTGACGCGCGCCGTCGATGCCTTGTCGAAAATCGATGGCGTCGGGTGCCGCATGTCGGATGCCACCTTCTATCTGTTCCCCAAAGTCGCCGGCGACGACGCCGCGATCGCGAGGCATTGGCTCGATACGCTCGATGTCGCGACGCTGCCGGGCTCGTCCTTCGGCGCGCCGGGAGCGGGGCATCTGCGCCTGTCGCTCACCGTTTCCGATGACGAACTCGAGACTGCACTAACCCGCATCGCCAAAGCCGGGATCGGCGTGCCAACCGTCTAACCTGGAGGTCACTGACATGAAGCGCTTCAACTGGATTTTCGCCGCCGTCGCGGCCGCCGTGCTTGCCGGCGCAGCGATACAGCCGGCCGCCGCGCAGGCGCCGGATACGATCGCTCAGATCAAGCAGCGCGGCAAACTGCTCGCCGGCGTCAAGTTCGATACCCCGCCTTTCGGCTTCCTCAACGAAAAGAATGAGCCCGTCGGTTTCGATCTCGACATCGTCCGCAAGGTTGCCGAGCGCATCGGCGTGCCGGTCGAGTTCGTCAAGGTGACGTCGCCGACCCGCATTCCGCTGCTCGTCAGCGGCAATGTCGACCTGTCGGCGGCCTCGATGACGCACACGCAGGAACGCGACAAGACCATCGATTTCTCGATCACCTATTACACCGGAGCGCAATCGCTGATCGTGCCGAAGTCCAGCAGCATCAAGGGGCTGAAGGATCTCGCCGGCAAGCAGGTCTCGGTGCAGCAGGGCACGACGCTGGAGAAGAACATCGCCAAGGAAGCTCCGGGCGCCAAGATCGTCGCCTTCAAGGACTACAACAGCGCCTGGCTGGCGCTGGTCCAGGGCCGCGTCGATGCGCTCACAGGCAGCCTCAACATCCTTCAGGGCTTCGCCAAGGACAACAAGGATTTCGTGATCCTGCCCGACCGCTTCAGCGTCGAGCCGTTCGGCATCGGCGTGCGTCAGGGCGATTCCTCGCTGCGCGACGCCATCAACTTCGCGTTGCAGGACATGTGGAAGTCCGGCGAATATGCCGAGCTCTACAAGAAGTGGTTCGGCACCGAACCGGAAGTGCCGCTCGAAGTCTGGCCGTAACAAGCGGCGCATCGCGAGCGACGGAACATGAACTACCGTTTCGACTGGACTCCGATCTGGGAGAACCGTGATCTCATCCTCAGCGGTCTGTGGATGACGATCGCGGTCTCGCTGGTCTCGCTCGGCTTCTCCATCGTCATCGGTTTCGTCGTCGGAACGGGCGGTGCGTCGGGTTCGCGGCCCGCGCGCCTGGGCGCCGCCTTGTTCGTCGACACGATGCGCAATGTTCCGCTGCTTATCCACATGTACATCTGGTACATGGCGCTGGCGTTTCTCAAGCTGCCGGCCTTCGCCTGCGCCGTGCTCGGCCTGAGCCTCTATTCCGGCGCCTACGTCGCTGAAGTCGTACGCTCGGGCATTGGCGCGGTGCGCCGCGGCCAGATGCAGGCGGCGCTGGCCACGGGCCTCACCCGGTTTCAGGCGTTCCGCTTCATCATCTATCCGCAGGCCTTGCGCATCATTGCGCCGTCGCTGGCGAGTCTGTTTTCGCAGCTCATCAAGGACTCTTCGCTCGCCTCGGTGATCGCGGTCGCCGAACTGACTTATGAGGCGGGCGCTATCGAGGGCCAGACCTTCCGCACCTTCGAGGTCTATATCACCATCTCGGTGCTCTACCTGATCCTCGTCACCGTCGCGAGCCAGCTGGTGATGCTGGTGCCCGGCGCGCGCAACGATGCGTCCTCGGCGAGGTTCGCCGATGCTTGACGTGATCGCGCGCAACCTTCCGTTTCTGCTGGCGGGCCTGTGGACCACCATCCATCTGTCGATCTGGACGATCGCCGGCGGCACGCTGCTCGGTGCCGTTCTCGGCATCCTGCGTTATGTGCGGTTTCCGGTGCTCGGCACGGCATCGATGCTGTTCATCGAGTTCATCCGCGGCACGCCGTTGCTGGTCGTGCTGCTGATCACCTATTTCGCGCTGCCGGCATTGCTCGGCTACAAGACGACCGCCTACAACGCCGCGCTGCTCGGCTTCATTCTGTTCACCGGCGCCTACATCGTCGAGGATTTCCGCGCCGGCCTGCGTTCGGTGCGGCCTAGTCTGATCCAGGCCGGCCTCGCCACCGGCCTGACGCGCTGGCAGGTGCTGCGCTTCATCATCGCGCCGCAGGCGACGCGCATCGTCATTCCGTCGCTGTTCAATCAATACGTCCGGCTGCTTAAATTCACCTCGGTTGCGTCGATCATCGGCGTCACTGAACTCACCGGCGCCGCCTTGCTCGTCAACGCGCGCGATTTCCACCCGGTGACGCTGCTCGGCACGGTCGCCGTGACCTATCTGGTCGTCTGCTATGCCCTGTCCATGGTCGGGCGCGTGCTGTACGCGCGCTTCGCCGTGAGAACGTGAGTCCCGAATGAGCGAAACTCCGATCGTTGAAATCCGCGACCTGCACAAAAGCTACGGCGCGACGCCTGTGCTGCGCGGTTGCACCCTGGCCGTGAACCGCGGCGAAGTCGTCGTGGTTTGCGGGCCGTCCGGCTCCGGCAAGAGCACGCTCATCAAATGCGTGAACGGCCTGGAGCGTTATCAGTCAGGGAGCATCAGGGTCGAAGGCATCGAAGTCGGCGCGAAGGACACCGACCTGCCGAAACTGCGTTCGCGCATCGGCATGGTGTTCCAGCATTTCGAGCTTTACCCGCATATGTCGGTGCTCGCCAACATCGCGCTGGCGCAGGTTCATGTGCTCGGACGCTCCCGCGCCGAGGCGGCCGAGCGCGGCCGCGAGCTTCTCAAACGCGTCGGGCTCGAGGCCAAGGCCGATGCCATGCCGGTGGACCTGTCGGGGGGCCAGCAGCAGCGCGTCGCGATAGCCCGTGCGCTGGCGCTCGATCCGCAGGCGATCCTGTTCGACGAACCGACCTCGGCGCTCGATCCGGAAATGATCCACGAAGTTCTGCAGGTGATGACCGAGCTCGCCGCCGACGGCATGACCATGATGGTCGTGACCCACGAAATGGGCTTCGCCCGCCGCGTCGCCAATCGTGTCGTCTTCATGGACGCCGGCGAGATCGTCGAAAATGCCAGCAGCGACGATTTCTTCTCTCGGCCCCGCACGCCGCGCGCTGCGGAGTTCCTGTCGAAGATCCTGTCGCACTGACCGGCGCGCTAGATCTCCCCCGCCGCTTCGGCCTTCCACAGCGCCCATGAGCGATCGACGACGCGGTCGTTCGTCGCCGCCGTCTTGGCGGCTTCCTCGTCGCTGAGATAGCTCACGTCACCCATGCGCATCGCGTCCATCTGCATGGTCGCGTTCAGCGCCGAGTAGATGGCGCGGAACACCGTGTGCTTGATCGAGGCGCCGGCCATGGTGGCGCCGTGGCCGCGCATCAGCACGACGGCGCGCTTGCCCAGCGATTTGGCGAGTTCGCGGCCCATGGCGGGTGACGAGATCAGCATGTCGGTCATGCCGAATGTCTCGCGCGCCTCGAAACGGCCGACGCCCGCGCCGAGAAAGCCGCTCATGTGGTAGACCGGCCTGAGCGGCACCTGGCAGACGCAGAACGTCACCAGCGACGGCGTGTGGCAGTGGATCACCGACATCACGTCCGGCCGCGCCTTGTAGATCTCGCCGTGAATGAAGCGCTCGATATAACCGCGGCGCTCGGTGAGTGTGAGCGCGTTGCTGTCGAGGTCGTAGATTGCGAGGTCGTCGCGCGTGACCAGCGCCGGGGCGCGTTCGGCGGCCAGCACATACATCGACGGATCCTTGTCGTGCCGCGCACTGACATGGCCGAGGCCATCGACGATGCCTTTGGCGTAGAGCACGCGGTTGGCGGCGACGAGGTCGTCGAGCAGGGCGGCATTGGGCGCGGGCGGTCGTGCGGTCATGAGCGTTTCCATATGTGGACCGCTCTGGATGGTTGGCGCGGCCTTCCATCGCATTGTCCGGCCTAACGTCCGCCGGCGCAACGGCGCATCGGGCTTTGCTCACGCGCTATGCTTTTCCGCGCGATGCGGCAGCACGAATGGCATGGCTCCGTGGGGCACACGGCCCACGGCCGACCTGACGGCGAAAACACGGGCGAGTATGTCGTCGGTGATCGTTTGCGCCGGCGGGCCGTCGGCGGCGAGGCGGCCGCGGTCGAGCACGATGACGCGCTTCGCCAGCAGCGCGGCGAGGTTGAGATCATGCACGATGGCAATCGTCGTGGTGCCCCGCGCCGCGCATTGCCGCGCCACGGCGACGAGATCAAGCTGATGGCGCAGGTCGAGACTCGCGGTCGGCTCGTCGAGCAGCAGGATGCCGGGGCCGTGCGCTTCCTCGCCGCAGGCGAGCTGCAGCATGACGCGGGCGAAATGCACGCGCTGCTGCTCGCCGCCGGACAAGGTGTTGATGATGCGGGCCTCGAAGCCGGCGAGATCGACCGCGGCCAGGGCCGCTTCCGCCTTGGCGTCGATCGCGGCGCCGCGGCGCTCGCCCGCGCCCATACGCACCACTTCGGCGACGGTGAACGGGAACGTCACGGTGACGTGCTGCGACAGCACGGCGCGGCGCAGCGCCAACTCGCGCGGCTGCCAAGCCTGCGGCGCGCGGCCTTTGAGCAGAACGCTGCCTTCGCCCGGCGCGATCTCGCCGGACAGCGCGCGCAGCAGCGTCGATTTGCCGGCGCCGTTCGGACCGATGACCGCGATGGTCTCGCCCTGCGCCACCGTGAAGGACACGTCGTCGAGCAATCGCTTTTGGCCGGCGCGAACCGACAGCGCCTGAACGTCGATGGCGTTCATAATCCGGCCAGTCCGCGCTGGCGCAGCAGCAGCACCAGGAAAAACGGCGCGCCGACCAGTGCGGTGAGCACGCCGATCGGCACCTCCGCCGGCGCGGCGATGCTGCGCGCCGCGGTGTCGGCGGCGAGCAGCAGGATGGCGCCGAGAATCGCCGAGGCCGGCAGCAGCTTGCGGTGACCCGGCCCGATGATGAGGCGCAAGAGATGCGGCACGACGATGCCGACGAAGCCGACGACGCCGGCGAACGCCACGGCCGCGCCGGTCATCGCCGCGATCAGCACGATGGCGATGCGCTTGAGCCGTTCGACGGCGACGCCCATGTGAAACGCTTCGGTCTCGCCGAGCACCAGGAAATCGAGGCCGCGGCCGATGAACGGAATGGCGGCGAACAGCGCGGCGAGGAACGGCGCGATCAGCGCCGCCTTCTCCCACGTCGCGCCGCCCAGCGAGCCGAGCATCCAGAAAGTGATGTCGCGCAATTGCCGGTCGTCGGCGACGAACACCAAAAGGCCGATGCCGGCGCCGGCCAGCGCGGCGATGGCGAGCCCGGCGAGCAGGAAGACGGCGATCGAGGTGGTGCGGCCGCGGCTCGCCAGCCGTTGCAGCACGGCGGTGGTGATCAGCGAACCGGCGAAAGCGGCAAGCGGCAGAATGGCGAAGGGCAGGGCGTGGCCCGTCAGCCGGTCGCCGATGACGATGGTCGCGGCGGCGGCGAGGGCGCCACCGCTGGACACGCCGACCAGCGCCGGATCGGCCAGCGGATTGCGGAACAGGCCCTGCATGATGGCGCCGCTCGAGGCCAGCAGCGCGCCGATGATGATGGCGACGGCAATGCGCGGCAGCCGCACCGATAGCAGCACCAGCCGGTCGCGCTCGGCCATTGCCGCGTCGAGCGGATGCGCGAGGCCGAGCGCCGCGGGCATGCGTTCCAGTGGAATGCCGGCCGCGCCCACGGCGACGGCCGTAAGCGTCACCATGACGAGCAGAAGCGCGAGCGCCGGAAACAACAGCGGCCCGGTGACGAGCGCGCGCAGCCGCGGCGCCCGTCGCGGAGCGAGGCGCGCGGGCACGGTCGTGGATAAGCCATCGCTCACTCCGGACATGCGCCGCTGCTCCGCTCCGACGGCAGCGGCGCGGCCTTGAGATCCGGATAGAGCGTCGTGGCAAGGTCGCGCGCCGCGCGCGCGGTGCGCGGGCCGAAGCCGAGCAGGTAAAGCCCTTCCATCGACACGAAGGCCTTCTGCGCCGCGGCCGGCGTCGCGGCGAAAGCCGGCTGCGCGAACACCGTGGCGGCATCTAACACGCCCGGCCCGCCGCGCTGGATGCTGAGGATGACGTCGGGCCTGGCCGCGATCACCGCCTCGTCGGTCAGTTGCTTGTAGCCGTCGTAATCGCCGATGACATTGACCGCGCCGGCGAGCTTGATGATGCCGTCGGCGGCGGTGTGCGTGCCGGCCGCCATGGCCCGGCCGTTGACGAAGGAGAGCACGAACAGCACGCGCTTCTTCTCGCCGATGCCGGCGCGGATTCTGGCGAGCGCCGCGAGGTCGTCATGCACGGCCTCGGTGATGCATTGGGCGCGGGCGCTCGCGCCAGTCACCTTGGCGATGAGATCGATCTTCTCGACGATGCCGGCCTCGGAATAGGAATCCGGCACGACGACCAGCGGCACCTTGGCCGCCTCGAGCACGCTCATCGTCTCCTTCGGCCCGGCGCCGGCAATGGCGATGACGACGCTCGGCCGCAAGCCGAGCACGCCCTCGGCCGACAATTGGCGCATGTAGCCGACATTGGGCTTCTGCTTCATCGCCTGCGGCGGGTAGAGGCTGGTCGTATCGACGCCGACGATCTCCTTGTCGTGGCCGAGCGCGTAGAGGATTTCGGTGACGGCGCCGCCGATCGACACGATACGGCTCGTATCGGTCGCGGCGCTTGCCGGCGATGCGATGAGGAACGCGGCGGTGAGCGCCAGAAGCGCGCGACGTGTTGTCGGGAAGATACAGTGCATCGCCATTCCCACAGCTTTCACTTGGTGAGGATCAGTTTGTTCTGTGCGGTCAGTCGCAGCCGGTAAGTCTCGTCGCCATGGGCGATGATGATTTCGCGCGTGTCGCGGAACAGATCGCGGCTATCGAGGCGGTTGTCGGCAAGTGAAACTTGGCGTGTCGCGCCGCCAACACTTGGCGATGCCGCCGCGTTTCTTTCGCCGTCCTTCATGTCGCCTTCGCTCATCGTCATGCCGCCATTAGTATTCACCAAATCGATCTCGGTAATTACTTCTATTTTTGAGCCGTTATAAACTACGAATACTATATATCGGCCTAGTTTAGAGCCATTATAACTTGTCTATTCGTGCCTTGACCTCAGTAATACATAGTGATTACAAAGGCAAATAGTTGCTGCCGAAGTAAACGGCAAAGAGCCAGCCAGCCCCGGCGGTCGCGCCAGCGAACCGCCCGCCAGCCCGCCGCAAAACCAGAAAACACCGGTTCGGGTTGGGGGTTGTCATGCTTGTTGGTCGCCGGAGCGCGCTCGCGCTCCTTGTCTCAGTTTCGTCCGTCGCGCTGCTGACGGCCTCCGCGCAAGCGCAGGACACATTGGTGCTCGAGCCGATCACCGTGCTCGCCACCAAGACTCCGGAAAAAGCCATCGACGCGCTGGCGCCGGTCACCGTCATCGGCAAGGACAAGATCGACGTCCTGCAGCCCAAGCGCGTGTCGGATCTGTTTTATCTGGTGCCGGGCGTGTGGACGCAGGATCGCGGCGACGATCCGGCCACCACCATCAACATCCGCGGCCTGCAGGACTTCGGCCGCGTCGCCACCATCGTCGACGGCGCGCGGCAGAACTATCAACGCTCCGGCCACAACGCCAACGGCTCGTTCTTCCTCGATCCGGAGCTGATCGGCAGCGTCGATATCGTGCGCGGCCCGTCCGCCAACATCTACGGCTCCGGCGCCATCGGCGGCGTCGCCTCGTTCCAGACCAAGGACATCAACGACGTGCTGCGGCCCGGCGAGCGCTGGGGCGCCGATGTCGGCGGCAGCATCGGCTCCAACCAGTTGCAGGGCTACACCTCGGCCTTCGGCGGCGTGCGCGTCAATCCGAACTTCGACATCTTCGGCGGCGCCGTCTATCGCTCGGCGCAGAACTACAAGGACGGCAACGGCACCGAGATCGGCAATACCGGCGCCAACGTGTCGAGCGGCCTGCTCAAGCTCACCGCGCGCCCGGCCGACGGGCATGAGGTCAAGCTCTCGGGCATCTTCCAGGAGGATCTCTACAAGGTCGGCCAGCTCAACCGCGGCCCGACCACGACGACGCCGCTGCGCCTGCTCAATCAGGGCTCTTCGGTCTACGACACCAACACGCAGAATTATCAGGGCGCGCTGCGCTGGAAGTACAGCCGCCCGGAAGACCGGCTGTTCGACTGGAATCTCGGCCTCTACGCCAACCGCACCACGACCGACCAGACCAAGATCTATCACTACAGCACGTCGGGCGGCGCGTTCTGCGGCGGCGGTACCGGCAACAACATTTCCGGCTGCGTCGGCGATCCGCGCAGCTATCAGATCGACACCGTCGGCTTCGATCTCAACAACACCTCGCGCGTCGCCATCGGCGGCTGGGAGAACGCCTTCACCTACGGCGTCGACGGCTTCCAGGACGATGTGTCGTCGTCGGACTCGCGCGGCAACTCGAACATCACCACGCCCGGCGGCAAGCGCACCGTGTCCGGCGGCTTCCTGCAATGGAAGGGCAACTACTCGCGCTGGCTCGAGATCGTCGGCGCGGCGCGGTACGACCACTACCGGCTCGAATCGCCGGCGACCACCACGGACGGCAGCCGCATCTCGCCGAAGATCACCGTCGGCGTCACGCCGGTGCCGGGCATCCAGCCTTACGTCAGCTATGCCGAAGGCTATCGCGCGCCGTCGGTGACCGAGACTCTGATCGCCGGCGCGCATGCGACCGGCGGCGGGCCGGCCTTCTTCGTCTGCCCCGACGGTACGACCGGCCTGTTCTGCTTCCTGCCGAACCCGAACCTGCGTCCCGAGGTGGGCAAGAACAAGGAAGTCGGCGTCAATTTCAAGTTCGACAGCGTCTTCAGCAAGGGCGACGCTTTCCGCGCCAAGCTCAACGCCTTCCAGAACGACGTCGATGACTATATCGAGCTCGTCGCCTCGGCGCCGACGCCGGTGCCGCCGTTTGGCTCGTTCTCGCAGTACTACCAGTACCAGAACATCCCGAGCGCGCGCATCCGCGGCCTCGAGCTCGAAGCGAGCTATGATGCCGGCGGCTGGTTCATGGGCCTCAATGGCACGCTGCAGAAGGGCGAGAACACGCAGACCGGCGTCGGCCTCGCCACCATTCAGCCCGCGCGCCTGACGACCACCGGCGGCGTGCGTTTGCTCGACCGCAAGCTGACCTTGTCGGCGCAGTGGTCGGCGGTCGCCGCCAACGACGACGTGCCGGCGGGCTACCTGCCGTCCACCGCGTACAACCTGGTCAATCTTTACGCGACCTACCAGCCGACCAAGGACGTCACGGTCAATCTCGGCATCGACAACGTCTTCAACGAATACTACCGGCCTTATGCCGTCCCCGGTTCATCGACCGACGGCACGTCGCAGAACGACGCGCTGTGGACCAGCGCCGGTCCCGGCGTCACCTACAAGGCCGCGCTCAAGGTTCACTTCGGTGGTGTGTGACCGCATGACCCGCCGGAATGAAACGACTGCCACACGAACCCGCGCCAGCAAGCGCCAGCCACAGGGGTAACGCCATGTCTCAATTCATTGCCATGAACCGCTTCAAGGTGAAGAAGGGATCCGAGGAAGCTTTCGAGAATGTCTGGTCGAGCCGTGAATCCTATCTCGACCGCATGCCGGGCTTTGTCGAATTCCACCTGCTCAAGGGCCCGGAAGCGGAAGACCACACGCTCTATTCCTCGCACACGGTGTGGCAGAGCAAGGCGAACTTCGAGGCCTGGACCAAGTCGGACGAATTCCGTGCCTCGCACGCCCGCGCCAGCAACACTTCGAGCAACGCGCCGCTTTATATCGGCCATCCGCAGTTCGAGGGCTTCGAGGTCAAGCTGACGCAGACCAACAAGAAGGGCGCGGCGGCCTGAGCGAGCAACACCATGTCCGACACATTGACGGCGGCGTCCGATCTCAAAGCCAAACTCGAGGCCGAGCCGGGCGTCGTCATTGAAACTTTCGCCGCCGAAAACGGCGTCACCTGCCGCGCCGTCGTCGAGGCGATGCCGGCGTCGATGATCTGCTTCGTCAAGGACGACTTCACCACCACCAGGGCCTTCGTCGAGGTGATGAGCGATGTCGCCCAATGGGGCGACGTCACCTTCATCGTCCACACCGAGGACGGCATCTTCGAGTTCGGCGGGCCGATCCCGCCGGGCTCCGAAGCGCGCAACTACTACAACCTGTCCGGCGCCAAGGGCCTGCACGGCCATTTGCGCGCCGAACGCTGCGCCGGCATCTGCTTCATGGAGCGGCTGTTCTTCGGCCGGTTGTCGGCGTCGATCCTGCTGTTCAACCGCGACGGCGGCATCATGTTCAAGATCTTCGTCGGCCGCGACGACAAGCGCGAACTGCTGCCCGATCAACTGGCAGCCTTCCGCAAACTCGCGGACCGGCTGTGCTGACGCGCTAGCGCCGGAACCCGAACGAGCGCCGCCCGCCTGACAAAGGTCAAAGCGGGCGGCGCGATCCATGCTAGCGTTTACCGATGAAAAGCGGACGAACCATCGCGGCGGGCTTCATCGTGCTCGCGCTCACGGCCGCGCGGGCGCGGGCCCAGGATCCGGCGGAGCAGGGCCGCGCGCTGCTGCAGGAGAACTGCGCCCGCTGCCACGCCATCGGCAAGACCGATACCAGCCCGCTCGAAGCCGCGCCGCCGTTCCGCGTCATCAGTCAAAGTTACGAGCTCGACCGTTTCGGCCGGTATCTGCAACGCGGTATCACCTCGACGCATCCTGACATGCCGGAATTCCGCTTCGATGAAGAAACCGCCGCCGCGGTGGTGGCGTATCTGCGGACGATTCAGGAGTAGGGCCTCTCGAGTGCCGACTATCTGTCATGGCCGGGCTTGTCCCGGCCATCCACGTCTTGATTGTCGCAAGGAAGACGTGGATGCCCGGCGCAAGGCCGGGCATGACGGAGCTCTTGGTTGCCCCCGTAGCAGCTCTCACCGCTCCAGCGTGATCTCATCGCCCTTGGCGCGCGACACGCAGATCATGATGGTGTCGGCCTTTTCGTGTTCGGCGAGCACGAGATCGCGGTGGTCGGCTTCCCCGCCGCTGTATTTGGTGCGGCAGGTGCCGCAGGTGCCGGTCTCGCATGAACTCGGCACGTCGAGGCCCGCCGCGCGCAGCACTTCGAGGATCGTCTTGTCGGCCGGCACCTCGACCGTCGTGCCGGTCTTCGCCAGATGCACGCGAAACGTCTTGTCGCCGGCCTTGTGCGTGTCGGCGTCGCTGAAGGCCTCGAAATGCACCGCGGTCGGCGACCAGTGATCGGTCATGGCGCGCACCGCTTCCATCAGCGGCCGCGGACCGCAGCAATACAGGTGCTCGCGGTTCTGCCGCTCCTTGAGGATCGGCTTTAGATCGAGCGAACAGGACGGGTCGCCGTTGTCGTAGTGGATGGTGACGAACTCGCGGATGCCGGGCGCGGCGAGTTCGTCCCTGAACGCCGTCGTCTCCGCCGAGCGCGAGCAGTAATAGAGCCGGAAGCGTTTGCCGCTCGCCTGCACCTGACGGATCATCGCCAGGATCGGCGTGATGCCGATGCCGCCGGCGATGAACAGGAAATCGGTGGCGCGCGGCGGCAGGCCGAAATCGTTGACCGGCGCCGCCACCATCAGCGTATCGCCCGGCTTGACGTTGTCGATGAGGTCGATCGAGCCGCCGCGGCCGCTCGTCTCGCGCTTGACCGCGATCTGGTAGCGGTCGCGCTCGGCCGGATCGTTGCACAGTGAATATTTGCGGATGGCGCCGCTCGGCACGCGGAGGGCGATATGCGCGCCGGCGGAGAATTCCGGCAGCGCCGCGCCGTCGGCCGCGCGGAATTCGAAGAGGTTGATGCCGTCGGCAATCGGCTCGTTGCGGGTGACGCGCAGCGGCATCATCGGCTGGTCGGTGGTCACGGCGGCTCCGTCCGGGTCAGGCATCCGCCGCGACACTTGGGGCTTGTCGCGGCGGAGGGCAAGGCCCGGAATTATAGCTCAGCGCAACCCGGCCTTGACCGGCGCCGCCGTCTCGGCGGCGACGGCGCCTTCGGTGCTGACGGCGCCGAAGGCATCGGCCAGTCCGGCGCCGAATTCGCTGTCGCGGCCCTTGGGCCCGAGGTCGCGCGCCGTCGTCTGCAGGCGGCGCAGCGCCTGGGCCGGCGTCAGCTTCGGATCGCGTTCGATCATCAGCGCCACGACGCCGGAGATTTCGGCCGCCGAGTAGGAGGTGCCGGACGACACCTCGTAACCGCCGGGTACCGCGACCAGCAACTGGTCGCCCGGCGCGGCGATGGCGATATGCCGGCCGCGGTTCGATTGCGCGAACAATTTGTCGTCGGCGTCGGTCGCCGACACGGCGATGACATTCGGATCGGCCGCCGGATAAAGCGGCGGCGACTTCGGCCCGGCATTGCCGGCGGCGGCGATGAGGACGATGCCCTTCTTGTGCGCGGCGGCGAGGCTGCGTTGCATCGCCGGATCGCTCGGCCCGGCAAAGCTCATATTGATGATGCGCGCCTTGTTGGCGGCCGCCCAGTCGAGACCCTTGAGAATGGCGAAGGTTGTGCCGTCGGCGCTGCCGCCATTCGGGTCGAAGGCGCGCACCGCGAGCAGCTTCGCCTTCGGCGCGGCGCCGAGCAGCTTGCCGTGGCCCGCGATGAGCGCGGCAATGGCGGTGCCGTGGGCGTGCGGCGCCATCGGCGTCGCCGCGGCGTTGAAGCTCTCGATGACGCTGTCGGTCAGTTCGGGATGCGCGGCATCGACGCCGGAATCGATCACCGCGACGATGACGTCGGCGCCGCCGGCAATCTGGTGCGCTTGCGGCAGGCGAAGCTTGGCGACCTCGTACTGCGCCGGATCGCCGGCCGGCTTCGCCGCGTCGTCCTGCAGCGAGTAAACGTAGTTCGGCTGCGCCGAGGCCACGACATTGTCGCGCTCCAGTTCGCGTACCACCTGCGGCACCGAGCGGCGGTCGGGAATGCGCCAGCGATAGAGCGTCGTGCCGCTGAGTTGATGCGGCTGCGACTCCAGCCGCGTCAGGCGATGGCGGCGCTGCAACGCATCGACTTGCGGCGGCGCGACCGTATTGCGCAATTCGATGACGACTTCGTCAGGCACATAACGCCGTTCATTGGCCGGCGGCACGCCGTTCGGCCGGCTCGGCCGCGCCGCGCGCTGCGGCGGGCGGCGCCGCGGCTGATCGACGTCATCGTCGTCTTCATAAATGACGTCGCCGCGCGGCTGCATGAGATGCGGCACCGTCATGATGATGAGGCCGGGCACGACCGCGCCCCAGCCGGGACCGCGGAAGCCACCGCCGCCGCCATGATGGCCACCCGAAGGCGGCCGCGTGACGCCGCCGCCTCCGCCGCCGGTCGGCGGTGGCTGCGTAACGACGCTGCGCGAATTCATCTTCTGCGCCTGCGCCGGGCCGGTGATCAGCGGCAATGCCGCGGCGATGGCGACGAGACAGATCGGGACGACCCTCATGGACATGATCGATCCTCCTTTACGGCGATGCGGCGATGAAGCCGATGATCCTGCCGTCTTGCAGTTGCTGGATGCGCGCGGCGAGATCGGCCTGCGGCAATTTTTCGGCCGCGATCCGCACGCGATAGAGCCCCCCATTCATCGGTCCGGCGACGATGCTCAGCTTGTTGGCGGCGAGGAATTTGCTGACGTCGTCCTGGCTCGCCTGCGGCACGAAGCGGATGAGGGCGAATGCGCCGGCATTGCTTTGCGCGCCGGGCGCCGAGGCGGTTTCGTAAGGGCCG
Source organism: Pseudolabrys sp. (assembly GCA_026125895.1). Classification (GTDB taxonomy): domain Bacteria; phylum Pseudomonadota; class Alphaproteobacteria; order Rhizobiales; family Xanthobacteraceae; genus Pseudolabrys. The sequence continues at coordinate 20,388 of JAHCKG010000009.1, read as the reverse complement.
CCGGATTGCTTGAGCATGATGCTGCCGATGATGCCGGCCTGCAGCAGGAGGGCGATGGCCGCGGCGCCGCCGGCATAAGCCAACGTGCGCGGCGTCAAGGAAGCGATGAATTCGGCAATGCGCGCGCCAAAGCCGGGCGCGGCGGCGGCGCGGCGCTGCGGTTCGGCGTCAATGCGGGCGAACAGGTCGGTCATGATGCGCCCCGACGGCGCGCCGAGGCTTTCATTGAGGCCGATGGTCTCGCCGAGTTCCTCGCGCACCAGCGCATAGCGGCGGGCGAGCTCCGGGTCGCGTTTGAGCGCCTCCTCGACGCGCTGCGCGTCGCGGCGGCTCAGCGTGCCGGCGGCATGCCACGGCAGCATCATCTCGATGTCGGTCGCTGCGTCGTTATCCGATGGCGTCATGGCCAGCCTCGATCGATTCCCTGCTCCTTGAGGAGCTCCGATAGTTTCTTCCGCGCGTAGAACATGCGCGTCTTCACGGTCGCTTCCGGGATGCCGACGATCCCGGCCACTTCTTCCACCGACTTCTCGTGGTAATAGACGAGGTCGATGATCTCGCGATGTTCGTTCGACAGCTTCGACAAAGCCTGCCGTAGCTGCGAACCCTTGTCCTTCTTCGCCAGCGCCGTCTCCGGATTGTCGGCGTGATCCTCGATCGCCGCCGCCGTGTCGTCGTCCAGTTCGGCCTCGGACCGCTTGCGCAAAGCCGAGAGCGCCTTGAAGCGGGCGATGCCGAGGATCCAGGTGGATACCGCGGCGCGCCCTTGGAATTGTCCGGCCTGCCGCCACACGTCGAGGAAGACCTCGCTGATGAGGTCCTCGGCGGTGGCTTCATTGCGCACCAGCCGCAACACGAAGCGGTAGGCGCGCACGTGGTGCCGCGCGAACAGCACCTGCATGGCCAGTCGGTCGCCGCCGGCGATCCTCGCGATCAGAACGTCGTCTGGGGTCGTTTGCATCGCAGGCGTAACCTGAACATGGGTCGCGGCCGGCGGCCGTTCGGTTCAAGGCTATCGCAGCCGCGCCGCGAATAATGTGATCGCGGGCACGTCAGGGGCAGCCGTGAGCGCAGGCCGATGGCGCCACAGGGGCAGGCGGAAAGCCACGCAAAGCCGCGGGCAGCGCGAATTTTTCGTAAAAAAGCGGCGGAAAATCAGATCGTTAAGCGCCTGACGCGCGAGCGGGGCCAAAAATCTTTGAACCTTTCCCGGGGCGGGCGCGACCCACGGTCAGGATGCGGGAGCGCATCCCCGACATGACCTGAACCCCAAACGCCCAACCCAGGAGAGAACCATGATCCGCAAGCTCATCATCGCCCTCGGCGCCACCGCTGTCGTCGCTGCCGCCGCCCTGTCGCCCACCACCGCCTCCGCCGGCGGCTGGCACGGCCATCACGGCCACCACGGCTGGCACAAGGGCTTCGGTTTCGGCTTCTACGCCCCCGCCTACTACGCAGGTTCGGACTGCTACGTCGTCCGCCGCCTGGTCGAGACCCCGTACGGCAAGCGCTGGCGTCGCATGACGGTATGCGACTGACGTCAATCTGCGGCCAAACAGCCCCGGCTTCGCCAAGGCGAAGCCGGGGCTTTGTGCGCTCTCGCGCCGGCGGTTGAGTTCTGCTACGGAAAAGTTTCAAGCCTGAGGGGGCACGTCTGGGGCATGTTTTGGACATGGCGATAATATGGCGATCCCGCCCATGATCGCCGCAAAGCAAAATTGGTGACGAACAACGACCCCCGCCATGTGTTGTCCTGCCGCGGAGAAACAATGCTGAAGGCCTTGCGCGCCATGGCGCGTCTTTTTGACCGTTACATCGGCTGGAACAGGCTGGGCTTTCTGCTCAGTGTCGCGATCATCGCCGTGGCCATCACGGTGCTGTACCGCATGCTGCACAAGATCGACGTTGGCGAGGTCTGGGCGGCGATCCAGGCGACCAATATCCGCAATGTCGCGATCGCGGCCGGCTTCGTCGCCATCGGCTATTTCACGCTCACCTTCTACGACTGGTTCGCACTGCGCACGATCGGTCGCCGCGACATTCCCTACCGCGTCGCCGCGCTCGCCGGCTTCACCAGCTACTCGATCGGCCACAATATCGGCGCCACGGTCTTCACCGGCGGCGCGGTGCGCTATCGCATCTATTCGCTGTACGGCCTCGACGCCGTCGATGTCGCCAAGATCTGCTTCGTCGCCGGTCTGACCTTCTGGCTCGGCAACGTCACGGTGCTCGGCATCGGCGTCACCATCCACCCGTCGGCGGCGGGCGCCATCGACCAGCTCGGCCACCTCGCCAACCGCATCATCGGACTGGGGCTGCTCGGCATTCTGGCCTGCTACATCGCCTGGGTTTTCGCGGCGCCGCGCGAAATCGGGCGGGGCGGCTGGACCGTTCGTCTGCCGAACGGGCCTTCGACGCTCCTGCAGATCACGATCGGCATTTTCGATCTGATGAGCTGCGCGCTCGCCATGTACATGCTGGTGCCGGCCGCGCCGCATGTCGATTTCGTGACGCTGGCGGTGATCTTCGTCACCGCGACCTTGCTCGGCTTCGCCAGCCACGCGCCCGGCGGTCTCGGCGTGTTCGATGCGGCGATGCTGGTGGCGCTGTGGGAGTTCAACAAGGAAGAGCTGCTGGCCGGGCTGCTGCTGTTCCGGGTGCTGTATTATCTCACGCCCTTCGCCATCGCCGTCGTCGTCCTCGGCATCCGCGAATTGTGGCTCAACCTGCGCGGCGCGCGGCCCAAGCTCGATCTGCATCCGGTGCAAAGCGTCATCGATCCGATCCGCAGCGAGCTTGACAAAGAAGACGACAAGCGAAAATCCAGGGTCGGATAGACATCGCGCACTGCACGAGCGGCCGGGACCATGGCCCAGGATAACGACGGCAGCGACAAGGATGCGCCGGCCGGCTGGACCGGCGGCCTGCGCGGGGCATGGCGCTCGCTGATCGGCCGCGGCGAAGGCGAGCGCGACGGCGAGCAGGAGGCGGGGGCGCCGCCGCCACCGGCGCCGCTACGGCGCGGCAACCCGGCGCGCCGGGCGCGCCTCATCGAGGCGCTGATCGGCGGCCTGCCGCAGCCGGCCATCGTGCTCGACCGCGAGGGCCGCGTCGTCACCTTCAATCCCGCCGCGCGCGGCGTCGCGCCGGCTTTGCGCAGCGGCGAGCCGGCGCTGATCGCGCTGCGCATGCCCGAACTGGTGGATGCCATCCGCCGCGCCGGCAAGAGGCGCGAGCAGCAGCGCGTCGAGTTCTTCGAACGCGTGCCGCTCGACCGCTGGTTCGAGGCCTTCGTCACGCCGGTAACGCTGCCCGAGACCGACGGCACCCAGGCCGAACTGCTGCTGATGACCTTCAACGACCTGACGCCGCTGCGCCGCGTCGAGGAAATGCGCGCCGACTTCGTCGCCAATGCCAGCCACGAACTGCGCACGCCGCTCGCGGCGCTGCTCGGCTTCATCGAGACGTTGCAGGGTCCGGCGAAGAACGACGTCGCCGCGCGCGAGAAATTCCTCAGCATCATGCAGCAGCAGGCGGCACGCATGGCGCGCCTGATCGACGATCTGCTGTCGCTGTCGCGCATCGAGCTCAACGCCCATCTGCCGCCGAACACGCCGGTCGATCTGGCTCCCTTGGTGCGGCAGGTCGCCGACGGCCTGCAAACCCTGGCGCGCGACCGCCAGGTCGAGATCCGCATGGCGATCCCGGCCGAGCCGGTGATGGTGCTCGGCGATCGCGACGAACTGATCCGGGCGCTGGAGAACCTGGTCGAGAACGCGCTGAAATACGGCGCCGCCGGCAAGCGCGTCGATGTCACGCTGTCGCGGGCGCAGACCCGGGCCGGCGCGCCCGAGGCGCGCATCGCCATCCGCGACTTCGGCCCCGGCATCGCCCCCGAACATCTGCCGCGGCTGACCGAGCGCTTCTACCGCGTCGACGTTGCCGACAGCCGCTCGCAGGGCGGCACGGGCCTCGGCCTGGCGCTGGTCAAGCACGTGCTCAACCGGCACGGCGGCCGGGTCTCGATCGAGAGCGTTCCGGGGCAGGGCGCGACCTTCACAATGCACCTGCCGCTCTACACAGCGCCGGACCCAGCCTCCTGAAAATCAACTGAAATTTCAATAGCTTGTCGTGTCATCTGGTTGTCATGGAAGCTTCATAAAACGATGACACGCGGCCCCTAACGCTGGCCGTGGGTTCGGGGAAATTGAGCTAGCGCACAGCACCGCTCATGGCCCGAGGCCAGCATGGAGTGCGTGAAAACAACAGCGGCAGCCCCTTTCGGGCAAGCAGACGCGGAGGGCCTTGGAGGGCTCGCCGTCTCTGGCCGCAAACATGGAGAGATCCCTTGAAACACTGGACCGTCATGGCAGCCGCCGGCCTCGTCGCCGCCGCCGTATCGCTTCCGGCCAACGCCGCCGACATCTCGGGTGCCGGCGCAACTTTCCCCTATCCGATTTATGCCAAGTGGGCCGACGCCTACAAAAAGGAAACCGGTAACGGCCTGAACTATCAGTCGATCGGCTCCGGCGGCGGCATCAAGCAGATCACCGCGCGCACCGTGACCTTCGGCGCCTCGGACATGCCGTTGCAGCCGGCCGAACTCGACAAGATCGGCGTCATCCAGTTCCCGACCGTGATGGGCGGCATCGTGCCGGTCGTCAATCTCGACGGCGTCAAGAGCGGCGACCTGACGATCGATGGCCCGACGCTCGCCAAGATCTTCCTCGGCGACATCAAGAAGTGGAACGACCCGGCGCTCGTGAAGCTCAACCCGAATGCCAAGCTGCCGGACCAGGCGATCGCCCTCGTGCATCGTTCGGACGGCTCGGGCACCACCTTCATCTTCACGAACTATCTGTCGAAGGTGAGCGGTGACTGGAAGTCGAAGGTTGGCAGCAGCACCGCGGTGCAGTGGCCGGCCGGCATCGGCGCCAAGGGCAACGAAGGCGTCGCCAACAACGTCGCCAACACCAAGGGTGCGATCGGCTACGTCGAAACCGCCTATGCCAAGCAGAACAAGCTGACCGCCACCAAGATGATCAACAAGGACGGCAAGACGGTCACGGCTGACTCGGAGTCGATCATGGCCGCCGCGGCGGGCGCCGACTGGGCCAACGCTCCGGGCTTCTATCAGATCCTCACCGACGAACCGGGCGCCAAGGCCTGGCCGATCGCCGGCGCCACCTTCATCCTGATCCCGAAGGAGCCGAAGGATGCCGCCGCTGCCGCCGAAGCGCTCAAGTTCTTCGCCTGGGCCTACCAGAACGGCGACAAGATGGCCGAAGAGCTCGACTACGTGCCGATGCCGGACGGCGTCGTGAAGCTGATCCAGGACAAGTGGAAGCACGAAGTCAAGGCGATGTAATTCGCCGGTAAAACGGGAAGGGCGCCGGCCCGCAGTCGGTTCCCGGCGTCCTTCCCCGCCTGCCTTTCCTTGCCCACAGCCTGCAACAGACGACTTGTTTTGCGGCTGCAACGCCGCTTCAGTGGCCTCCGAGACTGGCATCAGCCGCCCCACCGGGCGCAACGCCGCGAGGAGAGCCGCGCATGACTTCTTCCGGGAGGCGACCCGTGGTTGACGTAGCGTATCCGATCAGCGGCGCGATGACAGAGACGGCGTCGTCCGACCGCGCCAAAGTTCTCAACAAGCTGCGTCTCGGCGATATTGCCTTCAAATTCCTCACCCGGGCCGCCGCCATCGCGGTGCTCATCATCCTCTCGGGCATCATCATCTCGCTGATCTACGGCTCGATGCCGGCGCTGCGCCAGTTCGGTTTCGAATTCCTGATCGACGAAAGCTGGAATCCGGTGACGGAAAAGTTCGGCGCCATCGCCCCGATCTACGGCACCATCGTCACCTCGCTGATCGCCATGCTGATCGCGGTGCCGGTCGGGCTGTTCATCGCCATGTTCCTCACCGAACTGTGTCCGATGTTCCTGCGCCGCCCGATCGGCATCGCCATCGAGCTGCTCGCCGGTATCCCGTCGATCATCTACGGCATCTGGGGCCTGTTCGTGTTCGCGCCGTTTTTGCAGCAGCATGTCCAGCCGTTCCTGATCGCGGTGTTCGGCCCGATCCCGCTGCTCGGCGATCTGTTCGCCGGCCCGCCTTACGGCATCGGCGTGCTGACCGCCGGGCTGATCCTCGCCATCATGGTGCTGCCCTTCATCACCTCGATCTCGCGCGACGTCTTCGAGGCGGTGCCGCCGGTGCTGAAGGAAGCCGCCTATGGCCTCGGCTGCACGACCTGGGAAGTGGCGCGCAACGTCGTGCTGCCCTTCACCCGCGTCGGCGTTATCGGCGGCGTCATGCTCGGCCTTGGCCGCGCGCTCGGCGAAACCATGGCCGTGACCTTCGTCATCGGCAACGCGCACCGAATTTCCGGTTCGATCCTCGCGCCCGGCACCACGATCTCCGCCACCATCGCCAACGAATTCACCGAGGCGGTCGGCGACATCTACACCTCGTCGCTGATCGCGCTCGGCCTCATCCTGTTCGTCATCACCTTTATCGTGCTGGCGGCCGCGCGGCTGATGCTGATGCGGCTCAACGCCCGGCTGGGGAAGTAGGCCATGGCCGCTCCGACCACCGTCACGCCTTCGACGCCGCTTTACGCCGCGCGCCGGCGAAAGAATTTCATCACCATGGCCATCGCCTATGCGGCGACCGGCTTCGGCCTCGCCTGGCTGGCGCTGATCCTCATCGTGCTGTTCTGGAACGGCTTCAGCGGCCTGTCGCTGCGCGTGTTCACCGAAATGACGCCGCCGCCCGGTTCGTCCGGCGGCCTGCTCAACGCCATCGCCGGCAGTCTGGTGATGACGTTCCTCGCCGTTGTCATCGGCACGCCGCTCGGCGTCCTCGCCGGCACCTATCTCGCCGAATACGGCCGCTACGAGAAGCTGTCGACCATCGTACGCTTCATCAACGACATCCTGCTGTCGGCGCCGTCGATCGTGGTCGGCCTGTTCGTCTACGAGATCATGGTGGCGCAGATGGGCCACTTCTCCGGCTGGGCCGGCGCGGTGGCGCTCGCCGTGATCGTCGTGCCGGTGGTGGTGCGCACCACCGAGGACATGCTCACTTTGGTGCCGGACACGTTGCGCGAAGCGGCGGCGTCGATCGGCCTGCCGCGCTCGAAGATGATCCAGAAGATCGCCTATCGCGCCGCCCGCGCCGGCATGATCACCGGCGTGCTGCTCGCGGTGGCGCGCATCTCCGGCGAAACGGCGCCGCTGCTGTTCACCGCGCTCAACAACCAGTTCTGGAGCACCAACCTCAACGCTCCGGTCGCGAGCCTGCCGGTCGTCATCTTCCAGTTCGCGCTCAGTCCGTACAAGGACTGGCAGGAACTGGCCTGGACCGGCGCCCTGATCATCACATTAGCAGTGCTCGCGCTCAGCATCATCGCGCGCTACCTCGGTGGACAGAGTAAGAAATCATGACGATGGCCAATTTCACAGTACCGACCGTCACCAACACCGTCGCCTCGACCGAAGGTCTGGTCGAGAAGATCACCGTGCAGAACCTCGATTTCTTCTACGGCGATCACCGCGCGCTCAAGACCATCAACGTCTCGCTGTACCAGGGCAAGGTCACGGCCTTCATCGGCCCGTCGGGCTGCGGCAAGTCGACCTTGCTGCGCATTCTCAACCGCATGTACGACCTCTACCCGAACCAGCGCGCCACCGGCACGGTGCGGCTCGACAACGAGGACATCCTGTCGCCGTCGCAGGATCTCAACCTGCTGCGCGCCAAAGTCGGCATGGTGTTCCAGAAGCCGACGCCATTCCCGATGACGATCTACGAGAACATCGCCTTCGGCATCCGCCTCTACGAGAAACTGTCGAAGTCCGAGCTCGACGGCCGCGTGCAGCACGCGCTCGAGCGCGCCGCGCTGTGGACCGAGGTCAAGGACAAGCTCAACGCCAACGGCCAGTCGCTGTCCGGCGGCCAGCAGCAGCGTCTCTGCATCGCCCGCACCGTCGCGGTGCGCCCGGAAGTCATCCTGTTCGACGAGCCGTGCTCGGCGCTCGATCCGATCTCGACCGCCAAGATCGAGGAACTGATCGACGAGCTGAAGGAAGATTACACCATCGCCATCGTCACCCATAACATGCAGCAGGCGGCGCGCGTCTCCGACTTCACCGCCTTCATGTATCTCGGCGAACTGGTCGAATACGGCGAGACCACCAGAATCTTCACCGCGCCGAACGATCGCCGCACCCAGGACTACATCACCGGTCGCTTCGGTTAGCCTCGTCGCCGGACGAGATTGAGGACATAGCACCATGAACGAACAGCACACGGCCAAGGCTTTCGACGTCGATCTCCAGGATCTGGCGCGCATGGTCGCGGAAATGGGCGGGCTTGCCGAAAAGCAGGTCGCCGACGCCGTCGATGCGCTGGCCAAGCGCGACACCGCGATGGCGAGCCGCGTCACCGCCGCCGACGTCAGCATCGACGAACTGCAGCGCGAGATCGAGGAGAAGGCGGTGCTCACCATCGCCCGGCGCCAGCCGATGGCGGTCGATCTGCGCGCCATCGTCGGCGCGCTGCGCCTCGCCAACGACCTCGAGCGCATCGGTGATCTCGCCAAGAACATCGGCAAGCGCGTCATCGCGCTCAACGCCGAATTCCCGCCGCCGAAGCTGATCCGCGGCGTCGAACACATGACCGACCTGGTGCTCGAGCAGCTCAAGGCCGTGCTCGACGCCTACGCGCATCGCGACGACAGCAAGGCGATGGCGGTGTGGCGCGGCGACGAGGAGATCGACGCGGTCTGCACCTCGGTGTTCCGCGAGCTGCTCACCTACATGATGGAAGATCCGCGCAACATCACCTTCTGCATCCATCTGATGTTCTGCGCCAAGAACATCGAGCGCATGGGCGACCACGCGACCAACATCGCCGAAACCGTGCATTACATCGTCGACGGCCGGCCGATCACCGAGCGCCGCCCGAAGGGCGACACCGAGATCTCCGCGCTCGCGGGGATGAGCAACTAAGGGCTTAGAGCATGAGCGCCCGCATCCTGATCGTCGAAGACGAAGAGCCGCTGACCATGCTCCTCGTCTACAATCTGGAGAAGGAAGGTTACGAGGTCGAGACCGCGGCGCGCGGCGACGACGCCGACACCAAGCTCAAGGAGCGCGCGCCCGATCTCGTCGTGCTCGACTGGATGCTGCCCGGCCTGTCCGGCATCGAACTGTGCCGCCGGCTGCGCGCGCGCCCCGAGACGCAGCAACTGCCGATCATCATGCTCACCGCGCGCGGCGAGGAGAGCGAGAAAATCAGGGGCCTGGCCACCGGCGCCGACGATTACATCGTCAAGCCGTTCTCGGTGCCGGAGTTGCTGGCGCGGGTGCGCGCGCTGTTGCGCAGGGCCCATCCCGATCGTGTCGCCACCGTGCTCAACATCGGCGACATCGAGCTCGATCGTGACAAGAAGCGCGTGTCGCGCAATGGCAAGGCGGTCGATCTCGGGCCGACCGAATATCGTCTGCTCGAATTCCTGATGGAGCGGCCCGGCCGCGTGTTTTCGCGCGAGCAGTTGCTCGACGGCGTCTGGGGCTCCGACATCTACATCGACGAGCGCACCGTGGACGTCCATGTCGGCCGTCTGCGCAAGGCGATCAATCGCGGCCAGCTCGCCGATCCGATCCGCACCGTGCGCGGCGCCGGCTACGCCCTCGACGACCGCTTCGGCCGCGTCGCGAGTTGAGGCTGCCTTTCTTTCCCTCTCCCCAAAGGCGAGCGAACGCTCGCCGTTCGGCGAGCTATGTGGGAGAGGGTGCCGAACCGCTTTAGCGGCGAGGCGGGTGAGGGGTCGGGACTTGCTATCGCTCGCCAGGGACGACACCCCGTAGCCCGGATGGAGCGCAGCGAAATCCGGGGGCTGACCATCGACCGTCCCCGGGTTACGTTTCGCTCCACCCGGGCTACACGCCATCTCGCCCGTTAGAAAATAGTCCTTGACTGTTATTCCTACCGAAGGATAGTATCCACCCGTCCGATCCAGCCGAGGGCGCTGTCATGAGGCGTCGTGAAAGTGGGAGAGGATGCGGTGCCCGCGGGCTCAAGGAAACGCACCTTGAGCGCTCGGGCGGCGCCGGGGCTCCGCCCGGAGGCAATAAGACCTCCCGCAAGGAGCTTGCTGATGGTGCGCGCTACCCGTCGCAAGACGGATCAGCCGCCAGAAGCGCGGCCCGGCGTCGTTAAAGACACCGCGATGGAGCGCCGCGGGGCGCAGGCCTTCTCCGATCGCAAGGAGGGGCCGTGCACCGCAAGGTGCACACTTTGGGCGCTTCGCGGCGCTCCATTCCCTCGGCATGCCGAGGGTGGAAGAGGAAGGCAGGCCGCCCCGGGCCTTTAACAACAGGGGCGATCAGGCGCGTCCGCTGTTTGATAATTGAATTGCGCGCTCTACCGGGATGACGGCCCGTAGCCCGGCTGTAGCGCAGCGAAAGCCGGGAGCAGTCTCGCGATTGTCCCGGGTTGCGCTTCGCTTCACCCGGGCTACGAAGGCGACGACCGCCCAACAAAAAAAAGCCGGAGCTTTCGCCCCGGCTCTTCAAACTCACGATGGTCGCTCGCTCAGCTACGGAACGCCGGCTTGGCGCGGCGGTGAGCATTGGCCGGCTGATAGGCGACGCGGCAGTGGAAGCTGCAATAAGGCTGATCCTCGGCGCTCTCGCCGCCGCAGAAGAAGAAATCGGTGCTCGACGGATCGCCGACCGGCCAGTGGCAGGTGCGCTCGCTGAGCTGCAGCAGCGACTTGCGCTGCTCGACCGGAATCTCCAGCAGTTCCGGCTCCGGCTCGGCCTCGTAGTCGTAAGCGAGCGCGGTGTTGCCGCGCACCTGCGGCCGCTGCACCCGGATCATGTGGCCGGAGGTGCGCGCCTTGCGCGGCCGTGGCGCCGTGGTCGAGGGGCTCTTGGCCCGGCCCGACAGGCCCAGGCGGTGCACCTTGCCGATCACGGCATTGCGGGTGATGCCGCCCAGCTCGGCCGCGATCTGACTGGCCGAGAGGCCGTCCGACCATAGCTTCTTCAAGAGTTCGACCCTCTCGTCGGTCCAGCTCATGGGCGTTCCCCTCGGCGTCCAAGCTTCAGATAGAATCCATCCCCCTCGTCCGACACGGGTTTTCGTGCCCGAACGTGTTACGCTTCAGGGATGAACCAGAATTTGCCGGCGGTACGCACGATATGTCGTATCGCCTGACCAAAAAACTACACTATGGGTTGACTCTCTCGCAAGCTTTTGCAACCGGCCAAAGCCCATCTACCAACAGGTTTTCCTTTAGAATCCGCAGTTGCGGTGAAATTGAGTCGGCCGAATCGGTTCCGCCGTTCGGTTGACTTGGGGCCGACCTGGCCTAAAATGCTTCAAGTGCCGCCCGGCGAGGCGGCACGTTTCGTTTCGGGCGCCGCCAGCCGGGAAAACGCTCTCGTCCAAGGACCACGGCCTGCGGGCCGGCCGACGGCAGAGTCTTCGGCGAAGACATTGAACCGCCTCGGCAATTGTCCGAGATCGATTTCGTTTTCCCGTTCGGTCCGCGTCCGGCGTCGTGATTTTCGTTTTGTCAAAGACAAGAGACTGGCCGTGAGCTCGCATCTGTTGCCGACCTATGCCCGTGCCGACCTCGCTTTCGAGCGGGGCGAAGGAGTTTGGCTGACCGCGACCAACGGCAAGCGCTATCTCGATTTCACCTCCGGCGTCGCCGTTAACGCGCTCGGCCATGCGCATCCGCACATGGTGGAGGCGATTACCGCGCAGGCGGGCAAGCTCTGGCACACCTCGAACCTGTACCGCATTCCGGAAGGCGAGCGCCTGGCCGAGCGGCTCTGCAATCTGTCCTTCGCCGATTACGTGTTCTTCCAGAACTCCGGCACCGAGGCGATGGAATGCTGCATCAAGATGGCGCGGAAATACCAGTACGCCTCCGGCAAGCCGGAGCGGAACCGCATCATCACCTTTGAAGGCGCGTTCCACGGCCGCACGCTCGCGGCGCTGTCGGCGACCGGCAACAAGAAGTATCTCGAAGGCTTCGGCCCCAACATGCCGGGCTTCGACCAGTTGCCGTTCGGCGACATCGAAACCGTCAAGAAGGCGGTCACTCCCGAGACCGCGGCCATCATCTGCGAACCGGTGATGGGCGAGGGCGGCGTGCGCGTCGTTCCGCATGAGTTTTTGCGCGCGCTTCGCAAGTTGTGCGACGACAACGGCCTCTTGCTGATTTTCGACGAAGTGCAGACCGGCGTCGGCCGCACCGGCGACCTGTTCGCCTATCAGCACACCGGCGTCACGCCCGACATCATGGGGCTGGCCAAGGCGCTCGGCGGCGGCTTCCCGATCGGGGCTTGTTTGGCCACCGCGGAAGCGGCCAAGGGCATGACGCCCGGCACGCACGGTTCCACCTTCGGCGGCAACCAGCTCGCGATGGCGGCGGCCAATGCCGTGCTCGACATCGTCGCCGACAAGGCCTTCCTCGAGGACGTCAAGCGCAAGGGCCTGTTGTTCAAACAGCGGCTGGCCGAGATCCGCGATCGGTTCCCGTCGGTGGTCGCCGAGGTGCGCGGCGAGGGCCTCTTGATCGGCCTGCGCATGGTGCCGCCGGTCGGCGAGATGGTCGATGAATTGCGCAACGAGGAAATGATCACCGTCGCCGCCGGCGACAACGTGGTGCGTCTCCTGCCGCCGCTCATCATCAACGACGAGGAAATCGGCGAGGCGGTGCGCCGCATCGAGCGCGCCTGTGTCAAGCTCGCCCAGGCGCATCCGCGGCAGACCGATCCTGTGACCAAGCAGGGGGCCGTGGCATGAGCGGCGACATCCGGCATTTCCTCGACCTCACCGACATCCCGAAGCCGACGCTGAAGGAGATGATCACGCACAGCCGCGCCATGAAGGAGCGGCAGAAGCGCGGCGAAGGGCCAAAGCCCCTCGAAGGCAAGACCCTGGCGATGATCTTCGACAAGCCGTCGACCCGCACGCGCGTGTCGTTCGACGTCGGCATGCGTCAGCTCGGCGGCGAAGCCATCATGCTGACGTCGCAGGAGATGCAGCTCGGCCGCGGCGAAACGCTCGGCGATACCGCGCGCGTGCTGTCGCGCTTCGTCGACGCCATCATGATCCGCACCCTCGACCACGAGTCCGTCGCCGAGATCGCGAAATACGCCACGGTGCCGGTGATCAACGGCCTGACGCGCCGCTCGCATCCCTGTCAGGTGCTGGCCGACGTCATGACCTTCGAAGAGCATCGCGGCCCGATCACCGGGCGCACGATTGCCTGGACCGGCGACGCCAACAACGTGCTGGCCTCGCTGATGCATGCCGCCGAGCGCTTCGATTTCGAACTGCGTGTGGCCTGTCCGGCGGAACTCAAGCCGAAGAAGTGGCTGATGGATTGGGTCAAGTCGTCGGGCGCCAACATCAAGGTCGGCGACGATCCGGAAGCCGCGGTCAAGGGCGCCGATTGCGTCTTCACCGACACCTGGGTGTCGATGGGCGATCGCGAGGCCCAACACCGCCACAACATCCTCAAGCCCTATCAGGTCAACTCCGCCCTGATGGCCAAAGCCAAGCCCGACGCGCTGTTCATGCACTGCCTGCCGGCGCATCGCGGCGAGGAAGTCACCGACGAGGTGATGGACGGCCCGCAGTCGGTGGTGTTCGACGAGGCCGAAAACCGCCTGCACGCCCAGAAGGGCCTGCTCGCCTGGTGCCTGCACGCCGAAGACGCGTAGGCGGCGTCCAAAATCACCGCTCACCCCCGCGAAAGCGGGGGTCCAGAAGGCCAAGAACTGGGTCCCCGCCATAGGCGTTCTGAAAGAACGCCGTCCTTCGGGCGGCTATGCGCGGGGACGAGCGGCTCCGTAGTCAAGCCTCGCAATTTCGCGTTCGCTCGCTACATAACCGGCATGACCGATCCGATGACCCATTCCTCCGACATTTCCCTCCCCGAGCGCGCCCCGTCCGCCGTGTCGATCGACGACGCGGTGACGCCGTTCGAGGTCGCGGCCCTCGACCTGCGCGGCCGCCTGGTCCGCCTCGGCCCGATGGTCGATGAGATCCTGTCCAAGCACGCCTATCCGGCCCCGGTCGCCAAGCTGCTCGGCGAGGCGATCGTGCTTACCGTCATGCTCGGCTCGTCGCTGAAGATGGACGGCCGCTTCATCCTCCAGGCGCAGACCGACGGTCCCGTCGGCCTGCTGGTGGTCGACTACACCACCCCCGGCCAGGTGCGCGCCTGTGCCCGGTTCGGCGCTCCCGGCGTCGATGCGTTGGTTGCCGCGGGCGAGGCGACCTCGGCCAACCTGCTCGGCAAGGGCCATCTCGCCATGACCATCGACCAGGGCGAGAACACGCAGCGTTACCAGGGTCTGGTGGCGCTCGACGGCGCCTCGCTCGAAGACGCCGCGCACGAATACTTCCTGCGCTCCGAACAGATCCCGACGCGCGTGCGGCTCGCCGTCGCCGAGGAAATCACCCCCGGCACGGGCGCCGGCAGCCACCGCTGGCGCGCCGGCGGTGTGATGCTGCAGTTTCTGCCGAAGTCGCAGGAGCGCGCCCAGACTGATCTCCATCCGGGCGATGCGCCGGAGGGTGCCGAGATCGCGCCGGTGATCGAGGACGATGCCTGGGTGCAAGGCCGGGCGCTGCTCGAGACGGTCGAGGACATCGAGCTGATCGATCCCGAACTCTCGAGCGAGCGGCTGGCCTACCGCCTGTTTCATGAGCCGGGTGTACGCGTCTTCAACGCGGTCGAGGTCAAGGCGCAATGCTCGTGCTCGCGCGACGCGGTAGAGGCGATGCTCAAGAGCTTCTCGCAGGACGACCGCGATCATATGGTCGAGGACGGCCGCATCTCGGTGACCTGCGAGTTCTGCAGTTCCTCGTACGTCTTTCAGCCTGAAGACGTCGGGGCCAACGGCAATTAACTCTGCGCGCGCATTAACCTTGCGCCGGATCAAGGAACGCGGCCCGACTCTCGATGAGGGAGCCCGGCTTGATGATGTCCTTGCCTGCGAACAATCACCGCTCGCCCCCGCGAAAGCGGGGGTCCAGAAAGTCGAAACACTGGATGCCCGCCTTCGCGGGCATGAGCGGAGCACTTATTGCCGCGCTGTTCATGACATCGCCTGCGTTGGCCCAGTCCTGTCCGGCGCCGCTGCGTGACGCGCGCAATCTGGTGCTGGTCACGCCCGACACCATGACGAGCAGCGCCGCGACCTTGCGACGGTTCACGCGCTCATCGGTCGGTGCGCCATGGCAAGCCGATGGCGGACCGGTCAGCGCACTGATCGGCCGCAAGGGTACGGCGTGGTCACCGGCGTTCCGCACGTTCGCGGCGGCCGGCGAACTGATCAAGGTCGATGGCGACAAGCGCGCCCCGGCCGGCTTTTTCCCGATTGGCCGCAGCTTCGGTTTCGCACCGGTGAAGCGTGCGCATTATCTGCACATCGAGGACGGCACGACCTGCGTCGATGATGCGTCCTCGCCCGCCTACAACACCATCACGACGCGGGCCCGCGTCGGCTGGAAGGTCGGCGGCGAGAACATGTGGCGCGTCCCGGAATATCGCCGCGGCCTGCTGGTTGATTATCCGACCGACCGGGCGGCCAAGGGCGGCTCCTGCATCTTCATCCACGTCCGTAAGCCCGGCGCGCCGGGCACCGCGGGCTGCGTCGCGCTGGCCGAGCCCGAGGTCGAGCGCCTGCAGAATTTCTCCGCCGGCGGCGCCGTGCTGGCCATCGTGCCGAAGCCGGCGCTCGGCCGCTTCGCCGGCTGCCTGCCGCCGCCTAATTGAGGACGCGGCCCTTTGACGGCATGTCGAGGGAAAATAATGGGATTTCTATATCGAAGCCGCGCCCGTCCGCGGTGATCATGCCGTAGGTGCCTTCCATGAAGCCGGACGGCGTCGGCAGCGGCACCCCGCTGGTGTACTCGAAGGACTCACCGGGTTTCAGCACCGGTTCCTCACCGACGACACCAGCGCCCTTGACCTCCTGCAGGCGGCCGAAGGCATCGGTGATGCGCCAGTGCCGGGTCTTGAGCTGGACCGTCTCCTCGCCGCGGTTGACGATATCGATCGTATAGGCCCAGAAATAATAACCGCTGGTTGGCGAAGACCGCTCGGAGAGATACCGGGGTTTTACGGTGACTTCGATCTGGCGGGTGACCGCGCGGTACATCTTATGCCTTAATCCTGTGCGACGCGCTTGCGGCCGGCCGGGTTTGGTATTTGATTATGGCCGAAGCGGTGCAGGAAAGAAAAGCCGTCCATGGTGCCGACCAAGACCGACCGTGACCTGCGTCTCGATCTGTTTCGCGGGCTGGCGCTCTGGCTCATCTTCCTCGACCACATCCCGTCCAACGCGGTGAGCTGGGTCACGATCCGCAATTACGGCTTCTCCGACGCCACCGAAATCTTCGTCTTCATCTCCGGCTACACCGTCGCCTTCGTCTACGGGCGGTCGATGTATCTCAACGGCTTTCTCGTCGCGGCGGCCCGCGTGCTCAAGCGCGCCTGGCAGATCTACGTCGCCCACATCTTCCTGTTCGCGATCTACCTCGCCGAGATTTCTTATATCGCCCATTCCTTCGAGAACCCGCTGTACTCCGAAGAAATGGGCGTGTTGAATTTTCTCAACAACCCGGACGTCACGATCATTCAGGCGATGCTCCTGAAGTTCAAGCCGGTGAACATGGACGTTTTGCCGCTCTATATCATCCTGCTCATCGGCTTCGCGCCGTTCCTGTGGCTGCTTATGCGGTCGCCGACCACCGCACTTTTGGCTTCCGGCGCGATTTACTCGCTGTCATGGTTGTTCGAATGGAACCTGCCGGCCTGGCCGCAGGGCGTCTGGGTGTTCAACCCCTTCGCTTGGCAATTCCTGTTCATCTTCGGCGCCTGGTGCGCGCTGGGCGGCGCGGCACGGTTGTCGCGGGCCATCAATTCGCCGGTCACGCTAACGCTGGCCGTGCTCTATCTTCTGTTCGCCTTCTTTATTTCGCTGACCTGGCATGTCCCGGGTCTCGGCGCCTATGTGCCCACTGTTGTCGGCGAGTTGATCTATCCGATCGACAAGACCAATCTCGACGTGCTGCGCATCCTGCACTTCCTGGCGCTGGCGGTGATCACGGTGCGGCTGGTGCCGCGCGACTGGCCGGCGCTCAAGTCGCCTTGGTTCAAACCGGCGATCTTGTGCGGCGCGCATTCGCTCGGCATCTTCTGTCTCGGGGTCTTTCTGTCCTTTGCCGGACACTTCGTCTTCACCGAAGTGTCGAACCGGGTGCCGGTGCAGATTCTTGTCAGCGTGGCGGGAATTGCGATCATGGCAGGCGCGGCGTGGCTGATTTCGTGGTACAGGACGATCGAGCGCCAAGGGTCCGGATCGGGGTCCGGCCCCAAGACGCAGGCTGCCAAGCCGAGCTTGGCCGGGGGCGATACATGAAGTGGGGGCGTCCATTGGGGCGGGGCATTGCGGTATCCGCGTGCCTTGCGGCGATGTTCCTCGGTCCGGCCGCGTCGGTCCATGCCGGCGAGCCGACCGAATGCGGCGTCGACGGCGGGCCGTTTGCCGTCGCGTATCCGCTCAATCGCGTCAAAAAGGCTGTTGCCGATAAATCGCTGACGATCCTCGTGGTGGGTGCCGGCTCCTCGCAGTTGCCGGGACCGAATGGCGCGGCGAATTCCTATCCGTCGCGCATGCAGCAGGCGTTGAGCAACAAGCTTCCGGGCGTGAAAGTTTCGGTCGTCACCGACGTCAAATCGCGGCGGACCGCGGCGGATATGGTCAAAAGCCTTCCGGCCGAACTCGCCCAAGCGCGTCCCGCGCTGATGCTGTGGCAGACAGCGACGGTCGATGCCATGCAGGCGGTCGATCCCGACCAGTTCAGCCAGGCGCTGGACAAGGGGATCAAGAAAGCCCGCGCGGCGGGTGCTGACGTGATGTTTATCAACCCGCAGTATAGTCCGCGCACCGAGTCGATGATTGCGCTGGGCGTCTATGTCGAGAACATGCGCTGGGTTGCGGTGCAGCAGGAAGTGCCGGTTTTCGATCGTTTCGGCCTGATGAAGGCCTGGTCCGATCAGGGCACATTTGACTTCTATTCGGCGACGAAAAAACTTGATATGGCTGAGCGGGTACACGACTGTATTGGACGCTTATTGGCCGATCTCGTCCTCGAGGCTGCCAAACCGGACCTGCCGACAGACGGTAATAAATAACAGGCAAGAAACACCGCCCTTGGGGATGAAACCGTGACGCTCTTCGATCTCGCCGGCCGGGCGACGAAATCGCTCGCTGCGACGCTTTTTGTCTTGTTTATTCCTGGCGCCGTCGCGGCCGAACCCGCCGCGCCGCAGCCGCGCTGCGCGACGCCGCACGATCTGATGCGGCTCGGCGGATCGCTCGCGCATGTCGCGCGGAAGATCGAAAAGCAGCAGCCGGTCACCATCGTCGCCATCGGTTCGTCATCGACCGCGGGGGCGGGCGCTTCGTCGCCGGCCGCGAGCTATCCGAGCCGTCTTGGCGTCGAATTGCAGAAGCAGTTTCCGGCGCAGCGGTTCAGTGTGGTCAATCAAGGTGTGAACGGCGAGGAAGTGCCGGACATGCTCAAGCGCTTCGACACCGCCGTGATCGCGCAGAAGCCCGATCTCGTGCTCTGGCAGCTCGGCACCAATTCCCTGATCCGCGATCACGCCATGACCGACCGCGGCGCGTCGATCCGCGACGGCCTCAATCGCATCCGCGCCGTCGGCGCCGATGTCATCCTCATCGATCCGCAATATGCGCCGAAGGTGATCGCCAAGCCGCTGGCGCCGCAGATGGTCGATTTCATCGCCAACGTGTCGAAGCAGGAGGATGTCGGCCTGTTCCGCCGTTTCGAGGCGATGAAGCGCTGGAATGACGATGGCCTGCCGTTCTCGGCTTTCACCATTGCCGATGGCTTGCACATGAACGACTGGGGCTATGCCTGCATGGCGCACCATCTCGGCGCGGCCATTGCCGAGGCGGTGAAGCGGCCGATCGTTTCGGCCAAGGCGTCCAACGCCCGCTGACGCCAAATACTCATCCTGCGATGGCCGGGTTTGCCAGCCCGGCCATTTGCTTTTGCGGCGGCGCGCCTCACACCTTGTCGAGGGCGCCGAGCATATCCTCGATGATGTCGTCCTGGTGCTCGAGGCCGCAGGACAGCCGCACCAGACCGTCGCCAATGCCGAGTTCGGCGCGCTGCTCCGGCGTCAGCCGCTGATGCGTCGTGGTCATCGGATGGGTGATCAGCGTCTTGGCGTCGCCGAGATTGTTGGTGATCTGCGTCAGCTTCAGGCCGTTGAGGAAACGGAAGGCGCCTTCCTTGCCGCCCTTGACCTCGAAGGCGATCAACGTCGAGCCGGCCTTCATCTGTTTCTTGATGATGTCGGCCTGCGGGTGGTCGGCGCGGCCGGGATAGATCAGCCGGGTCAGCTTGTCGTGGCCGGCGAGCTTGTCGGCGACCGCCGCGGCAGTCCTGGTCTGGCGTTCGACGCGGATGCCGAGCGTCTCGAGGCCCTTGAGCAGCACCCAGGCATTGAACGGCGGCAGCGTCGGACCGGTCTGCCGCAGCAGGTTGTGGTAGTGATCGGCGATGATCTTCTCGCTGGCGAGAATGACGCCGCCGAGCACGCGGCCCTGGCCGTCGATATGCTTGGTCGCCGAATAAACGACGACGTCGGCGCCGAGTTGCAGCGGGCTTTGATAGAGCGGTGTCGCGAACACGTTGTCGACGACGAGCCTGGCGCCGGCATCGTGGGCAATGTCGGCAACCGCGGCAATGTCGTAGACTTCGAGCGTCGGGTTGGTCGGCGTCTCCATGAAGAAGACCTTGGTCTCCTTGCGCACCGCCTTCTTCCAGGCGTCGAGATCCTTGCCGTCGACCAAAGTGAAGGTAACGCCGAAGCGCGCCAGCCATTCCTCAATGACCCAGCGACAGGAGCCGAACAGCGCCTTGGCGGCGACGACGTGATCGCCGGCCCGGACCAGACCCATCAGCGCATTGGTCACGGCGGCCATGCCGGTCACGGTCGAGCGCGCGGCCTCGGCGCCTTCGAGGGCGGCCATGCGCTTCTCGAACATGTCCATGGTCGGGTTGGAGTAGCGCGAATAGACATAGCCCGGGATCTTGCCGGAGAAGCGCGCCTCGCAATCCTCGGCGCTCTCGTAGCGATAGCCCTGCGTCAGGAAGATGGCCTCCGACATCTCGTTGTACTGCGAGCGCAGCGTCCCGGCGTGGACCAGCCGGGTCTCGGGGCGATAGTTCAGGGTGTCGTCGGCCATCGTTCTGCTCCTTCGGCCGGACGCGGGCGCGGCTGCGTTCAGCCAATAAAAAACCGGCCGGAG
>JAHCKG010000008.1 GCA_026125895.1 Pseudolabrys sp. | reverse complement strand
CTGCTCGCCACCGTCGCCGGACGCACCGACGAAGAACGCGAGCGGGTCGCCGCCCGGCTCACCGCGTTGCAGGCGGGCGATCGCGGAGCGCATTACGACGCGTCGCTGTCGCGCTGGCTCACCGAAGACTTCCAGGCGAAGAATCCGGAGCTGATCACGAGGCTGCGGCTGCGCAACGCCGAGAACGATCCCGACTGCTATGCGGCCGCCTATCGCGTGCTGGCGCAAACCGATTTCGGCGGCCTGCTCGATCAGATCCGCGTCCCGGTGTTGATCGCGACCGGCGAGCATGACGCCGGCTCCAACCCGCGGATGGCGCTGTACATGCACGAGCGCATCGTCGGTTCGAAGCTGCACATCCTGCCCGGTTTGCGTCACTCGATTCTGACCGAAGCACCCGGCCAGGTTGCCGAACTGATGGGGGACTTCCTCGGTGGCGGCACAGAAAGGTCATCCGCATGATCGTCGAAGAACGCATCTACCGTATTCGCACCGGCCGCATGGCACGATATCTGCAACTCGTGCGCGACAAAGGGCTGGCGATTCAGCAGCCGATCCTCGGCCATCTGATCGGCTACTTTACGACCGAGATTGGTGCGCTGAGCCAGGTGGTTCATCTGTGGGCCTATGCCGACCTGGAAGATCGGACGCGCCGCCGCCAGCAACTTGCGGACGATGCGCGCTGGCAGGCCTTCGTCCCCAAGTTGTCGGAGAACATCGAGCAGGCGGAGAACCGAATTCTTCTACCGACTGATTTTTCACCGTTACGCTGACGGCAGTGCAAACATCCTCCGGATGGCAGAGGGGATTGTGCGGGCGATCCGCCGGATCGCAGGAAGACGGTACCTTCAGTCGCTTCTTAACTGACCGGGCGGCCAGATCGAGCAAGCCCGGTTCAACTGGCACCGAGGACAGGGGTCTGGATATGACGGAACGCCTGGAGATCAAGGATTTATACAAGGTCTTCTCCAGCACGCCCGCACCCGCACTGGAGATGCTGGCAAGAGGCTGCGGCAAGAGCGAGGTCTTCGAGAAGCTCGGCGTCGTCGTCGGCCTCAACAATGTGTCGCTCAGCGTGCCGCAGGGCGCCGTGTACATGATCATGGGCCTGTCCGGCTCGGGCAAGTCCACCTTCGCGCGCTGCATCAACCGGCTCAACGAACCGACCGCAGGCCAGGTGCTCCTCGACGGCCGCGACATCGTGCCGCTCGGCGAAGCCGAATTGCGCGAGGTGCGCCGCACGCGCATTTCGATGGTGTTCCAGCACTTCGCGCTGCTGCCGAACAAGCGCGTCATCGACAATGTCGAATTCGGCCTCAAACTGCGCGGCGTTCCTGCGGCCGAGCGACGCCGGCGCGCTGAGGAGGTGCTGACCGTCGTCGGCCTCGGACGCTGGGGTTACCATTTCCCGCACGAATTGTCGGGCGGCATGCGCCAGCGCGTCGGCCTTGCTCGCGCGCTCGCCACTGACGCCGACATCCTGATCATGGACGAGGCCTTCAGCGCGCTCGATCCGCTGATCCGTACCGAGATGCAGGACGAGCTGCTGCGCCTGCAACGCACACTGAACAAGACGATCCTGTTCATCACCCACGACTTCCAGGAAGCGCTCAAGCTCGGCACGCGCATCGCCATCATGTCGGAGGGCGAACTGGTGCGCGAGGGTACGCCGCAGTCGATCGTGCTCGAGCCCGGCAGCGATTATGTCGCGGCCTTCACGCGAGAGATCGACCGCTCGCGGCTGTTCGACGCGCGGCTGGCGATGCGCCCGGCCGAAACCATCCTGCAGTCGGAGCAGGGCACTCTGGTCAGCGAAGCGGGCGGCTGCGGCTTCATGGTGGACGGCAGCGGCAAGGTGCTGGGAGTGCTGAATGCGAGCGATCTTGGCCGCGCCCGCGCCGGCGGCGGCATCGGTCCGCTCAGCAGCGATTATGTCAGCGTGCGGCCGGGCGCCAAGCTGATCGAGGTCGCGCGCAGCTATCGCGACGGCCGCCCCATCGCCGTCGTCGATGACGACGGCCGCCTGATCGGCTCGCTCGGCGTCGACGACATCCTGGCGCGCATCGCTTCCACCGCCCCCCGGGCGCAAGCCGCCGGAGAGCGCCATGTTCAAGGCTGACGATCTCGCCATCTTCCCGGTCGATCTCTGGATCCAGCAGGGCGTGAGCTGGCTGGCGCTCAACCTGCGTCCGATCTTCCTCGCCATCAAATGGCCGATCGAGAACTTCCTGTGGCTGAACGACTGGATCTTCCACGTCATTCCGTTCCCGGTCTTCGTCGCTGGCTTCTTCCTGCTGGCGTGGTGGCTGTCGACGCGGGGCATCGCGGTGTTCAGCGCGATATCGCTGATCGTCATCGCCATGCTGGGCGTGTGGAACGAGGCGATGACGACCTTGTCGCTGATTTCGACCGCGATCGTGTTCTGCGCGGTGGGCGGCATCCCGATCGGCATCTGGTGCGCGCGCAGCGACCGCGTCTGGAATATCGTGCGGCCGATCCTCGACATCATGCAGACGACGCCGAGCTTCGTCTATCTCGTGCCGGTGGTCATGCTGTTCGGCGTCGGCACCGTTCCGGGCGAAGTCGCGGTCGTGACGGCGGCGGCGCCGCCGCTCATCCGCTTCACCAATCTCGGCATCCGCATGGTCGAGCGTGAGATCGTCGAGGCCGGTCTCGCCTTCGGCGCTGACCGCCGTCAGTTGCTGTTCGAAATCCAGTTGCCGCTGGCCATCCCGACCATTCTCGGCGGCCTCAATCAGACCGTGCTGACGGCGATGGTGCTGTCGGTGGTCGTCGCCATGATCGGCGCGGAAGGATTGGGCCTCGTGGTTCTGCAAGGTCTCGGCCGGCTCGATGTCGGCCGCGCGGCGGTCGGCGGCATCGCCATCGTCCTGCTCGCCATGGTGCTCGACCGCATCACGCAGCAACTGGCGACGCCGAAGAAGAGCGGCCGGCCGGCGGAGCGCGGCGCGCTGCTGCGCACCGTCGTCCGCGTGTTTCGCGGCGGGCGTCCGGACGAGACGGTCCAGGTGGTGACGCGGACCAAGGAGGCGCTCTGAGAGATCCGGCCGGCTGGCGCATCGAGGCATTGCCGGAATGCGCCGGCGCTCCAGTTGATTGAGACCCGTCGCAGGGCGGGAGGGGACTTAAACGACATGACCAGCACGGGTCGACAAAAGGAGACGATGCCATGACCAGACTGAAGATGCTGACAGCGGCGGTCGCTGCCGGCGTGATGGCCTTCGCGGCGCTGCCGGCGCAGGCGCAGGACCTGCCCGGCAAGGGCAAGACGGTGCGCTACGCGCAGAGCGACAGCCTCGGCGCCAATTACGTCACGGCGCAGATCGTCATGGCCGCGCTCAAGGAGCTGGGTTACGACGTCAAGCTGACGACGGTGAATACCACGCTGTTCTTCCAGGCGGCGGCGCAGGGCGATCTCGACCTCGCCACCGACGTCAACTTTCCGCAGCGCGAACCGGGCTTCCGCGCCGTCGAGAAGGACGCCGAGATCATCGGCAGCGGCCTGATCGTCGGCGGCGGCATCAACGGCTATCTCATCGACAAGAAGACGGCGGATGCGCACAACATCACGTCGCTGATCCAGATGAAGGACCCCAAGATCGCCGCGCTGTTCGGCAAGGAAGGCAAGGCCGATCTCATCAATTGCGATCCGGGCTGGAGCTGCGGCGACGTCGTCGATTTCCAGCTCGACAAGTTCGGCCTCAAGGACACCGTCAAGTCGATCCGCGGCAAGTACGAGGCGCTGATGGTCGAGACCGTGGCACGGGTGAAGCGGGGCGAGCCGGCTTTCTTCTACGCCTGGAGCCCGTCCTGGGTGAACAACGCGCTCGTTCCCGGCAAGGACGTCGTCTGGCTGCCGACGCCGGAGGACGCGCTGCCGCCGTCGGTGCCGAACAAGGGCTCGGCGCTGGTCAAGGGCGTGAAGGGATGCGCCGGCGGCGCCGATCCGTGCCGTATGGCCATGGCCTCCTGGAACTGGGGCGCGGTCGCCAACAAGAAGTTCGTCGCCGCCAATCCGGCCGTGAAGGCGCTGGTCGAGAACGTCAAGTTCCCGCTCGAGACGTGGTCGGAGTGGGAATTCAACATCAACAAGAACCGCGGCAACAACGCGCTGATCAAGCAGATGGCCGACGAATGGATCGCCGGTCACAAGGCCGAGCTCGAAAAGTGGGTTGCGGCCGGCAAGGCGGCCAAATAGGCGGCGTTTCGTTAAGCCGTTCGATCGGAGGCGAGGCCGGTGTCCGGCCTCGCCTCTTTGTTTTGGGGCGAGTAATTCGCCATTGATCGAGCTCAGCGTTCACCGGTCGCAATCGGCGTCAAGCGTTCGAGCGACGCGCGATCCAAAGCATAGGTCAGAGTGTAAGTGGTGAATGTCTCGATGGCGTCGCTGAGGCCCGCGCGCACCAGGGCGGACTGAATTGCCGGCACAAGGCGATGCACTGCCCTTTCATCGTAGCTTTCGAGGAAAATCGCCCCCGCATTGGGAAAAGCCGGGCTGTCGCCACCGATCTGGAAAGGCACATCCGGCACGTCCCGGTCGCGTTCGAGAACGTGAGCCGCAAGCAGGCCTTGCTTCTTGAGCAGTGTTTCGAGCGCCTGCCGCACGGCCGGCGTTCTCAGATCGATGCTGTCATCCACGACGATGGCCGCAAGCGCACCGCCGAGGCCGCCGCCTAAGGTCAACAAGCGCCGGCAGCACAGCCGCATGAAGCCGCGGAAGGAGGGGCGCATCGCGCGCGACCAGTCGGTTGGATTGTCGAGCAGGGAACGATAGGCGTCGCTTTTCAGGACGCCGGTGTCGTCCATCGCATAGAGCGTGAGGTAGTCCGGCAAAGGGCCGCTCGACTTCACATACCGGCGTGCGCCGATCATGCCGGGAACGGAAATCCGTTCGGGAACGTGCTCGCGCGTGTGCCAGGCATTGTACTCCTCGTTCCGCGCCGCCTCGACGCCGTTCCAAAGCGCCAGGACGGCCGCGCCGCTCATATCCAACATCGATTAGGTCTCCGCTGATTGGTCGTTCAGCGCGCTCGAGGCGCGCGGGCCGCGCTGCGAGACGGCGCGAAGCAATATGCGCTGCAAATGAACCGCCTGAGGGGACAGTGGTGCGGCGTTTCGCGAAATGATCGCCACCGTGCGCTTGATGGTCGGCGCGCCAATCGGAATGACCCGCAGTCGCTCGTCATCGGCGATCGCTGCACGCGGCAGCACGGTGATCGCCAATCCGGCGAGGACCAGGCTCACCGCCATGTGGGTCCGCTGCACCTCGTAACACCAGTTCAGCTCCGGACCGAACGTGCCCAGGCTTTCGCTGAGGATGAAACCGTGGCTCGTCGAGATCGCGACGCGCGCCAGCGGATGGCCGACGAGATCGGTCCATTTGAGAGATGCGCGATCGGCGAGGGGATGATGGGCCGGCACGGCGGCGGCGAAATCCTCGTCGAAGAGCACCCGCGATTTCAGCGCCCAGTGCTGCGCGCCGAGAATTGTCAGCGCGAACTGAATTTCGCCGGCGACGACGCGGTCGCTCAGCGTCGCAGCCGTCTCGTCATGGATCACGACCTTGGTGCCTGGATAGCGCTCGCGGAATGTCCGCAGGGCATCGGGCAGATAGCGTTCGCCGAGCGAGGCCAGGCAGCCAATGGCCAGACGTTCATGCGCGCGCCGGCCCTCGATCTTGAGTTCGTCGTAGAGGCCGTTCAGCCGAAACAGCATGTCGCGCGCTTTCGGAAAGAACTCCTGGCCCGAGCGCGTCAATGTCAGCGTGCGCGTGGTGCGCTGGAAGAGGCTGATGCCGATGTCGGCTTCGAGCTTTTTGATGCGATGGCTGAGCGCGGCTTGCGACAGGTTCATCATGGTCGCGGCGCGGCGGAAGCTGCCGCACTCTGCAATCCGGATGAACGCATCGAGCCCCAGAACATCCATGGGCGGCCGCCTTTGATTAGTTTTGCTAATCAATAAAGGAATAGAATTCCTTTGATCAAGTGGTGAGGCGGACTAACCTGCCGCGAGAAGACATTCAATGTCCGCAGGTTTGGGAGGGAATCTCGGCTTCAGGCCGTGATTGTCGAGGGATTTGGCAAAATCCCGGCCCTTTCCGTCAAAGTCGGAAGGCAAGGTTCCATGGGGTCGAAGGATACGGACGGCGGCAGGCTGTTTTTCCAGTCGGAGACCTTCGCGGGGCAAAAGCTCGACCGGCGACCACCGTCGAGCCGCGTCGTCGAAGAGCCCGCGCAATCGATCCCGGTGCATACGGAATGCGACGTGCTGGTCGTCGGCGGCGGCCCATCGGGAACCGCGGCTGCGGTTGCGGCGGCCCGCTTGGGCGCCGACGTCGTGCTCCTCGAGCGCTACAATCATCTCGGCGGTCTATCGACCGGAGGCCTCGTCATCTGGATCGACCGGATGACGGACTGGAGCGGCAAGCACGTCATCCGCGGCTTCGGCGAGGAACTGTTGTCGCGGCTGACACCCGATAAGCTGGCCGGGCCGGCCAAATCGGACTGGGGCTCGAAGGATCCCGAAAAGGCCGCGTATTGGGCGCTGCGCACGGCCGCCTATCACGGCACTGTCACGCACTCGCCAACCGCCGATCCCGAGTGGCTGAAGGCTGAATCGCTGGCGATGGTGCTCGACGCCGGCGTTCACCCGATTTTTCACGCCTGGGGCGCCCGGCCTTTGCTCGAGGGCCGGCGCGTGACCGGCTGTGTCTTCGAGAGCAAGGAAGGCCGCCGCGCGGTCCTCGGCAAAGTCACGATCGACGCCACGGGCGATGGCGATCTCTACGCGCGCGCGGGCTCCGCTTTCGAGACGGAAATCGATCCCGGCGACATTCACGGCGCCATGAACACCGCCTGGCTGTTCGGCGGCGTCGACATGGACGCGTTCCTGCGCTTCCGCTCCGAGACTGCCGAGCAGTTCACCCAGTTCATGGCGCGCGGCCGCGAGAAGATGCGCTTCTTCGAGAGGCCGGTCGTGTCCTGGCGCAATGACGTCGCCGTCTTCATGGGCCCCCGACTGTCCGGCTATTCGGCCCTCAAGGTCGAGGATCTTTCCGAAGTCGAGATCAAGAGCCACCAGCTCATGCTCGAGCATCTCGCGTTCTATCGCGCGAACGCCCCAGGCTTCAGCAACGCCTTCATCATGCTCTCGGCGCCGCAGCTCGGCGTGCGGCACGGCCGCCGGCTGGCGGGTCTTGGCAAGCTGACGCGGGAGAACTGGGACGGTAGTGTCGCGCCCGACGAGATCGGCGTGTCGCCGCCCTTGTCGCCGAAATTCGGTAACGTCTCGGTGCCCTACGGCGCCATCGTTCCGCGCGAAATCGAAGGCCTGCTGGCTCCCGGCCGTCACCTTTCCTGCGACGCGACCAGCCACTCCTTCATGCGGGAGATCCCGCAATGCTGGTTGACCGGGCACGCCGCCGGCGTGGCCGCGGCGATCGCCGTCAATCGTGGCCTCGCGCTTGCCAAGGTGCCGATTTCGGAATTAAGACGCAATCTGACCGCCCAAGGGGCCTTCCTCAATCCGCTCAATGAGATGGCCGAAAGCTGACGTGCGCACTGCTCGCCAATGACGGCGACATGGTCTGATATAGAATACGATCAATAATATCATGGGGAGTGAGACAATGCATCGACGTTCCATCTGGCGTGCTTTGTGCGCGACGGCGGCCATCGCCGTCATTGGTTCCGGCCTGCCGGCGGGAGGCGCCTTTGCAGCAGGACCGGCGCCGCTCAATCCGCCGCAGAAGGTCAAGGTCGCCTACGTGCCGATCATGAAGTTCGCGACCATGTACGTCGCGGCCGGCCGCGACCTTTTCAAGAAGTACGGCCTCGATGTCGATCTGGAGAAGGTCAAGTCGGGCACCGAAGCGATTGCGTTTCTCACGCAGGGCAGCGTCGATGTCGGCGGCATCGCCATCGTCACCTCGCTGTGGAACAGCTGGAATCGCGGCCTCGATATCCGCATCATCGCGCCCGGCGCGCTCGAGCCGATGACGGACAGCCCGACCAATCTGCTGCTCAGCAAGAAAGCGGCCGAGGCCGGCATCAAGACGCTGGCCGATCTCAAGGGCAAACGCATCGGTGCAGCGGGCGGCCCAGGCAGCGGCGGCGAATATCTGGTGGCCAAGGCGCTCGAGCGCGCCAAGCTGACCATCCGTGACGTCAACCTGGTGAATGTCAGCAATCCGGATATCCCGGCAGCGCTCGGCGCCGGATCGATCGAAGCCGCGCTTGCCGGCCCGCCCTATTCGGAACAGGCGATCAAGTCGGGCGACGCCACGATGCTGGCGACCGATCTGACGCCCGGCCTGATGACCGTCGCCTTCGTTGGCTCCGGCAAATTCATCAAGGAACGTCCGGAAGTTGCCGAGCGCTTCGTGCTGGCGCTGACCGAAGCGGCGCGGCTGATGCAGGGCGACAATTATCTGTCCAAGGAAAATCTCGACGCCTATCGGAAGTATACGGCATCGACGGAAGAAGCGCTGAAGGCCGCCAAGCCGGCTGTTTACGACCCGGACATGACCATCCCGGTCAAGGGACTGGCGGATGTCGAGCGCGTCTACCGCGAGAACGGCCGCACCGACTACGACAAGCCGATCGATCTGAAGAAAGTGGTCGACGAGCAGTTCATCGACAAAGCCGTCGCGACGCTCGGCAAAGCCAAGAACTGACGTTGCGACTCCGCAGCGGCCGGCGACACCGCCGGCCGCTTTCCGGTGTTTTCGGGAGTAGAGACGATGGCTGATCTCGGCGTTGGCAATTCGCCGCCCAGGCCGGCGCCGAAGATCGAGACGCGCAACGTCAGCAAGATCTATGAGACGGTCTCGGGGCCGGCGACGGTTGTCGAAGACTTCAGCCTCGACGTCGCTGACGGTGAATTCGTCTGCATCGTCGGTCCGTCCGGCTGCGGCAAGTCCACCTATCTGAGAATGCTGGCCGGCCTCGATACGCATAGTTCGGGCTCGATTTATATCCGCCCGGGCGATGATCCGAAGAAGCCGTTGAACAGCGTGGTGTTCCAGGAATACGCGGTCTTCCCCTGGAAGACGGTTATCGAGAATGTCGCGTTCGGCCTGCAGATGCGCGGCATCGGCAAGGCAGAGCGGCTGGAGATTGCGGATCACTGGCTCGAGCGCGTCGGTTTGCGCAAATTCGCGCATTACTATCCCTCGCAGATTTCCGGCGGCATGAAGCAGCGCGTCAGCATCGTCCGTGCGCTCGCCAACGATCCCGAAGTGCTGCTGATGGATGAACCGCTCGGGGCGCTCGACGCGCAGACCCGGATCGTCCTGCAGGCCGAATTGCTGCGGATTTGGCAGGAGACGCGCAAGACAGTCGTGTTCATCACGCACAGCCTGGATGAGGCAATCCTGCTCGGCGATCGTGTCGTGCTGATGGCCGCGCATCCGGGCCGGCTGCTGGCAACCTTTCCCATCGATATCGCTCGGCCGCGCACGGTTGAAACGATGAACACGCCGCAATTCGCCGAATTGCGTGGCGCCATCTGGAGCGAGCTCAGCCGGGAAGTGACGCGGGCGATGGAGATGTCGGCATGACCGAAGTCGTCGAGCGTGCGCCCGGGGCCGCTGCCGCAGCGCCCGCCGCGAAAACCAGACCGGCGCTCAGTTCGAGCCCGTGGGCCACGATTCTTCTGCTCGCCGCGATATTCGTTGCCGGCAATGCCGCGCTTTATCTGACGGGGCTGTGGCGGCCGCTCTGGTGGCTCGCGCTGCTGGCGGATTTCGTGCTCATCGTCATGGCCGCCGAGCAAATCGGCCGCCGCGTGCCGCCGGCACGGCGCAAGCTTTATGAACGTACGCTGGCCTTCGGCTTTCCATTGCTGGCGCTGGTCGCCTGGCAATTGATCGTCGATGCCGGAATCTTGAACCCGCTCTGGTTTCCGCAGCCGACAAGGATCGCCAAGGCGCTCTGGGACGTGACCGTGAACTACGATCGTTTCTCGGAGACGAGCCTGATCGGCCGGCCATGGCTCATTCCGGCGCGCTTCCAGGCGGACGGCTGGGCAGGGGTCTGGAGCCTGTTTGCCGAAAGCCACGTCTGGGCGACGCTCGGCCGTGTCGGCGCCGGCTTCGTCATCGGCGCCATCCCGGGCATCCTGCTCGGCGTCGTCATGGGCATCAACCGCACGGTGCGGCTGATGCTCGACACGACTTTGTCGGCTATCTATGTGCTGCCGAAGATCGCCATTTTCCCCATCGTGATGCTGATGTTCGCCGATCCGTTCGGCGAGGGGCCGAAGATCGCGGTGGTGGCCTTGTCGGTATTCTTCCTGATGGCCATCAATACCATGGCCGGCGTGCGCGACATCGATCCGGTGTTCCTGATGGCCGGCCGCAACTACGGCGCACGGGGCTTCTCGATGTTGCGCCATGTCATTCTCCCGGCCGCAATGCCGGTCATTTTCGCGGGCTTGCGGCTTGCGCTCGGCACCGCGCTCATCGTCATCATCTCGGTGGAATTCCTGCGCGCCAAGCAGGGCGTCGGTTTCATGACCTTCTACTATTGGGAAGTGATGAACCCGGAGAGAATGTACGCCGGGCTGGTGGTGGTCATGATGCTGGGCGTCCTGCTGACCTACGGCCTCCAGGCGCTGCAACGCCGGCTGATGCCGTGGGATCGCTGAGAACCGAGCGCGTGGCCGCAGAACAGGTTGGACGGTTTCCATGAAGGTTGCGTTGATCACGGGTGGGGCCGGCGCCGTCGGCTCCGCGACGGCCCGAATGCTGGCGCAGGACGGTTTCGCGGTGGTGCTCGCCGATATCGACATCGACCGAGCCAATGCCGTGTGCGACGAGATCCGCCGCGACCACGACGTCGAGGCGATGGCGATTTTGACCGACCTCGCCGATCTCGGGTCGCTCAAGCCGCTACTGGACGCGGTCGACAAGAAGTTTCAGAGACTCGATTGCCTCGTGAACAATGCCGGCAGGACAGGCGCTTCCAAAATCGGCGCCGTCGATGTCGGCGAGTGGAATGCCGTGATCAATATCAACCTCACGGCGCCCATGCTGCTTTGCCAGGAGGCCATCCCGTTGCTGAAGGCGAGCGGCGGCGCCAGCATCGTCAACGTCGCGTCGCGCGTTTACTTGAGCGGCACCGGCATCGGCTATACCTCGAGCAAGTCCGGCCTGATCGGTTTGACGCGGACGCTGGCCGTGCAACTGGGCAAGGATCGCATCCGGGTCAATGCCGTGGCGCCGAGCTTCCTCAACTCGCCGTTCAACAAGAAGAACGTTGAGCGCAACAGTTCGCTCGCCGACATGTTTCTGAAAATCACGCCGCTCGGCCGCCTGGGGACGCCGGAGGACGTCGCCGGCGCCATCGCGTTCCTGGCATCCGACCGGGCCTCGTTCATCACGGGCGACGTTCTTCACGTCTGCGGCGGCGCGCAACTGGCGCCTTCCCCGGAATGAAGCACCTGAGGCGCCACTGACCGAATACTGGCCGATGAGCCCTACTGGAATGCCGCCGCTCGAGAGGGACGATCCCCAAGGACGGCG
Organism: Pseudolabrys sp.; assembly: GCA_026125895.1. Classification (GTDB taxonomy): domain Bacteria; phylum Pseudomonadota; class Alphaproteobacteria; order Rhizobiales; family Xanthobacteraceae; genus Pseudolabrys. The sequence goes on along the minus strand of JAHCKG010000008.1, from coordinate 143,252 downwards.
CCGACTTGTTCAAGATCAATGATGAGCGGTCTCCCCAAGCGCCATATTGCCGGGTGTTTTAGGGAGGACGGGGATGCCAGGAAGCGGTCACGGGTTTGCTGCCGGAGGAGGTTGCGGCCCCGGCGCAAGGCTGGCGCGCTGTGCCTCTGTCTTGCTCGCTCTGACGATCCTGTCGAGCGGCGGGGCGTTCGCCGAGACGGTGGCCATCACCACCGGCAACTGGCTGATTCACAAGCCCAGCAAAGAATACAAGGATCTCCCGACTCTTTTGGCGGAGGACGATAACGCGTTTGCTGCCGGAATTGGCAAGATCGATTTCGTTTGCCTGAGGGCGAATTACTACATTCTGCTGGTGCAGCCCTCGGTGAAACTGCGCGATGCCGAAACTGCGACGATGGCGGTTCGCACCGCGAATGCTTCGGCCGGATCGGCGCCGGCCCCGCTGACATTCCGGAATCTTTACAAAACGAAGACGCCATTGTCGCGCAGTCTGGAATGGGACGCCGATATTCATTTCGCGGAGCTCGGTGCGGCGTTGCTGGCGTCGATCAAGACGGCCGATTTCCTGGAACTGACCCTGGCGGGCAAGAGCTACTTGGTCGGCGTGCCCGGCCTCGGCGCCCGGATCGGGCCGTTTCAGCGATTTTGCGAACAGGGTGTAGTCGAAAGTCCCGCTCACTTTGAGCAACGATAGACAATCGACGTCTTGCGCAGTGGGGCCTTAGCGGGGATGTGCACCATGTCGAGAGTGATGGAATTTCGATCGGTCATGCTCGCTGTGTCGATCGCGTTGTCGATGGCTGCAATCGGCCCGGCATGCGCGCAATCAGGCATGGATCCGGTTGGCGAACTGAAGAAAAAGTCGACGTTCGATCAAGCGCAGCATGTCGATGTTGCCGTCTCCGCCAAGGGTGCGCCGGTCTGTTACTTTCGCGAGGAGGGCAGCAGCCATAAGTTGGATATCGGTATCGGCGCCTTCGGTGCGTTCATCCGCATAGCGAGCGGCGATGGCCCGCTGGACGCTGCCTCAATTCCACAGCCGCCCATGAAGGTTTTTGCCGGCAAGGAATTGACCAAGCTGGTCGACGGCGATCTGAAATCCACCGGCGAATACGAGGCATTTTCGATTTACGATGGCATGATTGAGTATGTACCGAACATCGAAACCGGCTACGGGGGTGGATTTGTCGTGGTCGCCAAAGGCGATACCAAAACATTCCTCGATATGGTCGTGCGTGCCCGCCGCGAGTTTGTTGTCGTACAATCCCAGGCGCAACCCAAGAACGTTGACGTGATCGCCATCTATAATTTCAATGCGGGAACGGCATCCGCGCTGCTGGCCTGCGCAAAACGGCATGTTCAGAGATAGAAGAAGGTATCGACCATGCATTTGGCTTTTGCCGCTCTTAAGGTCGTTGCGTTCTCGGTAGCCGCACTGGCGGCGGTCACGAGCAGCGCCTTTGCTTGCTCCTGCGAACGCAACCCAACCGCCGCGGGGATCCTGTCGCAGCATCAGATGGTGTTTACCGGCATCGTGCGGAACAGCGTCGCGATCGAGCCCCATGTCTCAGCCACCACGTTTGAAGTGACCGAAGGATTCAAGGGCGTCGCGGCCAATGCCACCGTCGTTGTGCGGCATCCGAACGGGCCGTCGGCGTCCTGCGGCGTGCAGTTCGCAAAGGGGCAGAGCTTCACGGTCGCGGCGCAGCAGGGCGCGGCCGGGCTGTCCACGACGCTCTGCTCGACCTGGATGTTCCTGCCGCATGTCGGCTTGCGCGATGCGCTGCTCGCGGAGATGCGCAGGTTGAACGCGCCGGCAGCCCCGGCCGGCGATCTCAAAACTGCTGCCGCACAGGCGAGCGGTCCGGAAGGCTGGCACGTTTCGACACTGCCGGACGGCCGGCTGGCGGCCTTCGGCATCGGCGTCATCGACGGCAAGCGCTACGTGGTCGCGCTCGCGTGCGGCGTCGGCAAACGGCCGGAACTGGCCATCGAACCGTCAGGGGCGCGGACCTTGCTGGTCGAAACCAGCGACGGCATATGGGCTTTTCCTGCTGACCGCCCGGCCGATGCTCTCGCCGCCGGACTCATCGACCGTGCGGATGGCAAATTGAGGCTCGCTATCGACGACAAGGCTTTTCCCGCAGGAGCGGACGCGGTCGATGCTTTCGAAAGAATCGGCAAGGACTGCGAGCAGCGCAGCGGGTGGCAGTATGGCCAGGACGACGACCAGCAGATGCTGTGGATATTCCGCCCGCAGCAAGACGGCGCCGCACCGTTCCTGACGTTTGGCAAACCAGCGACCGGCTGGTTGCTGGCCGACCTGAGTTGCGAACCGGGCCGCCAGACCCTCGTTGTGAGGTCGACCGCGCTGCCGCGTGGCGCAAAGAATGGTCAGGCCGTGCCGTTCAAGATCCGCGCTGACGGACAGGAATATTCCGCATCCGCCCGGATCCAACTGTTCGGCGACGGCGACGTTGCCGGGTTTGTCGTCGCACGCCTTACAAAACCGCAGAATCTCTTGGAGCAGTTGCGCAAAGGCGGGGAAGTGACGCTCGTTGCACGAGACCAAGCGCTTGAAATTCAAATGCGCGGAGCTGTTGCCATGCTCTCCCGCTTCGAGCGGGCCTGCGGCTTCTAGTGGTGGTTGTTACGAGCAAAATGCAATTCGACCGGTCGCGGAGTCGGAATTCGCACCGGCCGCCGTGTTTAAGACGGCGTTGTTCCTGGCGATCACCAGCGTGCGATCGATCGCCGCGTCGAGCGAGCCGGTCGGGCAGCCGGTGGAGGCGGCGGTCACGGCGTTGCGCTGCGCCGACCGGATGCTGAGCACGCGCGATCCGGCCCTGCGAGACGGCGCGCACCTTCATCAGTCAAATTGATGCCGGCCGCGTCGCCGTCATAGGCTCATCCCGTTGGAATCGCCGCCAGTTCATACATGTTGACAAGCAAATTCCAATTTGGAAAGATTTTCCAAATTCGGAAGCGTGGCTATGTCCGTCGTTGCCATCGAGCGCTGTCTGCAACTCATCGAAGTTCTGGCCGGAGAGGCCGAACCGGTGGAACTCTCCGTGCTCGCCAGCAAGCTTGGCATGCCGGGCAGCGCCGTCCACCGCATATTGACGACCCTGGTCAAGGCCGGCTGGGTGGTGCAGGCCGAGGCCAGCCAGAACTATGCCCTGTCGCTGCGCCTGAGCACGCTCGCTTTCCGAAATCTCGATGTCCGGGCCGTCCCTGATATCGTCCAGGAAATCCTCGACCGGCTGGCGCGCCGCACGCGCGAATATTGCCGGCTCGCCATCGTCGAACACGAAGACCTCGTCTGGGTAGCCCGCGCCCAGGGTGCCACTACCGGCCTGCGCTACGATCCGGACATGGGACAGGAAATCGTCCTGCACGCCACGGCCAACGGCAAGGCGTGGCTATCGACGCTGCCGGAAAACGAAGCGCTCCGCATCGTCTGCGCGCGCGGCTTCGGCGCGCACCGCACGCTAGGGCCGCGGGCGGTCGGCGAAGTCGACGAACTGCGCCGGCATCTCAATGAGACGCGCGCGCGCGGTTACGCCATCGCCGTCGATGAAGCGGAGCCCGGCACGGCGGCCATCGCCGTGCCGTTCCGCGCCGACACCGCGCCCGGCGCCGCGGTTGTCGGCACCATCAGCATCGCCGGTCCGCTGATGCGCATTACGCCCGATCGTTACGACGATCTCAGCCGCGAACTGCAAGCCACCGCCGACGAGGTCGCTTCCGTGTGGCAAACCCGGATCCGCCAGCGGGGCGGGGCGCGCAGCAGCGGCTTGCAAGGCCGGCCGATGGTGACCGCATGAGCGACGCGCCGGCCGCCAGGAACGCCTACCGGATCGCGGTCCGGATCGCCGAACCGGCGCTTTGGTTCGCCGGCCTGCTGCTGCTGTGGCAGATCATCGTGCGCGCACTCGACGTGCCGCTGTTCGTGCTGCCGGCGCCATCGGATTTTCTGTACCGCATCGCCACCGACCACCAGCGGCTGCTGTACGAGGGGCTCATTACCACCCGACTGGTGATCTACGGCTTCATCGCCGGCGCCATCCCCGGCGTCATCCTCGGTTATCTGATCGCGAATGTCCGCATCTTCGAGCAACTGCTCTATCCGTTGTTCGTCTTCATCCAGGGCATGCCGAAGATCACGCTGGCGCCGTTGATGCTGGTCTGGTTCGGCTATTCGACGTTTCCGAAAATCCTGCTGACCGCGCTGATCACGTTCTTTCCGGTACTGGTGGACAGCGTCGCCGGCTTCAAGTCGGTCGATCCGCGGCTCTATTACCTGAGCCGGTCCACGGGCGCCTCGCGCTGGCAGACCTTCTGGAAGATTCAGTTGCCGTCGGCGGCGCCCAGCATCTTCTCCGGCTTCAAGATCACGATCGTCGTCGCCGTGACCGTGGTCATCGTCGTCGAGTGGCTCAACTCCAATAACGGGCTGGGCTACGTCGTGCTGCGCGCCATGGATTCGCACGACACCGCGCTGATCTTCGCGACCTTGGTGGTCGCCTCCATGATTGGCGTCTTCCTGAGCTACGCCATCGTGCTCATCGAGCGGGTCGCCATCCCCTGGCGACGGCATTGAACGGTTCGTCTGACGGCCAAGATTAAAACTTGAAAACATAGGGAGGTAACAATGCAACATCGGAAAACTCTGCTCGCGGTCGCCGTTTCGGCGTTCGCGTTGTTTGCAGCGTCGCAAGCTGGCGCCGCCGACAAGATCACGATGACGATGAATTGGCGCGCCGACTCGGCTCATCTCGGTTTCGCGCTCGCCAAGACGAAAGGCTTCTACGAGGCCGAGGGCCTCGACGTGACGCTCCAGGAAGGCCGCGGCTCCGGCGTCGCCGCGCAACTGGTGGCGACCGGGCAAGCCGAGCTCGGCTATGCCGACGCCGGCGCCGCGCTCGGCGTCGCTGCCAAGGGCGCGCCGATCAAGATCATCTCGACGGTGTGGAAGGCCGGCCAGTTCGGCATCAACTTCCTGGAAAAGTCGGGCATCAAGACGCCGAAGGATCTCGCCGGCAAGAAGCTGTCGGTGCCGCCGGGCAGTGCGATGGTGCCGCTGGTGCCCCTGTTCCTCAAGGCCAACGGCCTGAGCGAAAAGGACGTCACGATCGTTTCCGCCGCGCAGAATGCCAGCATCGGCTTGCTGACCTCGGGCAATGTCGATGCGGTCGCCGAGACGCCCGAGAACATCGCCGTGCCGCTCGCCGCGCAGAACATCAAGGCGGGGCACTTCTATTTCTACGATCACGGCGTGCCGTTGATCAGCCTCAGCCTCATCGCCCGCGAGGACAAGATCAAGGCCAACCCCTATCTCTACAAGCGTTTCCTGCGCGCGTCGCTCAAGGGTTGGGAAGAGGCGATGAAGGACCCGAAGGCGGCGGTCGCCGCGATGAAGCAGGTCTTCCCGGAATCGGACAAGACGCCGGAAGCGCTGATGACCAGCGCGCCGTTCTCCTTCGAGTCGGTGTGCCCCGGCGGCAAAGGCGACAAGATCGGCGTGACCGACGCCAAAGGCTGGGAGGAGACCTACAAGGTCATGACCAGCGCCATGAACTTCCCGACCACGCAGCCGATCGCGAGCTACTACACCAACGATCTGCTGCCCGAGAAGCCGTTCCTCTGCCCGTAATCGCGCTGCTTCGCCTTCGCGGCACCCATGTTCGGGCGGCCGCGGAGGCGGGCACCGCGTTTGCCCCCGTTGTCACAGGCCAACCATGTCCGAGCAACCCGCTGCGGCCGCGCCGCCGCCAACACGTGCTGAGAAGCTCATCCGCGCCGGCTGGCTGTGGACGATCCTCAATTCGGTGCTGTCCGTCGTCATCTTCCTCGCGCTGTGGGAGGGACTGCTGCGCCTGTTCGACGTGCCGGTCTGGCTGGTGCCGAAGCCGTCGGACTTTCTTGGACGTTTTCTCGTCGATTACCGGGAAATCCTGAGCAACGCGCTCGCGACGTCGGTGACGCTTGCCGCCGGGTTCGGCCTTGGCGTCGTGATCGCGGTGCCGCTGGCGCTGCTGATGGTGTCGATCGGCGCGCTGGAGCGCGGGCTCTACCCGGTCATCGTCTTCCTGAACATCATGCCTAAGACGGTGATCGGTCCGATCCTGATCATCTGGTTCGGCGTCAGCCCGCTGGTCTCGGTGCTGGTCGTGTTCCTGATGTGCTTCTTTCCCGTGCTGGTGGACAGCATGCACGGCTTCCGGATCGCCGATCCACGGCTCAACTACCTCACGCGCTCTATGGGCGCGACGCCTTGGCAGGCCTTCCGCTATGTCCGCCTGCCGGCGTCGATGAGTTACATCTTCGCCGGCATGCGCATCGGCATCGTCAAGGCCGTCGAGGGCGTCATCATCGCCGAGTTCATCGGCTCCAGCGCCGGGCTCGGTTTCATGATCATGCGGGCGTCGAGCTTTATGAACATGGAACTTTTGTTTTGCGGCCTGGTCGCCGTCGCCATCGTCGCGTTGCTCTTCAACATCCTGCTCGGGACATCCGAGCGGATCATGATGCCATGGATACGTCCACGATGAGTATCGGTGCTTCCATCAATGCGCGCGGCCTCACCAAGTCCTACGGCGGCGGGGAGGGCGCCTTCCATGCGCTTGGCCCGATTGATCTCGACATCAAGCCGGGCGAATTCGTGAGCCTCATCGGCCCGTCCGGCTGCGGCAAGAGTACGACCATGCTGCTGGTCGCCGGGCTCGAGCCGCCGAGCTCCGGCTCGATCGCGATCGACAGCCAACCCTTGACCAAGCCGATCACCGAGGTCGGCATCGTCTTCCAGGACCACTTGCTGCTCGAATTCCGCACGGCGATGAAGAACGTGCTGCTGCAACAGGAAATCCGCGGCCTCGACCGCGCGGAAAGCCGCAAGCACGCCGAACACCTGTTCGCGCGCCTCGGCCTTCTCGGTGCTGAAGATCGCTATCCGTGGCAACTGTCCGGCGGCATGCGCCAGCGCGTATCGATCGCGCGGGCGCTGGTGCATGAACCCTCGATGCTGCTGATGGACGAGCCGTTCGGCGCGCTCGACGCCATCAGCCGCACGCAGATACGTCACGATCTGGAAATGCTGTGGCTGGAGACGCGCAAGACGGTGCTCTTCATCACCCACAGCATCGACGAGGCGATCGGCCTGAGCGACCGCGTCTTCGTGATGTCGCGCAGCCCGGGCCGTATCGTCGATGAGATCAAGATCGACCTGCCGCGCCCGCGCCCGGCGCATCTCGGCGAATATCCGGACTTTGCCGCCTACGCCAAGCGCATCTATTCGGTGTTCGAGAAGCTCGGCGTCTACAAGTTCGATTGACCGGGCAGGCAAGGCAAATCATGCAACCCGCAGCGACCTACGATTTGTCCGGCAAGATCGCCGTTCTCACGGGCGCCGCCGGTGGTTTCGGCCAGGCGATCCGCGAGCGGCTCGCGGCCTGCGGCGCCACGGTGGTGTTGTGGGATCTGGAGGCCGCGCTGGCGCGCGCCGATCTCTCCCGCTTTGCGACCCATGCGGCCGACGTGACGAGCCCGGACAGCATCGCGGCTGCCGCCGCCGATCTGCGCCGCCGCTTCGGCCGGCTCGACATACTCATCAACAATGCGGGCATCGTCGGCGACGTGCGGCCGACCTGGGATATTCCGCTCGACGAATTCAATCGTATCATTGACGTCAATCTCAAGGGCGTCTTCCACGTCTGCCGCGAACTGGTGCCGCTGATGATCGAGAGCGCGGCGGAGACGCAATTCGGTCGCATCGTCAATGTCGCGTCGATCCAGGCCAAGGAAGGCATGGCGCAGGCAGCGGCCTACAGCGCGGCGAAAGCCGGCGTCGTGGCGCTGACCAAGAGCCTCGGCAAGGAGCTGGCGACGTCGAATATTCTGGTCAACGCCATTACACCCGCGGCCTCGCTCACGGCCATGAGCATCGACGCGCCGAAGGAGCGGCTGGCCGACATTCTCTCGCGCATCCCGATGAAGCGCTTTCTCGAGCCGGCCGAAGTCGCGGCGATGGTGACCTGGCTGTGCTCGCCGGAATGCAGCTTTTCGACCGGCGCGGTGTTCGATCTGTCCGGCGGGCGCGCGACTTACTAAGGGAGCGACAATGGCATTGCTTGGGAGCGCCGTGGTGGCGATCTGGAACGACATCACGCCGCAAGGCCGGGACAATTTCATCGAGTGGCATAACCGCGAACACATCCCGGAGCGCATCGGCATTCCAGGCTTCCTGCGCGGCCGCCGTTATGTCGCCGAATACGGCACGCCGGCTTATTACACGCTCTATGAAGCCGCCGATCAGGCAGTGCTGACCGGCGCCGCCTATCTGGAACGGCTCAACAACCCGACGCCCTGGACCAGGGAGGCGACCGCCGAATTCCGCAATACGCTGCGCGGCGTCTGTGCGACGCGTTATTCGCGCGGCAGCGGCGACGGCGGCATGATGCTGACCGTGCGTTTCGACGCGGAAGCGGACCGCGGCGCCGGGCTGGAGCAGGGCATCGTCGCCGCGCTCGATAAGATCGGCGCCATGAAAGGCATCAGCGGCACGCATCTGTGCATCGCCGACAGCGCGGCGAGCGGCATCGAAACCGCCGAGCGCAAAGGCCGTCAGGTCGACGTGCCGAACTGGATCGTCATGATCGAAGGCTCGTCGCCAGCCGCGGTCGATGCTGCGGGCGAGGCGCTATCGGCCGAGCTGGCGCGGCTTGGCGGCACCGGCGCGGTGGAAAAGGGCCTTTACCGGCTGGAGTTTTCACTCGCCGATGTCCGCGCCTGATCAGCGCGGAAGATCGATGGTGGCGTAATCGGCCGGCAGATTGATCTCGATCAGTTCGAGATCGTCGGATTGCCCGACCACGTTATGCGGCACGCCCGCTGGCTGGCTCAGACAGGTGCCGGCTTTCACCGTGACCTCGTCTTCGACGCCCTCGAAGCGAAATTTGACCCAGCCCTTCAGGATGTAGACGAAGTGGCCGGACATGTCGTGCCAGTGCCAGCCGGTTTCCTTGTCGAACGGGCGGATGGCGCGGATGTGTCTGGCGCCGATCTTGCCGCCGGACGCTTCGGACAGACCGAGATCGCGATATTCGACGAAGGCACGCGGCCCGTCGCGATCGAAGGAGGCATCCTCGAGCGGCTTGGAGAGCTTGAGCTTCGTCTTCGCGTCGGAGAGCGGCAGCGGTCCGTCGTAATGCGTGGTCGGCATGCGTCACATCCCGGTGGCGGTCGCTTCATTTTGTCATAAGGGCCGCCATCGCGTCCACACGTTCCGCGACTGCGGGGCGTGCCGACACGCGGCGCGCAGTCGCGGCGAGGGTTACTGGGGCTTGATATCGCGCTTCTTGATGACGTCCGCCCATTGCGCGGTTTCTTCCAATCTGGGGCGGCTGAACTGATGCTCGAGGTCAGCAACATCACGGCTTTCTACGGCGAGACGCAGGCTTTGTTCTCCATATCGCTGTCGGTACGCGAAGGCGAAGTGCTGGCTTTGTTAGGGGCCAATGGCGCCGGCAAGACGACGGTATTGCGGTCGATCCTCGGACTAACCCGGGCACGGCAAGGCGATATTCGTTTCCAGCAGAAGTCGATCGCCGCGCGGCCGACGCACGAGATCGCTGGCGCTGGGATCGGCTGGGTGCCGGACGATCGTCGCTTGTGTCCAACGCTCACGGTTCGTCAGAACCTCATGCTGGGTGAGAAGCGAACCTCCTTCCGTGCGTGGTCTCTAGGCGAGGTGACCGAGATTTTCTCTCCGCTAAAATATCTCATGGCGCGTGACGCCGAGACCTTGTCCGGCGGTGAAATGCAGATGGTGGCGATCGGCCGCGCCTTGCTCGGCTCGCCGGGGCTTGTACTTTTCGACGAGCCGAGCCAGGGGCTGGCGCCCAAGATCGTCGACGACGTGCTCGGCGTGATCCGCCGTCTGAAGGCGGCCGGCATCGCCAGCATCGTGGTCGAACAGAACGCCGACATCGCCCTGTCCGTCGCGGATCACGTGGTCGTGCTGTCGCATGGGCAAGTCGCATGGAAAGGCGAGGCGACAGTGCTGCGCGACGACCCGGCGCTGAAGCGTCAGCTCCTCGGGGGGCTGCAATGATCGCGGCGCCACTTCTTCAACTGGACCGGGTCGAGAAGGTCTACCATCGGGGTGTTTTCGACCGGACGCCGGCCTTTTCGCTGCGCGTCGATCTCGTCTTCAACGCTTCCGAGATCGTCGGCGTCATGGGACCGAACGGCGCCGGCAAAACCACCTTGTTTGAGATGATCGCCGGCTCGAATGCGCCGACCGGGGGCAGGGTGACGGTCGCCGGTCAGGACATCCAGAATGTACGCTACGGGCAGCGGGACCGGTTGGCGATCCACTATCACCAATCGTATCAGGTCCGGCATTTCCGCAAGCGCAAGCCGTCTTTCATGATGGAACGGGCCGCTGGTTCCTATCCGCTGGTCCATCTGTTCGACGAGCCGCAGTTCAACACCCAGGATGGCTATATCGGTTTCATGCTGGATTTCTTCCGCAAGCTGCGCGGTGAGAACCGGCTGGTCTTCATCTGCCTGCATCCGACGGCGTCGTACCAGATCGACATCATGAGGGAAGTGTGCGAACGTTTCCTGTTCGTCAACAAAGGCGGGGTGACTGAGCACGCCAACCTGCCGGACATGACCCGGCAACCTGATGTGCGCCAGTATCTCGGCGCGCTGGCCTAGAAGATCTCTAAGAACGACACTTCTCAAATGGACATGGACCGATGACGACGCCGCAGTATCTTTCCAAGCTCGACCATTACATCAACGGCGCCTGGGTGCAGCCGAACTCCGGCAAGAGCCAGGACGTCGTCAACCCCGCGACCAACCAGCCGATCGGCAAGCTCGGCCACGCGTCGAAGGCCGACCTCGACGCCGCCGTGAAGGCGGCGGACGCCGGTTTCAAGACTTGGCGCAAGGTCTCGGCTTTCGAGCGCGCCAAGATCCTGCGTAAGGCTGCCGATCTGGTGCGCGCCCGCGCCGAGCAGATCGCCACGGCGCTCACCTTCGAGCAGGGCAAGATCTTGGGCGAGGCCAAACTCGAAGTCATGGGCTCAGCCGACGTCATCGACTGGTTCGCCGACGAGGGCCGCCGCGCTTATGGCCGCATCATTCCGGCGCGCGCCGATGGCGTGCGCAATATGGTGACGATGGAGCCGGTCGGTCCCGTTGCGGGCTTCTCGCCGTGGAATTTCCCCGTGTTGCAGGCGACGCGCAAGATTAGCGCGGCGCTGGCGGCCGGTTGCTCGATCATCGTCAAGTGCCCGGAGGAAACGCCCGGCTCGCCGATCGAGTTCGTGAAGTGCTTCGAGGAAGCGGGCGTGCCCGCTGGCGTCATCAATCTTCTGTACGGCGTGCCGGCGGAGATTTCCGAATACCTCATCGCGCATCCGACGATCCGCAAGATCTCGTTCACCGGCTCGGTGCCGGTCGGCAAGCAGCTCGCGTCGCTCGCCGGCCTGCATATGAAGCGCGCGACCATGGAACTGGGCGGCCATGCGCCGGTCATGGTGTTCGACGATGCCGATATCGACGGCGCCGCGACATTGACGGCCTTTCTGAAGTATCGCAATGCCGGCCAGGTTTGCGTGTCGCCGACGCGTTTTTTCGTGCAGGAAAAGGCCTACGATAAGTTCGTGTCGAAGTTCATCGATCTCGCCAAGGCCGTGAAGGTCGGCGACGGTTTCGATCCGGCAAGCAAGATGGGCCCGCTTGCCAATCCGCGCCGCGTCAACGCGATGGAGAGCATCATCCTCGACGCTAGAGAGAAGGGCGCCAAGGTCGAGACCGGCGGCGAGCGTATCGGCAATGCCGGCAATTTCTTCGAGCCGACGGTGCTGACCAATGTGCCGCAGAATGCCCGAATCCTGAGCGAGGAGCCGTTCGGCCCGGTCGCGGTGATGATGCCGTTCAAGGACGCCGACTCGATGCTCGAGCAGGCCAACAGCCTGCCGTTCGGCCTCGCCAGCTACGCCTTCACCAGGGATGCGAAGACGGCGGCCAAGCTTTCGGATTCTATCGATGCCGGCATGCTGACCATCAACCACTTCGGCATTGCGCTGCCCGAGACGCCGTTCGGCGGTATCAAGGATTCAGGCTACGGCCACGAAGGCGGCATAGAAGGTCTGAGTGCGTATCTGCAGACCAAGTTCGTCAGCCACCTGGCCTGACCTGGCTCAGAAAGGGGCACAAGTCGTGAGCGATCTGCTGCTGCGGTGACCGGACGGCCGCGCCACCTCGCTGAAGGTTCGCGCGGCCATGGATGGCTCAAGCAGGGCGGCCACGCCGATTGCGTCTACGGTTATTCCGCGAGCGATGTTCGCTTGAGGCGGCGTAGTGACGAATCGGCGTTCGCCGCCTGGCGTCTGCCTAGAGCGCGCCATTTCCGCTACGTCGCAGGCGAGCCTGCTCGAGCCAGAGGTCCCAGGGACGCTGGACCTGGCCTTCCACATTCTTGATGCAGGCGAGGCTTTCGCCTGGCGTGAGGAAGGTGACTTCGCCGAGCTGCATGGCCTGGAGCTGATAGCGTGCGTTCAGCTCGGCATATACGGCGCGATAGACGGCCTGCTTTACCGAATTGCCGGCGACCGTCGACCCGTGGCCGCGCATCAGCACGATGTCATGTCTGTCCAGCTTCTGCGCGAGTGCGCGCCCGAGCTCATTGTTGCTGATCAGGAGATCGGTTGAGTCGCCGCCCGCTTCACGAATCTCGAACACCGGGGCGCCGGTCCCGATGAAGCCGGCCATATGGAATATGGCCTTTAGCTGCACGCCCTGAACGACGCTGAGCGGGACGATCGAGTGAGAGTGGCTGTGCACCACCGCATTGACGTCGGGCCGCGCCCGAAGAATCTGACCATGAATGAAGCGCTCCAGATAGACCCTTCGGCCGCCGGCATCGACCGCCTTTCCGTCGAGGGTGAATTCGACGATGTCGTCGCGCGTGACCTGGCCTGGCGCCATATTCCGAGCGAGGAAAAAGCGGTCAGGCCGCTTGTCATGGCGAACGGCGACGTGGCCGAACGCGTCCACGACGCCCTGGTCGAACAGAATGTGGTTTGCGGCCACCAGTTCATTGAGCAAATCAGGTGATGGCGCCTCCGATGGCGCGGCTTCGTCGGCGATTTCGACCGATGCCGGGCCTGTATAGCTATGGTCGGAACTCATCGCTGGTGGTCCTTTGAAGGATATCGAAGGCGCCTCGCGAACCGCGATGCCCTGCCGCTCAACTCTGCCGTTTCAGTGCAAAGCGGGGATACAGGGCTGGAGCAAAGCCGAGCACGGCGAGGGCCGTGCCGACGGCGGCCAGAAGGATCGAAGGCGCGACGAAGCACAGTCCCGCCATGCCTATCAGTATCCGTGGAACCCTGCCGAGGGGCGCGTTGAAGTAGCCTTCGGTCGCCACCCCGACCAGGTACACACCAATGATAGCGGTGACAGTGGCGATGGCAACGTCGAGCCAAGCGCCTTGCAGCAACAGCTCAGGGCTGTAGCCGAATGAGAATGGAACGATCGCGGCCGCAACCGAGAGTCTCGTCGCGACGACAGAAATGCTGATGGGATTTGCGCGTGCAATCGCAGCGGCGGCGTAAGCCGCGACGGCGACTGGCGGCGTACTCGCCGACAGCACCGAGAAATAAAGGAGGAACATGTTGGCTGCCAGCACCGAAACCTGCAGCTTTAGCAATACCGGCGCCACGAGTGCGGCCGCGAGAATGTAGACACTCGGGGTCGGCATGCCCATGCCAAGCAGGATCGTTACGGCGGCGGAAATGAACAGCGAAATGAATAGGGAGTCGCCACTGGCGTAGGCTATCAACGCCGAGAATTTGGCCGCCAGACCGGTCATCGATAAGCCGCCGATGACGAGGCCAGCCGCAGCGCAAGCGGCAGTGACGCCGATCACCTTGATCGTTGAATCAGCCAGCACATCGTACAGCTTGAGGAAGTCGATGCGCGTGCCTTTGCGGAAAAGAGCGACCACGAAGACGGCCAATGAGCCGAAGGCAGCCGCATAAGTCGCCGCGTAGCCGTAGGACAGCGTCACAACGATGACGGCGAGAGGGACGACGAACAGCTCGCAGCGTTGCAGGGCCTGTACGAAACTCGGTATGTCAGCCTTGGAAAGGCTCTTCATGCCGAGCTTCTTCGACATGTAATGTACCTGCACGAAGACGCCGAGGTAATAGAGAATCGCAGGAATGATCGCGGCAATTGCAATCTTGCTGTACGGAATGCCGGTGTATTCCGACATAATGAACGCGACCGATCCCATGACGGGCGGCATGATCGAGCCACCCGTCGAGGCAGCTACCTCGATGCCGCCAGCGGTGTCCGACCGGTAGCCAGCATTTTCCATGGCCGGGATCGTGACGGAGCCGGTGGTCACTACATCCGACACCGGACTTCCCGAGACCATGCCGTAGGCGCCCGACGATACGATCGCGATCTTGGCCGTGCCACCGACCGTGCGGCCGGCGACAAGCGCGCCAATCCGATAGAAGAAGTCCGCGCCACCGGCCCGTTCAAGGATGGTGCCGAACAAGACGAAGAGAAAGGCATAGGTGGCCGCGACGCGCACCGGCACCCCATAGATGGAGTCGGTCGTGTAGACGGTCGTGTCCACGAAATGGTGCAGCGAGATGTACCCGTGGGATATTTCGCCGGACAGATGATGCCCGAACAAGTTGTAAGCGATGAAAACGAGGACGATCAACGTCAGCCCGGCGCCGACGGAGCGGCGCGTCGCTTCCAGAACGAGCAGGATGGTGAGCAGACCCATGCCGAACTCCCACGGCGTGAGTTCGTCGAACAGCGTGATGCGATTGGCGATCGTCTCCAGATTCCACCAGAAATACAGCCCTGTAATGATCGAAAGGGCGGCCAGCGTCCAGTCGATCGCGCCTGGATTGATCGACGTCGAACGGGTGGTCGGCGCCAAGGTGACAAAGACCAGCGCCAACATTGCCGCGAGAAAGATGAACGTCATTCCGAAGATATCGGTGACGGCAATGATGACGTTATAGAGAACCCAGACTGCCAGAATCGCCGCATATGCCTTTGTGACCGCACGAACCGGCGGGCTTAGAGGCCTTCTAATTCCGGTTTCAAACAGAAGCTTCACGATCATGGGTGTGCGCCGTGTGGTGGCGGCTTTCGTCGCCGGGGAGACATCTGCGGTGAAACATGAAGGCGGCCGCCGGTCCGTTGCGCCGGCGACCGCTTGTTGGGCTCAAGCAGGGGCGGTCAGAGCAGACCCTTCTCCTTGAAGAGCTTCAGCGCGCCGGGGTGAAATTCGCCGGCCTTCTGCTCAGTCAAAAATTTCGCGCTGAGGGCCTTCATGGCCGGGTGGACTCCGCGCATTTCATCGACATGTTCGACCAGCGCCTTCGCAATGTTATAGGCGTCCTGATCCGACATTGATTTGTTGACGACAAGCAAGGCGCCGAGTGAGACGGTCGGCACGTCCTCGGGTTGAAAATCGTAGGATTTCGCCGGGATGACGTAACGATCGACGCCGGCGTTCTGAGCTACCTTGGCGATGGTCTCGTCGCCAACAGGCAGCATGACGAGATTGACCGAGTTCGCCATTTCGAGGATCGAGCGCTGCCGCACGAACAGCGAGTTGAATGTCGCGTCGAGGCGACGGTTGCGCATCAGGTCGTCCTGTTCCTGGGAGGCGGCCGGAACGACACTACCACCCCAGCTGGCAACGTCCTTGTCGGTGACGTTGATGGCCTTGAACATGCGGTCGACGAGTTCGTTGACCACGTTGCCCCGGCGATTCGTCGCCACGCGGATAGGCGGCTTTTTGGTGGCCAGGTCTTCGAAGGTCTTGATGCCGTATTTTTCGGCGAAGTCCTTGTTCACAAGCAGCTGAACAGGGGCCCAGTTGTAGAGATAGGCGATGACGCGCAGGTCGCCGATCTTTGACTTGAATGGCGGCTCGCCATTCTGCGCGATGCGCAATTCCATGTTGTGGACGATGCCGAGCTGAACTGAGTTTTTCTCCAACAATTGAATGTTGGCAAACCCGCCGCCGGAGGTCTGATAGGTGACCGTGGAGCCGGGGTAGGCCGCCTTCATCACCTTGTCGAGTCCGAGGCCGAGCGATGACCAGAGGCCGCCGGGGCTCGCGCCGCCCAAAGTCAGTTGATAGTTTTGCCCTTGTGCGTAAGCGCCACTCGAAAGCGCCAAACAAGCCGCGACCATCAGGAACCGCAACATTTCTCGTCCTCCCCTTGTCTTTTTCCGGCGTTGGACCGGTTTGCGCGTTGTTCGGACTATGGCACGCCCGAACACTTAGCGACCTAAGTGATAATAGAATTGCCGGGAGCGGCTGTCGAGTCGTTCCGGTTCCGCTCGACAGGTCAGGAGCTAGACGTCATCGGGTGTCATCCGTATAATACTTAGTAAGCTAAGGAAAGACGCGAGCTGACCCGGAAAGAGGAGGAGCGCCATGTTGACGGCCGCCGAAAATGAGCTGCTTTGTCTCGTGGAAGGTGAGGCGCCGATGGGGCGCCTGATGCGGCGTCATTGGGTGCCCGCGCTTTTATCGGAGCAGGTTTCCGCGCCTGACGGAGCTCCGGTTCGCGTTCAGCTTTTCGGCGAGAAGCTGGTGGCGTTCCGCGATAGCGATGGCAAAATCGGCCTGCTTGGCGAGTTTTGTCCGCACCGCAAGGCATCGCTGGCTTTCGGCCGCAACGAGCAATGCGGCCTTCGCTGCCTCTATCACGGCTGGAAGTTCGATGCCGAAGGCAATGTCGTCGACATGCCTTCCGAGCCCAAGGGCAGCGCGCTGCAGGAGAAGGCAAAGCACGTGTCGTACCCGACCCGGGAGGCCGGTGGTTTCGTGTGGACCTATATGGGGGTCCCGGAAGCAATGCCGGCTTTTGAGGTCCCGCCATGGGCGCCGAACCCGACGACACGTGTCGCTGTCGCGAAGGTCGAGCTCCCCTGCAACTGGGCGCAGATTATGGAAGGGCAAATCGACTCGGCTCATTCGTCCAGTTTGCACTCGTCCGATATGCGACCGGCGAAGGGGGAGGCCACCGCAAAAGGCGACCATTGGGTGCGGCCCTCGACGGACAAGAACCCGCGCATTCAGGTGCAACTGACCAATTACGGCATGCGCTACGCCGCCATTCGGCGGCCCATCACCAACGCAAATACGCACGACTACGTCCGTATCACGACCTATGTCGCGCCGTTCACTGCTCTCATTCCGCCGAACAGTTCGTATAACGTCGCCAGCGTCATCGTTCCGCGCAGCAACGACAGCAGCTATTTTCATTTCATCGCGTGGGCAGACGAGGACAAGGTCGGTATCGATACCGACGCCTGGAGGAGGTTCTGTGTGCTCTCGGTGGGGGAAGATGTCGATGCCCAGTTTCGGCCGATCAAGCGGCACGCGAGCAATGATTACCTGCAGGACCGCGAGCTGATGAAATCGGGGAATTTCACCGGCATTCAGGGCATCCCGAACCAGGACATCGCCATGTGGGAGTCGATGGGCGTGATCGCCGACCGGACACAGGAAAGGCTGGGGGCCAGCGACATTGCCATTGTGCAGTTCCGGCGGTTGATGATTGAGGCGGTGAAGCGGTTCCAGGAAACGCAGGAGGTCATCGGTTGCATCGAGCCGCACGTGCCGCAGGCGAAGCTCTGCTCCTATCAAGGGGTGGTGGAAAAAACCGTTGCCTGGCGGACACTGGGGGCCTCGGACGAAGAGGTCAGCCTTCTTGCTGGTCTGGAGGAGGATGAGACCGAGCGCGAAATGTCGCACGCGGCGGTTGGATGATCATGACAAATATTCCATTGACCGTCGCCTTCGGCGACTACGACCGTCTGCGCCCGCTGGCGACCGAGAAAGTGCAGATCGACGGCGTGAACCCGATCTTCTCGTTGCTCTATCCGGAGGAAATGTTCTTTCGCGCCTTCCGGTTTGCAGACTTCGACGTAACGGAATTGTCGCTGTCGAGCTATGTGGTTCGGCTCGCGAGAGGTGATTGCCCCTATATCGCCATCCCGGTATTCCCGTCGAGGGCCTTTCGCCACAATGCCATTTACATCCGCAACGATCGAGGCATTGAGCGAGCGGAAGATTTGCGAGGCAGGCGAATTGGCACACCGGAATATCAACTCACTGCCAACGTCTGGGTCCGGTACATTCTGGAGTCGGACTATGGCGTAGCCCCATCCGATATTGAGTGGGTGCGCGGTGGTTACGAAGTGCCGGGCCGGGCGGAGAAAATCGCGCTCAACCTGCCGCCTGCGATCCGCGTGAGCGAAGCGCCGGCGGGGCAGACCTTGTCGCGCATGCTGGCGGAAGGCGAGATCGACGCCCTGATCGGCCCGCGGGCGCCATCGCCGTTCGACGCCGGGCATCCGAAGATTTCCTGGCTTTTTTCCGATCCAGGCGCGGCTGCTCTGGACTGGTACGAGAGAACGAAGATATTTCCCATTATGCACGTGATCGGCATTCGCCGGTCCCTGGCCGAACGCTACCCGTTCCTGGCCGGATCGTTGATGAAGGCGTTCGAGGCGTCGAAGCGCATGGCACTCGAGGCGCTGACAGATACGTCGGCGCCGAAAGTGACGCTGCCGCTCCTCGATGAAAGTCTTCGACGCGCCCGGCAGCTAATGGGGCACGATTTCTGGCCCTATGGCCTCGAACCCAATCGCGCAACCCTCAATGCCTTTCTCGAGACCCATCATCGGCAGGGGCTTTCGAGTCGGCGCCTCGACCCGGAAGAGCTTTTTCACCCGTCGTCGCTTGAAGCGTTTGCACTTTAGGAAACCGGCTGTTCGTCGCCCGAGGGAAGTGAAGCGTGCCACTTATTCGCATAGAGCCAAAAAAAGATCGCTCCACGGATTTGTACTATCTGGAGATCTATTACCCGGCGGATGCGCGGCAGCCGTTTGTCACGACTGAGCCGCGGTACAAGTCGACGGCAGCGGCCGAGAACGATTTTATTGCAACGATTGCCGCGAGAGGCAATTTGAGTTCCTGACTAGCCTAGATCTGGTGCTTCAAACGGACGGTCGTGCCGTTTCGTGCCGACTCGAGAACAGCAAGACAGGCTTCCAGAGTCGCGAGGCCCCAGGCACCGCTGTGTAGCGGCGGTTTGTTGTCGACAACGGCCTCATAAAGCTCATCGACGACTTCGGCCCTTGGCACGGTTGGCTGTTCAATCGGCTCCACCCAGCACTTTTCATCGGCATATACCGCGATTCCCTGGGGCGTAGGCCTCAAATCGGCATGTTCGCAGCTCACGATGACGAGCCCGAAATGGTTGTGCGCCATGTCGGCGTCGATACGAAAGGCGTCCGTGCCGACGGGTCCGTAGGCACGCTTGTTCTTCATGCCGATCTCGTCGGCGACAGTGCGTGCCTGTTTCAAGGCGGCGCGAGCCCGGCCGTAGTCGCCGGCATCTCGTGCTTGCCCCAGCTCGCCGCGCCATCCGTTGAACTCGTCCGTGTCGAAGTGTGCGTAGCCGCTGTAGGTGAGGGACGCAAAAGCACCGTCACCAAATTCCATCTGTACGCTGTATGCTCCTTCCGTCGCCCGGCGCGGGTCCCAGTTACCGGTAAAGGCGCGGACAGTGGTCGCTGGCGAAGCCGCCAGGAGGCGGACCACATCGATCTGGTGGGCGGCCTGGCTGAATACGATGCCCCCGCCGAGCTCGGTGCTGAGCTCCTCGGGCCGACGCGGCCGGTACAGAAAGTCGGTAAAATTCACGGCGGTGATCATCCGCACCCGGCCGTACCGGCCTGACGAAATCATCTCCCGCGCGCGCAGATAAGGCAGGTCGTAGCTGTGACTGTGTCCGACGAGCAGTTGGACGCCGGCGTCGCGCGCCGCCGCGATCATGACAAGACAAGCGTCAACGGAAAGCGCCATCGGCTTCTCGACCAGGATGTGCTTTCCATGCGCGGCGGCAAGCTTCACATGTTCGACGTGAAACTGGTGAGGCGACGCGATGTAGACGGTGTCGATGTCCGCGTCTGCGCAAAGCGCTTCGGGCGACTCAAAGCCCTTGGCCTGGAACTCGGTGGAAAAGCGGTCAACCGCCTCTTTTCGTGGGTCGCTGGCGGCCGTCAGCCGCAGTTTCGGATGTCCGACAAACGTCGGGAGCATGAGGGTAAATGCTCGGCCGAGGCCGATGACACCCAACTTCAATGGACCCAGAGTTGCCATGGTGCATCAGAGATCGAGTGTCAGGGAAGGGGATTTTGCCCGCGAAACACAGATCATGATTTCGTTCTTCTTTTCCTTTTCGGATAGCACCAGATCGCGGTGATCCGGTTCCCCGGCGATCAGCCGTGTCCGACAGGTGCCACAGGTGCCGCTTTCGCACGAACTAGGAACGATGTGACCGTGATTGCGCAGGGTGTCGAGAATCGACACGCCCACGGGCACCTCGTAGCGCGAGTTCGACTTCTCAAGGATGACCTCGAACGGAGTATCGGTCGCCTTTGCGGCAGTTGCGCCGATAAAGTCTTCGAAGTGAACAGACGAATCCGACCAGTGCCCGGTCATGTCGCGCACGGAGTCCATCAATCCTTTCGGGCCACAGCAGTAGAGGTGCGCGCCATTCTGGTTTTCCAGTATTGGCCACAGATCGTAGACCTGCTCCGGATCGCCATTGTCATGATGGAGGACGACCTTGTCGGCATATCCTGGTCCGAGGAACTCGTCGCGAAAGGCCATCAACTCCGGGGTTCGCGTGAAATAGTAGAGCCTGAAATCACGATTTTCCTGCTGCAGGAGATGCAGGATCATCGATCTGATCGGTGTGATGCCGATGCCGCCGGCAATGAATATCGTCGTCGCGGGTGTCGTCCGCGAGTTTCCGAATTCGTTAACCGGGGGCTCGACTTCAATGGTGTCACCCTCGTGCACCTGGGTTGTCATGCTGATGGAGCCGCCTCGGCCCGTCGTCTCCTTCTTAACGGCAATCAGATAACGGTCACGCTCGTGCGGTGCATTGCAGAGCGAGTAGCGGCGCGACTGTCCGCTTGGGGGCTTTGCGGTAATGTGAGAGCCCGGCGTAAAGGACGGTAGATCGTCACCCGTTGGGGACTTCAGCTCGAACAGAAACGTGTCGAGTGCGACCGCCTGCTTGCGGGCAACCAGAAGCGATATTGTCTTCGCGCTCCGCTCGGCATCGGTCATCGGCATATCCGGTGTAGACGCGCAATACTTAGCAGACTAAGTATAATTTTCAACCCTTGGACCGACGGAGTTAGCCTGCGCCCGACGGAAACTGAGGCGGCGGACGTGGCCGCGCGATGCCGCTTCAAAGTCTGAACCAATTTCGCCCGCCTGGTGGTAGACTGCCAGAAATGTGGCCTCGGGGCGGCCCAAGGCCGCTCTTGGGCCGGGAACTGCCCGGCGTCGTGTTGGAATCGTCGGCCGGTCTGACAGTCGCGCGAGCCAAATAGCGCGATTGGAACGGCCGCAACTATGAAAGGGCAACTGTGCAGGCAAAGAAGAATCTGAAAAAGCGGGCTCGATCGCGATCTTCGACACTACGGCGCAACGACGCGGATTTTCCAATAGCCGATAGTATCGGATATCAAATCCGATCCACTCATCGGGCGTTGCAACGCTTCCTCCAGCTGAAAGTCGAGCCCTTCGGCATCAGTCTCGGTATGTGGTACTTTCTCCGTGTGCTCTGGAGCGAAGATGGACTGACCCAGCGCGAACTGTCGCGTCGAGTCGGCACCATGGAGCCGACGACGATGAATGCCATACTCAATATGGAAAAGTCCGGTCTGGTTCGCCGGGTGCGCGACAAGACGGACCGCCGCAGGATCCACGTTCATTTGACTGCCAAGGGCTCTCGCCTGCGGAACGATCTCATCCCGCTGGCCAAGGATGTTGTGGCGGTCGCTTCAAGTGGCCTGACACCCGCCGAAATAAAGCAATTGCTCGAGTATCTGTCGGAAATACAAAAGAATCTTCAGGCCAATGTCTCTCAGATGGAGGAAGCAAGAGCCTACATCTTCGAATAGTCAGTTGAGACAGGTACGCAGACACGTAGGACCAGTCGCCAAAAACACGATTGCTGATTGGCGCGGCCACTTCTTTTTTTTTGTTGAAAGTCGGCGTTTCCGATTGTGGCCCAAAGCTTCCGTTTGCGAGAGGGCTGGCGATTAACGGCCTCATAAGCTGATTCGCGATTTGCACGCTCTCGCGGTCAGCCGTCGGAGATCAGTTCGGCCGCCTTCGCGCCGACCATCATCGCCGGCGCATTGGTGTTGCCTGACGGTACAGTCGGAAAGATCGAGGCATCGGCGACGCGCAGGCCGCCGATGCCGTGGACGCGCAGCGCCGGGTCGACCACGCAGCCTGCTGGATCGACGCCCATGCGGCAAGTGCCGCTCGGGTGAAACACCGAATAGGCGTGCTGCCGGATATCGTCGAGGAGATCGGCATCGGAATGCCGGGCCGCGCCGGGTGACAGCTCTTGCTTGACGAGATCGTTGAAAGTCGGTGTGCGCGCCAGTGTGCAGAGAAAACGCGCTCCCGCGAGCAGGGTGTCGATGTCGTCCGGATGCGACAGATAGTTTGGCGCGATCGCCGGCGGGACGGTCGGATCGGCCGAACGGATGGCGACATGGCCACGACTCTTGGGACGGCACGGCGACACACTGGTTGAGAAGCCCGAGAACGGGTCGGGCTTCATCAGCGCGCGCACGCGCGGCGGTGCCTTGGTGTAGCTCAGGGGCGAGAAATAGAGCTGGATATCGGGCCGCGTCACGTCCGGCCTTGAACGGTAGAATCCGCCGCCCTGGTTGACGCTCAGCGCGAGCGGGCCGCGCCGCGCCAGCAGGTAGGACAGTCCGACGCGCAGCTTTCCGAGAAGCGGCAGCAGATCGTCGTTCAGGCTTGGTCTCGTCGATTTGTAAACATGGTCGTAGCAGAGATGGTCCTGGAAATTCCGGCCGACGGCGGGGCTGTCGACCAGGACATTGATGCCGTACTGGTTCAGCAAGCGGCCGGGACCGATACCGGAGAGTTGCAGCAACTGGGGCGAGTTGAACGCGCCGCCGCAGAGAATGATCTCGGCGTTGGCGCGATAGGTCTTCACTTCACCATGCTGACGGCATTCGACGCCTACCGCGCGACGGCCGTCGAACAGGATGCGCGTCACCAATGTTTCGGCTTCGACGCGCACCCGTCCCGTGCGCAAGGCGGGACGCAGGAAGGCACGCGCCGCGGATTCGCGGATGCCGCCGCGCGTCGTGATCTGGTAGGTCCCGACGCCTTCGGTCGTCGCGCCGTTGAGATCAGGATTGAACGCGAGGCCCGCCTCCATGCCGGCCTTGATGAACAGCGCCGTAAGCGGATGCGCGGTGCTGGCGATGTGGGTGACATGCAGCGGACCGCCGGCGCCGTGCCATTGCGAGGCGCCGAGGTCATGGTCCTCGATGCGGCGATAGAGGCGTAAAACGTCGGACCAGCCCCAGCCGCGATTGCCGAGCGCTTCCCAGCCATCGTAATCCTCGGCCTGGCCGCGCGAGTAGACCATGGCATTGATGGCGCTCGAGCCGCCGACGACCTTGCCGCGCGGCTGATAGATGCGGCGGTTGGCGAGCCCCGGCTCCGGCTCGGTCTCGTACATCCAGTTGACGGCGGGATTATAAAACATCTTGCCGTAGCCGATCGGCAGATGCAGCCACGGGCTTCGATCGCTCGGGCCGGCCTCGAGTACCAGAATCTTGCGATTGCCGGCGGCCGCCAGCTCGCCGGCAACCACACAGCCCGCTGAACCCGCGCCAATGATGATGGTGTCAAACGAATCCAACCGGCATCCCTCTGTCGTGCGCCGGGACTTTAGGCAAATTCGCCGCCGCTGCAGAGGTCCATTCTCGCCTTAAAGTCGGACCAGTGCCCGAGAGGACGTCACGCCGACTTCGCGCAAGTGGCCGGCCTGAGGTCGGCAAAGAGATCCTTGAGAGTTGCGATGCCAGCCTCGATCTGCGCCGGTGAGAAGCCGCTGAAGCCGAGGGCAAACCCTTGCCGGTCATTGGGCGCAATGCAGAAGCGTCTGATCGGCGTCAACGTGATGCCGCGCTCTGCAGCGCGCCGGGCGATCGCCTCGGCGTTGAGGCCCGGTGCGAGGTAGGCCACCGTATGCATGCCGGTGGTCGCCGGCCTGATGTCCAGAACTTCACCGAGATGCTTCTGCACGCCCTGATAAAGGGTCAGGTAGCGCTCGTGATAAGTCTTGCGCATGCGGCGGATATGCGTGGCGAAATGGCCTTCGACGATGAAGTCGGCAACGATCGCCTGGATTGCGGTCGGCACGCCGGGCAGGAACGCTTCGAGGCTGGTCCGGAAATGCTCGGTCAGCGCCGGCGGCGCGAGGATGAAGCCCAGGCGCAGTGACGGGAACAGCGATTTCGAGAACGAGCCGACATAAATGATGCGGCCGGCCTGATCCATGCTTTGCAGTGTCGGCATCGGCAGGCCGGAGAAGCAGAACTCGCCGTCCCAGTCGTCCTCGATGATCCAGGCGCCGCGTTGCTCGGCGGCCGCGAGCAGGGCGAAGCGCCGCTCCAGCGCCATGCTGACGCCGAGCGGCTGCTGATGCGACGGCGTTACGAAGGCGAGCCGGAAGTCGGGCGCCTTGCGCAGCGCGTCGTCGACATCGAGGCCATCGTCATCGACGCGCACCGGCACCAGATCGGCGCCGGAGACAACGAAACTGTTCCGGGCGCCGATGGCGCCGGGGTCCTCGAACCAGACCTTGTCGCCGGGATCGATGAGCGTCGAAGCGATAAGCTGAAACGCCTGCTGCGCGCCGGCCACGATGAAAATCTGCTGCCAGTCGCAGCGAATGCCGCGGTTGGTGCGCAGATGACCGGCGATGGCCTTGCGCAACAAGTCGTGGCCGTGCGGTTCGGGATAACCGAGCACGTCTTTGCGTGCCTCGCGCCAGTGCTTGCCGGAGAGGCGCGCCCACTGCGCCATCGGGAACGCATCATAGGCAGGGATTGCCGTTGTGAACGACCGTGGCTCGTGGACCAGGCGCGGCACGAAACGGCTCGATGCCGATGCCATCGACTGAGCCAGCCGCGCACTCTTTTCCGACACGGCCGGCTTCTGCGGCGTGACGGGCGGGCGCTCGGTCCTCAATACCTGGCTTACATATGTACCGGCGCCGACGCGGGATTCGATCAGGCCTTCGGCAGCAAGCTGGTCGAAGCATTCGACGATGGTGGCGCGCGCGACCTTCAATTCGTTGGCTAGCGTCCGCGTCGAGGGCAGGCGCCCGCCTGCCTCGAGCGAACCTGACATGATGAACTCGCGCAAATGGGCGCAAATCTGAACGCTCAGGCCGTGCGAAGCCTCGCGATCGATGGCGATTGACTGCAGTAATGCGCCTCCCGCCCGCTTAACCACCGTATTTTCCCCGCGCTGTACGATCCGCGACCGACCAATTACCCCGCCCGAGGGCGGAGTGGCCTTCTTATTCGGTCAGAATGGACCTTAAGAGCAGACCATTTCAACTCTAAAAAACCGGCACGACGGATAAACAACGCATTCACTGCGTCGCTTCCGCCGCCGGAACTGAATGGCGAAGCCCATGAAGATCACGAAGCTCGAGACCTTTTCCACCCAGCATATCGGCTTCGTTCGGGTGACAACGGAGAGTGGTGAGCAGGGCTGGGGGCAGTTCTCGCCCTACAATGCCGACATCACCGCCGCGGTGTTTCATCGCCAGATCGCGCCGTATTCGCTCGGCGCCGACGCCTTCGACATCGATGCTCTGGTCGAAACCATCCCGGAGCGCGAGCATAAGTTTCCGGGCTCTTATCTGTTTCGCGCGCTGACGGGGCTCGACACCGCGCTTTGGGATCTGCGCGGCCGCTCTGAGAAGAAAAGTGTTTGCGAACTCCTGGGCGGCAAACCACGACCGTTTCCCGTTTATGCGTCAAGCATGAAGCGTGGCGAGATCACGCCCGAGGCCGAGGCGGAGCGCCTCAAGCGGCTGCAGGGCGAGTTCGGGTACACCGCGTTCAAGTTTCGCGTCGGCAAGGAATGCGGCCACGATATCGACGAATGGCCGGGCCGCACCGATGCAATCGTGCCGCAGGTGCGTGCCGCCCTCGGCGACAAGGCGACGCTCCTGGTCGACGGCAACAGCGCCTATACGGCGGGCAAGGCCATCGAAGTCGGCCGCATGCTCCAGGATTACGGCGTCGTCCATTTCGAGGAGCCGTGCCCCTACTGGGAGCACAAGTGGACCGCCGAGGTCAGGGCTGCGCTCACCCTCGACGTCACCGGCGGCGAACAGGACTGCGATCTGACTTTGTGGCGTTACATCATCGACAACAAGGTCGTCGATGTCGTGCAGCCGGATGTCTGTTATCTTGGCGGCGTTTCGCGGATGCTGAAGGTTGCGCGCTGGGCCGGGGCCGCGGGACTGCCCGTCACGCCGCATTCGGCCAATCAATCGCTGGTCACGGCCTTCACCCTTCACATCATGGGCGCGATCCCGAATGCCGGGCCCTATGTCGAGTTCTCCATCGAGGGCCTGGACTACTATCCGTGGGAGGAAGGGCTGCTCCTCAATCCGCTGCAGGCCAAGGACGGCATGGTCGATATCCCCGCCGGGCCCGGCTGGGGCGTCGAGATCAACCCGGCCTGGCTGGAGGCCGCTGATTACCGGATGAGTGAATTGCCATGAGCGGTTCAGCCGACGCCCTGGTCGCGGAAGTTCTGTCGACCGGCACGCTCAAGGGGCTGCCGCAAGGCCATTTCATCGGCGGCCGCTTCGTCCCGGCGCAGTCTGGCAACACGATGGAGAGCTTCGACCCCGGCCGGGGGCGGCCTTTCGCTAGTTTTGCAGCCGGCGACGCCGTCGACGTCGACGCGGCGGTTACTGCCGCGCGGAAAGCGCTCAGTGGTCCTTGGCGGCAGATGGGCCCGGCCGCGCGCGGCCGTATCCTCGCCGAGGCCGCCGCGCTGCTGCGCGAGCGCGCCGGCCGTTTCGCGGTCGTCGAGAGCCTGGACAGCGGCAAGCGCCTCAGCGAGGCTGAGGGTGATCTGCGCGGGGTCACACGCGCCTTCGAATACTACGCCGGCGCCGCCGACAAGCTGCACGGCGACAGCCTGCCGCTCGGCCGTCAGTATGTCGGCTTCACTACCGAGGAGCCGGTCGGCGTCGCCGCCCAGATCATCCCGTGGAATTACCCGCTGTCGACCGCGGCCCGGGGCATCGCGCCGGCTCTGGCGGCCGGCTGCACCGTCGTCGCCAAGCCCGCCGAGCAGACCCCATTCACCGCCCTGATGCTCGCCGAACTTCTGTCGGCGGCGGGGCTGCCCGATGGCGTGCTCAACGTCGTCACCGGCGTCGGCGCCGCCGTCGGCGCGCCGCTGGTCGCCCATCCGGGCATCAATCACATCACCTTCACCGGCTCGGTCGCGACCGGCAGCGCGGTCATGCGCGGGGCCGCCGACAACGTGACGCGTCTGGTGCTCGAACTCGGCGGCAAATCGCCGCTGGTGGTCCTGGCGGACTGCGATATGGACGCCGCCCTCAATGGCGTCATCGAGGCGATCTACGAGAATGCCGGGCAGATCTGCTCGGCAGGCTCCCGGCTCATTCTCGACCGCTCCATCGCCGTGCCGTTTCTCGGCCGGCTGACGACGCGGGTCAAAGGCTTCCGGCTCGGTCACGGCCTGACCAATCCCGATCTCGGCCCGGTCAATTCGCCGCGGCAGCTCGAGACCATCGATGCCCATGTTCGACGCGCCGTCGCCGCGGGTAACCGCGTCTATGTGGGCGGCGCCGTGGCGAAATCGGACGCGACCGGGGGCGGCTGGTTCTACGAGCCGACGATCATCGAAGCGCAGGGGCCGGACGATCCGGTTGTGCAGGAAGAGATCTTCGGTCCGGTACTGGTGGTGCAGATCGTCGATGGGCCGGACGAGGCGCTCGCGGCGGCGAATGCCACGTCTTACGCGCTCGTCGCCGGCATCTATTCGCAGAACATCACCCAGGCCCTGCGCTTTGCCCGCGATGTCGATGCCGGGCAGGTGTTCATCAACGAATGGTTCGCCGGTGGTATCGAGGTGCCCTTCGGCGGCAACCGCAAGTCCGGCTTCGGCCGGGAAAAAGGCATGGCGGGCCTGCGCAGCTACTGCAAAATGAAAAGCGTCGTCGCGCGCATCTGACGACAACGGGACCGGCGACGTGAACGCAGCACTCTTCACCGACGACTTCAAACCGGCGCCGTACTGGTGGGACCAGGTGCCGCGGCCGGCGCTCGAGACCAGGACGCCGCCATCGCGGGCCGACGTCGTCGTCATCGGCTCCGGCTATACCGGCCTGCACGCCGCCATCCAGACGGCGCGCGGCGGCCGCCACACCGTCGTGCTCGATGCCGAGGCCGCCGGCTTCGGCTGCAGCACCCGCAACGGCGGGCAGGTCTCCACCAGCATCAAGCCGTCCTATGAGATGCTGGCGCGGCGCCATGGCGCCCAGCGCGCCTTCGACATCCTCAAGGACGGACAGAACTCGCTGCGCTTCATGGCCGATTTCATTCGCGACAACGGCCTCGACTGCGATTTCAACGTCGTCGGCCGCTTCCACGCCGCGCACAATGCCGCGCAATACGAGGCATTGGCCGCGCGGGTGAAAAACCAGCCCAAGGGCCTCGAAGTTGGCGCCCACATGGTGCCGCGCAGCGAGCAGCGGCGCGAGATCGGCTCCGATGGCTATTTCGGCGGTGCCGTCTATGAGCAGCACGCTTCGGTCGATCCGGCTCGCTATCACCAGGGCCTGCTCGATCTCGCCATGGCCGCCGGCGCCGAGATCGTCGGATATTGTCCGGCGTTGTCGGTCGAGCGCAGCGGCGAGCGGTTCATCGTCAGGACCGCGCGCGGGACCATCGACGCGCGGGACGTCGTCGTCGCCACCAACGGCTATACCGGCGACCTGACGCCCTGGCTGAAACGCCGCGTGATCCCGATCGGCAGCTACATGATCGCCACCGAATTGCTCGATCGCGCGCTGGTCGATGAACTGATCCCGCAGAACCGCATCGTCAGCGATACGCGCCGCGTCATCTACTACTACCGCGCGTCGCCGGATCGCCGGCGCATCCTGTTTGGCGGCCGCGTGTCGTTGAACGAAACCGACCCGACACTCAGCGGCCCCAAGCTGCACGCCGACATGGCGGCGATCTTTCCGCAGCTTGCGGCGAAAAAGATCAGCCACTCCTGGTGCGGCTTCATCGCCTACACCTTCGACGAACTCATGCATGTCGGCCAGCGCGACGGCATGTACTACGCCATGGGCTATTGCGGCGCCGGGGTCGGCACGGCGAGCTATTTCGGCATGCGGGTCGGCCAGAAAGTGCTGGGCCTCGCCGAGGGGCGCACGGCGCTCGACGGCCTGAGCTTCCAGACGCGGCCGTTCTACACGGGAAACCCTTGGTTTCTGGCGCCTTCAATCCTGTATTATCGCTGGCGCGATGGACGCAACTGAGCGGATCTGGGGCCCGCCAGTGGCCGACCGGGGAGTGGACCCCTCCTATTTCCAGACTGGCTCTTCTGTCCCGCTGGGGAATACGGACCGATACGGTACGGGTTTAGGATCGGCGATAAGAGCAAACAAAAAAGTCGCCCCTGAAGACCCAGGCTGACATTCATGACCAGGGTGAGGAGCTCAGAATGAAGCGCAATCGATCCAAACTAGCCATCGCATCACTTGCCATTCTCGGCGCTGTCGGCCTGGTTGGCGCGACCGCGGGTGCGCAGGAATTGACCATCGTGTCCTTCGGCGGCGCCTATCAGGAAGGCCAGAGCAAGGCGCTGTTCCAGCCGGCGGCCAAGGCGCTCGGCATCAAGATCAAGGAAGAAACCTACACCAGCATTTCCGACGCGGTCGTCAAGGTGAAGGCCGGCGCGGTGACGTGGGACGTGGTGGCGAGCGGCTCTGGCAGCGCGGCGCGCGCCGGCGCCGGCGGCTTCCTCGAGAAGCTCGACTATAACGTCATCGACCGCTCGAACTTCGTGCCGAACACCGCTCAGGACTACTGCGTTGGCGGCGACGTGTTCTCGACCGTGATGGCCTGGAACACCAAGACCTATGGCGACAACCCGCCGAAGTCTTGGGCCGACTTCTGGGACGTCAAGAAATTCCCGGGCAAGCGCTCGTACCGCAAAGGCGTCGCCGGGGCGCTCGAGCCGGCGCTGATGGCCGATGGCGTGCCCGCCGACAAGGTCTATGAGGTGTTGTCGGCGCCGGGCGGCATCGAGCGTGCGATCAAGAAGATCAAGGAGCTCAAGCCGCATATCAGCGTATGGTGGTCGTCGGGCGCCCAGCACGCGCAGCTCATGAAGGATGGCGAAGTCGATATGATCACCGGCTGGAACGGCCGCTTCGACGTGGTGGCCAAGGACGGCGCCAAGGTCGCCTACACCTTCAACCAGGCGCTGCTCGACTACGACTGCTACGCCATCCCGAAGGGCGCGCCGCACAAGGATCTGGCGATGAAGTTCCTGAGCGAAATCTCCAAGCCGCAATATCAGGCGGACTTCACCAAGTACATCACCTACGGCCCGACCAACAAGAAGGCCTATGAGATCGGCGCGATCGAAGCGGGCTATGCCAAGAAGCTGCCGTCGCATCCCGACAACGTGAAGAACCAGCTCTCGATCGATCTCGACTGGTATATCAAGAACGAAGAAAAGGCCGCCGCCGCCTACCAGAACATGTTGACCGAGTAACGCACACCGGCCGGGACGCGAAGCAATGCGCGCCCCGGCCATTGGCCTCATAACAAGCGACAGTCTCCGGCTATATGGCATCCGCATCGGCACTCGACATTCACGTCCGGCAGGTCTCCAAATCCTACGGGGCTGTCGCCGTGCTCGATCGGGTCGATCTGCACGTTCAGGCCGGTGAGTTTCTGACGCTGCTCGGCCCGTCGGGCTCGGGCAAGACCACCTTGCTGATGGTGCTCGCGGGCTTCACCCGCCCGGATTCCGGCAGCATCCTGTTCGGCACCCAGGAGGTGATCCGCCTCGCGCCGCAGAAGCGCGATCTCGGCATGGTGTTCCAGAACTACGCGCTGTTTCCGCACATGAATGTCGCGGCCAACATCGCCTTTCCGCTACGGCTGCGCAAAGTCGGCGCGGCCGAGTCGGCAAGGCGCGTCGAGGCGGCGCTCGAAATGGTGCAGCTCGGCGGCTACGGCGCCCGCGGCATCCACGAACTGTCGGGCGGCCAGCGTCAGCGCGTCGCGCTTGCGCGCGCGCTCGTGTTCGAGCCGCGCATCATCCTGATGGACGAGCCGCTCTCGGCGCTCGACAAGCAGCTGCGCGAGCTGATGCAGCTCGAACTGCGCCGCCTGCATGAGAAGCTCGGCACCACCACGATCTATGTGACGCACGATCAGCGCGAGGCGCTGACCATGTCCGACCGCATCGCGGTGATCGACAAGGGCAAGCTGGCGCAGCTCGACACGCCACAGCGCATCTACTCGAAGCCGAGCAGCCGTTTTGTCGCTGAGTTCATCGGCGAGTCGACGTTCCTCGACGTCACGATGGCGGCCGGCGTCTGCCGCTATCGCGACGCGGTCATCAAGGCCGACGGCGCGCCGTTGCGCGATGGCCGTTGTCTCATGATGATCCGGCCAGAGCAGCTCCAGATCGTCGATGGCGCACAAGACGGCATGAACTGCTTCGGCGGCCGCATTGTCGGCCGCGTGTTCCAGGGCGACACGATGCGCATCGAGATCGACCTCGGCGGCGGCGATATCGTGACGCTGCGCGTGCCGGCCAATAGCGCCGGCCTCAAATCGCTGCCGGCGGACGGCGGCTCCATCACGCTCGGCCTCGCCATCGCGGATACGACGCTGCTGCCGGACGGAGGCTGAGCCGGCCATGAGCGCGACGGTCCCCGCACAGACTTCGCTCGGCAACGACCACGCCGCCGCCCTGAACAAGGACCGGCTGATCGAGCGCTGGCTGATGTTGTCGCTCGCCGCGCCGGCGCTGCTGCTGGTGGTCGTGTGCCTGCTCGTGCCGGTCGGCTGGCTGTTCTACATGTCGTTCTATACGGACGGCGGCGAGGCGACGTTGGTCAACTATCAGCGGCTGATCGAGCAACCCTCGTACGTGCGAATCTTCTGGACGACGTTCAAGGTGAGCCTGCTCACCACCGGCATCTGCGCCGTTCTCGGCTATCCGCTCGCCTATTTCATGTCGCAGTTGCCGACAAGAGCCGCCAATCTGTGCATGATCATGGTGCTGCTGCCGTTCTGGACATCGCTGCTGGTGCGTACCTACGCCTGGCTGGTGCTGTTGCAACGAACCGGCCTGATCAACACCTGGGGCATGCAGCTCGGCCTGTGGTCGGAGCCGCTGCCGCTGGTCAATAACCTGTCCGGCACCTTGATCGGCATGGTTCACATCATGCTGCCGTTCATCGTGCTGCCGCTCTATGGTAGCATGCGCACGATCGACCGCACGCTGCTGCAGGCCGCCGCCAACCTCGGCGCCGGTCCGGTGCAGAGCTTCTGGCAGGTGTTCCTGCCGCTGTCGCTGCCGGGACTGACCGGCGGCGTGCTGATCGTCTTCATTTTGTGCCTCGGCTTCTACGTCACGCCGGAAGTGCTCGGCGGCGGCCGGGTGATCATGGTGTCGAGCCGCATCGCCACGGATATCGACACCTTCCTCAACTGGGGTTCGGCGAGCGCGCTCGGCGCGGTGCTGCTGGTGCTGACCTTTCTGCTGCTGTGGATTGCCTCGCGTATGGCCAAAGGCCTGTCGCTGTTCGGGGCGGGGCACTGACCATGGGATGGCTCGACCGGCCCGCGACCGACACGCAGATCACGCACCGCTCGCGGCTGTGGCTCTATGCGCTGGCGGCGCTGCTGTTTGCATTCCTGATCGTGCCGACGCTCATCGTCATCCCGATGTCGTTCTCGGAATCGCAGTATCTCGAGTTTCCGCCGCGCAGCCTGTCGCTGCGCTGGTACGAGACCTATTTCAGTTCGCGCTCGTGGATGCAGGCGACGGCGACCTCGTTCAAGGCGGCGGCGTTGACCGTCATGGTGGCGACGCCGCTCGGCACCGTCGCCGCCTACGGCCTCTATAACGCCGAGCTGGCGACGGCGCGGCTGGTCTCGCTACTGCTGATCACGCCGATCGTCATTCCGGTCATCCTCGTCGGCACCGCCATCTTCTATGCCTATGTGAAGCTGAAGATGGTGAATTCGCTGATCGGCGTGGTGCTGGCGCACAGCATCCTGGCGATCCCGATCGTCATCATGATCGTGACCTCGGCGCTCAAGAGCTTCGACATGAACCAGGAGCGCGTGGCGCGCAGCCTCGGCGCCTCGCGTATCGAGGCGTTCTTCATGGTGGTGTTGCCGCAGATCAAGTTCGCGATCCTGACGGCCGCCGTGCTGTCGTTCCTGACGTCGTTCGACGAGGTCATCGTCTCGTTGTTCGTTTCGGGCGGCGAGAACTCGACGCTGACACGCAACATGTTCGCGGCCTTGCGCGATCAGATCGATCCGACCATCGCCGCGATCTCGACCATGATGATCGTAGTCACCAGCGTTCTGCTGGCGCTGGCGCAGCTGCTCGGCCGGCAGAGCAGGCGCTAGCGCGTCGCCTCACACCTCGCCGCGATAGGCCTTGTCGAGCAGCGCGCGCGCCGCGGCCTCCGTGACGGGCACGGGGTTGCCGCCGGCGGTCGGATCGTCGGGCGCCATCTTCGCCACCAGCTTGAACTTCGAATCGTCGACGCCGAATTCCTTGAGCGTGTGCGGAACGGCGAGTTCGCGCCGCAGCTCCATGACCCAGGCGAGGAAGGCGTCGAAGCTCGGCGCAAGGCCGAGATAGGCGGCCAGCCGCGCGATTCTGCTGTCGATGGCCGCGCGGTTGAACACCAGCACGTAGGGCATGAACACGGCATTGGTCATGCCGTGGTGCGTGTCGTACAGCGCGCCGACCGGATGCGACAGCGCGTGAATGGCGCCGAGCCCTTTCTGGAACGCGGTGGCGCCCATCGCCGCGGCCGACATCATGTGCGCGCGGGCTTCGAGGTCGCCGCCGTTGCTGTAGGCGCGCGGCAGGTACTCCTTGACGAGGCGCATGCCTTCGACGGCGATGCCGTCGGCCATCGGATGATAGGACGGCGCGCAATAGGCCTCGAGGCAATGCGCCAGCGCGTCCATGCCGGTGCCGGCGGTGATCTTCGGCGGCATGCCGGCGGTGAGTTCAGGATCGCAGATCGTCACCTTCGGCATCATGCCGGGATGGAAGATCACCTTCTTCGAATGCGTCGCCGCTTGCGTGATGACGCCGGCGCGGCCGACTTCCGAGCCGGTGCCCGCGGTAGTCGGCACGGCGATGACCGGCGCGATGCCCTTGGGATCGGCGCGTGTCCAGAAATCGCCGATGTCCTCGAAATCCCACATCGGCCGCGTCTGGCCGGCCATGAAGGCGATGACCTTGCCGGCGTCGAGCGCCGAGCCGCCGCCGAAGGCGATGACGCTGTCATGCTTGCCGGCCTTGAGCACCTTGAGGCCGGCCTCGACATTGGCGTCGTTCGGATTCGACCTGACATCGGAGAACACGCCGACGCCGAGGCCGGCGCCGCGTAGCGCATCGACGACGGCCTGCGTCATCGGCTGCGCGGCGAGGAACGGGTCGGTGACCAGCAGCGGCCTGGCAAAGCCGAGTTCGTTGCAGATGCGCGGCAGCTCCTTGATACGGCCGGCGCCGAAGCGCACGGCGGTCGGGTAATTCCAGTTGGAAGTCGGGGAGGTGGACATGGGGGGCTCAGGTGAGAGGGGCGATGTGAGGTGATCGCTCAGGACAAGGTCCGGAGGTGGTAACTCTTGGCGCGGGTGAGCATGTCGTAGCCGATCTCCGACAGGCTGACGCCGCGGCCGGTATCCTTGACGCCGGTCCAGGCCAGCGCCGGATCGAGATAGTCGCAGCGGTTCATGAACACGGTGCCGGTCTCGATTTGGCGTCCGATCGTCAGCGCGGCTTGCTCATCGGAGGTCCAGATCGCCGCGGTCAGGCCATAGGCGCTGTCGTTCATCAGCCGGATCGCCTCGTCGTCGCCCGACACTTTCATGATGCCGACGACCGGGCCGAAGTTCTCGACCGTCATCAGCTCCATGGTGTGATCGACGTTCGTCAGCACCTGCGGCATCACATAGGTGCCGCGGCCGTCGTCGGCGGCGAACAGTTTCGGATCGATATGGCTGCGCGCGCCTTTGGCGACGGCGTCCCTGATCTGACGGCGCACGACCTCGGCGCCGCGCAATGTCGCCATCGGCCCGAGCGTGGTCGTCTCATCGAGCGGATTGCCGAGCTTGTAGGTGCTAGTCAGTTCGACGAAGCCGGCGGCGAAGTCGTCATAGAGCGTTTCGTGGACATAGATGCGCTCGATGCCGCAGCAGCATTGACCGGAGTTGAAGAACGCGCCATCGACCAGGTTCTCGACGGCGTGCTTGAGATTGGCATCGGCGCGCACATAGGCGGGATCCTTGCCGCCGAGCTCGAGGCCGAGCGTCGTGAAGGTCCCGGCTGCGGCGCGTTCGATGGCCCGGCCGCCGGCGACCGAGCCGGTGAAATTGGCGTGATCGACCGCAGCGCTGGCGAGAATACGCGCGGTGTCGTCATGCGTGAGCACGAGATTGGCGAACAGTCCGGCCGGCAGATCGGCGGCCTGCATCGCCTTATCGAAACGCTCGCCCACCAGGATCGTCTGCGCCGCGTGCTTGAGGATCACCGCATTGCCGGCGATCAGCGCCGGCACAACGCTGTTGACCGCGGTGAGATACGGGTAATTCCACGGTGCGATGACGAGCACGACGCCGGCCGGCGTCTTGTCGATGAAGCGCGTGAAGCCTTCGACGGGCTTGGGTACGTGCGGCTTGAGCGCATCCGGCGCGATCGCGATCATGTGCCGCGCGCGCTCCTCGAACGGCCGGAACTCGCCGCCCCATTTCACCGGGCGGCCCATCTGCCAGGCGATCTCCGGCACGACTTCCTGGTTCATCGCCAGCATCGCATCGACGAAGGCTGTCATCTTCTCCATGCGTATGGCGAGCGGCACTTGCGCCCATTCTCTTTGCGCGCGCCGCGCCGCCTGCAACGCGGAGTCGATGGCCGCGGCGCTGGCGGAAGGACGGCGCGCGACTTCACTGCCATCGATGGGAGAGATGCAGACAACGTCGGACATGAGGATGAGGTCCAGAACGACAGGAGAGAACGGACGCCGGGATGATGATGCGCCCGGCTCAGATGATTTCGAAGTAGCGCTGCATTTCCCAGTCGGTAATGGCGCGGCGGAATTCGCGCTCTTCCCACTCGCGCGACGCGGCGTAGTGTCCGACGAAGGCATCGCCGAACAGCGCGCGCGCCGGCTGCGACGCCTTCAAGCGCTGCGCGGCATCCCACAAGGTGCGAGGCAGCGCGCGCTCGTCCGGCAGCTTCACTTCGTAGGCGTTGCCCGTCAGCGCCGCGCCGGGCTCGACACGATGCTCGATGCCCCAAAGCCCCGAGCCGATCGCCGCCGCCATGGCGATGTAGGGATTGATGTCGGCCGCGGCGACGCGGTATTCAACCCGCTGCGACTTTTCCGAACCCTCGATGACGCGCAGCGCCGTGGTGCGGTTGTCGACCGACCAGGCGGAGTCGGTCGGCGCCCAGAATCCGGGGATCAGTCGTGTGTAGCTGTTCACCGTACAGGCCACCATCGCCAGGATTTCCGGCATCAGCGCCTGCTGGCCGCCGACGAACCAGCGCATGATGTCGGACATGCCATGCGGCTTGCTGTCGTCGCGAAACACGCCCTTGCCGGTCTTGCGGTCCTGTAACGAAGTGTGCAGGTGGCCGGATTGCCCCGGCCAGTCATGCGACGACTTGGCCATGAACGAGGCCAGCCAACCGCGCTTCTGCGCCAGCACTTTGGTATAGGTCTTGAACAAAGCCGCCTTGTCCGCGGCGATGAGCGCCTCATCGACGCGGATCGCGGCCTCGAGCACGCCAGGCCCGGTTTCCGTGTGCAGGCCCTCGATCTCGAAATTCATGTTGCGCGCAAGGTCGAGCAGCTCGCGGTAGAAGTCGGCATGCACCGAGGAGCGCAGCATCGAATAACCGAAGAAGCCGGGCGTGATGTTCTTCAGGTTGCGATAGTTCTTCTCGCGCACCGAATGCGGCGTTTCCTCGAACAGGAAGAACTCGAATTCCGCCGCGGCGCTGACCTTGAAGCCCATATCGGCGGCGCGGGCGAGGACCCGGCGCAAGGTGCCGCGCGGGCAAACGCCCTCCCACTTGTCGGCGAATTCGCACAGGAACAGCGGCAGGTCGTCCTCGAGCGGGAGCAGACGCATGGTCTCGGGCAAGAGGCGTACCGCCGCGTCAGGGTAGCCGGTGTGCCAGCCGGTGACCTTCACATTGTCATAGAGCTGGTCGTTGCTGTCCCAGCCGACGACGACGTCGCAAAACCCCAGGCCCTTGTCGATCGAGCTCTCGAACTTGTCGCGGCCGATATACTTGCCGCGGAAAACGCCATCGACGTCGAACAGGCCGACGCGGACATAGGGCAGGTCACGCTGGCGGACGTAATCGACGGCTTCCTGAGCGGAAGAAATGGCAGGAATTTTACGCATGAATGCCCTCGGGGATCCTGGGCAAAATCATATCGGAAGCAAAGCGCCGGGGGCAATAAAAAACCGAATATTCAATAAGTTAGAGCCAAAATGGACCTGACGCGGCGCGCAGAATGGTCTGCTCGATCCTGCAAAAAGCCTTCCGCGACATCGCTCGGCGCTGCATCCAACCGACATGCCGCAGCCGCACGAAAGCGCGCCACGCGCACTTCTCCGCGCGGCCGTTTCTTGGTCAGCTGCGAGTGCTGTAATTGACTTAAAGAAACGACGGAAAAGAACGCCATCGGTGCGAGTGCCAAACCGCCTCGGATTCACAGACTAGCGCCTTTGGCAGGCCGCGCACCACGGCATTGGCGTCGAGACCGCCCGATGGATCAGGAGGCGTCTAGCTAAACCCCGGCCGTCGGCATCGGCGGCCTTCCCGTCGAGGAAAGACCCGACAATGTCGGCGCGGGTGGTCTGGCCAGGCGCGATATTCCGAGGGGTGCGGGATGCGCTTCTTGACCTCAAGCTTCCCGTTCTCCACGCGGCTGATGTAGCAGTCGATGATGCCGACGTGATCCACCTTGCGGATGGCCTTGTCGCCCTGCGGGTGCGCCAGCGAGTTCTTCATCTCCATGCCTTCAAGCGCCTTGATGACGCCTTCGACATCGATGGCCCCAATTGGTTGCCTCAGGGAGCAGGACCAGGTGGATCGTCAGTTACATTAAGAATATATCGCGGGCGCGCCGGAGATATATTCGGCGTTGTTGTCACTCGAGGGCCTGCAGCCCTGTGCTGGACATGATCGAAAAATCGACAGGTTGTCGGCAGCGCGAAAATGTGCCTTAAGATGATGATAAATAACGGAAAAGCCGCAAGAGCGGGAGAAGAAGTATTGACGAACGCGACGAAGTTTTCCCTCCCGCGCCCTCCCAAAGTCATTATTTTCGATTTCGACGGCGTCATTCTCGATTCGGCGGGCTTGAAACTGAGTGCCTATCCGAAAGTGTACGCGAACGAGGATGCCGCCAAGGTCGAAGCGGTGGTCAGGCACGCGGAGTACCACGGTGGCATCACGAGGCGCGTAAAGTTCGAGCACTACGAGCGCGAGATCTTCGGCCGAAAGGCCGATGCGGCGAGCGTCGATGCCTTGTGCCAACGCTATTTTGACATCGTGTATGCGGAGGTGCTTCGCTGCCCGTTCATCGACGGCGCTTACGACCTGCTCGAACACGCCGCCGGCAAGGTGCGCATGCACGTGATTTCCGGAACCCCGGACAGCGAGTTGAACCAGGTAGTCCGCGAGCGTGGGCTTGCGCGCTACTTCGTCACCGTGCGCGGGGCGCCGGCGACCAAGCGCGAGCGCTTCGGTGAGATCGTGGCGGAAGAGGGCTGCCGGCCGGACGAGGCGCTGGCGATCGGCGACTCGATGACGGAGTTCGAGGCGGCCCGCGACGGCGGCATTCCCTTTCTCGGCATCGTTCCGCCGGGCCTCGACAATCCATTCCCGGCAGCGACTCCCGTCTGGGAATCGCTATCGCGCGCCGGCGACCGGCTCGCCATCGGATAGTCGAAAAAGCCCGTGGATACGGGCCTTTTTCTATTTCGTGAACTTCCGCACCTTCTGGTGCTGCTCGCCGAGACCGGTGATGCCGAGCCTCATCTCATCGCCCGGCTTGAGATAGCGCGGCGGCTTCATGCCGAGCCCGACGCCGGGCGGCGTGCCGGTGGTGATGAGGTCGCCGGGCTCGAGCACGAAGAACTGCGAGCAGTACCAGACGATGTGCGCGATCGTGAAGATCATGTTTTTCGTGGTCGAGTTCTGCAGCCGCTTGCCGTTGACGTCAAGGTAGAGGTCGAGCTTCTGGACGTCCTTGATCTCGTCCTTGGTCACAAGCCAAGGGCCAATCGGCCCGAAGGTTTCGCATCCCTTGCCCTTGTGCCACTGGGTCTCGCGCTCGAGCTGAAACTCGCGCTCCGAGATGTCGTTGCAGATCGTGTAGCCGGCGACGACGTCCATCGCCTTGGCTTTGGTGAGATACCGCGCGCGGCTGCCGATCACGATGCAGAGTTCGACTTCCCAGTCGCTCTTTGTCGACCCTTTCGGCAGCACGACGTCGTCGTAGGGGCCGCTGATGCAAGTCACGGCCTTGGCGAAGACGATCGGCTCCTTCGGGATCGGCGCGTTGGTCTCGATCGCGTGATCGGTATAGTTCAGCCCGATCGCGACGAATTGCCGGGTGTTGCCGACGCAGGGGCCGAGCCGCACGTTGCCGCGCACGACCGGCAGCTTCTTCAGATCGGTCTTGCGGATCTTCGCCAGTCCTTTCGGCGACAAGGTGTCGCCGGCAATATCGGGCACCACCTTCGACAGATCGCGTATCTTGCCGTCGGTGCCGATGATGCCGGGCTTTTCGCGACCCACGGGTCCGAACCGCACAAGCTTCATGGTGTTTCCTCTCTTCGATGATTGTTGTTCTGCAAATTTGTTGCGGAATAAATCATCGGCGATGTTGATCGTCAAACCGTCGCCACCGCAAAGTCGCTCAATGCTTTTCTGCCGGCCGCGGTGTTCATCGCGCTGCTGGCAGCGTGGTGGTCCGCGGTCGCAATCTTCAAGGTGCCCGCGTTTCTGCTGCCGCCGCCGGAAGACGTGCTGCCGCGCATCTATGCCGACGGAAGCAGCTTCCTCTTTCACAGCTGGGTGACGATCCAGGAGATTCTGCTCGGTTTTGCGCTGTCGGTCGTCATGTCGATCCCGCTCGGCGTGCTAATCGCGCTGTCGCCGCTGGCGCGGCGCATGCTCTATCCGTTCCTCGTTTTTGTGCAGCTCATCCCGAAGATCGCCATCGCGCCGCTCTTCGTCGTCTGGCTGGGCTTCGGGCTGACGTCGAAAGTCATGCTGACGCTGCTGCTGACGTTCTTCCCGCTGCTGCTGGCGAGCATCGCCGGCTTCCAGATCATCGACAAACGGTTGCTGTTCCTAACGCGCTCCATGGGTGCGACGACCTGGCAAACCTTCCGGTATCTGCGGTTCCCGGCGGCCATTCCGGTGATATTCGGCGGCCTCAAGACATCAGCCACCATTGCCGCGACCGCCGCCATCGTCGCGGAGTTCGTCGGCTCCAACAAAGGGCTCGGCTACATTCTGTTGCAGGGCACCGCCAATCTCGACACGACGCGCGTGTTCGCCGTGCTGTTCCTGCTCACGGTCATCGGTCTCGCGCTCAATCTCATCGTCGAGATCTGCGAATACGTCATGGCGCCCTGGTTGCGCCATTAGCGAAGATTCGGAAGTGCTGATCGACATCAATCAAAAAAGGGAGGAAATGACATGAGCAAGAAGGGCCTGTTCGCTTCCATCGCGCAGGGCGTCGGCGCGGCTGCGGTCGCCGCGGCGCTGTTTGCCGCCGCGCCGGCATCGGCGCAGACGAAACTCACCTTCCTGCTGAACGTGCCGCCGGCCGGCTACAATGCCGGCTTCGAGCTGGCGGTTCAGAAGGGCTTCTACAAGGACGCCGGTCTCGACGTCACCATTGAGCCGGGCAACGGTTCGCAGACCACCGCGCAACTCCTATCGGTCGGCAAATACGACATCGGCTTCGCCGATTCCTCGCCAGTCATGAAGCTGATCTCGCAGGGCGCCAAGGTGAAGATCATCGCCACGATCCTGCAGGCCGCGCCGAACGCGGTCACCGCGCTGAAGAAGACCGGCCTCAAGAACGTCGCCGACATCAAGGGCCGCACCGTGGCGATGCCGACAGCCGGCTCGCAGGTCGCGATGTTCCCGCTCGTGCTCGCGGCAAACAACCTCAAGGAAAGCGACATCAAGCTGATCAATATGCCGCCGGAGGCGATGGTGTCGTCGCTGATTCAGGGCTCGGTCGAGGTCATTCTCGGCTCGGTCGACCAGTACGATATCCAGCTCCGCGCGCAGAACCAGCAGTTCGACAGCTATCTGTTCAGCGAGAACGGCGCGCCGACGGTTTCGACTTCGATCATCGCCAGCGACGAGTTTCTGGCCAAGCATCCCGACGTCGTGAAGAAGTTCGTCGCCGCCAGCCTGAAGGGCTGGTACGCGGCGATCGACAATCCCGCGGAGGCGACCGCGGCGCTCAAGAAGATGTTCCCCGACGCCAACGAAAAGCTGTCGCCGCCGCAGATCGAGGCAACCCGCATCCTGATGTGCGCCAACAACGCCAAGTTCATCGGCAAGGCCATGCCGAAACAGTGGGACGACACCGTCAAGGTCTTCGCCAAGGTCGGCATCCTGCCGGCGGACGTGCCGGCGACGAAGTACTACACCTATGACTTCCTACCGGCGGACAGCGAACTGCGCGCCTGTCCGGCCAGCAAGTCGTGACCTGAGGAAAGCTGCGGCATGTCGCTGACGAGCCCCATATCAACAACGGACGCCGCCGGCCGCGGCGTCCGGCTGGAAATCGATCACGTCGGCAAGGTCTTCGGCGTGGAGACGGACAAGCCGTTCGAAGCGCTGCGCCCGCTCAAGATCGATATACAGCCCGGCGAGTTCGTCGCGGTGGTGGGGCCGAGCGGCTGCGGCAAGAGCACGTTGATGCTGATGGTGGCCGGCTTGCTCGAGCCGACCAGCGGCACGATCCGCGTCGGCGGCAAGCCGCTGACCGGCGCGATGACCGATGTCGGGATCGTGTTCCAGGACCATCTGCTGATGTACTTCCGCACGGCGGAGGACAATGTCCTGCTGCAGGGCGTCATCCGGAAACTGCCGATGGCGCCGGTGCGCGAGCGCACCCGCGAGCTGTTCGATCGTCTCGGCCTCAGCGCCGATGCGGCCAAACGCTATCCGCATCAGCTCTCCGGCGGCATGCGCCAGCGCGTGTCGTTGGCGCGGGCCCTGGTGCTGCGGCCGTCCGTGCTCCTGATGGACGAGCCGTTCGGCGCGCTCGACGCGCTGACGCGGCTTCAGGTTCGTTACGATCTTGAAAGGTTGTGGATGAACGACCGGCCAACGGTGCTGTTCATCACGCACAGCGTCGAAGAGGCCGTCGGCCTCGCCGACCGCGTGCTGGTGATGTCGCCGTCGCCGGGCCGCGTCATTGAGGAACTGCGCATCGACATTCCGCGTCCGCGCCCGCTCGAACTGGGTGAGGATCCGGCGCTGGTCGAATACTCCAAACGTATCTATGAGCACTTCTCGCGCCTCGGCGTGATCCGGCGCGACGGCGCGACCGCCGCTTTGGGAGGGCGCCAGGCGGATGCGTGACGTTGCGGTGATCTGCGTCGGCGGCGCAAAGGTCGATCTCAACGCGCTGGTCGATGCGTTTCCAACGCAGGACAGCCGGACTCTCGTCGAGCACCTGTACGACGGCATCGGCGGCCAGGCGATCACCGCGGCGGTTGCGATCGCGCGGCTCGGTGTGCCGGTGGCTTATTGTGGCGTCATTGGCTGCGATGCGCCGGGCGACACCATCATGCAGCGCCTGGAAGACGAGGGCATCGCGACCGACTGGGTCGAGCGCCGCGCCGACGTTCACACTTCGCGCAGCTCAAACATCGTCACGCGCGGCGCCGGCACCCGCGCCATCGTCACCGAGCGCGCGCCGAGCCCGGATTTGTCGCGCATGCCGCCGCTGAAAGCGCAGTATGTCCACTTCGACGATGTCGGGCACGAAAAGGTCCGCAGCCTGCGCGGCATCGTGAGCAAGGGCGTCAAGATCAGCATCGACGCCGGCAATCCGGTGCCGGACCTGAAGCTCGCCGAGATCGACCTCTATGCGCCGACCATGGCCCGGCTTGCGGCCGACTACGGCGCCGCGCGCCCGCCGCGCCAACTTCTGCAATGCGCCATCGACGACGGCGCCGGCGAGGTGGTGGCGACCGACGGCGCGCGCGGCTCCTACCTGCTCAGCAGCGGCGACTTCCGCCACGTTCCCGGTTTCACGGTCGATATCGTCAGCACGCTCGGGGCCGGCGACGTCTTCCACGGCGCGATCCTCGCCGCGATCTGTCTCGACAAGCCGCTGCCGGAAGTATTGCTCTGGGGCAATGCCTGCGCCGCGCTGTCGTGCCGGGC
Source organism: Pseudolabrys sp. (assembly GCA_026125895.1). GTDB lineage: Bacteria > Pseudomonadota > Alphaproteobacteria > Rhizobiales > Xanthobacteraceae > Pseudolabrys. The sequence goes on along the minus strand of JAHCKG010000008.1, from coordinate 99,505 downwards.
CGTGGACGGCCAGTCGATGGCGCCGCGGCGCGACGAACTCGAGGCCTTTTTGGCGATGAATACGAAGAGCCCGCCGATGGCGACGGCGCTCGGCGCGACATAAGGAGTGATCATGTCTCAAGCTTCGGACAAACTGCGGCCGCTAATGAAGAACGGCAGCCTGACCATGCTGGCGCTGGACCAGCGCGGCTCGTTGCGCACCATCATCGCCAACGGCCGCGACGAGGGCACGATTTCCGATGGCCAGTTGTCCGCCTTCAAGGTGGCGGCGGCGGAGATCCTGGCGCCGATGGCGTCCGCCGTCCTCATCGATTCCGGGCTTGGGCGCGACGCGATGAAGAAGGTGCCGAAGGGCGTGCCGCTCATCCTGTCCGCCGATGACTTCGAGCAAGCCGCGGGCGGTCCGGTGACCAGGTCAGGTCTCGATCCGAAGGTCACGCCGGAGCTGATCCGCGATCTTGGCGCGGCCGCGATCAAGCTGCTCATCATCTGGTACAAGGACAGCGACCCGGCCTTCCGCCGCGACACGGTGACGAAGTTCGTCGAACTGGCGCGCAAGACCGGCACGGTCTCGCTGGTCGAAGGCATCGTGCGCGATGCGAACGGCGACAAGTTCAAGACGACGCGCGAACACGGCGAAGCCGTGATCGAAGCCGCGCGTGAACTCGTCGCCGCCGGGCCGGACGTCTACAAGGCCGAAGTGCCGGGCTATCTGCCGGGCCAACTCGGCGATGTCGCGCCGGTATGCCCGCGACCTCACCAGAGCGATCAAGCAGCCCTGGGTCGTGCTGTCGAACGGCGTCGAGGCGAAGGACTTTCCGGAAACCGTGCGGCTGTGCTGCGAGAACGGCGCCAGCGGCTTCCTTGCCGGTCGCGCCATCTGGGCCGATGCCGCGGCGAAGGCCGATCCGATCCCCGATCTCAAGCGCGAGTCGGTGCCGCGGCTTCGCCGGCTCATCGACATCGTGCAGTCGGCGCACCAGGCGGGCGCCGCATGACGCTCGTCGCCGGACAGCCGCCCGGCAGCATCATCCAGTTCGCCTATACCGTGGCGGACGCGGAAGCTGCTGCGCTGTCCTACGCGACGGAGTTGAAAATCGGGCCGTGGTTCCTGCGCGGTCCGCTGATGGCGCGCAAGCCGGTCTATCGCGGCGTGGCGCAGGAGCTGCGGCTCTCCATCGCGATTGCTTATTCCGGGCATATGATGATCGAGCTGATCCAGCAGCACGACGACGGCCCCTCGGTCTACCGCGAAGCCTTCGCGCGCAACGGATACGGGTTTCATCATCACGGCATCGCCTCGGTAAACTTCGACGCCGATTGCGCCGACTATGCCGCCCGCGGCTACGAGCTGGTGTTCACCGACCAGTCGCCGGCCGGCACTCGCGTCGCCCATTTCGACGCGGGGCGCGGCTTTCCCGGCTTCATCGAACTGATCGAGATCGTCCCGGCGTCGATCGAGCGCTACGAGGGCATGTATCACGCGGCCCGCACCTGGGACGGCCGCGACCCTATTCGCAAGGTGTAGGCATCATGGCGGACGCGCCGGCTCAACTCGTCAACGGGGCGACCCGGCTCATCGGCATCATCGGCAACCCGATCGCGCAGGCGAAATCGCCGGCGGTGTGGAACGCACGGTTCGCTGCCGCGGGCGTCAATGCGGCGATGGTGCCGCTGTCGGCCGCCGCCGGCGACTTCGATGGCTGCATGCGCGGCCTCAAGACGCTCACCAACATGGACGGCATCGTCGTCACCTTGCCGTTCAAGAATGCGGTGGCGGAGCATGTCGATCTCGTCTTGCCGGCGGCAAAGCGCACCGGCGCGATCAACGCCATGCGCCGCGAGGCGGCCGGCCGTTGGTCGGGTGACATCTTCGACGGTCAGGGCTTCGTCGGCGGCTTGCGCGCCTCGGGTTGCGAGCCGAAAGGGCAGCGCGTCATGCTGCTCGGCGCCGGCGGTGCAGGCAGCGCGATCGCGGATTCGCTCGCCGAAGCCGGCGCCGCCGAACTGACCGTCTTCGACAAGACCCTCGCCAAGGCGGAAAAGCTTGCCGCCATGATCAACGAGGCGCACCCGCATTGCCGCGCCCAAGCGGGCGCGCCGGCGCTGAGTGGCAAGACCTTGCTGGTCAACGCCACGCCAGCCGGCATGAAGCCAGGCGACGGGCTGCCCTTTGCGGTCGACGCCATCGACAAGTCGCTATTCGTCGCCGACATCGTGCCGCGTCCGGACGCGACGCCGCTCCTGACGCTGGCGAGGCGATCCGGCTGCCGCACCATGAGCGGCGAGGCGATGGTCGCCGGACAGGTGAATGCGTTGTTCGAATTCTTCGGGCTGAAGGCCTGAACGTGGTCAGCGCAGCGACTGGACGCCGAGCTCCTCAAGTTGCTCCGGCGTCAGGTGCCGCACTTTGTGACCGTCGAGCAGCAGGAAGAGCTTGGCCGTCTCCTCGAGCTCTTCGATCGCTGCGACCGCGGCGTCGAGCGACGTGCCGGCCACCACCGGCCCGTGATTGGCGAGCAGCACCGCATGGTGCTTGCCGGCGAGGGCTCGCACCGCGTCGGCAAGTTTCACATCGCCGGGTTTGAAATACGGAATGAGCGGCAGCGTGCCGATGCGCATGGCGTAATAGGCGGTGATCGGCGGCAGCACGTTGTGATGGTTGACGTCGGCGAGGCAGGACACGGCGACGGAATGCGTCGAATGCAGGTGCACGACCGCCTTGCAGTCGCCGCGCATCTCGTACATCGCGCGATGCAGGAAGGCCTCCTTGGTCGGCGCATGACCGGCTGTGAGCTTGCCGCTCTCGTCGAGCCGCGACAGCGTTTCCGGATCGAGGTCGCCGAGCGAGGAATTGGTCGGCGTCATCAGCCAGCCGTTGTCGGTGCGGACGCTGATGTTGCCCGACGTGCCGGCGGTCAGGCCGCGATCGAACATCGACTTGCCGAAGCGCACGATGCGCTCCGCGGTGTTGGCTGACGTCATGCTCTATCCTTTCGGCGGCGGGCCGGACGACTGGCGCACGATGATCTCGGCCGCACATTCGAGGCTTTCGTCGATCTCGCGGCCCTCCAGCTTGGCGATGAGCAGGCGCGCGGCGCGGCGGCCCACTTCGTCGGACAACACGCGGACGGTCGTGAGCGGAATGGGCAATTCCGCCATGATCTCGATATCGTCGTAGCCGACGATCGACATCTGGCCGGGCACGGCGATGCCCATGGCCTGGCTTTCGAGCAGCGCGCCGACCGTGAGATAGGCGTTGCCGCAGATCACCGCCGTCGGCCACGGTTTGTCCTGGAGCAGGCGACGGAACAGGTTGCGCCCCTCCTGAATGGTCCAGAAGCCGTGCACGAAATGCCGCGGCTCGATGGCGAGGCCCTTCTCGGCCAGCGCCTCGCGGATGCCGCGCATGCGCGCCGCGGCGCGGTCATTGTTTTCCGTGGTTTGCGCGACGACGCCGAAGCGGCGATGGCCGAGCTCGATGAGATAGCGCGTAAGTTCGTAAAGCGCCTTGCGATTGTCCGGCCCGACGCAGGTGCCGTGACTGGCGGCGTTATAGACGAACGTGTTGACGTAAGGGATGTGGTTCTTTTCGAGCAATTCGGACAGATCGCGGTGATGCGCCTCGCCGACGAGCAGCACGGCATCAACGCCGCGCTCGATCAGCATGCGCACCTGCTCGTATTCCTGCTCGGGGCTGTATTCCGAGCACGCCAGCAGCAGCGTGCGGCCTGACTTCGACAGTTCGTTCTGCAAGCCCTGAATGGCGCGGGCGAAGTCGCCATGGGTGAGGGTGGGGAACACCGCACCGATGGTCTGGGTCCGCCGCGTCGCCAGCGCGCGGGCCGCGCCATGCGGGACCCAGCCGAGATGGCGGACCACGGAATTGACGCGAGCGCGCAATTCCTCGGAGACGGTATCGGGACTGTTGATGACGCGGGACACGGTGGCGGTCGAGACCCCGGCGACGCGCGCGACATCGCGAAGACCGACGCTGCGCGCCGGGGCCGGCGATGCAGTCTTGGTTCGTCGCTTGTCGCGCGGGCTGCTCAATCCGAGGTCCTTAATTCGATCTGGCTCAGGCCGTATTGCAAGCTATAGGTACCATGGGTGACCCCAGCGCCGGGCGCGATCTTAGCGAGATTCGCCGCGGAAAGCGGGCCCGCCTCGACCGCTTCGAGGAATTCGGCGCCCGCCGCCTCGACGAGCAGGAGCCATTCGCAGGTCCGGTCCGGCGCGCCGCGCAGGGCCTTCTCGGCGGTCGCGGCTTTCATCTGCGGCTCGGTGCCCTTTACGAGATGGACGGCGGTGATGCCGTCCATCGGGTGCACCTCGCCAATCAGCGTGCGCGTCATGGCCGTGGCGAACGCCGCGTCGTCGGCGACGCCGCCGACCTGGATGGTCAGGATGACGGCGCCTTCGCCGGCGCCGCGCGACAAGACCACGTTGCACAAGGTGCGGGAGGTATCGCGGAATTCCTTGACGACGGCCTTGGTCCACGGCGTCGGATCGTTGAGGCGCGCCAGATAGGCCGGCGATTCCAGCGTGCGGACGCTCTCGGTCTCGTAGAAATTGAAATACTTCGGATGGCCCTTGAGTGCCACATAGCGCCGGCCGCGCAGAAAGCCGGGCAGGCCGACGCGCTCCGGAATGTGCTCTCGGATGTGCCAGCGCACGAATTCGAGTTCGGCGCCCGGCGCATCGGAGATGCCGTTCCAGATCGCGAGCAGTCCTTGTCCCAACAAAGCCATGGCGCCTTTAGCCTATGCTGCGTTCGACGATAGCTTCTTGGCCCAGCGCATGATGTGCTCCCCAACCGCCTTGAGCTCACCGGTCTGGTTGGTGACCTCGACCTTGGCGACGCTGCGCCCTTTTTCCTTGTCCACGCTGACCACCGTGTAAGTGCACGTAATCGTGTCGCCCAGCAGGGTCGGCTTGAGGAAGCGGATCTTGTCGTAACCGGCCGACACGGGGAAGTCGGTCAGGCCTTCCTGGTGGATGATGTGGGCGATGGAGATGGTCGAGACCGTGGACATGTAGCCGACCAGCAGCGCGCCGTGCGCGATCCGCCCTCCGAGATTGGAGCGCTCCTTCATGTACTGGTCGTTGACGTGGGTGTCGCTGAAATCGCCGGTGATGCCGGCGAACATGACGATGTCGGTTTCGCCCACGGTCTTGGCGAACTTGTAGGTGTCGCCGACCTTGACCGTATCCAGACCTGACTTGCCCATCTGTCTCCCCATCGATCGTTGAAGTATTGTTGAAACCGCCACCACGCGGGCCCGCGACCCAAACAAAATGTTGACATGGGGCTGGCGCTTAGCTCTTATGTAACCGGTTACAGAATGACCGCATTCATGTCAAGAATCGAGGCGGGGTGGCCCCCATGAAACTCCTCAGCGCGGCCGAGGCGGCCCAACTCGTCAATTCCGGCACGCGGCTTCTGGTCAGCGGGTCGGGTGGCGGTCACGGCGTACCGGAAGCGGTGCTCGAGGCGATCGAGCACCGCTTCCTGAGCGAAAGCGCGCCGCGCGACCTGACCTTGATTCATGTCGTCGGCATCGGTGACCGGCAGTTGAAGGGCGCCGCCCGTTTCCGCCACCCCGGGATGTTGAAGAAGAGCATCACCAGCGCGCTGATCGACTCGCCACCGCTCATGACCTTGGCGATGGAGAACAAAATCGAGTCTTACATCCTGCCGCAGGGCGTGATGGCGCAGATGATGCGCGACATCGCCGGCGGCCGCCCCGGCCTCATCACCAAGACCGGGCTCAACACCTTCATCGACCCCCGCAACGGCGGCGGCCGGCAGAACGCCTCGTCGAAGGACGAATTGATCGAACTGATGACCATCGACGGCGAGGAGTGGCTGCGCTTCAAGCCGCTCAAGTTCGACGTCGCCATCCTGCGCGGCACGACCGCCGACGAGGACGGCAATATCAGCATGGAGCAGGAGGCCATCCCGGGCGAATTCCTGTCGATGGCGCAGGCTACGCGCCGCAACGGCGGCATCGTCATCGTGCAAGTGAAGCGCATGGCGCGGCGCGGCGTGCTGTCGCCGCGGGCGGTGAAGATCCCCGGCATACTCGTCGATTTCGTCGTCGTCGATCCCGAGCAGCGCCAGACTTATGCGACCGACTACAACCCGAGCTATGCCGGCGAACTGCGCGTGCCGCTCGAGTCGGTGAAGCCGCTGCCGTTCGGCCCGCGCAAGATTGTGGCGCGCCGCGCCGCGATGGAGTTCACGCCGGGCGCGATCTGCAACCTAGGCGCCGGCATCTCGACCGGCATCGCCGCAGTGGCGGCCGAGGAGGACATTGTCGAGACCATCGTGCTGACCAACGAGCAGGGCTTCGTCGGCGGCGCGCCGCTCACCGGCCCCGATTCCGGCACGGCGCAGAATTACGACTGCGTGGTCGATCAACCCTATCAGTTCGATTTCTACGACGGCGGCGGCCTCGATCTTGCCTTCCTGTCCTTCGCCGAGGTCGATCGCTACGGCAGCGTGAACATCACGCGCTTCGCCGACAAGATCGTCGGCGTCGGCGGCTTCATCAACATCACGCAGAACGCCAGGCATGTCGTGTTCTCCGGCACCTTTACGGCAGGCGGCCTCGACGTTGCCTGCGCGGACGGCATGCTGAAGATCGTCAAGGAGGGTGCGCACCGCAAATTCGTCGAGGCGATCGAGTACATCAGCTATTCGGGACCGTTCGCGGTGAAGGAGGGGCGCACTGCGCTATTCGTCACCGAGCGCGCCGTGCTGCGCGCGGTGAATGGCGCGCTCGAGGTCATCGAAATCGCGCCCGGCATCGATCTGGAAAAGGACGTCCTGCGGCACATGGCCTTCACCCCGAGGGTCGCGGCCGACTTGAAGCTGATGGATAAGCGGATATTCTCTCCCGGCCTGATGAATCTGCGGGCCGACATGAACGTCAAGGCCAATGCCAGGGCCAAGGCGTCGCAGCGCTCGCCGCTGCGTCAGGTAAATTGAGGCCAAGGGACGAAAGAAGGCGGACGTCGCATGTATCTTGGCGTGATCGCGGACGATTTCACCGGGGCAAGCGATATCGCCAATACCCTCGCCAAAGGCGGGCTTTCGACGACGCAATTCTTCGGCGTTCCGGCAAGCCGGGCCGCAGCTGATTGCGACGCCGGCGTCGTGTCGCTCAAGACGCGCTCGATCGACGCCGCCGATGCGACCAAGCAGTCGCTCGAGGCGCTCGACTGGTTCAAGGCGCAAGGCTGCCGCCAGTTCATTTTCAAATACTGCTCCACCTTCGATTCAACGCCGCGCGGCAATATCGGTCCGGTCGGCGAGGCGCTCGCGGCCGCGCTGAAGGTGCGCGGCGTGCCGGCCTGTCCGGCTTTTCCGACCACGGGCCGCACGATCTATCAGGGTCATCTGTTCGTCGGCGACAAGCCGCTCAACGAGTCCGGGCTTGAAAACCATCCGCTCAATCCGATGACCGACGCCGACATCCGCCGCTGGCTGGCGTTGCAGACGCAGCATCCGGTCGGTCTTGTGCCGTGGGCGACGGTGCGGCAGGGCGGCGAGGCCATTCGCGCCGCGCTCGATGCGGCCGCGGCGCGAGACGAGTGGCTGGTGATCGTCGATGCTGTCGAGGACGCCGATCTGATCGCCATCGGCCGCGCTTGCGCCGACGCGCCGCTGCTGACCGGCGGCTCGGGCATCGCGATCGGCCTGCCGCAGATCATCATCGACAAGGGCGCGGCGAGCGGCGAGCGCCGCACGTTCCGCGGCGGCCGCGGCGCCGGCGTCGTGCTTGCCGGGTCGTGCTCGCGCGCGACCTTGTCGCAGGTCGAGGCGTTCAAGGCGTCGCATCCCTCGCTCGCCATCGACATCGCCGAGGTGCTGGACGGTCGCATGACGGCCGATGCCATCCTCGAATTCGTCAGCGGTCATCGCGGCCGAGATCCGCTGGTCTATTCGTCGGCGCCGCCCGATCGGGTGCGCGCGCTACAAAAGCAGTACGGTCAGGACAAACTCTCGCACCGGCTGGAATCGCTGTTCGCCGATGCCGCCGCCAAGGTCGTGCAGAGCGGTTTCGATCGCGTCGTCGTCGCCGGCGGCGAGACCTCGGGCGCGGTGGTGACGGGGCTCGGCCTGTCCGCCGTCGCCATCGGTCCGGAGATCGATCCCGGCGTGCCGGCGCTCGCCACCGAGGGCTCGGCCACCGTGGCGCTGGCGCTCAAGTCGGGCAATTTCGGCGGCGTCGATTTCTTCGCCAAGGCGCTCGATACGCTGAAGGCGGCGTAAGCCAGGGACACCCATGCCGTACCGATTCACCGCCAACATCGCCTTCATGTTTGCCGATCGGCCGTTCCTCGACCGCATTGACGCGGCCAAGGCCGCTGGCTTCGACTTCGTCGAGTGTCATTTCCCTTACGAGTTCTCGATCGAGAGGTTGAAAGAGCGGCTCGCCAAAGCTCAGGTCCGACTCACTGGGCTCAACACGCAGCCGGGCGACACCGCGAAGGGCGAGTGGGGCATGGCGGCGGTGCCAGGCCGCGAACAGCAGTTCGATGCCGATTTCGATCAGGCGCTGCGTTACGCCAAGGCGCTCGGCGCTTCGGTGATCCATGTCATGGCCGGCAACGTGGCGCATGATGACAGGTCGCGCGCGACTTACGTGACGAACCTGCGGAAAGCCGCCGACAAGGCCGCGGGCTCCGACATCACCCTGGTGCTCGAGCCGCTCAACAACCGCGATATGCCGAAATATTTCATCGCCCGCTCGGACGACATCGTCGATGTGCTCAAGGAGATCGACCGGCCGAACGTCAAGCTGCTGTTCGACGCCTATCATGTGCAGGTGATGGAAGGCGACCTCACGAAACGGCTGGAGAAGCACAAACCGTTCATCGGCCATGTGCAGATCGCGGCGGTGCCGTCGCGCGCCGAGCCGGACGAGGGCGAAGTCAGCTTGCCGGGCCTTCTCAAGGCGCTCGATGCCATCGGCTATCGCGGCTTCATCGGCCTTGAATACAAGCCGCGCGCGCGGACCGAGGATGGCCTCGGCTGGCTGGCGGCCTATCGCTGAGGAGCGCGGCGCCTTGCGCGCTAGATGGCGCTCAATCCACTAAGCAATCGGTCGGTTTCGTCTGCTTCGTTGCATGAGCTCGGCGCGCTCTGTCGTGCCGCTCGTAGGCTGTTTTACAAAGCCTTTGCGCATCGATAGCTCGAAACCCATTGCGCTTCGATGGCTCGAGCCTACTGGGGCCGCCTAGGAATCCGCCTGCGAGGCGACAAGGAAGGCTAATGCTATGGGGCGTCTCTCGGATAAAGTTGCGATCCGTGCACCCCAGTCGAGGGCCGAGCGCTGCTACTCCAACATCATCTATTTCAATAAGGTGAGCGACGGCGGCCATTTCGCCGCCTGGGAGCAGCCGCGATTGGTCGCCCAAGAAGTGCGCGCGGCATTCCGAACGTTGCGCTGAACGCGCAACGTTGCGGTTCTTCATACGCTCAGCGGGGTGCGGACTGCCCTTACTCCATCGGGCCTGCATGGGGGCCGGCCTGCCACCCATGGGCCTCGAGGTTCTGCTTGGCGGCAAAAGACAAGGCAGACGGCTCGAGCGTCGTGCCGACCGCATCGTTCCAGCGGTTGAGGAAGCCAAACAGCGCGATCACCGCCACGATCTCCGCCAGCTCCTGGTCGGAGTAGTATTGCCTTGCGGCTTTCACTTCTTCATCGGTGACCGAATTGGAGCCAACGGCCAAAGCGAGGCGGAACGACGCCTTCTGGGCCTCGGTGAAGAGGGGGCTTTCCTCGAAGTTCCAGATCGCCTCGAGCCGGGCGGAATCGACGCCGTTCTTCGACCCATTGTGCAGTGTATGGGCGGTGCAGTAGCGGCAGCCGGCGGCGCGGCTGGCAATATTGGCGATTAGCCACTTGTGGTCGGCCGGAATATTGCCGGGCTTGCGGATGCACGCCTGCGCCAGATCGCCGAAGGCTTTCACCAGACCTGGAACGTGCGCCATCGTCAGCATGCTGTTCGGCGGACGCCCATCGTAGAACTGCGAAAAAATTTCCCAGACATCGGAATTACCGGGCTGATTGGTCGTATTCGGCGGCGCGATGCGTTGGGGCATGGTGATCTCCGCTTGGGAAGCGCGTTACATCAGGTTCGGCAGGAACAGAATGAGTTGCGGCCAGGCAATCAGGATGGCGAGGATGACGAAATCGGCGAGGATGAAGGGCATCACGCCGATGGTGATCTCCGATAGCGTGCTGTCCTCGATGACGCCGTTGATGATGAACAGGCCGAGCCCGAACGGCGGGGTCGCCAGCGCGATCTCCGCAAGAAAAACCACCAGAACACCGAACCAAATGGGATCGTAGCCAAGCTGGATCACGGCCGGCAGGAGGATCGGCAACGTGATGAACATGGCGGCGACCATGTCGATGAACAGGCCGAGGATCAGGTAGAAGATCACGATGCCGATGATGATGACGATCGGCGCCACCGGCAGGCCCGTAATCCAGGACGAGATCGACGTCGGCAAACGCGTGATCGAGAGGAACTGGCCGAAGATGAAAGCGCCGATCACGATCATGAACACCATGGCGGTGGTGCGGATCGTTTCGTGAATGCTCTCGCGAAGCACCGGCCAGGTCAGCTTGCGTGCGATGATGGTGAGAAACAGCGCCCAGGTGGCGCCGACTGCGCCGGCCTCGGTCGGCGTGAAGACGCCCGAATAGATGCCGCCGATGACGAAGAGGGCGAGTGCGGCGATGCCCCAGGTCTTGCGCATCGACGTGACGCGCTCCGGCCACGGTACGCGAGGCAGCGATGGCGCAAGGCTCGGGTTCATCCGCACCCGGATGTAGATCGTGGCGAGATAGACGAGCACGATCATCAGGCCGGGCAGGATGCCTGCGATCAGCATCTTGCCGGCGGGCTGCTCGGCGATGATGGCGTAAATGATCATCAGCACGCTCGGCGGGATCATCTGCGCGAGCGGGCCGGCCGCGGCGACGACGCCGTAGGCGAGCTTCTTCTCGACGCCCGACGCGATCATTTCCGGGATGGTGATGCGCGCCAGAGTCGCGGTGGAGGCAAGGCCCGAACCAGAGGCGGCGCCGAAGATCGCGCAGCCGACCACGGAGGCCATCGGCACGCCGCCGGTGCGGTGGCCGAGCCAGGCGCGCGCCGTTTCGAACGCGCCGTTGGCGAAGCCGGCGTGGAACACCAGATAGCCCATGATCACGAACAGCGGCACGATGCCGAAACTGTACGAGGCGACGGTGCTGAAGGGCACGATCTCCATGAGGCCGGCCGTGGGATCGCCGCCGAGCAAGACGAACGACCCGACGAACCCGACGATGCCCATGGCGTAGGCGACCGGGATGCCGATTCCGACCATGAAGAGCATGACCGCAATGCCAATCCAGCCTGCGGTTTCCGGGGCAATCATCATCATGACGGGATCTCGCGATCGTGGGATTGACTGTTGGAAGGCCGGCGGTGCGCGGCCGGGACGGCCGTCAGACGTGGCCTTCCATGACCGGCGTCGGACCGTGCGGATTGACGACACGGCAGGCGTAGCGCCACGTATCGACCAGCAACCGGACCGAGAGGATGAAGACGCCACACAGAAGCGCGAGCCGCGCCGGCAGCACCGGCAACCGTGCGACGCTGCCGATATATTCCGACGTCACGAAGCTGTTCCAGGCCGCCTGGGCGCCCCACCAGCCGATGCCGGCGGTCAGCACGAGACCGGCGATGCAACCGAGCATCTCCGCAAAGGCGCCGCCGCGCGGCGGCAGCGCCTTGATCACGGCATCGATGGCGATGTGCCTCTTCTCGCGCTGCACCTGAGCAGCGCCGAGGTAGACGATGAAAACAAGGCCGAGCTCCATGTACTCATAGGAGTTCGGCAGAGGGTAGTTGAATAGCGCGCGCATGATGACGTCGGCCGTCACGGCGAGCATCAATGCCAGGACGATAAAGCCGGCCACGATGACGGCGCCATCTTCAATGGCGGAGAGGGCCCGTTCGCCAAACCCGGACGGGCCGGGGCTGGCTGTTGGCTCGAGCTTGAAGTCCTGCATCGCGCCGACCCTTTACTTCTTGGCGTAAGGGTTTTTCTTCGCGTAGTCGTCGGTGAGGCGCACGAAACTGTCCATGATCGCCTTGCCCGGACGGCCGGCCGCGGTCTGCTCCTTCGCCCAGTCGTCCCAGATCGCCTGGGCGGACTTGCGCAGCGCGGCGAGGCTGGCCGCGTCGGGATCGATGATCTTGACGCCGGCCTTCTCGAAAGCCTTCAGCGACTCCTCGTCACCGCCGACCTGGTAGATCTTGTGGAAAGCGTCGGCGTGCCCCTCGGCAGCCTTCTTGATCGCCGCCTGATCTTCCTTCGAAATCGAATCCCAGACGCGTTTGTTCATCACGATGAGCAGCGGCAGGCCACCGACCGGCAGCTCCCACACCGACTGCACGACGCCCTCGATGCCGTAGGTCTTGGCCGCGGTGATACCGTAGACGGCGCCGTCCACCGTGCCGCGCTGCAGGGCTTCGTAGCCTTCCGGCGTCGCTACACTGACCACCTGCGCGCCCATCGACTTCAGCATGACGGCGATCTGGCCGGAGGACATGATGCGCATGCCCTCGAGCTGTTTGACGTTATTGAGATCGGCCTTGCGCGCCATCAGATAGTAGGTCGGCGTAGCGTAAGCGCTGATCAGTTCGACGCCCTGCTTGGCGAGTTCCGCCTTCATCGCCGGCTGATCGGCGTAAAGCTGGGCGTAGGCCTTGCTGCCGGTCCAGGAGTCGCGCCAGAGCGCCGGGTTGCTGCCGACATTTGCCAGCGGCAATTGCGCCGGAACATAGGAGGGGACCACCAGGGCCAGCCCGGCGAGACCTGTTGTGGTGGCGCGCAGTTGCTCGGCCGGCTTCGCGATCGAGCCGGAGTAATACTTTTCGAACTTCACCCGCCCTTGCGTGCCCTTCTCGATCTCGTCGAGCAGCCAGTCGAACCCCACCGACAGCAGCGCCTTGGCGGGCGACTGGATGCTGGCGCGTACGGTGACCTCGGCAGCCAGGGATGGTGCAGAAAGGCCGGTTAGCGCGACAATAGCGCTCGCTGCCGCGAAGGTGATCCAATTGCGTTTCATCGTTTCCTCCTTGTGCTTATGCTGACGTCTTTTCGGCCGGGGGTGGGCACACCGGCTGACCGCGTCATCGTTTTTTGGTTGGGGCGACCCGGGACCGCGCCGCGCTTCTCCGTTTGGCCGGCGTCTTTCTTGCCGCCGGCTTCCGTTCGGACGTCGTCGTTCCCGTCACGGCGCGGCCGACAGGCAGTTGAAGCTTTTGCACGATGTCCGCGGTGATGCCGATATGCGACCGGATGGCCGCGAGAGCGGCATCCTCGTTGCGGCTGAGCACGGCATCCTTGAGAATCCGGTGCTCCGCGATGACGACGTCCTTCTTGAAGCCGTAGCTGCGCGTCAGCATCCGGTAGCGCGTCTTGCGGACATAAAGGTCGTCGCAGAACCTCTTCATCATATCGAGAGGGCACGCTGCGATCAGCGCGCGATGGAAACGGTGATGCCTTTCCTCGTAGACGTCGAGCCGCCGGTCGTCGCCGTCGTAGAAGCGGTGCACCTGCCGCTCGAAGAGGTGATAGCTGGCGACGATCTCGTCTTCCCAGTTTGAATCGGCGTGACGGATCGCGAGCCGGAGCGCCTCGGCTTCCACGATCTTGCGGCTCTCGGTGATGTCGCGCAGGTTTTCGATCGAGACCGGCGGGACGCGAAATCCCTTCTGTCCGTGGTGAACCACGAAGCCCGAGGCGGCAAGCTGCGCCAGCGCCTCGCGGATGGGGCTCGCGCTGATGCGATAGCGTCCCGTCAGCTCGCGCATCTTGAGCTTGAGTTCGGGCGCCAGCGCGCCGGACAGAATGTCGCGCCGCAGCTGCACGACCGCTAGTGCGGCGTCCGTCGTCGGTGCGTCGGCTTCGTTATCCAGGGCCATTGAATCCTGCCGAAAATTCGTTGTTGAAAAATATCGATAATCCCAGAATAAAATGCAAGAACCAAATAATATAACGTCAACAGGTTCGTGGTCGCATCTTGCCGCCGCGGCCTGCGTGAGGCCCGGCAAGGGCAGGTGCCATCTCTCTGAAGGGGTTGTGTGATCGCATGGCGAAACGTTTCATCGACATTTCGGTAGCGCTCGAAGACGCCCCGATGAACCCGCCGCACCACCGGCCGAAGATCGAATATGCCGCGCACGACGACACGTGGCCGGGCTTCAGCAAGTATTACCCGGGCGTGTCCAAGGACGAAATCGTCGATGGCAAGGCGTGGGCGAGCGAGACCGTGACGCTGGTGACGCACAGCGGCACGCATATGGACGCGCCGTGGCACTATCATCCGACGATGAATCATCGGCTCAAGCCCGGCGGCGAGCGGTCATCGACGATCGACGAAATTCCGCTGGAATGGTGTTTCGGCCCCGGTGTGAAGCTCGACTTCCGGCACTTCGAGTCGGGTTACGTCGCGACCGGCGCCGACGTCGAAGCCGAGCTCAAGCGGATCGGGCATACATTGAAACCGCTCGATATCGTGCTGGTGAACACCGCGGCTGCGGCGCGCTACGGCCAGCCGGACTATTGGGACACCGGATGCGGCATGGGCCGCGACGCGACCTTATGGCTCGCGGAGCGCGGCGTGCGGGTGGTCGGCACCGACGCGTTCGGCTGGGATGCGCCGTTCTCTCACACCGTCAAGAAGTATCGCGAGACCGGCGATGCATCGCTGATCTGGGAAGGCCACAAGGCCGGCCGCGAGATCGGCTACTGCCAGATGGAAAAGCTGCACAATCTCGAGGCGCTGCCCTCGACCGGATTCACCGTCGCCTGCTTCCCCGTGAAGATCAAAGGGGCTTCCGCTGGCTGGACCCGCGCCGTCGCGATCCTCGAGGACTGATCCATGAAGCTTGTCACTTTCAAGAATGCCGCCGGCGAAGAACGCATCGGGGCGGTGCGCGGCGACCTCAAGAGCATTGCCGACTTCAAGGCCGGCGCTTCCGCCCTCGGCATCGATCCTGGGCCGGCCTTCAACAGCATGGTCGCCTTGATGGAAGCCGGTGAGGCCGGCTTGGCCGCGGCCCGTCAGGTGGCCGAATTCGCTTCTACCCCGCGCGGCGCGGCCGCCGTTGTGGATATGGCAAGCGCCCGGCTATTGGCGCCCGTTCCGGTGCCGCAGCAGATGCGGGACTTTCTGGCCTTCGAGTTGCACTACCGGCAGGCCCGCGCCCGCGCCTTGAAAATCCGCGCCTCGACCTATCCGGACCCGGTGAAGGCCGAGCAGGAGTTGGCCGGCTCCGACGAATTCAAGATTCCGCCGGTCTGGTACGAGCAGCCGATCTACTACAAGGGCAATCGCTTCAGCGTGATCGGGCCGGAAGCCGATATTCTGTGGCCGCGATACAGCAAGAAGCTGGATTACGAACTCGAGTTCGGCGTGTTCATCGGCAAGCGTGGCAAGAATATCAGCCGCGAAAATGCGAAGTCGCACATCTTCGGCTACTGCATCTTCAACGACATGAGCGCGCGCGACGCGCAATACAAGGAATATCCCGGGCGCCTCGGGCCGGCCAAGGGTAAGGATTTCGACACCGGCAATGTCATGGGGCCTTGGCTGGTGACGGCCGACGAGTTGACCGATCCCTACAATCTCCCGATGACGGTTCGGGTGAACGGCGAAGTGTGGGGGCAGGGCAACAGCGCAACGATCCACCACAAATTCGAAGACATGATCGTTCATGCCTCGAATGAAGAGGTTCTGCAGCCCGGCGAGTTCCTGGGCTCCGGCACGGTCGGCAACGGATGCGGTTTGGAGCTCGACCGCTGGATCAAACCGGGAGATACGATCGAGCTCGAAGTCGGCGGCTTGGGCACGTTGCGCAACAGGGTGGTCGCGCAAGACTAGAAGGTCATCGGCCCGGCCGTTTGGCGTTCTTCTTCGTTTCGTCGCGTAGCGCGCGAAGGCCGCCGGCGAGGAACGGCACCAGATATTTGTAGGCCGATCGGGTGTCGTTGACGTCGCACTTGCCTTGCGTCACTTCCGTCAGCCAGCGGCGGCTCGGATTGACGTAGTAGAGCGCGCCCAGAAGGAAGAACAGGCCCCAGCTCACTTCATTCTCGGCGATGTCCGGCAGGGCTCGCTTGGTCGCCTGTACCAGCACCCGCCATGGCGGAAAGAAGCGCTCGTTCATGAAGGCCTGAAGATCGGGGTCGTTCTCCGCCGCGACGCGCGCCATGAACTGCAGCATAACGATGCGGCCTGCATCGAAGCTGTCGGACGACATGAGATGCGGCTTGATGAACTCCTCGATCACTTGTTCGACGGAGATGGCGCTGTCCGGCGCCTTCTGGACGAGCGCATCGAGCGCGGCGACGCGCGCCGCGTTGATCGGCGAAACGCGGCGGTCGAACAGCGCCTCGAACAAGGCTTCCTTCGAGGCGAAATGGAAATGAATGGCGGCGACGTTGACGCCTGCGCGCGCGGTGATGCTGCGAAGCGATACCGCCGAATAGCCGTGCTCGGCGAACAGAAACTCCGCGGCGTCGAGAATCTTCTGGCGCGTGGCGTCGCCATTGGAGCGATTCGGACGGGGCGTCCGCCGCTTGATGACCGGCGGCGCGGTCTTTTTCCGTTTTTTCGAAGCCATGTTCCCGGCAGCCTTGGCTGCAATCCATCGAGGCCCAACGGGCCGGGGCCCATCAATATCGAAACGCAATCCCCTGTCTAGTTAAACGTGCATTTGACTAAGGAGGTGAAATCTGGAAACTTAAACACATGTTTCAATAACAGGCGGCGCCATCAAGCCGCGTGCAGGCGAGGAACTCGAGGATGCGGCTCGCGACATTTCAGCGTGAGGGCGGGGCGCCGCGCGTCGGCGCTCTGGTGAACTCCGATCGCGACATCGTCGATCTGACGGCCGCCGGCGCCGATGCCGGCGCTGACATCGGTGCCGATTTTCGCCGGATGCTGGACCTCATCGATGCCGGCGAACGCGCGCTCGATAGGGCGCGTCAATGGGTCGATCAAGCGGACGAGCGCTTTGTCATCGCCGCCGACGCCGTCAAGCTGCTCGTGCCCGTGCCGGTGCCGCGGCAGATGCGCGACTTTCTCAGTTTCGAGTTGCATCTGATCCAGGCACGCTCGACGCGGTTCAAGCGGATGGCGGCGCGGCAGCCCGATCCGAAAGCGGCGCTGGAGGAATATGAGCGCCGCGGCGTCATGAAGCCGGCGCCGGTCTGGTACAAGCAGCCGATCTACTACAAGTGCAACCGGTTCAGTGTCGTCGGCACCGGCACGGACGTGCGCTGGCCGCACTACAGCCAGACACTCGATTACGAACTCGAGTTCGGTGTCTTTCTGGGCCGCGGCGGCGCCAATATCGCCAAACGCCCGCCGGCACATCTTCGGCTACACGATTCAATGACTTCAGTGCGCGCGACGCCCAGGGTCAGGAGATGGAAGGCCAGCTCGGCCCGGCCAAGGGCAAGGATTTCGACACCGGCAACGTCCTCGGTCCGTGTCTCGTCACGGCCGATGAGATTCCGGATCCATATTCCTTGTCGATGAAAGCGCGGATCAACGGCGAGGAGTGGTCGAGCGGCAATTCCAGCACCATGCACTGGTCGTTCGAAGACATCATCGAGTTCGTCTCGCGCGACGAGACGCTGCATCCCGGTGAATTCCTCGGCTCCGGCACGGTCGGCAATGGCTGCGGCCTGGAATTCGACCGCTGGCTCAAGCCCAACGACATCGTCGAACTGGAGGTCGAGAAGATTGGCATCCTGAAGAACCGCGTCGTCGCTCCCGTTAATCCTCAGCAGTAAGTGGTCGCAATGCTCACGCCGCCGTCAAAACATCGCCTGATCCATTTGGTCGGAACCGTGCCGCTCTCGTCGACGGAAGAAGTCTTCGAGAAGGTCGGCCCGAAACTGTCGCCGTTCATGAAGCGTCTGCCGGATGGCGAGACCGGCGTGCGGCATTATTGGATCACCAGCCAGGCGCGGAATCTGCATTACAATCCGAACTTCGAGCCGGCCGGCCACAACTGGACGCCGGAAAGCGGCTCGCCGCCCGAGACCGGCGCGCCGAAGTACCGGCTGCGCAAAGGCGTCGATCCGAAAACCGTCAAGCTGGAGTCGTTTGGTTACGGCGAGTTCGCGCGCCAGTCCTATGCGGAGTTCAAGAAGGCGAAGGCGGACGGCCGGATCGCGCCGCAGACGCGCTTTCAGGTCTGCCTGCCGACGCCGATGGCGTTCTATGTCGGTATCGTCGCGCCTGAATCGCAGGAGGCGGCCGCACCGATCATGGAAGCTCGTATGGCCGAAGACCTCAAGGACGTCTTGGCGGTGGTTCCGCACGACGACCTCGCCATCCAGTGGGATGCTTGCCTGGAGATCTTCGTCTGGGAGGGCGTGCGCACCATTTTCTTCCCCGACGCGAAGCAGGGCATCATCGACCGGCTGGCGGCGCTCGGTGATCTCGTGCCGCAGCCTGCCGAGGTCGGTTTCCACTTCTGTTACGGCGATTTCAAGCACGCCCACGCGGTGGAGCCCAAGGACACGCAGAACATGGTGACGATGGCGAACGCCATCGCCGCGCAGATGCACCGTCCCGTCAATTTCTTCCACTTCCCGGTGCCGCGCGATCGCAATGACGCGGCCTATTTCAAGCCGCTCAACAATCTGACCATCGATGCCGCGACCGACATCTTCCTGGGACTGGTGCATCACACCGACGACGTCGCGGGCACGCAGAAGCGCATTGCCGCGGCCGAAGCGACGTTGTCGCGGCCGTTCGGCATCGCCACCGAATGCGGCTGGGGAAGGCGGGACAAGGCAACCATTCCGCGACTCATGGACATTCATGTCGCATGCGCCTCGGCGCACGATTAGGCGGATCATCAACGGACAAGCCAAGGGGAGGGAAGTGATGACGGATTGGACCAGGCGACATGTCGTCAAGGCATCGGGCGGGTTTCTGGGTGCAAGCCTTCTTCCCTTCGGCCTCGGCGGGCCGGTATTCGCCCAGCAGAAGGAGTTCCGCATCCCGGTCATCGCCAGCATGACCGGACCGGCATCGCCGTTTTTCAAGGAGTATGTCGAAGGCTTCAAGGCCTACGCCAAGGCCTGGAACGAGCGCGGCGGCTACAAGGGCCGGCAGATCGTTCTCGACATCATCGACGACGAGAGCGCCGCCGTGCCGGCGGCCAACGGCTACCGCAAGGTGGCGGGCGACCAGAACAATACACTCGTCTGGGTCGCCGGCCCCGGCGCCGGTGGCCTCGCCATCAAGGCGATGGCGCCCGAATTGAAGCTGCCGATCGTCAGCGGAGGCGCGACCGACGGTCTCACCGAGCCGCCCGAGCCGTATTTCTTCAAGATCGCGCCGGTCAATCGCGACTATCTCACCATGTACCTCGAATGGTGCAAGGCGCATGGCAAGAAGCGTCTCGCCTTCATCGTCGGCAACGACACTTACGGACAGGGCGAGGTGAAGACGGCGAAGGAAGTCTGCCCACAGCTCGGCCTCGACATCGTCGCGATGGAGACCTTCTCGCAAACCGACACCAATTTCAGCTCGCAACTCGTCCGCATCCGCTCGGCCAATCCGGACATCGTCTATGCCGCCGGCACGGGTTCGCCCGGCATTCTGCTCTACAAGCAGTACCGCCAGCTCGGCCTCAAATACCCGATCTGCTTCATGCTCGCGGCGCTGACCGCGTCGTTCTTCAATGCCATCGGCGGCGAGAAGGAAGCCGACGGCGTTCTCACGCCCGGACTGCTCGGCATGATGGGAGCCAATGCCGGCGGCGATTCCGGCCGGCTCTATGGCGACATGGAAAAGGCGCTGGGCCGCACCGGCAACCTCGCCAACGCGCTGGGCTGGGACATCGGCATCGTCACGGAATATGCGCTCGGCAAGTCGGACGGAACGCGCGAGAGCATCCGCGCTGCGCTCGACAACGTCACGGATCTGCCGGGCATCGACGGTCCCATCACCTTCAACCCGAAACTGCATGCCGGGCAGGACAAGCGCGGGCTGGCGATGCTCAAACTCCAGGGCGGCAAGTTCGTGCGCGCCGATGGGTGATCGATGATCGACGTCGCCGCCTTTGCCCAGTTCTTCACCTCGGGTCTGACGACCGGCTGCAGCTACGCGCTGGTGGCGTTGGCGATCGTGCTGGTCGCCAATGTCTGCGGCGTCGTCAATCTGGCGCAAGGCGAATATCTGGCGGTCGGCGGGCTGGTGCTGGCGTCGCTGACGGCGCTGCATCTGCCGGTCGTCGTCTCGCTGGTGCTCATCGCGCTGGTCGGCGCCGCGCTGGCTTCGCTGCAGGAGGTTCTGACCATCCGGCCAATTCGCTATGCACCGTCCTTTCTCCAGATCACGGTGACGCTGGGCGTCGCGGTCGCCATCCGCGGCGCCGCCTTCATCATCTGGGGCAAGGACCCGATCGGCGTGCCGGGCTTCAGCGGCGACGACATGCTGGTCGTCGCCGGCGCCATTTTCCCGATCCAGGCGATGTGGATCTGGATCGGGACAGCCGTCCTGCTCGGCGCCGCATTCTACGTCCTCGCCTTCACCCAGTTCGGCCGGTCGATCCGCGCCTGCTCGATCAACCGCAGTGCGGCGCTGCTGATGGGCATCAACCCGCAGCGCACGAGCTTGCTGGTCTTCGCCGCCGCCGGTGCCATAAGCGCCGTAGCCGGCGCCATGCTGGCGCCAATCACGCTGGCATCCTGGGACTCCGGCCTGACGCCGGGGCTCAAGGGCCTGATCGCCGCAATCTTCGGCGGCTTCCGCTCGCCACTGGTGGCAGTGCTCGCCGGGCTCGCCATGGGCATTCTCGAAGCCTTCATTGCGGGTCTCGGTTCGTCCGACGCCAAGGATGTCTATTTCTACGCCGTGCTGCTGCTCGGCCTCCTCGTGATGGGCGGCGTTTTCGCGCGCGGCCGCGACCGCCTCAATCTCGGCTCCTCGCTGTGAGGCCGCGATGAGGTTGCCGAAACACCTGCCGTTCGCTTTCTTCGTCCTGGCCGTTATCGCTTATCCGTTGTTGTTCCGCAGCGACTACGCGCTCGGCGCCGGCATCACCGTGGCCGTCTTCGCCATCGGCGCGACCGGCCTCGTCCTGCTGCTGGGCCTTGCCCATCAATTGGCGATCGGGCAAGCGGCGTTCTACATGATCGGCGGCTACGGCAGCGCTATCCTGACCACGCGTTACGGCTGGGACGGCGCTGCGGCGGCCATTGTCAGCGCGGCGTTCTCGCTGGTTCTGGCCTGCGTCATCGGCTGGCCGTTGTTGAAGTTGCGCGGCTTCGTGCTGGCGATCGCCTCGCTGGCGCTGCATCTGTTCTTCATCGCGCTGGCTATCCTGTTGGTGGATGTCACGGGTGGCGCCGCCGGCATCCCCATCGTCCCGCATCTGTCCATTGGCGGATGGATCGTGAGCAGCACGCTCGGCCTGTACGCCGTGGCCTGGCTGACCGCGGCGGCGATGGTGGCGGTCGGCCTCAATATCGACCGTTCGCATATCGGCCGCGCCTTGCGGGCGCTGGCGGCGGACGAGGCGGGCGCCGCCGCGTCCGGCATCGATACGATCTCCTACAAGCTGCAGATCTTCGTCGTCAGCGCCGGCATGGCGAGCCTCGGCGGCAGCCTGCTGGCGCACTACCTGCGCGTCATGGACCCGACCGTCTTCGGCATGCAGTTCAGCCTCGACATCATCACTGCGGTGATCGTCGGCGGTCTGCAATCGGTGTGGGGCGGCGTGCTCGGCTCCGCCGCCATCATCGCGGTGCGCGAGGTGCTGCGCGAGACGGGACAGCCGGCCTGGGAAGTGGTCGTGATGGGCGTCGTCACGGTCGTCGTGCTGCTCGGCTTTCGTTCCGGGCTCGCCGGCGCCGTCAAAGCCGTGACGTCGCGTTGGATGCCCCCAGTTAATGCGGCATTCGACGTCACGGCGAACGCGCCGGTGGCTGTCGTGCTGCCGGAGTACAGTGGCGGCGACGGCGAAGGCCCGCTCTTGCAGATCGACGGCGTCTCGCGGCAGTTCGGCAACCTGCGCGCCGTGTCGGATGTCAGCTTCGACGTCGGCCGTCATCAGATCGTGGCGCTGATCGGCCCGAATGGCGCCGGCAAGACCACGATGCTCGACATGATCTCCGGGCACCGCGCGCTGAGCGCTGGGACGATCAGGATCGACGGCATCGACGTTTCCAAAGCGATGCCGGATGAGATCGCCAGACGTGGGGTAGCGCGCACCTTCCAGGCGATCCGCATGTTCGACAACATGACCGTACTCGAGAACGTCATGTGCGGCGCCCATGCGCTCGGGCGCAGCACCATCGTCTCCGTCAGCCTCGGCCTGCCGGGCATTGCCGCCGAGGAGCAGGCGATGGCGAACCGCGCCATGGCGATGCTCGACTTCGTCGGCCTGCGCGCCGACGCCGCCAAGCGGCCCGCGGAACTGCCTTTCGGCCATCAGCGCCTCATGGAGCTGGCGCGGGCGCTGGCTCTGTCGCCCAAGATCATCCTGCTCGACGAGCCGGCCTCGGGGCTCAACGATTCCGAGACGGAGGCTTTCGCTCATCTTCTCATCAAGGTCCGCGTGCTCGGCATCACCGTTCTGCTGGTCGAACACGACATTCGCCTGGTCATGGGGCTGGCGGACAAGATCGTCGTGCTCGATCACGGCGAGAAGATTGCCGACGGCGCGCCGCAGCTCGTGCGCAAGAACGAACAGGTCATCACCGCCTATCTGGGACTCGCGGTATGACGATATTGCAGGTCACCCAGCTTTCCGGTGGATACAACAAGGCCGACGTGCTGCACGATGTGTCGATCGCGGTCGGCAAGGGCGAGATCGTCACCATCGTCGGCGCCAACGGCGCCGGCAAGAGCACGTTGCTCGGCGCGATCGTCGGCATGCTGCCGCGGACCCGCGGTGACATCGTCTATGACGGCCGCAGCATCCGCGAGACGACGACCGACCGGATCGTGCGTCAGGGCACCAGTCTCGTTCCCGAACGGCGGCAACTCTTCGGCAGCATGACCGTCCTGGAGAACCTGCTGCTGGGCGCTTTCGGCATCCGCGACAGAACGCTCATCGAGCGGCGCATCGACGAGCAGTTCCGGCGCTTTCCCATTCTTCAGGAGCGTCGCTCGCAGGCGGCGCAGATGCTCAGCGGCGGCCAGCAGCAGATGCTGGCGATCGCGCGCGGGCTGATGTCGGCGCCGAAGCTTCTGCTGCTCGATGAGCCGTCGCTCGGCCTCGCGCCGCTCATCGTGCAACAGGTGCTCGACGAGATTCGCAAGCTGCGCGACGAGGGCGCGACCGTCCTTCTCGTCGAACAGAATGCCGTCGCCGCGCTGCGCATAGCCGACCGGGCCTATGTCATGAGCGGCGGCCGCGTCGTTGACGACCGACCGCCGCAGGTGCTGCTCGCGGACCAGGCTTTCGCCCAGGCCTATCTCGGCGGCGGTGAGGGCGACTCCATGGAGAGCCGGATCCGCGCCAAGGCGGACGAATCCAGGCGGGCGACGGTGGGCGGCGTACAACCCGAAAAGTGAGCGGAACGCATGAGCAAGTGGCAATTCACCAAGGGCCTGCACGATATCGGCAACGGCTGCTACGCCTATCTGCAGCCGGACGGAAGCTGGGGCTGGAGCAATGCCGGTCTCATCGTTGACGGCGATGATTGCCTCCTCGTCGATACGCTGTTCGATCTTCCCAGCACCGGCGCCATGCTGGCGGAGATGAAATCATCCGTTCCGGCTTCGCGGCGCATCCGGCAATTGGTCAATACCCACGCCAACGGCGACCACACCTTCGGCAATCAGCTCGTCGAGGGCGCCGAGATCATCGCCTGCCGCGCGTGCGCCGAGGAATACGCCGAGACGCCGCCGGAGCGGATGATCCAGCGCGCGCGCAACTGGCAAAATCTTGGCGTCGGCGGCGCCTTCGCTCAGGAGCTCATGTGGAGCCGCTTTGATTACCGGGGCGTCGTCAGTACGCCGCCGACCAAATTGTTCGAGAAGTCAATGGACGTGAAAGTCGGCGACACCGTGGTGTCATTGACGCATCTCGGCTCCGCGCACACGCGCGGCGATATCCTGGTGCATCTACGCGACAAGAAAATCCTCTACACAGGCGATCTCCTGTTCGTCGGCGGGCATCCCGTCATCTGGGATGGACCCATCGACAACTGGATTCGGATTTGTCAGCACATCCTCGACGATCTCGACGTGGATGTGATCGTTCCGGGCCATGGCGCCATCGCCGAGAAAGCCCAGGTTCGCGAGATGCGCGACTATCTGGTGTTCATCCGTGACGAAGCTCGCCGCTATTACGAGGCCGGTCTGCCCTATGACGAGGCGGCGCAGAAGGTCAATTTCGGCGAGTTCAGCGGCTGGCTCGATCCGGAGCGCATCGTCATCAATTTTGCTTCGCTGTATCGCGAGTTCTCCGGCAGCACGGCTCACCTCGATCGTATGGTGCTGTTCGAGCAGATGAAGCGCTACCGCGAGGCGCGCGTCGCGGCCGGCCACGGCCCGCATTGTCATCATGGGTGAGGGACGGGCAGCGATGCCGGGAGGCAGCCAGGATATCGTCATCATCGGCGCGGCCGGCCGGACCGGGCGGCCGTTGCTGGAACATCTTGCGAGGGGCGGCACGGCCGTCCGTGGCCTGGTGCGTTCGGAAAAGCGGGCTCAGGAGTTGCGCGGCGTCGCGGCGACCGTCGTTGCCGATCTGGCCGATCCGGCATCGCTGACGCGGGCCTTTGCTGGCGCCAGCGTCGTGCATTTCATACCGCCGCTGTTCGACAAGGCCGAGGAGACCTACGCCGCCAACGCCATCGAGGCGGCGACGAGCGCGGGCGTCGGGCGCTTCGTCTATCACTCGGTCCTGCATGCCGACACCCGGCAGATGCCGCATCATCATCGCAAGGCGGCGGTGGAGCGGATGCTGCGCGACTCCGATCTGGCTTGGACGATCGTTCAGCCGGCGATGTATGTATCGACGCCGCTGCTGTATCTCGACCCGCGGGCTATGGTGTTCCGGCCGCCGTTCAGCACCAGGCGTCTGTTCCGCCCCATCGACAATGAAGATTTGACGGCCGCGGTAGCGAATATCCTCGCGCAGCAGGGCCACGAATTCGCGGTGTACGAACTCGCGGGCCCGTCGCCTCTCACGATCGACGACATGACCGCCGCACTGACGACGCAGATCGGCAAGCCGGTGAGGGCGGAGGCAGGCGCGCCCGAGGCCGCGCTGCGCGGCCGCAATTTCGCGCCGGAAGCCGAACAGGAAGCTCGCGCGATGTACGCGTACTACGACGCGCATGGCCTGCCGGGTAATGGCCGGGTGCTGGAGATGATCCTTGGCCGGGCGCCGCGCTCTTTCGCGCAGTCGCTGGCGGTGCGCTTCGGCGGATCGAAAGCGTAGTTCGGCGATTGCGGCAGAGGCGGCGCCTACGCGCCGTGATTGCGCGCCTTTGGCGACAATGTTTCACCGGCAATTGGGTCGCTGGCTAGCTGCACGGCCGACATCATCGAAGTCAATTGCTCGGATTCGTCAAGAATTGGAATGAAGGATGCCGCACTCGAACGTCGTGCCGATCTGAGTTGCCGCCCGGATTCTGAAGCGCGGGGGCTTTGCGGTGATCGCCGGCCGCGTACAAGCGTTAAAATGAGATGGCCTGTATCAGACGTTCGCAAGCGCCTTTGTCGAATGCATCGCCGAACGTTTTGACGCGCCCGCGCTCGATCGCGATGAATTTGTCGCAGACCGTCAATGCTTGCTGGACGTTCTGTTCCACCAGCAGGATCGTGCAGCCGCGCTGTTTCATCTCGCCGATGATGGCGAAGAGATCGGCGACGATCATCGGCGCGAGGCCCTCGCTCGGCTCGTCGATGAGCAGCAATCGAGGCTCGCCGATCATGACACGGGACATGGCCAGCATCTGCTGCTCGCCGCCGGACAGAGTCGTTCCGTTCTGATTGCGCCGTTCAGCGAGGCGCGGAAAGCGCTCATAAATTCGCCGAAGCGCGGCCGCGTTGCCGGCGCTTGAACGTCGCGGCACCTGCAGATAGCCGAGGGTGAGGTTCTCCTCGACGGTCAGGCCGGGGAAGATGCGGCGGTCTTCGGGGACGAAACCGATGCCTCTGCGGGCGATGCGATCGGCGGACTGGCCGTCGATGCGCTCGCCGTTGAAGACGATCTCGCCCTGCGTGGGTTTGATCCAGCCGGCGATGGTTTTCAGCAGGGTCGACTTGCCGACGCCGTTGCGGCCGAAGACACCGATGACCGCGCCCTGAGCGGCCTCCAGGTCGATCCCCTGAATGACGTGGCTGGTGCCGTAATAGGTGTTGAGGTTCTGAATGGCGAGCATGGATCACGCGTGCCCGAAATAGGCCGATTGAACGTCGGGATTGCCGCGTACGGCCTCGGGCGTTCCTTCGGCGAGTTTGCGGCCCTGATGCATGACGATCACCGTGTCGGACAGGCTCATGACGAGGCCGATGTCGTGCTCGATCAGCAGCACCGTGACGTCGCTCGCCAGCGATTTGATCAGATGCGCGGTGTCGGCCGTGTCGCCGTGGCTCATGCCCTGGGTGGGCTCGTCGAGCAGCAGTATTTTGGGCTTGCCGGCCAGCGCGACGGCGACCTCGAGGCGGCGCTGCTCGCCATGCGACAGTTTGGACACCGGCATGGCGCGCTTTTCGGTGAGTTCGAAGCGTTCGAGCAGTTCATCGACGCGCGCCAGTGCTGCGCGGCTGGCGGTGACCGGTCGCAGCGCCATGCGCATCGGCTCCAAAATCTGCGCGGCGAGCCGCAAGTTCTCGGCGACGGTGAGTTCGAAGAACAGGTTGGTGATCTGGAACGAACGGGCCAGTCCGGCGGCCTGAATTTGATTCGGTGTGTGTCCTGCGTGGTCTGTGCCGTCGATCAGCACCGCCCCCGCCACCGCGCGCACGGCGCCGGAGATGAGGTTGAACAGGGTCGACTTGCCGGCGCCATTGGGGCCGATGACCGTGGTGACGCGATTTCGCGCCACGGCGAAGCTGACATTGTCGACGGCGCGCAGGCCGCCGAAACTGACGGACAGACCGCGCACTTCAAGAACGGACGCCGTCATGATTTCATCCTCCGCGTCAGTATTCGCTCGATGTCCGGGCGCACGATGCCCATCAAACCGCGCGGCAGGAAGATCACCGCGCCCATGAATAGCACCCCGATGACGACGAGGTGGTGTTCGGTGTAGCTGCCGACAACCGATTTCAGCAGCGTCAGCAGGATGCCGCCGTAGAGCGCGCCGACCAGCGTACCAACGCCGCCGGTCACCACGGTGATGACGGCGTTGCCGGAGGTCGAGAAGAACAGTAGCTCCGGCGAGACGAAGCCGCGCAGCATCGGATAAAGCGCGCCTGACAGAGCGGCGATGACGGCGGCGATCACGTAGGCCAAGAGCCGCGGCGTCACGGTGTCGTAGCCGAGGAACGGCACGCGCCGCTCATTGGCCTTGAGCGCAATGAGCAGGCGCCCGAACGGCGTATCGAGCAGGTAGGCGGCGAACGCGTAGAGAATGACAATGAAGGCGAGCGTGAACAGGAAGAAGCCGGCGGGCGAGGCGCTGGAGATCGCTGCGAAGCCGAAGTTGATCTGGATGATCGGCACGCCGATCAGCCCGTCGGAAGCGCCGAGCGCACGCGTGTTGTATACGACCTTGGCGGCGACCTGCGCCATGCCGAAGGTGATCAGAGCAAAATAGACGCCGCGCACCCGGTTGGCGATAAAGCCGCCGACGGCGCCGACGACCATGGCGACGCCGAAGGCGGCACTCATCGCAGCCCAGAAGGAAGGGGTCACCATCAGCACAAGTGCGGAGACGTAGGCGCCCAATCCGAAATAGAGCGCTTGACCGAGCGACAACAGGCCGGTGTAGCCGAGCAGGATGTCGACGGACAAAGCAAGCCCGGCAAAGATCAGCGCCTCGGTGCCGAGCCGCAGGTAGAACGTGTCGCCATTGGCGGCGCCGACGGCGGCGAAGACCACCGAAGCGACGACAAGGATCGCGACGAGTAGATGGCTCGCGCGCATCGATCTGGTGAGTGCGTCAACCATGGCCGAGTCGTCCGAACAGGCCCTGCGGGCGCACCATCAGCATGATTACCATGATCCCGAATACGATCGGGTCGGACCAGACCGGCGAGATATAGAGCGAGGAGATGGCCTGGACTTGCGTAAGCAGAAGGCCTGCAACGACGACGCCGGCAATCGATCCCATGCCGCCGACGATGACGACGGTGAATGCCATCAGGATGAAGTCGCGGCCCATGGTGGGAAACACCGAATAGATCGGCGCCAGCAGCACGCCAGCCAGGCCGGCGAGGGCTACGCCGAAAGCGAAAGCGCCTGCGTAGACGTGCTGCACCGGCACGCCGAGCGACGCGGCCATATGCCGGTCGAAAGCGGCGGCGCGCACCATCGCGCCGAGCCGGGTGCGATAAACGACTAACGCGACGAGCGCGACGATCACGGCGCCGCCGACGATCAGGAACAGACGATAGAGCGGCAGGAACACGCCGAAAAAATCGATCGCACCAGGTATCGGTGTTTCCGGCTTGTAAGGGTTCGGTCCGAATACGAGCCGGAAAGCGTCTTCCATGACGAGGCCGAGTCCGAAGGTGAGCAGCAGCGTCGTGACGTGCCGCTCGCCGCTATGGAATACGCGCTGGATTAGTCCGCGTTCGACGATGTAGCCGACGGGCAGCATGACCAAGGGGACGAGAATGAGTAGCAGCCAGAACGGTAAGCCGATCGAGCCAAGTGCCAGCGCGATGAAGGCACCGAGCGCATAGAACTCGCCGTGCGACATGTTGATGACGTCAAGCAGACCAAAGATGATGGTCAAACCTAACGCCACCAATATGACGGCCACGCCGAGCACGAGGCCGATGAGTATCTGCGGCGCCAGTACGAACTGAAAATATTCGATCGCCGTTGACATCAGCAGGCCTCGTGCGCGCGTGACATGTTCGATCAGAAGCGGGGGCAGGCGTCGGGGCCGATGGCGTCGTCGCCGGAAACCTGCCCCACGGTCATGAACTTGCCGCCGCTGACGCGGACGACGTACATGGTTTGGATCGCCTGGTGATCGCCGGCGCGCAGGGTCTTCTCGCCCTGCGGCGTCTGCCACTTCAGCCCTTCCAGCGCCTTGCGCACCTTGTCGGTGTCGGTCGCGCCGGCTTTCTCCACCGCCGCCTTGTAGGCGTAGATCAGGCCGTAGGAATCCGCGCCGTAGAGGTCCGGCTCGATCTTGTTGGCCGCCTGGAAGGCCGCCACGAACTTCTTGTTCTCCGGGGTGTCGATCTGCGCCGAATAGCCGACGCCGGTGACGAAGCCTTCCGCCGCCTTGCCGATGGCCGGCAGGTTCTGCGCCGTCACGGTGCCGGAGGCACCGACCACGGTGAGGTTGCCGAGCAGGCCGAACTCCTGCATCTGCGTCAGCAGGCGCACGGTGTCGTTGCCGGCGACCGAGGTGTAGAGCACCTGCGGCCGGGCCGAGCGAAGCTGGCCGAAATACTGGGTGTAGTCCTTGCTGTCGAGCGGCGCGAACACCTCGCCGGTCGAGGTGGCGCCGACCTTCTCGGCCGCTGACTTGAAGGCCGCCACCGTCGAGCGGCCCATTTCGTAATCCGGCCCGAGATAGAACACGTTGGCCTTTGGTTTGTCCTTCGACAGCCAAACCGCCAGCGCCGACGACTGCTGCCCGGCGCGCGCATTGACGCGGAACACATTGGGCGAACATTTGTCGGTGGTGATGGAGTCGGCGAAGGACACCGTGGTGGCGATCAGCTTGCCGGCGCGCTCGGCGACCTGGCCGACCGCGAGCGTCGAGCCTGAGTTCACCGTGCCGGTGAGGAAATCGACCTTGTTCACCTGGAACAGCTTGTCGGCCTTCTGCACGGCGACGGCGGGGTTGGCTTCCTCATCTTCGTAAATCAGCTCGACCTGGCGGCCCATGATGCCGCCGGCGGCGTTGACTTCCTTGGTGGCGAGGTCGAGGCCCCAGCGCACCTGCTGGCCGATGCCGGCATAGGTGCCGGACAGCGGCGTCACCACGCCGATCTTGATCGGATCGGCGGCCTGCGCGCCGCTCAGCGTCGTTGCGGCGAGCAGCGCCGCCAGCATCGTCGTCTTGTAAGTCATCGTCATCCTCCCTTGGGTTTATTGCTTGCGGCGGGCTGCCGCGTTTCGTTCCGATCAGGTGCCGGTGAACCTGGCCGGCCGCTTGGCGTGGAAAGCTTCGACGCCTTCCTTGAAGTCGTGCGATTGCCGCAGGCGGCTGTAGCAATGACCTTCCAGCTCGATGGCGATGGCGAGCGTGGAGTCTTCGGTGTCGTTGAGCAGCTTCTTGGCGGTGCGCTGCGCTATCGGCGAGAAGGTGAGCAGCTCATCGACCAATGCGTCGGTCGCGGCCTCGAGCTTGTCGTCCGCGACGCATTCGGTGGCGACGCCCCAGTCATAGGCCTGCTTGCCGGGGATGCGCCTGCTCCGCATCACGATGTCCTTGGTGCGGGTGATGCCGACCATCTTCTGCAATCGTGCCGAGCCGCCGGAGCCGGGGATCTGACCGAGCTTCTGCTCGGGCAGGGCGTACCGGCAGGTTTCAGAGACGATGCGGAAATCGCAGGCGAGCGAGATCTCGAAGCCGACGCCAAAGCAGTAGCCGCGGTTGGCGGCGATCACCGGCTTGGAGCAGCGCGCCGGCGCCGCCATGTTCCAGGCGAGCTTGGAAACGTGCTCGGGCGAGGCTTCCAGGAAACCCTTGATGTTGCCGCCGGAGGAGAAATGCTCGCCGATCGCGCGCAGCACGATGACACGCACGCGCTCGTCCTCATCGAGGGCCTCGAACACCAGGCGGATCTGGTCGCGCTGCGGCATCTCGATAACGTTGAGCGGGGGCCGGTGCAGCACGATATCCGCGCGCTGCTTTGCTTCATTGAACTCGACCGAGAAGCCGTTGAGCTTGGCCAGACGCGGATCGGGGAAGGACATAACGCTCATGCTGCAGTTCCTTGTTGACCTTCGGGCGCGAACTCGCCTGCCACCAGCTTGCGGCGCAGGAGCTTTCCGACCGGCGATTTCGGGATTTCGTTGACGAAAACGTATTGTCGCGGCCGCTTGAAATTGGCGAGGCCCGAGGTGCGGCAGAACTCGTCGAGCTCTTCGCCGCTGACCGGGCTGTGCCGCTTGATGAAGGCGGCGATGATCTTGCCCCAGCGCTCGTGCGGCAGGCCGACCACGGCCACTTCCGAGACCGCGGGGTGGAGCGACAGGTAGCTTTCGATCTCGACCGGCGAAACGTTCTCGCCGCCGGTGATGATCATGTCGTCGGCGCGTCCGGTGACGAACAGATCGCCGTCCTTGTCGACGTAGCCGGTGTCGCCGGTGAAGTACCAGCCCTTGCGCAGCGCCTTAGCGTCGGATTCAGGGCGGCGCCAGTAGCCTTCGAAGGCTTCGTCACTGGCCAGATGGGCGATGATCTCACCTTCCTCGCCGACGCCGGCTGCGTCGTCGGGGCCGACGGCGTCGAGCTTGACCACGCGGATGCGCTGGTTGATGCCGGCGCGCCCCGCCGAGCCGGGCTTTTTCGGCGCGTTCTGGTCGATGGTGAAGGTGTATATTTCCGACGAGCCGTAATGATTGACGAACAGCTCCGGCTTGAAGGCGGCGTTGAGCTCCTTCAAAAGCCCGTCGGTCATCGACGCGCCGGCAAAGCCGAGCTTGCGCACCGAGGAGATATCGGTCCCGGCGAAGACATCGTTGTGAATGAGGTCGTGATAGAGCGTCGGCACCAGATAGAGATTGGTGATCTTCTCGGCTTCGATCAGCTTCAGCGCCTGGGTGACATCGAAGCGCGGCAGGCAGATGAAGGCGCCGCCGATCAGCGACATGGCCAGCAACGAGCGCACGCCCATGGTGTGGTAGAGCGGCATCACGCCGAGAGTGCGTTCGCCGGAGGCATACTGGTTCTGCGCCACATGGGCGATCGCCGCGGCGCGTTCGGCGCGCTGGCGGCGCGGTACGCCTTTCGGCTTGGCCGTGGTGCCGGAGGTGTAGAGCATCACCGACCAGGCGTCGGCGCCAACGCGTGGCTGTGCCGGCGCCGCCTGACCTGACAGCATCGCCGCGAACTCGATCTCATTCTCTTGCGCGTCATCGAGCGCAATGCGGATCCGCGATTTTGCTTCGGTCGATAGGCGCGTAGCCTCGGCCGACACCGCCTCGAACACCACGGCCTTGGCTTCCGAGTTCTCGAGGGCGAAATCGATTTCGTCGGCCTTCGAGCGCCAGTTGACCGGCGTGATGACGATGCCGGCGAACTGGCTCGCCCAGTGCAACGTCGCCGCTTCCCAGCGGTTTTGCAGAGCGGTGACGACATGGTCGCCCGGCATCAGGCCGAGCGCGTCGAACGCCGCGACGATCGACGAGATGCGGGCGTACCATTCGGCGTAGGTCAAGCGCACATCGCCGTCGACGATGGCGAGCGCGTGCGGGTCGCGCTCCACGCTGCCGAGGAAACTGGTGCCGAGATCAAACATCGGAAGGGGGCTCCCGCAGTCTTCTTGCCGCATCCATGGCCGCAGCCACGATGGGGACGTATCCGGTGCAGCGGCAGATGTGGCCGCCGAGAAATTCACGCAGCTCGCCTTCGCTCGGGTCCGGCTGCCGCTTGAGATAGTTGTCGAGCGACATCAGGATGCCGGCGGTGCAGAAGCCGCACTGCAAGGCGTGATGACGGCGAAAGGCTTCCTGCAAGACCGACAGCCGTCCGGGCTCCGGCGCCAGGCCCTCGACGGTGCGGATCGTGGCGCCGTCGGCCTGGACCGCGAGCGTGAGGCAGGAGCGCGCCGGCACGCCGTCGATCTCGACGGTGCAGGCGCCGCAGACGCCATGCTCGCAGCCGACATGCGTGCCGGTGGCGCCGAGCTCGTGGCGCAGAAAATCGGTGAGCAGCATTCGCGGCTCGGCTTGCGCTTCGACGGCGCGGCCGTTGAGCGTGAAGCGCACGATGTGCCGCTCGGCGGCGCTCAGGCGTGCCATCGGCGGGCCTCCTCGATGGTCTCGCGACCCATCTGGCGCACCAGCTCGCGGCGATAACGCGCGGTCGCATGCAGGTCATCGCGCGCGTCGAGCGTCCAGGCGAAGGCGTCGAGCGCGTCGTCGAGCGCCTTGCCGTCCAGCGTGCCGAAGTCGCGCAAGACCGGCCTGTCGGCGACGCCGCCGACCGCGAGGCGAAGATTGGCTGCGGTGACGATCGCGGCGCAGGCGACGATGGCGAAATCGCCATGCCGGCGGCCGAACTCCCTGAACGCATAACCGGCGCCAGCCCGTTTGGCCGGGATTTGGACGGCCTCGATCAACTCGTTTTCGGCGCGCGCCGTCGTCATCATGCCGGTGAAGAAGTCGGCGGCGGCAACGCGGCGACGGCCACGACGCGACGACAATTCGATGGTGGCATCGAGCGCGAGGAGACACAGCGGGATCTCGGCGCTGGGATCGGCGTGCGCCGCCGAGCCGCAGACGGTGCCGCGGCTGCGGGTCTGCGCATGACCGACCCAGGGCAGGGCGGCCTTGAGCAGCGGCAGCCGTTCGGCGAGATCGGGCCAGGCCAGCAATTCGGCCTGGCGCACGCCGGCACCGATGCGGATGGCGTTGTCGGTCGCTTCGATGCGCCGCAGCTCGGAGAGATGCATGATATCGACGACGACCTGTGGCCGCACCAGCCGCATCGACAGCATTGGCATCAGCGTCTGGCCGCCGGCGATGACGCGCGCGTCGTTGCCGAATTCGGCCAGCGCATCGTGCGCCTCGGCAAGGTCGCCCGCGCGGATGTAATCGAAGCGGGCGGGCTTCATGCGCCCCTCCCGAACAGGCGAGCGAAGAAGCCACGCTTGGCCGGCTTGCCGCCGGTGTGACGCACCAGCGCGGCGAAGAACTGCCGGATGACGACCCTGGCGGCGCCGTCGAGCAGGCGACCGCCGATGGAGGCGACCTTGCCGCCGATCGCGGCGTCGTAGTCATAAGCAACGCTGGTGCCGGCGGCGTCCGGCGTCAGCGTGATGCGGCCGGCGCCGCGGGCATCGCCGAGCGCGCCGGTGACGACGCCGGTGAGCGTGACCGCGCGCGGCGCGTCGAGATCGGAGAGCTGGATATCGGCTTTGTAGCGGCCGGTGACCGGGCCGACGCCGAGCGTGACGTCGGCGCGGAAATGCGTGTCGGACAGTTTCTTGACGCCGTGCGCGCCGGGAATGATGGCGGCGAGCGTGTTGGGGTCGAGCAGCATGCGCCAGACGGCATCCGGCGCGGCATCGACATGCGCTTCTCCGGCGCCGTGCAAGGCGCGGCTTTTGCCGGCGGTGGCAGCAGGCGCCGTGCGCTCCTGCTGCGGCGGCGCGCTTTCAGCGCCGTGGATATGCGCGGCGAGCTTGGCCGGCGTCAGCGGCAGATCGATCGCATCGAGGCCGAGCGCGTCGGCCACCGCATTGGCGAGGCACACCGGCGTCGACATGCAGTTGCCTTCGCCGACGCCCTTGGCGCCCAGCGGCGTGAACGGCGAGGGCGTCTCGTAATGCAGGATGATCGGCGCCGGAATTTCCATCGCCGTCGGCACCAGATAATCGGCGAAGGTGCCGGTGAGAAAGCTGCCGTCCTCGCCATAGGCGTATTCTTCATAGAGCGCGGCGCCGACGGCGTGGGCAAAGCCGCCCGTCACCTGACCGGCGACCATGCCCGGATGCAGGATGGTGCCGCAGTCATGCATCGTGACGTATTTGTCGATGCGCGGCGCGCCGGTGACGCGGTCGATCTCGACGCCGCAGAAGTCGAAGATGAAGCCGTGGCACAGCGACGAATTGATCTCGTCGTGTTCGGTCGGCGCCGTCAGCTCCGGCGGCGACCAGAACGCGGTCTCGCGCAGCGCCTGGTTCTCTTCCGGCACGAGGCCCGGCGACCAGTGGCTGGTGGCGGCGAGCCGCGAGAAAGGCAGAGCGTTGTCGGGATTGCCGCGTGCCCGCACCTTGCCGGCGGCGAATTCGATCTCGTCGGCGGCGACATTGAGCTGCGCCGCGGCCATGCGCGCGAGCTTGGCCTTGATCTTGCCGCTGGCGAGCTTGGCGGCGCCGCCGACCGCGGCGGCGAAGCGGCTGGAGTAATTGCCCGAGGCGATCGACCAGGCATCGCGACCGGAGTCGAAATCGGTGACGACGCGGATGTCGGACGGCTTGAGGCCGAGATCGTCGGCGACGATCTGCGCCAGCACGGTGCGATGACCCTGGCCCTGCGGCACCGAGGCGACATTGACGGTGACGCCGCCGAGCGGATCGAGCGAGACGGTGGCGGTCGCCTGCGCGCCGTTCTTCGGCCCGGCCTTGCGGCGTTCGTCCGGCGTCAGCACCGTGGTGATGTAGCCCATGTTGGAGACGCTAGGCTCGACCGCGGCGGTGAGGCCGATGCCGTAAAGGCGGCCTTCGGCGCGCGCTTCGGCCTGGCGCCGGCGCAGGTCGGCGAACGCGCCGTCCTCAAGTGCGATCTCGAAGGCTTTGACGTAGTCGCCCGAGTCGAGCAGGGCGCCGGTCGCCGTGCGATAGGGGAAGCTGCCCGAGGGGATGAGATTGCGGCGGATGACGTCGACGGGATCGAGCTTGAGCTCTCCGGCGATGCGCTGCATCAGGCGCTCGAGCGCGTAATACACCTGCGGGCCGCCGAAGCCGCGGTTGAGGCCGGTCGGCGTCTTGTTGGTGAGCACGACGCTGTTGCGCACCGAGACGTGACGGATGTCGTAGGCGCCGGTCAGATTGCCGTGCATGCGATAGAGCGTCGCCGGCTCCGGCGCGCGGATATGGGCGCCGACGTCTTCGAGCTGATCCCAAGCGAGCGCGCGAACGCGGCCGTCCGTATCGACGGCGGCTTGCAACGTGGTGACGCGGTTGGTGGCGGACACCGAGGCGGCGAGATGTTCGAGGCGGTCCTCGATCCACTTCACCGGTTGGTCGGTGACGCGCGCGGCAACGCCCATCAGCACGACGTAAGGGAAGACGCCTTGCTTGACGCCGAAGCTGCCGCCGGAGTCGGGCGGCGTGCGCAGGCGGAAACGGTTGCCGGGCACCTTGAGCGCGCGCGCCATCACGGCGTGCAGGCTGAACGGGCCCATGAAATTGGCGAGCACGTCATAGGCGTCTTCGCCGGCGTCGTAGTCGGCGACGAGACCGTAGGTCTCCATCGGCGTGCAGGAATTACGCGGATAGCGGATGGTGACAGCGATGCGGTGCGCGGCCTCGGCGAAGGCTCGCTCGGGTTCGCCGTAACGGAACGTGCGCTCGCTGGCGAGGTTCGACTTGAGGCTCTGATGCAGCACGACCGCGGCAGGATCGAGCGCGGCGACGGGATCGACGATGGCGGGCAGCGGCTCGTAATCGACCTCAATGAGGTCGATGGCGTCCTCGGCGAGGTAGCGGCTCGATGCGACGACGACCGCGACCGGCTCGCCGACATAGCGCACGCGGTCGGTGGCGATCGGCCAGCATTCGACCTTCGCCTTGACGCCGACGACGAGGCTCGACGACAGCTTCTGGATGTCGGCGCCGGTCAACACCGCGGCGACGCCGGGCAGCGCGCGCGCGGCATCGAGGCGCATGGCGGCGAGGCGGGCATGGGCGTGCGGCGAGCGCAGGATGGCGGCGTGCAGCGTGCCGGGCCTGGTCGGCAGGTCGTCGATGAAGCGCCCGCGGCCCGTCAGCAGCGCGGCGTCCTCGACGCGCTCGACCGATTGGCCGCACCATGGGGTGCTGTTGGCAACTGACGACATTCCTCGACGATCCCTCGGACGCGCTCTTGGCTGGCGCGAGCGGGGAAGCTTTCACGGCCGCCCAAGGCAGGCGATGCCGAGCCGTCTCACGGCTTACCGAGGAATCTCATTTGCGGAGGGTCAGGCGCCGACCGGCGAGCCCATGCGCGCGACCTGGCGGAACTCGCTCGGCGTCACGCCGGCGTGGTCGCGGAAAAAGCGGGTGAAGTGGCCCGGCGCGCTGAAGCCGAGCTTGTCGCTGACCATGGCGAAGCTGTGGTCACTGTGCACGACGGATTCCACCGCCAATTCCATGCGCAGCAGGTTGAGATAGACATGCGGCGTCATGCGGGTGGAGCGCTCGAAAAGCCGGTAGAAATGTGCGCGCGACAGCCCGGCTTCCTTGGCCAGCGCCTCGATGTCGCAGGCGACCGCGGGCTCGG
Source organism: Pseudolabrys sp. (assembly GCA_026125895.1). Lineage (GTDB taxonomy): Bacteria > Pseudomonadota > Alphaproteobacteria > Rhizobiales > Xanthobacteraceae > Pseudolabrys. Next base: position 62,149 of record JAHCKG010000008.1, on the reverse strand, counting down.
CGCGCATCAGCGTGACCGCCCGGCGAATGCGCCAGTCGAAACGGTCGCGATTGCGGTCAATCTCGGCGAGGCTGCGCGACAGCGTTCGCCACGGCGTGAAACGCTCGATCACCGAGATCATCAGGTCCGACAGCAGGTTTTCCTGCTGGGCGCCGGCGCCGGGATCGGCCAGCATCATCGCCGCCAGATCCATCGACAGCCGCCGGATGCGCGGCGACACCTCGCCGGCCGGCTTTTCGAAGAAGCCCGGCGCGCCGCTCGCCGCCCAATTCGGCCGGAACACCTTGAGCCATTCAGGCTCGATATAAAGCGCGAGAATGATGGTCCGCGGCCGCTCCGGATAATGAACATAAGCGTGCGGCTCCCAGGTGTTGATGAGCACCGCCTGGGAGTCGGTCAGTTGCACGAGATGATCGCCGACGGCGAACTGCGTATCGGCGCCATCCGCCTTGATCAGAACATGGCAATGCGGGTGCGCGTGCCGCACGAGCGAACGATCCATGTCGAGCAAGGCGACACGTCCGAAAGTCCCGTGAATGATGCGCAACGCTGACGACATTCCGGCCCGACGAGATAAGAGGTAAAACCCGCTGATATTACATAAGAAAAACTAGTCATAACAGTCAAGCGGGCATCATTTCGACTGAATGATAAAGAATGGGGAAGGCGCTGACCGGTACCTTCCGACAACGCGCGGGATTGAGCAGCGGCCTTCGCCGCGAATGCGTTACATTTTGGCGCTCTTGGCGGCCTTCCGCAGCGCGGCGATCATGAGGCGGGTCGGCCGGGATAAAGTTGCATTCTTCGGTACCAGCACCTGAGCCACCACCTCGGTGCGCGGCTTCACCTTCAGGCGCACGAGACCGTGATCACGATTGTCCATCAACCAGAACGGATCAACGATGGCGACACCGGCGCCCGCTCGCGCAAGCGCACAGGCGACAGACGACTGATTGACCTCGAGCGTGATACGGCGCGGTATCCCGGCATCGCGGAAGGTCTTCTCAACCAGCACACCGAGCGGCAGGCTGCGGCTGAACGAGATGAGCGGGTAGGACTCCAGATCCTTCGGCGTGACCTGCGATCGCGCCGCCAGCGGATTGTCGGGGTGCACGACGCAGATGAGTTCGGCGGAGCACAATTCAAATAGCTGCGCATCGAAATGCGACAGAGGCGACAGCACCAGCCCGAAGTCGACGTGCTCGTCGATGACGCTGTTGACGACACCGATATTGTCCATTGTGTGGATCGTGATCTGAACGTGCGGCCGGGTCTGCTTGAACGCGGTCACCGCAACCGGCAGCAGATTCTCCGCCAGCGTCGGCGTCGCCGCGATGTGGATGGAGCCTACCTTGGTATCCCTCATGTCCTCGAGCAGGCGGCCAACGCGCTCGACGCCGTCGAAGATGCGATCGAGGTCGGTCATGAGCGCCGACGTTTCCATGGTCGGCTGGAGGCGGCCCTGTTTGCGCAAGAAGAGAGGAAAGCCGGCGGCGCGGGTGCAGTCGCGCAACATCATGCTCACGGCCGGCTGGGAAATTCCGAGCGCGCTTGCCGCCCCGATAACCGAGCCATGCCGGGACACGGCTCGCACCACCTGCAGCTGGCGGAAACTCAAAGACATAAGGAATACTGATATAGATGTAAGTTCTGGTCAATTGACCTTATCTCACGCCCCGGTAGCGTCCGCACCGCAAGGATAGAAAAGCCAGGCAGGGCGGGATCGAACGACACATCATGGCCGGTTCCGTGAAGATCACATCTGTCGAAAGCTTCGTTGTCGCGCTGCCGTGCGATATGGGCGGCCCGCCGCCGCTTTTCGCCGGCAAGCCGTGGACGCATCTCGAAATCCTGCTGGTCAAAGTGACAACCGAGGATGGGCTCGTCGGCTGGGGCGAGGCCTTCGGCCATGCCTCGATCCCAGCCACCAAGGCGGCGCTGGACACCATCGTCGGACCGCTGGTGATCGGTCGCGATGCTACCGACATTAACGCCCTGACCCGGAGCATCCAGCATTCGCTGCATCTGCTCGGCCGCAACGGCCCATTCGTCTTTGCCTTCTCCGGTGTCGAGATCGCGCTCTGGGATCTGCTCGGCAAGCGCTCCGGCATGCCGCTGTATCAGCTGCTGGGCGGCTCGCAGCGCACGGAACTCGAGGCTTATGCGAGCCTGCTGGCCTATAGCAACCGCGAGGAACTGGTGGCCCGGAACACGGCCGCCGCATGCGCCAGCGGCTACCGCTACATCAAGCTGCATGAAACGACGCGCAAAGCCGTGCTCGCCTCGAAAGAGGCCGCGCGTACCAGCAACGCGCGCATCATGCTCGACGTGAATTGCGCCTGGTCGGTGCCGGTGGCGCGCAACATGGCCGACGCCTTGGCCGAAGACGATCTGATGTGGCTGGAGGAGCCGGTCTGGCCGCCGGAGGATTGCCATGGATTGGCGCAGGTGCGCGAGCGTGGCATCCCGATATCCGCGGGCGAGAACGTCGCCGGGCTGTTCGGCTTCAAATCGCTGATCGAGGCCGGCGCGATCGACGTGGCGCAGCCGAGCGTGACCAAGATCGGCGGCATCGGCGAGATGGTGCGCGTCATCAATTATTGCCAGTCGCAAGGCGTCGAGGTCGCGCCGCACAGTCCGTATTTCGGTCCCGGCTTCATCGCGACGCTGCATATCACGGCGGCACTCATCGAAAGGCCGCTGGTCGAGGTGCTTTGGCTTGATATGGAGGGCAATCCATTCGGTTCCTGGGTGACCGCAAAGAACGGCAAGGTGCGGGTGCCGCAGGGACCGGGGCTGGGCTGCGATCCCGATCCCGATCTGGTGGCTCGCTATTCTTCCGCCGCCGTCACCTCCGGTCAGGTGCGCCGATGAAGATCGTCCGCGTCGAAACCCGTCCGGTCGTGGTGACGCTGAAGAAGCCGATCGGTACGGCGTTCGGGCAGATCAACACCTTCGGCTGCGTGCTGGTCTTCGTTCATGGCGACACCGGTGTGATCGGCGAGAACCTCGTCTTCACGCTGAACAACCGACGCACCAAGGTCCTGCGCCAGATGATCGATGAGCTGGCCGATCTGCTGATTGGCCGCGACGCCGGCCACATCGCCGGGTTCTGGGCGCGGGCCTGGAAGGACATCAACTTCCTCGGCCACAAGGGCGTGCCGGTGGTCGGCATCTCCGCGCTCGACGGCGCGCTCTGGGATGCGCTCGGCAAGACCGTCAATCTGCCACTCTACCGACTGCTCGGCGGTGCGCAGGCGAGGGTGCCGGCCTATCACAGCGGCGGCCTGTGGCTGACCAGCACGATCGACGAACTGGTAGCCGAGGCCGAGAGCTTCCTGTCGGCCGGCTTCAAGGCGATGAAGATGCGCATCGGCGCCGCCGATCCGGTGACCGATGCCACGCGTGTGCGCGCTGTGCGCCAGGCGATCGGGCCCAAAATCAAGTTGATGGCGGACGCCAATCAGCAACTGAACGAAAGCCAGGCGATCCGACTCGGCCGGTTGCTGGAGGAGTTCGACCTGACCTGGTTCGAGGAGCCGCTGCCGGCCTGGGACCTCGACGGCCTGGCGCGCGTCTCGGCGGCGCTCGATACGCCGATCGCCAGCGGCGAGACCGAATACACGCGCTACGGATTTCGCCGCATGCTCGAATTGCGTTCGGCGGACGTCCTCATGCCGGATCTGCAGCGCGCCGGCGGCGTCAGCGAATTCATGCGGGTCGGGCACATGGCCGAGAGCCATGACGTGCCGGTGTCGAGCCATCTGTTCCCCGAGACCAGCATTCAGGTGCTGGGCGGGCTCTCGAATGCGATCTATCTCGAATACATGCCGTGGTTCTCCGAACTATATCGGGAGCAGCTCGAATTCGAGAACGGCGACGCGATCGTTCCGGAACGGCCGGGATGGGGATTCACGTTCAATATGGATTACGTCGAACGGCTGAAGACATGACGTCTTGAGCCGGCCGCGACGAAGATGCGCTGAATATAAAAACATAGGGAGGAAGCCATGAGGATTACTCGCCGCGATTTCACGAAGGGAACGGCGGCCGCCGCCGGCGCCGCCGCTTTCGGGCTTGCCAGCCCAGCCATTGCCCAGTCCGGTCCGATCCGTATCGGCTGGCTGGCGGCTCTGACCGGTCCAAGCTCCGCGCCCGCCATCGGCTTCGACCGAGGCGTCAAGTTCGCCACCGAGGCGATCAATGCCGCCGGCGGAGTCAAGGGCCGCAAGATCGAGATCATCACCCGCGACACGCAAGGCGATCCGACCAAGGCGGTCAACGCCACGCAGGAGATGATCAGCCAGCTGAAGGTCGACGCGGTCTGGGGCCCGACGAATTCCGGCGAGTCGCTGGCGATTACGCCGATCATGTCGCGCGCCAAGATGCCGAACATTCACCCGTGCGTCATCGACAGCCTGATCGACGAAAAGAAATTTCCCAACGCCTTCCGCCTGTCGCCGTCCAATACGCAGTGGGATGACGCGGTGCGGCGCTATGCATTGCAGATTCTCAAAGCAAAGAAGGTCGCCGTGATCGGCGACACCACCGGCTACGGGGTCGCCGCCCTCAATGCATCGGTGGCCGGGCTCAAGAAGGACGGCGCCGAGGTGGTCTGTCAGGCCAATATCGACGCCACGCAGCCGGACATGACGCCCGACCTGTTGCGCGCCAAGAATGCCGGCGCGGAAACCATCGTCGTGTGGAGCACGTCGACCGGTATGGATGCGCGTCTTTTCAATACGCGCGCCAACATGGGCTGGGACGTTGCCTTCGTCGGCCATCCGTCGATGTCGTCGGGCGAAATCAAGGCGCTGATCGAAAAGCCGGCCAACTGGGAGAAGGTCTACGCGGTCGGCTACCGGAGTTGCAGTTACGACAACGGCGGCAAGCTGCCGCCGCGCAGCGAGGAGTTCGTCGGCAAGCTCAAGGGCAAGGTGGACCTAAAGGACACGCTGCTCTGGTGGGTCGCCGGCGGCTACGACGCCATCACCCTGATCGCCAAGGCGTTCCAGGAAGGCGCCGCGTCCCACGAGGACATCATCAAGTACTGGAACAGCGTGAAGAAATATCCGGGCTACTTCGGGGAATACACCTTCACGCCCACGGAGCATAACGGCTATCCCGGCCAGGATGTGGTGATGTCCGACGCCAGCAGCGCGAAGGACGGCACGTTCCGCCTCGCGCCCGGCTACGCATAAGGATATCGGCACACAATGCTGGCCTCGATCCTGGCATCAGGTCTCGCGGTGGGCGCGGTCTACGCGCTCATCGGCGTGACCTACAACACGATGTTCTCGACATCGCGCGTCATGAGCTTCACCGCCGGGCAGCTTGGCATGCTCGGCGGCGTCTTCGGCTCGCTGTTCATGGTGCGGCTCGGCTTCCCGTTCATCCCGGGGCTAATCGCAACCCTGCTGTGTTGCGCGGTGCTCGGGGTTGTCACGGAGATCGTTGCCGTCCGCCCGGTGCTCAAGAGCCTTGACCAGCATCTTTACGTGCTGTCGACGCTGGCGCTGGCGCTGATGTTCCAGCAGGTCACCGCGATCGAATGGAGCACGGAGCCGCAGCCGTTCCCGAAGATCTTCGGGGTCGGCTCGGGCATCCTTGACGAGAAGTTCTGGCTGCCGATCGCCGCCTGCGCCATCACCATCCTCGGACTCGAGTTCCTGTATCGGCGAACGCTGGTCGGCCACGCCTTCGTGGCGATTGCCGAAGACAATTTCGCTGCGCGCGCTCTGGGTCTGCCGGAGCGCAATCTGCGCATGGCCAGCTACGCTCTAGCCGCCGCCATCGGCGGATTTGCCGGCTTTGCCGGCGGCCAGTTGCTGTTGGCCTTCGTCGCCAACGGACCGCTGCTCAACTTCTACGGCTTCGTCCCGGTCGCGCTCGGCGGCCTTGGCAACAATCGCGGCGCCGTCGTCGGCGGAATCGCGCTCGGCCTGTTCCAGCAGACCGCCAATTTCCTCGTCGGCGGCATCTTCTCGTCGGTCGCGGTGTTCGTGATGTTCATCGTCGTGCTGTTGGCGGCGCCGCAAGGCCTGTTTGGCTCGTCCTCGGCGCGGAGAGTGTGATGAAGGCCGACACGCAAGCCGCCGGAATTTCGACTTCGCGGGCTGAACCGACGTGGCGCGACATGGCGGTCCACGTCCTGCCGTTCGTTGCGATCTTCGGTTTTGCCGCCATCGTTCCCATGGTCAGCAACGACTACTGGGCGCTGATCGCGACGCGAGCGGCGATCTACTGGATGCTGGTGTCGGGCCTCAATCTCATCGTCGGCTTCGCCGGGCAGCTCGCCATCGGCTATGTCGCGCTGCTGACGCTCGGCGCCTATACGACCAGCGTGCTGGTGGGCGGCAATGTGCTGCCGCCCATGCCGCTCTTCGTCGCCTTTGGCGTGGCGGCGCTCTTCGGCGCCATTTTCGGCGTCATCGTCGGGCTTCCGGCGTTGCGCCTGCGCACGTTCTATTTTGCCATGTCGACGCTCGGTTTCGCGACCATCGTCACGCAGATCGCGCTGGCCTGGCAGAGCGTCACCGGCGGCGGCATCGGGCTGCCGGGGCCGGAGTTTCCGGCGCCGTTCAACACGACCAAGGGGTTCTTCTATTTCTGCCTCGCCTGCGCCGTGCTCGGCACCTGGATGACTGCGAATGTCGCGCACAGTCGCTTCGGCCGCGCTTTGGTCGCCATCCGGGATGCAGAGGTGGCAACAGAGTCTCTCGGCATTTCCAAGCCGAAGATGCTGGTTTCGGTCTTTCTGCTGGCCGGCGCCTTTGCAGCCTTTGCGGGTGGTCTGTTCGCGACCTTGCAGACTTACATCACGCCGGAAGCCTTCAGCTTCGATCTGTCGGTTCTGTTCTTCATCGCCATTCTCATCGGCGGCCGCGGTTCGATCCTCGGACCGCTGCTGGGGACCGTCATCCTGACCTTGCTGCCGGAATTCGCCGCGCCGCTCGCGGCCTGGTCGACGTTCCTCTATGCCGTCCTGCTGTTGGCTGTTGTTCTCGTTGCGCCCGGCGGCATCGCGGCGCTCTTGGATTTCAAGAACCGGCGACCGCTGCAATCCAATCGCGCCATTGTGCCGCGGCCGGCGCTGCTGCCGGAGATTTTAGCAGGCGAGCACGCCCGGACGGCCATTGCGTTGCGTGGCATTGCCCTGAGCTTCGGGGCCGTCCGCGCTATCGATGGTGTCGATCTCGATGTCGAGCCTGCACGAATTCACGGCCTGATCGGGCCGAACGGCAGCGGCAAGACGACGACGCTCAACGTCATCTCCGGCTACTATCGTCCGCAAACCGGCACCGTGATGCTCGGCGGCGAAGAACTCGAGCCGGGCAGGCCGGAAACGCGAGCGGCGCATGGCATCGCGCGCACTTTCCAGACTCCGCGGATCGTCGGCGAGGCCTCGGTGCTGCAGAACGCCATGATTGGCGGCACGATCGCCGGGCAGGGCACACTGGTGGAGTCGCTGCTCGCGCTGCCGCGGCATCGTGAAGACGAGCGCAAACTCACGGAGACGGCCCGGCTCGCCTTGCGGGTCGTCGGCCTGGAAAGCCTTGCCGCGGTGCGCGCCGACCGCTTGCAGCACAGCGAACTGCGCTTCCTCGAAATCGCACGGGCGCTGATGCTGCGTCCGCGGTTTCTCATGCTGGATGAACCGGCCGCGGGCCTTTCGGTCGGTGAGATCGCGCGGCTCGGCGAGCTGATCAGGGACATCAGCCGGCAGGGCGTTGGCGTCCTGCTGGTCGAGCATCACGCCGACCTCATTTTCGACATCTGCGACCAGGTGACGGTGCTCAATCTTGGCCGGGTTCTCGCAGCCGGCACCCCGGCAGAAATCCGCCAGCACAAGGAGGTGGTCAGTGCCTATCTCGGCGGCTGAATCGCTGATCGAAGTGACGGACCTCGCCAGCGGCTACGGCAAGATCGGTGTGCTGCATGGCGTCAACCTGGCCATCGGCAAAGGTGAGGTGGTGGCGTTGCTCGGCCCTAACGGCGCCGGCAAGACGACGCTGCTGCGCACCATTTCCGGTCTGCTGCCGGTCAGCGAAGGCGCGATTCGGCTCGACGGCCATGACGTGCGGGGGGCGGATGCCCGGGCGATGGTGCGGGCCGGCGTCGCCCATGTCATCGAGGGCCACCGCGTCTTCACGCAGCTCAGCGTCACCGACAACCTGTTGCTGGCGGGATATTACGTACCGCGCGGCGAACGCGCCGCCCGCATCGAGGAAGCTCTCGCATACTTTCCCGAGATCGCCGAGAAGCGCCACGAAAAGGGCGCGGCGCTGAGCGGCGGACAGCAGCAGATGCTAGCTGTAGCGCAGGGCCTTGTGCAGCGGCCGCGGCTGCTGATGCTCGATGAGCCGTCGGCGGGTCTGTCGCCGATCCTGGTGGACCGCGTTCTGAACGTGCTTGGACGTCTGGCGAAGGCGGGCACCGCGGTGTTGCTGGTCGAGCAGTTGATCGAAAAAGCCCTGGCGACGGCTAACCGCGTCTACGCCCTGGCGCAGGGCCGCATCGTCTTCGAGGCGCCGACGAGCGAGCCGAACATTACAGCGCAGCTCGAGCGCGCTTATCTCGGCGGCAAGGTATAACGCCCGCTTACGACTACGACATTCTCGCTGCTGGCGATGTTCGAACGCATCACCAGTGCCGCGCAGTGCTGTTCCCGCGGCTCCGGCTTTGGCGATGCGGCTGCCGCCGTCGAACAAGCAATCTGTCCGGGCTCCAACGGCGTCAGGCACCGGAGATTTCCGGCACGGCCGACATCATGATCATCTCGACCTCGAGCGCGGGGTTGGCGAGCGCGGCGGAGAAGCAGACGCGCGACCACGGCGCGATGCCGCAGACCCATTCGTCCCACACTTCGTTCATCTCGACCTAGCCCGCCATGTCGGCGTGGACGATGGGTTCATTGTCGCCGCCGGTCTTTATCGAATTTTCGGATGTGGTCGGCAAACTGTTCGATGAATTGATGGGCAACTGGAGTGGGTGGCTGATGTGCAGAATAAACCGCGAAGATCTCGATGGTGACGACGGGGCGGAACGGCTTGGCAACGACGCCCCGGCGGGCGAATTCGCGAGCCGTGAACGGATCGCATATGCCGACGCCGAGCCCTGAGGACACCAGGCCACAGACGATTTCCGACAGATGTGTCTCGACCTGCATCACCCGCGACACACCGGCCTCGGCGAAGATGGCATCGACGTAACGGCGGCTCTGGCTCGAATGGTTGAGCGAGATGAAGTTCTCGCCGTCGAAATCCTTCGGCGTCAGCGAACTCTTGCGCGCCAGTCTATGGCCCTCGGGCACCACGGCGACGTAAGGCAGCGACGGCATGGCGATCTTCTGCAGCGCCGGATGGTCGATCTGCGGCGAGGCAAAGCCGAGGTCGCATTGCCGGCTCACCACCCAGTCGACGACGAGCGTCGAAATCACGCCTGATACTTCAAGGTCGAGTTCCGGGCGCGTGGAAACGAACTTGCCGGCAAAGCGCGGCAGAAAGCCATTGGCCAGCGCGGGCAGGGCGGCGATCCGCAGCAGGCTCGCCTGCCGCAGCCGGATCTGTTCGGCCGCCTCGGCAATGCGCTCGATGCCGATGAAGGAGCGCTCGACCTCGCCGAACAATGTCAGGGCTTCGGCGGTCGGCGCGATGCCGGTGCCGCGCCGCTCGAACAATTTGATCTTGAGCTGGTGCTGGAAGTCGCGCAGCAGCTTGCTCACAGCTGGCTGCGTCACGCCCATGAAGGCGGCCCCCGCCGTTGCACTGCCGGTGATCATCACAGCGCGGAACGCCTCAACCTGCCCCAGATTGGGGCGCCGCAGCACAGGCTTGGCCATATTACCTCCAATTGTGAATAGCGGCTCAGAATGAATTTGACGATTTAGGCATGAGGTTAAGCGCAAGGTTCGCGCCATTTCGGGCGTTGCGGCGCTGGCGGCTGTGGGCGGCGAAAAGCTTGAGAGTCGCCTGCGGATCGGTCGCGCGTGCGGCGCGGTGTTCTCGATCTGAGATCCCAGTATGCCCGCGAACCTAGAGCCGTTGAATCGATTTAGTCCCGCCTGGTGGCGCGCGGGATCGCGACATTTGAACCGCTCAGGCTCTTCGGCAAACGGCGAATGTCCGCTATTTTCGAAGACACTCAACGTCGCATTCGAAATAGTCGAAGCGCAGAATTGGCCGACGACTAAGGGTACGATGCAGTCCCTGCGGCCGTGAATGATGAGAGTCGGTACTTCGATGCGCGAAAGCATTCCTGCGTAATCGCGCTCGCGGAGCGGATTGAAGGTGACGATCGACACGCCGCGCATCACAGCTTCCACCTGCCAGCCCTGCTTTTCGGCATGGAGACGGCAGACGCGGAGTTGGTCGGTGATTGAGGCATCCCGCTGATCGTCGGACGACTAACGGGCGTAATTCGCAACCTTCACCGCGCTGCCTCCTGCCATGTCAGGAGCTCGTCGTGGGGCGTTTCTTCCCCTGTCCCTCGAACACCTCTAGCGCGGCACGACGGGCGAGCAGGCGAGCCAACTTGACCAGCCGCGGATGGGGACCATCGCCACGCCGCACGAGGGTCAGTTCGGGCTCAACGAGCCGGAGCAGTCCTCTGCTTTGGGCGTTTGTCGTAACAGGCCGACTGCGAATAGAGCTGATGATGGCGTATTGCGTTTGGCACTACAAATCGCTATATTCTGGTCAAGGAGAATGACCATGCCCGCCACCGTCGAACGCAAGGAATACCCGATCTCGATGCGCCTGCCGGAGGCGGATGTCGCGATGATCGATCGCGCGGCCAACCTGCGTGGCCGTTCTCGGACGGATTTCGTTCGCGAAGCCGCCGTCCGGGCCGCCGAGGAAGTCGTCATGGAGCAGGGGCTGATCCGCATGAGCCCCGAAGGCTTCGCCGACTTCATGGCAATCCTGTCCCGTCCGCCTACGATCGTTCCCGAGATGATGGAAGTGCTCAAGCGGCCCGCCCCATGGGAGCCTGGCTACGTCGCGAAGCGGTGAGCCGTGGCGCTATCGGCTCCCGAACCGCTCACCGCTAAGCATGATGTTTCCCAGTTCTCCTGCGGCAAGCCGACCCTCGACCGCTGGCTGAAGATGCGCGCGCTTTCCAATCAGGAAAAGGGCTTCACAGCGGTCATGGTTATCCATGATGCGGGGCGCGTCGTCGGTTATTACGGGCTTGCGCCGACCGGGGCTGTCCCTTCGATCCTGCCGCGCGCGATCCGTACCGGACAGCCGCCCAATCCTGTTCCTTGTCTGCTTCTCGGACAGCTCGCCACAGATACGGCCTGGGCCGGACAGGGCATCGGCACTGGCTTGATGAAGCATGCCCTTGAGCGTTGCGTTCAGGCGGCGCGCCTGATCGGTGGGCGGGCGCTCATCGTCAACGCCGTCGATGAAGAGGCTGCCCGGTTCTGGCAGCGACGAGGCTTTATCCCGTCGAGGGACGATCCATTGGTTCTGCTCCGGTCGATCGCCGACGTCGCCGCGATGCTGGCGCAGATCTAATCCCTAGCGGAGAAGGCGTGAGTTTCGATGTGAAGCAGAAGCAGGTCACGACGTATAGACTTGCTTTCTCCGTCGGCTGAAATCCGCGCTGGTTGCGAAGCGCTGACTCAAACCTCGATTATCCTAGTCGGTCTATAGGATATCGGCGGACCTCGGAACCCGTTCCTCGGGCTGATATCGGGGCAAGAAATCATTTTGCACTTGCTCGCCGGGCGCCGAATGTCTTTGGACATGGAGGGTCCTATGTCAGCACAGTTTATTCGTATCGGTTGTTATGGTCGGGCGCCGCGTAAAGGCAGGCCATCGTGGTCTTGCGTCGAGGGCATCACGGCGGAAGGCGAACGGTTGCCCACTGCGTGTGGTCATATCAAAAGTCCCGCGCCGCCATCGCTTCTATTTGGAGTGTCGCCAACCATCGCGGGCGCGGAGGCGAACGGCAGAGCGGCGATGGCTGTCGACAAGGTGGGTCGACGCCTGAGAAGAGATGGCATCGCACTGCTGGCGGGCGTCGTAAGTTATCCTGCTGAGCGAAGACTGGTGGAATCCGGCGTGGGCGATGGGGATTATTACCGGTGGTGGGTGTGGGAAGTAGTCGACTGGCTGAAGGCCGAGTTCGGCGATCATCTTCGCAGCGTTGTCGAGCACACTGACGAAAAGTATCCCCACATTCACTTTTACGTCGTCCCAACCTTGAGCGCGGAGCGGCGGCTCAACATCCACGCGATCCATCCAGGATATCGTGCAAAGTCCAAGGCGGCCGCGGAAGGTCAGCACAAGAAGGCACAGGACGCCGCTTATCGCGTGGGAATGCGAGACCTGCAGGATCGTTTTCACGCCGCGATTGGCCGCAAGTTCGGCCACAGCCGGTTTGGGTCACGCCGGCGGCGGCTCGCAAGGGAAGTGCAACTCGAGAAGAACCGGCTCGAGGAGGAGCGTGTGAAGCTGCAAATGACTGCGGATCGCGAGATCGTTGAGGCTGAAGCCGCGGCGAGGGCGGAAGCATACGATGTGTACGCCGATCGGCTTCGTCAGATGACCGACCTGGTAGCCTTGGAAAGCCAGCGCCGCCTTGCCGCCGAACATGAACTCGAAGCCCTGCGGGCGAAATTCGTCGAGTTGTCGGCGGAGCGGAATGTATGTCGGGTGGGCCCCTGACCTGGCATGATCACGCTGGTTGTTCGAAGTGTCAGTACCCCCACCTGGCGTTTTGCTCAGGCCGGGTGGGGGCATTGACAGATTCAGTTGTGTAGGGGCGCCTCGCTCGCGAGGTACTCGCCTTTCCGGCCATCCGGCGGCGGCGCCGGAGTGATCAACTTGAGGTGATGCAGCAAACGAGCGGCGGCCTTGAAACGCGGCATAGAAGGCACCGAGTTCTGCAGGCCGCGATAGAGCTCGCGTCTCTCAATGATGGGGTCGGCGGCGCTGGTATGACGTCGCAGAGCGGCGATGATACGAATGGCATCGGCTTCTTCCGTCGACGCCGCCGAGACCGGGGCGAGAACGTGCCGCGATGCTGGCAGGACGAGATCGTCGATAATGCCGATGGCCGTCCGCATGGCTGTGACGGGGATCTCCGCCGACAGCTTCATGTCTAAGGCAGAGGTGACGAGGTGCGACGCGACCGCGAGGCGAAGCGCCATATCCGTCAGTTGGTCGATGTAAGTCGCGAGCGGATTGAGGCGCGGATCGACGCCGATCTTCCAGCGATCCGCCGCCGCCACCAGGGCGGTCATGGCGGGCTCGTGCAGCCTTAGCTTTGTGTCATTCGCGGCGCCGAGCTCGTGGATGCGGCGGGCCAGAGCGAGCAGGGCCGTTCCGTCGCCGCCGCCAGCGTGAGGTCTCGCCCGGACGAACACCGTCCCGAGCGATTCCTCCGCTTTCGCCGTCTGGAGGCCTTCACACTCCGCGATGGTCAGGACGCCGACGACGGAGACGGGGAGGCGCCGCAGAGCCACTCGGCCGGATTTGCGGTCGGTGCCGACGAGAGGGTGGCCGAGGGCCGTGGCGTTCAATGCGGCGGCGGTGACCGGATCTCCGCAGCCGGCGCGCGCGAAGTTTGCCATGCGACGCTCATCTGACAGAAACACTCCGGTTCCACCGGCGGACGCGTCGATGAGGGCGCGCAGCGCGCCATCGTCGACGACCAATCGCGGTGGGGCCTCTATCCCGTCCTGCGCGTCGTCCGCCAGTGGCGGTGGCATCGGGTTGCCGAGAGCCAGAGCCGCTTGTGTTGCGAGCGCGTGCAGCTTCCGACGATCAGTAACGGCGAGGGCACTCCTTTCGATGGCGACCCTCGCCGTGTACCTGTCGAGGAGGTCATTCTGCAGACCGTATGCCGCCTCCATAACGGTTGCCGACATCAAAGGAACCGAGCGGTCTTCGGTCAGCAGGCACACGCGCAGGGCAGCATTTTTGGGCCCCAAGCCGAGCCCATCAATCGGCTCGACGGTTACCCGCGGACCGGCCGCGGCGGACATCAAGGCTAGCGCGGAGAACAGGCCGGCGGGAAGGGCGTCATTGGAGCCAAGCCCTGCTCTGTCGAGGGCGTCCAGCAATTCGGCTGGTACGTGTTTTCGGTCCAACTTCGCAGCCGGCAGGGTAATGCGGGCTGTCAGACGCGCCGCGATCTCGTCCGGCGTTTCACCGCGGAGGGCCCCGCTTTTGGCGCTCGGCGCCGACGCCGCGCTTGGTCGGGGCAGCGGCCGAGGCGCCTTGATCGCTTGTGGCGGTGACGCGCTGAACTCGTGCCGAAGGCTGTCGGCAGTGGCGGCGGAGGTGGTCTTCTGTTCGGTCATGGTGATGTGATCCTCTGCGATGCGTTGTTAAAGGGGATACGGACTACGGACCACGGACCACGGCTACGGACGAAACGAGTAGAAACACGGCCGAGTCGCCTCGAAGCGACGCGGGCGCGAATGCGGTGAATTAGGTAGGGCATTGCGAGAACGAGCAGCGATGGTTGCTGCGGGCAAAAACGCGCCGCAGTTGATGATGGGACCAGACCGTCCGGCGACGCCGCAAATCGGCGGTCGGCGCAGGAGAAGGTCGTACCCGTGGCGTACTTCATGGATCCAGACCGCATAGTTGATCTCTCTCCTTCAGCGCCGCCGCCCGACGGGCATCGATGTAATTGGCGAGGTCGACTAAATGGACGCCGCGGGCCGACTTTTGCGAGGTCTCGATGCGGACGATCGCGAGCTGAAGGTCGCCGCGGAGACACTTGCGGAGCAGGGCCAGCGGGACCACCGTCCGGCCGCCATATTGCGCCATTAAAAAGAATAAGGTTGGCTCGCTGGTGAGATCGTTTTCGGTCATGGCTTATTCTGCGCACACCTCTCGGCAAGTCGCCAAAGAGCTGCGTGGGCATGATCCACAGAAACCGACCGGACGGGGAAAAGTTTTTGGAATCTTTCCGGACGAAACTCGCGTTTACGTCCGGTTGGTCGGCCTTCAAGCCGTTCGTCCGGATCGTCGGGTTCGTCCGTCCGTCCGGACGTCCAGACGTTCGGACGAGATCAAGTCGCTCGTCCGTCCGGTGCGGGCGCGTCATCGGACGAGATAGCTGGGCACGCTTGAGTCGGGGCGCATAAAAATGGGGTTTGCACGATAACCCTCCGTGCAACCTGCCAACGTGCCCTCATCCACCAGTTCGGCAAAGGTGTTCGAAAGCGTGGTGCGACTTAAGGCGCCTTAAGTCGCTCTTGATCGTGGCCGACAGTGGGCTCACCGCGGTCAGATCATCAAAGCATTGCCAGCCCTACGAGCTGTGTTGCCGGCGCTGATGAGGGGTGCTTTTCGAGCAAAACGAAAAGTATTGAGGCCGCTCAGAGGCGCGCGAAAAAAATCTCGGCCGCCCATTGCGCAGGCGAAATGCAACGTTTGTTTCCGACTTTGCAACGCTTAACCCGGAAAGCATTTTTTTGGCCGATCCCGACAATCCGGGAACTCCTGGAAATGCCGGAAATGCTGGCCCAAAATCACTAAAAAGTAGATCCGCGACCCCTCCCCCCGTCTGCTCGGCGGTGCAACGTTTGTCTCCGATTAAATTCGGGGCTCTAGCCGAAATTGCTCAATAAAAACAATAGCGAGGGGCAGGCGCGCGTAACGTTTGTTTCCGCCTGTGCAACGCATTTCTCCGGTGATGTAACGCTTGTTTTTGCTGGCGTAACGTTTGCTTTCGCTGGTGCAACGTTTTTTTTGCGCGAAAAGTAACAGATGTCCGCAATTTGTTTCACATTGTGATGACGTCAAGTTAGCGTCGGCCGCGTCAGCGCGGCCGCTTTGCATGTCGGTTGATCAGGTTGTGAGAGGCCGCGCGTCATACCAAGGGACCGATCAGCAGGACTGCCGTCGTCCGTGTCAGCGCGGCCGCCTCTACGGATAACAGCCTGCTAGGGGCAGGCCATTGCCGGCCGATCTCACGTCGATTGGATCAGGCGCTGGCCCTTTTGACGATTTGAAAGCCGGTATCGATCATCTTGCTCCTCGGCTTCGTCTCGGCGCCGCGCTTGATGGTCATGTTCATCGCTTCGTGCCCCAATTCGTAAGCGTGGGATTGCAGCGTCGTCAGGCCGGTCGAGTTTTCCGAGGCGATTTCATAGTCGCCCAGCCAGCGATAGCTAAGCGGTCGGGAGCCTTGCAGCCGTGGCGGCCGCATTCTGAGGCCGCCCCAAGGACTTCGCTCTTTGATTAGCCGTTATGCCTCCTCGCCGCCCGCCAGATAATAGTCTTGCAGGGCCACGGCGCGGTTGCTGTCGGCAATCATCCGGCGCAGCAGGTCGTTCAGCATCAGGAACTCCTGACGGCTCAGCGCGGCGAACTCGATATCATTAAGCCGGCTCTGCACCGGCGCGAGCGATTCAAGAGCGGCGCGGCCTTTGCTCGAAACCGCTAGCGTGACGCGCCGACGGTCGGCCGTGTCGACGGTCTTGTGGATGTAGCCCCTCTTGAGCAGCCGGTTCGTTGTCGCCGTGATGAAGGCACCGGACAAGTGGAGATGATCCGCAACGGTCTTGACGTTAACGTCGCCATCGCGCGCCAGATGTCCGATCGAGATCAGGACGGTGTACTCAACGCCGCCAAGTCCGATATACTTGCCGTGGCCGCTGCGCAGGCGCTCGTGCAGGGCGAGGAAGCCGAAGAGGTTATGGACGAGTTCGCGGAAGTCGCGGTCGCTGCCCAGAACTTCAATCCGCAGGCCGCCAAGGACCAATTGGCCGCGTCTCAGGCCATTCGCGGACTGGATGAGTTTATTCCGAACGTTAGTCAGAAAGACGTTCTGGCTGGAACCCCTGCCGCCACGGCGGACCTTCTCAAAAGAGGTCGCGGCAACTACGCCGCAGCCATGCGTTCCAACGACCTCACAGGCACTCTCGATAGAGCAACGACCGGCATTCTCGAACGTGCCGAGTCTAGAGCACAAGCCGCAAATTCCGGTCGAAATATTGACAACACAATCCGCCAGAAAGTCGCTTCTCTCCTAGAAAAACCGAAGGAAGTTTCCGGCTTTTCTGACAAAGAGCTTGAGGCGCTTAGCGGCGTTCTCCAAGGCGGACCAGCCCGCAATACGGCGCGCTATATCGGCAATCTCCTGGGCGGTGGCGGTGGTGTCGGCCAGGCCGGGATTAGCGCTCTAGGCGGCGGCGCTGGCGCTGCGGTCGGCGGCATTCCGGGGGCGCTCATCGGCGGCGTTGCTCCTGCCGTTGCTGGTGCAGGCTCCAAGGCCATCGCCAATGCCCTAGCCAAACGCAGCCTCAACAACGTTGACGAACTAGTTCGCATGCGCTCGCCTCTTTACGAAGAGGCCTTGAAAGCTGCGGATAGCATGCCGTCACATCTCGGCAAGAAAGCCGCCATCGCCAAAATGCTCCTGATGGAAGCATTGCAGGGCAAACAGTAACGAACGCAAAACGCTGAATACAAACCCGCCCTTGTGGCGGGTTTTTGATTCCAGGAGGCTCCAATTCCGCGCAACGGCTCAGGCTCATACGCGCTGCCAGAGGCGGCGTTCGTCCCGGGAACGGTCATTCTATCGTCGGCAGTCAACAATGACTTCTCCGATATCGCGACCGCTATAACCGGCTCGCTCGCTCGTGACGGGCAGGGCGGCATGACGGATACGCTGCCGCTCGCTCTGACAGGTTTCAACTACCTGGCTGACATCAACACCGGCATGCGCCGAACTGCGGCAGATACGCAGGCTATCGAGTGCGGCGGCGTCGATATCGCTGAGTTCACGACAACCGGGATGTCTGTTGCCGGTGACGTTGACGCCGTAAGCATTAAGCAGAATGGCGCGATCCTGTTCCCT
This sequence comes from Pseudolabrys sp., assembly GCA_026125895.1. GTDB lineage: Bacteria > Pseudomonadota > Alphaproteobacteria > Rhizobiales > Xanthobacteraceae > Pseudolabrys. The sequence continues at coordinate 44,320 of JAHCKG010000008.1, read as the reverse complement.
GTCGGTGGGATTATCCCATACGGGGGCGCTACGGCCCCGACAGGCTGGCTTCTGTGCTACGGCCAAAGCCTTCTCCGCTCTGATTACGCCGATCTCTTTGCCGCAATCGGCACCACATACGGAGTTGCCGACGGGACGCATTTTTCTCTGCCTGACCTGAGAGGACGGCTGCCCGCAGGCAAGGACGATATGGGTGGTTCAGCAGCCAGCCGCCTAACCTCAACCACGATGACCCCGAATGGCAATACGCTTGGTGCGGTTGGCGGTTTCCAGACGGTAACCCTAGATACCGCAAACCTCCCTCCGTATACGCCATCCGGCTCAGTTTCTACGCCAACAATTACTATCGGCGGCGGTTCGACGGGCATTACGGCAACAACCGGTGGCAGCGGCACACCGTCCGGTTACAACGTTGTCCAAACCGCGCCAATCACCGCGACATCTAGTCAGCCGGCGTTTTCGGGCAATGCGCAGGGCGGAACAAGCGCGCCCGTCAATAAAGTCCAGCCTACGCTGATCACCAACTATATCATCTTCGCCGGGGTCTGACATGCCGCGCAACGATACAACCGGCGTCTTTGTTCGCGTCTCTAATAGCTTCTCAAACCCAGTCTTTGGCACCGTCATTGACCCAATAGGGGCCAATGAACTTTTTGACGATTACGACACCGGCCTAACTAACAGCATCCCAAAAGAACCGACTTCCGCTGCCGGTGGTGGCACAATCCCGGTATCGGCAACAGACGCAACACTTGCCGTCACAGGAAGCGCTCTTACGCACACGACTCTTACGCTTCCATCCGTAGCGGCTCGCGACGGACTCCCTCTTCATATCGTCGATTGGTCAACCAGCGTAACCGATCATGAAATTGAGATCACCCCTGACGGGGCTGAAACCATCATGAACCTGTCTACGTGGTCCATCTTCTCGAACGCCTCGCAAAGCGCGGGGATAACGCTCTATCCGTCAACTACTCTCGGAGGTTGGTATTACGCGCCATGAGACACTTCCATCGCTGGTCTGCCAAGGTCGCCATTTTGGCGGCCTTTTTTATTGCCGCACCGGCTTACGCCCAGTGGCAAGTGCCAAACCATTCGGTTCCTGTCGGTCGTGGCGCGGGTACCGGCTTTAAGTCAGTCGGGCCGTGCAATTCAGGCATTGCGGTTGTCGGTCAGGGGGCGTCAGCCGACCCGGCATGCGGAAGTGTTAACTTGTCAACCGGTGTTACCGGTAATCTCCCGGTCGGAAATCTGAACAGCGGCAGCGGGGCATCAGGAACTACTTTTTGGGCTGGCGATGGAACATGGAAGGCTCCGGCGGCACGCCTACCCAATCCATCCAACCTTTACGTGGCTACGACTGGTAGTGATTCAAACACATGCTTGAGCGGCTCTCCGTGCCTAACGGTTCAGCACGCGGTTAACGTTGCATCAGCATACGACTTCCAGGGCGCTCCTATCACAATACATGTAGGGGCCGGCACCTTTCTTGAGCAGGTAACGGTTCGCGGTCCTTTGGGCGGGCCGGGCCTCGGCACGGCTCAGTTGAACATCGTCGGAGCCGGATCGGCATCCACGACCATTAAGCCGCCATCGTCTTGCTTGTCTGGCACGCACGGCATTTTCGTAACTAACTACGCCCGTGTTTCAGTCGGCAGCATGACCCTCAATACGAACGGGTGCTCGGGGTCATCTTTGGTCAGCTACGACCATTCAGAGGTTGGCTTATACGACGGCGATCTAAAGCTCGGCGCGGCCGGCAACGCTCTCGTACAAGTTTACAATCACAGCTCATTTAGCGGCGGTGGGTACGGCCTCACGTTGGCGGGGTCAGCCACTTACGCTTTTCTTGGCACTTTGAATGCCGCAATCATTCTCGGTGTCGGTGTGACTAACACTGTGAGCGGCACTCCAGCCTTTAGCGCCTTCGTTGATTTGCTAGATAATTCTCTATTCGATTCGGGAATTAGCTCTACATTTAGCGGAAGTGCCACAGGTGCTAGGTATTCAATTTCATTGAATAGCACCATTGACACCGAGCAGAACACCACTCCGCTGCCAGGAAATGCTCCTGGGTATCTCGCTGGCGGCTCAGTTTATTACGACAACAGGAACATTGTATGCGTGGCTGGCGCGGTTGGCTGCCGGGTCGCAACGCCAACCCCTACGGGCCTTGGGTCTGGCTCGGCCTCGTTGGCTTCTGGCTCTGGTGACCTTAGCGGCAGAATATCTATGCTTGCAGGGGCAGGAGCCGGAAACACAGGGGCGATAACGATAGCGACACCCAGCATTCTGCGTGGCGGGCTTGGCATCTCGGAAGGCAACTGCGCGTTTTCTCCGAATAACATATCCGCATCTTGGCCCGTGGGGTCAACCTTGCAGGGTTATTACGACGGTTCAAACGGAACTCTAAATATTACATGGAGCAGCGCTGGCGTATCTCTATCCAATGGAGCCATATACAATATATCGTATGTCTGCATGTAGGTTCTAGTTTTGCTGAGGAATGAACTTGTCTAAGTCAAGGACGCCGAACGGACCGACAACTTTCTCTCCAATAAGCCAGTGGTCTCTCCCTATCTCCACTGGCCTAGGTTTGCTTGGGGACTTATCGCTAAAAACCAGAGCCCAAGGGGCGCTGGGCGAAAAGGCAAAAACCCCTCCGTCGAGCTGAACTGCTTCAACCATGTAAAGGAAGATGCCATTAACCGGCCTGATCTCTATTCGGTCGAATATGTCAGAGCAGCTTACCAAGCTGGCATATTCAGGGTGATAGCACTTCCCGTTTAGCGTTACCGTCTTGTCCTTCCTAATATAGGGCCCCTCTCTGCGCTCACTGGCGAGTGATGTCCTATCAAGGCTGTAAACCTTCCCATCCCATACCGGGGAGGCGCTCCATACGTCAGTCATCCTGCCGGTAGCTTTGTCGAAGGCCGAAAGGCGGCTACCGAAGCTGTTTGTTACGAGAATATCGGAGTCTTCTGCATAAATGCCATACGGCATGTTTAGTCCGGTAATACCCGGGCCGTTACCGCCAAACTGGCGCTTCACTGACAGGGTGTCTGCGTCGATGACCGATATAAGCCCAGTGTGGGCGTCTGATACGGCTAATGAGTTGGCGTCCCATTGCGTGATTGAAGTCGGCCAGAGGTATTGGCCCGCAGACCACCCAATGCCGCCGGATGACGAGACCTCGGCACACGTATCCGAATCGATCTTATGAATTCTTCTGTCGGTTATTGATGTGCTGAAGACGTACTTACCGATAATCGCAATCCCGTGAGCTTGGTCAACCGGCGTGGTGCAATGCATCTTCCATTCTCCGTCAGAAAGCCGGAAGATTTGCACGGTTTTCCCGTCAAAATTGGCTATGGCAACTACTGAATTCGAATAGGCAACTCCTTCGGGAGATATTGTATTGGAGTCTTTTATCTCACCAGTGATCGTAAGTCCTTTCTGGTCGTCGTTCAGCCTCGCAATTAGAACGTTGTTGCCGAAGTAGTTGGCTATGAAAACCCGGTCATTGACGAAGTCTGTAGCTATCGAAGTCGGGATGAATTTAGATTTGACGCTACCCATCTCGACCGTGAGAAGTCGCAGGTCGGCGGTCTTCCGGTTGAATAGGAAGACATGTTCATAGTCTGCGATGAGGTATCTGTCGCGCGCAACCTTGGCTATCGAAACGGGAATGGTGAAGCGGCTTATCCCGCTCGGGTCTCCCTTGAAAATGTGGGTGGTTGGGGCATCGGTAAAGCCCAGAAATAAGAGCGAAATTACCAATCCTGCCAACGCGCGCATGTACACTACCACACTGGAAACACGGTAGCTAACCGAATAGCGGTCAATCGGCAATTGAGCAAGTCGTAAGGAACAAAATGGAACCGGCCTCGATTAGGTACAAAAACCCCGGAGCTATGTGGGGGAGCGCGCTTGCTATCAAGTGGGGAGCGGCCAAGCAGCCCGTTACTCTCAACGATGGTAAGGGGCAGGGCAATAATATCGCGGTCTTCCCGACCTATGTTGCCGGGATCTGCGCTCAACTCGATCTCTGGCGCTCCAGTTCGCACTACAAGGGCAAGAAGTTCAAGGACGCCATCGCTACATGGTCCGGCGGCAACAACGTCGAAAGCTACATTGCCTTCGTGTTGAAGCGCGTTCCGGGCATGACCCGCGACACCGTAATGGACGAGGCTTTCTGGCAGGGGCCGATGGCTATTCCGTTCCTTAAGGCTCAGGCATGGCATGAGGCCGGGAAGCAGTATCCCGCGCCGGACGCCGATTGGATCGAGGCCCAGAGGATCGTCATGGGTGGGGCGCAGACAATGCCGCCACCGCCTGACATTGAACCTGTACCGCCTAAGCCTGAACAGCCCGCCTCTGGCGGGTTTTTATTTGCCCTTACTCAAGCCATTCTGGCTGCATTCAAGAGGTCGAAATGATCGAGGCTATCAAGAAGTTTTTTGCGTGGGTCTATGAGTGGGTGACCGTGATTACCAGCTTTATCGTGGGGATTATCTCCGTAATCCCGGACGCTATTTCCTCGATCTCTGGCGTTGATTTCGCGCCGCTGATCGGCCCGGAGCGGGGCGCCCAGATTGTCGTTCTGGTGGCGATCACTAAGGCCATTGTGGCTGCCTATCGCAGTAAGAATGCCGCCTGATGCTTACCTTCTTTCTCTCACCGATAGGCCGATACCTTGCCATCGGACTTGCCGCCGTCGCTGTCTTTTCTGGTGCATATGTAAAAGGGCGCTTTGATGGGCGTTCGGCCTACAAGGCAAAAATCGAAAGGCAAATTCAGGATGCCGTTACAAAAGGCAATGACGCTCGCGGCAATGCTCTGCGCGAGCTTGATGCTGGCCGGGTGCCAGACGACTGGTTCAGGGACTAGCAGCGTAACGTGTGAGACGATTCAGTTTGTGTACCTGTCGCGCAAGGACACCACCGAGACAATCCGCCAGGTTGTCGGGAACAATGCCGCTTGGGTGGCGGCATGTGGTCAACCGAAGCGCAAGTAAAGCAGCGGGCCGGCGTCCTGATAGCACAGTCCGCCAGCCCTACGACCACAGACCAAAGGGGGGCCTATGGCCGCTGGGAACAATGGAACCACAAACCGGATTTGCCCGCCATGGGAGTCCTTCAAATGAACGCCCGTGAGCTATATGACCGGGCGGACAGCATTGCCGAGAACGCTTTCCTGAAGCTGGTCAGCAGGATAAGCATGGGCCTTGCCGCGCCTATTGTGGCAGTAGGCATTACCTGGTTCGGCAGTACGCTGTGGACAATTAACAACAGCCAAGGCGAGTTGGGCGGCAAGATCGCGTTGCTCGCCCAGCAGATTGCACAGCTTTCCGAAGGGAAATATACGGTCAACGACGCCAACCGGGACGCCAAGGCTCAGACCGTCAAGGACAATAAACAGGACCGGCGGATTAACACGCTGGAGACTAGGTTCGAGCGGCTCCAGTCTTTACAGACGCTAGTCCCGCCGCGCTGATGTGATGTTAACGCTGTGATCGAGACGCCAAAAACATCAAATTTGGCGGTATGTAATAGTCTGTGTAACAGTCCAAAACCCACCCAGCAGGGATCGATTTCGTCTTTTGAAAGACCTCGATAGCGGCCACACCTCCGGCAGATTTAATTGTTTCGATCCGGTCAAGATAATCCAGCCATACGTTCCGTATTTCGCTTTCATCAACCATCAGTGCCACCTGACTGCTGATTAAGAAGCAGTTGGCCGGTACGCTCTAGGTGCTCCAAAATTCTATCCGCTCGCCGCAGATTGCCCTGCGACGGTCCGCCCATGTAGGCGGACGGATGGTCCAAGATGCTGGCAATCTCGCGCTTTAGTACCTCGCGCGGATCAGTGATCATTCCCATCATTGCCTCCATACGACACGCAAGGGCGCATCTTTTAGCGGCCTTCGTGCTCATCCATCCATTGCTTCAATTGCTCGCGCGTGATTGGGGACTTGCTATCTCGCAGCCCCATCATCAGACTTAGCCTCTGGGCGCGCTTTTCCTCGGGAGTTACTTTATGGGCCCGGGCCTTTTCCACGATCTGCTCTAAGGTTAGGTGTGCCATCATACTAGCCATAAACAATGTGGTCTTTGCCGTCTTCAATCATTGCCTCTTCAGCCCACTTCGTAAGTTGGTCGAATGAGGCTCGTGGCTTGCCTGCTCTGTCATCCCTGCCATTGGCAAATCCATGGCGGTAGCTTCGAGAGCGGTTTAGCGACGGCTCAGGGGACGACCAGATCGTACCCATCCAAAAATCCCTGTACCATTTCGTCGTTAGCCTTCATGGCTGCTTCCTTATTTATTTACAACGCTGTCTTTCTTCCGCAACTCTTTAACGTATGTCACCAGCCTGCCATGAGAGGCTATCAAAAATCCGTTGGCGGTCGGGACTATTGTAGTTGATTTTCCCTTTCTTGCCGCCGCTCTCTTGTGCTTCTCCTTGGCAGAGGCAAAGAGCGCTCGTATTTCCATGCGAGCCATGTCATCCGTCCCGCCAGGATTGGCTTCAAGAAACCTCTGAACTACGTGCCGCGTGACAATTGGCTGTTTCATCGCTATCGCGTCATGAATGCTGTAACCCGGCATGAAGCGCGGCGCACAGCGCATCCAAAGTATTAGCCACCTCATCACGGACCATGCGCTGCACCGACTCTTCGGGAGCGGCAGCGGCAGCGGCGCGAGCCTCTTTGACGTATGCGTCGAGTGCCTTCACTACGATTTCCCAATCCATTTTCAGCCCTTTCCACCCCAATGATCTGAATTCGCTAATTCCAAAAGCACATCGGCGTGGCACGGCTGATCGAGGGCGCAGAAACAGGCAAGGTTCTTGCCGCGCAGTTCGGCCAGCGGGTAGCCAGTGCCATTTTCCAGGCGCCCGACCACATAGGTGCTGAATTCGCGCACGCACTCGGCCGCGTCGTGCCCCGGCGATACCTTGAATGGGTTTCCCCATTGGCCTGGTCGCGTGACGCTCACCGTGTTTGGCGGCATCTTCCAGCCTTTGGTTCGTTTGCGTTGGATGCGCTCGGGCATCAGCGTTGGCCCCTCTTTAACGCGGCGAACCGCCTTTAATTTCGCAGCCAATATTCAGCGCGGCATTGCCGTAGCCCTGCGCAACCAGCGGAGCGTCTGGCGTGTGGTCGGGGATGCGAGCGAGATGGCCGTTGGCGACACGTAGGCAGCGCGCTATCTCTTGTGCGTGCCCGTGGTCGTGGCCAGCCTGCCATGCGCTATGGAGGGAATGTCTACCGGAGAGTACCCACCACGATTCCACCACACGGCGGTAGAACCGGTCGTAAGGCCAGATGCGCGGCCAGCCGCCGGGGTGCATTTGCTCTCGTGCTTGGGTCATCTCTTACCTCTCCTATGATCGCCCTGGAGTGCCGCCCTCGGGGTCCATGCGATCCTTGATGATGACGTAGCCGGCATCCGCAAGAGCCTTTCGGACCTGCACAGCGAACATATTGTGCGCGGGCTTGGGCATGTGTTCGGCTGCCAGCTTGGCGATGATCTTCTCGGCATCAGTCATGTTTCGGTCCTCATGCGGCCCATAACCACTGAAGTTAGAACGGCGACGGATCGCCGCCAGCAGACTCGGTATTATTGCAATCGTAGCCCCGGCGACCGCGCGGAAGAGCCTCAAGGATCGCGTTCTCGATTGCGGCTTCTGCCAAGTCTTCGGCCTCGCGTCCGCGCTCGCTCGCCATGATCCGAAGATGGCGCAGGTTGTCGTCGCTGATATAGCATTTCAAGATTGGCATGGTTCACCTCCGTGTTAATGCATGAGAAGGTCTGAACTATCCTCTGATTGGCAACCCGGCATCCTTGCGCGCTCTAGCGGCGATGAATGCTTGATTGGCCTCTTCAAAGGTCTCGTACAGACCTAGGTGATAGAATTTACCGTCAACCCTGATTTTCGCCTGCCACTTTCCGCAGCTATGCAACGAGGCGCCTTTCGGCTGTGGTGGAGTATAGGTCGGGTTTTTCTTGAACTTTCCCTTCCAGAAGGTGATGACGCTTCTGGCAACCTTATATTTGGCGGCGAGCGCAACAGTCGTCCTGCCGGCGGCTAAGTCCGCCCGTAGCTCCTCGATCTGATTGGCTGTAAACCGAGTTTTATTGCCGCGCCTGTTACCCATCCTGTGCCCGTGGCGGAGTCGGTCTAAGGCATTTCCGGATTGTGTCTTCCATGACAGGTGCCTCGGATTAACACAGCCCTCATGACCTTTACCGCACTCATGAGCCGCCTGGTGCGCTGGCGACGGCGGAGGCCCGTTCACAAGCTCGCACATCATCCGGTGCGCCCAGAACATCTTCTTGGAACCGTTCATGGCACCGATACGGCCACGACCGTAATAGGGGTCGCGCGAGAATGGCCAGATTAGGCAATCGTCTCCAGTGTAGGAGACATGGGCCAGGAGCCATTCTCTTGCCTCGTATTTCTGGGCTTTAACAGCGGCGGTCATAAAAGTGCATCCATACTGCTACTCAATAACGTCAGGCTCCGGGTCAACCATCGGCACGTCAGCCCATTCGTGCCTCACCCCGATCCACGCGCCATTTTCATATAGTCGCACCGGGACCCTCTGCTGAAGCTTCCAACCCGTCTTGTTTGGTTCAGCGATCTTCACCATTCGAAGCGACGGCGCTTCCCGAATTTCATCCATGTCTATCCCTCAGCAGTTATGACAGTACTGCGCTGATGCGCCGTTGCTCCTGTTATGAGCGCACTTTCAGTGCTCGAATTTTATCGGCCAAAATGCTTTCTCCATGCGTCTCCGCCATCTTGGCAGCCGTCTCTAGCGCCGCATTCCTGCTGCTGTCGGCCAAGCCTTGCAGAATGCGATCAACGTCCTTGCCGGCGGTCGCCATCGCCTTTACGCGCGATGCCTTCAGGGCGCGATCCAAAGAGCCCGGGGGCACGCCAAGCCGAGCGTTCCCGAAGGTCAGCAATTCTTGAACGTCCGGCGGCACGTTGAGCCTTACCAGCGAAGTCAAAACGGCTGCTGTTTGGTCGAGATCGGGCATCAGCGTTGATCCTGTGAAAGGGTGGTGGGTAGAATAACCTCCGCCGTTACTCTCAATTGAGTCCCGGGAGGGAAGTCTCCGGCGAATGCCTTGAACCCTGGTCCATAAACAAATCCAGAGTCAGCCTTGCCCACTCCCCAGTAACGCCCATGCGGCTCGTCGAATATCGTCATCTCTACGGTTCTGGAACGGTTATTGAGGCCAAGGACATCGGCTGGATGCCTATGCCGAACACACCGCCACTTTCCGTTTCCGTACCGCTCGTATAGTGACGATTGCTCTTTTCGGGTATCGGCCTCAAAGAATGCCAATTCGGCGCAGCCGTCATGCCCGCATTTAACTCTTGTCGAATATTTGGCCATTGCATCCATACCTGTGATGTGCGCTGTTACGCGCGAATGGCGTCGGCCATCTGGTTTGCCTTGTCGGCTTCGGACTCGGTATCCTTTTGCTCCCATGCAAAGTACCAAGTGAACTCGCCGTGTTCGCACTTGCACAGCTCAGAGTTAGCGACCATGCCATTCAGTGTTTGCAGAGCGGACGGGTCCACTTCGTTCGCAAAGATGACCGCCCCGCGATCCATAGACGCTATTGCTTTTGTAAGTTTCATCGTCTGCTCCCTGACTGTGAATCAACGCTGAGGTCCGCTGTTTTCGATACCTGACCTGATTATCCGCCCGATTACATATGACGCTATGACGATGCCGCCGATGAAAAGCATGAATTCTAGAAGTGTCATGGTTGCGTCTCCTGCAAAGCCTTCTCGACCGCCGGGCGGTAGCGCTTACCATGCCGGGTGGCCCTGATTTGAGTATGCGGGTCAGCGTCCAGCTTCGGCAGTACGTCGCCAAAGCGTTCGGTGATTTCCTCGTCCGAGATGAGCATTCCTGACGGCTTGCGGGTCATTGCCAAATCTCCTTCCATCGCCAATCGGCGTACTTGTCGTCTGTCTGCCGCAAATGGGTGTAGCGTTGCAGGCTCTGCCAACTCCGGTGGCCAGAAACGGTGGCAACGTGCGGAATGCTGCCGCCGTGCCACTTGATTTCAAACAACCGCGAAATGCCGTCATGCCGTAGATCGTGGAAATGCAAGTCCTCGATGCCAAGAACCTTGCAGGCCCGCGTGAAGGCCGCGCTGATGGCGTCCGTCGAATAGGGGAAAATCTCCTTTGCCCGCTTCGGCATTGATTTGATGATAGCGACGGCCTCTGGCGTCAGGTCGCACCAGGTATCGTTCCCGATCTTGTCTCCGGGGTGCTTCATGTCGCGGACCAGAACGCGGCTATTGGCCTCGTCAAAGTCCGTCCAGACAATGCGCGTGATCTCTTCCTGACGGCGGGTGGAGAAGATCGCGAAAGCGATTATCTTCTGCATCGGCGCAGAGGCCGGGCGGCGCGCCTTGACCGTTCCGAAATGCTCCATAAGCAAATCTAATTCTTCGAGGGTCGGACGGCGGTCGCGCTGGTTGCTCTTGGCGGTTAACCCGAGCCGGGACGTGACAAGGTAAGCGTCCTCCATCGCCTGATAGCTCAGGGGGTACCCCCAAGCCGGACGGGCGATCTTGAACACGGCCCCGAGGTGGCTGAGGTAGTTTTGGACCGTTGAAGGGGCTACCGGCAGGGCCTTGGCAAAGGCGACGATCTCCGAGCTGGTGACCTTGGAGCAGGGCAGTTCGGCAATGTCGTACTTCTTGATCGTGTCCAGAACCTGGGCCTTGGTCCGGCCTATGGCCTTGGCGGATTCCTCGCGGTACCGGTCAATGACCGCTCCCAACTTGGGGTCTTCCGGGCGCTCCATGGCCCCCGGCGCCTCAAGCTCCGCCTCCCGGCGGGCCAGCCAAGCGGTTGCCGCCTGCCGGCGGTCGAACGTCTGGGCCTCGTGCCAGATGACCTTGCCGCCACTCTTCTTTACTATCTGCGCCGTGTAGCCTGTGGAGCCATCTTTGCGCCTGCGCTCTAAGATCGTACCCATCGGTCCAACATTCCCCTCGCGAGTCCAACGGCGTTGGACTTTAGCGTTGGAAATGCCCGAAAACGACCCAGAACGCCCGGAAATACCCGCTGTTTTAGACCGGGCCAAGCCACTGACGGAACGAGATTTTTGAGCAATTTCAGCCATTGGCGCTTCTGTATTGCACCCATGATGGACTGGACGGACCGGCATTGCCGGTTCTTCCATCGCCTCATGACGCGCCGGGCGCTGCTGTATACCGAGATGGTAACGACCGGCGCCGTGATCCATGGCGACCGGCATCGGCTGCTCGGCTTCGATGCGGCGGAACATCCGATCGCGCTGCAGCTCGGCGGCAGCGATCCCAAGGCGCTGGCCGAGAGCGCAGCGATCGGCGAGGGCTTCGGCTATGACGAGATCAATCTCAATGTCGGCTGTCCGTCCGACCGCGTCCAGGAAGGCCGCTTCGGCGCCTGCCTGATGCTGGAGCTGAAGCTGGTCGCCGACAGCGTCGCGGCGATGAAGGCGGCGGTGCGCGTGCCGGTCACGGTCAAGGGCCGCATCGGCGTCGACGATCAGGATCCGGAAGAGGTGCTGTTCGCGTTTGCGGAGCAGGTGAAGCAGGCCGGCGCCGACGCGCTCATCGTCCATGCCCGCAAGGCCTGGCTCAAGGGCCTGTCGCCGAAGGAAAACCGCGAAGTGCCGCCGCTCGATTACGCCATCGTGCATCGCCTCAAGGCCGCGCATTCGGATTGGCCGATCGTGCTCAATGGCGGACTGGCGAGCCTGGAGCAGGCGCGCGACCAGCTCAGCGGCCTCGACGGCGTCATGCTCGGCCGCGCCGCCTATCAGGAGCCGTGGCGGCTGCTGACCGTCGATCCGCTGTTTTATGGCGAGGCCGCGCCGTTCGTCTCGGCCAAGGAAGCCGCCGCGGCGCTCATTCCTTATATCGAGCGCGAGATGGCCGCCGGCGTGCGGCTCAATTCCATCACCCGCCACGTGCTCGGCCTGTTCCGCGCCGTGCCCGGCGCGCGCGCCTTCCGCCGCCATTTGTCGGTCGAGGCGGTCAAGCCGGGCGCCTCGGCGGCCGTCATGGCTGATGCGCTGGCGCTGGTAGTGGACACGGGCGCGGATATGGCGCACATCGCGGCGTAGGCTTTTCCTCCCGCCCGTCCCCGCGCCGCGCGCTCCGCATGATCCTCGGCTATCCCGTCAACGAACTGGCCTGGCTGGCGCTGCTCATTCTCGCCGGCGGCGTCATCACCGGATTTCTCGCCGGCCTGTTCGGCGTCGGCGGCGGCGGCGTGATCGTGCCCATCCTCTATGAAGTGTTCCGCTTCATGGATGTGCCGGCCGACCTGCGCATGCAGCTCTGCGTCGGCACCTCGCTCGCGATCATCGTGCCGACCACCTTGCGCTCCTATTCGGCGCATCAGAAGAAAGGCGCGGTCATCCCCGGCGTACTGCGGCTGTGGACCCCGGCGGCGCTCGCCGGCATCCTGATCGGCGCCGCGGCGGCCTCGTTCGCGCCGGCCCCGGTGTTCAAGATCGCCTTCGTCACGTTCTGCGCGCTGATGTCGGCGAAAATGCTGTTCGGCACCCACCGCGGCAACATCGGCACCGAACTGCCCGGCCGTGTCGTGCTGTCGGCCTACGGCTTTGCCATGGGCGCGCTGTCGTCGCTGGTCGGCGTGTCGGGCGGCGGCTTCTCGACCGCGATCCTCACTTTGTACGGCCAGCCCATCCATCGCGCGGTGGCGACCTCGGCCGGCCTCGGCGTGCCGATCACCATCGCCGGCACCATCGGCTACATCGCCGCCGGCTGGCCGCATATGGGCGAACTGCCGCCCTTGTCGCTGGGTTTCGTCTCGCTGCCCGGCTTCGTGCTGATGGCGCCGGTCGCCAGCTTCATGACGACCTATGGCGTGCGCCTGGCGCACGGCCTGTCGCGCCGCAGCCTGGAAGTGGCGTTCGCGTCTTTCCTGATTCTGGTCGGCACGCGGTTCTTGATCAGTTTGTTCTGATCATCCGTCATTCCGGACGACGCGATAGCGTCGATCCGGAATCCAGATGCAAACTCCGAATTCGTTTCCGGATTCCGGGTTCGGCCTTTCAGGCCGCCCCGGAATGACGCTGGGTGTCTACGGCGCCGCGCGCATGCGCAATTTGTCGCCGCGTACTTCCCAGCTTTCGAGCCGGTTGAGGAAGCTCATGCCGAGCAGCGAATGCTTGAGCTGGCCTTCCTGCGCCACCAGCGCCGGCACCGCGCGCTCGATCAGGCCGCCGACGACGACGCGTTCCAGCGTCACCGGCGCGGCGCGGGTGCGGCCGTTCGCGGTATCGACATTGACCGAGTAATTGAGCACTTCGAGCGGCAGGCCGGCGGCCTTGGCCGCTTCCTGCGTCAGCACCACGGACGAGGCGCCGGTATCGAGCACCATGGCGACGCGGGCGCCGTTGATATGCGCGGCGAGCGAGAAGTCGCCGTCGCGGCCGCGCACCACCTCGGCGTCCTGGCCGTGTCGCGCGACATAGCCCGGCACCAGTTCGGCGATGACGCGATCGGCGACGTCGCGCAGTTCGAAGCGGTAGGTGTAGCCGACGACCAGGACCAGGCCGATAACACCCCAGAACGCCAGCGCCTCGAGCGCCTTGCCGAGCTTGTCGCGGAACGTCACCAGCACCAGGCCGCCGACGAAGACCAGCAGCGCGAATTTCACCGTCAGCGCGCCGACGTCGCGGCGCAGCAGCGCGGCGATCGGGTCGGCGTCCTGCGTCGCGATCAGGATGGCGAGCGACAGCGCCGCGCCGAACAGGAACGCCCAGGCGATGCGGCGGCTCACGACGGGCCTATCCGGCGAGTTTTTGCGAGGCATTGAATCCGGCCAGCCGTTCGGGAAGCGTGTCCATGATGCGGCGCCGTTCGGCAGGGCTCATGGTCGCCCACCCCGCGATTTCCGCGACCGTCCGCCCGCAGCCGAGGCAATGGCGCTGGGCGGCGTCGAGCGTGCAGATATCGACGCACGGCGTTTCGATCATGGGGGTTCGATCATCGAAGGCTCTGGCAGCGAAGCAGCAGTCAGGGCGAACATAGATGCCCTTGGCGCGAACGCAATCGCCGATTTGCCGCCCCGCGGTAACAATGGCCGGCCGTCAGGTGCCGGCGCGGAACAGCGGCCGGCGGCGCAGCCGGCGCCGTTCCTCGTCGTTGAGGATCGGTTCGCCCGGCACGTGCTGCGCCGGCGCCAGCGGCGCCTCGTCGGCCATCGGCGCCATGGCGGCGACCACGCGCTCCGGCGGGAAAGTGACGATCACCTCGGTGCCGATGCGCAGCTTCGATTTCAGCGAGAACGTGCCGCCGTGCAGATCGACGAGACTCTTGGCGATCGGCAGGCCGAGGCCGGCGCCCTGTTCGGCCGATTTGATGGAGTTCGAGCCTTGCCCGAACGACGCCAGCACGATCGGGATTTCTTCTTCCGGAATGCCGGCGCCGGTGTCCTTGCAGCTCATGTACTGGCCGCCGGACGCGGTCCAGCCCACTTTAAGCCAGATGTCGCCGCCCTGCGGCGTGAACTTGATCGCGTTCGACAACAGGTTGAGGCAGATCTGGCGGATGGCGCGCTCGTCGGCCCACAGCCGCGGCAGGTCCTGCTCGTAGACCTCGTGGAGATTGATGCCGCGGTTGGTGGCGCGCAGCTTGAGGAGATGGTGACAGTCCTCGACGATGGCGGCCAGCGACACCGACTCCTCGTTGAGCTCGTAGCGGCCGGCCTCGATGCGCGACAGATCGAGGATCTCGTTGATCAGGCCGAGCAGGTGCACGCCGGAGGCGTGAATGTCGGAGGAATATTCCTTGTAGGCGGCGACCGCGTGCTCGCCGAACACTTCCGATTTCATCACCTCGGAAAAGCCGAGAATGGCGTTGAGCGGCGTGCGCAATTCGTGGCTCATCTGCGCGAGGAACCGCGACTTGGAAATGTTGGCGGCTTCGGCGCGCTGACGCGCTTCGTCGGAGATGGCCTTGGCCTGTTCGAGTTCGCCGATCAGCGCGTCCTTCTCGGCGCGCGCCTCGATGGTGGCGAGCGTCGTCGAATAGAGCCGGTAGGCGAGCAGCGCGAAATAGCCCTGCGCCGTCACCGCCATGACAGCGAGGATGTAGTTGCGCAGCGAGCCCATCAGCAGGAAGTTCAGCGCGATCGCCGCGGTAACCGGGAAGGTGGCGGCGAAGGCGGCCATCGGCAGGCTCGAGGCCAGCATGCTCGAGACCGCGACCACGAGCAGCATCACGAACAGCATGAAGGTGCCGGAACTCTCGTCGGCGCCGACCGGATGGATGAGGATGAACATCCAGGCCAGACCATAGAACAGGTCGAGCAGGATGAAACGGAAGCGCCAGGCTTTGGCGTCGACCGCCGACATCGGCAGTTCGAGGAACTGGCGGCACTTGGTGACGATCACCGCATGGATGACCAGCACCGACGCCGTCCAGGCGCCGGCGGCAACCGCGCCGGTCCACAGGCTCGACAGGAAGCCGATGGTGGCGACCAGCAGCAGGATGACGAGCGAGGCAGAGAGGCGGTTCTGGGCGTACTGGCGCAGCAGTTCGACGTCGAACATCGGCCGCGTGCCCGACGTCGAGGTCAGGCGGTCGCGGGCGTCGCGCACATACTGCGCGGCGAGGCGCCGCTTCACCGGCGAACTCTGCGGCGGCAGCGCGGTCAGATCTGGTTGCTCGCCCGGAATCATAAATGGTGACGCCACGTTACCCGGTACTTTGAACGGGCACCGTCGCCTAAAATCCTTAAAGCCATGCTTAAGCGGGGCAGAGACCCATCCGTTAACGCCCGTTAACCCGGCTTTGACAGCGGTGCTGCCCTGTGTTCGGCTTCGCCCGTCAAGAAACGTCCCACAGGCGGAAATCGTCCTCCCATGAAGCTTTACGACGCCAAGGGCGCGCCAAATCCGCGCCGCACCCGTATATTTCTGGCCGAGAAGGGCATCGAGATACCGACCGAGCAGGTCGATATCAACGCCAAGCAGCACAAGTCGCCGGAATTTGCCGCCATCAACCCGCTGCAGCGGATCCCGGCGCTCGTTCTCGACGACGGCACCGTGATTTGTGAATCGCTGGCCATCTGCCGCTATTTCGAGGCGCTGCGGCCCGAACCGCCGCTGTTCGGCCGCGGCCCGCTCGATATCGGCCTCACCGAGATGTGGAGCCGGCGGGTCGAGAACAATCTGTTCGCGCCGGTGGCGCAGGTGTTCCGCCATCTGCATCCGGCGATGAAGGAGCTCGAAGTGCCGCAGGTGCCGGAATGGGCCGAGGCCAACCGGCCGCGCGTCTTCAATTTCCTCGAAATCCTCGATCGCCAATTGGCCGAGCACGAGTTCATCGCCGGCGAGCGTTACTCGGTCGCCGACATCACCGCGCTCGTCACCATCGACTTCATGCGCGTGCCGAAGCTGGTGGTGCCGGAACAACTCACCAACGTGAAGCGCTGGCACGCCGCGGTATCGGCGCGTCCGAGCGCGAAGGCTTGATATTAGCTCCGCTCACCCCCGCGAAAGCGGGGGTCCAGCCCTTGGCTTAGTCTGGATGCCCGCTTCCGCGGGCATGAGCGGAGAATAAGGCGGACACTTCGGTAATAAGGCAATCATAATATGCACCTCACCATCATCGGCTGCGGCGACGCCTTCGGCTCCGGCGGTCGCTACAACACCTGCTTCATGCTCAAGACCGCGAAGGCGACTTTGCTGGTCGATTGCGGCGCCTCGGCGCTGCCGGCGCTCAACGCGCAAGACATCGATCGCAACACCATCGACGGCATCGTGCTCTCGCATCTGCACGGCGATCACTTCGGCGGCCTGCCGTTCTTCATTCTCGATGCGCAGTTTCTGTCGCGCCGCGAGCGACCGCTTCTGATCGCCGGCCCGCCGGGTTCGAAGGCGCGTATCGACACGGCGATGGAAGTGTTCTTCCCCAAATCGAACACCATGAAATGGAAGTTCGACTGGCAGGTGCAGGAAATCCCGGTCGGCGTGCCGACCGACGTGCTCGGCCACGAGATCGTCACCGCCGAAGTCATCCATCAGTCCGGCGCGCCATCGACGGCGCTGCGCCTCAATGACGGCAAAACGACCTTCGCCTATTCTGGCGACACCGAATGGACCGATGCGCTGCTGCCGATCGCGAGGGGCGCGGACCTGTTCATCTGCGAGTGCTACGGCTTCGAGGGCAAGTTCAGCGGCCACCTGAGCTGGGATGTGCTCAAGCCGCGCATTGCCGACCTCGGCGCCAAACAAACCATGGTCACGCACATGAACCCGACCATGCTGTCGCGCCTCGACACGGTGCGGGCAGGGGGCGTGCTGATCGCCGAGGACGGGCTGAAGATGGCGTTCTAGATCACGCCGCCTTCGGCTTCTTCCCCGCCGGTTTGGCGACGAGCTGGATGCCCAGCGTGCCGAGCACCTTCATGACGGTGGCGAATTCCGGCCGGCCTTCCGCGCTCAGCGCGCGATAGAGGTTTTCACGCGACAGCCCGGCTTCACGGGCGACGTCCGACATGCCTTTGGCGCGTGCGACCGTGCCGATGGCCTGCGCAATGAATTCGTCGTCGCCGGTCTCGAAGGCTTCCGTCAGATAGTCCGCAATCGACTCGCGGCTATCGAGATAGTCGGCGGCGTCGAAGACTTCTGTTTTCCGTGACATTTTATTCGTCCAGTTCTTTGGCAAGCGCTTTGGCAAGCTCTTGGGCGCGGAGGATGTCGGTCGCCTGCGTATCCTTGTCGCCGCCGCACAACAGCACCACGATCCGCATGCCCGCTTGTTTGAAATAAACACGATAACCCGGTCCGAAGTGGACCCGCAGTTCGCTGATGCCTTGGCCGACGGGCGCAACGTCACCTGGATTGCCGCGAGCGAGCCGCTCAATTCTGACGAGGATTTTGGCCTTCGCGCGCGTGTCGCGCAGGCCCTTCAGCCATTCGTCGAAATCAGCGGTGCGCCGCAGTTCGAGCATGGACGGTTCCGAAGATATGTATCTTATACGCTACAGAGCATCGCGCGTCAACGGAACGGCAAAAGGGGACGCCGGGCCGTGGCGTTCTAATAAAACCCGGACTGCCCGGCGCGCTTGAGGTGGCGCAGGTCTTCCGGCTTCGGCGGCGTCACCTTGGGGCCGAACAGGGCGCGCATGATGGCGCGGCCGACGAAATAGACGACGGCGACGAACGAGGCGAACAGTGCGGTGATTTCGGCGAAAGTGACGACCGAATAGACGACGGACATGGAACGCTGCGAAAGCTCGGGAAGGGTGTTCTTGCTGCCTATCGGCTGCGGCCGGCGCTGGCAAGGGCGCTGCAAAGTAGACCGGCCTCATCCTGAGGAGGCCGCGAAGCGGCCGTCTCGAAGGACCAGGCCGCCCCATGGTTCGAGACGCGGCCTGTCGGCCGCTCCTCACCATGAGGCGGAATTAGCGTTGCGCTCTTACTCCCGCTCCAGCCGCGCCAGCAGCGCCGAGGTATCCCAGCGCTTGCCGCCCATCTTCTGCACGTCGGCATAGAACTGATCGACGAGCGCGGTGACCGGCAGGCTGGCGCCGTTCTTGCGGGCCTCGTCGAGACAAATGCTCAAGTCCTTGCGCATCCAGTCCACCGCAAAGCCGTGGTCGAACTTGCCGGCAGCCATGGTCTTGTAGCGGTTCTCCATCTGCCAGGACTGCGCCGCGCCCTTGGAGATCGTCGCAATCAGCTTCTCGATGTCGAGATCGGCCTTCTTGGCGAAGTGCAACGCTTCCGACAGGCCCTGCACCAGACCCGCGATGCAGATCTGGTTGCACATCTTGGCAAGCTGGCCGGAGCCCGGCGCGCCCATCAGGTTGCAGGCGCGCGCATAAGCATCGATCACGGGCTTGGCCTTGTCGAAGATCGCCTGGTCGCCGCCGCACATCACGGTGAGGACGCCGTTCTCGGCGCCGGCCTGGCCGCCCGACACCGGGCCGTCGATGAAGTCGAAGCCGGTTTTCTTCGCCGCGGCATAGAGTTCGCGCGCGATCTCGGCCGAAGCCGTGGTGTGATCGACGAAGATCGTGCCCTTGCCCATGGCCTGGAAGGCGCCGTCCTTGCCGAGGGTCACTTCGTGGAGGTCGTTGTCGTTGCCGACGCAGCACATGACGAAGTCCTGGCCCTTGGCGGCCTCAGCCGGGGTCTTGGCGACCTTGCCGCCGAACTGCGCCGCCCATTTCTCGGCCTTGGCCGTGGTGCGGTTATAGACGGTGACGTCGTGGCCGCCCTTGTTCTTGAGGTGTCCCGCCATCGGGTAGCCCATGACCCCAAGGCCCAGAAACGCAACCTTCGCCATCGTCTTTCTCCCATCGCAATGAGCCCGGAATGCCGGGTCTGGAAATGCGGCGCCGGCTGCGGCCGGCGCGACCGATCCGGGGCAATAGGTCATTGTGAGGCCGGGGCGTCAACCGTCTAGGCCCGCCGCCGGGCGTTCCCGCGAGCCAACTCTTGCGTCCGGCCACGCAAGCGGCCAAATGGCGGGGGAGCCGCGCGCGACGCGGCGCTGTGCCGGGCAGAGGACGAGGATCATGGCGGTCGGTAAGGACGAGGTCTTGAACGCTCTGGGACGAGTCCGTTCCCCCAATGGCGCGCCGCTGACCGGCGAGAAGGTGCTGTCCGACATCGTCGTCACCGACGGCAAGGTGTTCTTCTCCATCACCGTGGACGCCGCCGCCGTGAAGGCTTGGGAGCCGGTGCGGGCGCAGGCCGAGGCCGCGGTCAAGGCGGTGCCGGGGGTGACGTCGGCACTGGTCGCGCTCACGGCGGAACGCGCCGCCGGCGCCGGCAAAGGCCCCGCGCCGTCGCATCAGGCCCAAGGCCATACCCAAGCCCATGCCCAAGCCCACAGCCACGCGCCGGGTCAGGGCCATCAGCACGCGCATGGTCACAGCCACGCTCCGGCCAAGCAGGCCACCGGCGCCGCGACCGGCATTCCCGGCGTTGGCGCCATCATTGCAGTGGCGTCCGGCAAAGGCGGCGTCGGCAAATCGACCACCGCGGTCAATCTCGCGCTCGGCCTTGCCGCGCTCGGCCTCAAGGTCGGCCTGCTCGATGCCGATATCTATGGACCGTCGATCCCCAAGCTGCTCGCCATCAAGGAAAAGCCGCAGACCATCGGCGGCACCCGGCTCAAGCCGATCGAGAAATACGGCCTCAAGGTCATGTCGATCGGTTTCCTGATCGACGAGGAGACGCCGATGATCTGGCGAGGGCCGATGGTGATGTCGGCGCTGACGCAGATGCTGCGCGAGGTGGAGTGGGGCGCGCTCGACGTCATGGTGGTGGACATGCCCCCCGGCACCGGCGATGCCCAGCTCACCATGGCGCAGCAGGTGCCGCTCAAGGGCGCGGTGATTGTTTCAACGCCGCAGGATCTGGCGCTGATCGACGCGCGGCGCGGCGTCGCCATGTTCAAGCGCGTCAACGTGCCGGTGCTCGGCGTCGTCGAGAACATGAGCTACTTCGTCTGTCCGGAGTGCAACACGCGCTCCGACCTGTTCGGCCACGGCGGCGCGCGCCACGAAGCCGAGCGCCAGGGCGTGCCGTTCCTCGGCGAGGTGCCGCTGCATATGGCGATCCGCGAGAAGTCCGACGCCGGCCTGCCGGTGGTGGCGACCGAGCCGGACGGCGTGCATGCGAAAATCTATCGCGACATCGCCGCGCGCGTGCTGGAACAAATCAAGGGCGGTCCGTCGCGCAGCGCGCCGAAGATCGTGATCGAGGCGTAACGCCGCACCGACACGCCGCGCCCGCTTCAGCATCATTTTACCGCGCGTTTTCAGCGCGATTTGCCGCGTTTTGGCGCGCTCTGCATGCGTGCAATGCAGCCATGACGCTGGTGCTGCGCTACCCGAACGGTGTAGCTGGCGGTCAAGTAATCGTCGGTCCACGGCGATGAAAAACACAACGAATAAACGGAGTGAATTGGAATGAAACGCCGAGAATTCCTGGGCACCGCCGGCCTGGGTGTCGCAGCGACCGCCGTGGCTGCGCCTGCGATTGCGCAATCGAGCCCCGATCTGAAATGGCGCCTGACCTCGAGCTTCCCGAAGTCGCTCGATACGCTGTATGGCGCGGCCGAAGTCTTCGCCAAGGCGGTGGCCGAGGCGACCGATAACAAGTTCCAGATCCAGACCTTCGCCGCCGGCGAAATCGTGCCCGGCCTGCAGGCCGCGGACGCCGTGCAGAACGGCACCGTCGAAATGGCGCACACCGCGTCTTATTACTATGTCGGCAAGGACCCGACCTTCTCGCTCTACACGGCGCAGCCTTTCGGTCTCAACACCCGCATGCAGGCGGCGTGGATGGCGTTCGGCGGCGGCGAGGACATCGCCAACGACTTCTTCAAGAAGTACAACTTCCTCGCCATCCCCTGCGGCAACACGACCTGTCAGATGGGCGGCTGGTTCCGCAAGGAGATCAAGACCGTTGAAGACCTGCACGGTCTGAAATTCCGTATCGCCGGATACGCCGGCCAGATCTTCTCCAAGCTCGGCGTCGTGCCGCAGCAGCTCGCCGGCGGCGACATCTACCCGGCGCTGGAGAAGGGCACCATCGACGCGGCCGAGTGGGTCGGCCCGTATGACGACGAGAAGCTCGGCTTCTATAAGGTCGCGAAGTACTACTATTATCCGGGCTGGTGGGAAGGCGGCGCCATGCTGCACAACTTCATCAATCTCGATAAGTGGGCCTCACTGCCGAAGAACTATCAGCAGATCGTGCGCTCCGCGTCGGCGCTCGCCAATGACTGGATGATCGCCAAGTACGACAGCGCCAACCCCGGCGCGATCAAGCGCCTTGTCGGCAATGGTGCGCAGCTTCGTCCGTTCCCGGCCGAGGTGATGGCGGCCTGCTACAAGGCGACGATGCAGACCTACCAGGAGACTTCGAGCAGCAACGCGGCCTTCAAGAAGACCGTCGACAGCATGCTCGCCTTCCGCGGCGACGAGTATCAGTGGTGGCAGGTGGCCGAACTCGGCTTCGATGCCTTCATGGTGCGCGCGATGCGCGGCTAAGGCCTGTTGGCCACGGCTGACTTCATCAGGCTAATGAAGCCCCCGTCCGGGTGTCCGGGCGGGGGCTGTTTTTTCGGGGCGATTCGACGCCTTTGCCAGCCGGAAATTTCTTTAATCCTGCCTCGAAGGGCAAATTCTGTGCTGGATTTAGCAGCGCCGTTCCGCCATGGTTCCGGCAAGCCCCCGGGAAGTGGGTGCTAGCGGGTATGCCCCGGGGGGTCCCGCATTCAGAACTGACATGGGAGGAACTACCTGATGAAACGTCGTCAATTTATTAAGGCGGCCGGTCTTGGCGTTGCCGGCGCGGCCATCGCGGCGCCCGCGATTGCCCAATCGAATCCGGAAATCAAATGGCGCATGCCGGCGAGCTGGCCGAAGTCGCTCGACACCATCTACGGTGGTGCGGAAACCATGTGCAAGGTCGTGTCGGAAGCGACCGACGGCAAATTCCAGATTCAGCCCTTTGCGGCCGGTGAAATCGTTCCCGGCCTGGCCATCGTCGACGCCGTGCAGAACGGCACCGTCGAGATCGGTCACACCGCCTCGTACTATTACTTCGGCAAGGATCCGACCTTCGGCTTTGGTACCTCGGTGCCGTTCGGGCCGAACGCCCGTATCAACCAGGCCTGGTGGACGCAGGGCGGCGGCACGGATGTGCTGAACGAGTTCTACAAGAAGTACAACATCCGCGGCATCCTCGCCGGCAACACCGGCTGTCAGATGGGTGGCTGGTTCCGCAAGGAAATCAACACCGTCGAGGACCTCAAGGGCGTCAAGATGCGCATCGGCGGCTGGGCCGGCAAGATCCTGCAGAAGCTCGGGGGCGTGCCGCAGCAGATCGCCGGCGGCGACATTTACCCGGCGCTGGAGAAGGGCACCATCGACGCCGCCGAGTGGGTCGGTCCGTACGATGACGAAAAGCTCGGCTTCTACAAGGTCGCGCCGCATTACTATGCGCCGGGCTGGTGGGAAGGCGGCTCGATGCTGTTCGCCTTCGTCAACCTCGACAAGTGGAACGCGTTGCCGAAGCACTACCAGGCTCTCCTGGAAGCGGCCGGTCACGTCGCCAACACCACCATGATGGCGAAGTACGACGCCCTCAACCCGCAGGCGCTGCGCCGTCTCATCGCCGGCGGCACCAAGCTGCACGTGTTCTCGCAGCCGATCATGGAAGCCTCCTACAAGGCGACCATGGAACTGCACGCCGAAGTCTCGAAGGAGAACGAGAGCTTCAAGAAGGTGAACGAATCGATGATGTCGTTCACCAAGAACACCTATCAGTGGTTCCGCCTGGCGGAGAACACCTACGACCAGTTCATGATGCGCGCGATGGCGAGCTGATCGCCCCGCATATCACGGACAAAGAGAAACCCCGGAGCGCTGCTCCGGGGTTTTTTTGCGCCGCGATGGCCGCCGTTACTTGAACGTCGGCGGCGAACTGTTGAAGTCGAGCGGCGGCAGGCTGTCGAGCGCAGGCACCTCGATCTTGACCTTGTTCGGATCGACGTTCGACAAGCCCTTCTTGTAGTGCATCACCATGCCCGGGAAGACGATGACCAGCGCGACCATGATGACCTGGATGATCACAAACGGCACGGCACCCCAGTAGATCTGACCGGTAGTGACGGGCTCGGTGCGCAGTCCGGTGACGCGGTCGATGAAGCTCTCCTTCGGCGCCACCGATCGCAGGTAGAACAGGGCGAAGCCGAACGGCGGGTGCATGAACGAGGTCTGCATGTTGACGCCGAGAATGACGCCGAACCAGATCAGGTCGATGCCGAGCTTCTCCGCCGCCGGTCCGAGCAGCGGAATGATGATGAAGGCGAGCTCGAAGAAGTCGAGGAAGAACGCCAGGATGAAAACGAAGGCGTTGACGAAGATCAGGAAGCCGATCTGGCCGCCGGGCAGCGAGGTGAGCATGTGCTCGACCCAGATGTGGCCGCTGACGCCGTAAAAGGTCAGCGAGAACACGCGGGCGCCGAGCAGAATGAAGACGACGAAGGCCGACAGCTTGGCCGTCGACTCCACAGCCTGCCGGATCAGGTCGAAGCTCAGCCGGCGCTTCATGGCGCCGAGGATCAGCGCGCCGACCGCGCCCATGGCGCCGCCTTCGGTCGGCGTCGCGACGCCGATGAAGATCGTTCCGAGCACGAGGAAGATCAGCAGAAGCGGCGGCACCATGACGAAAGTGGTCTGTTCCGCCATCACCGTCACGAGGCGGAAGCCGCTCACCTTTTCGATCAGCGCCGCGATCACGGCGTAGAGCGCGCCGGCCGACAGCGCCGCCATGAACAGCGCCCAGTTCTCGTGGGCGTGATGGTTGAAGTAGTACCAGCCGGCGGCCAGTCCGACGAAGCAGATGACGCTGAGATACCAGTAGCGCGTGCCGAAGACGCGGTTGAACACCGCGCACAGGAACGACACGGTGACGCCGACCGACATCGTGAGAATGACGAAATCGGCGCCGCCATTCACGTTGGTTTCGCTCATCAGGAGATAGGCGACGACGCCTGAGAACACGACGAGGATGCCGAGCTGCCAGACGCCGCGGGCGCCGCTCGGTTCGCGGAAACCGATGACCTCCTGCGGCAGGCCGGGCGTCGCCTTCGGATAGACCACGCTGACCAGGAAGACGTAGCCGGCATAGAGCGCCGACAGCACCAGGCCGGGGATGAAGGCGCCTTCGTACATGTCGCCGACCGAACGGCCGAGCTGGTCGGCCATCACGATCAGCACCAGCGAGGGCGGAATGATCTGCGCCAGCGTGCCGGACGCGGCAATGACGCCGGCAGCGACGCGGCGGTCGTAGCCATAGCGCAGCATGATCGGCAGCGAGATCAGGCCCATCGAGATGACGGAGGCGGCGACGACGCCGGTGGTGGCGGCGAGCAGGGCGCCGACGAAGATCACGGCATAGGCCAGACCGCCGCGCACCGTTCCGAACAACTGGCCGATGGTGTCGAGCAGATCCTCGGCCATGCCGGATCGTTCGAGGATCAGGCCCATGAAGGTGAAGAAGGGAATGGCGAGCAGTGTGTCATTGTTCATGACACCGTAGACGCGCTCGGGCAGCGCCTGCAGGAAGTCGGGCTGAAACTGGCCGAGCTCGATGCCGGCGAGCGCGTACAGCAGGCCGACGGCGGCGAGTGAGAATGCCGCCGGATAACCCAGCAGCAGAAACACCACCAGCGACGCGAACATGATCGGCGCCATGTTCTCGATGATGAAGGCAACCATTGTGTGCTCCAAATCCGTCAGCAGCGCTTAGCGCTTTTCGATCGCTTCGACAGTCCGCTCAACCTCCGCCTCGATGGCGCTGGTGGAGGACGCGTAAGGATCGGGAATGAGGTCGCGCATCACCGACGCGCGTTTGACCAGTTCCGACAGGGCCTGGATCAGGAGGAGGGCAAAGCCGATGAGCACCAGGGCCTTCGACGGCCAAACGGGCAGGCCGCCGGCGTTGCCCGACTGCTCGTTGATCATCGCGGAGCGCCAGAAGAACGGCCCGGCGGTGATGACCATGATGATGCACCACGGCAGCAGGAAGAAAGTGTGGCCGACGATGTCGATCCAGTTGCGCATCGACTTCGGCAGCAGCTGGTTCACGATGTCGATGCGGATGTGCTCGTTGGACATCAGCGTCCATGGCGAGCACAGGAGGAAGACGACGCCGAACAGCACCCATTGCAACTCGAGCCAGGAATTCGACGAGATGTCGAACAGCTTGCGGATGGTGGCGTTGACCGATGACACCAGAACTGCGGCGAGGATGAGCCAGGCGAGATAGCGGCCGAGCCAGGCATTCATCGCGTCGATGGCGCGGCTGATCGGCAACAGCGCCTTAAGGCATGAGTCGAGAGCGCTCACGTGCGAATTCCCCCCTTTGCGGGCTTTGGCCCATGCAAACGTCTTTACGTCTTTAAGTCTTTACGTCGCAGTTACGCGCCCCACACGCGTGTGACGGCAAGGCCACGGCCCTGTTAAGCCGTAGCCGGCATCGCCCGTCAATGGTGAAAATGGCAGCAATTGCCCGTACCCGCAGGCCTTTCGGCTAATGCGGTGTTGGGGGGAGGCCGCCCCGGGATTTGCCGGTAAACCCGGCTAGCCGCCGGTAACGCTCATGTGGCGGGCCAGCGCCGGACGCTGCTGGCGCCGGTCGATGACGAAGTCGTGGCCCTTGGGCTTGCGCAGGATGGCGGCATCGATGGCGCGGTGTAGCGCCTCGTCGCCCTCGGAGGCCCGCAGCGGCGCCCGCAGGTCGGCGGCGTCTTCCTGGCCGAGGCACATGAAGAGTGTGCCGGTGCAGGTGATGCGCACCCGGTTGCAGGATTCGCAGAAGTTGTGGGTCAGCGGCGTGATGAAGCCAAGTCGGCCGCCCGTTTCCTTGACCCGCACATAGCGGGCGGGACCGCCGGTCTGATAATCGATATCGTCGAGCGTCAGCCGATCGGCGAGCCGCGCGCGCAGCAGCGACAGCGGCAGGTACTGATCGAGCCGGTCCTCGCTGACGTCGCCGAGCGGCATCACCTCGATCAGCGTCATGTCCATGCCGCGGCCGTGGGCCCAGGCGATCATGTCCTGGATCTCGCCCTCGTTGACGCCCTTGAGCGCCACCGCATTGATCTTCACTTTCAGCCCGGCGGCCTGCGCGGCATCGATGCCGGCCAGGACCTTGCCGAGGTCGCCCCAGCGGGTGATGGCGCGGAATTTGTCGGCATCGAGCGTGTCCAGCGAGACGTTGATGCGTTCGACACCGTAACCCTTCAACTCGGCGGCGTATTTCTCGAGCTGCGACCCGTTGGTGGTCAGCGTCAATTCCTTGAGCGCGCCGCTGCCGAGATGGCGCGACAGCGACGCGAACAGCGTCATGATCCCGCGCCGCACCAGCGGCTCGCCGCCGGTCAGCCGCAGTTTGGTGACGCCCTTGGCGATGAAGGCGCTGCACAGCCGGTCGAGTTCCTCGAGGCTGAGCAGGTCGGCCTTCGGCAGAAAGCTCATATGTTCCGACATGCAATAGACGCAGCGGAAATCGCAGCGGTCGGTAACCGAGACCCGCAAATAGGTGATGGCCCGCGCGAACGGATCGATCAGAGGGGCCGGACGGGTTCCGGCGAGGTCCAGCGGGGAGGCAGGTGCGATCGGAGCCATTCGAACGTTCCCGGCGATTCAGGAGCGCGGCAGCCGGGCCGCGCTATGGTCTTTATCGCATATAGGAAATCCGGCGGGAATGACCATACGGGACTTCCCCGAGCTTCCTGTGTCCCAAAAAGCAAAACGGCGCGTCATCCGCGCCGTTTTTCGCGTTCGGAGGGAGGAAACCGCCCTGTTACTGTTTCGGAGCCGGCCAGGGCGAGGCGCCGGTCGGCTGGGCCGGGGCGGGCGCTGCTGCCGGAGCAGGGGCTGCCGCCGCAGGCTTCGGAGCGGCAGCCGGCTTGGCGGCGGCGGCCGGCTTGCGGGCCGCGCGCGGCTTCGGCTTCGGCTTGGCGGCGGCGGGCGGCGCCGGGGTCAACTCGACCATGACCGGGTTCGGCCGCAACTGCGTGGGGGAGCCGGCCTGATCGATCGGCTCGAGGGTCTCCTGCTCGGGCTGGTAGCCGTTGAGCGAGAAGGTGACCGTGAGCGGCCCTTCGGTCGGCAGCGTCAGCGAGCACGGCGTCTTGCAGGTCTGACCATTCGAGACCTTGGCATCGGCGCCCGGCGGCTCCGATTCAAACCGCACAGTATCCGTGCTCGGTCCGGGCTTGAGCCCGTCGAGGAAGCTCGATGACGACGAGCAACCGGCGAGTAAAAGTCCGCCAACGGCAACAGCAATGACTCGGTACATTGTTTAATCCCGGTCCATCTGAGCGATAAATCTCGCTCGCCCGTTAATCACATTACGGGGCGCAGGTACCTGTAGCAACCATTCGCCCTCTATTAACCCTAACGCGTTAACCATAACTGTGGCAGCAATGCGTTATGCGCCATCAACGAGATCGGCAATTTCCTGCGGCAATTGCGAAAAGTGGCTGATCAGCCGGTCAGGCGCGTAATCCGCCACGGGCTGCTCGCTGTAGCCGAAGTCGACGGCGATCACCGGCAGTCCCGCCGCGCGCGCCGTCAAAATATCGGTTTCCGAATCGCCGATCATGATGGCGCGCGCCGGATCGCCGCCGGCAGCGAGAATGGTACGGCGAAGCATTTCCGGATCTGGCTTGGCGACGCCGAACGTGTCCTGTCCGCAGATCGCCTTGAAGCGGTTGCCGAGCTTCAAGGCTTCGAGCAGCAGCAGCGACTGCCGCTCGAACTTGTTAGTGCACACCGCCAACGCATGGCCGCTCGCGCTCAGCGCATCGAGCGCATCGGTGACGCCGGGGAAGGGACGCGACAGATCGGCGACATGCGCGGTGTAGTGCTCGATGAATTCCTTGAACAGCCGGTCGAGGTGCTCGGGCGTGACGATGCGGCGATCTGCCTCAAGGCCGCGCACGATCATGGCGCGCGCGCCGCCGCCGATCAGCTTGCGCGCCTCGTCGTAGGGCACCGGCGGCAATCCCTCGCGCTCGAAGATCAGGTTAAGGGTCGCGACCAAATCGGGGGCTGTATCGACCAGGGTACCGTCGAGATCGAAGACAATCATGGGTCGGGGCATGGCGGGCCTGGTGAAGTGCGGGCATCGATGCCGTTCGCTAGCCGCCGCGCCGCGGCGATGCAAGCGCGAATTGCGCCGTAGAAATCGGCATTTTCGGCTGTTCATGCCCGCCTTTAGGCGCTAGAAAACGCCCGACTGCGATCTTCGGGGCCCGCCGCGCAGATGCGGGAACGACAGATCTTCTGGCACGATCGATCGATAAGCAGACGACGACAAGAACAGACGATAACGTAGCGCCACTCTTCGGGACTCCCATCGAGACACGCCGCCATGGATGCCGACGCTCAAAAACGAGCCGCCGCAGCGCGCGCGATTGAATTCGTTCAATCGGGCATGCGCCTGGGCCTTGGTACCGGCTCGACGGCCAAGCATTTCGTCGATCTGCTCGGCGAGCGCGTGCGCGCCGGTCTCAAGGTTGTCGGCGTGCCGACCTCGGAGGCGACGCGCGCGCAAGCCGAGGCCTGCCGCATTCCCCTGACCACCCTCGACGAGACGCCCGAACTCGATCTTACGATCGACGGGGCAGACGAGGTGGCGCGGGATTTCAGCATGATCAAGGGCGGCGGCGGCGCGCTGTTGCGGGAAAAGATCGTCGCCGCGGCGTCAGGGCGGATGCTCGTCATCGTCGATGCCACTAAGTGCGTGGACAAGCTCGGCGCCTTCGCGCTGCCGATCGAAGTGACGCCGTTCGGTTTTGGCGCAACGCTGAAGGCCGTCGAGAAGGCCATCGCCGGCGTGCAGCGCGGCGGACCGCTGAAGCTGAGGCAGGGGCGGGACGGCCATCCTTTCGTCACGGATGGCGGGCACTGGATCGTCGACGCCGCGCTGGCCCGGATCGACGAACCGAAGGCTCTGGCGCGTGCACTCGCGGCCGTGCCGGGTGTCATGGAGCACGGCCTGTTCGTTGATCTCGCGTCTATTGTAATTGTTGGCGGTCCGGACGGTGTGAAAACCGTCGAGCGGACCCGGTAAGTCGAAAACGGAGTTACCACGATGTCTTTTCTTCAAGCTTCCCGGCGCGGCGTCCGCTTGAGCCTGATCGCGGCAGTGCTCGTGCTGGCCGGCCCGGCGATGGCGCAGCAGCCATCGTCCGCGGCGCTGAAAATGGCCGGCGAGATCTCCAAGCTCACCGGCGCCGACGAAGTCTTCGCCCCGCTCGTCCCCGGCGTGATCGAGCAGGCGCGCCTGTTCTTCGTGCAGCAGAATCCGACGCTGACCAATGATGCCACCGCGGTCGCCAACGATCTGCGCAAGGAGTACGAGCCGCGGCTGCAGGAGGTCTATTCCAAGGTGACGCAGATCTACGCCTCGCACTTCACCGAGCAGGAGCTCAAGGACATCCTTGCCTTCTACACCTCGCCGGCGGGCAAGAAGCTGCTCGCCGAGCAGCCCAAGGTCGTCGACGAAAGCCTGAAATTCGCGCAGGAGTGGTCTGCGTCCCTGTCGGACGAGGTCATC
Organism: Pseudolabrys sp.; assembly: GCA_026125895.1. Taxonomy (GTDB): domain Bacteria; phylum Pseudomonadota; class Alphaproteobacteria; order Rhizobiales; family Xanthobacteraceae; genus Pseudolabrys. The sequence goes on along the minus strand of JAHCKG010000008.1, from coordinate 14,150 downwards.
GGCAAGATGCGTGAGGGCTTGAAGAAGAAAGGCCACAAGCTTTAATAAGCTTGGGCCGCCTGACGCTACCGCGTTGTGACGGTAGCGTGAGGCTAACCCGATGGCGCAGACTTCAGAATCGCAATCTCCGAAATCGCAATACGACGTCGATCTCTTCGTGATCGGCGCAGGCTCGGGCGGTGTGCGCGCCGCGCGCATCGCCGGCAACTACGGCGCCCGCGTCATGGTCGCGGAGGAATTCCGTGTCGGCGGCACCTGCGTCATTCGTGGCTGCGTGCCGAAGAAACTCCTGGTTTACGCCTCGCGCTTTTCCCATGACTTTGCCGACGCCGCCGGTTTCGGCTGGACCGTGCCGGAGCCGACGTTCTCCTGGCCGACCTTGATCGCCAACAAGGATCGCGAGATCGACCGGCTCGAGGCGGCCTACGTCGCCAATCTCGAGCGCTCCAAGGTCAAGATCGTGCGCAGCCGCGCGGTCATCGAGGATGCGCATACGGTTCGCCTGGCCAATGGCGACAAGGTCACCGCCGACAATATCCTGATCGCCACCGGCGGCTGGCCGCATATGGGCCCGCACATTCCCGGCCTCGAGCACGCCATCTCCTCGAACGAGGCGCTGCATCTGGCCGAATTGCCCAAGCGCATCGTCATCCAGGGCGGCGGCTATATCGCCGTCGAGTTCGCCTGCATCTTCGCCGGCATGGGCAGCGAGGTGACGCTGGTCTATCGCGGCGAGAATATCCTGCGCGGTTTCGACGACGACATCCGCGAGCACCTGCGCAACGAGATGCAGACGCGCGGCATCAAGGTCCTGTGCGGCCACACCGTGACGGCGATCGACAAGGCCGCCGACGAATACGCCGTGCATTTGTCCGACGGCAAAGTTGTCGCCTGCGACAAGGTGCTGTTCGCCATCGGCCGCCGGCCCAACTGCATGGGCATCGGCATGGAGAAGCTCGGCATTCGCTGCCACGAGCATGGCGGCATCGAGGTCGACGGATATTCGCGCACCGCGGTGCCGAATATCTACGCCATCGGCGACGTCACCAACCGCGTCAATCTCACGCCGGTGGCGATACGCGAAGGGCATGCCTTCGCCGATACGGTGTTCGGCGGCAAGCCGACGCGGGTCGATCACGCCGACGTGCCGACCGCGGTGTTCTCCGAGCCGGAGCTTGGCGTCATCGGTTTGACCGAGGCGCAGGCCCGCGAGCAGCTCGATAAGCTCGACGTTTACAAGTCCACGTTCCGGCCGATGAAGGCGACTTTGTCGGGGCGGGCGACCCGGGTGTTCATGAAGCTCCTGGTCGACGGCATCACGGGCAGGGTGGTCGGCTGCCACATCGCCGGTCCGGATGCGGGCGAGTTGATCCAGCTCGTCGGCATTGCCGTGAAGATGGGGGCCACCAAGGCGGACTTCGACGCCACGATAGCCGTGCACCCGACCATGGCCGAGGAACTCGTGACGATGCGCGAGAAAGCCGCCAGCTACAGCCGCCAGGATGCCGGCAAAGCGGCCGGATAGGCCGCCCCGCCGGGTCCGGAAACACGGTTAACGCTGCCCGCGCTATGGACTGGCTTCCGCCGGCCGGTTTCGTGTATAAACCCGCAAAATCGTTGGAGTAAATGCGATGCCCGAGCGTTGGGCGCCGGACAGCTGGCGCAACAAGCCCATTATGCAGGTGCCGGACTACCCGGACCGGCAACTTTTGGCCGACACCGAAAAGCAGCTGGCGACCTTTCCGCCGCTGGTGTTTGCCGGCGAGGCGCGCAATCTGAAAGCCGCGCTCGGCCGCGTCGCCAATGGCGAGGCTTTCCTGCTCCAGGGCGGCGACTGTGCCGAGAGCTTCGCCGAGCATGGCGCCAACAACATCCGCGACTTCTTCCGCGTCTTCCTGCAGATGGCGATCGTCCTGACCTATGCCGGCGCCTCGCCGGTGGTGAAGGTCGGCCGTATCGCCGGGCAGTTCGCCAAGCCGCGCTCGTCGCCGACCGAGAAGAAGGACGGCATCGAGCTGCCGAGCTACCGCGGCGACATCATCAACGACATCGCTTTCACGCCGGAATCGCGCACGCCCGATCCGCGCCGGCAGATGGATGCCTATCGCCAGTCAGCGGCGACGCTCAACCTGCTGCGCGCCTTCGCCAAGGGCGGCTACGCCAGCGTCGAGAACGTGCATCGCTGGATGATCCAGTCGGTGTCTGACTCGCCGCAGTCGAAGGCTTATGCCGATCTCGCCGACCGCGTCTCCGGCGCGCTCGACTTCATGCGCGCCTGCGGCCTGACCTTCGCCGTCGATAGCGCGCTCGGCACCACCGATTTCTACACCAGCCACGAAGCGCTGCTGCTCGGTTACGAGCAGGCGCTGACCCGCATCGATTCCACGACGGGCGACTGGTACGCCACCTCCGGCCACATGATCTGGATCGGCGACCGCACGCGCCAGCACGACCACGCGCATATCGAATATGCGCGCGGCATCAAGAATCCGCTCGGTCTCAAATGCGGCCCCTCGCTCAAGGTCGATGACCTGTTGCGCCTGATCGACGTGCTCAATCCGGACAACGAGCCGGGCCGCCTGACGCTGATCGGCCGCTTCGGCGCCGAGAAGGTCGGCGAACATCTGCCGGCGTTCGTGCGCGCGGTGAAGCGCGAGGGCCGCTCGGTGGTGTGGTCGTGCGATCCGATGCACGGCAACACGATCTCGTCGGCGTCGGGCTACAAGACGCGGCCGTTCGATCTGATCCTCAAGGAAGTGCGCTCGTTCTTCGACATCCATGCGGCCGAAGGCACCCATGCCGGCGGCGTGCATCTGGAGATGACCGGGCAGAACGTCACCGAATGCACCGGCGGCGCCCGTGCCATTTCGGACTCCGATCTCAACGACCGCTATCACACGGTCTGCGATCCGCGGCTCAACGCCGAGCAGGCGATCGATCTCGCCTTCCTGCTGGCCGACCGGCTGCGCAAGGAGCGTTCGGCGCATCCGCTGCCGGCGGCGGCCGGGCTTTGATCGTATCCTCCAGGCCGCGGACAGACGTTCGCGGCCGGAGGGGAGACATGCGGGCGCCCTGATTGTGATCGGCAAGGGCAGGCGATAGATCATTTCCATGAACACCCGTCCCGCTGACCGGCTGGCGATCGCCTGCGCCCAGCTCAATCCGACCGTCGGCGACATCGCCGGCAATGCCGGGAAGGTGCGCCGCGCCCGTGACGAGGCCGCCCGCCAGGGCGCCGACATCGTCGTTTTCCCCGAACTGTTCATCGCCGGCTATCCGCCGGAGGACCTCGTGCTGAAGCCGGCCTTCCAGGCGGCCTGCCGCGCCGAGATCGAAAAGCTGGCGCGCGAGACCGCGTCGGGCGGCCCGGCGCTGCTGGTCGGCACGCCCTGGACCGAGGACGGCAAGCTCTATAACGCGGTGGCGCTTTTGGAGGCCGGCCGCATTGCGGCGCTGCGCTTCAAGGTCGATCTGCCGAACTATGGCGTCTTCGACGAGAAGCGCGTCTTCGCCGCCGGGCCGCTGCCGGGGCCGATCAGCTTCAAGGGCGTGCGCCTCGGCGTGCCGGTCTGCGAGGACATCTGGGGCGCCGACATCGTCGAGTGCCTGGCCGAGACCGGCGCCGAGATCCTGCTGGTGCCGAACGGCTCGCCGTACTGGCGGCAGAAGAGCGACGTGCGCCTCAACATCGCAGTGTCGCGCGTGACCGAGCAGGGCCTGCCGATGGTCTACGTCAACCAGGTCGGCGGCCAGGATGAGCTGATTTTCGACGGCGTGTCGTTCGGCCTGCATGCCGACTGCTCGCTGGCCTTCCAGCTTGGCGCCTTCGAGGAGACGATCGTCACCACGCAATGGGTGCGGCGCGGCGGCACGTGGCTCTGCGAGAACGGCCCGATGGTGTCGGCGATCGAAGCCGACCGCGCCGACTATGCCGCCTGCGTGCTCGGCCTGCGCGACTACGTCAACAAGAACGGCTTTCCCGGCGTCGTCATCGGTCTGTCGGGCGGCATCGACTCGGCGCTGGTCGCCGCCATGGCGGTCGACGCCCTGGGGCCGCAACGCGTGCGCTGCGTGATGCTGCCGTATCGCTACACGTCGCAGGATTCGCTCACCGACGCCGCCGCCTGCGCCAAAGCGCTCGGCGTGCGCTACGACATCCTGCCGATCGCCACCGCGGTCGAAGGCTTCCTGGCCGCGCTCGAGCCGGCCTTCGAGAAGCTGCCGAGCGACGTCACCGAGGAGAATTTGCAGGCGCGCGCCCGCGGCACGATCCTCATGGCGATCTCCAACAAGTTCAATTTGATGGTCGTCACCACCGGCAACAAATCGGAAATGTCGGTCGGCTACGCCACGCTCTACGGCGACATGAACGGCGGCTTCAATCCGGTGAAGGATCTCTACAAGACCGAGGTGTTTCGCTTGAGCCGGCTGCGCAATTCCTGGAAGCCGGACGGCGCGCTCGGCCCCGACGGCATGGTGATCCCGGACAACATCATCACGCGGCCGCCGACCGCCGAGTTGCGCGAGAACCAGAAGGACGAGGACTCGCTGCCGCCTTACCACGTGCTCGACGCGATCCTCGAGCGCCTCGTCGAGCGCGAGGAGCCGGTGTCGAGCATCGTCGCCGACGGCTTCGAGCGCGACACGGTGGTGCGCGTCGAACGCCTGCTGCACATCGCCGAATACAAGCGTCGCCAGGCGGCGCCGGGCGTCAAGGTAACGCTGAAGAATTTCGGCCGCGACCGGCGCTATCCGATCACCAATCGCTTCCGCGATTCCGGCGAGCCGTTGCCGAAGCCGGACACGTCGCTGATCACCGGCCAGCCGGTGAAGACCGAAGCGATTGATTTCTAGGGCGATCTGTCATTCCGGGACGCCGTCATCAGCGCTTATACGCGCGTCTTCGACCCGCTATGGCGGCGGGCCCGGAATCCAGACACCCAGCGTTCGCGATTATGGATTCCGGGCTCGCGGCTTTCAGCCGCGCCCCGGAATGACGGCGAGGGGTGCCGCTGTTATTGCTGCCGCGCCGGCAGATAAGTCGGGCCGACGCTGCGCACGTCGTTGCTCGCTTGCGGCTTTGCACCGGGCGCACCCGCATCGCTGCGCGGCCCGTTGGCCGCGCCGGGCTTGGCGGGGGCTCGCGGCTGCGGCGGCTGCGACAATTTCTTGGCGTTCTCCGGCGTGACCACGACGTCGCCGGGCGCCAGGGTCTCGTCATTGCCGAGCGTCTTGAGCGCTTCGGCCCAGCTCTCGCCGGGGCGGCGGCAGCTGCACGATTTGTCGAGCGCCTTGCGATACTGGAAGGCCGTCGGCAGTGAGGTGTAAGGCTGGCCGTCGATCGACACCGCCTGCGCCACGTCCTCGCCGGGGTTGTGATAGGTGTAGAGCTGCACCGGCGCCGCAGGGCAGGCGCGCTGACAGGCCTGGGCGTCCTGCGCGAAGCGATCCGGCGAGGTCTGGTACGAAATCGGGAAGTAATAGCCGTCGCAGGTGCGCACGCAGATGGTGCGATAGGTGCCGCCCATCTGGCCCTGCGGCGTCGAGTAGATGCCGGTGCCGCCGCCGCCCGGGCCGCCGTTGCCGCCGCCGAACAGGCGGTCGAAGAAGCCGCCTTGTTGCCCCTGAATCGCGGCCGAGCGGTACTGCGGGCCGCAGTTGTTGTCGCCGAGCGCGATCAGCAGCGATTGGCGCTGCGCGGCGCGCTCCGTCGTGCCGCCGGAGAGCTGCTCGAGCTGCACCTGCATGCGCTCCAGGGCGTTGCGCTGCTGGCCGATCTGGCGTGTGAGGGCGCCGCATTGCGGCGGCGGGTTGGAGAAGATCGAGAAGAAGCCCGAGCTCTCGCAGCCGTTCTGCCGGCTCTGCGAGACGAGGCGATCGACTTCATACTGCTGCTTGTTGACGGCGTCCTCGGCCCGGCGGATGCGCTCGGCCTGCGCCGGATCGGCATTGCCGCGGTCGAGCGAAGTCAATTGCGCCTCCAGCCGCTGGCAGGCCGGGCTGCCTTGCTGCGCCAGAGCGGGAGTGACGACGGCGGCGACGGCGGCGAGCGCACCGAAGGCGGCGAAAGCGGGCGTCAGAATTCTCATGCGGCGCACTCTAATCGTAAAAATAGGGCCATGCGAGGACGATACGGCGGCGGTCTCAGCGGGCGCGGGTGCGCTCGGAATGCAGGTTCCAGAGGATGCCGGCGATGATGATCAACGCGCCGATCAGGACCCAGATATCGAGCGCTTCGTTGTAGAACGCCCAGCCGACCACCGCGATAAGGGGTATCCGCATGAAATCGAGCGGCACCACCAGCGTCGCGTCGCCGGCGCGGAAGGCATTGGTCAGACAGAAGTGCGAACTCAGGCCCGCTATACCGACGCCAATTGCGGGCAAAATGTGGCGCAGATCGTAGGTTGCGGGGTCGATGAAAATCGCCGGCTTGCTGCCGGCAAGCGACAGCGGAAACTGGAGGATCATCATCCATAACAGAATGCTGAACGTCGACTGCGTCGTCGTCAGCATCTTGGTGGTGATCATCGTGATGGCGAAACTGACGGCTGAGAAAAGAACGAGCCCGGCTGCCGGATTGAATCCGGCGACGCCCGGCCGCAGCACGACCAGCACGCCGATCAGGCCGAGCACGACGACGCCGATGCGGCTCGGCGTCAACCGCTCGCCGAGCAGCCATGGCGCCAGCAGCGCCGTCCAGGCCGGCATGGTGAATTCGAGCGCGAACACCATGGCAAGCGGCAGGACGGTGACGCTGAACGCCCAGGCATATTGCCCGGCATAGTGGACGGCGTTGCGCAGCAAATTGAGACCGATGCGCCGCGGCCAGATCTGCGCCCGCAATTCCGGCCGCACCAGGGTCGCCGACAGCAGGATCAGCAGCGCAATGCCGCTGCGCACGGTCAATATCTCGAAGATGTTGAAGCCGGCGCGCGACAGTTCGCGCACCGACACCGCCATCGCCGAAAACGACAGCAGGGCGCCGGTCATCCAGAACATGACGCGGGCGAGTTTGGCGGCGGTCACGGCATGATAACGATGGTTGGAGGAGGCGGGGAAGCGGCGCGCGACAAGCAGCCGCGACAACGTCGCTATTCGGCGTCCGGCTGTTTTTCCGGGCGCGCCTTATCGAAGGCGGCAAGCTTGAGACAAGCCGTCTCGACCGCGACGATCTTCGGAAACGCGTCGAGGGGGACTTTGAGGCGGCGCGCGTTGAATACCTGCGGCACCAGGCACACATCGGCAAGCGTGACATGCGAGCCGAAGCAATAAGGGCCGGATGCGTTCCCTTGCGCGATCATCGTCTCGAGCGCGGTGAAGCCCTCGATCACCCAGTGATGATACCAGGCGTCGATGGCGGCCTGCTCCTGATGGAGCTCGCGCTTGAGGTAGCGCAGCGCGCACAGATTGTTGAGCGGATGGATGTCGCAGGCGATGACCTGCGCCGCGGCGCGCACGCGGGCGCGGTCGAGCGCATCGACCGGCAACAGCGGCGGGTCGGGAAACACTTCGTCGAGATAGGCGATGATGGCGAGCGATTGCGTCAGCACTTCGCCGCTCGACAATTGCAGCGCCGGCACGCGGGCCTGCGGATTGATGGCGCGGAAGCTGTCCTTGAATTGCTGGCCGCCGTCCTTGGTCAGGTGGATCGACGCCATCTCATAGGGCAGATCCTTGAGATTGAGCGCGATCCGAACGCGATAGGCCGCGGACGAGCGAAAGTAGCTGTACAGCTTCACGAAAAGGTCCCCCGGCAGGATGGGCGGCTGATGCCGGAGCGAATTTAGCGGGCCGAGCGGCCGTTGGCGATATCGCTGGCGATTTCCGTGGAGATTTGCGTGAGCCGCTCGAGAATGCGGTGCAGCGCTTCGCGGTCCGCCGGCTCGACGGCGGCGATCAGGCGGTCGGCGAATTCCAGCGCGCCCGGCGCCAGTTCCTCGTACAGGCTGCGGCCGGCCGGCGTCAGTGACAGGAACGCTTCGCGCAAGTCGGCACTGTTGCTGCGCCGGACCACCAGATCGCGGCGCTCCAGCACGGCGACGGCGCGGGACACCTTGGTCTTGTGCATCTGGCTGCGCTGGCCGATGGCCTTCGCGGTCATGCTGCCGCCTTCAGCCAGAACCACGAGCACACGCCATTCCGGCGCGCCGATCTGGTGACGATCGGCGTGGATCTTCGCCAGCGCCATCGCGACCGATTGCGCGCAGATCGAGAGCCGATGCGGCAGGAAACCGTCCAGCGTGAGCGCGGCACCGCTGCTGCCGGCCGTTCTCGCGGAAATTCCCTTGCCCATTCTCTCGTTCATCGCCGGCTGCCGTATCTGGGCGCCGGATCGTGGTGGTGATGATATCCAGCGCGCGGCCGTGAATTTGGCCGATTGGCCGAGGCTCCGCAACCTGTTTGGAAGGGTTCTAAGCTGTTCTTGCGGCTGTACTAAACCACAGGGCGGCAAGGTTTTTCCCCTGCTACCGGGTGGCGGCCGCAGACCCCGCGGAAATCGCCCGAGCCGGCGGCGATCGGCTATTCTGCGGCGCCGCGGGCAGGCGCGGCGATAGCGGCGAGGGCGATCATGCGCGGCGAGCCACGTCTTCTCATTCCGGCGTTAGGCGGTCTCTACGCGGCCCTGGCGCCGTTCACCGAGCCGCTCATCCGGCTGTGCGCCGGGCTGTCGATGGCGGCGCACGGCTATCTCATCCTGTTCGCCGCGCGCGAGGCCAACATCGCCTTCTTCGCGCAAGCCGGATTTCATCCCGCCGGGTTCTGGACCATCGCAACGGGTCTCACGCAATTCGCCGGAGGCCTCTGCCTCGCTGCCGGCCTGCTGACGCGCGTCGCCGCCGTGCCGGTGCTGGTCTTCCTGCTGGTCGCCATCAAATTCCACGCGCCCAACGGCTTCGCCTGGAACAATCTCGGTTTCGAGTACCCGCTGTTCTGGTCGATCGTGGTGTTGCACTTCCTGGTGCGCGGTGGCGGCCGCTGGTCGCTCGACCGCGCGATCGGCACGGAAGTTTAGATGAGACCCAGCTGGCGCCAGCTCACGCGCCGCGCGGCTTGCTGGAAGCGGTGTCGTCGAGCACCTGACGCAGCTTCTTCGCCAGCGCCTCGGTGGTGAAGGGCTTGGTCAGAAGATCGACGTCGGTGTCGAGCCGGCCGTGGTGGATGATGGCGTTGCGCGTATAGCCGGTGGCGAAGACGACCGGCAGTTCGGGGCGCAGCGTCTTGACCTCGTTGGCGAGTTCGCGCCCGTTCATGCCGCCCGGCAGCACCACGTCGGTGAACAGGAGCTGGATCTGCGGCGTCGCCTTGAGCTTGTCGAGCGCCTCTGCTGCCGTCTCGGCGTGGATGACGCGATAGCCCATGTCGCCCAGCGCATCGATGACGAAACGGCTGACATCCTTGTCGTCCTCGACCAGCAGAATGGTCTCGGAATATTTGCTCTCGCGCGTTGGCGCCAGATCGGACACCGCTTCCCATGCCGGATAGGCCGACGGGTCGCTGAGCCGCGGGAAATACATCTTGATCGCGGTGCCCTGGCCGACCTCGCTGTAGATCTGGATGTGGCCGTGCGACTGCTTGACGAAGCCGTAGACCATGCTCAGGCCGAGGCCCGAGCCGACGCCGGCCGGCTTGGTGGTGAAGAACGGATCGAAGGCGCGATCGCGCACCTCCGCGGTCATGCCGCTGCCGGTATCGCTGACGGCGACGAGCACGAACTGGCCGGCTTCGACTTCGGCGTTCGATTGCTTGATGTAGGCTTCGTCGAGATAGGCGTTCGAGGTCTCGATGGTGAGCTGGCCGCCATTCGGCATCGAGTCGCGGGCATTGACCGAGAGATTGAGGATCGCGCTTTCCAGCTGGTTCGGATCGAGCGCGGCTTTCCACAGGCCGCCGGCGAGCACGGTTTCCACCCGCACCGTCTCGCCGATCGAGCGATGCAGCAGTTCCGACATGTCGGTGACCAGCCGGTTGATGTCGACGACCTTCACCTCCTGCGGATGCTGGCGCGAGAAGGTGAGCAGCCGCTGCACCAGGGTCGCGGCGCGCATCGAGGCCTGGCGGATGGCGTTGAGCGAATTGGCGACGCGCGCATCCTCCGAGGTGTTGCGCCGCAGGGCGAGTTCGACATTGCCGATGATGGCGGTGAGCAGGTTGTTGAAGTCGTGGGCGATGCCGCCGGTCAAACGGCCGACGGCCTCCATCTTCTGCGCCTGGCGCAAGGCGAGTTCGGTCGATTGCCGCCGCGCCGCCTCCTGCGCCAGTTGCGCATTGATGTCGGCCTCGCGCCGCGTGTGCCGCAAGGTGAGGATGCCGAGTCCAACCATCGCGAGCGTCGCCGGAATGCCGAACACGAGATGCGCCGACATGTCGCTGATCCAGTCGGAACGCACGGTCGAGGTGTTCAGCGCGGCGTAAACATAGACGCCGTAATCGGGCAGCCTGCGATAGGCGATGATGCGCGGTTCGCCGTCGATCGCCGAACTGCCATAGGTGAGGCCGGCGGTCGGCTGCGCGGCGATCGCCCGCATCATCGGCGAGGTCGTCGGCGTCAATGAGGACGGCGTCGATGAGGGATAGCGCGCCAGCGTCTCGCCGTCGCCGCGGATCAGTCCGGCCACGCTGACGTCGGATTGCGGCAGCTGCGAATAGTAACGGGTGAAGTATTCCGGGGCGATCGAGACGAGATAGATGCCCTCGAACTCGCCCGTTCGGCTCGACCGCTTGCGGGTGATGGCGAAGAAATTGGTGTCGGCGGCGCGCGCCTGCACCACCTTGCTGATGTAGGTGTCGGTGTCGCCGGAGGTGTGCGCGGCGAAGTAGTCGCGGTCCGACAGGTCGAGGTCGGGCGGCAGCGGATGGACCGTCCCAGCGACCAGCGGCCGGCCGTTGCGGTCGATGACCCAGAGGTCGCGCAGTTGCGGCAGCGTCTTGATGAAATTGCGGATGCGCGCGCTGTACTGCGCTTCGTTCTGGCGGATGACGGTGTTGGGCACGTCATTGAACAGCTCTTCGAGGTACCGCTCGCTGATGGCGAAGGTCTCGAACACCTTGATGGCGTGTTCCTGCATGGTGCCGACCGTGCGCTGCAGCCGGTCGGAGGCTTCCGCCATGTGCTGGTTATAGGAAATCCACGACGCGATCGCGAAAAACACCAGCGGCAGGATGACGGAGGCGGCAATCAGCAGTTTCAGCGGCCGCTCGGCAAGGCTGGCGGCACGGTCGGCAGCGGTCGGGATCGGTGTCGGGGTCTCGCGCGCCTGAATCATGCGTCCGTGCGGTCGGAGGAACCGGAGTTCCTACGTACCGGGACGACGCCCATAACTCAACCGCGCGGACCGCATTTGTCCGCGCCGGGGGGCGGGGTGCGGGACATCATGGAACTTCTGTGGATGACTTTGGGTCAGCGGTTGCAGACGATCGCCACCACGTCATCGCAGGCCGGGCCTTTGCAGCCGCCGGCGCCGCCGGCGGGAATCGCCCCGGTGATGTCGTCACGATCGACCCGCCGGTACGACATGGCGTTCGCGAAATTCTGGGTGTGGCAATAGGCGGCCGCCGCGGCGGCGCCACAGGGCAGCCCGCTCACCAGGCAGCGGTCGATGCCGTAGCCGTTGGCGTCGGCGCCGATGATGAACATTTTCCGCTCGGCCTGGGCGGCCGGGGCGAGGGCGAGAAGGCCGACGAGGAGGCCGATGCCGGCCAGGAGGCTACGCATTGGACACATCCGTTCTCATGGCGGGGGAGGCCGCGCTGGTTCGACGAGGCTGTTTGATAAAGCCGGGCCGCGATAATGCGTCGATTTCTGTTAAGGCCCGCTTAACCGGCGGCCGGCGCCCGCCAAGCGCCTCTTCGGGCTCGGGATTCTGCCGCTTGACGCTTGGCCATCAGTTCGCGCATGGTGCGGCTTATGACTGGCCCGACCCTTATCTGCGGCATTTGCCGGGAGATTATTAGCTAGCGCCCCAAACGCTGGCTGAGGCCGTCTTTTCTCGAATCGAGATACAAAGGGACCTCCGGCCAGCGGAAGCGCCGGCATTTGGTGACCCTTATGGAATTGCGGCTTTACGATACGCTGTCGCGCGACAAGCGCGTGTTCACGCCGATCGACCCGGCGAACGTGCGCATGTATGTGTGCGGGCCGACGGTCTATGACTTCGCCCATATCGGCAATGCGCGGCCGGTCATCGTCTTCGACGTGCTGTTCCGGCTCTTGCGCCACCTCTATGGCGCGGACCACGTCAAATACGTCCGCAACATCACCGACGTCGATGACAAGATCAATGCGCGCGCCGCCGAGCGCGGGATCGATATCCGTGAGCTTACCGAAGAGACCTATCAGAATTTCAAGGCGGACGTCGCGGCGCTCGGCTGCCTGCCGCCGACGGTCGAGCCGCGCGCCACCGAGCACATCGAGGAGATGAAGGCGATCATCGAGCGCCTCATTGCCTCCGGCCACGCCTATGTCGCCGAAGACAATGTGCTGTTCAACGTGCCGTCAATGACGGATTACGGCCAGCTCTCCAAGCGGCCGATGGACGAGATGATCGCCGGCGCCCGCGTCGAGGTCGCGCCCTACAAGAAGGACGCGCAGGACTTCGTGCTGTGGAAGCCGTCGAAGCCGGGTGAGCCGGGCTGGCCGTCGCCGGGCGGCATCAGGACGCCGGGCCGACCGGGCTGGCACATCGAATGCTCGGCGATGTCGTGGAAGCATCTCGGCGAGACCTTCGACATCCACGGCGGCGGCATCGACCTCGTCTTTCCGCATCACGAGAACGAAATCGCGCAGTCGCGCTGCGCCTTCCATCAGGACGTGATGGCGAACTATTGGATGCACAACGGTTTCCTGCAGGTCGAAGGCGAGAAGATGTCGAAGAGCCTCGGCAACTTCATCACCATCCGCGACGTGCTCAAGGACTGGCCGGGCGAGGTGGCGCGCTTCAACATGCTCAAGACGCATTACCGCCAGCCGATCGACTGGACGGTGAAGGGCCTGGAAGAGGCGTGGAAGACGCTCGACGACTGGTACTGGATCGCCAACGACGCGCCGGGCGAGAAGATCGCCGCGCCGGTGCTCGAGGCGCTATGCGACGATCTCAACACGCATCAGGTCATCACCGCGCTGCACGGCCTGCGCAACCGCATTCAGGCGGGCGAAGAGAATTTGCGTGGTGAGTTCGCCGGTACCTTGCGCGCGCTCGGTTTCCTGCGCGAGAGCGCCAAGGATTGGGCGAGCCGCCGTCAGGTCGCGAGCGGCGTCGATGCCGCGAAGGTGGAGGGGCTGATCGCGGCCCGCAAGGCGGCGCGAGCGGCGAAGAACTTCGCCGAGTCCGACCGCATTCGCGACGAGCTCGCCGCCATGGGTGTCGTGCTCAAGGATAGCAAGGACGGCACGACGTGGGAGATCGCGCGATGATCATGCACTCCGGCGGCTGCCAGTGCGGCGCGGTGCGCTTCCGCGGCTCGAAGTTCGGCCGCGCGTCGATCTGTCATTGCCGCATGTGCCAGAAGGCGTTCGGCTCGCCCTTCGCGCTGCTGGTGACGGTGCATGATCTCGAATGGACGCGCGGTCAGCCGAAGCGCTTCCGCTCGTCGAACAAGGTCGAGCGCGGCTTCTGCGCCGACTGCGGCACGCCGCTGACTTATGAATATGGCGGCCCGACCGAGATCGCGGTCTGTGCTTTCGACGATCCGTCGGTGGCGCCGCCGAGCATCCAGGTCAACCCGGAGAGCAAGCAGCCGTTCTTCGACGGCCTGTGCAGCCTGCCGACACGGCCAGAAGGCGCCGAGCCGGAGTTAGAGGCCTTCAAGGCCGCAGTCGTGTCTCATCAGCATCCCGACCGTGACACGGCGGTGTGGCCACCGCGGGACGGCCGCTGATGGCGACGGCGACACCGAAACTGGCGCTGCGGCCTTATCTTCCCGAGGATACGCCGCTGCTCGCCGAGATTTTTCGTGACAGCATTCTCGAGCTGACCGGCGACGATTACAGCGAGGCGCAGCAGGAAGCCTGGAGTTCGCGCGCCGACGATCTCGAATCCTTCGCCGCGCGCCTCGGCAAGCAGCTCACGCTCATCGCGACGCTGGAAGGCTCGCCGGTGGCCTTTGCCTCGCTCGCCGGCAACACGAAGATCGACATGCTGTTCGTGCATCCG
>JAHCKG010000007.1 GCA_026125895.1 Pseudolabrys sp. | reverse complement strand
TGACGCCGCAGGCCACGATCGGCACGTGGATGCGCTCGGCTTCCAGCTTGGTCACCAGATCCTGGATGTCGATGGCGACATCGACCATCAGCAGGTCGGCGCCGCGCCCGGAGCGCAGCACCGCGAGGCCCTGGTCGATTGAATCGGCGTGGGTGACCGAGGCGCCCTTGTCCATCGCGATCTTGCTCGCGACAGTGAGCTGGCCGCCGAGCGTGCCGATGATGAGGAGTCGCATCGCTAAATTCCTTTGTTGGTCGTCGAGGGCATTGCCACCTCCCTCGTCATGGCCGGGCTTGTCCCGGCCATCCACGTCTTAGGCCCGAACGTCAGGAAGACGTGGATCCCCGGGACAAGCCCGGGGATGACCTTTGAGGATGTGGCGATCCCCGGCATCAGTTCGTATCCGCCTTGATGATTTCCGTCATGGTCACGCCGAGCTTCTCCTCGACCAGCACGACTTCGCCGCGCGCCACCAGACGGTTGTTCACGTAGATATCGATCGCCTCGCCGACCTTGCGGTCGAGTTCGAGCACCGCGCCCGGTCCGAGCTTGAGGAGGTCGCCGACTTCCATGCGGGTGCGGCCCAGCACCGCGGAGACCTGCACCGGCACGTCGAACACCGCCTCAAGATCGGCGGCGCCGCGGTGCACGGACTCCTCGCCCGGCGCCAGCGGGCCGGCATCCACAACCTCGGGCGGCGTGGCGCCGCCTTCGAGATCGGGGAGCGGCACTTTGCTGTCATTGTCACTCATGGTCTGTCTCCGAAACCCTTGTTACGGCTGCGGCGCGATGCGCGCCGCGATATAGCGGTTGACCGCTTCCTCGATGGCCTTGAGCGTGGCGTCGTGGTCGCGCACGACGCCGCCCTCGGCCCATTCGATGCGGCAGTTGCCCGGCGCCATCGCGGCGTCGGACAGGATGGACAGGCGCGCCTGAAGGCCGCGGGTCTGGGCGATCTCTTCGAGTTTCGCCTTGGCGCTGTCATAGATGTCGGCGCCGATGAACACGGTGATCTGCGGCGTTGCCACGAGCTGGCGGAAGCAGTCGGCGGCCAGCACCTCGATCTCGGCGAAGGGTTCGCGCGCGATCAGCTCCGGCGCCAGCTTGCTGGCGACCGAGAACGCGACATGCACGGCTTCGCTTTCGAGCCGCCCCTCGATCGACTTGAGCTGCGCGTCGAGCCGGCTCATCTGTTCGGCCATGGTGGTGAGCGCGCGGGCGATGCGTTCGTTCTGCTCGCCGCGGGCCTGCGCCTGACCCTGTTCGAAACCGCGGCGCTGCGCCACCGACTCGGCATCGGCGCGCCGGCGTTCCGCCTCGACCACGGTGATGGTCGGCTTCTCGCCGGAGGCGAAGTCCTCGTCGAACATGAACTTGGCAGCAGCAGCCATCTGTCTAATTTCCCTTGCGCTTGATCTGATCCGAAAACCGGCTTCCACTTTTCGGGATCAAGCGCTTGCCTTAATACACGAGTTCGTCGTCGCCGCCGCGGTTCTTGGCGATCAGGATCTCGCCCTTGGCGGCGAGGTCCTTGGCGATATTGACCAGCAAGGTCTGCGCTTCGTCGACATCGCGCAGGCGCACCGCGCCCATCGCCTGCATGTCGTCCACCAGCATCTTGGCGGCGCGCGAGGACATGTTGCTGAAGAAGAATTCGCGGACGGTCTCGCCGGCGCCCTTGAGCGCCACGGCGAGCTTGTCCTTGTCGATCGAGCGCATCAGCGTCTGCGCCGAGGCGGCGTCGAGCTTGATGAGGTCGTCGAAGGTGAACATCAGCGCCTTGATGCGCTCGGCGGCGTCGCGGTTGTCGTCTTCCAGCGCGGTGAGGAAGCGCGTTTCGGTCTGCCGGTCGAAATTGTTGAAGATCTCGGCCATCACCTCGTGGGCGTCGCGGCGCCGTGTCTGCGAGATGTTGGACATGAATTCGGTGCGCAAAGTCTGTTCGACGCGCTCGATGACTTCCTTCTGCACCGCTTCCATCTTCAGCATGCGGTTGACGCAGTCGAGCGACAGGTCTTCCGGCAGGATGGCGAGCACGCGCGCCGCATGCTCGGGGCGCAGCTTCGACAGCACGACGGCGACGGTCTGCGGGTATTCGTTCTTGAGATAGTTCGCCAGCACCTCTTCCTGGACGTTGGCGAGCTTTTCCCACATGTTGCGGCCGGCCGGGCCGCGGATCTCGTCCATGATCGAGGCGATGCGATCCTTGGGCAGGAACTGCGTCAGCAGCCGCTCGGTGGCGTCGTAGTTGCCGAGCAGCGCGCCCGAGGCCGACAGCCGGCCGACGAATTCCAGCAGCAGCGCCTCAACCTGCTCGGACTCGACGGTGCCGAGCGACGACATGACGATGGAGATTTCGCGCAGTTCGTCGTCGTCGAGCAGCGAGAAGATCTTGCCGCCGTATTGCTCGCCGAGCGACAGCATCAGCACCGCGGCGCGCTCGGGACCCGTCAGCTTGCGCTGCGGCTTGGTGCCCTTCGGCCGGCTGGCCAGCTCCGCCATCAGGTCGCCGATGTCGTTGCGGATCGCTTCTTCGTCTTTTTTCGCGGCGGCGGCCATCAGGCGGCATCCTCATGCAGCCAGCTGCGGATGATAGCCACCGCCTCGTGAGGGTTTTTTTCGGCGAGCTCCCCGACCTTCTGCACCGACTGGGCGTGCACCTGGCCCTGTACCTTGGCGACGTCGATCATCGCCGAGGTGCGGTTGGAGATGGCGACCTGCTCCTCGCCGCTGACGATGGCGATGTTGGTGCCGCTGGTGTCGGTGATCGTGGCGATCGGCTTGCCGTCGGGGCCGATCTCGACCGAGCCGGGCACCGTGCCGGGACCGCCGATGGCGCCGGCGACGCCGGCAAGCCCGGCCAGCCGCGCCTTCTCGGCCGCGTCGGGCGCGATCACCCGGCGCACCAGCGGCCGCACGACCATGAGCACGACGATGATGCCGAGCAGGGCCATGACGCCCTTCTCGGCCATTCCCATGATGTCGTCCTTGGTGAACTGGAAGTATTTCGCCCAGCCGCCGTCGGTGTCGCCGATCGAGACCGGTGCAGTGTCGGCAAAGCGCAGGTTGACGACCTCGACCTGGTCGCCGCGCTTGGCGTCGAAGCCGACGGCGGTGCGCACCAGCGCCGCGATGCGGTCGATCTCTTCTTTCGACCGCGGCTCGTAGACCATCTCGCCCTTGTCGTTCTTGGTGTAGCGCCCGTCGACCAGCACCGCCGCGGAGACGCGGCTCAGCCGGCCGGCTTCGATCACCTCGGTCTTGGTCGTGCGCGAGATCTCGTAGTTGACGATTTCCTCGGTCTTCTTGCTCTGGTCCTTGGAGTTTGGCCCGCTGTTATTGGTGCCGTCCTTGCTCGCGCCCGGCAGTTCGTTGGCGGCGGAGACCTGGCCGCCTTCCTTGCCTTCGCTCGACGAGTTCTGCTCTTCGCGGGTCTGGCTCGAGCGCAGCACGCGGCTATCCGGATCGTATTTGTCTTGCGTTTGTGTGATGCGGTTGAGATCGAAGTCGGCCGAGATCTGCACCCGTGCCTTGCCGGGCCCGACCACGGACGACACGATATTCTCCACCTCGTTGCGCATGCGGTTTTCGAAGGCGATCTTGCGCTCGTCGGCGCCGACGCCGCCGATCGGATTGTCCGGCCTCGCGCCGTCGGCGAGCAGGCGGCCGGTTTCGTCGACCACCGATACCCGCTCCGGCTTGAGGCCGTTGACGGCCGAGGCCACGAGGTGACGAATGGCGCGCACCTGCGCCGGTTCGAGCTGGCCGCGGACCTTTAGGACGATCGAGGCGGTGGCCTCGACCTTGTCGCGGGAGAAGAGGGGGCGTTCCGGCAGCACAAGGTGGACGCGGGCGGCCTGCACCCGGTCGATCGACCGGATGGTGCGGGCAAGCTCGCCTTCCAGTGCGCGCAGATGATTGATGTTCTGGATGAAAGACGTGGCGCCCAGCGCGTCCGACTTGTCGAAGATCTCGTAGCCGACGCCGCCGCCCTTGGGCAGGCCGCCTTCCGCGAGCTTCATGCGCAGCCGCGCGACCTTGTCCTTGGGCACCATGATGATGGCGCCATCATTCTTGATCTTGTAATCGACCGCCTGGCGTTCGAGGTCCTTGACGATGGCGCTGGAGTCCTCGACCGACAGGTCGGTGAACAGCGGCACCATGACCGGTGCCGTCATCTGCATCATCACAAAGGCGAAGAAGCCGATGAGGGCGAGGGTAACGGCGCCCATCGCCGCCAATCGGGCGGCGCCAAGCGACTTGAGAAAATCGAGCAGACCTTGCACGGGGCATCCCTGGACGAACGGGTGGCGCGGTCACAGACGTGACCCGGCAATTTTTGCCCGGTAGATGGTTAGCGTCCGGTTAACGAGTTCCCGTCACGGCGTTGTGGAATGCGGCTTGCGCGAGCAATCGCCGCGCGCACCCGCAGCGCTTGCTGAACGGTAAACGAAGCATGAATGGGGCCGGGCGCCGGCGCCGCGCTGGACGCGAAAAAGAAAGCGCCGGCTCGGGGGCCGGCGCTTTGCAAAAATTCGTAAGTGAGCGTTTCGCTACTGGCGATACTGCTGGATGCGGGTGGTCCGCAGGCCGGCCAGCCCGTGCTGGTCGATCGAGTACTGCCAGGAGAGGAATTCCTCCACGGTCAGCGTGTAGCGGGCGCAGGCCTCTTCGAGCGACAAGAGACCGCCACGGACCGCAGCGACCACCTCGGCCTTGCGGCGGATGACCCAGCGTTTCGTCGTCGGCGGCGGCAGGTCCGCGATGGTGAGCGGACTGCCATCGGGCCCGATGACGTATTTGACCCTCGGGCGGTGGGGTTCGGTCATTGGTGTACTCACAAAGACTCGGGACTAACTGTTACTCACTGCGTCAAAAGCTACACACCGCGACTTAAAATTTACCTAAGCGGGCCGGGGCGATAAGGGGATCATTGGGCCGTTTGCGCTAACCTTTTGGTTACGGATTGGACGCGGCCTTTGACTCCGCAGCGAGCGCGCCGTCCGCATCCCAGTCGTTATATATAGCCTCGTTTTGAAAGCTTTGCAGCGCCCGGAAATCGGCGTGGCAAAGCCCGCCGGCGCATCGCCGGTTTTAGAAGTTGTTTATTTATTAGGAATTTGGATGAGGCCCGTGTCGGGAAGCCGACGCGGGCAGACGAAAAAAAGAAACGGGCGCGACATGCGCGCCCGCGGGACCTGACGATCGATTGGAGCGAGGGCGGCTACGCGGCGGTCGGGCGCACGACGCGCTTGATCTTGTCCATCGTGTAGTCGGCGCCGTTGATCGACAGCAGCGGCGGATCCTGCGTCACATCCACCGAGTCGACCACGGCCTGCACCTCGGTCGAGATGCCGACGGATTTGCCGCTGGCGTCGGTCGCGGTGACGGTCATCGTGTAGTTGCCCGCCGGCCAGGTCTTGCCGTCGGTGCCGTGGCCGTCCCAGGTGAATTTCTGCGGCCCCGGGTTGACGGGGAAGGTGCCGGTATAGGCGGTCTGCCCGGTGGCGTCCTTGATCGTCACCGATGCGGTCGCGACCTTGGTGGCGTTGAAGCTCCAGGTGGCGCCGTTCGCATTCAGGGCGGTCGTCGAGCCGTCCACCACCACCGTCTGCCCGACATAGGCCAGCGCCGTCGTCTGCTGCGCGCTCTTCTCCAGCGCCAGCAGGCTCGCGAGCTGATCGTTCGACTTCATCTGCTGCTCGACCTGCGCGAACTGCACGAGCTGCTGCGTGAACTGGTTGGTGTCGAGCGGCTCGAGCGGGTTCTGGTTCTGCAACTGGGTCGTCAGCAACTGCAGGAAGGTCGTGAAGTTGCTGGCGATCATTTCGTTGTTGGTCGCCGTCGGCGAACTGCCCGACGTGCCGGTGCCGGCCGTCGTGCTTGAACCTGTCGGAATGACGCTCATGGCGCGGTCCTCGTGGAGCTGATCACACCCGGATGTCCAGGCCGCCGGTGCGAGAACCGGTGGCGCCGTAGTCGCGGGCGATGATGGTGGCGGTGGCGGTCGTCGATGCGTCGTCGTCGGCGACCGGGCGGCTGGCCTGGCCGTTCTGCTGACCCTGCTGCTGGTTGGCGGTCTGGTCGCGCAGCGAGAACTGCAGGCTGTTGTCGGAGGTCTTCAAACCGGCGTCCTGCAACGCGCGCTGCAAGTCGGAGGTGTCGCGCCGCAGGAGGTCGAGCGTATCGGTGCGGTCGGCGACCATGTGCGTGATGACGTTGCCGTCGCGATCGACATTGACCTTCACGTGAATCTTGCCGAGGTCCGGCGGGTCGAGGCGGATGTCGAACTGGTTCTTGCCCGACGCGATCTTGCTGGTGACCTCGACGGCGACGTTGGCAATCGACACCGGCGCGTCGTCGCCCGCCGTCTTGGCGTGGCCGCCGGCGGCGGCCGCTGCCGCGGCGTGAGTGGTGTGCGTGGCTGGCGCCAAGGTCTGGGGCAGGGCCATGTCGGGCGTCTTGGCGGCGGTCGTCGCCGGCGCGGGTGCCGCGGCATCGGCGGCGGGCTTCTTGTCGCCGCTCTTGTGGCTGTCGCTGGCGAGCGCGGCGATGGCCTCGCCCTGCGCCGGCTTGGCGCCGTTGGCGTCCTGGGCGTCGCTTGAGGCCGGCTGCGCCGCATTCGGATCGATCGCCGCCTGCGCCTGACCGGCGGCCTTGGTCTCGGCCGGCTTGTCGGCGGCGGCCGTCTTGGCGGCCTTGTCGGTCTTCTCGGCCTTCGCATCCTGCGCCGGCTTGAGGCCTTGCGCCTTGGCGGCCAGTGCCGCGAGCGCCTGCGCATCCTCGGGCGAAAGCTCCGTCCCGGCATTGGCGGCGGCATCGGCCGGCTTGTCGCCGGCCTTGTCGGCAGCCTTGCCGGCGGCCGCCGTGGCGGCGGCGAGGGCGGAAGCGGCCTTGGCCGTGGTTTCGGTGACGTCGGGCGTGCCGGGCGCGTCTGCCGCCGGCGCGGCTGGATCGATCGTTACAGCCACCGCCGTGGCGGTGGGAGCCGGAGTGGCGATCTGCTGGGCGGCGGCCACGGCCTGTTGGTCCGCGGCCGACGTCTGCGCGTCGCCCGCCGGCTTGCCGGCGCCGTCGTCCTTGGCGGCCTTATTGTCACCGCGGGCCTCGGTGGAAGCCTTGTCGGTGCTGGTCTGAGAGCCGTCCGAGGCGGGCGCGCTGTCGGCCGCTTTGGCCGGCGCGTCGTCTGGTGCGGTGCCCTGGTCATTGCGATCCGGGCGGTCGGCGCGGGCGGGGGGGTCCTGACGATCGTTGCGGGCGGCGGCGCGGGACTCTGGCGCCGGCTTGCGCTCCGGGGCAGGGGTATCGGCGCGGCTCGGCGGCGGCGGTTCCGGGGCGTCCGGAATGGCGCTGAGCAGATCGTCGAAGCTGCCGCCCGAGCGCGCGGCGGCGCGGTCGGCATAGCCCTGCCGGCCGGCTTGCGGGAACACGGCGTTCGACGCGGTAGATTCGGACGCGACGTAAGACACTGGGGGACCTCCGGATTTCCTGCCATTTTGATTGCAAGCGGCAGGCCAGCCCGGCAGACGAGAAATATTATGTTATTTCAATCGGTTAGCCTTTCGGCGGCGCGTCGGTCGTGGGTTCCGGGCCGGCCAATCTGGCCGGGCGGCAGGAATTGCCGGGGGCGGGCGCGCGGCGCTTTCATTCGCCACCGAGGCCCGCCATATGGTGTAAGAGAAGCCCATGTCCAACACGCTCGACCTCGCCAAGCGCCCGCAGGATACCCGTGTCGTCGTCGCCATGTCCGGCGGCGTCGATTCATCGGTCACGGCTGCGCTGATGAAGGCCGAGGGCTACGACGTCGTCGGCGTCACTTTGCAACTCTACGACCACGGCGCCGCGGTGCACCGCAAGGGCGCCTGCTGCGCGGGCCAGGACATCTACGACGCGCGGGCGGTCGCCGAGCGCATCGGCATCCCGCATTACGTGCTCGACTACGAAAGCCGCTTCAAGGAAGCGGTGATCGACCGCTTCGCCGAGAGCTACATCGCCGGCGAAACGCCGGTGCCCTGTGTCTCCTGCAATATGTCCATCAAATTCCACGACCTGCTGCACACCGCCCGCGATCTCGGCGCCGACGTGCTGGCGACCGGGCATTACGTCGCCTCGCGGCTGCTGCCGTCGGGCCGTCGCGGGCTCTACCGGGCGCGGGAGGAAGAGCGCGACCAGAGCTATTTCCTGTTCGGCACCACACAGGAGCAGCTCGAGATCCTGCGCTTCCCGCTCGGCGATCGCACCAAGGCCGAGACGCGCGACCTTGCGCGGCAGTATGGCCTCGCCATCGCCGACAAGCACGACAGCCAGGACATCTGCTTCGTGCCGACCGGCAGCTACGCCGACATCATCGAGCGGCTCAAGCCGGGCGCCGCCGAGCCGGGCGACATCGTCGATACCGACGGCAAGGTGCTCGGCCAGCATGCCGGCATCATCCATTACACCATCGGCCAGCGCCGCGGCCTCGGCGTCGCCGCCGGCTCGCCGCTTTATGTCGTGCGGCTCGATGCCGAGCGCCGCCGCGTCGTCGTCGGCCCGCGCGATGCGCTCAAAACGCAGAGCATCATGCTGCGCGACGTCAACTGGCTCGGCGACGACGACATCGACGATGCGCTCGCCGGCGGCCGGCTCGAAGTGTTCGTCAAGGTGCGCTCGTCGCGGCCGCCGCAGGCGGCGTGGCTGCGCCGCGGGCCGGTGAATTACGAAATCGACCTGGTGGACGGCGAGCACGGCGTGTCACCCGGCCAAGCCTGCGTGTTCTATGATGCGCCGGGCGGGCAGGCGCGCGTGCTCGGCGGCGGTTTCATCAAGAGCGCGGTCGCGGCGATGGATGCGCCGCGCGCCGTGAGCGAAGCTCAAGCCTCGGTCGCCTGACAAACCCTAAAAGCGCACACGAAGAAACGATCAGAAGAAGGTTCATGGGGGGCGATATCAACAAGGTCGGAGTGGCGCGGGCCTATGCGCTGTGGGCGCCGATCTATGATTTCGTCTTCGGCAAGGTCTTCGAGCCCGGCCGCAGCGCGGCCATCGAGGCCGCCGAAGCGGTGTGCGGCGCGCAAGGCGGCCGCCTTCTCGAGGTCGGCGTCGGCACCGGCCTGTCGCTGCCGGACTATTCGCGCAACATCCGCATCCTCGGCGTCGATCTCTCCGAGCCGATGCTGCGCAAGGCGCATGAACGCGTCGCCGAGGAAAAGCTCGGCAATGTCGAAGGCCTCGCCGTGATGGATGCGGCGGCGATGGCGCTGCCCGATCAGTGCTTCGACGCGGTGGTCGCGCAATTCGTCATCACGGCGGTGCCGCACCCGGAAGAGACGCTCGATGAATTCGCCCGTGTCCTCAAGCCGGGCGGCGAGATCATCCTGGTCAACCACATCGGCGCCGAAAGCGGGCCGCGCCGGCTGTTCGAACTGGCTTTCGCGCCGCTGGCGCGCAAACTCGGCTGGCGGCCGGAATTTCCCTTCGCGCGGCTGTCGAATTGGGCGGCCAAACATGGCGGCGTCCGTATCGTCGAGCGCCGGCCATTGGCGCCGCTCGGGCATTTTGCCCTGATCCGCTTCGCGCGCGACGCCGCCTGAGGCGGTTTGCCGCCGGGAACAGCCCTGCCGGCTTGGCCGTTATCCTCGCAGAGAGGATCACATCATGCGACCGATCTCGATGTTGCTCGCGTCTGTCGTGCTGGCGGCCAGCCCGGCGCTGGCGCAAACGCCGCCGGCGGAGAAACCTGCCCCGGCGCCTCAGGCCGCGCCGCGCGACGGCACCGCCTGCGGGCCCGGGGGCACCCATGCCACGGTGGGGCAGGGTAACGATGTCGTGGTGCAGAAGCCGAAGGACGAAAACCTCAGCTCGAAGCTGGCGCAGTCCGACGGCGTCATTTGTCCGCCGACCCATGTCGATCCGGAAATCCATGCGCCGGCGCCGCAAGGCGGCCCGATGCCGGTGATCCCGCCGCCCGGCACGCCCGGCGGCGATCCGAAAGTCCAGCCGAAGTAGGCTGACCGCGAGGCGAGGGGTCGATTTTCGTCCAAATCGACCCCGGATCGGGGTTTGGCCGCAAGCTTGCTTGACAGGCTTCGCCCGGCTTTCCTATATCGCGGCCACGTCCGGCGGCCTTAGCTGCCCGGCGGTGTCCTTCGTGATTGCGGTTACAAGGGCGCAGGTGTGGCGGGGTAGCTCAGCTGGTTAGAGCGGCGGAATCATAATCCGTAGGTCGTAGGTTCAAGTCCTATCCCCGCTACCACGCCCTCCGAAGCAATCCACAAATTGATGAATTGAGGCATCTGCTCGGCGCACCGCAAAGGGGGCTGGCGGGGTTCTGTCGCTCGCCAGAATTAACCCACTGAATCTTGAGCCGAATTTGGGTTTGTTTTGCCAGAAAGTAATGACTGGTACGAGTAGATAGGAATAAAATCGTAATTGGACAGCTTAAACTTCCTGTGGAATCTGAAATTGTTTACAATCGAAGCGGTTTTCCGGACCGGTACAATTCTCTAATCAAGGAACGTGGCCTGCCGGTCGCATTTCCAATCGCGCAAGACGTGCGATCTCCTCAAGGAGCGCACTATGAGTCGGTCTCGCCCGAAAGCGCGTTCGAAGATCGAGAAGCCCGCCGACACGGTCGATACAGCCGGCAATAATCAGCCGGAGCTGGCGGCTCTGAACGCGAGCGACGTCTATTCACCGAAGTACGCCAACACGGCGCGTAGTCTGCGCGCGCTAGGAGCGAGCGAAGGCGAATTGTGTGACGCTTTCGGAGTTTCGGCGGAGACCTTGGCGCTCTGGCAGATCCAAGACGCTGAATTTGCCAAAGCGTGCAGCGCGAATGACCCAGCGTGGGTAAACCGCCTCAAAGAGGTTGTCTTTCAGCAGGCGCTTGGCCGCAAGTTCACCGAGCAAACGATTGTTGAGCAAGGTGGCAAGCGAAAGGTCATGAAGGTCCAAAAAGAAGTGCCGCCCAATTTGGACGCCGCGAAGTTTTTGTTGACCAATCTCGATCCTGAGAACTGGCAGTTGAAGCCGGAGCCCGTGGCCGCAGTTGAGAAGGAAGGTGAGTTTGCGATTTTGCTCCGCCAAATCAACGAGAGTCGGCACGCTCACATTGGCCCGGTTGCGATGCATCCCGGGGAAGTGAAGTCGGGTGGGCTGCTTGAGCATTATGGTGGGGTGTTGCCCGAGTGCGCGAAAGGTTGGAAACGCAATCCGCTGTACAACCCGAAGCTCTTGACTGATAAAAAAGCACCGCTCACGGAAGAGTGACTCGGATGTCGCCACTTCGTGCCGGTGGCCCCAATCTTGTCGATAGAAAAATGTCGATTATGATTGCTTTCGAATTCCCTAGGGAGTGGGTCCCATGGCGCCAATTGTCGCCGTTTTCCATGTGCTGGGCTATTCGGTCCTTGTAGTCATTGGCTATTTGATTGCCGCTCTCTTTGCAGGGGCAGTTGCCATCGGGATGCAATTTCTATTCGGCCTCCCCGATGACTGGCTGATGCCGACCATGTTCCTTAGCCTGATAGTGCCCGCGTTTGGGGCCGCGATGTACGTCAGATCATTACCAAAGAAAATTACGCAGATCGCATCCGAAAGGGAGTGGGCAGAGCGAGCCGCCGCATTCGTCACGCTTAAATTGCAGGAGTCCAAATTGACCCATGCTGAGTTAGCAAGACGACTTACAAAGCATGGGTTTAGCTCCGAAACGGAGGCCTTGGTTGCAGGTAAGCTGCACAGCGGCACGTTTCCGGCAACATGGTTCTTAGCCTGTCTTGCCGCCTTGGAACTGGATGGCGTAGCGCTAGAGGAAATCTAGCGCTCATCGTCCGACTGGCCGTGGTTCATCAAGCCTGCGCCGAATGAGGCTCAGCGATAGGCGTAGTCCCACGAGCTCTCAGAAACGGAGGAAGAGCCAGGCGTCTGACAGCCTTGCTTAACCTTCAGCCTCCGAATTGCGAGCCAAGAGCGCCATCAACTGAGCAATCGCCTTTTTCCGCCGCGACATCGCCCGGCGTTCGTACCGGTCAAAGCGCAACTCCTGGAGGATATTGGTGTCGGCAGAGCTGCCGCTTACCCCGACCGTCAGGCGGATGTTTGTCACTGCGAAGCGCGCTTGGCGGGCGCGCACGAGATCGAACTGGGCGCTGGCGATGGCGGCTGCGGCTGCAATAGCTTCATTACTGGATTGATTTAGAGATCTGGCGATCTTCTCGCCCCAGTCTTGAGCGATTTCTTGATGCAGCATGACTTGGGCACCGCTCAAGCCATGGCGCAGTGCGTTCTTTGATGAGCGTCTTTTGCCGGCCGAAGTGCGAGGCCCGGTGCTTGACTGGGCATTGGCCCTATTTGCGAGCCGTCTTTTGTCGCTCGGGTGTTCGACTTCGTTGCTCACGCGCTATCCGTCCGCGAAACCGAAGACGCAAGGCGATGTGGGCCGCCCAATTCGACGACCTCCGCGATCTCGGCGCCCTTCGAATGGAGCCTGCGGTAGGTCGCGCGGAACCGCTCGAATTCCCGAATGAGCGAGTCGCGCCGTGTCTCCAGGACAACGATCAGGTGGTTGAACCGCTCGATGTCCTCGATCTTGACCGCCATAGTTTGCGCGCGGATGTGGTCTCGCGAGAGGCCTGCGTCCGCGAGCATTTGGTCCACGACCTGGACCTCCTGAGACTTCGCAGACACCCAGCCCTTTGCCAGCTTTTCCGCCTTCTCGTAGTCGGTCAATCGGTGCAGGACATCCAACAGCCCCCAATAAAGATTGGCGTTGATGAAGTGGGTCAAGTCGCGCCGGTAGCGTTCAATTTCCCAGCTGAGATCCACGTAATTGCGCGCGTAGATTTCTTCGATGATGTTGGTCGGTGAGAAAAATCGAGAGACATCGCGGCAGAATTTGTCGAACGCTTCGGCGTTCTCGCCATTCAGCAAGGGCAGATCACCGAGGAGCTCTCGGAGCGCAAGGCCCGTTTTGGAGCGCGAAGGCCCTTTGGCGCGAACCGAAGTTTTGGTCATTTCTTTCAATCCCGAGAAATCCATACCAACTGGACCTCTCGATGGCGCAATGGCAATTGCCCGGCCCCTTGCTCCACAACATACTAAAGTGGCTGCAATTGCTGGGGATTTACGAAAAGCAGGCTTGAAATCGCCGCTTGTTCAGCGTCTGAGCTGATCCGCCCAAAGGCTCGCCACCGTGAGCGTCCACCGCGCGCAAAGCACAAGGAGAGCCCAGGCCTTGCCTAATTCGTGGTGCCGGAGGTGGGAGGGAGAGCAAGGACGTGACGCGCATTTGCCTCGGCTGCGTCCAGAACGGTGCTCACCTTAGCGCGGATTGAGGGACCGGCATCCACGAAGTCCCCAGATGGATCGAGCACCTCGGCTTCGAGCTTCGATAGGCTCTCGTCTGCTATCGCTCTGGTGAGCAAGATTCCGTCGTCGGGACAGGTTCCGATCACCTTCGCATGAGCAATCATGAGGTCCGTCAACACGGCAAAAAGACCTCCTGCTATGGCGCGCGCGGTCAATAGTTCCTGCTCGATTTTCAGGTTATTCGGATTTGCCATTGTGGGATGCGTGAACGTCCTAAACGAATATTCATTGGCGACTACCGTCTTCTCTACAAAGTTTGCCTCGGCAAAAAAACGCAATATCGATATGTAAATTGTAGATGTCTTGTGGATTATGGATCAGCCCACATCGGAGGGGTTTCGCCTCGCGATTACGTTTTCTAATATCGCACAATGACTTCGCGTCGTAGTCCTTCGCGCAAGACGTGCGATCCTCTCAAAAGTGCATATTATGGATCCGTCTCGCGCGAAATCACCCTCTGAGGCGAAAGCCGGGACGTTGGCTGAGAAAGTCCCGGCGACGAGCAGCCGACCGGCAGCCACAGTTCCTCTTTCTCCCAGCGATATTTACTCTCCGAGATGTGCGGAGATTGCCCGCGATATGAGATCGCGTGGTGCGACCGATGCGGAACTATGTGCGGCACTTGAGGTGTCGGCTGAAACGCTGGTGGTGTGGCAGGGCCAATTCGCCGAGTTCGCGAAGGCATGCGAAGTCAATGAAATCGCTCGGCAGCGCCGCTTGAAGGACTGTCTGTTTGAATTGGCCGTTGGTTACGTTCGCAAGGAAAAAAAGATCGTCACTGAGGGTGGCAAACGAAAGTCAATAATCACGGAAGTGGACGTTGCGCCAAATTTGGAGGCGATCAAGCTCTTCCTTTCTGGCCAGCAAGTATCCGAAACCGATCTGGCCGCGTTGCTTCGGCAGATGGGTGAAATGCGGACGCATCGCTTCCGCCCGGTGCCGCTCCGGCCAGGCGAAGAGAAGACCTTGGAGGGGTGGCCAACTAAGTGAACCCGCAGGCAGGCGTCTGCTTGCAGCCGCCACGTCGCTTGATCTCACGGCTGGAAACAGACTGTTTCGGAGAGAGGAGGTTTTCAAATTTTCGGTGACGCGGCTCATTGAGGGCGCGCCGAGCCCCCAGCAAGATGCTGCTCTTGCAGGGACCGATTCAAAAGCTGCTTCATTTCAAGCAGCATATTGAGTGGCATCACAAGCCGCGCAGATACGCTAGCATCGTAGTTGCTGACCTGCGCGCCGCTCATTGCCTGATGCAGGTCCGGCCGTATTGTGGTGAGCGTGAGTGTGGCCAGCCCGTTCACGATATTGAGGCTGATCGGTCCATTGACGAACGTTTCAGTTATTTTATGGGGGTCGGAGACGGCCGGCGGTCCTATTGGCTGGTTTCGTTGCATGCTTCTCCTCCGGAAATATTCAGCTTGGCCAATGACGCCCAAACCATCATACGCATTTGGGGTGGTCTCGCCAGAGGTTCAATCGGTTAGCGGCGATGCTGACATTTTTCACCTTCGGTGCGAAGATCACTAGCGGCCGTCACCAGCGCAAGTCTGCTTGGATGAAGGGTCTTATGTCGTCGTACTAATGGCCGCCTTTCAGAAGCCGACTAATTCGGTGATATCGTGATCCGTAACAATTGGGCGAAACCCGAATTTAAGCTGCCAGTCTTGGGGGATTTCAAGCGACTGAAGCATATGGCGGTACTTGGCCGCTTCCTTAGCATATTCGACTGGCAAAGTGACGCCCTCGACAATGCGTGAGGCAAAGAGCATGTCTTCGGCGTCCATGTCGTTGGGATAAATGCCTTGTTTAACGCCGGCGGCCCAGTCTTCGTCATGGGCTTTAACAACGCGTTCGTAATCCTCCATAGGCAGGCCATGGGACAGGTAATGGTGCGCAAAATACGGATGCATGCCAATCTGCAAAGCGAGGTCGCTGAAGGCTTTGCCTAACATCGCTTTGTTGGTGATTGTGTCAATGTGACCCTCTTGGCCGGGATACTCGTTATTTACAAAGAACCGGCACTGATCTGGAGAGGGGCCTTCGCTGACGACAACGTCGCACCACGTCTCGTTGGTCATCGCGGCATGGGGCAGGCCTCCGGCATTTAGAATTTGGATGAATCGTACTAACGTTACGGGATTGTCGGAAACATCACTGATCACCAGATCCAGACGGCTGTCGCCGGCATTGATTTCGAAGGTAATTGAGCCGAACAAAATATTTTTGAGTACGAGGGTGACGATTGTTTCGTCGAGGCTTTTAGTTCGAGGCAGCAATAGTGGCTCTTCAATCGGTATCCAAGAATTGTCCTGGATATGCCAGCCATGCCGCGATGCCCGGTTCCTCATACCCTTTTCCCTGAGCATACCCCCAGAAGAATGAACAGTGCCCCCGATCCAGCGGACTTCGGCGTTGTCTCTAATCCGGTCAGCGATAGCGGCATGGATCTCGCCTTGGAATAATAGCAGTAAGTCTAGCTTCCATTTCGAAGTGTCGTGATCTCGAAGAGCCAGGACAATCCATGAATGGTCTTTGGTGCTCATGAGTATTCAATTCCGAGGGACGTCGGCGATTAAAGGCAGCCGCAAAAAGCGTCGAGGAAAGGGCGCGGGTGGGCGCCGCTCGATGTTCCGCTAGATACGCTTCTAGGAGCGTCCGCCGACCGCCGGGTACAGCTTGGCCCGGCTTTTCCTCCAAAGGCGTTCAGCGACTTCGAGGGGCCGTTGGCTGCTTTTCTCCCACCAGGCCTTCTCATTGCCCGCTTGATGGAGCTCGCGGTGGTGGGTCCTGCACAAGGGCACGGTGTATTCGTCGCTGACCTTGAGACCGAGGGCTCGCGGTTGGGCGAACTGGATGTGGTGAGCGTCGGCTGGTTGGCGCCCGCAGATCAGGCAGGGGTGCGAAGCGACAAAGCGCAGGTGACTCTTATCGCGGAGTCGGCGCGGCGCGCCAATCGTCAACGCGCTTTTGTCGATCTTGCCAGGAGTGGTCTCAGACGGGTCTGCGTCGACTGGGGCCAGCGGCGTATCGGTGACGGAGTTGCCGCTTGGTTGTCGCGTAGCTTGCCGGCGATCGCGCGTAACCACGTCCTCGGACCGACCATAGTAGCGTGACGGACGTGGGATGGGCGTGGTGTCATCCGGGGGCAGCGCCACCGGCTGGGCTGACGGCGCGTCGAGGGGGCCTTCCCCCGCATAGCCTGCGAGCGCCCGTTGCCGATGTGGTGTTGTCAGACCGCCATAGAGACCAAGGCCAAAGGGCTTGCCGAAAGTTGCCAGAGCCCGCTTGGTAGCATCTGTCTCGGCCGCCTTTAGCCCAAAGTCGTGGGCTTCCCCAAGGCTCGAACCGCGGCCTTCCCCGGTGCCGTGGCCCTCGCGGACTATCACCTGGTCCTTTGCCCGAACGGTGATCCGGACCTTGGCCGTATAGACCGTCAGGTGGGCTGAACCCCGATTCTCGCGGCTCAGCACGCATTTCGACTCGACCGTCTCGCGGTTCCAGCCGTCATAGCCGAAGATGCGGTTAGCCTCCGCCATGGCGTGCCAGCCCTCAATGTAGGCCAGCTCTCGACCATTGACCTCCCGGCTACGCAGATGCCGCGGGTCGACGTCCTTCTTGAGCTCCTGGACTTGTTTGACCGAGAACGCCATCACTTGGTCCTCACAGTCAGGATCGGTTCGGGATTGCTCAAAGTGGCGCCGGCTACCTCCTCACCGTTTTTGAGGTCTTGAGCGAGATCCTGCCGCTTCAAACGGGGCGGGGCGGGCTCCCAGTACGTCTTCGGCACGGCGGCCTCGTCGATGACCATGAGTGCCGGCAAACCAGGGCGGATGGCCACTGTAAAATCCGGCGCCGTGATCTTCTTCAGATCGAGCTCCACCATGACGTCTTTGGCGATCTGGCGCCGTTTTGAGGCCCGATCCTGTAGCCGGTCGCGGCGGTCTTCCATTTCGGCAATCCGGCCCTTCAGGCCGCGGGCCAGGGCCTCGTCAGCCAAGGCTGAGCGGATCACCGCTTGGACGATCTCGTGGAGGTCGGTGAGCCCCTCAACGGTATCCGCTAGCGTCTGCTCATCGATGGCAGGATCGAGCTCCCGAACGCGATCCCGGATCGCTCGATAACGAGTAGAAGCGAGTTGAACATTCATCGACTTTCCTCAAAATATTTAAAAACGACAAAAATGACTATATACGACATATTTGGCGAGTCCATCTCTTTTCGCCAGAATTGATGGTTTCCATCGTTTCTGCGATATCAGGGTATGATTACCGCTGCTCAATGTCGTGCCGCCCGAGGTCTCCTCGACTGGA
Source organism: Pseudolabrys sp. (assembly GCA_026125895.1). GTDB lineage: Bacteria > Pseudomonadota > Alphaproteobacteria > Rhizobiales > Xanthobacteraceae > Pseudolabrys. The sequence goes on along the minus strand of JAHCKG010000007.1, from coordinate 143,198 downwards.
CCCAGCAGGCCCTCGCGAATGCGTCCGGGGTTGGTGTCGTAACGATCCGTCAAATCGAAAGCGCGGTGACCGAGCCTAGACGGGCAACGCTTCAAGCGATCCAACTTGCGTTGCAGGACGCCGGAGTCGAGTTCATCGCCGAGAATGGAGGCGGGGCGGGAGTGCGACTGAAAAAAGGTGGCTGACTGTTTCTGCCAGCCCAAAATGGCGATCATTCCCAAGGTGCGGCGCTGGCACGAGCACATGAGTCTTTAGCTAGCGACGAACATTCGTATCGCATTCCAAACGTGGCCTCATTTGTGCTGGCCAAAGCAGTGAAGTCCCGCGACAAACGCCCACGCATCGCGCACGGAATTGTAGCCTTGGCCTGATCAGCCACTAGGTCCAGCGTCGGCAATATTCTCGACCAGCGATACGAGTGCCCTACGACCTGTTTCCAATCTTATTAAAGGCTCTAGGCGCCCCGGGCCTTCGGTCGTCTCGAAAACGAGCCAAAAATTCCGCAGCCGAGACACCGCCGGGGCGAATGGTCTCAGACGTCAGAAAGGGGGCGTCCTGGCATGCACTCAAGAGGCAAGAAAGCGATCCGGCGGCAAACCCGGCCACGCGAGGACCGAAGGAGCCCGGCGGCTGCAAGAACGGTCATGCACCTGAGGCGCTGACGATTGCCGTCCCGCCGACTATTTTGACGCCAAATGACTTGCGGTGCCCGATGAAGCAGGTCGCGTCAGGCGATGCCATGATGGCGGCCACCTTCACGGCGTCGCAGGACGCCAAAAAAACTGCGGCCCGATTCGGCCAAGAACCATCGAAGCGATAAGTCTCTTTGTGATCGGTTCTGCGGCGGTTAGATCACTTATGCAGGTCATTCGAAGAGGGGCGTTCGTTGCATTAACGGGGGCTGCGACAGCTTGAATGCCGGAGAGCATATCCCGGCCGCCCGAGTTTGAAAATTGCGAGAGCGTCGCCGCCCCGTCGTCGAAAATGACCGGGTGACACCAGCGTGCCGGACCCGTTGCTGATCAGGTTTTGCGGCGCATCCCGGCTCGGGCAGCCTCGATCGCGCCCGCCCGTGGACGGGGCGGTTCCTGACGCAGCCCCCACGCCGGCGTAAGGGCTGCTTGATGGCGTGCCTCTAGCCGTCCCCACAAACGCCTTTTTATAAACCGACTAACTCAGCGACATCTTGATCCGTGACGATCGATCGAAACCCAAATTTCAGCTGCAATTACTTCGGGATTTCAAGCGATTGGAGCATGGGGCAATACTTCTCGCTTCTCAGTATATTGCGACCCGCAAAATGATGCCGTCGACAATGCGAGAAGCAAAGAGGGCGTCTTCGGCGTCCATATCGTCACGGAAAGTGCCTTGTTGGACGCCGGCTGCCCGGTCTGCGTCATATGCTTTGGCAACCCGTTCGTAATTGTGGAGAGGCGAGCCGTGGTACAGACAATAATGCGTGAAGTATGGATGCTTGCTTATTTGCAACGCGAGCTCGCTGAAGGCGCCGGTTAACATCGCTTTGCTGGTGAGAGTGTCAATGCAACCTTCCGGCCCGGATATTCATTGCTCACAAAAAAAGCGGCACCGGTCTGGAGATGCTTCTTTGCTCACGATGATGTCGCACCATGTCTCATTGGTCATCGCGGCATGGGGGAGGCGCCGGCCTTCAGAAGCTGAACGAAGCTTACAAAGGTTACGAGGTTGTGGAATGCGTCACTAATCGCGAAATCCACACGGTGGTCGCCAGCGGCGACTTCGGTGTTAATTGAACCGGACAAGATACCTTTAAGACTCAAAGTAACAGCGGCTTCGCCGATATCATTCGATGAAGGAAAGAAAAAGAGCTCTTCAATTGAGATCCAGGAATTCCCTGAGTGTGCCAAGCGTGCCGAAATGCACGGTTTCTCATACCCATTCTCTGAACATGCCGATAGAAGTGTGAACAGTGCAGTGTTAGGACAATCCATGAATGGTCTTTGGTGTTCATGAGTATTCGATGCCGGGGGACGTCGGCAGCCAAGGTAGCCGCAACACAGGCCGTCGAGGTAAGGGCGCGGGTGGGTGCCCTCTCGACACTCCGCTAGATACTTTTAGGAGCGTCCGCCGACCGCAGGCTACAGCTTGGCCCGGCCTTCTTTCCAAAGGCGTTCAGCGGCTTAGAGGAGCCGTTGGCTGCTTTTCTGCCACCAGGCCGTCTCATTGCCTGCTTGATAGAGCTCGCGGTGGTGGGGCCTACACGAGGGCACGGCGTATTCGTCGCCGACCTTGAGACCGAAGGCCCGGGTTGGACGAGGGCAATCGATATCATGGTGTCACTAAATCGCGAGTCGGTCGAGTGGTCGACGCCACGAGCGTGTTCTACTTCGGGGGGCTGATTAGGCTGCCCCCCCGTAGGGAGAGAGTAGCGCGGCGCCCAAGCCTCAAAATCGGATACAGCAATTTCGATGCGGCTCGGTTGGAGAAGATTGCTCTGTTGAGCTTGTTGAGCCAGCCGCACTCTGTCGAAAGGCTGCCGAGCATATGCATGGCATCGCTGCCATGGTAGATTGACCATTCCAAATGAATAGCATGCCGTCGTTGAGATTGTAGCCAAGCTTTTGGAGGCGTTCGACTCGAGGGTCGTCTGATCTTGCGTCGATTAGCTCGATACTCCCAACCGACTCACGCAAGCGGATTAGCCGGACGTAGCTATGGCAAAAGACGCAATCGCCATCATAAACGATGGCTGCCTTACCGATAAAGAATTCCGCTGAAGAAGTCATACGAGGAGCCGCTGTTTTCAGTCACACGCACGACAACAGGGTACCACCCGCGTCGGAGCGACTTGAAGTAAATTTCATCTACAAGATATGTGTTGCCCTCCCAAATTCCAGGCAGCTCCATCAATGAGCCTACAATTTCATTGTGCCAAGGGTCGTTAGCGAGCAATAATTTGATGCGGCCGATGTCTAGCCCTTCGGTCGCAACACTGATTTTCATCGTGCCGCCGGCGCCGGCGACGCCCGCCGCTGCCGCAATGATCCTATTGTGCCTTTTCTCATACCTGCTCACAAGGCCGTGGAATCCCACGCGGAACTCGGCGCGAGCCGGGTAGGCCGGTATTCGCAGAACGGAGGCGAATAAGTCGATAGCGTCATAGGTTTTGATGTCAACCTTGCCAACGCAATCGGCGGCCTGATTTTGGCTCGCGCCGAGCGATCGGAGCGTGCCGACAATGCCCTCCATTGCGCCGACTTGGCGCCCAATCTTTTCCCACCCCGGCGAATTCTCGTAAGCTGCAAGAGCTAGGGACCCTATCGCCGGTGCGTGGGGTGGATAGCAATGCCACTTTCGCGATGACCCGCCAGGGTAGCGTAAAATCAGCTCATCCAAAATCCGCGGATAGAAGTGGTGTTCGCTATAAGGTTTGGCTGCTGCCACGTTCGAGTAAAAGTTCATCGATGAAAGTGGGTAAAGGCGGCTCGAGCCACGATCGTCATAACGAATTACGATAATAATTACATTCAACAGGATGAAGATAAGGGCATAAGCCGTCGGCCCCCATGACCGCTCGGGGTGCTGCTCTCCCGTCCGGGCCAAGGGAATTCCCGCTGAGCGCAAGAAAAATTCCCAATCAACAAAGAAAACGGTTAGGATCAACCACTCCGGATTCCACATGCCCATGCTTAATTTGAGCAATACGACTCCCGCGGCAAACACCAACCCCTCTGACAGGCGCAGCCAAGGGCGCCTGAGAGAGAGTAGCGCAAACGCAGGGAGAGCTTGGGTCACGAGGTGGCCTGCGGCAGCTAGTTTCCAGAGCCACGGTGTATTGACGATGATATCGACATTCCACGGCATAGCCTCACCCCGGATTAGCCAAGGGAGCGCCACCGAGTTTCGGAGATTGTCTGAAAATACCCACGAGAAGTTATAAGTGAAGTCGGGCGTCGACCATTTCGCGTAAAAGCCGCCCAGATAGACAGTGGACACAGCGAATTGCCCAAGAATGACAGGCCACCAATATACAGATTGGTTTAAGTCAATCGGTCGGTTTCTTATGTAACGGGCGATAAGACTGTCGAGCGACCAAACGTCTCCCGCCCTACCGAACATGAACGCCTATGCGGCCAGAAGTCCGGAGTTGTATGGATGAGACCATAGCGGCTGCCATGCCCAGACTATTGAGGCAAGGAAAGTTATCGATAGAGTGCTGGCCACCATTGCCCATCTCGTCGTCAGCCCCACGATCGCCATGACGGTTGAAAGTCCTGCTATCCATGTCAGGAGCTGGAGAAATTCGACCGGCGGCGGCGTGGTTGGAAAGAGCAAGTAAACGAGAGACTTGGCGTGATAACTGTTGAGATTAACGTTTTGATAGTACTCAGCAGATCCGATGCCTATAAGAACGATGTCACGAAAGACATGAATTAGAAGATATCCGAAAAGAGCAATTCGGCATGCAGCTATCGAATACGCTCCGCCGCTTCGAAACAGATAGCTTTCGAAAAAGCGAAGGGGGTCTCGCGTCAGCGCGCGGATTGCATTGGAAGCAAATATCGCGGCGCGGCTTGCGGCCATAACGGTAGGCATAGGGGTGGGATAATCCAATCTGTCGCCTACCCATAGTGCCCGACTGCTAAAGATGCAACCCTGCGGGACCGCGATATGTCTGGCTACGCGTCGTCGGCGTTATCACGCGAGTAGCGCTGGTGTTGCAGCAAAGCTAGAGAATCCTAACCTTCGAGCCGAGTGCTCTGTCCTGGAGACGCTCCATTTCGGATGATGCCTGCCGCTAATCGCTTAGGGATGTTTGAGATAAAAAATTATCGACAGCGCTCGCCTGCATGAAGCCTGCCGTCTTTGCCCATTACGTGGCCTGCGAATTCTGCAAATCGTCCCTTGCCGGCGCTTCCCGCGCCTGCCAAGGTTAGTCCAACCGGTTCCGCCGACTTGCCGACAAAGGCACGAGGACATCAGGACTTGCCGCAAGAGCCCTAAGAGATCGTCCGAGCGAATGACAGGCTGGGCTTGTCACCGCACTCAACGTCCCGCTGCTGCCCTCAGGGCCCTCGTTTGATCTCAGCCCAGCAGCACCGAAGTTCTAGCAAATGTGATATTCGTTGGCCGAACTTGTGAGTAGTAGTTCGCTAGGAACTTCAAACGTGGTCAGCGTAAGCTCGTCCCAACGCCGCGCTTCGGACTACTAGGCTGCTTCGGAGTCCTGCGTCGGCAATTCTTCCAGGCGAGGAGGTCACATCCGAAAGGATGTCAGCCGCGATAAATGTGCGGCAGGAGACGACTGACAATATCTTCCTTGTATTGCTCGATTTCGGTCTCTATGGCGTCATTGTACATCGTTATCGTGTGGATCAATTCGCGAGGAACCTCTATAGGAACTCGGTTTCCGTCGTTAACCGTGACGTAACCGGTGAGCATCTGCAACTGCGGATTCCATTTGAGATCGTCAAAAGTCATGCGGGCCCCATTCTAATCTCGGGCCAAATCCTAGAATAAACATTTCGAGCGATCAAGAAATCAACTGGGGGCCGCTTCAGAGCTATACGTCTTTAATGAGATCTTGCCATTTTTATCCACCTGTGGATGATCCGGACTGGTACCGCCGGGGGGGCAGCAGTCATGACTTTAGGTAGCGGCGAAGAAAATAAAGCGACTTATTCCGAATTCGATATGGACCGTGTTTTGTATGGCGTAAGCAGGTTAATCAATAGGCTAGCAAGGCTTTCGATCCCAGCTGTAGCGATCGGTGGATTTGTTGCGTTTACTCTTGGCCTAATATGTAAGGGCATTGTTGTCGCAATAATAGTCTTCGTCCTTTCTGTTGCAGGTATAGGACGCGTGCGCTTTTCGCAAATTGCGTTCATCGCGACGGTAATCGGGCTCATGATCTGGGTTGAGTTGCTTCCGCCGCTTAGGACCTGGGCGCAGTATTTTCCGCTTTCGATAAATAAATCTCACTCCGACACATCGCCTGCGTTACATTAGCTTCAGTCGATGGCCGTTATCTGAATCTCTTTGGTTGCCTAATGCTTTAGTCAGATCGCTTTAATAGTGCGATAGAGGAGCACGCATCTTAGAGACAGATCGAAGTCCTGCCGCGGGTTGGACCCGGGATATGCACAGTTCCATGATGAAGCGCGGCGTTCGGTGCAGGCTCACAACCCCGCTCCTTTGACTTAGTCAGTGAGCGGTTTGCGTGAGCTAGCTCGGGACGACCCTGCCCAATTCGTCATCACATGGACTAAAGGCCAGCCATGCGCTCATAGTGATGGCCCTCGTGGCGCCAATGATGCCGACAGCTGCAATCGCCATTAATGGTTCGCTACACCATCCGATCAGTATTGTGCCTCCCGCCGCGGCCGCCAAGAGATTGAGCAGCACGAGCGCGTTCTGCTTTCCTGCTGCGGTCGCTATATCTATAAGCGGACCCGTCGCTGCGATGCTGGCCTGGAATAGAGCCACGCCTGGAAGAATAGTAAGCGCCAGGTGCCACTGGGGCGTTAAATGAAAGCGGTCCAGCACGATCGCGCCGACTGAAATTGACCCAAAGACTGCAACCGCGATGGCGGTAGGAATTAGGAAAGTGGCTCCTTTTAAGAACCTGTTTTTGTCGCGCCGTCGATCGGTAACTTCCTTAATCATAATCGGGCCGACGGACGAGGCGGTCAAAGAGGTAGGGAGATCGAGAATTCGAAACAGGAGAGCGAGAGTGCCTGCTAAAATGCCATTCGGAATCGTAGGGAGTAAAAATATCGGTGCAGCAGCAAACAAGAATGCGGAGCTCGCTGATGTTAAATTCGTGGTAGGAAGACTCCAGTTAGAAAGCGCTAGCTTAAAGATCCTCTCTCTTGCGAGCGGCCGCCACACATGCGCGAAGCACTCGCGTTCGCTAATTGCGACGCAAAATGCGGCTACAAATTGCCCGACCATGTCCGATATCAAAAATGCGGCAAAAGGCTCGAATCCTTTGTGAAGTAAAATAACTAGTATGGCGGGCTGAGCTAGGGCATGAGGGATAAGCGCGTCAACGGCGTTTTCGTAGCGACCGTTCGCTGTTGCAAACGTTAGTCCAAGCCGTAGCCAAGCTCGGGCCAAAAGCGCCGCCGGAAAGACGATAATGGCCAATTTCGCCGGATCCCGCCAAAGCACAAAACCGCATGCAAAGGCCATTGCGATGGCGCAGGTCGAAACTAAGATTGACAAATGGCTAGCGTCGATACGCTCGTCGTTGGTGCTCGCGCGCAATATTAGAAATTCGTAGCGCCCGAACACGCAGATCGAGGCTAGCCCTAGTAATGTCGTATATATTCCGACTTGGACAAATAATTGGACTGGGAAGAACCACAGTGCGATCAATAGCCCACTAGCAGATATCACGCGCAGAAAGACAAACTTGCCGGCGACGGATAAAATTGTTCTAAGCAGAAAATCTGCCGGAGCCCGCCGTGTATTGAAGGGTGTATCGTCGAAAAGGCGATGTAGGGAGAATGAACATTTCGCGTGCCTCATTGTCGTTTCCCCGACGTATGAGTGTACGATCAATCGGTGCAGTCGATACAAATATGGTAAACAATTGGTAAATAAGGGGGGCGAGAGGTTTAGTTTTTCAGCCTTCGGCCAAGATCTGTAGCGCAGTCACAGACCCAAGCGGGGGTGCTGGCGTCATAAATTATTGTGCGGCGCCTGCGCGCTTCCGAGTGGCAAACTCGATCTTTAGAATGCAGATCTAAGTAATTGTATCAGTAGATGGGCTCTTCCGGGACGGCGTGTGCAATGGCTGGGCGTGCGCGAAATCCGCGTCTCAGTAACATACTTCGAGGCCCGATGACTTCGGGCAGATCAGATTATGTTTCAACCGTAATTTCGCATCACGGTTTGCGGATACCGACTTATGCTAAAGTTGAAGCCGCATTACTTTTAGATGATTGCGCCGACGGGCGGCCGCCCTGATTTGAAACGCTCGATGGAACCGAAACGTCGGACTCACCTTATTTTCTCTTGTACTCTTTGCTTTTACTGTATCATTCGCCACGAGCGCTCGCTCTTCAGCGGGAAAAAGGAGGGCTTCATGATCGCATTTGCCGCCAGCTCATGGAGCAGGCGCTCTAATCGGATATTAACCCGCTGGAACTGCTCGCTGCGGGGCTCGCTTGCACGGTCGAAGTGGAGAACCAGAGCGGCGACTTGCCGCCACACGGATTAGGACATTAAGCGCGAGAACGCGACCACGGCGGCCGCAGCGGCACCATTGCCGGCGAGATACAGCGAAGCATCCATTCGCTTCGTCGGTTCGGCTTCGTCGTGCAGCAGAACGCTCGAGCCGAGTCCAGAACCCGTCATCGACGGGCCCCGAGCGCGATTTCGCCGGAGACTCCAGCGATGACGGGACGTTGATTACTCTAGCTCGCGGTCATTCAAGTTGCTGAGTAGGATCTGATTCGCCACTTCACGCCTGAGATGCGCTATCGAGACTGTTCCGGAATCTTTGTCAAAGCCGGATGCTCCGAATCCTTCCTGGAATGTGTCCCTGGCAGAGTAAGCGGCTGATAAACGCGCAGAGGTACTGCGAAACTTGCTCAAAGGACGCGCCAGGGCCTTTCATCAGGGGCACGCCTTCACGCTTAAACTTCACGTAAACGGTTGGCCAAAATTTTAATCGGCGCGCTAATTTCGTCTGTGCTCGAAAAGCTTTTTGATCAAACGTTCTCGAAACTTGCCGGGTAGCATGCGCCATAAGCCACGTACAACAATATAAGTCACATCGGTGGCAGATTCCGCCGCTCTAGAAAGAGGCTTCGAGTGCAGCGTCCGAATATTTTGATTGCTGGGGGCAATGTCGGCAATCTCCACCTCCGTCGTACTTTCCCCGCTGGAGCGCGAGCCGCTAGCGTTTAGCACAGTACCATCTAGCCAAGATGGGCTAAGGTCGTACACACGGAGCTTGCTCGGGTTTACCTCGCCAAGGGCGCTCTGCAAGGCGGCGTAAAATGGTTTCGAGGCAACATCCCAATTGTAGGTGTGCTCAAAGTAATCGATGGCCCTGCGCCGGAAAACATCCCTCAGATTTCCATCACATAACCTAGCAACTGCTTCAACGAGCGCGTCCTCTCTATTGAAATCAACGACAATCCCGCATTCTGATGCGGCCACAATTTGTTGTACGAAATTGGTAGAATTCGCTAATATTGGCAGACCTGCAGCCATGTACTGGCTCATCTTGTTTGGTGAACAATTAGCGTAGTTCGCGCCTGTCGGCGTATAAGGAATAATGCCTACATCCCCGTCGGTATGCGCGGAACTGACGAGTTCCGAGATTGACACGGCGGAAGGGAACTGGACCCGGTGATCATCGAGCCCCATTCTGCGGGCCAACTCGACAATCTTTGCTTTGTAAGCGTTATCGGGGCCGCGCAGCAAGAGAACAGCTCTTGGATCCACTTTCGACCATGTCTGCACAAGTTGCTCGATGCCTCTATATGGCGCAAAATTGCCATGAAAGAGAAACCTAATCTTCTCGGCAGGCTCTCGGCTTTTTCCTTGATCAGGTCTAACGGAAACTTTCGAAGCTAGAGGTGCGCAGTTGGGAACGAAAGTGAAAGGTACGCCAAATTGATCGCTCATAAGTCGGGCCAATGGTGCAGACACCGTGCCGTGGTGGTCGGCGAAGCGAACGAGCCTCGCCTCAAATTCCAGCCAGAAAATTCTTGCGAACTCCTGTTGATCAGGATCGGCTTCGGGCCAGTATTCCAATGCCTCGTAAACGACGGGTAAGCCTAAAACTCCTTTGATGATCAGCGCAGGGACGAGACTTGGGAAATTGATCGCGATGAGCGTATGAGCCCCTTCGACTCGCCTAAAGGCGTGCAGAAGCGAGACAGCTGAGCTAAGCACATACTCCAGATACGCACGGAATCCAGCGGCTTCAGTGGGGCCTTGCGACATTCCGTAAAGAAGCAGAAGATCTGCGTCTGACAGAGTGAGCGCGTGGGCGATAAAATACAGCTCACGTAGCGCGTGACTCGCGCCAGAGTCTCGACCCGCCTGAGCTACGAATTCGTCTAGGCATCCGTTTGACCACCGGCGGCGTGGCACGTTTAGAATTATCTCGCCATGCGGCCCTTGCCTTAGTGATTCTTCGGTACTTCTTTCTCTGATTCCAACCTGATGTATCAGCACGTCGGATGGAGAGTTTGCTGCGTACCAACTGTCGCGTCTGGGGTCCAGCCCGTACTCGTGCGCTTGAAGCACCACAACATTGCGCGCCGCGCGCGAGGCCGTCTCCTTTGGCTCCCTTCGTCTCTTCTTTGAGATAAGAGCTTCGACGAGACTCTCGTCTAGCTCCTTTACAAATGTCTCGATCCAATTCTGCTTGTCTAGGATCACATCTTGAAAAGCAGCGGTGACCATTAATTGCCGCTTATGTTCGTCTTGGATGAGTTCGACCGCCTCATCTAGGTTGCTGTAATCTTCGGCTAACTCAAAATAGTGAGTCCCAGCGGTCATCCGTCCGGTATAAGTGCCCGGAAAAAGAATCTGGACTGCTCCAGCAGCAATTGCTTCAAAATGACGAGGTGAAATCATACGATAGCGAATCTGTCCCTCGATCTGCGCCAATTCTGAAAGATATCTTTCAGCGTAAGCCTCCGACCCATCGTTCGCTCCGATCTGTTCTTCTATGGCAGCGCACTTTTCCGCCAAGGTTCCGTCAAGATCAACAAGGTCAGATCCGCTTTCGACCCCGAGAACGGCTTTACAAGACCCGAGAAAAGAATGCCACGCGTCACCGCCAATGCGATCTTCCCAGCGGCTTGATATATCCAAACAAAGTCCACTGCCATTCAGTAGACGTGCGATATCATCACCGATGCGCCTCTTCTGGTAGCACAGCCGACCAAACGAAAGCGGCATGATCGAACCGCGATAACCGATATCAATGGGCCGTTCCTTGGCTAGGTCAATCGGCTTGCGCATCTTGTCCGTAACGTAGCTTGTAAGCATATGGCGGACCGTTGCCGATGGCAGCAAGCGTCCGTAAGTATTAGGAACTTCGTCTGGGGGCATAATAGAGAAAATCAAGTCGACAGCGATCTCTTTGGCAAAATCCGCAAACTCTGAAAAGCGATAGTGTTCGTCTTGTTTGAATACAACTTTTACTCCGCGGTATTGCGAGAATTTCAACCCCAACAGCTGATCGAGAGAACGCAGATTATCGACATTGTAGGAGACAGTGTTATGAATAATGACCGCCTCGAACATATTGAGGTCGACAGAAGGCGGAATTTTGAGAAAGCCTGAGTCGAGCCGATGATCTGCAAGGTTTATTACCGAAATAGGGAAAGACGAGAATCGCTGAAGTAGTGCGATGTTCTCCGCGATGGAGGGTACACTCCTCGGTTCAAAAAAGGCGACGACAAGAACTCGTTCTTGCTGCTCTTTCATTCTCGTAAGGGAGATGTCGTACCCCGCGTTTTGCATTTTCGCGTTCCCGTTATCGAAAAGTGTTGCGTGATCACAATAGCTGTTCTAGCGCTTCCTGCGCACTCGGGCCGACAAATCTAAAATAGTAGTCATGGCCCAATTCGCTCAAGTGCAGGCCGTCGTCAAGAAGCAGGGTTTCGAGCGGTACTCCACCGTCCAACAGTTCGTGGAATCGCTTCTCGACGTCGAGAAAAGTGATTTGTTCCCCTAATTCGGCCGCCAAATCACGAATGCTCGCGTTGTAGGCTTGATTGCTCTGCTCGTACGTAATGTTTGTGTAGGGGATCTTCTCACTTCCGCGCAAAGTTGGATGGTTGGTGTTCAATAGAACCCGCTTTGCGCCGAATGTGCGTGCACGTGTGATTATCTCAAGAAGATTGGCTTTAAATGACGGCAAGCTCACTCGAGGATTTCCGCGGTCCGTTAGCCAGTAATTGCAATCGTTCAGTCCGAATTGCACGACGATCAGATCCACCCCGCGGCTTTGTACGTGATAAGGCATGTCTTCAAGTGCTTGCCTCGTTGTTCGACCATTTACCGATGAGTTTGTAACAAGAAGCTTTGCGCCACTCTTATTGAAGTGTGTCTCAAGTTTCTCGGCTAGTCGAGAAACCCAGCCCCGATAGAGAGAAACACCTTGGCCAACACAGATCGAGTCTCCAAAGAAGACCATGTGACATTGCCTGGCGCTCTCAGTCGAATTTGTCATGCTTTACGCCCCCCCCCTTTTTGCTGCGATAGGAATAGTTAGCTCTTTTGCGGCGGAACCCTAGTCAATCCGAACTCTAACAAATCTGGGAGACCGGCCTCAGGGATTTCCCATATCTTTCTCGCGTCCATTAATCGATAAGCAGCGTTGTAGGGTGGATAGAATAAACCTCGAGCGAGGCGATCAATCATCACGGGGTCGCACTCAGCCGTTATGTCGAGGATCCCCTTTATCGAGTTCTTGCCGTAAAATTGCGAGGGGCCATTCTGTATTTTACGCCTTGGAATGGGATGATTGCTTCGGAGATCATTTAGGAGGCGAGCGAAAGCCCTAGACGCTGCAGTAATTGTTTTTCGGTGTAAAGATAGTGCAGTATCCGTGGGGGCGATCGTGGTTTCTTCCTCATAAGCGATGTCGCCAGTATCCACGGCGCCTTCCATCCAATGAATAGTCGAATAGAAGGTCTCATCACCATTGATGATGGCGTGTGATATTGAATTGTATCCTTGATAGTGGGGCAATCGTGCGTTGTGAAGGTTAAAGGCCTGGCCTTTGACTGAATCCAGAATGTCTTGTGATAAAATCCAGTTGTGCTGAACAGAGATCAGTATGTTGACGTTCCGTTCCTCGATGGTCTTCAGAATTTCCGTCGTTCTTCGCTGGTCATTGGGGATGAAATGAGCCGGCACCTCGCCGAATTCTTCGCGCAGCCTCTCCCATGTTGCGAGATCACTTACGAAAGCCACAAGTTTGAGTGCCTGTTGATCAACGGGCTTCAATATCTCGGCGATAGCGTTCCAGGCGATCTGACGTTGACCCAGAAACATTAGGTTCAGCACGATTGTTTCCTTTGCTTGAGATGCTTCTTTCAGAGCTATTTTTGCCGTCGAAAGACGGCAAGCAGCTCAGCCGGGCGAAGCATTGAACACGACAGTTTTGCAAAGTCGGTGTGAGCTTGATCGCGAATGGTGATAAGAGCGTCGACCTGTTCCTCAAGGGAAACTGCAAGGCTTCGGGACAATGTCGCGTAAGCAAGCCCAACCGCGGGCGGCATTGCTCCGGCATTCTCCGTCAGCTGTCGCTGGAGAAAGGGTAATATTCTGCGAAGCTCCGAGTCGCGCGGAACACTAGGATTGATCAGCTGCGCACTAGAATAGAATCCCGTCGCAGAGTAACCCGCCTCCAAGAAAAAATAACCGAAGCATTTCTCCATGTATAATCGGAGGGACGATTCAGTGAATGAGCGAACGTGAGTGTACTTATATTGGGGTTCGGCTATGTAAGACGATAGATCTTCGTTGTTTGGGACCCGGACGATAAAGTAGCCGTTGGGTCTTAATACCCGGGACAGTTCACGCACGGACCTGTCGATGTCGATCAGATGCTCTAGAACATCGCATACTGTAATTGCATCGAAAGTATCGGTCTCAAAGGGTAAGTCGGCGATTTGCGCTTTCGCCACCTGAACACCGTTTGAATTTGCGACCTTTAGGTACTCCGTGGCAAGGTCGACACCATGGATTTCGTAGTCGACGAAGCCTTTCCACAGTTCGCCCATCCCAACGCCGCCGTCTAGTATTCGAGATCCTGTGCGTACGTATTTTCGCACAAGATCGGCGGTAGATGCATTGGACGCCTCGATCTGCTCGCCCTCCATAAATGGAGAACGTCCATGCGCAGCCAGGTGCCGCAAATGGTCGGAGGCAATCTGTTCGTAGGTTTCCGCATATTCGGTGTCTCTTGCAAAGACAGGGATGCCGTCCATCCAGCTGAGCGGCTCTCGATTATAAGTGATCACAACTAACTCCTGCCTTCGCCGAAGGCCCATTCACTCGTGTGCAAAAAGCACGCGGTGGCTGCCCCAATCGAGTCTGGCAAGACTACCTTGAGGATCAAGCTGCGGCTGAGGAGGTCGTATCGATCTCCTTGATTGAGAAATTCGATGCCTAGATGTTCGGTTACGCTAATACCCACGGTGTATTCGCCCGGACCGAGCTGGCATGGGTTGAGCACAGCCGCTACTTGCCGTCGGTTGCCGGCAACCCCTTCAAATGAGTCGGGCGGACTGAAAAGCCGCAACATGCAGTTTCCTAAATGATCGTGAATGGCAATGCCGTAACAGCATCGGTAGCGACCGCCTGACTTAACTTCGAGGTCTATTACGAACCGCCCGGGCTCAAGGCAAATGAACTGACCTGTTGGTCCATATATTGTTTGTATTGTTACTCCGACAATTTCCAGCTTGGGCTCCTCGACCCAGCGGGAAAGCCCTCCAGGCGCGAGTTGGTCAAAATTAGGGGCAGGAGGATTAGGAAACTCAGCGTCAACCAAATGTGGGACGAAGTAGGGAATCTGCATTCGCGCCGGATTTAGCTTTTCGGCCGGGCCGGAGCTAGGATGATGCAGGTCGGAAGCTCTGCTCCGAACTGGGATCTCGCTTCCGTTCTCACCTTCTTGCACGCGCTCTTTAGGTTCGAGGGCTCCAACAGATCTCTGAAGATATTCTTCGTAACATTTAACCACCTCTAAGGGCTCTCCCTCCATTCGGACACGGCCTTGGTCAAGCCAAATAACCTTGTCGCAAAGTTCGAGTATCTGACCCATAGAATGGGAGACGAGCAACATCGTACACCCACCGCTGATTAGCCTGTCGACCCGTTTCTTTGATTTGGCCACAAAGTAAGCGTCACCAGCACCCAGCACTTCGTCCACTATTAATATCTCAGGTTCGACGGCAGTGGCGGTAGCGAACATTAACCGCGCTTGCATTCCAAGCGAATAGGTCTTGAAGGGCTGGTCGATGAACTCACCAAGTTCGCAGAAGTCGATGATCCCGGCCAGTGCCTCCTTGTGCTCTTGTCGCTTGAGTCCGTTATAGTGCAGCGACGCTTCAACATTTTCGCGACCTGTGAAATCTGGATGGAATCCGATTCCTACGCTCATCAGGGCTTGAACGCGTCCGGACACCGTAATCTCACCGGCGCTCGGTGCGAAATTACCGCAGATCAGCTTCAGTAGAGTTGTCTTGCCCGACCCATTGCGCCCAACGATGCCGAGCCGCTGGCCTTTTCTCACCGCGAGGCTGATAGAGGAAAGGGCGCTGAACTGTTTCGCGGGACTGCGTGGCCGGAGCCCATATCGCTGAAGGCCGAGCACCTCAATCAACTGATCCCGCTGACTGCCATGAAGCTTATAAACCTTCGAGACGCCCTCTAGCTGAATGGCTAAATCGCTGCTTGTCGTCATGTTGGCCACGTCACGCATAGTCAAAGAAAACGCCCTTAACACGGTCAAAGAACGTTAGCCCGCCGATGTAAGTGGCAAAAGCCAAAGTCACTACGATTGCGACATGCCATACCTGCGGAAACCGGCCGTAACATATAAGGTCTTGAAAGCAGAAAACGAAGTAAGATAGGGGATTCATGTAGATGATGAATTTCAAACCCTGGGGGACCATGTCGGGCGTGTAAGCGAACGGGCTCAGAACGAAGATTAGCATCACAACAAGGCTCAAGCCGTGTTGGATGTCCCGCGCCACCAGCGAGATCAAAGATAGAGCCCAACCTATTCCGGTGACAAAAAGGATCAAAGCGCCCCAAAAAAAAGGAACGAGAACTAGCGCCTTAATGTCGGTGTTCCCGTAAAATGCTCCGGCGACGAGGGCGATTGTGAGTGCCACCATGCTGGAGCATTGAGCGCTGAGCACAGATCTGACCGGGATGAGTTCCGCAGGAAAGACTGTATTTAGTAGTAAATTGCGGTTTGTCAGAAGTGACGATGTAGCGGACAGAAGAGCTTCGTTGAAGGCCATCAAAGGAATCATTCCAGAAAAGACAAGAATAACGTACATCGATACAGAGAGGGATGGCGGCTTGACCCGAAAGATGAAAACATAAAGGCAAGCGTAGATCGCAAGCTGCATTGCAGGGTAGATAACGACCCATGCGATGCCAAGCACCGACCCGCCATATCTGGACCTCACGTCACTAATGACGTTGTCAAATAGTCGATCCCGATACTTCCATAAAACCAAACTTTTTCGAACGGCCGAGATCATTCTTACTCCGCATCGCACCGCATTGAATGTGCATTGTTAACACAGGCCTCCGCACATTCCATCGCTGACCGAATGGCATAAGAGCCTGCAGGTGGTAAGATCGTTTCCACCGATTCAGCGGCGGAGCGACATTCCGCCGCCAGGTTTCCGTCTCTCTCTCTCTCTCTCTCTCTCTCTCTCTTGACTATGCGGGTGAGGCTGCTGACACCTTCGCGGGCGCCCTCAACCCGAAAAGAGTAAACATAACTCAAGTAACTCATTGATTAGTCTGATGTTATTGCAATCTGTTAATCGCCCGGGCTCCGAGGCTTGGTCTACGAAAATATTTGTTCAGATCTTGAACAAGCCCGTTTTTATTCTAAACTACGTTATGTCGCAACCGGTAAGTTGGATGTCGCACCCTGTGCATAGGTACGAATCGAAGGATGAGATTGTACTTGGTCTGCTCGAGTCCGTTGAAAGGCGCGGTGTGCAGACCCAGCGCAGCATCGCCATTGAGCTTGGTATCGCGCTCGGATTGACCAATGCCTATTTAAAGCGATGCATCAACAAGGGCTTCTTAAAAGTCGGGGATGCACCGGCGCGGCGTTATGCATACTACCTGACACCTAAAGGGTTCGCCGAAAAATCTCGGTTGACTGTAAAGTATTTCAGCCATTCCTTCTCACTCTTCAGGCGGGCCCGCGCAGAATACGTTCAAATTTTACGGAGCGCTCGAGAGAGGAATTGGCGTAGTGTTGTATTTGCTGGTGTGTCCGACCTTGCGGAGATCGCCCGCATCGCGTCGCTTGAAAGTGACGTTGAAATTGTAGGTGTGGTCGATGCCGATGCGCCATTGCAAAGCATCGTCGGGCTAATCGTTTTTCAAGATTTTGATGACATTCCGGTGGAGTTCGATGGTGTGATCGTGACCGATTTGCGTTCAGCGCATGAAACCTATCACGCGGCGATTAAACGTTTTGGTGCAGGTCAGGTGTTGGCGCCTGAGTTGCTTGGTGTCTTAACTAAACCGAGAGCGCGTTGAGTTAACGCAGGCGAGGTTACTGCTGCGGCGCTTCGCCAGAGTGCGTTTGTGGCAGTACAGCTTCTTTATGAGGGCTCAACCAAGAGCTCTGGTGTCAGAGGTTTGCGGTACAGGACGATCTTGCTTTAGGAAGGGCGGTCATGGCATTAACGTCATTGTTTAAGCAGCTCGTACGATAGCGAACATCCAGTACCGCAGGTGTTACTGCTCCTTCACAGGGCGCCTGGCCAAAGAAGTGCTAGACGATGAATTTTTCGTCACGGTCAGGAAATGATTATCGCTCTGCCGAAGAAGGTGTGTTGCTTGGCGTGTGTGTTAATAAGGGGAACCGAACGTGAGGACATTTGCGCTGATCGGGGTGGGTGGTTACATCGCGCCGCGTCATATGAAAGCCATTAAGGCGGTTGGTGGAGAACTGGCTGTCGCCTTCGACCCAAAGGACTCGGTGGGGATAATCGACGGGCATTTCCCTGACGCTTATTTTTTTGTCGAGTTCGAACGTTTTGACAGGCATCTCGACAAAATGCGGCGGCGAGATCGGAAGGTTGATTACGTCTCGATCTGTTCACCGAACTACCTACACGACGCGCATTGTCGCTTTGCGCTTCGCGCGGATGCTGATGTGATTTGCGAAAAGCCTTTGGTGCTTAACCCATGGAATATTGACGGTCTTGCTGAGATCGAAAAGGAAACCGGTCGGAAGATTTCAACCATCCTCCAACTCCGTCTACATCCTGCGATTCAGGAGCTGAAACGCAAAGTGGATGCTTCGCCGAGTGAAAACTTCTCCGTTGACCTGACGTATATCACTTCCCGCGGGCGCTGGTATCACGCATCCTGGAAGGGTGATGAATCGAAGTCGGGCGGTGTCGCGACTAATATTGGTGTCCATTTCTTTGACATGCTCGCTTACGTCTTTGGACCAGTGACAAAGAACGTCGTGCATCTGCACGACGAAGAGCGAGCCGCCGGCTACCTTGAGTGCGGGCGGGCTCAAATCCGATGGTTCCTTTCAGTGGATCGTAAAGATCTCCCGGAAAGTGTACGTGACCAGAAAACAACATATCGCTCGATTACCGTCGACGGAGAGGAGGTCGAATTTTCGGAAGGCTTTACTGACTTACATACGCGGAGCTATGAGGAAATCTTGGCTCACAAAGGTTACGGGATCGAAGATGTGAGGCCCTCGATTGAAATAGTATCTAGTTTTCGAACAAGACCGGTCGAACTTCGGGTCGGTGATCAGCATCCGGCAATACGTCCTTACATTGGGTAATTGGGGCTCGGTCGCGATCATGTCTTCGCAGTTGCGTCAAGAAGCCCGGCTGCCCGGCGTGATATTTCACGAAAGTGCGTATGTCGACGAAGGGGTCGAGATCGGTGAAGGAACGCGCATTTGGCATTTTAGCCATGTCCTGCCACGCAGCAAAATTGGCCGCGGCTGTGTTGTCGGGCAGAACGTCGTCATTGGCCCTGATGTCAGCATCGGAAACAGATGCAAATTGCAGAATAATGTAAGCATATATCCCGGCGTGACACTGGAGGACGGTGTTTTCTGTGGGCCATCCTGCGTCTTTACCAACGTCATAAATCCACGGGCCGATATAGAAAGAAAGTCTGAATTTCGTCCGACGCTTGTGAAGCGGGGCGCTACAATTGGGGCAAATGCCACAATAATTTGCGGTAATACTCTTGGAGAATATTGCATGATCGGCGCTGGCGCCGTGGTCACGAAAGACGTGCCGGCCTTTGCACTCATGGTTGGGACGCCGGCGAGGCGGGTTGGTTGGATGAGCAAGGCTGGTATGAGGCTCGGTTCGGACCTGATTTGTCCGCTTGATGGGTCGCGCTATCGCGAGGTCGGTGTTGACTCGCTGGAAATGTTAGTGAGGGCCTGAGATGACCAATACACGAAGTATCGCTTTCATCGATCTCGCTAAACAGCAAGAGCGACTCAGACCGTCAATTGAAAATGCAATCGATGCCGTATTAAGCCATGGCCACTACATATCTGGGCCAGAGGTCGCCAGGTTCGAAAAGATGTTATCTGCTCATTGCGGCGCTAAACATGTGATTGGTTGCTCAAATGGTACCGACGCGATTGTATTGGCTCTGATGGCCATGAATGTCGGTAGAGGCGACGCCGTTTTTGTCCCGTCGTTTACTTTTGCTGCAACAGCAGAGGCGGTGGCCTTGGTCGGCGCGACGCCAGTATTCGTGGACTGTCAGCCGCGCACATACAATATCGATCCCGGCAGCCTCGATGAAGCTGTGAAGATGATTGCATCACATGGCCGGCTGCGCCCCGTCGGCGCCATTGTGGTTGGTATTTTCGGTCAACCTCCTGATTTCAATGCTATTGATCCTATCGCCAACAAGCACGGTCTATGGATCATCGACGATGCCGCGCAGAGCTACGGGGCATCTTATGGCAATCGCCGCGTTGGCACACTCGCAAAGGTGACCACTACTAGCTTTTTCCCGGCGAAGCCGTTGGGGTGCTATGGTGACGGCGGGGCGGTGTTCACTGACGACCCTTTTCTGGCGGATATCATTCGCTCGATGGTTGTGCATGGAAAGGGGGCGGATAAATACGACAACGTTCGCATTGGTATGAACGGCCGGCTGGACACAATCCAAGCTGCGATCCTTATCGAGAAGTTGAAAATATTCGACGACGAAATCGAGCGGCGCGACAGAGTATATAAGCGCTACAATACTGGACTAGGCGGGTTCGTCGGCGTACCGGCCATCGTCCCCGGGGGGACATCTGTATGGGCGCAGTACACGATCGAGTTGCCGAACCGCGATGCAGTAGCGGCGCGCCTGAAAGAAGCGGGAGTTCCGACGGCAATTTACTACCCGAAACCGTTGCATCAGCAAGCGGCCTATCGGAATTATCCAGTAGCTCCATCGGGCTTAAATAACTCCGAAATCCTAGCGCAGCGGGTCCTCAGTTTACCGATGCATCCGTACCTCGATGAGGCTACGCAAAGCCAAATTATTACCGCTGTATTGAACTCGTTAGATTCTTCTTCTGCGAATTGAGTTTAGAGTATCGGCCGCATCGCGGAGAATAGGCGTGGCAGACAATGATGGGGTGCGCGATCGGCCTAAAAATGGCAAAAAAGTATGCTTGTTGTCGCTGTCCCGAATCCCTGACGATCCTCGAGTCCGCCGGCAAGGAGATGCTTTGTTCGAAGCTGGCTGGGTGGTGGCAGCCGTAGGGCAGCCGGGAGCAAAATCGCAGAATCCTCTATGGCCGTGTTATCATATCGAGAACGCAGTCTCCGGCGACGCGCAAGCGGGAGTGAAAGTCGATGTCGCCGTCAGGCCCCTGTCCGAAGGCCCTCGAAACGATGCGATTTTGAGAACAGCGTTACGAGGCACTAGAGGTGCAATAAGGCTCGCGGCGCGCATAAAGAGCCGCGTCGGTCTCGCGCTACAAACGCAGATGATGAGATTTGATTCGAAAATGGCTCTTCAGACCTACTGGTCTTGGGCTACGATTCAAGAGTTGTACCAAGCGAGCACGGGCGTTGACGCGGACCTCTGGGTCGCGAATGATTGGCTTACACTTCCACTCGCCGAGCGCTTGGCTTCCGAACGCGGAGGTGTAGTTGCATATGATACCCATGAATTTGCAGTAAACGAATACATGGAACGATTGAAATGGCGTATTTTTTCGCGACCACTCGTTAAAGCCATCGAGGGAAAGTATATTCGAGAAGCCCGCGTCGTTTCGACGGTTTCTGAGGGGATTGCGGACGAGCTTCAGAGGATCTACAGGCTACCATTCAAGCCACTCGTAATACGAAATGTGCCTCGCTACGAGTCAGTTCCATACATCCCTGAGTCCGGCCGTATTCGTGTTTTATACCACGGCATCGTCGCCCCTGTCCGGGGGCTCGAACAATTGATCCGCTCGGTCGAGAGGTGGCGGCCTGAATTCGAATTGACGATTCGGGGGCCGAGCAATGAGTCGTACCGGAGTGCACTGCACCGGCTAATTGAGTCGGTTGGCGTGAGCAAGCGCGTTACCATCGCTCCGCCAGTGCCGATGACGGATCTTGTCAGTGAAGCCGCCCTTTTTGATGTCGGCTTCTTTTGCATGCCCCGGCTCTCAAAACAGCATGAATACGTTCTACCTAATAAGTTATTCGAATACATTATGGCAGGTCTCGCAGTCTGCGTCAGCGACTTGCCCGAGATGAGCCGCGTTGTGAGAGCAACCGGGGTTGGAGTGCTTCTTCCCACGGCGGACCATGTCGACATCGCAAACGTAATGAATGGGCTAAGCCGAGAATCGATACGCAAATTCAAGGCGCGGTCGCGGGAAGTGGCGCGCACCCTTTGTTGGGAGCATGAGTCGCAAACTCTTCTCAGCGCTTACGATGACGTAATTGGGAAGTGAAATAATGTGCGGCATCTTCGCCTCTTTAGGCATTCCGCCACTGAAGGCTTGCATAGACATCGTCGAGCATCGCGGCCCTGATGGAGAAGGGTGGCGAGTAATTGACACGGTCAGGGGCCCGTTAGCCTTCGGTCACCGACGACTTGCCATCATCGACCTTAGAGACGCCGCTTCACAGCCGATGGATTTCGACGGCCGCTATTGCATGATTTTCAATGGGGAGATCTACAATTATATTGAGCTTCGCCACGAGCTCGCGGCCCTAGGCTATACTTTTAAATCGCAGAGTGACAGTGAGGTTTTAATGGCCTCCTACGCCGAGTGGGGAGAGGGCTGTCTTGATCGGCTAAACGGCATGTTCGCGTTTCTAATCTGGGATGCGACAACGCAGATATTGTTCGCCGCTCGAGATCGCTTCGGGATTAAACCGCTGTACTACGCAGTGTTGCCCGACGGAGTCGTCTTTGCGTCGGAGATTAAGCAGTTTTTGTGCATACCATCCATGCCACGACGAATGAATCTCCGGCGGGTTCGAGATTTTTTGTCAGGCGGGATTTTGGATCACACGGCCGAGACAATGTTCGAAGGCGTCCGGCAATTGCGAGGCGGAGAGTGCGCGACGATTAATCTTTCGATTTGGAGAAATGGTGCGCCGCCTAGCGTTCGCCGATGGTACAATGTGCTGCGGCCCGGCTTAGTTGAGGTCGACGAGGCCTCGGCCGCCGAGCAGTTTAGAGCATTGTTTCACGAGAGCGTTAAAATGCACATGCGCTCGGATGTTTCCATCGGTTCATGCTTGTCGGGCGGGCTGGATAGTTCTTCTATCGTTTGTTTGATGGATCAATTGTTTAAAAGCGACGGAGTACAGAACCGCGTCAACACGTTCAGTGCCTGCTATTCAGAAAAATCGGTAGACGAAAGGCCCTATATGAATGCCGTCATCGACGCGACTCGGTGCAGCCCGCATTTCGTCTTTCCCAGTGTCGCTGACGCGTTCGATCTAGCAGAAAGGATCACTTGGCAACAAGATGAGCCGTATGGCAGCACCAGCATATTCGCACAGTGGTGTGTATTTGAGGCGGCTCGCAAAGCCGGCGTAAAGGTTATGTTGGACGGACAGGGCGCCGATGAGCCGCTGTCCGGATATCATGGTGCTTTTGGAGTCTATGTCGCAGACTTAGTAAGAAGAGGTCATTGGTTAGATCTAATCAAAACCGTCTTACAGCGTCGGGAGTATCATGGGCTTCCGGTTTTGGAGCAAATTAGGGCCGCGATTTTCCCGCTTCTGCCTCAGAGAGTAGCCGCGTTCGCTCGACGACGAAAGAGCTCGTTAGTTCAGCATGATTGGATGGCCTCTCCGAAGTTGGCGCCATTGGCGTCTGAGCCCGGGGCATTCGATGTGGCTCTCAGAGAGATCGGTTTAGATGCCGCTAATGATATAGGATCGTTATGCGTCGCGCTGACGCAAGGCTCCAATCTTGCCATGCTGCTCCATTGGGAAGATCGAAACAGTATGGCGCACGGCGTTGAAGCGCGCGTGCCGTTTCTGGATCATCGCTTGGTCGAGTTTTCGATCGCATTAGGCTCGCAACATAAAATTGTGCATGGGGATACTAAGCGTGTGCTGCGGAGGGCAATGGCCGGAATTTTGCCGACCAAAGTTGTCGAACGGCGTGACAAGCTTGGTTTCGCGACACCTGAAGAGGCTTGGTTTAGAGGTCCTGCTCGGGGGGCCGTGATAGAATGCGTTGAGGACACGCTGGCCTACTTTCCCGAACTATTAAACGAAAAGGGCACTCGCGCGCTAGTCAGTGAGATGCTGGATGGCGGTCGACCGATCGACTTCACACTTTGGCGCATCATAAATTTGGGGATATGGGGGCGTACCTACCGCATCTCCGGATGACTATGGCGCTCAAAGATGCTGGAGCTGAGCCCGCGCATACGTTATTGCGTTACAGCAGATGGTTGCGAACTGTGCCCCGGTACCTAGCCGGTTGCGTCTTTTGACATACGTTGAGCACCTAGGGTTGGCCGTGCTGGCCAGTTGGAACGTTAGAGAAACATGGTCCTCCCTCTGCCTATGGCCGTCTCAATCACCCCGCTTTCGTTAGACTCAGACAGTCGCGCTTATCGATTCGCAACTGCATTCGCTGAACTCGGATTTCGGTCTATTGTTATTGAGGGGTACAAAAGTCAAAATTGTTTTTGGGGCGATGAACTCGATGTGCGTTCTCTCAGGGGAAATCGCTCCACAGCAAGGCCGGGATCAGTCTTGCCCTCAGGACGCGTTAGTCGCTTCGTTGCAACCTTCAGGAGAGGGCATTTCGGCTACGTAGGCGAATTATTGTTGCACGCGGCGTTCAAGCTATTCGACTGGTGCAGGCTGACCGTTGCTAAGAGAAAGATCCCTGCCGCGAAAGTGTATGTACTGCATTCCTTTGAGTACTATAGAGCCATTCGCAGTTTTGCTAAGACCAGTGGGGCCATAATTCTGTACGATGCTCACGATTTCTATCGAGGGATTGCACCCCAAGGGACAGCCACCTCGTATGAGCGCAACTTTTTAAATCCCTTACTCTGCGCGCTTGAAGATCAAATTCTAGCGGAGGCTGACGCCACTACAACTGTAAGTGAGGGAGTGGCTCGCTTGCTGAATAGGTTCTCTCCAAAGGCAGTGCATGTCATCCGGAACGTTCACGATGGCAGAAAGGATGATCCGAGCGCCGTTTCGATAAAAGACCGATTGAAATTGGCTTCTACAGACGAGCTGATGGTTGTGGTTGGGAATTACAAGCCAGGGATGGCGGCAGAAGCTGCAATTGAATCACTTCGTCATCTTCCAACAAATTTTCATCTGGCATTCATTGGGCGTGGATACGAAATTTGTGACACCTCGAAATTCGCGGATGTTTCCTCAAGGCTTCATTTTGGGATTGCGTTGGCTCCGACCGAGATTGTGCCGTCTATACGGTCGGCAAGTGTCGGCCTCGTGCTTTACCGGCCTTGCTCGGAAAACTATATGAACGCCTTGCCAAATGGTTTTTTTCAGCTAGTGGCAGCGGGTTTGCCAATTGTGCGAGGACGTCTGTCACAGATTGAAGGCGCTATCTCGACTCTTGACATCGGGAAATGTTTGTGTGACCTGCACCCGCTGGCGTTGGCGGAAGCTGTTCTTTGCACTCTTAGGCGGCAGAGGTTGGGCCTTCTGAACGATAATATCGCGGCCCTCTCAGAGCGTCTGAATTGGGAGCGCGAACGGACGAAACTGGCTGATCTCTTAGATCAGGCAGAATTCACTAAATCATCACCGATTGGTAATCACGTCCGCCGGGCTACTAGGAGCGGAATTGACCAAAAAGGAAATAAGTGATGTGCGGGATAGCCGGCATCGCTCTCTTGGACTCGTCGCCTTCGTTCGACCTTATGCCGTCACTCGGAGTGATGAGCAAACTCGTTGCGCATCGGGGGCCTGACGGCTACGGAGCATGGCAAAGTCAGAATAGACGAGTTGCGCTCGCTCATCGTCGATTGGCTATTATCGACCTCACTGAGGGTGGGGCTCAACCAATGATCGCGCCGAGTGGCGCCATTATCACCTATAATGGTGAAATATATAATTACAGAGAATTACGTGAATCTCTCAAGGACAAGTGGGCATTTAGGACGCACTCTGACACCGAAACTATTCTCGCCGCCTATGAGGTTTACGGTGTTGATTGCCTTTCGAAGTTGCGTGGGATGTTCGCCTTTGCAATTTGGGATGAGAAACGCCAGCGTCTTTTTTGTGCGAGGGACCGTTTTGGTATTAAGCCGTTTTATTATGCGGTTGTAGACGGGACGATATATTTCGCATCCGAAGCAAAAGCGCTATTGCCTTTTTTGCCGGACATCGAGACTGACTCTGATGCACTCGCGGAGTACCTTACGTTCCAATACACAATTGGCGACAAGACGCTTTTTCGGCACATAAATCAATTGCCTGCCGGACATATGTTGATAGCAGAGAGTGGAAGTGTTTCTCTACGACGCTATTGGGATGTGCGATATGAAATCGATCATAGTCATACCGCAAGTTATTTCGAACGGCGCTTGCGCGAGCTGGTTGATGACAGTATTTCCCTGCATCTTCGCTCTGACGTACCTGTGGGTGCGTACTTGTCGGGTGGTGTCGATTCTAGCCTAATGGCGCGTCTAGCTGCTGACGCGGACGCTCAGAATCGCCTGGGCTTTCACGGCCGCTTCACGGATTATCCAGGCTATGATGAATCTCGCTACGCTGAAGCGGCGGCGAAACTTTCAGGTATCGACCTTCAGATTTGCGACATTACAGCCCATGATTTTAAAGACAACCTTCAAAAAGTGATGTGGCACCTCGATTTCCCCGTGGCCGGCCCAGGATCATTTCCTCAGTTTATGGTATCCGCGCTCGCTGCAAAGAGTGTCAAAGTTGTTCTTGGTGGGCAAGGTGGCGACGAGGAGTTTGGCGGATATGCGCGTTACTTGATCGCGTACTTCGAACAGTGCATTAGTGCGGCAATTGAAGGGACCTATAAGTCTGGCAACTATGTCGTAACCATCGAGTCGATTGTGCCCAATCTCGGCTTGCTGCGTGAATATAAACCTATGATGAGGGAATTTTGGCGCGAGGGGTTGTTCAATAATCTTGATGCCAGGTATTTTCGCTTGATAGATCGGTCAAGCGACATGGCTGAAGAGGTCGACTGGATGGCTCTCAATAAAGATCGAGTTTACGCTGCCTTTCAAGCGATCTTCAACAACAGGGATAATGTTGAGCACGAAGCTTATTTCGACAAGATGACGCATTTCGATTTCAAGTGCCTGCTACCGGCGCTTTTGCACGTCGAAGACCGTATGAGTATGGCACACGGCTTAGAAAGCCGTGTGCCGTTGCTTGATCATCCATTGGTAGAGTTTGCTGCCACCATCCCAGCCGATGTTAAGTTTCAGGGCGGACGAAGTAAGCATCTGCTGAAGCAAACCTTCGCCGATAAGCTCCCACCGGAAATCATCAGCCGCCGTGACAAAATGGGCTTTCCTGTGCCCTTAAAGGAATGGTTTGGGAACGAGCTGCGAGATTTTGTAGGAGACATGTTCAGTTCGAGCGCTGCGCGCACTCGCCCATTCATGAATGCGAACGCGGTGCTAGCGAACTTCGATAAAGCTGGGAAATTTTCGCGCAAAACGTGGGGATTATTATGTTTGGAGATTTGGCATCGGACGTTCCACGACAATTCGGCAGAGATACGGGCGCAAGCTCGCAATGCAAATCCCTAAAGGAGCGAGCAACGATGCGGTATTTTAGTACCGTAATTGGTCAAGACCGAGACCGAATCCAACCCTGACTGAAAAGGCTAACTGCCACTGACCAGTCTTGGATCCTGATGGAGACCTTCATGGGGGAAAACCTTGCTGTTGTTCGTTTGGTCGGGGTTGGACCTTTGCGTTGATTGCGTTAGATGAGCTCTTAAGAGAGGTTCAATCCCATGAAGGTTTTTGTTACCGGTGGAGCGGGGCAGGTCGGCTCGACTCTAATAGACATGCTCGCGGCTCGCAGCGACGATGTGTTAGCAATTGATAATTTTGCTACCGGTCGTCGCGATAACCTTGCACAGCACAACAAGGTAAAGCTTGTCGAAGATACGATTGCAGATGGCGCGCTGGTCGATGGCCTGTTCGAGGAGTTTAAACCTGAGGTAGTCGTGCACACTGCGGCGTCCTACAAGGACCCAGAGGATTGGGGGACCGACGCTTTGGTGAATGCGGCAGGTACTGCGAATATTGCCAGGGCTTGCAAGAATCACAAGGTTGAGCGGCTGGTATATTTCCAGACGGCACTATGCTATGGAACTAAGCCAATTCAGTCCCCAATTCGGCTAGATCATCCGATTTGTCCGGTGAATTCGAGTTACGCGATATCCAAGACGGCAGGCGAGCACTATGTCCAATTTTCTGGCACCGATTGGGTGACCTTTCGGCTCGCTAACGTTATTGGTCCCCGCAACGTGTCTGGCCCCCTACCAATATTCTTCCAACGGCTTTCGGAGGGTAAAAAGTGCTTTGTCACGCCTGCTCGCCGTGATTTCTGCTTTGCGGGCGATCTAGCGCGCACAGTCGTTAGCGCTGTGGACGGCAAGGGACATGGCACCTACCATTTTTCTTCCGGCAAAGACGTTGCAATCCGCGAGCTCTATGACGCGGTAGTTGACGCCATGCAGCTCAACGACCGGCCGGAACCGGAAGTGAAGCCTCTCGGTGCAGATGATGCGGCGTCGATCCTTCTTGATCCATCACGCACGCTCCAAGATTATGGCGAAATCGAATTTACTCCGCTCGCTCAAATTGCACGTCTTGCTGTTGATGAATGGCGCAAAAAAGGCGTGCAGGGCGGATACACTCATCTCAAGTTTGAAAAGAATGAGCGTTGATGCGTATTCTTATCACTGGCGGTGCCGGCTGCCTCGGCTCGAACTTGATCGAACACTGGTTGCCGCAAGGTCACGATGTTCTTGCCATCGATGATTTTGCGACTGGTGCTCGCGAAGCCCTGCAGTCTGACGCGCCCGCACTGCAAGTGGTCGAGGGGAATGTAGCCGACCGGGCTTTGGTGGAAAGGGTATTTTCAGATTTTGCACCAACTCATGTCGTGCACTCCGCCGCTGCCTACCAAGATCCGAATGACTTAAGAGGTGATGTTGCGACGAATATTATCGGTGCAATTAACCTCATCGAAGCGTCGCGGGTGATGAACGTCGAGCGCTTTGTCAATTTTCAGACGTCGCTATGTTACGGCCCACCGCAGAAGCTGCCTATTCCCGTCGATCACCCTTGCAATCCGGTAGCGAGTTACGGCATTTCGAAGACTGCCGGCGAGGCCTACATAGCCGCGAGTGGCTTGCCATTCATTTCAATTCGGCTGGCTAGCGTGATCGGTCCGCGTTTAACAATCGGTGCCATTCCTACATTTTACCAGCGACTAAAAGCGGGGAAGAGTGTCTTTTGCACAACCGCGGTGCGCGATTTCCTTGCCATGTCGGATTTTCTAAGCTTTATGGATTTGGCTCTGCGGCCTTCAGCTCCTGTCGGGATTTTCAATTTAGGGCCCGGTCGCGGGCACTCCATTGAGGAAGTCCTAGTCGCCATTGCCCGCACCTTAGGGGTATCGGTGCCGGCTCCGCTCGATATTCGCCCGGTGAGCGAAGACGACGTCGAAAATGTAGTGTTAGATCCATCGGAAACAAAGAAAGCCTTCGGCTGGCAGGCAGTCATTTCGTTTGAAGAAGCCATTGCCGACATGGTGAGATGGTACGATGCTCATGGTGTATCTGGGATTCGTTCGCATTTGAAGCCGCAAGTAAGTCTTGGATCGCAATCATGATCGACGATGCGGCGAAGAAAACTCTTCCAAACTTTAGTGGTGCGCGCATTCTCGTAGTTGGCGGAGCCGGCTTCGTGGGTTCCAATCTCGTACGGAGATTGTTGAACGACCACCCGGAACAAATTGTCGTAGTCGACAACTTATTGTCGAGTGACCGCCGCTCCATTCCCGATAACCAAAACGTAAAATTCATTGAGGCTTCCATCACAGAAAGCGAAGTGTTGCGCAGTCTGCCGCGCGACCTCGACTTCGCATTCCATCTCGCTTGCTACCACGGCAACCAGTCCTCCATTGCCGATCCGATCGCCGATCACGACAATAATACGATTACCTCTTTGAAGCTTTTCGAGCGTTTAAAAGATTTCAAGTCACTAACGAAGGTAGTATATGCGGCAGCCGGGTGCGCCGTTGCGAAAAAGACGCGTGACGAACCGGCGGCGACCTCGGAAGATGCGAACGTCGAGCTTTTTCACGACAGCCCATATTCCATCTCGAAGATCGTCGGCGAGATGTACGGAAATTACTATTTTCGGCGCTATAAAATGCCCTTCGTGAAAGCGCGATTTCAAAACGTTTACGGGCCGCGCGAAATTCTGGGCGCTGGCCGTTGGCGCGGCACCCCGCACACGGTGTGGCGAAACGTTACGCCTACCTTTATTTTCAAGGCCCTCCACGGCGAGGCATTGCCGCTAATTAATGGTGGCCTCGACGGTCGCGACTTTATTTTTGTCGACGACTTAGTTGAAGGGTTGATGCGCGTGGCTGCCTACGGCTCTGCAGGGGAGGCCTACAACCTTGGTAGCGGCCGTGAGACGCGCATTCGCGATCTCGCATCCGCGGTGAACAACTTAACTGGGAACGAAAATCCACCTGACATTGTCGCGCCACGCGATTGGGACAATTCTGGCCGTCGGTTTGGCGATCCGACAAAATCGCGCGAGACGATAGGATTCGTTGCTGTTACTCCTCTCCACACTGGCCTTAAAGAAACGGTCGCTTGGACTCGAGCAAATCTCGATCTGATTAAGAGCGCCATCGCGCGTCATGCCGAGCGTTTGCCAGAGGTCAGAAAATACGTATAGCTGTCGGACATGAAGACTATTTTATCCATTGTAGGGGCACGGCCGCAATTTATTAAAGCGGCGCCGGTCAGTCGCGCTTTGCGCGCTCGTTCCGATTTGAAAGAAGTTGTCGTTCACACCGGTCAGCACTTTGATCGAACCATGTCGGAGGTATTTTTCGACGAGCTTGGGTTAGACAAGCCTCACCATCATCTTGGTGTCCATGGGGGTGGTCATGGCGAAATGACTGGCCGAATGATGATGGCTCTTGAGGCGCTTGTCTTGTCTATCAAGCCAGCAGCGGTCTTGATATACGGCGATACCAATTCGACACTGGCAGGCGCTATTGTAGCTGCCAAGCTTTATATCCCGATAGCTCATGTCGAAGCGGGCCTGCGCTCGTTCAAGCAGATGCCCGAAGAAACTAACCGTATCCTTGCGGACAAAGTCAGTCGCTGGCTGTTCTGTCCAACCGAAATTGCGGTCGCTAATCTGAAGAACGAAGGTGTAATTAATGGGGTGCACAACGTCGGTGACGTTATGTACGACACGACCCTTATGATGAGTGACCGCGCCCGTGCTCACTCGAGCATTTTGGCTCGGCTCGGCTTGAAAGCAGAGTGCTTTAGCCTTGCCACCATTCATCGCGCCGAGAACACCGACGATCCGGCGGCGCTAGCTCGCGTTGTCAACTATCTTAACGTCGCTTCGCGCGAACTTCCAGTGGTTCTTCCCCTCCATCCACGGACGCGGCAGGCAGCGGCGCGATTTGGCGTCGACCTTTCTGGTTTTCGCACAATTGATCCCGTCGGATATCTCGACATGACCGCATTGCTAAGCAATTGCCGCAATGTCCTGACGGATTCAGGGGGCTTGCAGAAGGAGGCATATTTCCATCGAAAGCCGTGCGTCACCTTGCGCGACGCGACTGAATGGGTAGAGACAGTCGAGGCCGGCTGGAACCGGCTGTGGAACGGACCGGACTATCGCGAGCGTAAGCTCATTGATGCTTATGGCGACGGACATGCGGCCGATAAGATGGTAGATATTCTGGCGGCGCAGCTTTGATATGGAAGTAGGAGGATAATTTGGTCGGCCACGCCCGTAAGATATCCATTATCGGCCTTGGATATGTCGGTCTGCCGGCGGCGGTCGCATTTGCGCGGAGCGGCGCGCCGGTTGTAGGTTTTGATATTGATCCGGGGCGTATTGGCGAATTGCGAGCGGGCATCGACCGTACCTTGGAGGTTGAGTCGCACGAGCTGAGGCTTCCATCTCTCTCTTTTAGTAGCGATCCAACAGACCTAGCCGCGGCTGATTTTCATATTGTGACCGTGCCAACCCCGGTCGATGACGCGCATCGCCCCGACCTTACGGCCATGCTTTCGGCTTCGCGTACGGTCGGCAGTATCCTCAAGCCTGGTCATATTGTCGTTTATGAGTCGACGGTCTATCCCGGGGCAGTGGAAGAAGACTGTATACCGGTTCTTGAGAAGGCGTCGAATCTCAAGGCTGGGAAAGACTTTCTGGTGGGCTATTCTCCTGAGCGGATAAATCCTGGCGACAAACAACGCCGTTTCGAAACCATTACAAAGATTGTCTCGGCGCAGACGACGGAAGCTTTGGAGATCGTAGCTAACGTATATGGCTCGGTAATCACGGCTGGCATTCATTGCGCGCCGTCAATCAGAGTGGCTGAAGCGGCTAAGGTTATCGAGAACAGTCAACGTGACCTGAACATTGCCTTTATAAATGAGCTTTCAGCTATATTCCACGTACTTGGAATCGATACTGCAGACGTGCTTGCTGCTGCTGCCACGAAATGGAATTTCCTAAATTATCAGCCCGGCCTTGTCGGCGGTCATTGTATTGGTGTGGATCCGTACTACTTAACACACCGCGCTGAGAGAGCGGGATATCATCCGGCCATTATCCTCGCAGGCCGGCGGATCAATGATGATGTAGGGAGGCGCATAGCGCAAGAATGCGTTCGAATGATAACGCGGCGCAACTCACCGTCGCGATTGGTCACTGTGTTAGGAATGACTTTCAAAGAGAATGTACCGGATATCAGGAATTCCAAGGTGATAGATATCCTTCGGGAGCTCGAACGCTTCGGGGTGCGCTATCAGGTTCATGATCCAATGGCGTCGGCCGACGAGGTCCGTCACGAATATGGCGTGTCTCTGACGGCCGCGGCTGATCTCCTGCCAGCCGATGCAGTAGTCTTTGCTGTGGCGCATCGCGAATATTGCGACGAAGGTTGGCCGCTACTTCAGCGTCTACTCAAAGGCGGCGAGGGCGCGGTTCTCGACGTGAAGTCAAAGCTGGACCGCGTGACGCGGCCGGCCGGCATCGATCTCTGGCGACTCTGATGGCTACTTAAAGCAATCGGAAGGGCAGAAACATGCCTGACGGCCGCTTCCGACTTCTGCTCGTTTACGCCGACTACACAGACCGGCTGTCGTACTACGACGACTGGCTCGATGCCTTCAGGGGATCTTCAAGTTTCGAATTGCAGTTTTTTAACATTGTCAAACCAGCAAGAGAGCATGATCTTCGGCTGAAACTGGCGGCTAGCGATGGTGTAGTCCTGCTACATTCCACAAACGGCGACACTACTGTTTATGTCGACCGTTACGCACCCATTCTCGCTGAACGCCGGAGCCCTCTTCTGACCTTCGTAGGCAACGAAGTTAACCTTCCAGGTTCGCCGATTGCCGCTAAGAGAGCAACCTTTGCCAATATTCGACCGGAATGGATCGCCACGCAGCTGCTTCGAGAATCCGGCGAATTTCTCTTCGGAGATCTCGCCTCTCGGGGCGTTGTGGCAATTCCACATGCACTCAATCATAAGATCTACCTGAGTACCACAACGTCAGACGTGCGAGCGATCGATATAGGTTCGCGTGTTGTCCGTTATCTGCCACATCTCGGGGACGCGGATCGCAATCGCATCAGCGATTACTTTGTCCAGAACGGCTCGTTTTTCGGTCTCAACACGGATATATCCGACCAACGATTGGACAGAGACGGCTGGGCCAGATTCCTAAACGGCTGTAAAGGAACTGTCTCAACCGAAGCGGGAAGTTGGTATATCGAGCGCGACGACGCCACGGTGAATGCAATTCGAGATTTTGTCCGTGGGCATGCCGGTGGCATTGTCATCGCCAACGACTCGCGTCTCCGTACTCTTGGACACAAACTGCCCTGGTGGATACGCGCAGCATTGCGTAAGCTTCTCGCCGCGGGCTTAGTCCGCCATGAGGCCCTATTGAGCGAGCGCGTCCCGTACGAAGACATCTATGAGCGGTTCTTCGCCGGCCGTCCCAGATCAGCAACGCATGGGAAATGCATCAGCTCGCGGCACTTTGACGCGATCGGCACGCACACTTGTCAAATTATGTTCCGTGGTCGCTTCAACGATATATTGGAAGCCGACACGCATTATATTGCTCTAGCCGAAGACTTTTCGAACATCGACGACGTATTGCTTCGCTTTCGCGACCGAGATTACCGAGACGCCATGACCGCAAAAGCTTATAATCACATTATTGCGGGCCATACTTACCAGCACCGGGTAAAACAAGTAGCATCTCTATTTGGCGCCTAACGAAGACTTTCATTCGGCTTTTAGAGTGCGATGCTCGATCGGCGGACGAAGGTGCTATTCTGTGCGGGTTAGGCTGGTAAGTGATAAGCACTTGACGATCAAGGTGCCGGAGACCCTTGCATCAAATAGCGCGATCACCTGTGTTCTGCAAAACCCAGCTCGATTTCGATAGCGGCGCAGAGAATGTGACCCAATGTGATATGCATCTCTTGAATGCGCGCGGTGACATCGGACGGGACCACCAGCAAATGCTCTGCGAGCCCTGGCAACTGGCCGCCCCCTTTGCCGCTGAAAGCCGCGGTGACGATACCCATCGATTTTGCTTTCTTAAGCGCCAACAAAACGTTCCGGCTGGAACCGGAAGTAGAAAGGCCGAACGCAACATCACCGGGACGACCGAGAGCTTCTACCTGGCGCTCAAATATATGATCGAAACCGAGATCATTCCCGCAAGCGGTTAGCATTGACGTGTCAGTGGTCAGCGCGATAGCTGCGATCGCCGGACGTTCTGTCTTATAGCGAATCGTCAATTCGGCGGCGAGGTGCTGAGCGTCAGCCGCGCTCCCTCCATTGCCGAAAAACATCAGCTTCCCGTTGCCTTTGATGGAAGCTATACAGGCGGCGAGAAGCTCGGCAAACGGCTGCACTAACGACTCTTGGGTCGCCCCAGCCACTGCCCGGTGGGAATTTAACTCCGCTCGATAAAAGGCCAATGCGTCAAATGGCATATCGGTTCCGCGACAAAACAGGCAGTTTGTCTGGTCGCATTTTTCCCGCCGGCAGGCAAGGTCTGGGTCGCCACCGCCGTAAGAATTGCGAGCGCAAGCCCGGCCTGCCGGTAACAGACGCGGTAAATTGTAGACAGCCGCGCCCCGTTCGGCCCTCTCAGAGGCGAAAATTCCGTTTCGTTGTTGCTCCTATTCCGGCGACCAGGAAGCTATTCCACGCTGCAAGATGCGCCAAGTACAAGTATTGATTTATCCTTGCTTCGGCGAAAGGATGGAAGCTTGCTTCTTTTAGCTCAAGTTGGCCGATCACATGCTGCGTCGAAGTACAATAATTCGGGTTATTCTCTCAACGGTCGTTCTGGCCGGGGCGTTATATCTCGGATGGCATTCGGCAGATGAGGGAATATGGTCCGCTCTCAGCGCTTTGTCTCCCTCCGTCTTATTGGCAGTGGCTTTCGCGTTGGCTCTGAACCTCCTGTTAGCCGCGCTTCGTTTCAGGGTGATTTCCAATTATTTCGGAGCGTCATTTGGCGCGCTAGAATCCCTCGCGATCGTCAGTGCCGGAAATGTAGCGGGAGCGATATTCTTCCAAATTGCCGGCCAGCTGATGGCCAGAGGCGCTCTGATGTCCCGTCTCGGCAGCTCGATTTCTAGCGCGGTTCTTGTGACTGCGAATGAGCGAATAACTGCGGCAATGATTTCGCTGGTAGGTGCTGGGGGTGGTGCATTTATCATATTCGGACATATATATTTCAATCGGGATGCTGGAGCTGACGCGCTGCTCAAGCTTGCTGTCGTAGGTATCCTAGCACTTTGCGTCGGCACCTGGCTAAGCGGCGCGACTCCATTGATTTTGCCCAAACTGAATATTCGAACGGCGCGGCTGTGGGCTGTGTCTCTAGTGTTGTCGCTAGGGGTGCAAATTCCGATGGTTGCCGCCTACATTATTGCAGCAAAATCGCTCTCGCCTGAGTTGCCTGTATTCTCAATTCTTGCGGCGGCGCTGATCGTCATGTTCGCGGCCAGCGTTCCCATCAGCTTAGCAGGATGGGGAATACGAGAGTTGAGTGCTGTTGCGGCTTTAGGCGCTGTGGGTCTTACGTCGGCCAAAGCCCTCGTGGTAGCCGTTTTGATTGGGTTGAGCTCTATGATCGTGGCAGCAGTAGGCGCTGCCGCGACACTGCCGTTCCTCATGTTCCGCGATCAACATCAATCGCTTCGACCTTCTACAAATTATTGGCCGCAGCCCGGAATGCTTTTTGTTGCGGTGCCGATTTTGACCGCTGTCGCTGCGCTGTTTAACGTGCACCTGCCGGTTAAAGAAAATTTCATTAACGTGAACTTGGCCGACCCCGTGGCTCTCTTGGGGGGCGCCCTTTTTCTAACTCAGCGAGCGTCGTTGAAAGTACGTGCGCGCTGGCGTTATCGCCATGTTGTGGCCGCGGCGCTAACGGCTGTTGTCGTGCTGACAATATCTCTCGTCGTTGGTGCCGACCGGTTTGGACTCACGGCTTGGGCGCTAACTAATCGCTATTTGGGATGGTTTGTGCTCATGGCATATGCTGCCACTGGCGCGCTCATCGTGAGAGAGCTGCCAAATTCGGGGCCAAACATCTTAGCTAAGGCATACATAGCTGCGCTCGGGGGGGTAGCCGCAATCGAAGTTTTTCTTGTTGGTTTTAGCTCATTTCACAAGTTAAGCATCGAATTTATTGCGCCTAATGCACTTCAAGGCATGGCCCAGAACAGAAACGCGTTTGCTTTCCAGATTCTCATAGCAATGGCACTTTTGATGGGCTTGCGTCTCTATCGCGACCGCGTGTTCGCTGTCGCGGCTGCTATCGCAGCGACGGCACTTGTGCTGACGTTTTCGCGCTCCGGTTTGATTGCTTTTTGCGTTTTGGCCATAGTGCCTCTGTTGGTTCGAGCTCGTCACGGATGGGCGTTCTCGCTTGGGGCGCTTATTTGTATTGTCTTCGCTTTTTCGTTTTTTAGGCTGCTCGGTGAGGCAACCGTCATTTCGCAGCTTGTGATCGATCCGCGTAACCTTTCAGAGCGAATGCTAACGATACAGGGGGGGGCGTACCTCTTTTTCGAAAATCCCATATTTGGCGCGGGACTTGGAGCTTTTCGAAACGAAGGTCACCTGTCTTTCGAAGGGCAGCCTCTTGTGATTCATTCGAGTTTTGTTTGGCTGCTTGCAGAGACGGGGCTGATTGGTTTCGTAGTTTTTTTGTTCCCAGTGGCCTATGTATTGAAACGGGAAATCTCGACTGCCCGCACGGATCGGGTGTCGTTAACGATTGTCTTGTTGCTTACTGTGATGACGGTTATGGGGTTGCCTGCCGATATGTTCTACCAGCGAACCTTCTGGCTATTCATTGGTGCCCTCGTGGCAGTTCCGACTGGCGTCGGTTTGCTAGACGTGCGAACCATCACGCGGGTAAAATCAATTGGTCGAAAGAGGGATGAAGAACCTTGAGTTCGGGAGGCCTGACGTGATGACTAAAACGCTAGCCGGTTTGAGAGTGAAGCTGTTCACCGACGGCGCCGACAAGGCGCAGATCGTGGAAATGGCGAAAAACAAGTGGATCGCCGGTTTCACCACCAACCCCTCGTTGCTCAAGCAGGCCGGCGTGAAGAATTACGCCGCCTTCGGCTGCGATCTCGTGGCTGCCGTACCCGACCGGCACATCTCCTTCGAGGTGTTCTCCGACGATATTTCGGAAATGGAAGCGCAGGCCCGCGTCATCAACAGCTGGGGCAGCAACGTCTACGTCAAGCTGCCAGTGACGACGACGCGCAACGAGCCCCTGTTCGACATGGTGCGCAAGCTGTCGCACGAAGGCATCAAGATCAACCTGACGGCCATGTTTACGGAAGAGCAGGCTGAGCAGGGTGTCGCCGCACTCGACGGCGGCGCGCCGTCTGTGGTGTCAGTGTTTGCCGGCCGCCTCGGCGACTTCGGCATCGACTACCGCCCGATCATGCAGCGGGCGATTGCTCGCGCGCGCGCGACCAAGACGGTGGAAGTCATCTGGGCCTCGACCCGTGAAGTCTTCAATGTCGTCGAGGCCGATGAAATGGGCTGCCACATCATCACCGCGCCGTTTGACGTTCTCAAGAAGCTGCCGAACCTCGGCACCAAGACCGGCGCCGAACTGTCGCTTGCGGCCGTGAAGGCTTTCCGCACAGACGCGGTCGCTGCCGGGTTGACGCTGAAGGTCTAGCGCAGCGCTGCGGCGACATTGCCGCCGTCGACCGTGAGCACCGCGCCGGTGGTCTTGCGCGCCAGCGCCAGCGATACGAAGGCGTCGGCGACATCCTCGGCGCGCACCTCGCGGCCGAGCAAGTTGCCGCTCATGTAGTTCTGTTCGGTGACGCCGCGCGCCTTGGAGCGCGAATCGACCATTTGATCGGTCAACAGACCCGAGCGGATGCGGTCGGCATTCACGCCGTTGGCGGTGATGCCGTCGGTGCCGTAGTCGATGGCGTATTGCCTCATGAGCGCCAGCGCGGCCGCCTTGGGCAGGCCGTAGGGGCCGAAATTCGGGCCCGGGTTCACCGCCTGCTTCGAGATGTTGAACAGGAGCGTGCCGCCAGTCGCCTGCGTCAGCATAATCTTCACCGCGGCCTGCGCGACGTTCTGCGCACCGAAGAAATTGAGCTCGAAGCTCTTGCGCAGCACGCTGTCATCGACGTCGCCGATGCGGCCCTGCCAGGCGGCACCCGCATTCGACACCAGGATATCGACGCCGCCGAATGTGGCGGTCACGGCTTCAAACGCGCGATCAACCGACGAACGATCGGTCACATCGCAGACGACTGCGAAGCCGCCAAGCGCTTTGGCCGCGGCCTTCACGGCGTCGGCGTCGAGGTCGAACAGCGCGATTTCCGCGCCCTCGCGCTTGAGAGCCGCGGCGGTTGCCTTCCCGATGGTGCCGGCGCCGCCGGTAACGACGGCGACCTGGCCCCGCAGCGGCTTCGGCGATGATTTACCGAGCTTGGCCTGCTCCAGCGACCAGTATTCCATGTCGAACTGATCGGCTTCGGTGATGGTCTCGAAGCGTCCGGTCTTTTCCGCATCGAGGACGACGGAAGCGCAGGTCTCGGCGATGTCAGCAGTGACAGCGGCATCCTTCGCCGTCGGGCCGACGCCGAACAGACCAAGGCCCGGCACCAGGAGAACACGCGGCGTATCGTCGAGCGGCTTCTTCTTCGGCCGTGCGTTGGCGTTGTGACGTTCGAAATAGGCGCGGTAATCGGCGCGGAATTTCTCGATTGTGGCGCGCGCCGCCTCGGCGAACTCGTCGAGCTTGCCGGCCTCGGGGGCAGGAAGAATGACGGGACGCGGTTTGGTGCGAATGACGTGATCCGGCGTCACCGGTCCTTGCTGGCTGCAGCGTGCAAGCTCGGAGCCGTTCACATATTCTATTACCCGGGGCGTCGCGCGATGATCGAGGACGACACGCGCATAACGTCCTTCGCCCTTGTCGATCGGCGCCGCCAGCAGGCCGCGCAGGATCGGCGCGATGTCGCCAGCGCCGGCAAGCTGGGCCGGCAGTTGGACCTGCACCAAAGTCCTGCCGGCGCCCTTGGCCAGTTCTTTCTCAGCGAGGCCGACGAGCTCGATCATGCGATCATAGGCCTCGCGCGCGCTCGCGCCGAACGAGAAGATGCCATGCTTGTGCAGCATCAGGCCGATGCAGTCGGGATTGGCGTCGAAGGTTTCCTTCGCCTTCTTCGCCAGCGCAAAGCCGGGCATCACGAACGGTATGACCGGCACTTTCGGCCCGAACACTCGCCGGCACAATTCCATGCCGTCCGGCCGATCGCACAGCGACAGCACGGCGTTGGCGTGGGTGTGATCGACGAATTTGTGCGGGATGAAGGCGTGCAGCAGCGTCTCGACCGAGGGGGTGGGTGAGGCCGCATCGATCAGATTGGTGCGTTGCAGGTTGACCATGTGCTCGTCGCTCAGGGCGTCGAGTGCGGCAAGTTCGAGCAGCGGGCCAAGTTTCACCGCGGGCAGACCCGGCGGCTCGATCGTGCCCATGTCCCAGCCCGATCCCTTCACGCACAGAACGTCGATGGTGCGACCGAGACGATCGGTCACCGTGGTCTTCACCGACGTGTTGCCGCCGCCGTGCTGGACCAGGCGCGGTTCGCCGCCGAGCAGCCGCGTCGTATAGGTGCGCAGCGCGAGGTCCTCGTTGACGCCTTGCCCGGCGTAGCTCTCGATCGCCGCGCGCGCATCTTGGTCGGACCACAGGTTCTGCATCGGCTTGCCCTTCAGTCCTTCGGCGCGCGGTCGGGAAACAGGCTGCGCAGACCGTCTGCCGAAGCCGCGCAAACGCCGCGTTCGGTAATCAATCCGCTGACGAGATGCGCCGGCGTCACGTCGAACGCGTAGTTCGCCATGGCGCTGCCTTCTGGCGCGATATCAACTTCGACCACCGAGCCGTCGGGCAGGCGGCCGCTGATGTGCGAGAGTTCTGCGCCGCTGCGCTCCTCGATGGGGATTTCCCGCACGCCGTCCCTGATCGTCCAGTCGATGCTCGGCGACGGCGCGGCGACATAGAACGGCACATCGTTATCCTTCGCCGCCAGCGCTTTGAGATACGTGCCGATTTTGTTGCAGACGTCGCCGCGCGCCGTGGTGCGGTCGGTACCGACGATGGCGACATCGACCATGCCGTGCTGCATCAAATGCCCGCCGACATTGTCGGCGATCACTGTGTGCGGGACGCCGTGCTGGCCGAGCTCCCACGCCGTGAGGCTCATGCCCTGATTTCGCGGGCGCGTCTCATCGACCCAGACATGGACCGGCAGGCCGGCATCGTGCGCCTTGTAAACCGGCGCCAACGCCGTGCCCCAGTCCACCGTCGCCAGCCAGCCGGCATTGCAATGCGTCAGCACATTGAGACGCGCGCCGTTCTTCTTCCTGGCGAGATCGTGCAGGATCGCGGCTCCGCGTTCGCCCAACGCCGAATTTGCAGCGACGTCCTCGTCGGCGATTTCGCCGGCGCGCTTGTAGGCAGCGGCGGCACGCCCTTCCCGCGGCAGGTTACGCAACGTACGGCGCATCTCGTCGAGCGCCCATCGCAAGTTGACTGCTGTCGGCCGGGTGGCAAGGAGCATGTCATAGGCGCGATCGAGTGCCTGGTCGGATGCATCCGTCGCCACGGCCAGGCATATACCATAGGCAGCCGCCGCGCCGATCAGCGGCGCGCCGCGCACCTGCATCGATCTAATGGCGCGGGCAGCATCGTCGAGAGTGCGCAGCGACACGATGACGAATCGGTGGGGCAAGCTAGCCTGATCGATAACCTCGATGGATCGGCCGTTGTCACCGACCCACACCGTACGATACTGTCTGCCATTAACCCGCATGCCTTGTTGTACCCGGCATTTAAGGATTGCCCAGTTCAATTAAATCCTATCGAATAAGCGCGATGATTGATATTCAACTCTTGATTGAGTGATGGCACTTGATAGATTCCGTCTATAGCGTGGAGGAAATTTTGCGAATATTTCTGAGGTTGGCGGCAATCTCGCTTGCGCTACTTATATCTGGGTGCGGCTCTATAAATACTTGGTTGTCTGAAAAGACAGCCGACACGATGCCGCACTGGATGGGCGGCTTGCCGGACGACGCGCCGCCAAGGCCTGATGATCCTCGCTATCAAGCCTACATTGATAAGCAAATGGCGCCCCGAGCGCCGAGCCCAGCGAGTGGGACGGGCAAGTAGTACACCACGCCCCTTGTCCCGCTGAATGTTGCGCCCCAGCATAGCACGGTCGGGAGGTTGCCATCGCGATTTGCACAGACTTCGCTCAAAGCCTCCGAAGACCGGAAGCGCATCGGCTCATCGGGGGGCAACCTAGGCTATCACCTTGAGCTGGCGGGTAAATCGGCCGCTAAATTTCGCCCCGCCTCAGGGCCGGCCGGCCCAAATGTGAACCCGCCCCGCCTTGTGTGTGAATTTTGGAAGTGGAACTATTTGCAACGTCAGCCGTCTTTGTTGAGATGGAAATTCCCCAGCAGGGACTTACATAGAAATTTCCCTCCCCGGGGACATTGTCAGATTACCGATACGGAGGCCCGTTCATGGCCCAAACCGCAAAGTCGTCGATGACCGGCGCGTTGCATACCAAGCCAGATCTCGACGACCAGCGCGGCCAATGGCTGTCCGCTTATCGCCGCGTGCGCGGCGAAACCGAACATCGCGCCTCGTTCCTTTCGCCCGAAGATCAGATCGTGCAGTCGATGGCGGATGCGTCACCGACCAAATGGCATCGCGCGCATGTCACGTGGTTCTTCGAGACATTTCTCGTCCGCGAGTTCGATGCATCCTACAAGATCTTCGACGAGCGCTTTCCGTTTCTGTTCAACTCCTATTACGTCGCCGCCGGTCCGCGTTATGCGCGGCCGCAGCGCGGGCTGATTACGCGGCCGAACAGCGAAGAGGTCACGCGCTATCGCGCGCATGTCGATGCGGCGGTCGAGAAGCTGATCGCCAACGTCACGGCGCAGGATGCACCGCGCGTTTTCGAAATTCTCGAGATCGGTCTCAATCACGAGCAGCAGCATCAGGAGCTGTTGCTCACCGACATCCTGCACGCCTTCGCGCAGAACCCGACCAATCCCGCTTACAATCCGGATTGGCGCATGCCGGGCGCGGCGAGCGCGCTGCGAGCGGTGGACGATTTCGTCGACGTGCCCTCGGGCATCCAGCCGATCGGCCACGATAACTCCGGCTTCTGTTTCGACAACGAACTGCCGCGCCACGACGCGCTGATCCCGAAGATGCGGATCGCGCGCCATCTCGTCACCAATGCCCAGTGGCTCGAATTCATCGAAGCGGGCGGCTACCGCACGCCGTCGCTGTGGCTGTCGGACGGTTGGGCGACGGTACAGGGGGAGGGCTGGGAGGCCCCGGGTTACTGGCGCCAGGAAGATGGAACCTGGCAGATCATGACCCTTGGTGGTCTCAAGCCTGTGGACGCTGCTGCGCCAGTTTTGCATGTCAGCTATTACGAAGCCGACGCTTTCGCCCGGTTTGCCGGCAAACACCTGCCCAGCGAGCAGGAATGGGAGACTTCCGCCCGGTCCGGCGCTCTGGCCGATGCCTTCGGCGGCGCTTGGCAATGGACGCGGAGTGCCTATCTGTCCTATCCGGGCTACCGGGCGATCGACGGGGCGCTGGGCGAGTACAACGGCAAGTTCATGAGCGGACAGATGGTGTTGCGCGGCTCGTCGCTGGCAACCCCCGAGGGGCATGAGCGTTTGAGCTACCGCAATTTCTTTCCGCCGGCGGCGCGCTGGCAGTTCAGCGGCCTGCGTCTGGCCGAATTTCCCTGAACCGGACGCCGGCCACGGAATTAACACTCCGCATTCGGATTTGAGAGGGCCTTATGGTCGCTTTGGCACGTACCCAGTCTATTGCCCCGGCGGACGACGAACAGTCGGCTTTCGAGGCCGATGTTCTCAAAGGCCTGAGCCAGCAGCGCAAGCGGCTGTCGCCGAAGTATTTCTACGACGCCGTCGGTTCGGAGCTGTTCGAGCGCATCACCGAGCAGCCTGAGTATTATCCGACGCGCTGCGAAATGAGCATCCTGCGCGAGCGCGGCGCCGAGATCGCGCAGCTCATTCCGCCGGGCGCGGCCATCGTCGAGTTTGGCTCCGGCTCCAACCAGAAGGCGCGCCTTCTGCTGGCCGCCGCGCCCGAGCTCGCGGTCTATGTCCCGGTCGATATCTGCGGACCGATGGTCGAGCAGGAAGCCGCTGAAATGCAACCGGACTTTCCCTCGCTCAAGATCGTGCCGATCACCGCGGATTTCACGCAGCCTTTCGAACTGCCGAAGGAAGCCGTCGAGGCGCCGGCGCGCATCGGCTTATTCCCCGGCTCGACCATCGGCAATTTCGAGCCGCACGAGGCGGCGGCGTTCCTTCGCAATGCCGCCAAGACCCTCGGCCCCGGTTCCAAGATGATCATCGGCGCCGACCTGGTGAAGGAAGCCGAAATTCTCAACGAGGCCTATAACGACGCCGCGGGCTTCACCGAGAAATTCAACATGAACTTGCTCGTGCGCATGAACCGCGAACTGCGCGGCAACTTCGATCTCGACAGCTTCGAGCATCACGCTTTCTACAACCGCGAGCGCCAGCGCGTCGAAATGCATCTCGCCAGCCTCAAGCGGCAGAAGGTGAAGGTCGCAGGCGGCTGTTTCGAATTCCGCGCCGGCGAGACCATCCACACCGAGAGCAGCTACAAATACACGCCGGAGTCGCTGGCCGCGCTCGCCCGTGGCGTGGGCTGGGAGCCGGCCGGGGTCTGGATGGACAACGACTGTCGCTTCTCGATCCAGGCCTTCTCGCTGTCCGAGCAGCCAAAGCGCTGAACCGGCGCGCCGCGTCGCGGCCCACCGTTCCGCCATCCGAAAAACGTGGGCCCTTCAGGCAGTTGAAGGGATGCCTCCCAGTGCGCTAAGCCTCGCAGCGCGTCCGCGCGCGTGGCAAGCGGCATTTGAACAGTCTGGGTGAGGCACAATGAAGATCGTCAATTTCGAAACCGACAACGGCGTTCGCATGGGCGTGATCGACGGCGACACCGTCGTCGACGTCAACGCGGCCGACAGCAAGCTCGCCACGGAGCTCGGCGCCTTCCTGCGCGCTGGCGGAGAGACCAAGACCCTGGCGGATGTGGTCAAGAAGGCGCCCGCCTCGGCGCGCCGCCCGCTCGCCGGCGTCAAGTTTGCGCTACCGGTGCAGAACCCGGGCAAGGTGATCTGCCTCGGGCTCAACTACCTCGATCACGTCAAGGAAGGTCCGCAGAAGGACAACATCCCGAAATTCCAGTCGATCTTCTTCCGCGTCATGAGCTCGTTCACGGCGCCCAGCGCGCCGCTGATCCGGCCGAAGAAGTCGATCCAGTTCGATTACGAAGCGGAGCTCGTCGTCGTCATCGGCAAGCGCGCGCGGCACCTGACGCTGGACAACGCCGCCGACAGCGTCGCCGGTTACACCTGCGGCATGGAAGGCTCGATC
Source organism: Pseudolabrys sp. (assembly GCA_026125895.1). Lineage (GTDB taxonomy): Bacteria > Pseudomonadota > Alphaproteobacteria > Rhizobiales > Xanthobacteraceae > Pseudolabrys. The sequence continues at coordinate 98,661 of JAHCKG010000007.1, read as the reverse complement.
CGCGAATATCAGCGCCACACCACGCAGTGGGGCATGGGCAAGAACTTCGACCAGACCGGCAGCTATGGCCCGTGGATGGTGACGGCCGATGAGCTGCCGCGCGGCGGCAAGGGCCTCAAGATCGAAAGCCGCCTCAACGGCAATACGATGCAATCCTCGAACACCGACCACTTCATGTTCCCGGTGGCGGAGTCGCTGGTCTATCTCACTGAAGGCATGACGCTGGAGCCGGGCGACATCATCTTCACCGGCACGCCGTCGGGCGTGGGTCATGCGCGCAAGCCGGATCCGGTGTGGATGAAGGCTGGCGACACCATCGAGGTCGAGATCGGCGGCATCGGCGTTCTCAAGAACGGCATCGCCGACGAGAAGTGAACGAAGGCGCCGCTCATGGCGTTGGTCGTCTGAATTCGACAATGGCGCGTCCCGTGACGATCATGGGGCGCGCGCTTTGCATTGTATGCGCGCAACAGGATGAGAGGACGACATGGCCGGTGAGCTCAAGGTGCTGACGATCTGCGGATCGCTGCGCAAGAACTCCTATAACCACGCGCTGGTGCGGGCGCTGCCGGCGCTGGCGCCATCGGGCATGACCTTCACCGAGGCGCCGCCGTTCGACACCATCCCGTTCTACAATCAGGACATCCAGGACATCGACGGCTTCCCGGCGCCGGTTCAGGCGCTGGCCGACGCCGTGCGCAACGCCGACGGTGTGATCATCGTCACGCCGGAATACAACTGGACGATCCCCGGTGCGCTGAAGAACGCGCTCGACTGGGTCTCGCGCATGAAGGATCAGCCGTTCAAGGAAAAGCCGGTGGCGTTGCAGTCGGCGAGCGGCGGTCCGCTGGGCGGCTCGCGCATGCAGTATCACATGCGGCAGTCGCTGACCTACCTGAACGTCTTCCTGTTCGGCACGCCCGAGATCTTCGTGTCCTTCGCGCCGACCAAGTTCGACAAGGACACGCTCGAACTGACCGATCAGCCAACCCGGGACATCATCAAGACCCAGCTCGCCGGCTTTGCTGCTTTCATCCACCGCGTTAATGGCTGATGACGAGGGCTGCTGTTGGGGTGAGGAGGTGATCTGGCTCGGTTTCCCTGCGTGACCTTAGCTTGCTTTCCTCCGGTCGCTCTCGTTTGCGATTTTCTCGACCATGGAAACAATTGATCTGCGTAACGAAGGGTTTTTGATAGCTACAAACGCCTTTGCAATCGCCAGCCCTTCGGAGGTAGAAAGAAAATCGATGAACTCGTTTTCTAAAGATCTTCCGGTTGAACGGTGGCCTTCATTTTGGCTGGGAGCACCTTCGAAGAAAAAAGAGACCGGAACATGTAGAAGCGTGCCGAACTGCTGAAGTCGACTCGCGCTGATTCGATTGAAGCCCTTTTCATATTTTTGAATTTGCTGAAATGTTAGACCGACGTGGTCCGCAACCTCGGTTTGGCTCAAATCCAACATGAGCCTGCGCATCCGAAGGCGAGCGCCGACGTACTTATCGGTGGAATTAAAGGCCTTACTGGTCATCTCTTGGGAAACCTCCGTGCTTACCTACAGCATAACGCAAATGAAAAGCACCGAAGTGAAACGAAAAATTAGTGAGGCGCGATAGAGGCTTTTCTCGGACGGCAACTTCGTTCCCTCTAATCTATAAAGTGCTGCGCTCTGCGGAATCGACTTGATAATCTGTGGCCCACTCAGTCAGCCGCAGCTCATGCGCGCAGCGATCGCAATTGAAGACACGGACCTTTACCCCAGTGTGATTTGCGGCGAAGTTGTCGCCGGCGGCGTACATCGGCTCTCCGCAGCGACAAAACCGTTTCTCAGACATCGGGTTCTCACGCGTAAATACATCTCAACATCAGAATAAACCGTAATCTTAGCAGAAACATTTTGTAGTTCAACTATGGCGCGTAGGAAAATCCAGGTGCGTTCAGCATCGATTTTGGTCAAAATATGCTGCCGGCTGGAGCCTGCTTGGCCGGCGTCTAGGGCTCTCTGGCGCTGATTTTAGTCCCTAGCGTTTACCTTCGACGCTAGTGGATCCCTTTCGCGTTCGTCATGGACGGGGTGGTGAGTATGCCGATCGGTTTCTTTCTTGTTGCGTCGGTACTGTGGATAGCGATGGGAGTGGCTGTTGCTTATTGGCCTTTCCTCTAGTCGCCCTTAATCGGGACGGTGCTTTTTTTACATTCACTCGGGCTGGACTGCTGCCTGCGCTTTCGCTCAATGCGAAGAGCGTTATGTGCGATTGACTTTCGCTCCTTCAGAGTAAAATTCTGGTCGTAGACGATCATCGTCACGACAATGGGAGCCCGCGTGTCACGGCTTGCGAACAAGGTCGCCATCGTCACCGGCGGCGCCAAGGGCATCGGCCGCCACTACTCGCTGGCGCTGGCGGCGCAGGGCGCGCGGGTGATGATCGCCGACGTTGCCGAAGGCGCCGATGTCGTCGCCGAGATCGGCAAGGCCGGCGGTACGGCCGCCGCCACCATCTGCGACGTCGCCGATGAGGCCTCGGTCAAGGCGATGGTGGCGGAGACGATCAAGGTCTTCGGCCGCATCGACATCCTCGTCAACAACGCCGCGCTCTATTCGGTGCTGACGCCGCGCGCCTTCGACGAGTGGGACGCCGAGCTGTGGGACAAGGTCATGGCCGTGAACATCAAGGGCAGCTACCTCACGGTGCGCCACGTCGCGCCGCACATGATCGGACAGAGCAGCGGCAAGATCATCAACATCGCCTCCGGCACGCCCTACAAGGGCATTCCGCGCATGCTGCCTTACGTGACCTCCAAGGGCGCGATCATCGCCTTCACGCGCGCGCTGTCGCGCGAACTGGGCGAGCACAATATCTGCGTCAACACATTGTCGCCGGGGCTGATCCTGTCCGACACCGGGCTGACCAACACCGCCCACATCGAAGAGGAGCGGGTCAAGATCCGCAACACGCGCGCCTTCAAGCGCGACGCCTATCCCGAAGACCTGCTCGGCGCGCTGGTGTTCCTCGCCTCCGACGACAGCAATTTCGTCACCGGCCAGTCGCTGGTGGTGGACGGCGGCTCGGTGAACAACTGAGCGGGCCCGGAATTATCGTTCCGCGCATGGCGGGGCGGCCGGCCGGGCATGTTCCGGGCGCCGCAATTGCGCTATAAGAACCGTCAAAATCAGCAGTCCGGCGGAGCCATTCGCCGCCAGGGAGTGAACTCATGTCGATGACGACCGAGGCCAATCCGAAGCACAATATTCAAGGCTCGCGGCAGGCCTATTACGAGAAGATCCGCAGCCACAATCTGGCGCCGCTCTGGGAAGTGCTCAAGGGTCTGGTGACGCCGGAACCGAAGTCGCAGATGGTGCCGGCGCTGTGGAAATTCCCGCAGGTCGAGAAATACATGCTCGAGGCCGGTGACGTCATCACCGCCGAGGAAGCCGAGCGCCGCGTGCTGGTGCTGGAGAACCCCGGCGATCCCGGCAAGTCCAAGATCACCAATTCGCTGTTCGCCGGCATCCAGCTCATCATGCCGGGCGAGATCGCCGAGGCGCATCAGCATGTCGCCTCCGCCATCCGCTTCGTGCTCAAGGGCGAGGGCGCCTACACCGCGGTCGAGGGCGAGAAGTCGTCGATGGAGCATGGCGACTTCATCATCACCGCCAACTGGGCGCCGCACGATCACGGCAACCCCGGCAAGGAGCCGGTGATGTGGCTCGACGTGCTCGACATGCACATCGTCAATCACTTCCAGACCTCGTTCGCCAACCACTTCGACGAGAAGATGCAGAACGTGAACCACGAGGATGGCGACTCGTTCGAGCGTTTCGCCACCGGCGTGCTGCCGGACGGCATGCCGGCGGTCACCAACCGTACGCCGGTGATCAATTATCCGTACCGCAAGATGAAGCCAATCCTCGAGCGCATGAAGAAGACCGGCGACGTGGACAAGCGCCACGGCGCGCGCTTGCGCTACGCCAACCCGATCAATGGCGGGCCGGTGCTGCCGACCATGGGTGCACATCTGGCGCTGCTGCCCAAGGGGTTCAAAGGCGAACCCTACCGCTCGACCGACGGCACGGTGTTCTGCGTCGCCGAAGGCGAAGGCCGCACCATGATCGACGGCCAGCCGTTCGACTGGGGCGTCAACGACGTCTTCGTGATCCCGCCGTGGAAGCGCTACAGCCACGAGGTCAAGGGCAACGGCGATGCCGTGCTGTTCTCGATCTCGGACCGTCCGGCCCAGGAGTCGCTCGGCATCTGGCGGGAGGGTCAGTAGGCCGCTTGTCCTGGGCGCGGCGCGGCATGCAATGACGCGCCGCAGAACCGGGACCTTAGCGCGTTGGAATTCTTAACGGTCCCGGCTCTGCGACGCATCACGTCGCTGCGCTCCGTGCCGCGTCGCGTCCGGGATAAGCCAGATTACGGCGCCGCCACCTGCGGCGCCGTTTGCTTGTGGGCGCGGCCCTGCAGCCAGTTGAACGCCAGCAGCAGCACGGCGCCACCGAGGCCGGCCCAGTCGAGCCACTCGGCGCCGGGGAAGACGTGCGGAGGGATGAGGATGGCGACGCCGGCGGCGCCGAAGGCGAGCCGCAGGGCCGTTGGCAGCGGCGCGAACATGAAGCCGACGATGCCCGCGGTGCCGACGACGATGCCGAGCACGTTGCGGGCGAGGTTCCAGGCGATCACCGGCCAGGTGCCGTTCATCAGCATCGACGGTTCGGTGACGAACAGGAACGGGATGAAGAACGTGCTCCATCCCACCACCACCGCCATCCAGCCGGCGTTCCAGCCCGGCACGCGGGCGATGTTGGCCGCGGCATAAGCGGCGATGGCCACCGGCGGCGTGATCATCGACAGCATGCCGAAATACATCACATACATGTGCGCCGCCATCGGCGACACGCCGAGCTTGATGATCGACGGCGCCAGCAGCGAAGCGGTCAGCACATAGACGCTGACCGTCGGCATGCCCATGCCGAGGATGATGGAGATGATCGCCGTCAGCAGCAGCAGCACGAACAGGTTTTCGCCGGCGAGCGCGATGAGCTGCAGTGTCAGGCCGAAGGAGATGCCGGAAATGTTGAGCGCGCCGACCACCATGCCGGCGGCGGCGCCGATCAGGATGATGTCCAGTGCGGCGCGGCCGGTGTCGAGGATGGCGCGCAGCATCTCGGCCGGCGTCACGCGCTTGCCGCGATAGCCGAAAGCCATCGACAGCACGATGAGGATGCCCGTCGCGTAGATGGCAGCACGCTCGATCGGGATCTGGAAGAACTCCGGCCACGCCAGAGTGGTCACCAGGAAAATCAGCGGGATCGGGAAGTGCCAGCCCGATTTCACCACTTCGCCGAACGACGGCATGTCGGCGACCTGCGCCGCGCCGATCCTGTTCTTGGCGGCTTCCAGATCGACGTGGACGAACAGCGCGATGTAATAGAGCAGCGCGGGAATCGCGGCGGCGATGCACACGGCGCCGTAGGGCACTTGCAGGAACTCGGCCATGATGAAGGCGGCCGCGCCCATCACCGGCGGCATCAACTGGCCGCCGGTCGAACCGACGGCCTCGATCGCCGCGGCTCTTGTGCGTGAGAAACCGGATCGCGACATCAGCGGAATGGTGACGATGCCGACCGCCATGACGTTGGACACGGCGGCGCCGGAGATCAGGCCGAATAGGCCGGAGCCGACCACGGCGATCTTGGCGGCGCCGCCGCGATAGTTGCCCATCGCCGACATGGCGAGGTCGGCGAAATAATTGGCGCCGCCGGTGCGGCCGAGCACCTGGCCCATCAGCGTGAACGGCACGACAATCAGCACCGCGACCGACAGGATGCTGCCGATCATGCCGTTGGTGTCGAGACCGAAATACACGAGCAGGCGCTCGAACGACACGTTGCGCGTGGCGAAATCGCCCGGCATGTGCGGGCCGATGAACACATAGGCCGAGATGATCAGGATGATCGCGACCAGAACGCCGCCGGCGGAGCGCCGCGTCGCCTCCAGCACCAGCAGGACAAGGATGGCGCTGCCGATGACGCCTTCCGTCGGCAGCATGGCGATCGACAAAGTCAGCGTCTCGTAGCGAACGGCGATATAGCCGCAGATGCCGATGGCGAACGCCGCGCCGATCCAGCCGATGGCGGCCGGCCTGAAGCGGGCATTGATGAAGGACAGCGCCAGCGCCAGGCCAAGGCACACCGCCAGCAACTGCTCGGTATAGAACGACAGCCCGAACAGCCGGCGCGGCGCGTCGAGCACCCAGCCGACGACGCAGATCAGCAGCAGGGCCTGCAGGACATCCGTCGCCAGCGCGACGGCCTTCGAAGCGGCCGGTTGGAGGCCGGCCGCTTCGTCGATGGCGTGGACTTCGCTCAAGGGGATCGCCTCGCTTGCGCCGCGGTTTATTGCAGCTTGGTCGGTTCGATCTTGTGGTCCTTGAAGTACTTCAGCGCGCCGGGGTGGTACTTCAGGTCAAAGGTCTTGTAGAGCGCCTTGTCGTCGAAGTCGCGCAAAGCCGGCTGCACCGCGACCAGGTCGGCCTTGTTGGCCTGAAGCGTCTCGATCATCTTGACGACGACCTCGTCCTTCACCTTGGCGTTGGTCACCAGCATGTTGTCCCAGGTGTAGACCTCCATCGGCTGCTCGACGCCGACGAAGAACGGCGACGGCACGGCCGGCGACAGGTAGCCTTCCGGCACGATCTTCTGCGCCGCGGCGAGGCCCTGCTTGGGGATGGTCAGAGCACGGATGCCACCGACGGTGGCATCCACCTCGCGCACCTTGGCGCCGCCGAAGGCGAAGAAGAACATGTCGGCCGCGCCGTTGGCGAAGTCGTCGGCGCCGCGCACCACGTTCGGCACCAGCACCGGCTTGATATCAGCTTCGGTGAGACCGCCGGTGGCGAGGATGGCCTTGACCAGCGGATCGATGGTGCGCATCGCTGAGAAGCCGAGCACCACGCGCTTGCCCTTGAGGTCGGCGATGGTCTTCATCGGCGTGTCCTTGCGCACCCAGAAGGCGCCGCGCAGCGAATGCAGCGAACCGACCAGCCGCAGGTCCGGGTTGGCCTTCATCGCCGCCTCGGTCTCGAAGATGTTGGCGATGCCGAGATCGGCCTCGCCGCGCCCGACCAGCGGCAGCAGCGTGGTCTCGCCGGCGGTCGGCTGCACGAGAACGTTCATGCCGCCCTTTTCCTTGAGCACCTTGGCGATAGCCGAGGCCGTGGTGTGGCTCAGCGTGCCCGGCGGCATGGTGGCGATGCCGTAGGTCTGCGCCGAGGCGGCGCAGGCGGTCAGCGCCAGCGCGGCGAGGGCGCTGAGCGCGGCGCGCCCGGCATGAAACAGGTTGAGCATGGACAAATCCTCCCTTTTTGTCCGGTCCGTGAGATTCGGCAGGGCCGACGGCCGGATTTTCTGAAAAGCGTTGGCTGTAGCGTATGTCGCCGGCCGCGCGAATGCAAAGCGTCGGCGCGCTGCCCGTTCGCGCGACGCATATGTTCGCCGTGTGAGGGACGCCGCCCATCGCCCACACGCGCGGCGCGGCAGGGGTCGGTTCTTCCGAAAGGGCCGTGCGGCTTGGGGCTAGGCCGGCCAGCTATCGCATTGGAATGAATCCACAAATGCCGCACAACCCGTCGTCGCGCGCGGCAGCGACGGTATATTTGCGTTCTCAAAAGATGCCAAACTTGTTTATCGGTCCGCTCAATCGTCCGGTAATTCATCCCATTCATTCTGACATGACAGGTCGACTCGATGCGGCATCCGCAGATGCCGCCGAGCCGGATGCTTATAAAAGTGGTGAAGTCAGAAATCAGTGGCAGCGGAACTCGCATGCGCGGCGGCGCATGCCCGCGCGCGACTCGATGTCGGCCGCGATTGCTCCTGCTATCAACCCCGCAAGGATAAACACAATGTCCTTTCTCGCCAATTTTCGCGTCCTGACCAAATTGCTCGCGATCATCATTGCGCTATCGGCGGCGACGGCGATCGTAACGGTGCTCGCCACGCTGTCGCTCAAATCGCTGAGCGATGCGACCGACACCATGGAAATCGCCGCATCGCACGCGCTCGAAGCGGCGCATCTCGGCGAGATCGTCACCGCCATCAACCGCGCTGAATATCGCGTCGGCGTCGATCCGCGTCCCGAGAACCGGACCGCCGTCCAGAGCGCCATCGCCGCCCACAGCAAGGAACTGAACGAACGGATGGCGCGGCTGGAGAAGATAGACGACGCGCAGACGCGGCAGAATCTGGCGACCGTGCGCGACCTGTGGAAGGCTTATGCGCCCGAGCTGGCGCACACCTTCGAGACCGCCGCCTCGATCAAGGACACGAACATGACGTCGGAGCGCGAGCGCCTGCGCGACTCGATCGCGTCGAGCGAGGCGGTGGCCGAGAAACTTCAGAATGCCGCGCAACTGACCGCGGAGCAGCTTTATCTGGTGGTCAAGGCTGATTCCGATCGCGCCAATGAAGAATACAAGCACATGTCGCGGTTGCTGATTGCCGTCGCGGTCATCGCCATCCTGGTCGGCCTCGGAACCGGCATCGCCATCGGTCAGGCCGGCATCGCCAAGCCGCTCAATGCCGTCGTCGGCCCGATCAACACCATCGCCGGCGGCAACTTCTCGGTCACCATCCCCGGCACCGACCGCAAGGACGAAGTCGGGCAGATCGCCTCGGCGGTCGCGCAGATGGCCGACAAGGTCAGCAAGACTATCGCCGAGATCAAGTCGTCGGGCCGCGAGGTAACCAACGCGTCGGCGGAAATCTCGACGTCCACCACCGATCTGTCGCAGCGCACCGAGGAACAGGCGGCCAGCCTCGAGGAAACCTCGGCGGCGATGGAGGAACTGTCGTCCACGGTGAAGAAGAACGCCGACAACGCCCAGCAGGCCAGCCAATCGGCGAGCGCCACACGCGAGATCGCCGATCGCGGCGGTCAGGTCGCAACGCGCGCCGTCGCGGCCATGGCGAGAATCGAAGACTCCTCGCGCAAGATCACCGACATCATCGGCGTCATCGACGAAATCGCGCGGCAGACCAACCTTCTGGCGCTCAACGCCGCCGTCGAAGCGGCGCGGGCGGGCGAGGCCGGCCGCGGCTTTGCCGTCGTCGCGTCGGAGGTGCGCAGCCTGGCGCAGCGTTCCTCGCAGGCCGCCAAGGACATCAAGGAGCTGATCACCAACTCGACCGGTCAGGTTAAGGATGGCGTCGAGCTCGTCAATCAGGCTGGTGCCGCGCTGAGCGACATCACGGCCTCGATCAAGCAAGTCGCCGAGCTGATTACCGATATTGCCAGCGCCAGCGTCGAACAATCGACCGGCCTCGAGCAGATCAACCGGGCGCTGGCGCAGATGGACGAGGTGACGCAGAAGAACTCGGCTCTCGTCGAGGAGAATGCCGCCACCGCCAAGACGCTGGAGCATCAGGCCAAGGCGATGGACGAGCAGGTGGCGTTCTTCAAGCTGGCCGCCGGTGACGATTCGATGTCGGCGCGCAAAGCCGCTATCGCGACCAGCATGCCGTCGCCGCGCCCCGCGCTTGCGACGCCGAGAGTTGCCGCCGTCAAGGCCGGTCCGGCGCGTCAGATGCAGGGCGCGCTCGCCGTCGCCGTCAACGCCGAGAACGACTGGAAGGAATTCTGAGCGGACGGCTTTAACCTGGCACGCCAGGCACGCGCAGCTTCTCCGCCAGGAAATCGACGACGGCACGGACGCGCGCCGGCATGTTGGCGCCGCCGATGAAGACGGCGTGAATGGCTTCGCGATCGCGCGGGTTGAAGTCTTCGAGCAGCGGCATCAGGCGGCCATCCGCCAGCATGTCCTCGATATGGAAATTGCCGACGCGCGTGATGCCGAGCCCGTCGAGCGCTAGCTGCACCAATGTCTCGCCGTTGTTGGCGGTAATGTTGCCGCTGACCGGCAGAATGAAGTCGCGGCTGTTCTCCCGGAACGGCCAGCCCGGCTCGATGCGGCGGAAGCTGAAGTCGAGGCAGTTGTGACCGGCGAGGTCGGCGGGCGTGCGCGGCGTGCCGTGGTGCTCGAGATAAGCCGGCGAGGCGATCACCGTGCGGCCGGTTTCGCCGAGACGCAGCGCGGTGAGCGGCGAGTCGGCGAGCGGCCCGAAGCGCACCGCGACGTCGGCGCGGCCGCCGATGATGTCGGCCACCTCGTCGCTCAGATCGATATCGAGGACGATGCCGGGATAGCGCGCGGTGAATTCGCCGAGCAGCGGCAGCACCGACATGCGGCCATGGGCCGAGGCCATGCTGATGCGAACCCGGCCGCGCGGCGAGGCCTGGTCGGCGATGGCGCGCTCAGCCTCGGCGATGTCGGCCAGGATGCGGCGGGCGGCGCGCACGTAGTTCTCGCCCTCGGCGGTCAGCCGCAGCGAGCGGGTGGTCCGCACCAGAAGGCGCACGCCGAGCCTGGCCTCGATACGGCCGACGATCCGGCTGACGGCGGACGGGGTGAGCCCCAGCGCCCGCGCCGCACCGGACAGGCTGCCCTGCCGGGCGACCTCGACAAAGGCCGCCATCTCCCCCGAATGGTCGATCCGCTCCATTTGTGAATCATACGCAAAGATGCTGGACCGAGAAAGCGGCTAGTCGGCTTCGCTGCGTTGCACCATCTCTGTCCAAGCAATAATCCTGGAGCGACGTACCGCCATGAAGATCAATCCGCCCTTGCTCGCCCTCGCACTCGGCGCTTTCGGCATCGGCGTCACCGAATTCACCCCGATGGGCATGCTGCCGCTCATCGCCGACGGCCTGCACGTGTCGATCCCGGCCGCCGGCCTCCTGGTCAGCGCCTACGCCATCGGCGTGCTGGTCGGCGCCCCGGTCATGACGCTGGCCTTCGCGAAGGTGCCGCGGCGGACGCTGCTGATCGGTCTGATGGGCGTGTTCACCGCCGACAACCTGCTGGCGGCTCTGTCCGACAGCTATTCGATGCTGCTCGTCGCCCGTATCATCACCTCGTTCAACCACGGCGCCTTCTTCGGCGTCGGCTCGGTGGTGGCGGCGAGCGTGGTCGCGCCGGAACGCCGCGCCTCCGCCGTGGCTGCGATGTTCACCGGCCTCACCATCGCCACCATCGGCGGCGTGCCGCTCGCCGCCTGGCTCGGCGAGGTGCTGGGCTGGCGCGCCACGTTCTGGGGCATCGCCGGCGTCGGCGCCGTCGTCATGGTGGCGCTGCGCCTGGCGCTGCCGCTGCTGCCGGCCGACAAGGACGCCGACATGCGCGCCGAACTGCGCGTGCTCGGCCGCACGCCGGTGCTGCTCGCGCTGGCGCTCACCGTGGTCGGCGCCAGCGCCATGTTCACCGTGTTCACCTACATCGTGCCGATCCTCAACAACGAGACCGGTGTCGGCACGCCCTTCGTCACCGCGATGCTGGTGGTCTATGGCGTCGGCCTCACCGTCGGCAATGTCATCGGCGGCCGCTTCGCTGATCGTTCGCTCGACGGCACGCTGGTGGCTTCGCTGCTCGGCCTCGTCGTGCTGCTCGTCGCCTTCGCCGTCGGCATGCGCTGGCAGGCGAGCGCCGCGGTGCTGATCTTCCTGTGGGGCATCGCCAGCTTCGCCGTGGTGCCGCCGTTGCAGATGCGCGTGATGCAGGCCGCGCACGACGCGCCGAACCTCGCTTCAGCGATGAACATCGGCGCCTTCAATCTCGGCAACGCGGTCGGCGCTGCGCTCGGCGGCGCGGTGATCGATGCCGGCCTCGGCTATCCGATGGTGTCGACCGCCGGCGCCGCGACCTCGGTCCTCGGTCTCGTCATGCTGCTGCTGGTGCGGCGCCGCAGGGCGCTGGCCGTGGCGCCGCAGGGCTGCTGACACGCCTTGTCCCGGGCGCGGCGCGGCATGAAATGACGCGCCGCAGAACCGGGACCGTCACAGGCACAGAGCTTTGCTGCGGTTCCCGATCTGCGATGCATCACTGACGTGCTGCATCGCGTCCGGGACAAGAAAGCTATCCCAGCGCCGTCATCACCGCTTTCGAGATCGCCGCGGTGCCGTCGCCGCCGCCATACTCCATCGGCTTCAGGCCGGTGCGATAGGCGTCATCGACGGCCTGCTCGATGCGGAGCGCGGCTTCGGCGGCCGGCGGATGATCGTGCTTGTCGGCGAGCCAGTCGAGCATCATCGCCGCCGATAAAATCATCGCCGTCGGATTGGCCTTGCCCTGGCCCATGATGTCCGGCGCCGTGCCGTGGCAGGGTTGGAACACCGCGTGGGTGTCGCCGATATCCGCCGACGGCGCCATGCCGAGGCCACCGATGATGCCGGCGGCGAGATCGGAGAGAATGTCGCCGAACATGTTCTCCATCACCATGACGTCGAAGTCCCACGGCTTCTTCACCATCATCGCGGCGCAGGCATCGACATAGAGCTTGTCGGTGGTCACATCCGGAAACTTGCCCTTGCGCTCGTCGAAGATCGTGCGCTGCCAGTTGAACGCCTTGAACACATTGGCCTTGTCGACGAGCGTCAGCCGGCCGGGCTTGCCGCGCGACTTGCGGCGCTGCGCGAGGCGCAGGCAGAAGTCGAACAGCCGCTCGGTGGTCTTGCGCGTCACCACCAAGGTCTCGCGCGCTTCGTCATGGGTGGTGACGCCCTTGCCCATCGAGGCGAACAGGCCCTCGGTCGATTCGCGCACCAGCACGAAATCGATGCCGTGCTCATGCGCGCCGACGATCGGGGAGGGCACGCCCGGCACCAGCCGCGCCGGCCGCACGCCGGCATAGAGATCGTAGATGAAGCGCAATTCGACCTGCGGCATGATTTCGGTGCCGTCGGGATAGCGGATGCTCGGCATGCCGCAGGCCCCGAGCAGGATGGCATCGGCCTCGCCGGCGAGCCTCACCGTCTGCTCCGACATCGATTTGCCGGTCGCCTTGTATTCCTCGGCGCCGGCCGGAGCTTCGGAAAAGCGGAATTTCAGGCTCGGCGTCGTCTCTTCGATGCGGCGCAGCACGTCGAGCGCCGGCTTGGTGACCTCGTGGCCGATGCCGTCGCCGGGCAGGACGGCGATGTGAAAGGCGGAATTGGCGGACATGGGCGCTTCCTGGAAATGCGGGGTGGTCTTGATGCCGGTTGCCCGCTAATCAATACGGCAACAACCACGAGCGCAAGAGCAACAAGCAAGGGGAAACGCATGCCGCGCTTTTCGGCCCATCTCGGCTACCTGTTCAAGGAGCGGCCGCTTCTCGACCGCATCGACGCGGCGGCGGCGGCAGGCTTCACGGCGATCGAGGGCCGCTTTCCCGACGGCGTTGCCGCGGCCGACTACAAGCGCGCGGTGGACCGCAACAAGCTGACAGTGCTCGGCATCAACACGCCGCAGGGCGGCGAGACCGAGTTCGGCCTCGGCGCGCTGCCGGGCCGCGAGGACGAATGGCGCGCGACCTTCGCGCAGACGCTCGGCTATGTCGAAACCGTCGGCGGCCTCGCCATCCACTGCCTTGCCGGCAAGGTCGCGCCGGAGCAGCGCCGCGCGGCGGAGCAGGTGTTCGTCGAGAACCTGAAGCGCGCCGCCGACCGGGCCGCGGCCAAGGGCATCAGGCTGTATATCGAGCCGATCTGCGAACGCGGCATCCCCGGCTATTTCCTGGTCGAGCTGGAGCACGCCGCCGACATCGTCGCCAAGGTCGGCAGCGACAACGTCCTCATCCAGTACGATTTGTTCCACATGCAGATCGTCGGCGGCGACCTCATCGAGCGCTTCAAGAAGTATCAGAAGCTGATCGGCCACGTGCAGTGCTCGCAGGTGCCGGTGCGCCACGAGCCCGACGAGGACGGCGAGATCAACTATCCTTACGTCTTCGCCGAACTCGACCGGCTCGGCTACGCCCATTGGATCGGCTGCGAGTACATCCCCTCGACGCCGCGGACCGAGGATAGTTTCGGCTGGGCGCGCCGCTATGGGGTGGTTCCCCGCGCTTAATAGAGAATTAACCATCAAGGGTGTTGAAAAACCACGTAAAATGACCTTTGCCGGCGCTACGGGCCCTGCTAGAAAGGAGCCATGTTTGGACGCGGCAAAAAGGCCGAGCCGGAGACGCCCCCGGCGCCGACCCCTCTGAAAGAGGCCATGCGCGAGGCGCGCATCGAGGCGGCCGAGCGTTCGGCCGTCATCGTCGATCTGCGCGACGCCGAAGTGGCGCGCCTGGAGCTGCTCAACGAGGCGCTCACGCCGCTGTTCGCCGAGATCCCCAAGGACGTCGAACTGTTCGACCGCGGCATCAGCCGGGGTGAGACGCCGCGGCTGTGGCTCGACGTCGTCGCCCATGTCGAAATGGGCCGCGACAAGCGGCAGTACCGCTTCGTGCAGGACACCCGCTACGGCCGCGCCGTGCTGGCCGAGAGCTACGACGTGCCGGAGATGACCGGCGCCATCACCCGCTATGTCGCCCGCCGCATGCTGGAGCGCGAACGCGCGCTGGCTGACGATGTGCCGTTCGGTCAAGCGGCGACGCTCAAGACTGTCGAATACGAACAGCGCCGCGGCCGCCTGCGCGGCTTGCGCATGTTCGTCTACGGTGCCGTGGTCGCCGTCGCGGTGGTGTTCACCTGGGCGCTGCTGACCGCGCCGCATTGACCGTCATCCTGAGGTGCGAGCGCGTGAAACGCGCGAGCCTCGAAGGGTGGACGGTCATCACAGAATAGAGCGTCGCCCGGGCCGTCGCCCTTCGAGGCTCACGTGCTTTGCACGTTCGCACCTCAGGGTGACGGACAGAGGGTAACCCGCCTCACTTCCTTCACGACCCCATCCATCTCCATCTCCCGCACCACCATCTCACACCGCCACGCGCCGGCTTCGCCCTCGATGCGATAGAGGTGATAGCCGGCATTGGCCTTGTCGGCGCCCGGCGCGGCGGAGGCAGACGGCACGCCGACCGCCGGAACGCGCGCGTCGTTCGGGCCGGCGATGAAGTTGAGCATGTCGAGATGATCGTGGCCGTGTAGGATCAGTTCGGCGCCGTGCTGCGCGATGACCCGCATGAAGGCCGTGGCGTCGGTGAGCACCTTGTGATGCGGTGAGTCGCTGACCGGCGGATGATGGATCAGCACAACGCGAAACAGTTTCTCGTCGCGCGTACGGTCGAGCAGGGCGCCGAGCGCAGCAAGCTGCGCTTCGCCGAGCGTGCCGGTTGCCTGGAACGGCGGCGTCGGCACGCCGGTGTTGAGACCGATGAGCGCGAGCGGCCCGCGCCGCTTGAGATAGGGAAAGCCCTCGCCGCCGTCGCCGCGCATGAAGTCGCCCCAGGCGCGGTCGGCAAAGCCGATCGACTCCGCGACATAGATGTCGTGATTGCCGGGCACGAAGCTCACCGTCGCCGGCGTGCCGAGGCTGTCGAGAACGGCGCGGCCGGGCGCGTATTCCGCTTCCAGCCCGATATTGGCGATGTCGCCGGTCACGGCGACGTGATCCGGCGCCTGTGCGCTCACATCGGCGATCATGCGATCCAGCACGGCGCGCTCATGCACGGAGCGCCGCTTGCGCTGCCAGTTCAGGTAACCGGTGATGCGCTTGGAACACAGGTCGAGCACATGCACCGCCGGCAGGGGCGCGAGGTGGATGTCGGAGAGGTGGGCGAGGGTGAAGGGCATGTGACCCGTGTAGCGCGTTCCGCCTGTCCCCGTCACCCTGAGGTGCCGTCGCGCAGCGATCCTGTAGCCCGGATGGAGCGCAGCGAAATCCGGGGCCAATCCGGCAATTGTCCCGGGTTACGCGTCGCTTCACCCGGGCTACGCGGCGGCGCTCGCCGCGACCTCACGAACTCCCGATCAATATCCCGGAGATGAACACCAGCACGCCGCCGACCACGATCTGGAACGCCGCCTTGAGGAACGGCGTGTCCATGTATTTGTAGCGGATCCACGAGATCACCGCGAGTTCGATGGCGACGACGATCACCGACACGACGGTCGCGATATAGAAATCGGGAATGAGATAAGGCAGCGCATGGCCGACGCCGCCGATCGTCGTCATCAGGCCGGACACCAGCCCGCGCAGCCACGGCGCGCCGCGGCCGGTGAGCGAGCCGTCGTCCGACAGCGCCTCGGCAAAGCCCATCGAGATGCCGGCGCCGACGGAAGCCGCCATGCCGACGAGAAACGTCTCCCAGGTGTTGTGCGTGGCGAAGGCCGCGGCGAACAATGGCGCCAGCGTCGAGACCGAGCCGTCCATCAGCCCGACCAGACCCGGCTGCACATATTGCAGCAGGAACATGCGCCGCGCCGTCTCGTGCTCTTCCGCGCGCGCATCCTCGGTGAGAATCTTGGCGCTCAGCTTGTGCGCCAGCGACTCGTGGCCGGCCTCCGCCTCTGCCAGCGTGACCAAGAGTTCGCGCACCGAGGCGTCCCGCGCGCTTTCGGCCGCCTTGCGGTAATAGCGCTCGGCCTCGAACTCCATGTTCTCGGCGAACTTGCGCACTTCCTCGAGCCCGAGCGGCCGCATCAGCCACAACGGTTTCTTCGGCTGCAGGAAGCCCTGCACGTCCTGGCGGCGGATCAGCGGCAGGTATTCGCCGAATTTCTGCCGGTACAGATCGTAGAGCATGCTGCGGTGATGCACTTCCTCCTCGGCCATTTCGTCGAACACCTTGGCGGAGGCGGGAAACTGCTCGCGCAGGCCTTCGGCGAAGCCGCGGTAGATACGGCTGTCCTCCTCTTCATTGGTGATGGCAAGCGCCAGCACTTCCTGTTCGGTCAGGTCGGAAAATCGCTTCACGGGAGGCAGCCTTTCGAAACGCGTATAGGGCCACCTCCAGATATTAGAACTATTCTAAAGAGTAAAGAGGCCCGTGCGGATTGCCCCCTGACGCCTCACTTTCAACCCGTTCGCTGCTACGACTGGGCGCCGTTGAAAAGGAATCGCGCCTTGTCCGCCTTGCGTCGCAGGTTTGAGCCGCTGTTGCGGCGGGTGTTCCACTTCTACTGGCGCTTTGCCCGCGGGGCGACCCTCGGGGCCTTCGCGCTGGTGATCGACGGGCAGCGCCGGGTGTTCCTGATCAAGCACTCCTACATCAGCGGCTGGCACCTGCCGGGCGGCGGCGTCGAGACCGGCGAGACGATCAAGACGGCGCTGGCCCGCGAACTGATGGAGGAGGGTAACATCAAGCTCACCGGCGAGCCGCTGCTGCACGGCGTCTTCCACAATCGCCGCGTCTCGCGGCGCGATCACGTCGCGTTCTATGTCGTGCGCGATTTCGTCCAGGAGGGGCCGCCGGTGCCGGACCGCGAGATCGTCGCCCACGGCTTTTTCGCCATCGACGAATTGCCGGAGGACACCGGCCGCGCCGCCCGCGCCCGCATCGCCGAGGTCTTCCATGGCCAGGCCGTGAGCGAGCTGTGGTGAGGCGGGTTAAGTCTCGGCGGTGACCCGCCCTCGTAGCTTACCGCTGCACCAACGCCAGCTTGACGCCGAGCGCGACGAACATCGCGCCGATGGCGCCGTCGATGAAGCGCTGGAAGCGCCGCGTCGCCTTGAGGCGCGAGGCGGCATGCGCCGTGACGGCGGCGACGATCAGACACCACACGGTGCCGCCGATGCTGAAGATGGCGCCGAGAAACAGGAAGGCCAGCGCCTTCGACGGCGCGTCGTTGGCGACGAACTGCGGCAGGAAGGCGAGAAAGAAGATCGCCACCTTGGGATTGAGCGCATTGCTGAAAAAGCCCTGCCAGAACACGCTGCGCAGCGGCACGCTCGCCGCCTGCGGCGCGGCGGCATCGGCGGCCGCGGTGTGACGCGTGAACATCAGGCGCAGGCCGATATAGATGAGATAGGCGGCGCCGGCATATTTGATGACGCTGAAGGCGGTGGCCGACGCCGCGATCAGTGCCGACAGGCCGATCGCCGCCGCGGCGATGTGCACCATGATGCCGCCGGTGACGCCGAACGTGGCGGCGACGCCGCCGCGCAGCCCCATCTGCGTCGAGCGCGCCACCACCAGCGCGGTGTCGGGGCCGGGCGTGATGTTGAGCAAGAGCCCGGAGAGGACGAACAGCCAGAGGTCGTGGGTGCCGAACATGATCTTCTTTCGCAGATTTCACCAGCGCCTGTTCCCGTCACCCTGAGGTGCGAGCGTAGCGAGCCTCGAAGGGCGACGGGCCGGGGCCGTCCATCCTTCGAGGGCCGCTGCGCGGCCACCTCAGGATGACGGAGCTTAGCTTGAGCGCGACCTACGTTCCAAACCTTCCCCGGTCATGCTTCGCCGCGAAATCGAGCTGCGGGCCGAGCGGCACGATGCCGGTCGGGTTCACCGTGCGCTGGCTATGATAATAATGCCGCTTGATCTGCCCGAGGTCCACCGTCCCGGCGACGCCGGGCACCTGATAGAGATCGCGCGAATAGTTCGACAGGTTCGGATATTCGTAAAGGTGCCGCCAGTTGCACTTGAAGTGCGCATAATAAACGGCGTCGAAGCGCATCAGGGTGGTGAACAGCCGCCAGTCGGCTTCGGTAATGCGCGAGCCGACGAGGTAGCGCTGCTTCGACAGGATGTCCTCGATCTCGTCGAGCGCGTCGAACAAATTTCGGAAGGCTTCTTCGTAAGCCTCCTGCGTCGTGGCAAAGCCGGCGCGGTACACGCCGTTGTTGATGTTGGGATAGACCAGGTCGTTGACGCGGTCGATCTCGGCGCGCAGCGCCTGCGGGTAATAATCGTCGGCGTTGCCGGTCAATTCATTGAACGCCGAATTGAACATGCGGATGATCTCGGACGACTCGTTGTTGACGATCGTCTTCGTCTTCATGTCCCACAGCACCGGCACGGTGACGCGGCCGGTGAATTTCGGATCGGCCAGCACATAGATGTCCGACAGCTTGTCCTTGCCGTTGACGGTATCGCCGGTCGAGCCCTCGTCCTTGTGGAAGGTCCAGCCCTGTTTCAGCATGTCCGGTGAGACGACGGACATCGAGATCAGGCTCTCGAGCCCCTTGAGCTTGCGGAAGATGATGCTGCGGTGGGCCCAGGGGCAGGCGAGCGAGACATAGAGGTGGTAGCGGCCGGCCGCGGCGGCAAAGCCACCCTTTCCGGTCGGCCCGGCGCTGCCGTCGGCCGTCACCCAGTTGCGGAATTTCGAGGCCTGCCGTTCGAAGCGGCCGTCCTTGGTCTCGTACCACTCGTCGTGCCAGACACCGTCAACCAGAAGTCCCAATTCAAGCTCCTTTGCCTGCCCACTGCTCCCCTTCATTTAAGACCTTGGGGAGCGGGCCGCCACCGCCGATGGACGTTCGGCGGGCAGGGTGCTAATCGCAGGTTTCATGAGCGAACTCGACCTCGTCATCCAGCCGGAATCGCCCAGCGACGCCTCGGCCGTCGAGCGCCTGAACGAGCGCACGTTCGGGCCGGGGCGCTATGCGCGCAGCGCCTACCGGATCCGCGAGGGGCGCGGCCATCTGCCGGAACTGTCCTTCGTCGCCCGTATCGGCACGCTGATGGTCGGGTCGGTGCGCCTGACGCCGGTGTGCATCGGCGATACCCCGGCGCTGCTGCTCGGGCCGCTGACGGTGGAGCCGCCGTTCCGCTCGCGCGGCGTCGGCTCGGCGCTGATGGCCCGCGCGCTCAAGGATGCGCGGGACAAGGGTCACAAGCTGATCGTGCTGGTCGGCGACGAGCCCTATTACGCACGCAGCGGCTTCAAGCGGATACCGAAGGGGCAGGTGAAGATGCCCGGGCCGGTCAACCCCGCCCGCCTGCTGGTCAATGAGCTGGTGCCCGGCGCATTCGAGGGCGTTACCGGCCTCGTCCGCCCGGACTGGGTCGTGCCGGCGTAAAGCCGGAATAACACTTCATATAATTTCAGAAAAAATTCAGCGCCGCGCGTCGTCGTCGCCTTGTCGGCGTTGCGGCACGGCGCGACAGTCGGCGCGCCGATCTGGTTCGGCATTAGGGGGCGTTTATGAAGTCGATGAAATTGATGACGAAGGTATCCGTCTTGTTGCTCGCGGCGGCCGCGCTGGCGCCGCTACCGGTCAAGGCGCAGCAGCTCGATCTCGCGACTGTGACGTGCAAGGATTTCGTTACCAGCGACAAGGAGACCATCGGCCTCATCCTGATGTGGCTCGAAGGCTTCTACGCCGACCAGGATGCCAAGCCGATCGTCGACTTCGACAAGATGAAGGAGAATGGCGGCCGGCTCGGCGAATACTGCGGCAAGAATCCGACGCATAGCCTGATCACCGCTGCGGACGAGGTAGTGAAGTAGTGTCTTGTCGGACGCGCGAACCTAACGCGCGTGGAACGACCGCCCGGCATCGGCCAGCGACTTCAAGCCGAACAGCACGAAAGTCGCGCCGATGACCCGGGTGACGATGACGCCGTGCGTCAGAAAGAAACGGCGCACGAAGGGCAGCCCGGCCCAGAACAGGGTCACGACATAGCCGAGCACGATGCCGATCCAGGCCGACAGGCCCATCAGCGGCACCGACGACCAGGTGAGCTCCAGCGTGTAGCGCGCGATCAGCGCGGTGAACACCGCGACCGCCACCGGATAGGCTTTCGGATTGGTGAAGCCGAACAGGAAGCCGGCCCGATAGGGCCGGTGGCCGCGCAGTACCGGCGCTTCGCCGATCGACTTCGCGCGGATCGCCTTGATGCCGAGATAGATGAGGTAGAGACCGCAGCCGGTGCCGAGGATGTCGAACAGAAGCGGCCCGGTCTGGCTGACGCCGATGATCGAGGCGAAGGCGAGCGCGCTCCACGTCACGTCGCCGGCCATGTGACCGATGAGGAATTTGGCGCCCATGGTGCGGCCGTGCTGCGCGGCCAGCGAAAACACCAGAAGTACGGCAGGCCCCGGAATCACCGAATAGAGAAACCCGGCGAACATGGTGGCGAAGAAGAGAGAGAAGGTCATGGAATGCACCGTTCGAGGTGGACGCTGACGAATAACAAACCGCTCGTCCCCGCGAAAGCGGGGACCCAGTACTTTCTTTTTAAACAGTCTGGATCCCCGCCTTCGCGGGGATGAGCGGAGTATGGGTTATCTGCCTTCGGGGTCGCGTCAGCGGCCCTCTCTTGCCCAGCAGGCCGCGCTAGCGGCCCTCTCTTGCCCAGGTCAGCGCCAGCGAACCGACCAGCAGCAGCAAGCCGATCAGACCGGTGAACACCGGCAACACGCCGATGCCGCGCACCACCGACACGTCGCGCATCTTCATGCCGATCCAGTCGTCGCCCTTGTAGGTCGAGGCGGTGCGCACCGCTACGACGCGCGGCACGTCGATGCCGCTGCCGCTGTCGAGCCGCCGCACGGTGCCGCCGGTGGCGTCCGCCAGCGCGTTGAGGGTCTGCGTCGTCGACGTCACTTCCTGGAATTCGCGGGGATTGGCCGGGCCGACATTGACCAGCGCCGTGAGCTTGCCGTCGGTGGCGCGCCACAGGCCGAGCTCGTTGGCCGGGACCTGCGAGCGCCACAGGCCGGGCTCGGCTGCGGCGAGCTTCAGCGTCTGCGTCTTGCCGGAGGGCGAGGTCAAAGTCACATCGGCGACGCCGTCGGCCATGGTCTGGCGCTGCACGGTCATGTCGCGTCCGGCAACGATGAGGCGCAGCGCTTCCTCGTCGAGTTCGGGCTGCTTCATCAGCCAGTGCGACAGCCGCCGCAGCAAATCGAGATGCGGCCCGCCGCCTTCGTAGCCGCGCGCCCACAGCCAGATATGATCGGACAGCATCAGCGCGACGCGGCCTTCGCCCTCACGCGCCAGCACCAGCAGCGGCTTGCCGTCGGGGCCCTGCATCACCGGCGTGCCGGTGGTGCGCTTGGTGTTGACGAGGCGGAACCAGTGGCTCCAGTGCGGCGGATCGGTGTCGGAGCCTTCGAGCGCGCGGGTGACAGGGTGGCGCTTGCCAGCCTCGGTGAGGCGCGCATGGAAGCTCTGCTCGGTGACGTCGCCGGTCGGCTCGGCCGGTAGGATGGCGTCGAGCGGCGTGCGCCAGATCGAGGTCTGCGAAGCGTAGTCGGGGCCGGCAGCGATCATCACCGCGCCGCCGTTGCGCACGTAGCGGGTGATGTTGTCGAAATAGATCATCGGCAGCACGCCCTGGCGGGCATAGCGGTCGAAGATGATGAGTTGGAATTCGCCGATCTTCTGCTGGAACAGTTCGCGGGTCGGGAAAGCGATCAGCGACAGTTCGTTGATCGGCGTGCCATCCTGCTTTTCCGGCGGCCTTAAGATCGTGAAATGAACGAGATCGACCGAGGCGTCGGACTTCAACAGGTTGCGCCAGGTGCGCTCGCCGGCATGTGGCTCGCCGGACACCAGCAGCACGCGCAGCTTGTCGCGCACGCCGTCGATCGAGATCACGGCGCGGTTGTTGACCTGGGTGAGTTCGTTGGCGAGCGGCGCGGCTTCGACCTCGACAATGTTGGCGCCGGCGTGTGGAATCTGCACCTGCATGGTGACGGTGGCGCCGGCATTGACGGTGCGCTGTTCGAGCACCTCGCCATCGCGGCGCACGGTGACCTGAACCGGCCCGGCGGGCACGCCATGATCCTCGACCTTGAAGCCGATGGTCTGCATCTGGTTGACGATGCCGAAGCGCGGGGTCTGCGTGAGGACAACGCGGCGGTCGATCTCATTGGCTTTACCGGTGATCAGCGCATGCAGCGGCGCGGCAAAGCCGAGAGCGGCGGCGTCGGCCGGGATGTCGTGGACGCGGCCGTCGGTGATGAACACGGCGCCCGCGATGCGATCGGGCGGTACGTCGGCCAGCGTCGATGACAGCGCATTGAACAGGCGCGTGCCGTCGGTTTCGCCGTCGGCGGCGCCGGCTTCTGCGACGCGCAGTTCGAGTCCCGGCACGCGCTTGAGGCGATCGACGATGGTGGCGCGCGCCTGTTCGGTCTGCGCGGTACGGTCGCCGAATTCCTGGCTCGGGCTCTTGTCGACGATGACGGCGGCGACGGAGGGGATCGGGTCGCGGTCTTCGCGCGTCATCGACGGATTGGCGAGGGCCAGCACCAGCAGAGCCATAGCGACCGTACGCACCAGGGCGCCGCGGCTGCGCGCGACCAGCAGCAGGATCGACAGGAACACCGCGACGCCGAATGCCGTCCAGACGACATACTGCGGAACGAGCGGTGCGAAGGCGACGCCGAGATTCATTATTCAGCCTCTTGTCCCGGACGCGATGCAGCGCGTGAGCGGTGCATCGCAGAGCCGGGACCGTTACGAACTTGGCCTTGGCGATCCCGGGTCTGCGGCGCATCGCTGCGCGCTGCGCCGCGCCCGGGAAACGAACTCACTCGCTGCGGCATCGAAACTCCTACTGCCCCAACCGTTCGAGCAGCGCCGGAATGTGGACCTGATCGGCCTTGTAGTTGCCGGTCAGCACGTACATCACGATGTTGACGCCGGCGCGGAACGCGAATTCGCGCTGCCGCGGTTCGCCGGGCACCAGCGGCAGCATCGGCTGGCCGTCGGGCCGCATCGCCCAGGCGCCGGCGAAATCGTTCGATGTGATCATGACCGAGGACACGCCGTCGCCGCCGCGCGCCGGACGATTCGGGTCTTCCGTGCTTTCGGCCGGCAACGCCTCGACCCAGAGCTGGCCGTTGGTGAAGCGGCCGGGGAAGTCCTTCAGCAGGAAGAACGTCTTGTTGAGCACGTGGTCGTGCGGCACTGGCTCCAGCTCGGGGATGTCGAGCGAGGACAGGATCGACCGCAGCGCGACCATGCCGGGCGAGCGGTTGGCGCCGTCGGGGCCGGGCGGCGCGTCGATGGCGTCGCGGGTGTCGAACAGCACGGTGCCGCCGCGCTTCATGTAGGTGTCGATGCGGTCGAGCGCGGCGCGCGTCGGCTTCGGCGCGTTCTCCGACACCGGCCAGTAGATCAGCGGGAAGAACGCCAGCTCATCGCGCGCCGGATCGAGCCCGACCGGTTCGCCCGGCTCCAGCGCGGTGCGCTGTGCGAGAAACAGGGTCAGCCCTTGCAGACCGGCGCGACTGATGGCGTCGGTCTCGGCATCGCCGGTGACGATGTAGGCGAGGTGGGTCTGCTCCGTCGCCTTGATGGCGAAGTCGTTCTGTTGCGGCGACAGCGGCTGGCGCTGCGGCAGGCTCTGCGCCGGCACCAAGGTCGATTGCGCGTGAACGGGCTGCGGCATCGCCAGTGTGCCGGCGAGCGCGAGCATCGCCAGCACCGCGGCGGTCGCGGCGCGGCGGCGCATGAAGGCCGCGAGGCCCCCGGCGAGGAAGAACACCACCAGCGCGTCGAGCGCCATCAGCCCGAAGGCGCCCATGAACACCGGGCCGCGCAGATCGACCGGTTCGCCGAAGCGATAGACATCGAGCCGCGCATTGAGCGGCGAAACGTCAAGCGGCGCCGGGCGGTCGTCCTTGGCCAGCGTGTTGACGGCGACAAGACCTTCCGGCGGTCCGTAGAAGCCGGGTGGATGATCGGCGGTCGCGCGGCCGGAATAGCCGGTCGGCACCGGCCGCGCGTTGGGCGGCGGCACATTGAAGGCGCCGAAGCCGTCAAGGATGCGCGTCGGCGGCACGACCTGCGTCGCCGTGTTCGAAACCTTCTCGCCATCGCCCTCGGTCGCGGCGGTGGAGCCAGCCAGCGACACGATGTGCCGCAGCATATCGACGAAAGCGCCGGACAGCGGCAGATCGGACCAGCGCGTATCGGCGGTGACATGAAACAGCACGATCAATCCTTTGCCGCGGCGCTGCGCGGTGACGAGTGGTGTGCCGTCGGCCAGCGTCGCCCAGGTGCGGTCGGCGAGTGTGGCGTCGGGTTCGGCCAGCACCTGGCGCGTGACGGTGACATCGTTGGGCACACCCATGGCGGCGAACGGGCTGTCGCGCGAGAAGCCGGCGAGCGGCTGCGGCTTTTCCCAGCTCAGCGAGCCGCCGAGGATGCGGCCGCCGCGGCGCAGCCGCACCGGCACGAGATCGTCGCTGCCGGCGGCGAGATGCGGACCGGCGAAGCGCACCAGCACGCCGCCATTCTCCAGCCAGGTATCGAGCCGGCCCCGCGCCTCGGCGACATTGCCGACATCCGCCAGCACCAGCATCGGCAGGCGCTGGTCGAGGAAGCGGCCGATCGCTTCGGCGGGCGCCACGCTTTCGGCGAGCCGCACGTCGGCGAAAGGATTGAGCGCGCGGGACAGATAGTAACTCGCGCCGAGCAGCGGCTGCGAGCGATCGGCGGTCGAGCCGGAGACGATGCCGACGGTGCGCCGCCGCCAGCGCTTGTCGAGAAGCTGCACGGCGCCGGCGGAGCGCTCGCCGGCGATTTCCAGCCGCGCCACGTCGTTGCGGATCTCGAGCGGCAGCTTGATGGTCGCCTCGGTCTCGCGGTCGCCGCTGCCGAAGGCGAAGGGCGCGTCGCCGAGCGGCAGGCCCTTGAGATCGAGCGCGTGGACGAGGCCGTTCTCCGACACGCCGGTCTGCGCGCGCAGCACCTTCACCGTCAGCGCGCCGGCGGCGTTGTCGGCGGCGGCGAGCGCATGCGGAATGGTGACGCCGCCGGAGACGATGGTGAGCGGATGATTGCCGACGATCTGCTTGAGGCCGTCGACGAAGCCGGCGCCTTTACCCAGATCGACCCCGTCTGACAGCCAGACGATCTCGGCATCCGGCGCGCTCTTGAGGAAGCGGTCGATCAGCGGCAGCGCCTCGACGCGATCGACCGCATGCGGCTTCGGCTTGATCTGCTTCACCTGCACGCGCGCCGCGCCGGCAACTTGCAGCGAAATGTCTCGCGCGGTTTCCGACAGCGGCAACAGCGCGACGCCGCGGTTGTCGGCCTCGGCGCGGGCAAGCAGTTCATCGGCGGTGCGCAGTCGCACGTCCCAGGCCGACGCGGCGGCCCAGCCGTCATCGACCATGATCAGCAGCGGGCCGTTCTTGGCGCCGGTCGCGACCGGCGGATTCCACAACGGGCCGGCGGCGGCGAGAATGACCAATGTCGCCAGCAACAGCCGCAGCAGGATGAGCCACCACGGCGTGCGCGACGGCGTCTCTTCCTTCGGCGAAATCTCGAACAGCAGCCGCGTCGGCGGGAAGTTGATGACGCGCGGCCGCGGCGGCACCAGCCGCAGCAGCCACCACAGCAGCGGCAGCGACAGCAGACCCAAGAGGATCAGCGGCTGCGCGAAGGCGAGCGGGAGCGAGCCGATCATGCCGCGCCTCCGGCCTGCCGCGGCATGTGCCGGCTGTTGACCGCGGTCTGCACCGCATGGGCGCCCATGCGCGCATGCAGGGCGAACAACAGTTCGGTCGGGCCGCGGTCGGTGCGATGCACGGTGAAGGTCCAGCCGAAGGCTTCGGTCTCGGCGCGTAAAGCCGCACGATGATCCGCGACCAGTTTCTGATAGTCGTCACGCCAGGTCTCGGCACGGCCGGCGGTGACGCTGCCGGCGCCTTCCGATTCAACGAACTCGACACGGCCGGCATAGGGGAACGTCTCTTCCGCCGGATCGCAGACCTGGACGACATGGCCGCGCGCGCCATTGGCGGCAAGCTGACCGATGACCTTGCGGAATTCGCCGATCGGACTCCACAGGTCGGACAGCAGCACGACCTCGGAATACGGCGCCGGCGCGAAGTTCGGCGGCAGGCTCGGTCTCTCGGTTTGATCGAGAATGATGCGCTGCGCCATGGTCTCGATGACGTTGCGGCTGGCCGTCGGCCGCATCAGCAGCGGAATGCCGACGCGCTCGCCGCCTTGCACCAGCACTTCCGACAGCGCAAAGGATACGACCAGCGCGCGGTCGAGCTTGGACCATTCGGTCAGGTTGGAGGAAAACTCCATCGACGGCGAACGATCGGCCCACATCCAGATTGTGTGCGAGGCCTCCCATTCGCGCTCGCGCACGTAGAGATGGTCGTCGCGCGCCGAACGCCGCCAGTCGATGCGGCCCGCCGGCTCGCCGGAGGTGAAATGCCGGTACTGCCAGAAGTTTTCGCCGGTGCCGGCGCGGCGCCGGCCGTGCAGGCCGTGGATCAGCGTCGAGGCGACGCGCCGCGCCTCGAGAATGAGACGCGGAATGCGCGCGGCCAGCTTGCTGCTCATGCCGGCGGCGGCATTGACCGGCTGTACGCTCGTCCCAGTGGCGATCGGCTCTGCCATATTTATCCGATGCGTGCCTTCAGCCGCTTGATGACATTGCCGACGGTTTCGCCTTCGGCACGCGCGGCGAAGGTCAGCGCCATACGGTGCTTCAGCACGGGCTCGGCCAGTTCCAGGACGTCGTCGATCGAGGGTGCGAAGCGGTTGTCGAGCAGCGCGCGGGCGCGCACCGCCAGCATCAGCGCCTGCGAGGCGCGCGGGCCGGGGCCCCAGGAGATCAGCCGGGAGAACTCGCCGGCTTCGTCGCCCGGACGCGCCGAGCGCACCAGTTGGAGAATGGCCTCAACGACCGACTCGCCGACCGGCAGGCGGCGCACCAGGCGCTGCGCCGCAATCAGGTCGTCGGCGGTCATCGCCGCCTTGGCTTGGCTGTCCTCGGCGCCGGTGGTGTCGAACAGGATCTTCCGCTCCGCCTCGAGGTCGGGATAATCGACGTCGATCTCCATCAGGAAGCGGTCGAGCTGCGCCTCGGGCAGGGGATAGGTGCCCTCCTGCTCGAGCGGGTTCTGCGTCGCCAGCACGTGAAACGGCTTGGGCAGATCGTGGCGCGCGCCGGCAACGGTCACATGCTGCTCCTGCATGGCCTGCAGCAGCGCCGACTGGGTACGCGGCGAGGCGCGGTTGATTTCGTCCGCCATCAGCAACTGGGCGAATACCGGGCCGGGAATGAAGCGGAAGCTGCGCTTGCCGGCGCTGTTCTCCTCGAGCACTTCGGAGCCGAGGATGTCGGACGGCATCAGGTCGGGGGTGAACTGCACGCGCCGCGCGTCGAGCCCAAGCGCGATGCCCATCGTCTCCACCAGCTTGGTCTTGGCGAGGCCCGGCACGCCAACCAGGAGTGCATGGCCGCCGGACAGGACCGTGACCAGCGCATGCTCGACCACGGTCTCCTGGCCGAAAATGACCGTGCCGATGGCGTCCTTGGCGGCACGCACATGGGCGGCGGTCGTTTCCGCCGCGCGGACGATCATATCTTCCAGCTTTTCAATGCTTTCACCGCCTGCCGACGCCATGGTCCGTGGTTCCTTTTTGCATCGAATGGTGGGCGCGATTCGCGGTCTGCGCGCCTTGGCCTGTCTCCGAGGCCATGCAACTAACGCACCAGGCGCGTCGCGCCCTGCCGGCGAATCTGCCTCATTATTCCGGTCAGCTTACGTTATCTTCCGGCCGCGGTGCGGCGGGTCACAAAGTTGCGAACAGCTGCGCTCGCAGCGATATAACTACGAATGGCAACAATGGCGAAGACAGGGCAGGAAAACCGTCGGACCGTGCCTCGGGCGGAGCCCGGGGTGCCTAAAACGGGCCTCGATGGCATTGCCGCCTCCGTAACGCGTGAGGGCGGTAAAGGGCTCCCGCCCGTTCATCTATGGAATCCGCCGTTTTGCGGCGATATCGACATGCGAATCGCCGCTGACGGCACTTGGTTTTATGACAAGACGCCGATCGGCCGCCCCGCGCTGGTGAAATTGTTCGCGTCGGTGCTCAAGCGCGAGGGAGACAAGTATTTTCTGGTCACGCCGGTGGAGAAGGTCGGCATTGTCGTCGATGACGCACCCTTCACCGCAGTGGAACTCCGGATTGAAGCGGGGCCCGGCGGCCAGAACCTTAAATTTCGCACAAATACCGAGGAATGGGTCGAGGCGGGACCCGGCCATGGCTTGCGTTTCGAGCAGGACGCCGACAATGACGGTCTGGCGCCTTACGTCCATATTCGCCGCGAGCTCTGGGCCAAAGTGACGCGGGCCCTGTTCTACGACCTCGTTGAACTTGGCGAGGAGCGTGAGATCGACGGCGTGACGATGTTCGGTGTCGCCTCGCGCGGCGAATTCTACCCGATGGCCGAGGCTAGCACCTTGCGGGAGTTGTCTTAATGTTGAACCCGCAGTCGAACGCTGGCGCGATGGGCGCGCCTGAATTCTATGCGCGCGTCAAGGAACGTCTGACACTCGACGTTCCGCCGGGCCTCACCGATGCCAGTGTCATGCCGGTGCGCGGCGACCACGATGCCGACCCGGTGATGAAGAAGATTGCAGAGGTCAGGCCGATCCGTCCTGCGGCGGTGCTGGTCGCCGTGATCGATCATCCCAAGGAGCCGACCGTGCTGCTGACGCAGCGCGCGCAGCACCTGCCGGACCATCCGGGGCAGATTTCGTTTCCCGGCGGCAAGATCGACAAGACGGACGCCGATCCTCTCGCCGCCGCCTTGCGCGAGGCGGAAGAGGAGATCGGCCTGTCGCGCGAAGCCGTGCAGCCGCTCGGCTATCTCGACCTCTACATGACGACGCTCGGCTATCGCATCATGCCGCTGATCGCGCGCGTCGAGCCGGGCTTCGAACTGGCGCTGAACACCGCCGAGGTTGATGCTGCCTTCGAGGTGCCGCTCGCCTTCCTGATGGATCACGCCAATATGGAAACCCATTCGCGGGAGTGGCAGGGTGTCGAGCGGCACTATTACGCCATCACTTTCGGCGAGCGATACATCTGGGGCGTGACCGCGGGCATCCTGCGCAACATGCGTGAGAGGATCTTTCGATGATCCGCACGCTGGCGACGGAAGTCCTGCTGTTTGCAACGCCATTCGTGCTCTATGCCGTGTTTCTGTGGGCGACCAAGGCGGGAGCGCTGCATCCGGCTTCGTGGCCGCTGTCGCGCATCGCTGCGCTGGCGATCGTCGCGCTGCTGCTGGTGATCGGCAGCTTCCTGTATTTCTCGCATTACGGCGGTGCGCCGCCGGGCTCGACCTACATCCCGGCGCATCTCGACGAGCAGGGCAACTTCGTGCCGGGGACGACGCGGT
The DNA here is from genome assembly GCA_026125895.1 of Pseudolabrys sp. GTDB lineage: Bacteria > Pseudomonadota > Alphaproteobacteria > Rhizobiales > Xanthobacteraceae > Pseudolabrys. The sequence goes on along the minus strand of JAHCKG010000007.1, from coordinate 68,783 downwards.
GACCACAACACGTACACCGCGCCAATTTCCCCTCCCCACGCACGCCCTTGCGTGCGGCGGGGAGGGGTCAGGGGTGGGGGGCTCTTCAATTTCTGAGCCGCCATTTCCCCCCACCCCCAACCCCTCCCCACCACGTCGCTACGCTCCGCGGGGGGAGGGGAGATAATGAGCGCGACATCACGCAAGATCGATTTGTCGGCTTGGCCCTTCGCCGCGCCGCTGGCGCGCCTGATGGGCGTCCTCGATGGCGACGGCGAGGAAGCCCGCGTCGTCGGCGGGGCGGTGCGCAACGCTTTGATCGATGCGCCGATTCACGAGGTTGATGTCGCGACGACGGCCGTGCCGGAAGAAGTGATCCGGCGCGCCAAGGCCGCTGGTTTCAAGCCGGTGCCGACCGGCATTGAGCACGGCACCGTCACTGTCGTCATCGACAAGCATCCGTTCGAGGTGACGACGTTGCGCACTGATGTCGAGACCTTCGGACGCCATGCCAAGGTCGCGTTCGGCCGCGACTGGCGCGAGGATGCGCTGCGCCGCGACTTCACCATGAATGCGCTCTCGGTGTCGCGCGACGGCACGGTGCACGACTATGCGGGCGGGCTCGACGATCTGGCGAAGCGCCATGTGCGCTTCATCGGCGACGCGGCGCAGCGCATCGCCGAGGATTACCTGCGCATCCTGCGCTTCTTCCGGTTCCATGCCGCCTATGGCGGCGGCGGCCATCCGGATGCCGAGGGTCTTGCCGCCTGCATCGCCGCGCGCGACGGCCTGGCGCAGTTGTCGCGCGAGCGCCTGCGCATGGAAATGCTCAAGCTCGTGGTGGCGAAGCACGCGACGCCGACCTTGATCGTCATGTCGGACGCCGGCTTCACCCTGAGCATTCTCGCCGGCGTCATTTATCTTTCCGCCTTCGAGAACATGACCAAGGTCGAGGCCGCGGCGGGGCTGGCGGCCGATGCGACGCGCCGGCTCGGCGCTCTCGGCGCCGCGATCCCGGAGGATGCCGAGCGGCTGCATCAGCGGCTGCGGCTCGCCAATCACGAACGCGACCGCATCCGCAGCATGGCGGAAGGCTGGCACGGGCTGTCGCCGGCTTTGAGCGAGCGCGACACGCGCGCCTTGATCTACCGCCGCGGCGCCGCGGCCTTTACCGACCAGGCGCTGCTCGCCTGGGCGCGCTCGCAGGCCACGGCGCATGACGCGGCGTGGCGCGATCTCGTTACGCGGCCGGACCGCTTTACGCCGCCGGTGTTTCCGCTGCGCGCCGATGATTTCATCAAACGCGGGCTCGCCAAGGGGCCCGCGCTCGGCGCGGCGTTGCGCGCTGCCGAGGAGGCTTGGATCGAAGAGGACTTTCCGATCGATGCCGCGGTGCTGAAGGCGATCGCCGATCGCGCCGTCAAAGGCTGAGCATCTCCGCCAAAGGAAAAAGCCCCGGATCTCTCCGGGGCTTTCCTTGTCGCGATGCCTCGCGGCTAGAACTTGTACGAGATGCGCGCCAGCAATTCGTGGACCCGCGGCTTGACGTCGAAGGTGTAGACACCCGCGGCGGCGCCGGCGACGTTGTAGTTCTTCGTCTGCAGGCCGATGTAGTTGTATTCGACGCCGACGATCCAGTTCTGCGTCAGCCCATATTCGAGACCGCCGCCGATGGTCCAGCCGTTGTGCCACTTGGTCTCGCTGCCGGAGCCCTGGTTGGCGCCGACCGAGTCGGAAACGCTGAACTTGTTGTTGGCGCCGGCGTAGCCGCCCTTGATGTAAGGCAGCCAGTTGTTGAAGGCGTAGCCGATGCGGCCGGTGACGGTGACGATGGTGTTGATGCGGTTCTCGAACACGTCGTCGAGACCGGCGCCGAACACGTTGTTGGTCAGGCTGTTCTTGATGCTGGTGCCGGCGAGCGTGCCCTCGATGCCGAACACGAACTGGTTGACCTGGTAGTTGCAGCCGATCTGGCCGCCGCCGACGAAGCCGCTGGCGTTCTGCGTGAAGCCTTCACCCGGGACGAGATCGCCGAACAGCGTCGTGTCGGCGGTGTTGGTCCATTCCGTCCGCGACCAGCCCGCGCCGGCATGACCGCCGATATAGCAGCCGCTCCAGTTGTACATGACCGGCGCCTTGTAGACCGGAGCCTTGACCGGCAGGTCGGCGGCGTTGGCGCTAGCGGCGCCCAAAGCGGTGATGGCAAGCAGGGCAACAGCAAAGCGACGCATCTCATCCTCCTGAGGGTTTCGGGCCTTCCGCCACACTGGTCGCGAAAGGATCGTTCGGTATCCTGATCTCCAGGGCCGGCTCGTGTTTTGGAACTATGAGCAACGCGACTTCATGGGCAATCCGGAAAAGCCCGTAACACGTGGGTCAGCGAACGATTTCGGGAGGGGCGTTGCAGCCATGCAACTTATAGAGGTATCGAAATATTTTGCCCGGTAGCTAGGTAGACCGCTGCATCCAGGCCTCAAACAAAAAGTCCCGAGGCAAAGCCCCGGGACTTTCATCCGCTCGCGCGGTCAACGTTGCTTACATGCGGAAGAGGTAGCTCAGGCGCGCCATGACCGCATTGGTCTTGAGGTCGACATCGACCGGGCCGAGATAGTTGTAGCGCTTCGTCTGATACGACGAGTAGCGATACTCGAGGCCGGCGATCCAGTTGGGGGTGAGTTGATATTCAACGCCACCGCCGATCGTCCATCCGCTATGCGTGCCCGATTGCGCGGTGGTGACGACGGTGCCGGGGATGAAGTTGGCGCTGTTGAGATGCGCCCAGGTCGGGCCGCCGGTGACATAGATCAGCCACGGCGTGCCGGCCGGCGCCCAGCCGATGCGCCCGCGGACCGAGGCTTCCCACGTCCACTTGACGCTATAGCGTTCGGCCAAAGCGCCGCTGCTGAGCTCGTCGCCGTTCAGGTTCATGCCGTCCCAATTGCCTTCGACGCCGAGACAACCTGCTGGACCTGATAATTGCAGCCGAGTTGGCCGCCGCCGACGAAGCTCGACGTGTTGATGTCGAAGTTCGAGGGATAGCCGGGGATATCGATGTTCGATTTTCCCCACACCCCGCCGAGATTGCCGCCGATGTAACAACCGGTCCAGTTGTACATGACCATCGGCGGCGCCTTGTAGACCGGTCCCTTGACCGGCATGTCGGCCGCATTTGCGGACAGCCCACCAAAAAGCGTAGCGCCCAACAACGCCACTGCAAGACGACGCATTTCATCCTCCTTGCAACTTGACGCGTGCACGACGCGTCATCCGGTTTTGCGGCGGAGAGGTGGAGGTATCCAAGTCTCCGGATTTCAACTGTGAATAGAGGCTAGGCCCGCACCCGGGCGAAGCTCAATCGGCGGCGTGAAGCGGCGCGGTTCAAAACGCGACAATTTCGGTGCCTGTTGCACGTCTGCAACTTAAAGGGGTATTCTTTTACAGCCGCGATCCTGAGGTAGTAACTTGCTACTCCGGAAGAATGTCGTCCGCCGCGGGGTCCGGCACCTTGCACAAGCCGTCCCGTGGACCGATTCTTGAGTCATGCGCAGTAGCGACACACCCCGCGATGTCGCCCGCCGGCTGGCCCGCACCCGGGACAGCCGTGCGCCGGCGCGCGACGCGTTCCGCCGCGAGACCTTCCGGTTGCCGCGCGATGAAGCGCGCGCCAAGGCGCGCGCGTTCTTCGACCGCTATCCGAAAGCCGCCTACATGACGGAGGTCGAGTCCTGGCGCGTGCTGGCGGACGACGAGATCGAGTTCACGATGCGGCGGCTGCCCAGCGCCGATTGAGGACAACGCGGCTCGTGCTTGACGGATTGCACCACAGGGTGCACGCAGCGCGCGGACCATGCATCTTCTCTCCGGCTTTGCAGACATTTCGCTGGCGCAGCTTCTGCTCGTCGCCTTCGTCGCCTTGCTGGCGGGGATCATCGGCGGCGTTTCCGGCTACGGCAGCGGCGCGCTGATGCCGCTGGTGCTGGTGCCGATGGTCGGCGCTGCGCCCGTCGTGCCGATCATCGGGCTTGCCGCGCTGTTCAACAATTTCGGCCGCGTCTCGGCCTATTTCCAGCACCTCGATCGCCGCCGTGCCGTGATCGCCGTGGTCGCCGCGCTGCCGACCTGCGTGCTCGGCGCCTGGGGTTACTCGCAACTCACTGGCGCCGGCGCCGCCGTCGTCATCGGCGCCATGCTGATGGCGAGCGTGCCGCTGCGGCGCCTCGCGCGCCGGCGCAATTTTCGCATCGACGATCGCGGCCTCGCCGTCGGCTCGGTCGGCTACGGCGTGCTGGTCGGCGGCACGTCAGGCTCCGGCGTCATCATGCTTTCGCTGCTGATGGCGGTCGGCCTCGAAGGCGCGGCGGTCATCGCCACCGACGCCATGGTGTCGATCGGCATCGGCGTGGTGAAGGTCTCCGTGTTCGGGATCAACGGCGTGCTGACGCCGCAAGTGATCGCGCTGGCGCTGCTCACGGGCCTGGTCTCGATGCCGGGCGCGCATCTGTCGCGCTTCATCGTCAAGCGGATGCCGGTCCATGTGCACACCGCCATTCTCGATGTCGTCGTGCTGCTCGGCGGCGGCGTGATGATCGCCTCGGCGTTCCGCTAACTCTTACGGCCACTTCACAACGGGCGGCATCGACGACAGGATCGATTCGACGTTGCCGCCGGTCTTCAGCCCGAAGATGGTGCCGCGGTCGTACAGCAAATTGAACTCGACATAGCGGCCGCGGCGCACCAGCTGCTCGTCGCGTTCGGCCTCGGTCCACGACGCCGCGAAGTTCTTCTCAACCAGCTTCGGATAGATATCCCGAAAGGCGCGGCCGACATCTTGCGTGAACGCGAAGGTCGCGTCCCAGTCGCTCTCCAGATAATCGTAGAAGATGCCGCCGATGCCGCGCGGCTCGTTGCGGTGCTTGAGGTGGAAATACTCGTCGCACCACGCTTTGAACTTGGCGTAATCGGAAATCGGCGCGTGCGCCTCGCAGGGCGCCTGCATCGCGGCGTGAAACGCGACGGTGTCCGGATCGTTCTGCGTGCGCCGCCGGTCGAGTACCGGCGTCAGGTCGGCGCCGCCGCCGAACCAGGCCTTCGAGGTGACGACGAAGCGGGTGTTCATGTGCACCGCCGGCACATGCGGGTTTTGCGGATGCGCGATCAGCGAAATGCCGGACGCCCAGAAATTCGGGTTGTCGGCCGCGCCCGGGATCTGGCCGCGGAATTCCGGAGCAAACTCGCCATGCACGGTCGAGCAATGCACGCCGACCTTCTCGAACACGCGGCCGCTCATCATCGACATGACGCCGCCGCCACCTTCGGCCCCGTTGTGGTCGGTGCGCTGCCATGGCGTGCGCACAAAGCGGCCGGGCGCGCGCTCGCCGAGCGGCGCCGACGCGGGCAGGGCGTCTTCGAGCGCCTCCAGCCGCGCGCAGATCTGATCGCGCAGGTCCTCGAACCAGGCGCGAGCCTTCGCTTTGCGGTCGTCGAGGTCGGCCGATGTGGTCACGCTTCTTCTTTCAACTTTTCTTCCAGCCAGACCTTGATCAGCGACTGGTAGGGGACGTCGCGACGGTTGGCCGCGACCTTGATGCGATCGAGGGTGCCCTGTGGCATACGCAGCGAAATGGTCGTGGTCGACAGTTTCAGATTCGGAAACCGGACGCGCTGCGCCTTGCTCCAGTCGACATAATCGGCGGAGTCGTGCGTCTCCCAGAATTTCTGTTCGGCCGCTTCGCTGCGGAATTTGGGAATCGGCTTAGGGCTCTTGCTCATAATAAGCTCGCTCCTTGCGGTGCATGTCGCGGGCGGAAATGACGCGGATTTTCCTGCTCTCGTGCCGTAGCGTGAATGTGACGTGCAGCAATCGTCCCTCGGCCGTCGATCCGAGTGCCTGATATCTGGCCTCGTCCTGGCTATGTTTGATGTCTTCGGCCAGCAAGACTTCGCTGCTAAAGACCTGCTCTGCCTCGGCCTGCGTCACGCGGTGTTTATCGAGACTCTTGCGCGAGTTCCCGTCGTCCCAATCGAACCCCTCGATGGCGGTCAGGTCGATCATTGGTGTATATTAAGATCATATACAGCGCGCGGCAAGGGGCCGAGGAGATCAGGCAGTCGAGCCGCCCGCCTGCCGCAGCGCCTCGCCGGCGACCATGGCGACTGCGACCGCGATGTTGAGCGAACGGAAACCCTCCCGGATCGGGATGCGCAGCCGGATGTCGGCGGCCTGGTGCACGGCTTCCGGAACGCCGGCGCTCTCGCGGCCGACCATGACGATCTGGCCGTCGGTAAAGCGGTGGTCGAGGTAGGAGGTCTCTGCTGCGGTGGTCATAAGGACGAGGGCGAGGCCCTCGCGGCGGCGCCAGTCCTGGAAGTCGGCGAAGGAGGCGTGGCGGATGATGGTCAGCCGGTCGAGATAGTCCATGCCGGCCCGCCGGAAGGCGCGGTCGGTGACCGGAAACCCGGCGGGCTCGATGATATGCGCCTCGATTCCCAGGCAGGCGCAGGCCCGCAGAATCGTGCCGGTATTCTGCGGGATATCGGGTTCGTAAAGCGCGAGCCGCATCGGTCGGACCTTGCCTGGATTGAGCCTTTGGCCGGGCCTAAACCACTCTAGGCGAACGATTTGTGCAGGGCCCCCCGGCTGGCCCGATAGCGGGCTTGCACTCGCACCACAAGGGTGCCAATAGAACGCTTCGAAATCGCCGTGCTGCCACAATTGGGGGCGCGCGCGATGCCGGTCCGCCCCGCAGCGCTCAGGGAAGTCCTTCCCCGGAGGCTCCGGCCACGGGCGGAAAACCAAGCCGGGGGAGAGGGTTCAGACGTGACGACCGTGCCTTCTGCGGAGCACTCGCGCCGCGATTTTCTTTACATCGCTACAGGTTCAGTTGCTGCGGTTGGCGCAGCGGCGACTCTGGTGCCGCTCATTACCCAGATGAATCCGGACGCCTCGACCATCGCGGCCGGTGCGCCGATCGAGGTCGATCTGGCGCCGATCGCCGACGGTCAGATCATCAAGGTGTTCTGGCGCTCGAAGCCGATCTTCATCTTCCACCGCACCCAGAAGGAAATCGACGAGGCCAAGAGCGTCGACGTCGCCACCCTTCCGGACCCGGAAACGGACGCCCAGCGCACCAAGCCGGGCCATGAGCCCTGGCTGGTCGTCATCGGCATCTGCACCCATCTCGGCTGCATCCCGATCGCGCACGAAGGCGAGTATCACGGCTGGTTCTGCCCCTGCCACGGTTCGCAGTACGACACCGCGGGGCGTATCCGCAAAGGTCCGGCGCCGAAGAATCTGGTGCTGCCGCCCTATCAATTCGTCTCCGACACCCGCATCCGGATCGGCTGATCCGCAACGATTGCATTCTTGAAGGTTCGATCATGAGCGGACACTCGACTTACCAGCCGCAGAACGCGTTTCTGCAGTGGTTCGAGAAGCGGCTGCCGATTGGCGGTCTCATTCATTCGTCTTTCGTCGCTTACCCGACGCCGAGGAACCTGAACTACTGGTGGACCTTCGGCGGCATCCTCTCGTTCATGCTGGGCGTGCAGATCATCACCGGCATCGTGCTGGCGATGCACTACACGCCGCATGTCGATTTCGCCTTCAAGTCCGTCGAAGCGATCATGCGCGACGTCAACTACGGTTGGCTGTTGCGCTATCTGCACGCCAACGGCGCGTCGATGTTCTTCATCGCCGTCTACATCCACATCTTCCGCGGCATGTATTACGGCTCGTACAAGGAGCCGCGCGAGGTGCTCTGGATCCTCGGCGTCATCATCTATCTCCTGATGATGGCCACGGGCTTCCTCGGTTACACGCTGCCGTGGGGCCAGATGAGCTTCTGGGGCGCCACCGTCATCACGAACTTCTTCTCCGCCATTCCCGGAGTCGGCGAGGCGATCGTCACCTGGCTGTGGGGCGGCTACGCCGTCGGCAACCCGACGCTGAACCGCTTCTACTCGCTGCACTACCTGTTGCCCTTCGTGATCGCCGGCGTCGTCGTGCTGCACGTCTGGGCGCTGCATGTGGCCGGTCAGAACAACCCGGCCGGCATCGAGCCGAAGACGGACAAGGACACGGTGCCGTTCACGCCCTATGCGACGGTGAAGGACGGCTTCTTCATCGCCGTGTTCTGCATCATCTTCGCCTGGTTCGTGTTCTACACGCCGAACTTCCTCGGCCACGCCGACAACTACATCCCGGCCAATCCGGCGGTGACGCCGCAGCACATCGTGCCCGAATGGTACTACCTGCCGTTCTACGCGATCCTGCGCGCGATCCCGAACAAGCTGCTCGGCGTCATCGCGCTGTTCGGCTCGATCGCGATCCTGGCCTTCCTGCCGTGGCTCGACACCTCGAAGGTGCGCTCGGCGCGCTATCGCCCGCTGTTCCGCCAGTTCTTCTGGCTGTTCTTCGCGGTCTGCATCGGCCTCGGCTATCTCGGCGCCATGCCGGCGGAAGGCGTCTACGTCACCATCGCGCGGGTCCTGACCTTCTACTACTTCGCGCACTTCATCATCGTGCTGCCGCTGCTCGGTATCTTCGAGAAGACCAAGCCGCTGCCCAACTCGATTTCCGAGTCGGTGTTGAGCAAGGCTTGAGCGGGAGAACGACCATGACGATGCATCGCGCCTTCATTGCTCTCGCTCTGGCCGCCTCGCTTGGCGCCGCCGGCGCCGCACAGGCCCAGGAGCATGGCGCTCCGAAGCCGCCGGCGCAGAAGTGGAGCTTCTCCGGTCCGTTCGGCAACTTCGATCAGGGCCAGTTGCAACGCGGCTTCAAGATCTACAAGGAAGTCTGCGCGAGCTGCCACTCGATGAGCCTGGTGTCGTTCCGCAACCTCGCCGAGCCGGGCGGCCCCGGCTTCAGCGAAGCGCAGGTCGAGGCCCTGGCGGCCGAGTACAAGATCGCGGCTCTCGACGACAAAGGTCAGCCGATCGAGCGCGCCGGCCGTCCGGCCGACACGTTCCCGGCGCCGTTCCCGAACGAAGCCGCCGCGGCGGCTGCCAATGGCGTCGCCCCGCCGGACTTCTCGACGCTGGCCAAGGCGCGCACCTACGAGCGCGGCTTCCCGTGGTTCGTGTTCGACATCTTCAGCCAGTATCAGGAGCAGGGCCCGGACTACATCCACGCCATCCTGACCGGCTATGAGGAAGCGCCCAAGGGCTTCACCGTGCCGGCGGGCGGTCACTACAACAAGTACTTCCCCGGCCACGTCATCGCCATGCCGCAGCCGCTGACCGACGGTCAGGTGACCTACGACGACGGTGCGCCGCAGACGCTCGAGCAGTACTCGCACGACGTCGCCGCTTTCATGGTCTGGGCCGCGGAGCCGCACATGGTTCAGCGCAAGCGCATCGGCTTCCAGGTCATGATCTTCCTGCTGGTGCTCACCGGCCTCTTGTACTTCACCAAGAAGAAAGTGTGGTCGGCGGTCCACTAAGGATCGATCACCGGAACCTGATCGAAGGGCCCCCTCGTGGGGCCCTTTGTTTTTGCCGAGTCTGCTGTAGTCTGGCCGCTGAATTTCACTCCGTCATTCCGGGCGCGGCCGAAGGCCGTGAGCCCGGAATCCATAACCCCGGCACTGCGGAGTATGGATTCCGGGTCTGCCGCTTTGCGGCGTCCCGGAATGACCGGACTTACCCGAGCAAAGCATTCCATGACCAAAGCAGTCCTCGGCATCATCGGCGGCTCCGGCATTTACGACCTTCCGGGGCTGCAGAACGTTCGTGAGGAGCGCATCGCCTCGCCCTGGGGCGAGCCATCCGGCGCCTTGCGCATCGGCGACATCGACGGCCTGCCGGTGGTGTTCCTGCCGCGCCACGACAAGGGCCACCGGCTGTCGCCGTCGGATATCAACTACCGGGCCAATATCGACGTGCTGAAACGAGCCGGCGTCACCGATCTGGTGTCGCTGTCGGCCTGCGGCTCGTTTCGCGAGGACATGCCGCCGGGCACCTTCGTCCTGGTCGATCAGTTCGTCGATCGCACCCACAAGCGCGAGAGCTCGTTCTTCGGCAAGGGGCTGGTCGCGCACGTGTCGATGGCACATCCGGTGTCGCCGCGGCTGCGCGCCCGTATCGCCGAGGCGGCGCTTCTGGAAGGCATCGAGCCGAAGCTCGGCGGCACCTACATCTGCATGGAAGGACCGCAGTTCTCCACCTATGCCGAGAGCATGACCTACAAGCAGCTCGGCTATTCGGTGATCGGCATGACCAACATGCCGGAAGCCAAGCTCGCCCGCGAGGCGGAGATTTGTTACGCCACGGTGGCGATGGTCACCGATTTCGACTGCTGGCACCCCGACCATGACGCCGTCACGGTCGCCGATATCGTCGGCGTGTTGCTCGACAACGCCGACCGTGCCAAGCGGCTGGTGTCGCGGCTGGCGCGCGACTTTCCGCGCGAGCACGAGGCGTGCCCGATCGGGTCCGACCGCGCGCTCGACAACGCGCTGATCACGCAGCCCGAGGCACGCGATCCCGCCCTGATGAAGAAGCTCGACGCCGTCGCCGGCCGCCTGTTCAAACAGTGAGATCTCCGATGAATGCAACCGACATGCGCAGCGACCTCGCCGAAGCGGTGCGCTCGATCCCCGACTATCCGAAGCCCGGCATCATATTTCGCGACATCACGACGCTGCTCGGTGACGCGCGCGCGTTTCGCCGCGCTGTCGACGAACTCGTGCAGCCCTTCGCGGGCGCCAAGATCGACAAGGTCGCCGGCATCGAGGCGCGCGGCTTCATCCTCGGCGGCGCGGTAGCGCATCAGGTGTCGGCCGGTTTCGTGCCGATCCGCAAAAAGGGCAAGCTCCCCCATAAGCGCGTGAGCATGACCTACGCGCTGGAATATGGCGAGGACGAGATCGAGATGCACGCCGATGCGCTGATCAAGGGCGAGAAGGTGGTGCTGGTCGACGATCTGGTCGCCACCGGCGGCACGGCGGAAGCGGCGATCAAGCTGCTGCGGCAGTTAGGTGCCGAGGTGCTGGCCGCGTGCTTTGTCATCGACCTGCCGGATCTCGGCGGCGCCGCGAAGCTGCGCGGCCTTGGCGTGCCGGTGCGCACGCTGGTGACCTTCGCGGGGCACTGAGGCGGCGGCGGTCAGCGCGGCGTGCGCTCCAGCGCGAACGACAAATGCTGGCGCACCGTCGGCCATTCCGAAGCGATGATGCTGTAGACGGCGGTATCGCGCAGCGTGCCGTTAGCGCCGATCTGGTGGCTGCGCAGGATGCCGTCGAGCTTGGCGCCGAGGCGTTCGATGGCGCGGCGGCTCGGGTGGTTGAAGAAATGGGTGCGGAATTCGACCGCGATGCAGTCCAATCGCTCGAAGGCCTGCGTGAGCAGCAGCAGCTTGGCCTCGGTGTTGAGCGGACTGCGCTGGACGCGCCGCGCATACCAGGTCGAGCCGATCTCGACGCGGCGATTGGCGGCATCGACGTTCATGTAGGTCGTCATGCCGGCGATGCGGCCGTCGGCATCGAACACCGTGAAAGGCAGCATCGAGCCCGCCGCCTGCAACGCCAGCCGGCGGTCGATCTCCTTGTCCATGCCGTCGGGTGTGGGGATGGCGGTGTACCATAGCGTCCACAGCTCGCCGTCCTTGACCGCCTCGATCAGGCCGGCGCGGTGCGTCTGCGACAGCGGCTCGAGGCGGACATGCGCGCCCGCGAGCGATACAGGTTCGAGCCACGCCATCGATGCCTCCGGCAGGTTGCAGATCCCGCGACCGGTCTAGCGCGGTTTCGGTCCCCAGGGTCCGCCATCGGCCGGGTTGTCAACACCCGGCGTGTCCCACGGGCCCGGTTGTGGCTGTGGCGGTGACTCAGGGCTCCACGGACCTTGCTCGGGCGACGGCAGTTGCTCGGCCGCCGGCGGATCGAGCGCCAGCGGGCCCGGATCGTGGCCGCCGGCGAATTTGACCAGCGCCGCAACGCGGGCATCGACCGATGGATGCGTGGCGAAGATGTCGCTGAAACCCTGCCGCGGATTGTCGACGCACATCTCCATCACCGCGGAGTTCGCGCTCGCCAGTTCGCCGCGGTTCTCGATCTTGCGCAGCGCCGTGATCATGGCGTCCGGGTCCTTGGTCAGTTCGACCGAGCCGGCGTCGGCGAGATACTCGCGCTGGCGCGACAGTGCGAAGCGGATGACCACTGACAGCACCCAGGCGACCACGATCAGCACGATGGCGATGAGAATGGCGATGCCCGCGCCGCCGCCCTTGCGGTCGTCGCTGCTGCGGCGCCGAAAGCCGCCACCTTGGAAGAAGATGCGAAACACCATCTCGCCGAAGAACGAGATGACGCCGGCGATCACCACGGCGATCACCAGCATGCGCACGTCGCCGTTGCGGATATGGGTGAGCTCGTGGCCGAGCACCGCCTCGATCTCCCGGTCGTTCAGCGCCGCCATGAGGCCGCGCGTCACGGTGATCGAATATTGCTTCGGGTTGAGGCCGGTGGCGAAGGCATTGAGCGCGTCGTCGTCGGCGATGCGCAGGCTTGGCATCGGAATGCCGCGGGAGATGCAGAGATTCTCCAGCAGGTTATAGAGCCGCGGTTCCTCGGCACGGGTGACCTGATGCGCGCCGGTGACGGCGTCGATCATCGACTGATGGAACTTGTAGGCGATCGCCACCCAGATGATGGTGCCGATGGTGGCGAAGGGCGCTGCCTTGACGAAATCATAGGCCGCAGCGCGCAAGAGATAATCGAGCGGCGCATCGCCGACACTCATCACCTCGGCGAGCAACGCCCCGGCATAGACCAGCACGTAGATGAGGATGAAAAGGCCGATCAGCAGCGCGATCGAGCGCCGCCGGTTCGACTGGATGTGGGTGTAGAGACCGTAGGCGGCCATGGTTCACTTGTCCCGGACGCGGCGCAGCGCACTTGCGGTGCGCCGCAGATCCGGGACCGTTACGGTCTCGGATTTGGCGATCCCGGGTCTGCAGCGCATCATTTCATGTTGCGCTGCGCCCGGGACACCAACATCAGAACTTCACATTCGGCGCCTGATCGAGCTGGGCGCGGCTTTCGCCCAGATCGAAGAACTGCTGCGCGTGGAAGCCGAACATGCCGGCGAACAGTGCCGCCGGGAACTGCTGGATGCCGGTGTTGTATTCTTGCACCGCATTGTTGAAGAAGCGGCGCGCCGCGGCCAACTTGTTTTCGATATCCGACAGTTCCGCCTGAAGCTGCTGGAAGTTCTGGTTGGCCTTGAGGTCGGGATAGCTCTCCGACAGCGCGAAAAGCTGACGCAGCGCGCCGGTCAGCATGTTCTCGGCCGCCACTTTCTGCTCGACGCCGGGCGCCGCGATTGCGGTGTTGCGCGCCTGCACCACAGCTTCCAGCGTGCCGCGCTCGTGCGCCGCGTAGCCTTTCACGGTCTCGACCAGGTTCGGAATGAGGTCGTGCCGTTGCTTGAGCTGCACATCGATGTCGGCGAAGGACTGATTGACCCTCTGCCGCATCGCGACAAGGCCGTTGTAGACGGAAATCGCCCAGAGCACGATCACGACAATGACGCCGAGAACGACCCAGCCGGTGGTGGACATGGCAGCGCTCCTCAGAATGCCGTTCGAAAGGGGGAGTTCGGTGATGAGGTCAGACGGAACCCGCCCACTATAGCAGACCGGAACAAGGCGCGGGCGCGGCGAAAACCGGCTGTAACAGAGCAATTACATAAAAAAGAGCCCCGAACCGTGAGGTTCGGGGCTCTAAGCCAGACGGCTATTCGGGGGGTAAGGGGGGAGCCGCCCGACTGAACAGTCACCGCAACAACGGCGCCGACCTCGGTTGGTTCCTGCCTGGTGACGATTTTTTAAGGTCTGGGGCGGGAAGAGGTGGCGGCACGCCGCCACGTCACGGTTCCCCGATACTTAGCGCTGGTGGCCGAGGCCGATATTGAGCTTGAGCGCCTGCTGGCGCAGCGCACCGGGCGTACGCTTGAGTTCTTTGGCGATCTTGGCGACGGGCGTGCGCGCCTTCGAATGCGCCTTCAAGGTCTTGTACTCTTCGTTGGTCCAGGGTCTGCGCCGGATTTTCTTGACGGCACTTTTGGTCTTTTTCGCGGACTTGGACTTCTTAGCCATTCCAGATTCCTTCATCAGATAAGCTTCACAAAATTCACGCGCGTCTGCGTCCTATCCCCCAATTGAGAGATTGCCAAATGTTTTTTGCGCGGCCCGCGTATGTGCCGCGTCTTCAACCAAATGTTTAATCTGGATTATTTGTTACAAAAGATCGGCGGCAGGCCGCCGATCTTTGTCAATTACGCGCTCGATCAGCCGGCTTCGCGGAAGCGAACGGCGGCTTCGAGATCGACCGAGACGAGTTGCGACACGCCACGCTCCGCCATGGTGACGCCGAACAGCCTGTTCATGCGCGCCATGGTAATCGGATTGTGGGTAATGATTACAAAACGTGTATCGGTGGACTGCGTCATTTCGTCGAGCATGTCGCAGAAGCGTTCGACGTTGTGATCGTCGAGCGGCGCATCGACTTCGTCCAGCACGCAGATCGGCGCCGGATTGGTGAGAAACACCGCGAAGATCAGCGCCATGGCCGTCAGGGCCTGTTCACCACCCGACAGAAGCGACAGGGTCGCGGGCTTCTTGCCCGGCGGCTTGGCCAGGATTTCGAGGCCGGCCTCGAGCGGATCGTCGCTTTCGATCAACTGCAGCTCGGCGGTGCCGCCGTTGAACAGTTTGGTGAAAAGCTGCTGGAAGTGCGTGTTGACCTGCTGGAACGAGGCCATCAGGCGCTCGCGCGCTTCGCGGTTGAGGCTCTGGATGCCGAGACGCAGTTTCTTGATCGCTTCGACCAGATCATCGCGCTCGGTGGTCAGCGAGGTGTGCTGGGTCTCGACTTCGATGAGCTCTTCTTCGGCGCGCAGATTGACCGCGCCGAGCCGTTCGCGCTCGCGGCGCAGCCGTTCCAAAGTCGCCTCGATCTCGGTGAGGTCGGGCAGGGCTTCGCCTTCCGTCAGCTCGGCCAGTGCGGCGACCGCCTGCGGTTCGACTTCGAGCATGTCGTGGATTTCACGGGCGATGTCGGTGAGACGGCGCTTCGAGGCTTCGAAGCGCTCTTCGGCGCGCGCCAGTTCTTCGCGCGCGGTAGAGGCAGCCTCCAGCGCGGCGCGGGCGTCGCGGTCGGCTTCGGCCAGCGCGTTCTCGGCTTCCTGGAGGCGATCGGCGCAGTCCTGGCGGTCGGTCTCGGCAAGCTGCACTTCGCTGATCAGCGCGTCGCGCTTCTCCGCGAACACCTGCGGGGCGTTCTCCAGTTCGGTGCGGTCGCGCTGGGCTTCCTCGATACGCTGCGTCAGCGTCGCGGTCTGACCGCGCGCGCTTTCCTGACGCTGGAACCAGCCGGCCTTCTCTTCGCCGACCTGACGCAGGCGGCGATCGGCGATCTCCGCCTCGCGGACGATGGCCTGCTGCTCGGCGCGCACCTCGGCGAGATGGGCGCGCTTGCCGGCGATGTCGTCGCGCACGCCGGTGAGTTCGGATTCGAGCTCGGCGGCGGGCGACAGCGCGGCGAGCGCCTCTTCGGCTTGCGCGATGCCGGATGTCGCTTCGTCATGGTTGGCGGTGAGACGGTTCTGCGCCTCGGTCAGTGCCGACAGCCGCGCGGCGTTGCGGTTGACCTCGCGCTCGGCCGCTTCATGGCGGTCGCGCGCGGCATTGACCTCGCGCTGGCGCTCGCGCGCCGCGTTGCGCATCTCGGTCTCGGCAGACGCCGCGGCGCCGAGCGCGCCTTGCGCGGCTTCCATCGCCTGACGGGCCGCTTCGACATCGGCCTTGGCGACGAGCAATTCGGACTCGATCTCGGCCAGACGCGCGCGTTCGGCGAGACGGCGCGCGGCGCCGGTCGGCGCATGCGCGGCGGCGGCAAAGCCGTCCCAGCGCCACAGGTCGCCTTCCGGCGACACCAGCCGCTGACCCGGACGAAGCTGCGCGGCGAGACGCGCACCGGCATCCTTGTCCACGACGCCGATCTGATTGAGACGGCGCGTCAGTTCATCCGGCGCGCGGACATGGGCCGACAGCGGCGTGGCACCGTCCGGCAGCTTCGGATCGGCGGCATCGACGACCGAGCCGACCCAGCGCATCGGCGCCGACGGATCGATCGGCGCGTCGAGATCGTCGCCGAGCGCGGCGCCGAGCGCCTTCTCGAAGCCCTTGTCCACGGTGATGTTGTCCATCACCGGCGGCCACAGGTTCTTGCTCTCGACCGCGAGCACCTTCGACAAGGTCTTGGCTTCGGTCTCGAGGCGCTGCACGCGGCGCTCGGCCTCGGTCAGCGGATTGCGCGAGGCTTCGAGCGCGGCGCGGGCGGCGGCATGCGCGGCCTCGGCGTCGATCGCGGCGTTTTCAGCCGCGGCCAGCGCCTGCTGGATGTCTTCGACCTCCTGCGTCAGCGCGGCGAGATCGGGACCGGCGGAAGCCTGCAGCGCGTCGATCTCGCGGGTGACCTCGGCGACCTCGGCCTCGACCTTGGCGGCGCGGTCGCGGTGCTGGCGCAGGGCGCTCTCGAGCTGATTGCGCTGCGCGGTGAGATCGGCGAGGCGGGCGGTGAGTTCGGCGAACACCTTTTCGGCGGCCGCCAGCGTGCTGCTGGCTTCCTCGACGCGGGCATCGACGCCGCTGCGGCGGCCGGCGCTCTCCGCGGCCTCGGCCTTGATCATCTCTTCTTCTTCGGCGAGCCGCGCGATGGCGGCCTCGGCGTCGGCGACCAGCTTCTGCTCGCGTTCGCTGTCGGCGGCGAGCTGCACCAGCCGCTTGTCGAGTTCGGTGATGCGGTCCTTGGCGCGCTGCTCTTCGCGCTCCAGTTCCTGCATCGCGACGTTGAGGCGATGCAGCGCCGCGCCGGCGCGCGCTTCGGCCTCGCGCAGCGGCGGCAAGGTGGTGGCCAGTTCGGCCTGACGCGTCGAGGCTTCGGCCTGCGCGCCGGTGCGGGCCGCGACTTCGCGCACGCACAGATCCTTGGCGGCTTCGGCGTCGGTCTGTTCGACATTCGCCGCCGACCAGCGCAGGTGATAGAGCGTCGCTTCGGTCTTGCGCACCTGCGCCGACACGGTGCGATAGCGGATCGCCTGCTTGGCCTGCTTCTTGAGCGCTTCCATCTGGCCGGCGAGCTGGCCGATGACATCCTCGAGGCGGGTGAGGTTGGTTTCCGCGGCCTTGAGGCGCAGCTCGGCTTCGTGGCGGCGGGCATGCAGACCGGACACGCCGGCGGCTTCTTCCAGCACGCGGCGGCGCTGTTCGGGCTTGGCCTGAATGATCTCGCCGATGCGGCCCTGATGCACCAGCGCCGGCGAGCGCGCGCCGGTGGACGCATCCGCGAACACGATCTGCACGTCGCGGGCGCGCACTTCCTTGCCGTTGATGCGATAGGATGAGCCTTCCTCGCGCTCGATGCGGCGCGCGATTTCAAGCATGTCGGTGTCGTTGAACTGCGCCGGCGCCGAACGCTCCGAATTGTCGATCATGATCGCGACTTCGGCGTTGTTGCGCGCCGGCCGCGTGTTCGATCCGGAGAAGATGACGTCGTCCATCGATGAGGCGCGCATGGACTTGTATGAGTTCTCACCCATCACCCAGCGCAGCGCTTCGACGAGGTTCGACTTGCCGCAGCCGTTCGGTCCGACAACGCCGGTCAGACCCGGCTCGATGACGAAATCGGTCGGCTCCACGAAGGTCTTGAAACCGAGCAGACGCAGCCGGGTAAGGATCATACTTCAACGCCTTCGACCCGGAGCAGGTGAACGCCAGACGGGGCTGCTCGGGGTGCCTGATGAATAGGTTTAAACGCCAGCCGGGGGCATGGCCCGGACGCTAAGGGTCGTATGCCGCATTCGCCGCGAGAATGAAATCTCGGGGCGGCCGGAGCAACTCACATGGCCCCGAAAAGCCCGGTTTTCCAGACCTTTCGGTTGTGGATTGGAACAAAATTACCCTTGTACCGGGGGCCTAGATGTTGGGGTGCCGGCCGGCCCGCATAAGGGGCCGGCGGGGCCCGCCCGGCCGGCTCAGCTTTTGATCAGCGGATCGATGATCTTCGACATCTCGTCGGTGGTCAGCGCGCCGGAATAGGACTTGCCGTTGATGAAGAAGGTCGGCGTCGAATTGACCTTGAACTTGTCCACCGCGCGCTGCCGCATGGCCTCGATACCGTCGAGGATCTTCTGGTTCGACAGGCAGGCGTCGAAGCTCTCCTTGGTGAAGCCGGCCTGCTTCGACAGGGTCAGCAGCGGGTCGAGCGGCTTCTCGACCGCCCAGGTGCGCTGCTGCTTGAACATGACGTCGATGAAGGAGAAATACTTGTCCGCGCTGGTGTCGGCGTTGCAACGCGCCAGCATGAACACCGCGGCGGCGAGGTTATCGAGCGGGAATTCGCGGAAGATGTAACGGATCTTGCCGGTGTCGATGTATTTCTTCTTGATCTCCGGATAAGTCGTCTCCTGGAAATGCGCACAGTGCGGGCAGGTCATCGAGGCGTATTCGATGACCGTCACCGACGCCTTCGGATCGCCCAGCACCATGTCGGGCAGGGCGCCGGGCGCCATGAGCTCGGTTTCGGAGACCGCCGGACCCTCTGCGGCCAGCGCCTGATCGGTCAGGGACGGCAGGGCGGACAGTCCCGCCGCGGTGGCAAGCGCCACGAAAGCCGTGCTCTGGCAGAATTCACGTCGGGTCAGGCGCAAAGGATGTCTCCGTCACATGGGGCGCCAAAGGGCGGCCGCGGGCTCGATATTTGCTGTTCGATATTTGCTAGCTGGACAGGACGATTGTGGCAATGGCAGGCCGTTCCGCCAAGGCGGGACCGTGCCTCACTTTGTCTTGATGGCGCTGCCGAGACGGGCCAGCGCGTCGCGCAGGTCGTCGTCCTCGATTTCCGGCATCGATGCCGCCAAACGGGCGGTGATGGCCGGATCGGGCGGGGGCGGCTGTTTCTTCGGCAGTTTCCGGCGCAGCGGCGCCTGGCGCAGCGCCAGGCGCCCGATGGCCTGCCAGCCGAAGAACCGATTGACCCGCTCCAGAATGACCGACGACAGATGCTGGATTTCCAGCGCCGCCGGCCCTTCGACCCGCAGCACCAGGGTGGCCGGTTCCGCCTGCTCGACGTCGCCGACATCGGTCTTCGGCCGCGGCCAGTTGATCTTCATCGGCTCGCTATAGGCGGCCACTTCGGGCCCGACGATCTCGCGCCAGCGTGTGACGATTTCCATCGAGGCAAAGCCCTGCGCCTTGAGCACGCCGCCTAGGCTCGCGGCGGTGAACTCGGAAAGCGGGCGGGGAAAACCCCTGGCGGGCTTGGTCATCGAATAGGTCTCTGGCATCGTCCGGGCCATGAACGTAGCAGCGCGCAAGCGAAGCAGAAAGACAACCGGAATTTGCGTCGCAGAAGGCGAGCACGACGTCTCTTCTTCACCTCCCCCCTTGAGGGGGAGGTCGGCGAGCGTAGCGAGCCGGGAGGGGGGTAAGCGACAAGCTCTGAGCAAGAAAAATACCCCCCTCCCTAACCCTCCCCCTCATAGCTCGCCGAACGGCGAGCGTCCGCTCGCCTATGGGGGGAGGGGAAGCTCCGAGCACGACGCCTGGCCATCTATTAATTCGCAAGCTCTGCTCGCCTGGTACGACCGCCACCGGCGCGTGCTGCCGTGGCGCGCGCGCAAGGGCGAGCGTACGCCGCCTTATGCCGTGTGGCTGTCCGAGATCATGTTGCAGCAGACCACGGTGAAGACGGTCGGGCCCTATTACGCCAAGTTTCTGGCAAAGTGGCCGACGGTGGAGGCGCTGGCGCAGTCGCCGCTCGACGACGTGCTGCGGGCCTGGGCCGGGCTCGGCTATTACGCGCGCGCCCGCAACCTGCATGCCTGCGCCATTGCCGTCGTCGAACGCCATGGCGGCGTATTTCCGGATGACATGGAGGCGTTGCGCGCGCTGCCCGGCATCGGCGACTACACCGCGGCGGCGGTCGGCTCGATCGCCTTCGATCTGCCGGCGGTGCCGGTCGATGGCAATGTCGAGCGCGTGGTGACGCGGCTGTTCGCGGTAGAAGAGGCGCTGCCGGCGGCCAAGCCGGAGATCAAGCGGCTGGCCACCTCGCTGATGCCGGAATCGCGCACCGGCGATTTCGCGCAGGCGCTGATGGATCTCGGCGCCACCATCTGCACGCCGAAGAAGCCGGCCTGCGCGCTGTGTCCGTGGAACGACAAGTGTGTCGCCCGCGCGCGCGGCGATCAGGAGACCTATCCGCGCAAGGCGCCCAAGCGCGAAGGCAGATTGCGGCGCGGCGCGGCCTTCGTCGTGCTGCGGGCGGATAACCGGGTGTTGCTGCGCCAGCGGCCGGAGAAGGGCCTGTTAGGGGCCATGACAGAGGTGCCCGGCAGCGACTGGTCGCACGATTTCGATGTCGGAAGCGCGCTCGACGCCGCGCCGAAATTCGCCAAAGCGAAGTGGCGCAAGCTGCCCGGTGAAGTGACGCACGTCTTCACGCATTTTCCGCTGGCGCTCACCGTGTTCGTCGCACAGGTGCCGAAGACCGCAAAGGCACCGAACGGCGCGCGCTGGGCTGAGGTCGCGCATTTGCGCGATGAAGCCCTGCCGAATGTCATGCGCAAAGTGCTCGCCGCTGCGCTAGACTAGATTCACCAGAAAAGCCTCCCGGGGGAAATATCCGATGTCGCTCGATTCCAAGGCCGCCGTATTGTCCGGCCAGTGGTCGCCCAGCCTGCGCTATCCCGATCCGCTGATCACGGCGCTCGATCCGAAGTTCAAGAAATATCATCTGCCGCTGTCGAGCGTCGAGAAGCTCTACACCGGCACGCGCTGGGGCGAGGGACCTGTCTATTTCGGCGACGCGCGCTGCCTGATCTGGAGCGATGTGCCCGGCAACGTCATGTACAAGTGGGACGAGACCAGCGGGCAGGTCAGCCCGTTCCGCGCGCCGTCCAACAACGGCAACGGCAACACCCGCGACCGCCAGGGCCGCCTGATCACCTGCGAGCATCTGACCCGCCGCGTCACCCGCACCGAATATGACGGCACCATCACGGTGATCTGCGACAAATTCGATGGCAAGCGGCTCAACTCGCCGAACGACGTCGTGGTGAAATCGGACGGCTCGATCTGGTTCACCGATCCGCAGTTCGGCATCCTGGGCAACTACGAAGGCGACAAGGCCGATCCGGAGTTGCCGATGAACGTCTATCGCGTCGATGGCGCAAGCGGCAAAGCCGCGGTGGTCATGGAAGGCATCAATCAGCCGAACGGGCTCGCCTTCTCGCCGGACGAAAAGATTCTCTACATCGTCGAATCCCGTAGCGAGCCGCGCAAGATTTTGAGCTTCGACGTCGGCGCCGGCGACAAACTGTCGAACCGTAAGGTGCTCATCGACGCCGGGCCGGACGGCACGCCGGACGGCTTCCGCGTCGATATCGACGGCAACCTGTGGTGCGGCTGGGGCATGACGCCGGAGCTCGACGGCGTGCGCGTGTTCACGCCGCAGGGCGAGCCGATCGGCCACATCTCATTGCCCGAGCGCTGCGCCAATGTCTGCTTCGGCGGCGTCAAGCGCAACCGCCTGTTCATGGCGGCCGCGCACTCTCTCTATGCGCTCTACGTCAATACGCAGGGCGTGAAGGGGGGCTGAGCGCTTCTCTTCACCTCTCCCATAGGGAGAGGTCGGCACGCGAAGCGGGCCGGGTGAGGGGTTACTGACTATCGAAAGTCACTTGCCCCCTCACCCCAACCCTCTCCCCCAAGGGGAGAGGGGGCGCGCTGTGCACGCGGCGAGGTCAACCTATATCGCCGGAATGCCCGCCGCCGCCGCCAGCATCGCGTTCTCGGCCTGCTCGGCCCGGGTCGGGCGCTTGAGCTTGGTCGCCGCCGCCTTCTTGTTGATCTTGCGCTTGGCGATGCCGCCGAGCTTCTTGTCCGTCGCCTTCTCTTCCTTGAGATTCATGTTTAGAATCTTGGCGACGTCCGCACGGCCGATCAGCCGCGCCCAGGCCACGAGCGTGCCGTAGCGCGTGATCTCGTAGTGCTCGACCGCCTGCGCCGCCGCGATCAATGCAGCGTTGAGGATGGTCTTGTTCTCGATTTCGCCGGCGATCTCGTTGGCCTCGTCGATGATGCCGTCGATGGCCGGGCACTTGGTGCCCTGCGGCACCGACTTCATCAGCTTGAACACGCGGTCGAGCCGCTTGATCTGGCCGTCGGTCTGCTTGAGGTGCATCCGGAAGCCTTTCTTGAGCTCGGCGTCGGACGCCTTGTCGATCATGTCCGGCAGCGCTTTTTTGATCTGATGCTCGGCGTAATAGATGTCCTGCAGCGTGTGGATGAACAGCTCTTCGAAGGTGTCGATATCGGAGGAAAACCAGCCCATCGTGAACTCTCCTGTTGCGGCGCGGCGAGACGATCGAGCGCGCGCTTGCCCGTAACCTGCCGCTATAAATCGCGAGCCGGGTTCCGAGTTCCCTTTGCCGCCAAAGACCGCTAGAACGTCGCCCGGTTCACGAAACGAGCAAGGAGGTCCTGATGGCCATCGAACGCATCGATCCCAATCCGCGCATGAGCAAGTGCGTCGTCCACGGCAACACCGTCTATCTCGCCGGCATCGTCGCCAACGATCCCAAGGGCAAGGACATGACGGCGCAAACCAAGGACATTCTGTCGCAGATCGACGGCTATCTGGCCAAGGCCGGCACCGACAAGTCGAAGCTGCTGTCGGCCAATATCTGGGTCACCTCGATGTCGGAGTTCGCCGCGATGAACGCGGCCTGGGACGCCTGGGTGTCGCCCGGCAACACGCCGGCCCGCGCCACCGTCGAGGCCAAGCTCGCCGCGCCGGAATACAAGGTCGAGATTATGGTGCAGGCGGCGAAATAACGCCCGCCGCTGACCACGCAATTTCATGCCCGGCACACAGAAGGCCGGGCATGAAGGGAGTGAAACATGGCTTTCGACTTTGCGCCGCTGTTCCCGTCGACCCTGCCGCCGCCGGCGGTGCGTTGGACCGGATCGCCGAAATACAATTTCGTCGGCGGCAACAACGACCCGGGCGAGGTGCCGCTCGACGGCTTGATGGCGGCGGCGCAATCGGTGCTGTCGCGCGAAGGCCGCACGCTCGCCACCTACGGCCTCAACAGCGGCCCGCAAGGCTACCGGCCGCTGCGTGACTTCCTTTCCAAAAAGCTCCAGCGCGATGCCGGCATGACCTGCACGCCGGACGACATCCTCATCGTCTCCGGCTCGCTGCAGGCGCTCGATCTGGTCAACGCCGCGCTGCTGCAACGCGGCGACACCGTGATCGTCGAGAAGGACAACTACCAGGGCTCGCTCAATCGCTTCACCAAGCTCGGCGTCACCGCGGTCGGCATTCCGCTCGACAGGGGCGGCATGCGGATGGACGCGCTGGAAGCGGCGCTGAAGGACCTAAAGGCCAGGGGCGTCACGCCGAAATTCATCTACACCATCCCGACGGTGCAGAACCCGACCGCGACCATCCTCGACGAGGACCGCCGCGCCCGCATGCTGGCGCTGGCCGACGCGTACGGCGTGCCGATCGTCGAGGACGACTGCTACGCCGACCTCGTCTGGAGCGGCCAGCGCCCGCCGGCGCTCCACGCCATGAGCAAGTCCGGCAACGTCATCCATATCGGCTCGTTCTCCAAGTCGATCGCGCCCGCCTTGCGCGTCGGCTTCGTCGTCGCGCCGTGGGCGGTGATGTCCCGTATGCTGTCGCTCAAGACCGACGCTGGCTCGGGCGCGCTGGAGCAGATGGTGCTCGCCGAATACTGCGCCGCGCATTTCACGACGCATGTGCCGGCGCTGCGCAAGGGTTTGCGCAAGAAGGTCGAGACGCTGATGGAGGCGCTCAACGAACAGTTCGGGACTGCGGCGGAGTTCGACGATCCGCAGGGCGGCATCTTCCTCTGGGTCAAGCTGCCGGACAACGTCGATAGCCTGAAGCTTTACCAGGCGGCGCTGAAGGAAGGCGTCGCGATCAATCCGGGCCCGGAGTGGTCCACCGACAAGGCGCACAGTCAAAGCCGCATTCGCATCTGCTTTGCCAGTCCGACGCATCAGGAAATCCGCGACGGCATCAAGGTGCTGGCCGAGGTGTGCCGCCGCGAATTCGGCGTGCCCGCGCGCAGCGCCAATGTCGAGCAGGTCAAGGCTTGACGATGGGCAAGCCCGGCATCCTCGCCATCTGGAATAACGTCGCGCCGGGCCGCGAAGCCGACTTCGAAACCTGGTTTCAGGGCGAGCATTTGCAGGAGCGGCTCGCCGTGCCGGGCTTCATCTACGGCCGCCGGCATCAGGCGATCTCCGGAGCGTCGGCGTTCTTCAACTTCTATCTGGTCGAGAGCCCGGCGGTCCTGACCTCTCAGCCTTATCTCGAACGGCTCGACAATCCGACGCCGATGACGCGCATGATCATGACGGAAGTCTTCCGCGACATGAACCGCACGCTCTGCCACCGCGCGGTGCGGCGCGGCGATTTCCGCGGCGCCTATGCGGTGACGGCGCGCTGGTTCGACGCGATGCCGGATGTCGCTGCCCTGACGGCGCGCATCGAAACGCTCATCGCCGATCCGGCGATCGCCGCGGGCGAAATCTGGACCGCGACCGATCCCGCCGGCCAGCCGGTGGCGCTGGAAGAAAAGCTCCGCGGCGGCGATCGCAAGATCATGGGCGCGTTGATGATCGACACCTTGCGCGAGGCCGACGCCGTCAAGCTCGGCGAAGCATTGCGGTCTGCCTACGCCGGCGCCGAGGTCGGTGTCTTCCGCGTGCTCTGCCAGAAGGGCCGCAGTCTGGGGATTTGACGATGCATTCGCTCGCGCCGCTTGCCGAACAGGTCGCTGCCCGTCTGATCGAGCGCAAGGAGACCATCGCCGTCGCGGAGTCTTCGACCGGCGGGCTGATCTCGGCGGCGCTGCTCGCCGTGCCCGGCGCCTCGGCCTATTTCCTCGGCGGCGCCGTGGTCTACACCAAGCAGTCGCGCGCGGCTTTGCTCGATGTCGGCGAGGCCGAGATGAAGGGCATGCGGCCTTCGACGCAGGCCTATGCGCTGCTCGAGGCGCGCCGCATCCGCGACAAGATGAACGCTACCTGGGGTCTCGGCGAGACCGGCGCCACCGGTCCGGCCGG
Organism: Pseudolabrys sp.; assembly: GCA_026125895.1. Lineage (GTDB taxonomy): Bacteria > Pseudomonadota > Alphaproteobacteria > Rhizobiales > Xanthobacteraceae > Pseudolabrys. The sequence goes on along the minus strand of JAHCKG010000007.1, from coordinate 43,636 downwards.
CAATCGTTACGGCGACGCCGCCGGTCACTCCTGCATCGCCGTCCTCGGGCCGCAAGAACGGGATGCGAAGGCGGTCACACTGGAGACCGGCAGCCCGGACCGCGCCGCCAACATGGAAGCCTTCGCGAGAAGGGCGCTCGAACTGTTGTTGCAGGTGCTGTCCGCCGACGCCGCCTGACCGGCAGAGCCGCCCCGGCTTCAGAAAGCCTTCGGAAGTTTTAAGAAAATTTCCGTCGTTCAGAACGGCCGTCGCCTCGATTGTCCGCGGACACGGGCGCGCGGCCGCCGGCCGCTGCGCTGCGTGGATGCTTTCGAGGGAAAACCCCGATGCGCAACGTCAAGCACAAGGCCACCATTGTTCTCGTTGCCGCCGCGCTGGTCGGTAGTTTCTGGCTCGGCACGGTCACCCAGCGCCCGACGCAGGCGGCCGCGCCGCCGCTGCCGTCACGCGCCGCCGTCGAGCCGGCCGCCTTCATCGACATGCGGCCGATCGTGCCGGCGGAGATTGCCGAAGCCGCGCGCGGCAAGGATGCGCTCGATACCACCAGCCGGACGGACTGGTAGGGAGATTTTGCGCTAACGCGGCCCCGTCACCCTGAGGTGCTCGCCCTTCGGGCGAGCCTCGAAGGGCGACGGCCCTTGTATCCATGCCGCCTTGTGCTTGCCATAATTGGTAACATATATGATACTATCTTGATGCAGGTTCTCGAATACTTGGATCGAGATGGCCGCAGTGTTTTCGGGCGATGGTTCGAGCGTCTCGATGCCCGGGCGGCGGCCAAGGTGACCATCGCCCTGGTCCGTTTGGCCAACGATAACCTGTCGAGCCTTAAGGGCGTCGGTGGCGGCGTGATGGAGTACAGGATCGATTTCGGTCCCGGCTATCGCATCTATTTGGGCCGCGATGGCGACACCATTGTAATCCTGCTCGGTGGCGGCACGAAGCAACGGCAGCAGCGCGACATCGACGCAGCTCGGTTGCGATGGGATGACTACCGGAAGCGCAAGAAAGGATGATGACGTGGCGTTGACGCGAGATTTCAAGGAAACGGTCAAGGCCCGCGCCGAAAGGGACGCCGAATTCCGGGCTGCGCTGCTCACGGAGGCGGTCGAGCAGATGCTCGCTGGCGACGTTGAGACCGGCAAGGCCGTCTTGCGTGACTATATCAACGCGACCGTCGGCTTCGATCGTCTCGCCGAGGAAACGGGTACGCCAGCGAAAAGCCTCATGCGGATGTTCAGCGCGAAGGGCAACCCCCGTGCCGATAATCTGTTTGCCGTCATCAGCCGATTGCAGAAAGTGTCGGGAATTCGCCTCGGGGTGGCCGCCGGCCGGTAGCGGCTACTCCGCCGCTTCGGCCAGCGCCATTTCCGAGCGCACCTGGGCGCGCAGGTCGTCGATCGACATCAGGCCCTTCGGCGTCTCAACGTGCCAGAACGACCAGCCGTTGCAGGCATCGAGGCCCTGGACCACGGCGCCGACCCGGTGAATCGAGCCGACCGTATCGCCGACAGAAATGGCGCCGTCTGCGCGGACGATGGCGCGGTGGCGCTTGCGCGCATCGGTGAGGCGGGCGCCGGGCGAGACCAGGCCGCGGTCGATCAGCGAGGCAAAGGCGACGCGCGGGGCCTCGCGCGCCGTCATGAACGGCGCGATCGACGGCGAGGGCACGACCTGAACGTCGGCGATGCGCTTTTCGGCGGCGGAAGCATATTTGCGCTCGCGCTCGATGCCGATGAAGCGGCGCCCGAGCTTCTTGGCGACGGCGCCAGTGGTGCCGGTGCCGTTGAACGGGTCCAGCACCAGGTCGCCGGGCTTCGAGCTGGAGAGAATCACGCGGGCGAGCAGCGCTTCCGGCTTCTGGGTCGGGTGCAGCTTCTTGCCGTCGGCGCCTTTGAGGCGCTCGCCGCCGGTGCACAGCGGGAACGTCCAGTCCGAGCGCACCTGCACGTCGTCATTACCGGCCTTCAGCGCCTCATAGTTGAAAGTGTAACCTTTGGCGTTGGCGTCGCGCGAGGCCCAGATCATGGTCTCATGCGCATTGGTAAAACGGCGGCCGCGGAAATTCGGCATCGGATTGGTCTTGCGCCAGATCACGTCGTTCAGGATCCAGAACCCCATGTCCTGCATGATGGCGCCGACGCGGAAAATGTTGTGATACGAGCCGATCACCCAGATCGTGCCGGCGGGCTTGAGCACGCGGCGGCAGGCCTGCAACCAATCGCGCGTGAAAGCGTCATAAGCGGCGAAGTTCGCGAACTTGTCCCAGTCGTCGGTGACGGCATCGACGTGGGAGTCGTCCGGGCGCTTCAAATCGCCGGCGAGCTGCAGATTATAGGGGGGATCGGCGAAGATGAGATCGACCGAGTTGGCCGGCAGCTTCGCCATTTCGCTGACGCAGTCGCCAACGAGGATACGATGTTCGGAGCTTGAAACTCCACGGGGCGCCCGACTGGGCGCCCCGCGACGCGACACTACCATGACTCACTCTGACTCAAGGACGACGCGGTCGGCTGACGCGGGACCTACAAACCGACAGGCCCCGACTATGCGCAGCGCAAGGTGAAGAAACGGTTTATGGCGAAAATGATCTGAAAGCAGATTCTGCCGATTTAACCGCGAGTTAGCAGAGGTTAACAGGGCGCAAAAGTTTCACGCAAGGCATGCTAAACAATGCAAAATAGAACGCCATATATGATCCGCTCGTGCGCCGAGGAGACTCTTTAGATGCGTTGGGACGACTTCCGCCGCAGTGACAATGTCGAAGACGATCGCGGCTCCAGCGGCGGCTTCGGCGGTGGCGGCTTCGGCCTGCCTGTCGGCGGCGGCGGATTGGGCATCGGCACCATCGTCGTGCTCGGCATTATCGGCTGGGCGCTCGGCATCGATCCGAGCGTCCTGATCGGCGGCGCCGAGATGATCAACAACACACGCACGCATTACCAGGAGCCCGCGCAGCAGCGCTCCGGCCCGGCCGGTGCTCCGAAAGATCAGACCGGCGACTTTGTCGCCGCCGTGCTCGGCAATACCGAAGACGTGTGGGCGCAAGTGTTCAAGGAAGGCGGACAAACATACCGCGCGCCGCGCCTGCGTCTCTATTCCGGGGCGCTGCAAGGCGGCTGCGGCCTGGCGCAATCGGCGATGGGGCCGTTCTACTGTCCGACCGATCGCCGCATCTATCTCGATACCTCGTTCTTCCGCGACATGCAGGTTCGCTTCCGCGGCTGCTCCGGCAAGGCCTGCGAATTCGCCGAGGCCTATGTCATCGCGCATGAGGTCGGCCATCACGTGCAGAACCTGCTCGGCATCCTGCCGAAGGCGCGCGAGGCGCAGCAGGCCGCCGGCAGCAAGGCTGCGGCCAACCGCATTCAGGTACGGGTCGAACTGCAGGCCGACTGCTTCGGCGGCGTCTGGGCCAACCGCTCCGACCAGAAGTGGAAGTCGATCGAGCCGGGCGATGTCGAAGCCGCGTTGCAGACGGCGGCGGCGATCGGCGACGACCGCCTGCAACAGCAGTCGAGGGGCTACGTGGTACCGGACTCTTTTACGCATGGCAGTTCGGCGCAGCGCCAGCGCTGGTTCAACATCGGCCTGAAATCCGGCAAGGTGTCGGCCTGCAATACCTTCGCGGCGAACGCGCAGTTGTGATCTGATTTGTCCCGGGCGCAGCGCACCGCGAAGTGGTGCGCTGCCGACCCGGGACCGCCACATGTTAAACGGTCCCGGCTCTGCGGCGCAGCGTTACACGCTGCACCGCGTCCGGGACACGAGAGGTAGCCCATGCCCGGGATCGACGAATCCAAGCAGTTCGTGCCGCTGAAGATCGCGGTGCTCACCGTGTCCGACACGCGCGAACTCGCCGACGACAAGTCGGGCAACACGTTGGTCGAGCGCATCCGCGCCGCGGGCCACATCCTGGCCGAACGCTCCATCGTCAAGGACGAGGTCGAGGCGATCCGGCAGAAGATGAAGGCCTGGATCAAGGACGAGTTCATCGATGTCATCATCTCGACGGGCGGCACCGGCTTCACCGGCCGCGACGTCACGCCGGAAGCGGTCGAGCCCTTGTTCGAGAAGCGCATGGACGGCTTCTCGACCTTGTTCACGATGGTGAGCTATCCGAAGATCGGCACCTCGGCGATCCAGACGCGGGCCACCGCCGGCGTCGCCAATTCGACCTACATCTTCTGCGTGCCGGGCTCGCCCGGCGCCTGCAAGGATGCCTGGGACGAGATCCTCGTGCATCAGCTCGACTACCGCTACCGGCCGTGCAACTTCGTCGAGATATTGCCGCGGCTCGATGAGCATCTGCGGCGGGAGAAGGCGAAGGGGGCGACGGCGTAGATCGTCATCCTGAGGTGCGAGCCGCGTCAGCGGCGAGCCTCGAAGGATGGCAGCCCGGGATTCGCGGGCCGTCGCCCTTCGAGGCTCGGCCTGACGGCCGAGCGCCTCAGGGTGACGGATCAGAGCGCCATATCCCACATCTCCGACACGACCTTCTGCCCGAAGCTCGTCTTGGTCTCGCTCGAGGTCAGCGTGAAGCCGCGCCGGGCGTAGCAGCGCCGCGCCGCTTTGAGGCAGTCGTGCGTCCACAATGTCATTTTCTTGTAGCCGTGCGACTTCGCGAAGGCGATGCATTCGTCGGTGAGACGCTGGCCGAGGCCGAGGCCGCGCGCCTGCGGCGCCACGATCAAGAGGCGCAGCCGCGCCGTGTCCGGCCGTTCGTCCTTGACCAGCATGACGCAGCCGACCGGGGCGCCGTTCATCTCGGCGATCCAGCAGCGCTCCTTCTGCGGATCGAAGTTCTTGACGAAGTCGGCGACGATCTGCGCTACGAGGCCTTCGAAGCTGCGGTCCCAGTTGTATTCCTGCGAATAGACGCGGCCGTGCTCGGCGACGATCCAGCCGTAATCGCCCGGCGCCGGCTCGCGCAAGGTGACCTCGCGCGCGGCGCCCGCGCCGCCCTCGTTCTTTTCCAGCAGCCGTTCGATCGTGTGCATGGCATTCACCAGTTCGCTCTGTTCACCGTCGCTGAGCGTCGTCAGCATCGCCGCGACGTCGTCCTGCGAGCGCTGCTCGGCGGGCGCGAAGAATTTGCGGCCCTGCACGGTGAGCGACACATGGCTCTGCCGCGCATCGTTCTTTGAGGTGGTGCGCTTGACCAGGCCGCGCTTCTCGAAATTGCGCAGCACACGCGACAGGTAGCCGGCGTCGAGTTCGAGCGCGCGGCCGATATCGCTCGCGGTCGGATGATCGACGCTCGGATGCGCCAGTTCGTGCAGGACGCGCATTTCGCCGAGCGAGTAGGGCGTATCGAGATAGGTTTTGCGCAGGAGGCCGATCTGCCGCGTGTAGAAACGGCTGAAGCGGCGCACCGCAGCGACGCGGTCGGCGGGCGGAGCGGGGACGGTGGATTTTTTCGCTGAGGAACGGGGTGTCGCGCTCATGGGACGAGCGTCGGCCGATTAGTTGACAAAGTCAAGTAGTTGTCAGGCGACCGTCCGCGCGCTCGCGCCCAGCAGGGCGACCCCGCGGCGCCCGATCCGGCGCAGGATGGCGGCTTCGGCCTCGGCGCCGGCCGGGTGGCCGCCGATTTCCTCGTAAAGGCTGCGCGCGGCCAGCAGGCCTTGGGCCGAGCGGTCGCCGCCGCCCAGCATGGCCATCAGCACGGCGAGGACTTCGCGCAGGCCGGGGCTGGCCTGGTCGGAAGCGGTGCGGAATATCGCGGCGCGCGGCGCCCTTTCGCTGAACGACGCCGCCTGCATGAAACTCTCGGCCGCCGCCATCCAGCCCGGCTCCGGAACGAGGCCGGCGCGCATGAACATGAGCCAGGGCGTCCTGGTCGACCGGGCCGCGTCCCGGAGGCGCGAGCCCAGATCGCCCTCGGCGATCATGAAGCGGCAGCCAGCAATATCAGCCACTTCCGCGGTGGCGTCGCGGGATCCGGCGTCGGCCACTACCACCTCGGTCACCAGTCCTGACATGGCTCCCGGCACCAGCGCCGCCAGCGTCGGCACCAGGGTGCGTTCCGATTCGTGCGTGGCGACGATGACGCTGAGCATGGACCCCGGTGGAACTGAACCCCTCTGGCTACGGTTGCTACCACATCATGTGCGGACGGTAACCCGCCCCACGACATCCCGGGCGGCGCGATGGTCCGAAGGTTTCTTTGTCGAATGTTCTTGTTATGTTCACATTTCACCATTAGGTAGTGGTCATGGCTCACAGCAATGCAGCCTTCAAACGCCCGCCGGCGACGACCGATCGGAACGCCATTCCCGATCCCGTAACGGAGCTGCCCTCCGCGCCGGCGGGCGTTCGCGTTGACGATCTGACAGGCTTGCTCGGCGTCGTCGTCGATCACGAGCGCCGCAAAGGCCGCGGCGCGCAGTCGAACGCTTCGGGGCGCTTCGAGTCGCATGCGCGCATCGCCTTCGACGACGGCTGGCGCTCGCTCGAGGACCTGCCGCCGTTCAAGACCACGGTGCAGGTCGATCAGACCCGCAAGATCATCACCCGCAATCAGTCGCCTGATATCGGCTTCGACCGCTCGATCAATCCGTATCGCGGCTGCGAGCATGGCTGCGTCTACTGCTTCGCCCGGCCGACGCACGCCTATCTCGGTCTGTCGCCGGGGCTCGATTTTGAATCCAAACTGTTCGTCAAGCCGGACGCGGCTGCGCTGCTGGAGAAAGAACTTGGCGCGGCCAATTATTCGCCGCGCACCATCGCCATCGGCACCAATACCGATCCTTATCAGCCCATCGAGCGTCGCTATAAGGTGATGCGGCGGATCCTCGAAACGTTGGACAAGGCCGGCCATCCGGTCGGCATCGTCACCAAATCGGCGCTGGTGACGCGCGATCTCGATATTCTTGCTCGCATGGCCGAGCGCAACCTCGCCAAGGTGGCGCTGTCGGTCACGACGCTCGATCCCGAGCTGGCGCGCAAGATGGAGCCGCGCGCCTCGACGCCGATGAAGCGGCTCGAGGCCTTGCGGCAGTTGTCGCAGGCCGGCGTGCCGGCGACGGTCATGGTCGCGCCCATCATCCCGGCGCTCAACGACTCGGAGATCGAGCGTATCCTCGACGCCGCCGCCGCCGCCGGCGTCAAGGAAGCCGGCTACGTCATGCTGCGCCTGCCACTCGAAGTACGCGACCTGTTCCGCGAGTGGCTAGAAGCCAATTACCCGGATCGCGCCGGTCACGTGTTCAAACTGGTGCGCGAAATGCGCGGCGGCAAGGATTACGACTCGGAGTGGGGCACGCGCATGAAAGGCAAGGGGCCTTACGCCTGGCTCATCGGCCGCCGCTTCGAACTCGCCTGCGAGAAACTTGGTCTCAACCAAACCAAGCGCCAGCTCACCACCGAGCACTTCAGGCATCCGGTGCCCGAAAGCGCGCAGATGAGTTTGTTCTAACGCCGAGTGTCGTCCTCCGCGAACGCGGAGGACCCAGCTTTTCTCTCGAAAGAAAGCGCTGGATCGCCCGCTTTCGCGGGCGATGACAATGTCGGGGCGGGCGATGACAGGTGGCGCGGGGTTCCTCGCCCCAATCCCCGTATTTCACCGGGGACCCCGAATAGGGTTGAACGGGGCCCCGAGTCGGGCGTAACCGTTCGGCATGGTGGCGAAAGCAAAGCCGAAGGCAAAACCGGCCGCGAGCGCGAAGGGCAAGGCGAAAGCCAAGGCCGACGTGCCGACGCGCTTGGCGCTCGCCGAGCCGATCCTGAAGCCGACCTTCCGGCGCGAGCGCCGCGCGTTGAAAGCGGGCATCTTCCCGGTCGCCGGCTGCGACGAGGCGGGCCGGGGGCCGCTCGCCGGCCCGGTGGTCTCCGCCGCCGTCATCCTCGATCCCGACCGCATCCCGCGCGGCCTCAACGATTCCAAGAAGCTCGACGCCGAGGCGCGCGAGAAGCTCTACGAGAAGATTTGCGCCACCGCGCATGTCTCGGTGGTATTCGGCGCCGTGGACCGCATCGACCGCGACAACATCCTGCGTGCTTCGCTCTGGGCCTCGGCCCGCGCCGTGAAGGCGCTGCCGATCCGGCCGAAGCTCGTCTTCATGGACGGGAACATGAAGATCGACTGCGGCTGTGACTGCGAAGCCGTGGTGTCCGGCGATGCGCTGGTGCTGTCGGTGGCGGCGGCATCCATCGTCGCCAAGGTGACGCGCGACCGCTACATGACGCAACTCGGCCAAGCCTTCCCCGGATACGGCTTCGAGCGTCACATGGGCTACAGCGTGCCCGAGCACTTCCGCGCGCTGCAGGCGCTGGGCCCGACGCCGCATCACCGCAAGTCCTTTGCCCCTGTCGCCGCCCGCTTCGCCGCGATGGGCGAGCGCATCGAGGATGTGCCGGAGGAAGCGCTGGCGGCCGTGTTGCCACTTTAGGCGGCGTTCTTTATTGATTTGCTGGCTTATCCCTCCTCGTCTTCGGGGAGGGATCAAAACGAGCGCCATGCACCACGTCTCCCTGATCATCGAATTCCTGCGCGGCCGACCCAAGGTGGTGTTCTGGGTCGTGGCGCTGACGCAGGCGCTGCTGTGGACCGTGATCCCGGCACTTTTCTACGCGGCGCCGCCCGGCGACGTGCCGCTGGTGCTGGCGGTAGGCCGCGAATTCCTGCTCGGCAGCTATCTCGGGCCGCCGCTCGCCTTCTGGGCCGCGGAAATCGCGTTCCGCGCCGCCGGCGTGCTCGGCCTCTACGCGCTTTCGCAGATCTGCATCGTCGTCACCTTGTGGGCGGTCTTCGCGCTCGGCCGCTCGGTGGTCGGCACCCGTCACGCCGTGCTCGGCATTCTGCTGATGGTCGGCATCGCCGCCTTCACCGTGCCGAGTCCGGATTTCGGCCCGGCGGTGCTGGCGATGCCGTTCTGGGCGCTGGCGCTGATGCATTACTGGCGCGCGGTGGGCGAGGAAAAGCGCGGCAACTGGTTCCTGCTCGGCGTCTATCTCGGCCTGTTGCTGCTGACGCATTACATCGGCGTCGTTCTGATCGCGCTGCTGATCGTCTTCACGCCGCTGACGGCGCGCGGCCGCCGCGCGCTCGCGCATCCGGAGCCGTGGCTGGCAATCCTGCTGCTGGGAATCGTCATCGCGCCGCATGCGGCGTGGCTTTATCGCTCGCACGCTTTGGTGCTCGAGACGCTGCATGAAGCCGCCGGCCGTGCCTCGGCGCTGTGGCTGCTCGGCGCGCTCGTCGCCGTTCATCTCGGCCTGCTGCTGCTGGCCTATCTCGCCAGCGGCTTTCCGCGGCGGCGCCACGAACGCGCGCCGGAGATCGACCGCAGCCCGGTCGAGCCGGCGGCGCGCGCCTTCGTCTATTTCTTCGCGCTGGCACCGGCCGTTGTCGCGGTCGCGCTGGTCGCGCTCGGCGAGCGCGTGCCGCAACTGGCCGCGCTGACCTCGTTCGGCTCGCTGGCGACGCTTGCGGCGCTCGCGCCGCTCGTCGTCATGTCCGGCCTCGCCGTCGTGCTCGCCGCCGGCAACCGCGTGCTGATCTATCGCGAGGCGCTGGTGTCGTCGTCGTGGCTGGCGCTGCTGGTGGCGCCGCCGGTCATCGTCGTGCTCGGCATGGTCGTGGTGCCGTGGACCTTCGCCAAGGACACGCGCATCGCGCAGCCGGCGGTCGCCGAAGCGCAGTTTTTTGCCGACAGCTTCCAGCGCCGCACCGGCAAGCCGCTGCAATATCTCAGTGGCGATGCACGGCTCGCGCCGCTCATCGCCATGATGGCGCCGAGTGGTCCCGAGGGCCGGCCGCATGTGTTCTTCGCCTGGGCGCCGCAACGCAGCCCGTGGGCGAGCGTCGACGACGTCGCGACGCAAGGCGGCGTTCTGGTCTGGCCGGCGGAGGACAACAACGCCGTGCCGGCGGATTTGCGCACGCAGTTTCCGGCGCTGGTGCCGGAATTTCCGCGCTCGTTCTCGCGCGCGGTGCAGGGCCGGCTGCCTCCGATCCGCATCGGCTGGTCGGTGCTGCGGCCGCAGGCGCAGCCGTAACGCCCGCGCCTAGTGGTACGACTCCCCCGCGTGCACCTTGCCGCGGAACAGCCAGTACACCAGCACGACGTAGCCGATCACCATCGGCAGCAGGAACAGCGTGCCGATCAGCATGAAGATCTGGCTGCCCGGTGAGGCCGCGGTGTCCCAGATCGTCAGCGATGGCGGCACGATATAGGGGAAGTTCGAGATCACCAGCCCGGCATAGCCGAGCAGGAACAGCGCGATCGAGGCGAGGAACGGCGGCACTTCGCGGCCGCGCTCGATCCACACCCAGCAGGCGAAGGCGACGAGCGCCGTGACCGTCGGCACCGGCCACAGGAAATAGAAATTCGGCAGCGAGAACCAGCGCTGCGCGATGCGTGGTTCGGTGATCGGCGTATAGAGGCTGACCGCAGCCATGAAGACGAGCACGGCGATCAGGCAGTAGCGCGCCTGACGTTGCGAGCGCGCGGCGACGTCGGCGTCGGTCTTCATGTGCAGCCAGGTCGTGCCGAGCAAGGCGTAGCCGGCGATCAGCGCGAAGCCGCACAGCACCGTGAACGGCGTTGCCCAGTCGAACGGCCCGCCGGCATATTGGCCGTTCACGACGTTGATGCCCTGCACGAGGCCGCCGAGCACCAGGCCTTGCGCGAACGTCGCCAGTGTCGAGCCGAGCGCGAAGGCGAAGCTCCAGCCCTTCTTGCTGTGCGACACGGTGCGGAATTCAAAGGCGACGCCGCGGAACACCAGCGCCACGAGCATGATGATGACCGGCAGATAGAGCGCCGGCATGATCGCTGCATAGGCGCGCGGGAAGGCGACGAACAGGCCGACGCCGCCGAGGATCAGCCAGGTCTCGTTGCCGTCCCAGAACGGCGCGACGGTGCGCATCATCTGGTCGCGCTCGGTTTCGCTCCTGGCGAAAGGGAACAGGATGCCGATGCCGAGATCGAAGCCGTCGAGGATGATGTAGAGCGCCACGGCGACGCCGATCAACGCGGCCCAGATCAGCGGGAGATACATTTCCATGGATTCCATGGCGCGTCTCCTTCCTCAGGTCTCTCGGCCGGGCGATTGCGCCGCCGCGATAGGGTTGCCGGACAGGAAGCCGGCTTCGGGATCGCCGTGTCCGTCGTCGTCGGGTCCCTGCTTGATCAGCCGGTTCATGTAGTAGATGCCGAACGAGAACACGACGCCGTAGGCGACGATGAACAGCGCCAATGTGCCGAGCACGGTGGCGCCCGGCACCGGCGAGACGCCGTCGGCGGTTCGCATGACATTATAGATGAGCCACGGCTGTCGGCCGCTTTCGGTCACCACCCAGCCGGCGATCACCGCGACGAAGCCCGCCCACCACGTGTTGGCGACGATGCGCAGGAACCAGCGCGTCTCGAACAGAACGCCGCGCCACCACAGCAAGGCGCCGAACAGCGCCGCGGCGATCATGTAGAAGCCGAGCCCGACCATGATCCGGAAGGAGAAGAACACCGGCAGCAGCGGCGGCCGCTGGTCCGGCGGCACGCTTTTCAGGCCCGGATAGAGCCCGGTCCATGAATGCGTCAGCACCAGCGAGCCGGCATTGGGAATGGCGATCGAATAACGGTTGGTCTCGTTCTTTTCGTCCGGCCACGCGAACAGCACCAACTCGCCGGGCTTGGAGCCGTCCCAGTGGCCTTCCATCGCCGCCACCTTGATCGGCTGATGTTCGAGCGTGTTGAGGCCGTGCTGGTCGCCGATGAAGAGCTGCAGCGGCGCGAGGACGGCGGCGAGGCCGATGCCCATGCGCAGCATGGTGCGGCCTTCGCGCAAGTGCCGCCTTTCGAGCAGGAAGCGCGCGCCGACGCCGAGCACGACGAAAGCCGTGGTCAGATAGGCGGCGTTGAGCATATGCGCGAAGCGGTACGGGAAGCTGGGATTGAAGATCACCTTGAGCCAGTCGACCGGCACGGCGACGCCGTTCTTGATGGCGTAGCCGGTCGGCGTCTGCATCCAGCTGTTGGCCGACAGGATCCAGAACGCCGAACTCATGGTGCCGAAGGCGACCACCGCAGCCGAGAGCACATAGAGCCACGGCGGCACCTTGTTGAAGCCGAACAGCAGGATGCCGAGAAACGTCGCCTCGAGGAAGAAGGCCGCCAGCACCTCATAGCCGAGCAGCGGGCCGATGACGTCGCCGGCGAAGGCCGAGAAGCGGCTCCAGTTGGTCCCGAACTGATAGGACAGCACGATGCCGGAGACCACGCCCATCGCAAACGAGACGGCGAAGATCTTCACCCAGAAGCGCATCAGAAGCTGAAAGCGGTCCTCGCCGGTGTGCAGCCACAGGCCGCCGAGCGTGGCGAGCCAGGCCGACAGGCCGATGGTGAAGCTCGGGAAGATGATGTGGAAGACGATGGTGAAGGCGAATTGCAGGCGAGCCAACAGGACGGGATCGGCATCCATCGCGTCACCTCCGGCGAGGGCATGTCACGCAAGTTTAACCTGATTCAAGCTTCCGCCCACTGGACAAATTGTCAAGCATTCGCGAGGAAAGCGTGGGCGCACGGTTGAGCCAGCGGAGCATGTTCCATGAGCATCTGGTCGTCCTGGCAGGTGTGGGCGGGGCTGTCGGCGGTGTTCGCGGCGCTCACGGCCATCATGGCCAAAATCGGCATCGCGGACGTCAACTCCGACTTCGCCACCTTCATCCGCACCATCGTCATCCTGATGGCGCTCGCGGTCATCCTCTATGCCACCGGCCAATTCCAGTCGCCGGGCACGATCGCGCCGCGCACTTACGTGTTCCTCACTCTATCGGGGCTGGCGACCGGCGCGTCGTGGATCTGTTACTTCCGCGCGCTCAAGATCGGCGAGGCGGCCAAGGTGGCGCCGATCGACAAGCTCAGCGTGGTGCTGGTGGCGATCTTCGGCGTCATCTTTCTTGGCGAGAAGCTCAGCGGCCCGAACTGGCTCGGCGTCGCGCTGATCGCGGCGGGGGCGATATTGGTGGCGTATCGGTAGCACTCTGTCATGGCCGGGCTTGTCCCGGCCATCCACGCCTTGCTTATCGTAGCCAGAAGAAAGACGTGGATGCCCGCGACAAGCGCGGGCATGACGGCGGAGCTAACCGCTTAGCGCCTTCCGGATCGCCAGCAGATCGCGCCAGGCGAAGCGCTTCTGCAGCGGCGAGCGCAGCAGGAAGGCCGGATGGAAGGTGGCGATGGCTTTGATCTCGCGCTTGCCGGTGTCGAAGGTGAACCAGCGGCCGCGTGTCTTGGTGATGCCGTCCTTGATGCCGAGCAGCGTCTGCGCCGACGGCCCGCCGAGGCAGACGAGAATGTCGGGATCGGCGAGTTCGATCTGCCGCAGCACGAAAGGCAAGCAGATCGCCGACTCCTGCGGCGTCGGCGTACGGTTGCCCGGCGGCCGCCACGGCACGATGTTGGCGATGTAGACCGACGTGCGGTCGAGCCCGATCGACTTGAGCATCTGGTCGAGCAGCTTGCCGGAGCGGCCGACGAAGGGCAGGCCCTCGATGTCTTCGTCGCGGCCCGGCGCTTCGCCGATCAGCATGACGCGGGCCTGCGGATTGCCGTCGGCGAACACGGTACGCGTCGCAGTCGCCTTCAGCGCGCAACCGTCGAATCCTTCGAGGATGGCGCGCAATTCCTCGAGGGTCGCGGCGCTCTTGGCGGCGGCCCGCGCCGCCATGGCGGCTTCGTCTGGCGCGACGACGGCGGCCGCCGTCGCGGCCGGACGCGCGGTGACGGTTGGCGCGGGCGCCGGCCGTTCACTGGGCTGGCGCGGCGCGACCGGTGGCGCCTCGACGGCGGCGAAGCGGTCAACCGGCTCCTCGCCGAGCAGTGCGTCGGCACCGGCCGCGAGATAGAACTCGAGCAGCTCACGGGCGTTGAGATCAGGAATTTCCGTCATCGCGGCATTCTAGCACAATGAAATCGCATGGCCGGGCAATTGCCCACGCTGTGCAAAAATGTTCAATAGAAGCGTTATGAACTGCGTTCCGGGGGCAAACGGCGCTGGTTCGGCCGCACAAGCCCCCTCGAGGAGACCTGGATGACCGACCTGCCGGCTCACGAGGCCACCCCACGGGAAGCAATGGAATTCGACGTCGTCGTGGTGGGGGCGGGGCCGGCCGGCCTTGCCGCCGCGATCAAGCTCAAGCAGCTCAATGCCGACATATCCGTGGTCGTCGTCGAGAAGGGCTCCGAAGTCGGTGCGCATATCCTGTCCGGCGCGGTGATCGATCCGATCGGGCTCGACACGCTGCTGCCGGAGTGGCGTTCGGAAGACACGCCCATCAAGACCGCGGTCACCGACGACCGCTTCTATTTCCTCGGGCATAGCGGCGCGCTGCGTTTGCCGAACATCATGATGCCGCCGCTGATGAACAATCATGGCAACTACATCGCCTCGCTCGGCGATGTCTGTCGCTGGCTCGGCACCAAGGCGGAAGGTCTCGGCGTCGAAATCTATCCGGGCTTTGCCGCCGCTGAGGTGCTGTACGACGACCAGGGCGCGGTGGTCGGCGTCGCCACCGGCGACATGGGCATCGGCAAGAACAACGAACCCAACGCCAACTTCACGCGCGGCATGGAGCTGCGCGCCAAGTACACTTTGTTCGCCGAAGGCGCGCGCGGCAATCTCGGCAAGCAGCTCATCGCCAAGTTCGATTTGCAGCAGGGCCGCGAGCCGCAGAAGTTCGGCATCGGCCTCAAAGAGCTGTGGCAGGTGGCGCCTGACAAACACAAGCCCGGCCTGGTGCAGCATTCGTTCGGCTGGCCGCTCGACAATACGACCGGCGGCGGCTCGTTCCTCTATCACTTCGGCGACAACCTGGTGTCGGTCGGCTTCGTCGTTCATCTGAACTACAAGAATCCGTATCTGTCGCCTTTCGAGGAATTCCAGCGCTTCAAGACTCACGCGCTGGTGCGCGACACCTTCGAAGGTGGCAAGCGCCTATCCTACGGCGCGCGGGCGCTCACCGAAGGCGGCTATCAGTCGGTGCCGAAGCTGACGTTCCCCGGCGGCGCGCTGATCGGTTGCGATGCCGGCTTCATCAACGTGCCGCGCATCAAGGGAAGCCACAACGCCATCCTGTCCGGCATCATGGCGGCGGAAGCGGCGAGCGTGGCGCTGGCCGCCGGCCGCGCCCACGACGAACTCGCCGACTATGAGAATGGCTGGCGCAATTCGCCGATCGGCAAGGACCTGTCGCGCGTGCGCAACGCCAAGCCGCTTTGGTCGCGGTTCGGGACGCTGATCGGCATCGCGCTCGGCGGCCTCGACATGTGGACGCGCACGCTCGGCTTCTCGTTCTTCGGCACGCAGTCGCACGGCAAGCCGGATTACGCGACGCTCAAGCCGGCGTCTGAATGCACGCCGATCGAGTATCCCAAACCGGACGGCAAACTGACCTTCGACCGGCTGTCCTCGGTGTTCCTGTCGAACACCAACCACGAGGAAGACCAGCCGCCGCATCTCAAGGTCAAGGACATGGCGTTGCAGAAGGCGTCGGAGCACGACGTCTTTGCCGGCCCCTCGACGCGCTATTGCCCGGCCGGTGTTTACGAGTGGGTCGAAGAAGCGGGCAATCCGAAGTTCGTCATCAACGCGCAGAACTGCGTCCACTGCAAAACCTGCGACATCAAGGATCCGAACCAGAACATCACCTGGGTGCCGCCGGAGGGCTCGGGCGGTCCGAATTATTCGGGGATGTGAGGGCGGCCGACGGAGCCCGGCTGAAGCGCCGCGCAAGCCGGGATCGGCGTGCGCAGGATTCCGGCCCAGGCTACCTCACGGCCCGGATGATGAATTGCGCCGCGGGCATCCATCAAAAGCTGTATCCACAAAAAGAACCAGTAATTAGTGAACCCGTTCAACCGCTTCTGCGGCGTTGGCGGGCGGCGTCGCGCGCTAATTCCTTCGCCGGGCCCCGAGGGAACAAAGACGGCGGCGGCCTTGGTAACGCCACACCGACGCGGTCAACCTGTCGCGGTCAGGTCGCGGCCGCTCGACAAGGGGCGTTCTTGCGGTTGCGGCGCAAAAGGGTCATTCTGGACTTAACCTTAGCGAGTCAGCGCGAAGAACCGCGTCGCCGCTTCTTTGGAGCATCGCCAGTGAAATTTTCGAGCCTGTTCCGGTGTCTCGCCGCCGGCGCCGCGTTCACCGCTTTTGCCGGAGCGGTCGCGCCGGCATCGGCCACGGCCCAGGCGGCGCGCGAATCGGGACCGAGTGCGCTGGATCTGCAGAACCTGACGGCGTCGGGCAGCTACCTGGCCGCACGTCATGCCGGCCAGCAGCGCGATGCCCTGGCTGCCGCGGCTTATTACCGGGCCGCCTTGCGCCGCGATCCCAAGAACGCCGAGTTGCTCGACCGCACCTTCCTGTCGCTGCTGGTCGGCGGCGACATCGGCGAGGCGGTCAAGTTCGCCGACCGCGTCGTTGCCTCCGACAAGTCCGATCGCGTCGCCCGCCTGGTGATGGGCGTGCACGACCTCAAGATTGGCCATTTCACCACGGCGCGCCGCAATCTGACGCAATCTGTGCGCGGGCCCATCACCGACCTCACCGCGACGCTGCTCACGGCCTGGGGCCAGGCCGGCGCCGGCGATGCCAAGGCCGCGGTGGCGACCATCGACCGCCTGTCGGGTCCCGAGTGGTACGGCATCTTCAAGGATCTGCATGCCGGCCTCATCCTCGACAATGCCGGACAGAAGAAGGAAGCCGGCAAGCGGTTCGAGCGGGCCTACAAGCAGGATCCGACGGCGCTGCGCGTGGTCGAGGCCTATGGCGGCTGGCTGTCGCGCAACAAGGCGTCGAAGGAGGCGCTCGAGGTTTTCGAGGCTTTCGACAAGGTGCTGCCGCGCCACCCGCTGATCGTCGAGGAGATGGCGAAGGTCAAGGCTGGCGACAAGCTGCCGCTGCTGGTCACCGGGCCGCAGGCCGGCGGCGCCGAAGCGCTGTACGGTCTCGGCGCCTCGCTCGGCCGCCGCGGCGGCGAAGACCTCGGCCTGGTCTATCTGCAATTGGCGCTGCATCTGTCGCCGGCGCATCCGCTGGCGCTGCTGTCGCTGGCCGATCTCTATGAATCGTTGAAGAAGCCGGACATGGCGATCAAGGTCTATGAGCGCATTCCGGCGAACTCGCCCTTGTATCGCAACGCCTCGATCCAGATGGCGGCCGACCTCGATGCGCTCGACCGCAGCGAAGAGGCGCAGAAGCGTCTCGAGGAGATCGTCAAGGCCGACCCGAAGGACCTCGAAGCGACCCTGGCGCTCGGCAACCTCGAGCGCGGCCACAAGAAGTTCGCCGAATGCGGCGAGGCCTACACCAAGGCCATCGATCTCATCGGCAAGCCGGAGAAGTCGAACTGGACCGTGTTCTACTTCCGCGGCATCTGCTTCGAGCGCGCCAAGCAGTGGCCGAAGGCCGAAGCCGATCTGAAGAAGGCACTGGAGCTATTTCCCGACCAGCCGCACGTGCTCAACTATCTCGGCTATTCCTGGATCGATCAGGGCATCAACCTCGACGAGGGCATGGCCATGATCAAGAAGGCGGTCGCGCAGCGTCCGGACGACGGTTACATCGTCGACTCGCTCGGCTGGGCTTATTACCGGCTCGGCAATTACGAGGAAGCGACCAAGGAGCTCGAGCGCGCCATCGGCCTCAAGCCGGAAGATCCGACCATCAACGATCATCTCGGCGATGCCTACTGGCGCGTGGGCCGCAAGCTGGAAGCGACCTTCCAGTGGGCGCATGCGCGCGATCTCAAGCCCGACCCGGAAGAGCTGCCGAAGATCCTCAAGAAGCTGGAGCACGGCCTGCCCGAGGAAGCCACCTCGCAGGCCAATTCGACGGAAAAGCCGCCGGCCAAGCAGGGCAACGGGGGCTAGCGGCTTCTTGCCCCGGACGCGGCGCAGCACGAAGTGATGCGACGCTGATCCGGGGCCGTTCCAGCCTCCGAATGCGCTAAGGTCCCGGTTCTGCGGCGCAACGTTTCACGTTGCACCGCGCCCGGGACAAGCACGCTCAGGGATCGTCTGTGATCCATCTCACCCAAACCGCACGCGCCAAGATCAACCTGACTTTGCGCGTCACCGGCAAGCGCGCCGACGGCTATCACGAGTTGGAAAGCCTCGTCGTCTTCGCCGATGTCGCCGACACGCTCACGCTCGAGCCGGCCGGCCATCTCAGCATCGATGTGAGCGGACCGTTCGCCGGTGTCGTCGGCGCGGCGAGCGACAATCTCATCGTCAAGGCGCATGACGCGCTGGCGGCCTTGGTGCCGGGGCTCAAGGGCGGACGCTTCAGCCTCGACAAACACATTCCGGTCGCGGCGGGCATCGGCGGCGGCTCGGCCGACGCTGCCGCCGCGTTGCGGCTCCTGGCGCGGCTTAATGAACTCTCTTTCGACGATGCGCGCATCATGACCGCGGCCTTGCAGACCGGCGCCGATGTGCCCGTGTGCGTCGGCTCGCGTGCCTGCATCATGAGCGGCATCGGCGAGCGGCTGTCGCCGCCGCTGGATCTGCCGCCGCTGCCGGCGGTGCTGGTCAATCCGCGCGTCGCGGTCGCGACCCGCGATGTGTTCGCCGCGCTGGCGCGGCAGGGTCTGTCCGGCGCGCGCCCGACTTTGGGCGAGGTGCCATCCGGCTTCGATGCGCTGATCGATTATCTCGGCAAGCATGGCAACGACCTGACCGAGCCGGCGATGGCCTGCGCGCCGGTGATCGGCGAGGTGCTCACCGCGCTGCGCGCGCTGCCCGGCGCGCGGCTCGCGCGCATGTCGGGCTCGGGCGCGACCTGCTTTGCGCTGTTCGCGACGCCCGCCGCGGCCGAGGCCGCAGCGGCGGCGGAGCGCCTGACCGGACGCGGCTGGTGGGTGGCCCCCAGCGTGCTCGCCGGCGCGCCTTGAATTTCCCGTACTTTACGGGAACTGTTGCCGCCGCAATGATTTGCCGCCATATCGGTGGCCCGTGGAAGACCGGAGAGCGTGATGAACGGACGTTGGCTGGCGATGGCGGCGATCGTGGCGATCGGCGGGGGGCTTCTTGCCACCGATCCGGCGCTCGCCCGCAAGGGCAACAAGGCGCAGGTCAAGCGCTCGCTCTGTCACGATCAAATCGGCGGGCCGACCTGGCGCGGCATCTGGTTCAATACCGAGCCGCGGCCCAATGGCTGCTCGCCCTCGGTGCACGAATATGGCCGCTTCATCGGCCAGGACCCGGATCCGAACATCCGCTTCCAGCTCATGCGTCAGCCCGAGACCGGCTATACGGTCACCAAATAATCAGAACGCCCGCGCGATACAGAACGCCACGGTCTCTTCCAGCGCCGTCTTGATCTCCGACGCCGGCACCAGCGCCAGCGCGTCGGTGGCGATCGAGCCGTAGTGGCGGGCGCGGCCGAGCGTATCCTCGATGGCGTGATGCTTGGTCATCAGGCCGATGGCGTGATCGAGATCGCCGTCCTCGATCTGGCCTTCGCCGAGCGTGCGATTCCAGAAGGCGCGTTCGGCGTCCGAGCCGCGGCGGAACGACAGCACCACCGGCAGCGTGATCTTGCCCTCGCGGAAGTCGTCGCCGACATTCTTGCCGAGCTTGGCGGACTTGCCGCCGTAATCGAGCGCGTCGTCCACGAGCTGGAAGGCGATGCCGAGATTCATGCCGTAGGAGCGGCAGGCGGCGATCTCCGCCTTGTCGCGGCCGGCCAGCACCGGGCCGACCTCGCAGGCCGCGGCGAACAATTCCGCGGTCTTGGCGCGGATCACGGCGAGATATTCGTCCTCGTTGGTCGCGGTGTTCTTGGCGGCCCCGAGCTGCATCACCTCGCCCTCGGCGATCACCGCCGCGGCCGAGGAGAGAATATCGAGCGCGGTGAGGTTGCCGACCTCGACCATCATCTTGAAGGCCTGGCCGAGCAGGAAGTCGCCGACCAAGACGCTCGCCTCGTTGCCCCACAGCATGCGGGCCGCCTGCTTGCCGCGGCGCATGTCGCTCTGGTCCACGACGTCGTCGTGCAGCAGCGTCGCGGTGTGCATGAACTCGACGGCGGCGGCGAGCTTGATATGGCCGTCGCCGGCATAGCCCGACAGCTGCGCCATGGCGAGCGTCAGCATTGGCCGCAGCCTCTTACCGCCCGACGAGATCAGGTGGTTGGCGACCTCGGGGATCATGGTGACGTCCGAGCCGGTGCGGTCGAGGATCGTCGCGTTGACGCGCTCCATCGCCGGCGCCAGCAGCTTGACCAGGCGCTCGATCGAGGCAGCCTGCGGATTTTCGAAAGGAACCACGACGGCCAAGACGCTAACTCCTTAAGACAATAGACGGTCGCTTTATCGCGCCTCGACACCGGGGACAAGCCGAGCATAGAAACGCTATTGTGACGGGGCAAGACCTCGCCCGAAGCGGGCCGGTCGGTCGGAAACAGGGGCGGCGATGGACAAGCGCGTCGAGGGCGCGGTGGCGGCGATGGACGATCCGGCGCCCGGGCGGGAGGCCTGCCGCGTCGCCGTGCTGGTGCCCTGCTATAACGAGGAGGCGGCCGTCGCCAAGGTGGTGGCCGACTTCCGGGCGGCGCTGCCCGATGCGGTGATCTACGTCTTCGACAACAATTCGACCGACAACACCGTCGCCGTGGCGCAGGCCGCCGGCGCCGTGGTGCGCCACGAGCGCCACCAGGGCAAGGGCTTCGTGCTGCGCCGCATGTTCAGCGATATCGACGCCGACATCTACGTGCTGGTGGACGGCGACGCCACCTATGACGCGCCCAGCGCGCCGAAGATGATCGACCTTCTGCTGCGCGAGCGCCTCGACATGGTGGTGGGCAAGCGCATCGATCAGGAGGTCGCCGCCTATCGCGCCGGCCACCGCACCGGCAACTGGCTGCTCACCACTTTCGTCTCGACGGTTTTCGGCACGACCTTCGACGACATGCTGTCGGGCTACCGCGTGTTCTCCCGCCGCTTCGTCAAATCCTTCCCGATGCTGTCGTCCGGCTTCGAGATCGAGACCGAGCTCACCGTGCACGCGCTCGAACTCGGCCTGCCCGCCGCCGAGGTCGATACGCCGTATTACGCGCGGCCCGAGGGCTCGACCTCCAAGCTCAATACCTGGCGCGACGGTTTCCGCATCCTGTGGATGATCGCGCAGCTTTATCGCAGCGAGCGGCCGTTTCCGTTCTACGGCGCCATCGGCTGTGTGCTGGCGCTGATCGCGCTTTTGCTGGCGGTGCCGATCATCGTCACCTTCCTCGAGACGCATCTGGTGCCGCGCCTGCCCACGGCCGTGCTGGCGATGGGCCTGATGCTGATGGCGTTCCTGGCGCTCGCCGTCGGCCTCGTGCTCGACACCGTGACGCGCGGCCGCCGCGAGATGAAGCTGCTGGCGTATCTCAATCACCGCGCGGCCGGTGATGAGCGAAGGAAAGGGTAGATGTCGCTAGGCTATTCCCAAACCTCCGGTCATCCCCGCGAAAGCGGGGATCCAGTTCTTCTTCTTTCCTGGCCCCCCGCCTTCGCGGTGATGAGCGGGGATTAAGATTATGAAAGAACTCGTCCGCACCAACGACGCCGTGCTGGTGTCCGCGATCACCGCGCTGCTCGACGGCGCCGGCATCGAGCATCTCGTGTTCGATCAGAACATGAGCGTGCTGGAAGGCTCGCTCGGCGTCCTGCCACGCCGCGTGCTGGTCGCTGACGACGAAGTCGCCGCGGCGCGGCAATTGCTCACCGAGGCCGGGCTCGGACACGAGTTGCGGCCCGACAACAAATGACCGCCGGCGGCGAGACGACCGACGACGCCGTGCTCGGCGGCCGCCTGCGCCTGCTTCAGCCGAAGCGCGGCCATCGCGTCGGCCATGACGCCATGCTGCTGGCCGCCGTGACCGGCGGCCGGGCCGGCGAGCGCGCCGCCGATTTCGGCGCCGGCATCGGCAGCGCGGGCCTGGCGCTGGCCGCGCGCGTGCCGGGCATCGATGTCACCCTCATCGAGATCGATCCGATGCTGTGCGCGCTGGCGGTTGAGAATGCCGCGCGCAACGGCCTTGCCGACCGCGTCCGCGTGCTCGCCTGCAATGTCGAGGACAATGCCGCGATCGCGGCTGCAGGGCTCGCCGCCGGCAGCATCGACCGCGTGCTCATGAATCCGCCTTTCAACGATGCCGCCCGGCAGCAGAGTTCGCCGGATGCGCAGCGGCGGCGGGCCCATGTCGCCGACGAGGGGCTGGCCGCGCGCTGGATCGCCAGCGCCGCCTGGTTGCTCAAGCCGGGCGGCGTGCTCACGGTGATCTGGCGCGGAGCAGGGCGCGACGACCTCGTCGCGGCGATGCAGCCGCATTTCGGTGAGATCGGAGTGTTGCCGGTCTTGCCGCGGGCCGGGGCCGAGGCGATCCGCGTGCTGGTGCGGGGTACGAAGGGAGCTTCCGGCGTGCGACGCGACGACACGCCGCTCGTGCTCAATGACGCCGACGGCAAACCCACTCAGGCTGCGGAAGAAATCTTGCGTCTGGCGCGGCCGCTGCCGATGGCGGAGCCCTGAACTAACGGCCGTTGCGGATGGTGCGCTTGATCTGCTGGCGCGCGCGATCGAGCACGCCGCCTTCGAACGACGACAGCGTCAGGACGGCCCCGATGAGCAGAAACATGATGGCGAGTTTGGGGTCCATGGTCTTTGCTCCGCTCTCTGCAACTGCAACGACGTGCATCCGTTCCCCCGAGCCAACAGATAGGACGCCCGCCATCGATTTCCACTGACCATGGCGTGGTTAATGAAGTGCAAATTTATGTGATCGGGGCGGGACGCCAAGTGTCGCAGCGCCCGATACCGCGGCGAATCGCGCCCGGCTTTGACTTGCCCGGCCGGGCCTGCCTAACTGGCGCAATGTCTACGGTATTCGATCGATTTCCCGCGCCCATGCGGTTCCTGGTGCCCTCCCGGTTCCGCTCGGACATTCCCGTGGTGCCGGTGGTGCGACTGTCCGGCGTCATCGGCGTCTCGACGCCGTTGCGGCCGGGTATGACGCTGGCCAGCGTCGCCAAGACGCTCGACCGCGCCTTCGCCGTGCCGCGGGCGAGGGCGGTGGCGCTGCTGATCAATTCGCCCGGGGGCTCGCCGACGCAGTCGCATCTCATCTTCCGCCGCATCCGCCAGCTCGCCGAAGAGAAGAGGGTCACCGTGCTGGCCTTCATCGAGGATGCCGGCGCCTCGGGCGGCTACATGCTGGCCTGCGCCGCCGACGAAATCATCTGCGACGACTTTTCCGTGGTCGGCTCGATCGGCGTGGTCGGTGGTTCGTTCGGCTTTCCCGAACTGATGAAGAAGCTCGGCATCGAACGCCGCATCTACACCGCCGGCGACCGCAAGGTGATGCTCGATCCGTTCCTCGAGGAGAAGCCGGAGGACGTCAAACGCATCAAGGCGCTGCAGGCCGACATGCACGAGCATTTCATCGAGCTGGTGAAGAAGCGCCGCGGCGCCCGCCTCAAGGGCGCCGAGAAGACGATGTTCTCCGGCGAGTTCTGGACCGCGACGCGCGCCATCGAACTGGGTCTTGCCGACGGCCGCGGTGAGCTGCGCGCCGTGCTGCGCGAGAGATACGGCGACAAGGTGCGCATGCCGCTGATCGCCAACGAGCGCTCGTTCCTGGCGCGCCGGCTGTCGCTCGCCGGCCTGCTCGGCGGCGAAGCAGGGCGTACCGGATTCGCCGACGAAATCATCTCCGCGGTGGAAGAGCGCGCCCTTTGGTCGCGCTACGGCCTGTAACGGCGGGGTTTATTCTGCCGTCGCGAAATCGCCGCGATTGGTCCGAATGATCGGAACCCGGCGGCAGGGACCGCCAGGGAGTGACTATGCCTGCGATTTTGCTCTCGCCTTTGGTCAAGTGGTCGCTCGCCACCTTGGGCGGCGCGATGGTCGTACATTGGGTCGTCAAGGAAGCGCGCCGCATCAACGACGAGCTCGACGAGCAGCGCCGCGTGCGCGTGCGCATCACCGATCGCGAAGCGCGGCCGACCTTGCGTCGCGATCCGACGACCGGCGAGTACCGGCCTTAAGACGTCGTTGAGGATGTGCGGAAGCCGGGCCGGTTAACGGGCCGGGCGGTGATCGCCCGTGACCAAGGCGCCGATGAACAGCGCCAGCAAGCCCATTCCAATGAGCTGAAACGTCAACATAGCCAATCCTGTTCTCTTGCCCGCCGTTGAGTTGGTATCCTAAGGCGCCTCTTTCAAGATCGCCTGAAGCCGATCGCTCAAACTGTCTCGACTTGACCCACCAGGGTGCCGCCGATACGGTCCCGGCCGCCGTTAGCCTTTAAAATCAGTCAAAAACGGCCGCCCCCAGAAAACCACCGGGAAGCCCGAACGTTCCATGCCTGCCGCGCCAGCCAATCTCGACCCGTCGCGCTCGTTCCAGGGCCTGATCCTCGCGCTCCAGCAGTTCTGGGCCGCTCAAGGCTGCGTCATCCTGCAGCCTTATGACATGGAAGTCGGCGCCGGCACCTTCCATCCGGCCACCACCTTGCGCGCGCTCGGGCCGAAGCCCTGGAACGCCGCCTATGTGCAGCCCTCGCGCCGGCCCAAGGACGGCCGCTACGGCGAGAACCCGAACCGGCTGCAGCACTACTATCAGTTTCAGGTGATCCTGAAGCCGTCGCCGCCGGACATCCAGCAGCTCTATCTCGACTCGCTGAAGGTGATCGGCATCGCGTCCGATCTGCACGACATCCGTTTCGTCGAGGACGACTGGGAGAGCCCGACCTTGGGCGCCTGGGGCCTCGGTTGGGAGTGCTGGTGCGACGGCATGGAAGTGTCGCAGTTCACTTATTTTCAGCAGGTCGCCGGCGTCGAGTGTGCGCCGGTCGCCGGCGAACTCACCTACGGCCTCGAGCGCCTCGCCATGTATGTTCAGGGCGTCGATCGCGTCTACGACCTCAACTTCAACGGCCTCGACGGCGACCGCAAGGTGACTTACGGCGACGTCTTCCTGCAGGCCGAGCGCGAATATTCCAAACACAATTTCGAAGTCGCCGATACCGGCATGCTGTTCGAGCAGTTCAAGATGGCCGAGCAGGCGTGCAAGAAGTATCTCGACGCCGGCTACAACGACGACAAGTCGAAGCACGGTATGGCGCTGCCGGCCTACGATCAGTGCATCAAGGCGAGCCACGTCTTCAATCTGCTCGACGCCCGCGGCGTCATCTCGGTCACCGAGCGGCAGAGCTACATCCTGCGCGTGCGCGAACTGGCGAAAGCCTGCGGCGCCGCCTGGCTCGCCACCGAAGCCGGCGGGGCTGGCTAAAGTTTCGTAAGCGGATAGGCTGGTCTCCTTCTTCTCTTCTTCTTCACCCTCCCCTGGAGGGGGAGGGTCGCCGCCGAAGGCGGCGGGGTGGGGTGATCTGCGATGGCAAGTCGTCCGCCAATCAGCACGTTCAAACGCGCGTCGGCACGGCGCTTGCGCGGCAATGCGACCGAAGCCGAAACGATACTCTGGCGTCATCTCCGTCGCCTCGAGACGCGCGGCACTCACTTCCGCCGCCAAGTCCCTCTGGGAAATTACATAATCGACTTTGCTTGTCTGGCGGCGCATCTCGTCATCGAAGTTGACGGTTCGCAGCATGGCGAGGGCCCGGTCTTGATTCGTGATCGCGAGCGAACGCGATGGCTCGAAGGCGAGGGCTATCGTGTGCTCCGCTTCTGGAACAACGATGTAACTCAAGACATCCAAGGCGTGCTGGAGGCAATCTATGCCGCTCTATACGGCGAGTTGGACGGTGAGGTGATTGCGATGAGGCACGCGCGGACTTCGCGGTCGTCTGTCCACCCCACCCCGGCGCGCTCCGCGCGCCGACCCTCCCCCTCCAGGGGAGGGTGAAGGAAGAAACCATGCTCACCATCATCCTCGTCATCCTCGCCGCCATCGTCATCCTCGTCATCGTCCTGTTCAACCGCCTGGTGCGGACGCGGCAGATGGCGAGCGAGGCCTGGAGCGGTATCGACGTGCAGCTCAAGCGCCGCGCCGAACTGGTGCCGAACCTGGTCGAGACCGTGAAGGGCTATGCCGCGCATGAGCGCGGCGTGCTGGAAGAGGTCGTCACGCTGCGCGGCCAGGCCGGCGCGCTGCCGCGCGACGACATCGCCGGTCGCGCGCAGGCCGAAGGCGCGCTGTCGCTCGCGCTCGGCAAGTTGATGGCCCTGGCCGAGAGCTACCCCGACCTCAAGGCGAGCGCCAACTTCCTCGAATTGCAGCAGCAGCTCTCGACGCTGGAGAACGAGTTGCAAATGGCGCGGCGCTATTACAACGGCGCGGCCCGCAACCAGAATGTGCTGGTGCAGTCGTTCCCGTCGAACATCGTCGCCGGGCTGTTCGGTTTCCGCGAGCGGCCGTTCTTCGAACTCTCCAGCGAAGCCGAGCGCGCAGTGCCGCAGGTCTCGCTCGGGCCGGCGTCATGAGGCGGCTCGCGGGCCTGATCGTCGCGCTGACGCTGGCGCTGGGCACCGGTCATGCCACGGCGGTCGAGGCCATCCTCAATTTCGATTCCGCCGTCACGCTGGCGAAGGACGGCGAGCTCACCGTCACCGAGCGCATCCGCGTGCGCGCCGAAGGTCGCGAGATCCGCCGCGGCATCTTCCGCGATTTCCCGCTGACCTTCACCGATGCGCAGGGCCGTCTGCGCGAGGTGTCGTTCACGCTGCTCGACGTCACGCGCGACGGCAAGGCCGAACCGCATTTCACCGAGCGCAAGAGCGGCGGCATCATTCGCATCTATGCCGGCGACAAGGACACGATGCTGCCGGCGGGCGAGCACACTTACGTCATTCGTTACCGCACGGCGCGGCAGGTGCGCTGGTTCGATGGCAACCTAGAATCGAAATTGCCGGAACTGAACTGGAACGTCACCGGCAATTTCTGGAATTTCTCGATCTACGCCGCGAGCTATCGGCTCGAACTCGCCGACAGACTTCGGCCGACGCGCTGGACCGCTTTCACCGGACCGCGCGGCGCGCGCGGCACCGACTGGCGCGGCGCCATCGGCAATGACGGCGCGCTCGTCGTCAGTACGACGCGGCCGCTCGCGGCGGGCGAGGGGCTCACCGTCGTCGCGGCGCTGCCGGACGGCGCGGTGACGCCGCCGACGCAAGCCGACGAATTCTGGTGGACCTTGCGCGACTATCGCGGCTGGATCCTCGGCCTCGGCGGTTTCCTCGCCGTGCTGATCTACTATGTCATGGCGTGGCGCGCGGTCGGCCGCGATCCGCGGCGCGGCACCGTCATCCCGCTGTTCTATCCGCCGAAGGACGTGTCGCCGGGCCTCGCCAACTACATCGAGAACTGGGGCTTCGGCCGCGAGAAGTGGCGCGCCTTCACCGCGGCGGCGCTGTCGCTGGCGGTGCGCGGCCTCGTCCGCTTCGATCAGGACGCGGGCGGCAAGACGCTGACGCTGAAATCGACCGGCAAGGAGGCGCCCGGCGGCACCGCCACGCTGCCCGCCGGCGAGCGCGCCATCGAAACCTGGGTCGATGGCCATGGCGGTGCCATCGTCATCGACAAGGCGAACGGCGCGAAGGTGGCGGAGATCGGCGACAAGTTCACCACCGCGATCGAGAGCGAAAACAAGAACCGCTTCTTCCGCCGCAATCTTGGCTACGTGATCGCCGGCGCGGCGCTGACCGCGGCGGTGATCGCTGGCGTCATCGCCCTCGGCGGGCTGCGCGAGGACGACGTCCTGATCATCGTCTTCACCGCCTTCGCCAGCTTCTGGCTCGGCATGTTCCTGCTGCCGGTTACGCTGGCGATCGTCGGCGTGCACAACTTCGCCGGCGCGGTGCGCGCGGCGATGACCTTGCTCGTGCTCGTCATCTTCGGCGGCGTCGTCTGGACGTTCCTGCGCGACATCGTGCCGGACGGCTTCGCCGCCAGCGTGCTGCCGGCCGTCATGTCCTTCGTCGAAGGCCACCCGCTGCCCTTTCTGCTGATCATCGGCTTTGCCGCGCTCAACGGCCTGTTCGTCTGGCTGATGCGGGCGCCGACCGCGCTCGGCCGCCCGGTGATGGACCAGCTCGAGGGCTTCAAGCTCTATCTGTCGACCGCCGAATCCGACCGCCTGAATCTTCAGGCCCCGGAGATCACCGCCGAGCGTTTCGAGGCGCTGCTGCCCTTTGCGGTGGCGCTCAATGTCGAGAAGCCGTGGTCGGAGGCGTTCGCCGCCGCGCTCAAGCGCGCGCATCCGGAGGACGCCGACCCGATGCGGCATTACCAGCCGGGCTGGACCACCGGCGTATGGTCGGGGCCCAATTTCGGCAGCACGGTCGCCTCGACGGTGGCGAGCACGGCGAGCGCGCTCGCCTCGGCCGTGCCGGTGTCGTCCGGCTCGTCCGGCTTCTCCAGCGGCGGCGGCGGCTCGGGCGGTGGCGGCGGCGGTGGCGGCGGCGGCGGGTGGTAGTCTCTCTTTACCCTCCCCCTTGTGGGGAGGGTCGCCGCCGAAGGCGGCGGGGTGGGGGTGGCAAGCTGAGGCTTTCGCATCCGGCCGTTTTCGAATAACGACTTCCTGAATATTGATTTGTACCGGCCGACAATTCGGCCGTACGACCCCCACCCCCGACCCCTCCCCACAAGGGGGAGGGGAGAAGAACGCCGACCCCGCAAGGGGGAGGGTGAGAGAAGTTAAGTCATGCCCGACCTTCTGCTTGAGCTGTTCTCCGAGGAAATCCCGGCGCGGATGCAGGCGCGCGCCGCCGACGATCTGAAGAAGCTGGTCACCGACCGGCTGGTCGCGGCGGGTCTCGTCTATGAAGGCGCCAAGGCCTTCGCCACGCCGCGCCGCCTGGCGTTGACCGTGCAGGGCGTGCCGGCGCGCCAGCCCGACCTCAAGGAAGAGCGCAAGGGCCCGAAGGTCGGCGCGCCGGAACAGGCCATCGCCGGCTTCATGAAGGCCGCGGGCCTCACCTCGATCGATCAGGCCAAGGTGCAGGCCGACAAGAAGGGCGACTTCTACGTCGCCATTACCGAGAAAAAGGGCCGCGACGCCGCCGAGGTCATCGCCGAGATGATCCCGGAGATCGTGCGCGGCTTCCCGTGGCCGAAGTCGATGCGCTGGGGTTCGGGCAAGCTCAACTGGGTGCGGCCGCTGCATTCGATCATCGCCACCTTCGGTCCGGAAACCGAAGAGCCGGTGGTGCTGCCCTTCGACATCGACGGCATCAAGGGCGGCAACGAAACGCGCGGCCACCGCTTCATGGCCCCTAGCGCCTTCAAGGTGCGCCGTTTCGACGATTACGTCGCGTCGCTGGAGAAGGCGAAGGTCGTGCTCGATGCGGGCCGCCGCATGGACATCATCCGCACTGACGCCAGGAACCTCGCCTTCGCGCAAGGCTTCGAGCTCGTCGAAGACGAGGGCCTCACCGCCGAAGTCGCCGGTCTCGTCGAATGGCCGGTGCCGCTGATGGGCTCGTTCGACAAGGACTTCCTCGCCATCCCCGGCGAGGTGATCCGCTCGACCATCCGCGCCAATCAGAAATGCTTCGTGCTGCGCGATCCCTCGACCAGCAAACTCGTCAACAAGTTCATCCTGGTCTCCAACATCGAGGCGACCGACGGCGGCAAGGCCATCGTCGCCGGCAACGAGCGCGTCATCCGCGCGCGCCTGGCGGACGCCAAGTTCTTCTACGACACCGATCTGAAAACGCGGCTCGAGGACCGGCTGGCGAAATTCTCCGCCATCGTCTTCCACGAGAAGCTCGGCTCGCAGGCGGAACGCATCGCCCGCGTCGTCGCGCTCGCCGGCGATCTGGCGCCGCTCGTCAACGCCGACCGTGAAAAGGCCGAACGCGCCGCGCAGCTCTGCAAGGCCGATCTGCTCACCGAAGTCGTCGGCGAATTCCCCGAACTGCAAGGCCTGATGGGCCGCTATTACGCCGAGGCGCAGGGCGAGGACGAAGCGGTGGCGCACGCCATCGAGGATCACTACCGGCCGAAGGGTCCGGACGATCTGGTGCCTTCCGACCCGGTCGCCATCGCCGTGGCGCTGGCCGACAAGATCGACACGCTCGTCGGCTTCTGGTCCATCGACGAGAAGCCGACCGGCTCGAAGGATCCTTATGCGCTGCGCCGCGCGGCGCTCGGTATCATCCGCATCATCATCGACAACCAGTTGCGCCTGCCGCTGCGCCGCGTGCTGTGGCGGCACTTCGGTTCGGTGGCGCGCGACGAGGCGCTGACCGAGGCCTTCAGCGTGCTGCATCCGATCCACGACGACATCGCCAATATCAGCGCCACCGATATCGAGCTGGCGATGAAGCTCGAAGTGCTGGTCTCGGCCAAGGAGCGCAGCATCGCCGCGCCGAAACTGGTCGAGGCGCATGCCTTCCTCAAGCCGACGCTCGACCTCATCGCCTTCTTCGCCGACCGTCTCAAGGTGCAGTTGCGCGAGCAGGGCGCCCGGCACGATCTCGTCGATGCCGTGTTTGCTTTAGAGGGCCAGGACGATCTCCTGATGGTCGTGCGCCGCGTCGAGGCGCTCGGCGCCTTCCTCGATACCGACGACGGCAAGAATTTGCTGGCCGGCGTCAAGCGGGCGTCGAACATCCTGCGCATCGAGGAGAAGAAGGACGGCAAGGCTTACGCCGGCCGGGTCGATGCCGCGCTCCTCAAGGAGCCGGAGGAGAAGGCGCTCGCTACGGCGGTGGCCACCGCCAAGCAGGAGGCGGCAAGCGCGGTCGCCAAGGAAGACTTCGCCGCCGCCATGCGCGCTCTGGCGAAACTCCGGCCGACGGTCGATGCCTTCTTCGACAAGGTCACCGTGAACGCCGACGACAAGGCCGTGCGCGCCAACCGCCTGACCTTGCTCAACGACATCCGCGAAGCGACGCGGGCCGTCGCCGACTTCTCCAGGATTGAGGGATAGGGCTTTTTCTGTAGCCCGGATGAAGCGCAGCGAAATCCGGGGCCGACCTTCCCGGGTTAAGCTTCGCTCCACCCGGGCTACGGGCCATCCCGCCCGTTAGAAAATAGTCCTTGACTGTTATTCCTACCGAAGGATAGTATCCACTCGTCCGATCCGGCCGGGGGCGCTGTCATGAGGCGTCTTGTCAGTGGGAGAGGATGCGGTGCCCGCGGGCTCAAGGAAACGCACCTTGAGCGCTCGGGCGGCGCCGGGGCTCCGCCCGCCGGCACTAGGACCGGCCGCAAGGAGCTTGCTGATGGTGAGCGCTACCCGTCGCAAGACGGATCAGCCGCCAGAAGCGCGGCCCGGCGTCGTTAAAGACACCGCGATGGAGCGCCGCGGGGCGCAGGCCTTCTCCGATCGCAAGGAGGGGCCGTGCACCGCAAGGTGCACACTTTGGGCGCTTCGCGGCGCTCCATTCCCTCGGCATGCGTCGAGGGTGGAAGAGGAAGGCAGGCCGCCCCGGGCCTTTAACAACAGGGGCGAACCATCACGTCCGCTGTTTGAAAATTGAATCGGGATACACGGAGGCGCGGATTGCGCGCTTCACCCTCCCCCTCCAGGGGAGGGTGAAGAAGCAGCGCAATGTCGCGCAGCCGACGCCGCACCTCGCCAAACCTGTGGACGCCGCTCACAACCGCACGGAACTCCGTGCTAGTTCAACCGTTGAAGGTTCCATCCCTCCTGCCCCCAAAAGGAAAAACCCCATGGTCATCGGCGTTGCCCATTTGCAGCCTATCGTCGCGCTCCTGGCCGGCATCCTGATCCTGATCGTGCCGCGGCTGCTGAACTACATCGTCGCCGCTTATTTGATCGTCGTCGGCCTTATTGGTCTCGGTATCTTCCGCTAGGCCGGCCCCTCGGTACCGCAGATTTCCGGGCTTGCGCCGTCAAGGCCGCCGTGATTTGACGGCCCCGGGTTCCATCTCCCTCCGAGTCAGGACTGAAAGCGTACAATGGCTAAACGCAAGGCTTCGCGCAGCAGCGCCAAATCCAGGACTTCGACGAACAAGACTTCGACGAAGAAGACACCGGTGAAGAAGTCGGCCGCGAAGGCCAAAAAGCCTGCCGCCAAGAAGGCCGCCACCGCGCCGGCCAAAGGGAAGTGGGTCTACGCGTTCGGCGGCGGCAAGGCCGAAGGCAAGACGGAGATGAAGAACCTGCTCGGCGGCAAGGGCGCCAACCTTGCCGAAATGGCGAATCTCGGCCTGCCGGTGCCCCCCGGTTTCACCATCACCACCGAAGTCTGCGTCTACTATTACGCCAACGGCGAGAAATACCCGGCCGCGCTCAAGGAGCAGGTCGAGAAGGCCCTCATCCAGGTCGGCAAGATCACCGGCAAGGTGTTCGGCGACGCCGCCAACCCGCTGCTGGTGTCGGTGCGCTCCGGCGCCCGCGCCTCGATGCCGGGCATGATGGACACCGTGCTCAATCTCGGCCTCAACGACCGGACGGTCGAAGCGCTCGCCGCCAAGTCCGGCGACCGCCGCTTCGCCTTCGACTCCTATCGCCGCTTCATCACCATGTATTCCGATGTCGTGCTCGGCGTCGGCCACGAGCATTTCGAGGAGATCCTCGACATGCACAAGGAGAAGCAAGGCTACTCGCTGGACACCGATCTGACCGCCGACGACTGGGCGGAGCTGGTCGAGCGCTACAAGGCGCGCGTCCGCCAGGAGCTCGGCAAGGACTTCCCGCAGGATCCGCACGAGCAGCTCTGGGGCGCCATCGGCGCCGTGTTCGGTTCATGGATGAACCAGCGCGCCAAGACCTATCGCCGCCTGCATTCGATTCCGGAAAGCTGGGGCACCGCGGTCAACGTGCAGGCCATGGTGTTCGGCAACATGGGCGAGAGCTCGGCGACCGGCGTCGCCTTCACCCGCAATCCCTCGACCGGCGAGAAGAAGCTGTACGGCGAATTCCTCATCAACGCGCAGGGCGAGGACGTCGTCGCCGGCATCCGCACGCCGCAGGAAATCTCCGAGGAAGCCCGCAAGGAAGCCGGCTCGGACAAGCCGTCGATGGAGACGGCGTTGCCCGAGGCCTACAAGGAACTGACGCGGTTCTACAACAAGCTCGAGAAGCACTACCGCGACATGCAGGACCTCGAGTTCACGGTCGAGCAGGGCAAGCTGTGGATGCTGCAGACCCGCAACGGCAAGCGCACCGCCAAGGCGTCGCTGCGCATCGCCGTCGAGCTCGCCAATGAAGGGCTGATCTCGAAGAACGAGGCGGTGCTGCGCGTCGATCCTTTGTCGCTCGATCAGTTGCTGCACCCCACGCTCGATCCCAAGGCGCATCGCAACGTCATCGCCACCGGCCTGCCGGCCTCGCCCGGCGCCGCGTCGGGCGAGATCGTGTTCTCCTCCGATGAGGCGGCGCAGCTCAAGGCCGACGGCCACAAGGTCGTGCTGGTGCGCGTCGAAACCTCGCCGGAGGACATCCACGGCATGCACGCCGCCGAAGGCATCCTCACCACCCGCGGCGGCATGACTTCGCACGCCGCGGTCGTCGCGCGCGGCATGGGCAAGCCCTGCGTCTCCGGCGCCGGCCAGATCCGCGTCGATTACAACGCCAGCACGATGACCGCCGGCGGCAAGACCTTCAAGAAGGGCGACCACATCACCATCGATGGCTCGACCGGCCAGGTGCTGGAAGGCCGCGTCCACATGATCGAGCCGCAGCTCTCCGGCGAGTTCTCGACTTTGATCGGCTGGGCAGACAAAGTACGCAAGCTGGGCGTGCGCGCCAATGCCGATACGCCGACCGACGCCAAGGCGGCGATCCGCTTCGGCGCCGAAGGCATCGGCCTGTGCCGCACTGAGCACATGTTCTTCGACGGCGAGCGCATCCAGGCGGTGCGCGAAATGATCCTGGCCGACGAGGAGAAGGCGCGCCGCGCCGCGCTCGCCAAATTGCTGCCGATGCAGCGCGGCGACTTCGTCGAACTGTTCGAGATCATGGACGGCCGTCCGGTGACGATCCGTCTGCTCGATCCGCCGCTGCACGAATTCCTGCCGCATGGCGACGAGGAAATCGCCGAGGTCGCGGCCGCGATGGGCGTCGAGGCGCGCAAGATCGCCGACCGCGCCAAGGAGCTCGCCGAGTTCAATCCGATGCTCGGATTCCGCGGCTGCCGCATCGCCATCGCCTATCCGGAAATCGCCGAGATGCAGGCGCGCGCCATCTTCGAGGCTGCCGCCGACGTCACCAAGCGCACCGGCAAGAAGGTCGTGCCCGAAGTCATGGTGCCGCTGATCGCCACCAAGGCCGAGCTCGATCTCGTCAAGGCGCGTATCGATGCCATGGCCGATGCCGTCAAGAAGGAAACCGGCGCCAAGCTCACTTACGACGTCGGCACCATGATCGAACTGCCGCGCGCCTCGCTGATGGCCGGCGAGATCGCGCAGTCGGCCGAGTTCTTCTCGTTCGGCACCAACGACCTGACGCAGACGACCTTCGGCATTTCGCGCGACGACGCCGCGAGTTTCCTCGGCATCTATACCGCGCGCGGCATCCTCCCGGCCGACCCCTTTGTGTCGATCGATCAGGATGGCGTCGGCGAGTTGGTCAAGATCGGCGTCGAGCGCGGCCGCAAGGTGCGGCCGAAGCTCAAGGTCGGCATCTGCGGCGAACACGGCGGCGATCCGGCCTCGGTGGCGTTCTGTCATCAGGCCAAGCTCGATTACGTGTCGTGTTCGCCGTTCCGCGTGCCGATCGCGCGGCTGGCCGCGGCGCAGGCGGCGCTCGGCAAGGCCGCCGCGAGTCAGGCCTAACCGCGGGACCGCCGGGCCATGAAGAGGATTGACTGGATCTTCTTCGGCTTCTGCCTGGTCACCGGCATTGCGGCCGGCGTGATCTCGGTGATGGTGCCGGAGAGCGGCACCATGGCGGTGTCGCCCTATTTCTGGGTGCTCATCGCCGTGGCGCTGTTCGAGACCGTGGCGATCTATCTGCGCGGTTTCGAATACGGGCCGCCGCTGACGATGAAGACGCGCGTGCTCGGCTTCTGTCTCGGTATCGGCGCGATGGTCGTGATCAGGCTCGGCGGCGGCGTCGCCTAGGGCGGCTCAGACCGCGACCTGCTTGAGGAAGTCCTCGACCTCGAGCCGCAGATTGCCGACGGCGCGCTCCACGGTTTGCGAGGCCTCGCGAACGATGTCGGCGGAGGTCCGCGTTTCGCTTGCCGCCGCGACGACTTCGCCCAGCACCGAAACGACATGTCCGGCGCCGTGCGCGGCAGTGGCGACGTTCTGCGAAATCTCGCCGGTCGCCGCGCTCTGCTGTTCGACGGCGGCGGCGACCGCGGTGGTGTAGCGATCGATCTCGGCCATGCGTTCGGCGATCTTGCGGATCGCTTCGATCGAACCGGCGGTCGAGCCCTGCACGGCGTGGATGTGATTGGCGATCTCTTCGGTCGCCTTGGCGGTCTGAACGGCGAGTGATTTCACTTCGGAAGCAACGACCGCAAAGCCGCGTCCGGCTTCGCCGGCGCGCGCCGCCTCGATGGTGGCATTGAGCGCCAGAAGATTGGTCTGCCCGGCGATGTCGCTGATCAGCTTGACCACGTCGCCGATCTTCTGCGCGCCTTCGGCAAGCCCGGTGATGTCGCCGTCGATCGCGCGTGCCTCGTCGGAGGTCAGGCGGACGACGTCGCTGGTGTGCGTCAGTTGCCGGCTGATCTCGGCGATGGACTGCGACAATTCCTCGGTGGCGACCGCCGCGGTGTCGACATTGACGCTGGCTTCGTTGAAGGCGTGCACGGCGGTGTTGGCGCAACTCGACGTCTTGTCGGACGAGCCGAGCAGGCCGTTCGCCGTGGCGTGCATGGTGGCGGCGCTGCTGCCGACGCGCGACAGGATCTTCTCCACGCGGGGCTGGAATTCGGCGACAGCACCGTCGATCAACGCGCGGCGGCGCTCGGCATCGCGGTTTGCCGCGCGCTCGAGCTCCGCCTTGTGCTGTTCGGTGACGTCCTCATGGGTCGACACCCAGCCGCCGTCATCGAGCGGCTCGTTGCGGGCGAGCACGACGCGGCCGTCGCTTGCCGGCACATAGGCGCCCATGTCGTTGCCCTTGCGCCTGCGCTCGAGGATGTCGGCGCAATAGGCGTCGATATCGCCCTTGAAGAGGCCGGTCTTCTGGCGTTCGACCATCAGGTCGCGCAGCGAGCAGCCCGGCTTCACGACGTCGGCCGGCAGCCTGTACATCTCCATGTAGCGGCGATTCATCAAGGCGATGCGGCCGCGGCCGTCGAACATGTTCAAGCCGTGCGACATGTTGTCGAGTGCGATCGACAGCCGCAGGCAGCGCGTGCGCTGGTGCCGATAGAAGACCACGGCGCCGCCGAGCAGGCCGGCGCTCAACGCGCCGAGCAGGGACTGGCCGCCCAGGGTCGTCAGCAGCGAAAGAGGGTCCAACAGAGGATCCATGAGGTCCCGCGCAGATCGGAATACCGGAGGATTCTGGCGGCGACCGATTGCTATAGGGTTAATTTTTTGTTGAGTGGCGGCGGCCTGCGACAGCAACACCCGGGTTGCAGTCATTAACGCCCGCTCAAGGTTAACCAGCCAATAACGAAACCTGACGCATTCTTCCGGTCGCAATTGGTGAGCGGGAGTTTGTGGCGTGGCGTCGCGTCGGGTCAGTGTGAAATCGCAGCGGCGCCGTCGTGCGCCGGCGAAGCTCGGCTGGCTCGCGTCGGCCGTGTTCACCTTCGCCTTCATGCCGAACGCCATCGGCTATCAGGATCTCGGCGCGCTGCTCGTGCAGCAGCCCGGTGTCGCAGAGCGCGCCCGCGAGCATCTGATCGCGTCGCCCTTCGGCACCATTCACGCCGCCATGTTCAGCCTGCCGCGTCCGGTCGGAACCACCATTCCGGCGCCGCCGGTTTATGCGCTCGCCAACTTCGATCCCAACGACATCGCGCGCTCTCTCGGCTCGCAGCCCCTGGGCGAGACGCAGGGCCCGCTGCGTTTCCCGACCGTCAACCGCAAGGACAAGCGCGACTCGTTCCTGTCGCGCGCCCGCGAACCGATGCCGCCAATGCCGGCGCTGTCCGCGCTCGAGCCGGATCAAGGCCCGGTGGTCGATCTGTCGCGCGACAACGCCGACAAGAGAATTCAGCTCTATCGCAATTACGAACTCACCGCGGCGCCATCGGCGACGGTTCTGCCGGAAGCGCACGACAAGCCCGCCGCGAAATTGGGCGCGATGGCGCCCGACAAGATTTTCTTCGGCGGCAACCCGATGGCCGGCAAGCGCGAGCGGCTGTCGCCATGGGCGCCGGGCGAAGCGCCGGTCGTGGTCGCGTCGGGCGACCCCGATGTGAAGATGTCGGCGCTCGAGCCCGACAACGGCGACATCAAGATCGACGAAGGCGCCAGCGTCGCGAGGAAGGGCGTGGTGACCGGTCCCGACCAGCGGCCGCGCTCGCCGGCCGAGCGTCTGACGCTCGCCGGCGCCAAGCGGACGCAGGCCGAAAAGTGCCTCGCCCACGCCATCTATTTCGAAGCGCGCGACGAACCCGTGACGGCGCAGATCGCGGTGGCGCAGGTGATCCTCAACCGGGTCTTCTCGCCGTATTATCCGAACGATGTCTGCGGCGTGGTCTATCAGAACAAGCATCGGCATCTGGCCTGCCAGTTCACCTTCGCCTGCGACGGCAAG
This sequence comes from Pseudolabrys sp., assembly GCA_026125895.1. Lineage (GTDB taxonomy): Bacteria > Pseudomonadota > Alphaproteobacteria > Rhizobiales > Xanthobacteraceae > Pseudolabrys. The sequence goes on along the minus strand of JAHCKG010000007.1, from coordinate 6,045 downwards.
TCGGAAGCGATCAAGGAGCCGGAGGCTTACGACCGAGCCATGAGCATCGCCCGCGACTCGCTCGACGGCAAACTGTGGATGCCGGAGGTGGCGAAGTCGACGCATTATCACGACGACTGGGCGCACCCCAACTGGGTGCGGGAAATGAAGAAGATGGACAAGCTCGGCGGCCTCATCTTCTACCGGCCGCGCAACTGGGGCGACGGCGCCGAAGAGCCGAAGTGGGGCGATGCCAAGTTCACCCGGCTCGAAACCCGCCGCCTGAACGAAGTCTTCGGTTCGGCCGGCCGCTAGACGGCCGGCGAGCCCGGCGGTCCAAAGCGATTTCTTCAATCATTTCCGCAGCAGCCATGCGTCCCGCATATGGCTTTGATCACGAATATTCGTTTGGGTGCGTAGGGGTGCGTTACTATGTTGCGCCTCCGCGCTAGTTTGACGCGGCCACACAGATTCGCCGGAGCCCACCGATGTCCGCCCAAAGCGCAGCGCCTTCGTCCTCGATGGGGTGGCGCACGCCAGCCGTGATCATCGTCTGCGGCTGTATCATCGCGCTGCTCGGCTTCGGCCCGCGCTCGGCGCTCGGCTTCTTCCTCACCCCGATGTCGCAGTTACATAACTGGGGCCGCGACGTCTTCGCCTTCGCCCTGGCGGTGCAGAACCTGCTGTGGGGTGTCGGCCAGCCTTTCGCCGGCGCCGTCGCCGACCGTTACGGTCCGACCCGGGTGCTGGCGGGCGGCACGCTGCTTTACGCGGCCGGCCTGTTTCTGATGGCCTATTCGACCACGCCGACCACACTCACCTTGTCGGCCGGCGTATTGATCGGCTTCGGCCTATCGGGCTGTTCCTTCACCATCGTGGTCGGTGCCTTCGGCAAGCTGCTGCCGGATGAATGGCGTTCGACCGCCTTCGGCCTCGGCACGGCGGCCGGATCGTTCGGCCAGTTCCTGTTCTCGCCGCTGGCCGTTGCGCTGATCGGCTCCGTCGGCTGGTACGGCGCGCTGATCGTCTTCTCCGTGCTGATGCTGATCATCCTGCCGCTGTCGATCGTGCTGGCCGCGCCGCCGAAGGCGGCGGCCGCCGCGGCGGCGGCTCCGGCGCAGTCCTACAGGCAGGCCCTGGCGGAAGCGTTCGGCCACCGCAGCTACGTGCTGCTGGTGCTCGGCTTCTTCACCTGCGGCTTCCAACTGGCCTTCACCACGGTGCACTTGCCGGCCTATCTGCTCGATCGCGGCCTGTCGGCTGAGGTCGGCGGCTGGACGGTGGCGGCGATCGGACTGTTCAATATCGTTGGCTCGATCACGTCGGGCTACCTCGGTTCTCGCATGCCGAAGCGCTACATCCTGTCGATCATCTATTTCGGCCGCGCCGCCTCGATCGCCGCCTTCGTTCTGCTGCCGGTGACGACGACGACGACGCTGATCTTCGGCGCGGTGACCGGCCTGTTATGGCTGTCCACGGTGCCGCCGACGTCGTCATTGGTCGCGGTGATGTTCGGCACGCGCTGGCTCGCGATGCTGTTCGGTATCGCCTTCTTCAGCCACCAGGTTGGCGGCTTCCTCGGCGTGCTGCTCGGCGGTCTCGCCTACGACCACTTCGGCACCTACAATCCGGTGTGGTGGCTTGGCGTCGCCCTGGGCGTCCTGTCCGCGGTCATCAACCTGCCGATCGTCGAGAAGCCGGTGGCGCGGCCGCTGGTTCCGGCGGCGGCCTAAAACAGTTGCGCGCGGCGCCGCCGCGCGCGACAACCTGCGCCCAGGTTCACGAGACTGAGCGAGGCGCAGACGTGTCGACATTCAAGGCGATGGTGATCGAGAAGGCCGAGAGCGGCACGAAGGCGGCGCTGGCCGATTTCGACGAAGCCAATCTGATGGATGGCGATGTCACCGTCCGGGTCGAATACTCCACCGTCAACTACAAGGACGGCCTGGCGCTCACCGGCAAGGCGCCGGTGGTGCGCCGCTTCCCGATGATCGCCGGTATCGATTTCGCCGGCACGGTCGAAAGCTCGAGCCACCCGAAGTGGAAAGCGGGCGACAAGGTCATCCTCAACGGCTGGGGCACCGGCGAAACCCATCTCGGCGCTTTCGCCGAGAAGTCGCGGGTCAAGGGCGACTGGCTGGTGCGCCTGCCGGCGACCATGAGCACGCGCGAAGCCATGGCCATCGGCACCGCCGGCTACACCGCGATGCTGTCGGTGATGGCGCTCGAAAAGCATGGCCTTACACCGGCGGACGGCCCGATCGCCGTCACCGGCGCCGCCGGCGGCGTTGGCTCGGTCGCCGTCGCGATCCTGTCCAAACGCGGCTTTCAGGTCAGCGCCACCACCGGTCGCCCGGAGCAGGCGGACTACCTCAAGAGCCTCGGCGCCTCGGAAATCGTCGAACGCGCGGCGTTGGCGGGTCCGCCGAAGCCGCTTGCCAAGGAGCGCTGGGCCGGCGGCGTCGACTCGGTCGGTTCCGCGACCCTCGCCAACCTTTTGTCGATGATCCGCTACGGTGGCGCGGTGGCGGCCTGCGGCCTTGCCGGTGGTATGGATCTGCCGGGTTCGGTCGCGCCTTTCATTTTGCGCGGCGTGTGTCTTTTGGGCATCGACTCGGTGATGTGTCCGCTGGCCAAACGCGAAGAGGCGTGGAAAAGGCTGGAAACGGACCTCGATCGCCAAAAATTGGCCGCCATGACCCAGGAAATCGGCCTTTCCGAGCTGCCCCAAGCCGCCGCCGATATTGTGGCCGGGCAGATCCGGGGTCGCGTCGTGGTCAAGATCGGGTAAACTCCATTCAGGATTTGCCAACGATCGTTAGGCATAATCCGCGAGATGTTTTCCGGCGGGCGAACGCCCGCTAATCTGTCTTGTGGCGTCAGTCGGAGTTCCGTGATGTTGCGTGTGGGTGCGTGCGTGATCGGCCTGTTGGCCGCGCTGCCGTCGATGGCTTCGGCCGAAGAACTGACGGCTGAGCAGGCCCGGCACTTCGTTGTCGGCAAGACCTTCAATTATAGCTGCTTCGAGGGCACCCGCGGCCGCGGTCGCGTGCTACATGACGGCTCGGTGGTCGGCTCGATCCAGTTCCAGGGCGCCGGCAAGGTGCGCTACGCGGCGCTGCCGGCCAACACGCTGCATGTGAAGGACGGTTCGGTGTGCGCCACGCTCAAGGGCCTGCCGATCGAGCCGTGCTTCCGCGTCACCAAGGTCGACGAGTACACGTTCCGCGGGGCGATCTCGGGTCTCGGCTTCGCCTATTGCGAGTTCACGCGGCGGCCGACGCGGTCGGCCAGCGTGTCTGAGGATAACGGGCCGCTGAAGCTGCGCTCGTCCTTCGCGGCCGAGAACAACTGACGATTCACGTCTTCGCCGGAAAGACCATGCACGTCGTCGTGGCGTGGGCGTAGAGCTTGCCGCTCATATCCTTCAGATCGCCTTCGGATGTCGCGACGCTGCGGCCGCGATGAATGACGCGGCCTTCGGCGCGCACCGGGCCGGTGTTCTTGGTCAGCGGCCGCACGTAATTCAGTTTCAGTTCGAGCGTCGTCCAGCTGTCGCCCTTCTGCATGGTCGTATAGATCGCGCAGGCGAGTGCGGAATCGAGCAGCGTCGCGGCGAAGCCGCCGTGCACCGTGTGGATCGGATTGTAGTGGCGCTGTTCGGGCAAGCCCTCGAACACGACGCGGTTCGGCTCGGCTTCGGCGAGATGAAAACCGAGCACCTGCGAAATCGGCGGCTGCGGAAATTCCCCGGCGATGATGCCCTTGAGAAAGCTCAGGCCGTCATGCGACCTGAGGACGTCGGGATCGACCAGTCCGTAATGCAGTGTCGTCACGTTTTGCTCCCTGCGCGCAAGCCTTGTCGCACGCTGCCTTCGTTCATGTGAGCTCGAGCCGGAACGGATGGCCTTCCATCGCTTCCTGGCCGCGGCCGAGCGCCTCGACGGCGCGGATCATGCGGCCGTCGCGCTGGAGGATGTCGTCGGCGATGGCGACGATGCGCTTGTTGGGCGCGGCGGTCGGTGACGCCGCGCGGATCGCTTGCGCAATGGTTGCCTCGTCGCGCTGCGGATTGAGGGCGCAGGCGGCGGTGAAGGCCGCCGCGGTCGAGCGGCTGATGCCGGCGAAACAATGCACCACCATCGGCGCCGAACGGTCCCAGGCTTGCGCGAAATCGATCAGCCGCAGGACGTGCTCCTGCGCCGGCACGGTGTAGCCGTCTTCGGCATCGACGATGTCATCGACCGCGAGAACGAGATGATTATCCGCCGCAATATGTGCCGGCCGTGTCACGCGGTCGGTCAGGCGCAGCAGCGTGACGATGTGCAGAGCCCGGGTCTCTTCGACGGTTTTATAAAGACGGGCCAGCGAGCAGACATGGATCATGACGTCTATCTATGCCGAACCGGCTGGCTTGAGAAGGCTCAGTTCCGCAGAAGTTTTTCCACCCGCTCGGTGAAGCGCTTGGCCGCGGTCGAGGCCGGCCAGGGGGTGAGGTAATCGCGTTCGATGGCGGCGGAAAACTTCGGCGGCTGGCCGAAGAATTTGCGCGCCTCGGCCTCCTCGAAACCGGCGAGCCGCGTCGATTCCAGATACGCCGCATTGCGATCGGCGGCCTTGATGAGCTTGGTCCAGGTTTCCGGCAGTTTGGCCGGCAGGCCGAAGCGCAGATGGATGGCGCCGAGCAGGCGGTTTTCCACGACCTTGTAGCTGTCGCCGATCACGGCCTTGAAGGGCGAGATCATGTCGCCGATGACATATTCGGCGGCGTCATGCAGCAGGATGGCAAGGCGCATGCGCTCGTCGAGATTGGGGGATTTGGCGCGCGCCAAAGTCTCGACCAGCAGCACATGCTGCGCTACCGAGAAGATGTAGGCGCCCTTGGTCTGGCCATTCCAGCGCGCGACACGGGCCAACCCATGCGCGATGTCGTCGAGTTCGACGTCGAGCGGCGAGGGGTCGAGAAGGTCGAGACGGCGGCCGGACAACATGCGCTGCCAAGCCCGTACAGACTTTGCGCGAACGGCGGTGGCGCGCGGCAGCGGCGCCGCGCTCGGCGCGGGGGCGGGCTTCTTCATCGTTTCTTCTTGGCGTGTTTGGTGGCCAGCTTGTTGCACTCGGCGTGGCACCAGCACGTCACTTCGTGGTCGTTGACCATGCCGACCGCCTGCATGAAGGCATAGACGATGGTCGGGCCGACGAACTTGAAGCCGCGCGACGACAGCTCCTTCGAGATCGCACGCGACAGCGGCGTTTCGGCCGGCACCTGCTTGGTGTCGCGGAAGTTGTTCACCTTCGGCTTGCCGTCGACGAAGTTCCACAATAGCGCCGAGAATCCCGGGCCTTTCTCCATCGCTTCGAGCCAAGCGCGCGCCGACAGCACCGCGCCTTCGACCTTCAGCCGGTTGCGCACGATGCCGGCGTCGGCCATCAGCTTCGCCTTCTTGCGCGCGTCGTAGCGCGCGATTCTTTGCGGATCGAAGCCGTCGAAGGCACGGCGGAAGTTGTCGCGCTTGCGCAGGATGGTGATCCACGACAGCCCAGCCTGGAAGCCGTCGAGCACGAGCTTCTCGAACAGCGCGCGGTCGTCGTACTCCGGCACGCCCCATTCGTCGTCGTGATAGGCGACGTAGAGCGCGTCGTCTTTGCCCGGCCATGGGCAGCGGTGCAGGCCGTCGGCGTGGAGCAGGGGAGGGGACATGGCGATCCTCGAACGGAGACAGGCGCCAGCGCATGGATTCGCTGGCGCCCGACGATAGCACGACCGGCGCATCCGGCCGTGCGCGCTGCAAGTTCGAAAGAAGGTTCGGGGATGGACGGGCTCCGCGTGGCCGCTACGAGGCCATCCGGTCGATGGCCGCGATGATGTCCCGATCGGAAATCTTGTCGAGGCTCTGGGAGAACGTCATGGTGCGCGCCTCGCGGTTCGGCTGGATGACCACGACCGTCGTTTCACTTTCTTCGCAGGGACAGGCCGGGCAGCCGCTCGACAGGATCAGCACCACATCGCTTGCGGACAGCACCAGCAATTCGGCGACGCGGCGCTCGATCCGCCGGCGATGGTCG
>JAHCKG010000006.1 GCA_026125895.1 Pseudolabrys sp. | reverse complement strand
GTATTGGAGGGTTGGGAAGTACCCGTCTTCGCGGTCCGGAGCTAATTCCTCAATGGTAATCTCACAATCCTTTAGTTCCGCTCGTTGCTTCAGGCGATCAGCGACTGTTGAGATGCGATACGGTGGCCGGAAATTTGTCATGATCGCCCTTTTGTGCGGTTAAAGCTTAAATGGAAAAGTTCCCGAGCTTGTCTTGATGTTCAAGCCTTAATCGTTGAGGGATAGAGACCATGCAGAAATCTTTCCAATGCAGAAATGGAAAAACCGTGGCCCTGTTCTTTGATGAAGAGGACACCTTGGCCGTAGCTACTGACAACGCCGGAAATAAAATCGGCGAGTTTCGATTTGCTGAAAAAGAAGACGGCCTTAGTCACACCTATCTTAAACTCGTATGGGCACACTTAGAGGATATCCAAGGATACATCCGTCAAGGGATAGGTCGCGAGCTAATCAAACTGGCCAAGGAGGCGACTGGCCTGACTATTGATGCAGAGATAAACGACGGAATTCGAAAAGAAGACGGGAGCCATCTTACAGGCGATGCCCCGGCATTCATCTTCCAAATGCGTAAGGAGGGTTTAATTGCAAGGGCAACGGGTGACGGCCTGCCCGAACGCGAGAGCAGCGATGATCTTTAGCAAGGCTTGATCACTGGACCTAGACCCCGGTGCCGCTGGAGCTCGATTCGAAGAGTGGGCACCCGAAAACGCCCTAAAAAGATTAGTCTTTACGGACACTTGAAACCAACTTGGATGAACGGCTATTTTTGGGCACCCAGTGGGCACCCCCTTTAGCACCCCGCGAAACTCACTTCGCTTAAGTGCTTGAATTGACTGGAGCGGGCGAAGGGATTCGAACCCTCGACCCCGACCTTGGCAAGGTCGTGCTCTACCCCTGAGCTACACCCGCATCCGTCAGATAGTTGGCCGATAAGGACTTTACCGGCCGCCAAGAGCCGTCCCTATGCCAAATGCGGGCGGGCTTTGCAATGGGAGAAAATCGGCCATTAATGGCCGGCCCCGCCCCGCCGCCCGGCGTGGCAAAAACTCCCCTAACCCGCCCCTCACCGTCCCAAAAGCCCGATGACCACCACCCCCGACCAGCTTTTCTCCTATCTCGACGATCTCGGCATCTCCCACCCCACCGTCAGCCACGCGCCGCTGTTCACGGTCGAGCAGAGCCAGGCGCTGCGCGGCCAGATCGCGGGCGGGCACACCAAAAACCTGTTCCTGCGCGACAAAAAGCAGGCGGTTTACCTGGTCACCGCGCCGGAAGACGCCGTGATCGACCTCAAGGGCCTGCACCGCGTCCTCGGCGCCAGCGGCCGCTTTTCCTTCGGCTCGACCGAACTCCTCAAGGAACTCCTCGGCGTCGTCCCCGGCTCGGTGACGCCTTTCGGCGTCATCAACGACCGCGAGGCCCGGGTCACCATGGTACTGGACGCTGCCCTGATGGAGCACGCCATCATCAACGCCCACCCGCTGACCAACACCATGACCACCTCGATCGCGCGCGAGGACCTCGTCAAATTCCTCGAAGCCACCGGCCATCCGCCGCGAATCGAGCGCGTCTCCGGGCTCACGGCGTCCGGCGATGACGCCTGACCGCGGAATTGCAAAGAACCGCCCCGATACCCATCTATTTTGCGGTATTCATGGGCGAAAAACCGGGTTAAGCCGGGCCTAGCGCAACGAGGTTCCTTATGGCGATGCTGGATATGGGCGATACGGCAGCGGCCGACGGCGTGATCAAGGACGTGACCACGCAGACCTTCATGAAGGACGTCATCGAGGCGTCCAAGACGCAGCCGGTGCTGGTCGATTTCTGGGCTCCCTGGTGCGGCCCCTGCAAGCAGCTCACGCCGGTGCTCGAGAAGGTCGTCAAGAACGCCAAGGGCAAGGTCAAGCTCGTCAAGATGGACATCGACAAGAACCCGGAGATCCCGGGTCAGATGGGCATCCAGTCGATCCCGGCCGTCATCGCCTTCTCCAACGGCCAGCCGGTGGACGGTTTCATGGGCGCGCTGCCGGAGAGCCAGGTGGTGGCCTTCCTCGAGCGCCTGACCAAGGGCAAGATCGAGGACGAAGGCGCCAACCTGCTCGAAGCGGCGGAAGCCGCGCTAAACGACGGCGATGCCGCCGCGGCCGCCGACATTTACGCGCAGCTCCTGCAGGAGGATTCCTCGAACATCGCTGCGCTCGCCGGTCTCGCCCGCTGCTACGTCGCCACCGGCAATTTCGAGCAGGCCAAGAAAACCTTGGCCATGATCCCCGAGGCCAAGCAGAACGACGCTGCGGTCGCCGCCGCGCGCGCCGCGCTCGATCTGGCGATGCAGGCGGAAGCCGCCGGCCCGGTCGATGACCTGCAGAAGAAGGTCGATGCCGATCCGCTCGACCATCAGGCCCGCTCCGACCTCGCCGCCGCGCTCAACGCCGCCGGCAAGCGGATGGAGGCGGCCGATCATCTGCTCGCCATCGTCAAGAAGGACCGCAAGTGGAACGACGACGGCGCGCGCAAGCAGCTCGTGCAGTTGTTCGAGGCCTGGGGCGCCACCGATCCGGCGACGCTCGAAGGCCGTAAGAAGCTGTCGTCGATCCTGTTTGCGTAATAGCGCGCGCGGGCCTCTCCCGCGCGCCAGTTCGTCAGCGTCGGAAACGTTGAATGCCGATCAACGCGCGATATCGCGGCCCGAGCGACCTTCCGGCCGTCATTCCGGTGTTTCCGCTGGCCGGCGCCCTGCTGCTGCCGCGCGGCCAGTTGCCGCTCAATATTTTCGAGCCGCGTTATCTGGCGATGATCGATGACGCCCTGCGCGACGGCCATCGCCTCATCGGCATGATCCAGCCGGACAGCGGGCACGACAGCGACCCGCCGACCCTGTTCCGCACGGGTTGTGTCGGCCGCATCACCCAGCTCGCCGAAAGCGGCGACGGCCGCTACATCATCGAGCTCACCGGCGTCGCCCGTTTCCACATCGAGGAAGAGCTCGAGGTGAACACCGACTACCGGCAATGCCGCGTCACCTTCGCGCCCTTCACCGATGATTTCATCGCCCGCAAGGGTGAGGACGCCGTCGATCGCGAGTCGCTGCTGCGGGCGCTCACCGCCTTCATGAAGGCCAACGAAATGACCGCCGACTGGGACGACATCGCCCAGGCGCCGACCGAGGCTTTGGTCAACGGCCTGTCGATGATGTCGCCCTATGGCTCCGCCGAGAAGCAGGCGCTGCTGGAGGCGCCGGACCTCAAGACCCGCGCCGAGCTCCTGGTGGCGATTACCGAGATCGAGCTCGCCAAGAAGAACCTCGAGGGCGAGCCGCCGCTGCAATAGCGGCCGGCGAACGGCTGTGTATAATGAGCCTCGATTTTCCGCCGGAACCCCGCCGCATGTCCGCCATTCCCTCGACCGAGCGCCCCGCCAACAGTGTCGATCCGAAGCTCCTCGAGATTCTGGTCTGCCCGCTGACCAAGGCCACGCTCGAATACGATGCGGCGCGCAACGAACTCGTCTCGCGCAAGGCCAAGCTGGCCTACCCGATCCGCGATGGCATTCCGATCATGCTGCCGGAAGAAGCGCGGCGGCTGGATTGAGCGATCACCGCGGCCTTCAGCGCCGTCATGCCCGGCCTCGTGCCGGGCATCCACGTTTTGGATGAGAAGCGAGACGTGGATGGCCGGGACAAGCCCGGCCATGACAAAGTGAATGAGCCAATCTAGGGAGCAAGCACATGATCAAAATCTGGGGCCGCAACACGTCGTCGAACGTGCAGAAGGCGATGTGGGCCGTTGGCGAACTCGGCCTCGCCCATGAGCGCATTGATGTCGGCGGCGCCTTCGGCCAGACCCGCGAGCCGAAATATCTGGCGATGAATCCGAACGGCCTGGTGCCGACGCTCGAGGAAGAAGACGGCTTCCTGATCTGGGAATCGAATTCGATCGTGCGCTACCTCGCCGGCAAGCATGACAAGTCCGGCGCGCTCGAGCCGAAGGACGTGCACGCGCGCGGCCTCGCCAGCCAGTGGATGGATTGGCAATTGTCAGTCGTCGGCCCCGCCATCACGCCGGTGTTCTGGGGCCTGATCCGCACGCCGCCGGAGAAGCGCGACATGAACGCGATCAAGGCCGGCCGCGACAAGACCGTCGACGCCATGAAAATTTTGGACGCGCAGCTCGGTAAGACCGAATACGTCGCCGGCCCGGCCTTCTCCTATGGCGACATTCCCGTCGGCGTCATGTGCTATCGCTTCGTCCAGCTTGTGACCGACCGTCCGGCGATGCCGAACCTCGATCGCTGGTACGCCGCGGTGTCGTCGCGCAAGGCATTCAAGGATCACGTCGGCAGCGTGCCGTTGTCGTGATCCTTATCCCTCCCCTGAAAGGGGAGGGTGGCGAGCCCGCAGGGCGAGCCGGGTGGGGTTGCGCCTGCCGCAACGACAGTCCCCACCCGTCCGCTCGCTAACGCTCGCGTCCACCCTCCCCCTGCGGGGGAGGGATAAGCAAGTTAAACCATCTCGCCCTTCATCAGCTTCGGCACGTCGCCGGTAACGCCGGCGGCTTCGCGGATGAAAACCTTCTTGAGCGCCGGCAGGCGCTCGACGACGCCGAGGCCGACATCGCGCGCCAGCCGCAGCACGTCCGAGTGGTTGGAGAACAATTTGTTGAGACCGTCGGTGGCGACGCCCATGGTCATGGTGTCGAAACGGCGCCAGCGCTGATAGCGCTCCAGCACCTGAGCATCGCCGATGTCGTAACCGAGCCGCGCCGCATCGGCGATCGCTTCAGCCAGGGCGGCGACATCGCGCAGGCCCATATTGAGGCCCTGTCCCGCGATTGGATGGATGACATGCGCAGCATCGCCGACCAGCGCCAGCCGCTCGCCGATGAACGAGCGCGCCGTATAGAGGCCGAGCGGAAAGGCGCGGCGCGGTCCGACGACCTTGATGTCGCCGAGATGCAGGCCAAAGCGCTTCTCCAGTTCGGCGTGAAATTCGTCGTCCGGCAAGGCAACGATACGATCGGCCTCGTGCGTCGCTTCGGTCCATACGATCGAGACACGGTTGCCGGTCAGCGGCAGAATGGCGAACGGCCCGGCCGGCAGGAAGTGTTCTTCGGCGCAGCCGTTGTGCGGGCGTTCATGCGCCACGGTGGTGACGATGCCGGACTGGTCGTAGCTCCAGCCGTGGAAGGCGATGCCGGCATGCTCGCGGATCGCCGAGCGCGCACCGTCAGCGCCGACCAGCAGCCGCGCCCTGACTTCGCTGCCGTCGGCAAGCAGCGCCGTCACGCCGTTCGGCGCCGTGTCGAAAGACCTGACGGCGGTGGCGCGCAGATCGACGCCGATGTCCCTGGCGCGCACGACCAGTGCGTCGATCAGATGCCGGTTCTCGATCATATGGGCGAAGGGCTCGCCCTCCTCGACCTCGCCGCCGAACGTGAGGAAGGTCGGCCGTACGGCGTCGTCGAGCTTGGAGTCGGTGACCACCATGTCGAGGATCGGCTGCGCGCCCTCGGCCACATCGTCCCAGACGCCGATGGCCTCGAAGAGGCGGCGGGCGGCGGCGGCGATCGCCGTTGAGCGCGGGTCCTTCGACGGCGTCTGCGCCAGCGCCGGATCGGCCACCGTGACCCCGAACCGCTGACCCAGCGACTGGCGGAGGGCGATGGCCAGAGCCAGCCCGGCAAAGCCGGCGCCGCCGATGACCAGATCCACGCGCTTTTGCTGAGAATTCGGCATGTTCAGACGCTTTCCTGACCCGGTTCCGGGGTCTTCCTTGTCAAACTCCGTACAGCATAGCAGGTTGGGGCCGCAATTTGAGCCCGCCCGGACCCGCCCCATGTCCTCTGCCGTCGCAGACCTCCTCGCCATCCTCGATCTCGAAACGCTCGACGTGAACCTGTTTCGCGGCACATCGCCCAAGGCCGGCTGGCAGCGCGTCTATGGCGGGCAGGTCATCGGCCAGGCGCTGGTCGCCGCCGTCCGCACCGTCGAGCCGACGCGGCCGCCGCATTCGATGCACGCCTATTTCATGCTGCCGGGCGATCCCAAGGTGCCGATCATCTACGACGTCACCCGCATGCGCGACGGCGGCAGCTTCACCACCCGCCACGTCACCGCGCGCCAGCACGGCCATCCGATCTTTTCCATGCTGGTGTCGTTCCATGCGGACGAGCCGGATCAACTGTCACATCAGGCCGAGATGCCGGACGTGCCGCTACCCGACTCGCTGCCGAGCGAGGCCGAAGTCCGCAAGAACGTGCTGCCGACCATGCCGGACCCGGTACGGCGCTACTACGAGCGGGAACGGCCGATCGAGCTGCGGCCGGTCGAGTACGAGCGCTATCTCGGCAAGAAATTTCCCGACGGCCGCTTCAATGTCTGGTTCAAGACAACCGAGAAGTTGCCGGACGATCCCGCCATCCATCAATCCGTCCTCGCCTATTCCTCCGACATGGGCCTGCTCGACAGCGCGCTGGTGCGGCACGGCCGTACCCTGTTCGAAAAGGAATTCATGGCCGCGAGTCTCGACCATGCGTTGTGGCTGCACCGGCCATTCCGCGCTGACGAATGGCTGCTCTACGCCCAGGACTCGCCGAGCCTGCACGGCGCGCGCGGTTTCTCGCGCGGCCTGATCTTCACGCAGGACGGCACGCTGGTGGCGTCGGTGGCGCAGGAAGGCCTGGTGCGCCTGCGCCGTAAGCCGTGAGCCCGCGGGACTATCGGCCCGCCGCCGGAATGCTAGTATTTGATAAAATCGCCCCTGCGCCGGGGTGCACGAATTGGCAAGGGGAAGCTCCATGAAACTGGTCACTGCGATCATCAAGCCGTTCAAGCTCGACGCCGTACGCGAGGCGCTGAACGCCATCGGCATTCACGGCATGACCGTCACCGAAGTGAAGGGTTATGGCCGGCAGAAGGGCCACAAGGAGATCTATCGCGGCGCCGAATACGCCGTCAGCTTCCTGCCGAAGGTGCGCGTCGAAATCGGCGTCGCCAGCGAGCAGATCGATCAGGTCATCGATGCGCTGACCGGCGCGGCTCGCACCGGCGAGATCGGCGACGGCAAGATCTTCGTCATGCCGATCGATCAGGCGGTTCGCATCCGCACCGGCGAAACCAATCTCGACGCGCTCTAGACGACTGTTCTGACGCCGACTAACGACTAAGACATAACGTCAATCCTGCCGGGGGACATGACATGCCTACACTGCGCCTGCGCGCAGCCGTGATGACGGCTGCGTGCGTTTTCGTTGCATTTGCCGCTCATCCCGCCTTCGCTCAATCCACCGCCGCCGCACCGGCCATCGACAAGGCCGATACGGCCTGGATGATCGCCGCCACCGGCCTCGTCCTGATGATGACGATCCCCGGGCTGGCGTTGTTCTACGCCGGCATGGTGCGCAAGAAGAACGTGCTCGCCACCATGGCGCAGAGCATGTCGGCTGTGTTTCTGGTGTCGATCCTGTGGGCCGTTGCCGCTTACAGCCTGGCCTTTCGCGGCGACGGCGCCTTCATCGGCGGACTGGATCGGCTGTTTCTCAGCGGACTGACCTTGTCCGGCGTCTCCGCCTTCGCGCCGACGATCCCGGAGAGCCTGTTCATGCTCTATCAGATGACCTTCGCCGTAATCACGGTGGCGCTGGTCGCCGGCTCGGTCGCCGATCGCATGCGGTTCTCGGCGTATGTTCTGTTCGGTGTGTTCTGGCTGTTCCTGGTGTATGTGCCTTTGGCGCACTGGATCTGGGGCGGCGGCTTCCTGAGCCAGGCCGGCGTCATCGATTTTGCCGGCGGCCTTGTCGTCCATCTCAGCGCTGGGACATCGGGCCTCGTTGCCGCTCTCGTCATCGGCAAGCGCCGCGGCTATGGCGAGGAAAATCTCGCACCCTACGATCTGTCCTTGGCAGTGATCGGTACCGGCCTGTTGTGGGTGGGCTGGATGGGCTTCAACGGCGGCTCGGCGCTCGGGGCCAACGGACGCGCCGTCATGGCGATCACCTCGACGCATCTCGCCGCCAGCGCCGGCGCCTTCACCTGGATGGCCATCGAGTGGTGGACGCGAGGCAAGCCGTCGGTACTAGGCATGATCTCCGGCGCCGTCGCCGGCCTCGGCACCATCACCCCGGCCTCGGGGTTCGTACTGCCGATGCAGGGCGTCCTGATCGGCATCATCGCCGGGGCGGTCTGCTTCTGGGCGTGTACGTCGCTGAAGCTGCGCCTCGGCTACGACGACTCACTGGACGTTTTCGGCGTTCACGGCGTCGGTGGCCTCATCGGGACATTGATGGCCGGCGTCCTGGCGGTCGGCACGCTGTCTGCTGGCCCCGATTTGCCGGACGGCATCCGCGGTCTCATCGAGGGCAATGGCCGGCAATTGCTCATGCAGTTCTACGGCGTTGCCGTCACCCTGATTTGGTCGGGCGGGCTGACTTTCATCATCCTCAAGGTCATCGGCTTGATGGTGCCGCTGCGCGTGCGTCGCGAGGACGAGATCATGGGTCTCGATGTCAGCCAGCACGGCGAAGCCTTGCAATAACCTGGGGCGTCACGACTCAGGGTTCCCTCGCGCCCTGCCCGGGTCACTCCGGGCGGGGCGCTGCCGTTTTAGCGGTACCAAAATGCTGTTCCAGACCTGTCTATATTTTAGGCAACGACTTGAGCGGGTGATGCCCGATTAAGCGTCATCGGGCGGCGGCTTCTGCCGCCAGCACCGACCCGACTATTTATTTCATTTAAAACAACACGTTATCGAGTGCCGGACGATCTGGCACGGCAATTGATTCTCTTCTCGCGGTCATGCCTGCGAAGCGTGCTTCGCCCGGCCCGGCTCAGTGAAACGGCCCGCACTGTGTGGAAGTCAAAACGGGCTCAAGCGGGGATCGAATCCATGAAAATCGTCATGGCCATCATCAAGCCTTTCAAGCTCGACGAGGTTCGCGACGCCCTGACGTCCATCGGCGTCCAGGGCCTGACCGTCACCGAGGTGAAGGGCTACGGCCGTCAGAAGGGGCACACGGAAATCTACCGTGGAGCGGAATACGCGGTGAGCTTCCTCCCAAAGGTGAAGGTGGAGGTCGCAGTCGCCAGCAATCAGGTCGACAAAGTCATCGGCGCCATCACTGGCGCGGCCAAGACCGGACAGATCGGCGACGGAAAGATCTTCGTCTTCGGGTTGGACAGCGCCGTGCGCATCCGCACCGGCGAGACCGACGCGGCGGCTCTGTAACGCAACCCGCACAAACATTACCGACAGGAGTTAGATCATGACGTTCAAGAAAATCTCCAGTGGGGGGCTGCTAGCGCTCGCCGCACTGACAGTCGGCTTGCTCGCCGCCGACGGCGCCTTCGCGCAGACGGCGGCACCGGCTGCTGCTGCGCCGGCCGCCGCCGCCGCGCCCAAGCTCGACACCGGCGACACCGCCTGGATGCTGACCTCCACCGCGCTCGTTCTGATGATGACCATCCCGGGCCTCGGCCTGTTTTACGCCGGCATGGTGCGCAAGAAGAACGTGCTTGCCACCGTGATGCAGTCCTTCGCCATCACCTGTCTGGTGACGGTACTGTGGATGATCGTCGGCTATTCGCTCGCCTTCACCGAAGGCAGCGCCAACGCCTATCTCGGCAGCTTCTCCAAGCTGTTTCTGGTCGGCGTTACCGCCGAGACAACGAACTCGCTCGCGGCGACGATCCCCGAGACCGTGTTCATCATGTTCCAGATGACCTTCGCGATCATTACGCCGGCGCTGATCTGCGGCGCCTTTGCCGACCGCATGAAGTTCTCGGCGCTGATGTGGTTCATCGGTCTCTGGTTGCTCTTCGTCTATGTGCCGATCGCGCACTGGGTCTGGGGCGGCGGCTTCCTCGGCTCGGCTGGCGTGCTCGACTTCGCCGGCGGCACGGTGGTTCACATCAACGCCGGCGTCGCCGGTCTCGTCTGTGCCCTCATCCTCGGCAAGCGCAAGGGCTACGGCACTGTTTCGATGGCGCCCTACAACTTGGTCTATGCCTATATCGGCGCCGCCCTTCTGTGGGTCGGCTGGTTCGGCTTCAACGCCGGCTCGGCCGCCGGTTCGAACGCGCTCGCCGGTGCGGCCATGATCAACACCCAGGTCGCCACCGCCGGAGCGGCGCTGGCCTGGATGTTCGCTGAGTGGGTCGTCACGAAGAAGCCGAGCGTCCTCGGCATCGTATCCGGTGCGGTGGCCGGTCTCGTCGCCGTGACCCCGGCTTCGGGCTTCGTCAATCCGACGGGCGCTCTCATCGTCGGCATCGTCGCCGGCGTCGGCTGCTACATTGCCGCGGTCCACGTGAAGAAGGCGCTCGGCTATGACGACTCGCTCGACGCGTTCGGCGTGCACGGCGTCGGCGGCATCATCGGCGCATTGCTCACTGGCATCTTCGCCGACGTGGCGGTCAACCCGCTCGGCAAGGATGCGAGCCTGATGACGCAGGTCTACGGCGTCGCCGTGACCATCATCTACACCGCGATTGCCACGGCGATCATCCTCTTCATCGTCAAGGCGGTCATCGGTCTGCGCCCGAGCGAACAGGGCGAGGAAGAAGGCCTCGACATCACGCTGCACGGCGAGACGGTGCAGTAAACGAAAAGGGAGACATGGACAGTCACGTCCATGTCTCCCAAGAGCCAGCGGTAGGGGCGGAAACCCGGCACTGTCCCTCCCGTCGAGGCCCTCGGTTCGCAAGGACCGGGGGCCTCACTTTTTGTGGGAGCCGCGCAGGCGGCGCGCTTCGCGCTAGAACTCCTTCCAGTCGTCGGCCGCGGGAGCAGCGCGCTTGACAGCCGCGCCGCCGCCGGACGCGACGTGCCTGAGCTGCGGCACCGCCTGGCGCGGCTTTGCCGCAGCCGGCTGCCCCGCCGGCGCTTTGGCTCGCGGGGCCGCCGCCGACGCAGCCACGGCGGGCGCCGGCATGGACTGTCGGGCGCCAGCATTCATGCGGAAGAACGAGATCTGTTCGTCCATGGCTTGCGCCTGGTGCTCGAGCGTCTTGGCGGTCGCGGCGTTCTGCTCGACCAAAGCCGAGTTCTGCTGGATCGCCTCGTCCATCTGCGCCAGCGCGCGGTTGATCTCTTCGATACCGGTGGCCTGCTCGGAGCTCGCTTCGGCGATCTCCGCAACCACGGTGGTCATGCCCTTGATCGACTCGACGATCTCGTTGAGCGAAACGCCGGCGCGATTGACGAGGTCGACACCATCCTTCACTTGGCCGCTCGAATTGGTGATGAGGTCGGTGATGTCCTTGGCCGCCTGTGACGAGCGCTGCGCCAGGCTGCGCACTTCCGAGGCCACCACGGCGAAGCCGCGGCCGGCTTCACCGGCGCGGGCCGCTTCGACCGCGGCGTTAAGCGCGAGCAGGTTGGTCTGGCGCGCGATCTCGTCGATGACACCGATGATGTCGGAGATCTTGCGCGACGATTCCTCGATCTTGGCCATGGCCTGCACGGCCTGCACCACGACCTGACCGCCGCGATCGGCGACCTCGCGCGTCGTACCGGCCGAACGGTTGGCCTCCTGGGCATTGGTGGCATTGCGCTTCACCGTTTGCGCCAGTTCCTGCATAGCCGCTGTCGTCTCTTCGAGACTTGCGGCCTGCTCCTCGGTCCGTTGCGACAGGTCGGTGGTGCTGGTCGAAATCTCGGCCGAGGCATTGGTAACCTCACCGCTGGCGCGGGTAATCGCGGTCACCGTGCCTGAGAGACGATCCACCATGGCGCGTATAGCGGCCGTGATGCGGCCGATTTCGTCTCGGCCATCGGTCTGCGGCAGTTTTATCGCAAAATTGCCGCGTGACAGCTCTTCGATCGCCGTGCTGAGCGAACCCAGCCGTGACACGCGGCTGTTGATGTTGCGGGCCACGAAGAAGGCGAGGCCGCCGGTGATGACGGCGATGATCAGGCCGACCAGCAAAGTGGCCGTCAGCAGCTTGTCGCGGTCCGCGGCAATGTCGTCGTTGTAAACGCCGGTGCCGATGATCCAGCCCCACGGCGCGAACAGCTTGATATAGGACGTCTTTGGGATCGGCTTGTCGGTCCCGGGCTTGGCCCAGTCGTAGTCGACCACGCCAGCCCCCTGTTCGCGCGCGACCTTCACCATTTCCTGCACGAAGTAGCGGCCGCTGGCGTCCTTGAACTGGCTCATGTCCTTGCCAACCATCTTCGGATTGCCGGGGTTGAGCACGTTCGACATGTCCATGCCGGTGACGAAGAAGTAGTTGTCACCCTGGAAGCGCATGCTGGTCAGCGCGTCGCCGGCAGCTTTCCTCGCCTGCTCTTCCGTCATCTTGCCGGATTTGAAGAGGTCGTACTGGGCGGCGACGGCGCCGTAGGCGGCTTCGACCAGATTCTTCAGTTCGGCCTGCCGCCGCGAGGTCAAGCTCTCGCTGGTCTTATAAGTGGTCACCGCGCCCAGCACGAAAAGCCCGGCCAGCGCCAGAACGACGATGCCGTATAGCCGCGCCTGCAACCCGCAAAAAATTCGCATTTGAGAAGTGCCCCTTGTCGTGGTGGGGCGGGAAGATATTGGTTCTGAATAAAGAAAAGTTTGATCGAATAACTGCGGCGCATAGACAAACTGGATTAAGAGTTCGGTGCGCTGGTGGGGAGGGGAGCCACGCCGTTGCAGAATTCCGCAAAGTAGCACTGTTGATTGATCGCCGAGTAGCCGCGATCAAGCCGCCTTGGCCACCGCACCGCTATCGACGAGGCACTTGGCGAGACTTTCGCCGTCCGGATCGACCAGCGCCGCGGTGCGCGCCGACGCAACGGCATCGACGGCGCGGTCGAGCGGCATGCTGCCGGCGATGGCCGGGCGAATCAGGGCTTCCTCGATACGCCGATAATTGGCCGAGCCGCGGGCGTGCGTATCGCCATAGCCTTTGATCAGGCGCGCGCATTCGGCGACTTCGAGAGCCAACGCTGGCGAGCGCTGCGCCGCCGCGACGATCAGGCCGAGCCATGAGTCGATCTGCGCCTGCTCCTGCGCGTAACGATGGCCGTAGGGCCGCACCGCCCGCAGCTTCGCAAGCATGAGAAAACGCAGATAGCCGGTCACCGACGTCGAATTGATTTCCATGCCGAAATGGACGCGGCCGAGCCAGCCTTTGCGCTCCGCGAGGGAGAGGATCGGCCGGGCGAGCGCCGGCGGCAGCAACTGGCACAATTCTTCGATGCCGGGCTTGAGGAAGTCGTGCACCGAATAGGGCTCGCCCTTGGCACGCAGTTCCTCCCGGGCAATGCGGGCCATGCGTTCGGGCGAGATCTTCTCCTGCGCGACGCGGACCACATCCTCATAGGACATGCGCACGGCCAGATGCCGCGCCACCTCCTTGAGCAGGGCGCCTTGCGCACCGCTCTGCCGATCGGCCTCGGCAATGGCTTTCAGGCGGTTGAGATAGAGCTGCGCATAGGCCGTGCTTTGGTACGGCACGAGACGGCGCACGCCCTCTATGACGATCGGCTGCGCCACGCCTGGATAGGCCGCGGCCGCCTGCTGTTCCAGCGACGCCAAGGTCGGCGCAGCGTTTTTCTTGCCGGCGAGCGCCGTCCCGGCGCCAGCTTGCGCCTGCACCGCGGCAAGTCCGGCCTGGAAACCGCGGCGGTTGGCCTCGCCGGCCTTGCCGCCGCCGCCGATCGCAGCGAGGAATTGTTCGGTGCTGATCGGCAGCCTGCCGGAACCGGCAATGGCGCCGAGCATGACGGCGTTGACCATGGCGCGGTTATCGTTGGCGAGCCGGGTCATGTCGAACACGACGGCCTCGCGCGCGCTGTCCTTGACCAGCTTGATCAGTTTTTCGTCGTCATAGCGGCCGTCGCCCATGGCCGTCTTCTCGTCCATGGTGAAGAACCGGCTGAGCGAGGCGATCACATGAGTCCGATCGGGCGTGACGAAGCCATTGAGAACCGTGCGCCCAGCCTCGAGCAATTCACTGGCGACGACGATGTCGATGTCGCCGATGCCGGGCGTCAGCGCCAGCACCGGACGCTTGCCGTTCAGGGCTGAAGCCTGCTCGGGGAAAATCTCGATGTAGTAGGTGGTGGCGCCGGTGCGTTGCGCGACGCCCGGGATCGAGGTCGACTGCACCGGGAAGCCGGCCGCTTCCGCGGCGCTGACGATCCACCCGGTGAGCACGCCGCCGCCTTCGCCGCCGAGCGCGGCGATCAGTATGGTGATGGGACGGGTCGGGGTCATGCGGTCGCCGCGCCGTTATAGCCGCCGAGCCAACCGATGACGGTCTGGCGGACTTTGAACAGAGTGCGGTCCCACCACGTGGCGTTGCGCACGATCTCGGCGCGGTAGAACGACGGGCACAGCACCGCGGCGTGCGCGACTTCGCCGCACAGGCCGCAACCGACGCAAGAGTCGATGACGCTGGCGACCGGATCGGTGCGTAGCGGATCGGGCGACGGCTTCACCGTCAGCGACGGGCAGCCGGACAGGCGGATGCAGGAATGGTCGCCGGTGCAGATGGCGTCATCGACGCCGTAGCGCGTGCGCGTGACGCGCTCGCCGCGCTCGAGCTTCACGGCATCCTCTGCGCGCACGCGGCGCTGCCGCGCCAGCTGACACTCGCCGTCGGCGATGATGACCTTGAGGCCGCGCTCGGCGCTCTTCATCGCGTCCTTCAGCGTCGTCGCCATCTTCGCCACGCTGTAGGTGCGCACCTTGCGCATCCACTTGACGCCCATCGAGCGCAAGGTTTGTTCGATGTCCATGCCCGGCGGCGCGCCGGTGCGGCTCGCCTTGCTCGACGGCATGTATTGCAGGCCGGTCGCTGAGGTGTAGCCGTTCTGCATGACGACGAGCACGCCGTCGCCCTTGTTGAACAGGTTGGAGGCGACGCCGGTGATCAGGCCGTTATGCCAGAAGCCGCCGTCGCCCATGATGGCGATCGGCCGGCGCTCCATGTTCGGCCCGACCGCGGCGGCGCTGGCGAGCGACATGCCGTAGCCGAGAATCGAATTGCCGAACGAGAACGGCGCGAAGGTCGCAAAGGCATGGCAGCCGATGTCGGCCGAGATATGCGTCGGCCCGATCTCGCGCTGCATCAGCTTGATGGCGGAGAACACCGGGCGCTCCGGGCAGCCGGTGCAGAAGGTCGGCGGCCGCACGGGAAGCGCGGCGCCGATCGCCTGCGCGGCGGCGGCCTTGCGCACGACGATACCATGGGCCTTTTCGGCCAGCGCGTCGGCATCGATGCCGTTCGGCCGCGCCGCCTGCAGGAAGCCGGAGAGACCGCCGAGCAGCACTTCGGAAGTGTATTCGCCGCCCTGTGGCAGCAGACCCTTGCCGTAGACCTTGGTCTGGATGTCGGCACGCCGGAGTTCGACGTTGACCGCCTGCTCGATGTAATCCGGATGACCTTCCTCGACCACAAGCACAGCGCGCTTGGTAGCGCAGAATTCGCGGATCTCTTCCGGCACCAGCGGATACGCGACGTTGAGGACGTGCAGCGGCACGCGCGAGGCGCCGAACACGTCTGCGAGCCCGAGCCGCTCCAGCCCGCGTAGCACGCTGTTGGTCAGGCCGCCCATGGCGATGATGCCGATGTCGGAGAGATCGCCGGGGATCGTCTCGTTGAGCTTGTGCTCGCGGATGAAAGCGCGCGCCGCCGGCAGCCGCTGCTCGATCTTCAATTTTTCTTGGGCATAGATCACCGGCGGATGCGCCAGCCGCGCATAGTTGAAGCGCGGCGGACCGGCGAGGCGATTGAGGCCGGACACCTCGCCCTTGCGGTTGTCCTTGGTCGCGAATTGCCCGGTGACGTGACAGGCGCGGATGCGCAGATCGAGCATCACCGGCGCGTGGCTCGCCTCCGACAGCTCGAAGCCCTTCTCCACCATGCGCACGATGGTCGGCAGATCGGGCCGCGGATCGAGCAGCCACATCGACGACTTCAGGGCATAGGCATAAGAGCGCTCCTGGATGACGCTGGCGCCCTCGCCGTAATCCTCGCCGAGAATGATCATGGCGCCGCCGATGACGCCGGGCGACGACAGATTCGACAGCGCGTCGGCGGCGACATTGGTGCCGACGATCGACTTCCACGTCACCGCGCCGCGCAGCGGATAATTGATCGAGGCCCCCAGCATCGCCGCGGCGCTGGCCTCGTTCGAGCAGGTCTCCAGATGCACGCCGAGATCGGCCATGATGCCTTCGGCATCGACCAGCACGTCGAGCAGGTGCGATACCGGCGCGCCCTGATACCCGCCGACATAGGACACACCGGATTGCAGCAGCGCTTTGGTGACGGCGAGGATGCCCTCACCGTGGAAGGTGTCACCGTCGCCGAGCTTGAGCGCTTCGACTTCTTTCTTGAATGAACGTTCCATGGCGTGGCCTCCCGGCCGCATTTACATGTGCGACGGCAGCCAGGTGGCGAGGATCGGGAATGCGATCAGAATCGCCAGCCGGATGATGTCCGTCGCGACGAACGGCAAAACGCCCTTGAAAACCGTCGATAGTTTGACGTCCTTGATCACGCTTTTGATGACGAAGACGTTCATGCCGACCGGCGGATGGATCAGCCCGAGTTCCACGGTCATGACGATGATCACGCCGAACCAGATCGGATCGAAGCCGAGCGCCTTGATCACCGGAAACACGATCGGGATCGTCAGGATGATCATGGCCATCGCGTCCATGATGCAGCCGAGCACCAGATACATCAGCATGATCAGCAGCAGCACGCCGTAAGGGCCGAGGCCGAGACCGGTCAGGAATTCGGTGAGCCGCTGCGGCACCTGGGTGACGGTCAGGAAGTAACCGAAGATCAGCGCCCCGATCAGGATGGTGAACACCGAGGCGCTGGTGCGCAGCGACTCGATGAGGCTGCGCATGAACTCCTCGCGCGACAGCTTGCGGCGCAGGACGGCAATGATGAAGGCGCCGGCCGCGCCCATCCCGGCCGCTTCGGTCGCGGTGAACACGCCGGCATAAAGCCCGCCGATGATGAAAAAGAACAGCAGCACCACCGCCCAGATGTCGCGCAGCGCCGCGCGCCGCTCGGCCCAACTGTGCCGCGGCGTCTTGGGCAGGAAGCCAGGCCGCACCAGCGCAATGATGTTGATGGTGAGAATGTACATGCCGATGGCGAGTATGCCCGGCACCACGCCGGCGATGAACAGCTTGCCGATATCCTGCTCGGTGATCAGGCCGTACACCGCAAACACCGTCGACGGCGGAATCATGATGCCGAGGGAACCGCCGGCCGCGATGACGCCGGTGGCGAAGCTCTGCGGATAGCCGTATTGCCGCATTTCCGGATAGGCGACCTTGGAGAACGTTGCGGCGGTGGCGACCGACGAGCCGCAGATCGCGGCGAAGCCGCCGCACGCTGCGATGGTGGCGATGCCCAGCCCGCCGCGGAAATGGCCGAGGAACGTATTCGACGCGCGAAACAGTTCGCGGCTCATGCCCGAGGACGATGCGAAGGCGCCCATCAGCAGGAACAGCGGAATGACCGCGAACTCGGCATCGGTCGCGGTGCGGATCGGCGACTGCGCGAGAATTCTGAGGGCCGGCCCGATGTCGCCGACGACGTAACCGAAGCCCAGCACACCCACCGCACCCATGGCGATGCCGACCGGCACGCGAAGCATCATCAGCGCGAACAGCGCAACAAATCCGATGGCGGCGACGGCGTCGGTGCTCATGAGCAATTCACTCGACTGAATGGAGTTCGCTCGGCCGGGCGAGCTTCTCGGGCCAGAACACCAGCCGCACCGTGCGCGCAATCAGCAGGATGACCGATGAAGCCAGCCCGATCCATGCGATGAAATAATAGATCCAGACCGGCTGGCGCAGATCGAACGTGCCAACATTGTCGGCGCGGGTGCCGATCACCTTCACCGCAAACATCCACGTCAGCGCGATCATGGCGACCAGCGTCACCAGCGCGGCGAACACGTCCATGGCGCGCTTGGCCCAGGGCGGCGATGCGCTCCACAAAAGATCGACCGAGATGTGGTCGCCGCGATAACCGGCGACGGCAATGCCCCAGAAGATCAAGATGCCGAGCAGAAGCCGCGTGAAATCGTAGGAATCGGGGATCGCCCAGGCGAAGAAATAGCGCAGCAGAACGGAAACGAATGTGAGCAAGGTAACGACGGCGAGAAAACTCGCCGCCGTCACCTCGATGGCATCGATGAAGCGGTCGACAGGACCGCGTGTCACCGCGCCGTTCATCAGTAGGCCGACTTGAACTTGGTGAGCTCGGCCTTGAGCTCGTTCATGATGGTGTCGGGGTTGCCGCCGGTCTTCTTGACGCCATCGGCCCAGGTCTTCTGCAGCGGTTCGGCCGCCTTCTTCCACTGGGCGAGCTGGTCGGCGGAGATCGTGTAGACGTCATGCCCCTCGGCCTTGAGCTTGGCAATGCCGCTGTGCTCGAAATCGGCCCACGGGCCCGCAACCTTCAGCGCCCATTCGTTGGTGCAGTGATCGTCGATCACCTTCTTCTGCTTCGCGGACATCTGATTGTATTTGTCCTTGTTGAAGACCAGCGCGAAGGTGGTCACGTAGAGCGGCACTTCCATGTGATACTTGGTCACCTTGTCGATGCCGAACAGCGGGATCGAGCCCCAGGGGAAGGTCACCGCGTCGGCGACGCCTTTCTCCAGGATGTCACGCACTTCCGGTGCGCTCGATTGCACGTTGGTGCCGCCGAGCTGGGTGACGAAGGTCGCCATGGTGGCGTGCGCCGGGCGGATCTTCATGCCCTTGATGTCGTCGGGCACCATGATCTTCTTGGACTTGGAGTGGAACGTGCCCGGATCGTGCACGAAAGCGAGACAGAACTTGACGTCCTTCATCTCCTTCTCGGCGTATTTGCGATACCAGGCGTCGAGCGCCTGCGAGCCGCCTTTGCCGTTGGCGATCAGGAACGGCAGTTCGCCGGCGCCAATGATCGGGAAGCGGCCGGGCTGATAGCCGGGATTGATGTAGGTAAGGTCGGCGATGCCGTCGCGCGCCATGTCGTAATGGTCGAACGCCTTGCCGAGCTGCTGCGCGGGATAGACCTTGTAATGGATGGTGCCGCCGGAATCCTTCTCGACCGACGCGCCCCAATCCTCGAGCGCTTTTTGCAGCGGATGCGACGGCGGCACCCAGTGCGAAATCTTCAGGTCGAACGTCTTTTCCTGAGCCAGAGCGGCACCCGACGCGCCGAGCAGACCGGCAACGACGAGCGCTGAAGCGCAAGCGGCAATACGCGATTTCATGTGTGACCTCCCTATGGTTCTCGTTGGTTGCAGCGCCAACTTTTCCGACATTGAACCGGATGTCGGAAGCGTTGTAAAGTAATAGTTGGACCTCAAACTAATTGCGGACAGGCGGCGGCAGGCCGCCATCCGCGGAGACGATTGCGGTGCGAAAAGGCAAAAGCACTAAAGTGGACGGCGACGACCGCATCGGCGAAACCGGCGCAACACCAACCGATTTTGGCCCGCTCGCAACCTGGGTCGGCTTCAATCTGCGCATGGCGCAGGAAGCGTCGTTCGAGGCCTTTTCGCACCATTCGGCGGCGATCGGCGAGAACCCCGGCCGCTTCGCGACGCTGACGTTGATCGGGCGCAACCCCGGCATCCGGCAGACCGAACTCAGCGCAGCCAGCGGCCGCGACAAATCGAGCCTGACGCCGGTGGTCGAGGACCTGGTACGGCGGGGCCTGGTCGAGCGCAAGCGCGTCGACAGCGACCGGCGCGCCTATCGCCTCAATCTGACCGCAGCGGGCCGTAAGACGCTGGCCTTGATGACGCGGGCCGCGCGCAAGCATGAGCGCAATCTCGACCGCATCATCGGTCCGCGCGACAAGAAGCGGTTCATCGACACGCTGAAACGGATCGCGGCAGAAATCGAATAGCCTGTGCCGCCGTGTCCGCGAAGGCTTGCACCTGCCGAGACGACGCGCCATGGCCATCATCCCCCGAAGCTGCCGGTGTGGGTCGGCACGTGGACGTAGCTGCGGTCGAAATACAGCAGCGCGTGGCCGTCCTTGCGGCTGCGCACATCGACCACTTCGCCGATGAAGATGTTGTGTGTGCCGACCGGCCGGACATCAGCCAGGCGGCAATCGAAGGAAACGATGGCATCGGCGAGCGCCTGATTGCCCGACGGCAGATCGGTCCAGGCCGCGGCGGCGTAGCGCGCATCCATGTCGCTCAGCCCTCCGGCAAAGGTGGCCGCAAGCTCCTTGTGCTCTTGCGTGAGGACGTTGACGCAGAAGCGTTCGTTGGCCAGGAACATTTCGGTCTGGCTGGAGCGGCTGTTCATGCAGATCAGCAAGGTCGGCGGCTCGTCGGTCACGGCGCACATCGCCGTTGCCGTGAAACCGCCGCGGCCGGCCGGCCCCTTGGAGGTGACGACATTGACCGGCGCGCACACCCGCGCCATGGCGTTGCGAAACTCCGTCCTTGTTACGCTTTGCGTCATCGGCATTGCCTCGAGAGCCTTGCCTTACTCGGCCGCGTTGCGAACCGAGCCGGGAGCATCGAGCGGCGGCAGCCAGGTGTCGCCGGTCCAGCCGTTCTCGTCGTAATCGGCCATGCAGCGATCGACCAGCGCCTCCATCTCCTTGAGCCGGCCGCCGCGCTCGGCGCCTTTGAGCACTTGTAGCCGTACCTCCTCCGGCGCGCCGGCGTAGTTTAGCTCATACAGCGCGTGACGCCCGGCGAACTCGGTGCCGGTCGCGTCCCACAACAGTTTCATGATCTTGATGCGCTCGATGTGACCCATGTCGTTCGAGCCGCGCACATATTGCGCCAGGTAGCGGTCGATCTCGGGATTGGCGAAATCCTTGGCCGACGACGGCAGATAAATCAGTCCGGAGGCGATGACGCGGCGCACGATGTCGATGACCTTCGGATAGGCCTCCGACATGGAGGTGCGGTAGCACAGCGCCGCTTCGAGATTGGGCAGCACCGCGCCGCTCGCCCATGGCACCGGATTGTAGGCCATGGCGTTCGAGAAGGCCCAGAACTGGTGGCGAATGGCGATCACCTCGCCGAGCATCGCCTGATTGCCGCGAAACGCGTCGCCGCCGGTGGCGCGCAAGGCCTTGGCGAGCAGCCCGGTGATGAAATCCATTTTCACCGCGAGCCGCGTGCAGCCCTGGAAGCAATAGCCGTGCATGAAGCCCGACGCCGGGTGGAACGACAGGATCTTGCCGGCGTCGCGCAGCACAAGCACGTCCTCCCAGGGGACGAACACATTGTCGAGCACCAGAATGGCGTCGTTCTCGTCGAAGCGTGACGACAGCGGGTAGTCGAACGGCTGGCCGACGGTGTTTGCCGTCTGCTCGTAGGACACGCGGCAGAACATCTTCAGGTTCGGCGCGTTCATCGGAACGATGAACATCACCGACATCGACGGATCGTCGGTCACGACCGCCGATCCCTGAGCCAGGAAATTGTAGTGCGTCAGCGCCGACGAAGTCGCCACCACCTTGGCGCCGGATACGTAGATGCCGGCATCGGTTTCCTTGGTGATGTGCACGAACACGTCCTTCACCGCCTCGGCCGGCTTGTGACGGTCGATCGGCGGGTTGACGATGGCGTGGTTCATGAACAGCACGGCTTCCTGCGCGCGCTTGTGCCAGGCCCGCGCATTGTCCTTGAAGGGCCCGTACCATTCGGCATTGGCGCCGAGCGTGTTCATCAGCGCCGCCTTGTAGTCCGCCGTGCGGCCCATCCAGCCATAGGTCATGCGCGCCCAGTCCGCGATGGCGCCCTGCTGTGCCACCAGATCCGCCGGCGAGTGAGCGACACGGAAATATTTGTGGGTGTAGCCGCCCGAACCGGTATCGGTCGGCGAGGTCAGGCGGTCCTTGGTCTTGGGATCGTGCAAAGCATCATAGAGCCGGGCCAGCGAGCGCACCGAATTGCGCATGGCCGGGTGCGTGGTGACGTCCTTGACGCGCTCGCCGTTGATGTAGACTTCGCGGCCGTCGCGCAATGACTCGAGATATTCGGCGCCGGTGAAAGGCCGGGTCTTGTCGCTGCGATAATCTTCGGCTCGCATTTTCCTGCCTCCCAGTTTCAAGCCCGCGCCTGTTGCGCGTTAGGCGAAGTGACAACTCAGCGAGCCATGTGGCCCGTAATCGGCGACAATAGTGTCGCCATGACGCGCTTCGATTGGCCGGATGAACGACCCGGCAAGCACGATCTGGCCCGCGTCGATACCGCCGCCGTAGTCGGCGAGACGGTTGGCCAGCCAGACGATGCCGCGCGCCGGATGATTGAGCACGCCGGCGCCGAGCCCGGTTTCCTCGACGATCTCGTTGCGCGACACGATGGCGCCCATCCAGCGCAGATCGACATCGTCGGGCCGCAGCGCGGTGCCGCCGGTGACGATACCGGCATTGGCGGCGTTGTCGGAGATGGTATCGACGATGGTGCGCGCTTGGCCGCTGGCCTTGTCGATGCGATGAATGCGCGTGTCGAGAATTTCCAGCGCCGGCGTCACGTAGTCGGTGGCCTTGAGCACGTCGGCGATCGTGACGTCCGGCCCGCGCAGCGCCGTCTTCATGACGAAGGCGATTTCCGCTTCGATGCGCGGCTGAATGAAACGGTCCGGCGGGATGGTGGCGCCATCCTCGAACGCCATGTCGTCGAACAGCGCGCCGGAATCCGGCGTGTCAATGTTGAGCGCCGACTGCATGGCGCGCGACGTGAGCCCGATTTTCCAGCCGATGATGCGGCGGCCGGCCGCTAGCTTGCGCTTCACCCAGGCGGTCTGGATCGCGTAGGCGTCGTCGATCGTCGCTTCCGGGTGCGCAAGCGAAATGAGCCCAGTCTGCACGCGCGTGCGCTCCGCCGTATCCAGCCGCTCCACCGCCGCTTCGATCTTGTCCGCCGCGATCATGGCCTATCCCTCGTCCGCGACGGCGTTGCGCAACAGACCGATGCCGTCGACCTCGACCTCGACGACGTCGCCCGGCTTGAGCCAGACCGGCGGATCGAAGCGCGCGCCGGCGCCGGTCGGCGTGCCGGTGACCAGGATGTCGCCCGGCACCAAAGTGGTGAAGGTCGAGACGTAGTTGATGATCTTGCGGAACGAAAAGATCATGCGGCTGGTGCGGTCCTGCTGGCGCACTTCGCCGTTGACCCGCGTTTCCAGCGCAATATCGGCGATCTGGTTCTCGTCCGAATATGGAATGAGCCAGGGGCCGATCGAGCCGGTGCGGTCGAAGTTCTTGCCTTGCGTAACGTTGAACTTGGCGTGGCGCACCCAGTCGCGGATCGTACCCTCGTTGCACAATGTGAGCGCGGCGATGTGCTCGAGCGCTTGCGCCTCCGCGATGCGCCGGCCCGGCTTGCCGATGACGATGGCGATCTCGCCCTCGTAATCGAGCTGAATCGACTCGCGAGGCCGGATGATCGGCACGTCATGGCCGACGAAGGAACGCGGAAAGCGCACGAACAGCGACGGATTGCTCTGCGCCGCCTGCCCGTCTTTGTACTCGGCATTGCGGTCGGGAAAGTTGACACCGACGCAGATGATCTTTTCCGGAGCCGGGATCGGGATTTCGTAGCGGATCGCGGCGAGCGGCAGATCGGCGGCGAACTTGCCGCCCTCCTCGGCGAGCTGCGTCAGCGCGCCTTCTTCGATGACCTGACGCAGGCTCGGCCAGCGCCCGCCGTGCCGCGCCGACAGATGCACCACGCCGTCGTCCCGGATGATGCCGTAGCCGGGCTTGCCGTCCGCCGTGTAGCTTGCGATGCGCGTCATTATTCCGTCCCAAGCAATACGATTACGGCGCCACGATCGGCTGCGCCTTGAGTTCGGCGTCGCGCACCTCGACGCCGGCGAAGAAGCTGCCTTCCTCGAACCACGAGCGCGGCGCCGGCGCGCCCCATAAGGTCTGGCGCTGTGGGTCCTTGAGGTCCCACCGAATGGGCTCGTGATC
Source organism: Pseudolabrys sp. (assembly GCA_026125895.1). Taxonomy (GTDB): domain Bacteria; phylum Pseudomonadota; class Alphaproteobacteria; order Rhizobiales; family Xanthobacteraceae; genus Pseudolabrys. The sequence continues at coordinate 148,471 of JAHCKG010000006.1, read as the reverse complement.
GGGATCGACGGTCTGATAATCCGAGCAATAGATCTCGATGCGATGCCCGTCGGGATCGCGGATGTAGAGGAAGAAAGCGTTGGAGATGCCGTGGCGGCCGGGGCCGCGCTCGATGTTGCTGAGGTAGCCGGTCGTCGCCATCAGATCGAGCAGATCGATGATGTTGAGCGGCGACGGCACCCAGAACGCGGTGTGGTGCAGGCGCGGGCCGCGGCCGTTGGTGAAGGCCATGTCGTGCACGCCGCCCTTGCGGTGCATCCACGCCGCCCACAGCCGGCCCGTCTCCGCATCGTCGGTGTATTCGGTAACGCGGAAGCCCATCGCATTGTAGAACGCGACGCTGTCATCGACATTAGTCGAGAAACAGTTGAAGTGGTCGATGCGCAGAGGCTTCACGCCGGCGTACATCTTGTACTTCTGGTGGATCGGCGGCAGCCGGTCCATGTGCGCGTAGAATTCGAGCGGAATGCCGATCGGATCGCGGCTGCGCAAGGTGCGGCCCTGCCAGGGCCGCTCGACCCAGTCCACCGGCAACTGCTGGCCCTGGAACCAGTCATAGGCCTGATCGAGATCGCGCTCGTCATAAACCTTAAACGACAGCCCGTTGGCGACCGGCTTCTCGCCGCGGCGGAGCACGATGCAGTGATGGCCGCGCTCTTCCATGGCGCGCAGCGTGATCGTCCGGTCGTCCTCGTAGGTCACCTGCAGGCCGAGCGTATCGACATAGAAGGCACGCGACACCGCCAGATCGGTGACGACGAATTCGACGTGCGACAGGCGCACGATATTGAAGGGCGGATAGAGGTTCGGTTTCGGCAGCGGCATTGTCCCCTCCTTGATCCAATCCGTGGGCTGTTAACCGCCGAGTTTCGCGATCGCGTGGTTCGTGGTGGCGAAAGCGACGTTCTTCGTTTCCATATAGAAGTCGAACGACCAGTCGCCGCCGTCCCGGCCGACGCCGGAGCTTTTGACACCGCCGAACGGCGTCGGTAGGTGGCGGACATTCTCCGAGTTTACCCAGATCATACCGGCTTCGAGCGCGTCGGTGAAACGCAGCGCGCGCGTCACGTCGGACGTCCATAGATAGGCGGTCAAGCCGTAGGATACATCGTTGGCGAGCGCGAGGGCATCGGCTTCGTCCTTGAACGGTATCGCCGTCAGCACCGGGCCGAAGATTTCTTCCTGCGCGATGCGCATGCCGTTGCTGGCGCCAGTGAACAAGGTCGGCGCGACGTAGCAGCCACCCCCCGGCCCTTCGACCTTGCCGCCGCCGGCGGCGACGGTCGCGCCCTCGCGGCGGCCGATGTCGAGATAATCGAGCACCTTGCGCTCGTGCACCGGATGAATCAGCGGGCCGATTACGGTATCCGGATCGAGCGGATGGCCGACCTTGATGCGCTTGGCCTTCTCCGCAACGATCTGCGTGAACTTGTCGTAGATGCTGTGCTCGACCAGCAGCCGCGACGACGAGGTGCAGCGCTCGCCGTTGAGCGAGTAGATCATGAACACGACGGCGTCGGCCGCGCGCTCGAGATCGGCATCGGCGAACACGATCACCGGGTTCTTGCCGCCGAGTTCGAAATGCACGCGCTTCAGCGTCGGTGCGCCCTGCGCCATGATCAGCGACCCGGTGCGGCTTTCGCCGACGAAACCGATCGCTTTGATGTCGGGATGCTGGGTGAGCGCCTTGCCGGCGTCCTCGCCGAAGCCGTTGACGGTGTTCCACACGCCTTTCGGCAGGCCGGCTTCCTCGGCGATCTCGACCAGCAGCCGCGCCGTGAGCGGCGACAGCTCTGCCGGCTTGTGCACCACCGTGCAGCCCGCCGCCAGCGCCGGCGCGATTTTCCACGTCGACAGCATGAACGGCGTGTTCCACGGCGTGATGATGCCGACCGGGCCGATCGGCACGCGGCTCGTGACGTTGAGCTGGCCGTCCATGCGCAGCGCCTTGCCGTCGCGCGCTTCCGGCGCACGGTCGGCATAGAAGCGGAAATTCTCGGCGCCGCGCAGCGCCGCCTTGGCCATGAACTTCAGCGCCTGGCCGGTATCCATGCATTCGACGAAGGCGATTTCTTCGGCGCGGGCGACGATGGCGTCGGCGATTTTGTGCAGCAGCACCTTGCGCTTGTCGCCGCTCATGGCGGCCCAGGCCGGAAACGCCTGCTTCGCGGCCTTCGCCGCGCGGTCGATGTCGGCGGCCTTGCCATGCGCGACCTTGGCCAATGGCTTGAGGTCGATCGGCGAGATGGTCTCGAAGGTGGCGCCGTCGGCGGCCGGCACGGCTTCGCCGCCGATCTGATTGAGCACGCCGGCGTCGCGAAACCGCGCGAGATAATCGTTCGCCTTGGCGAGGTTGGATTCGAGCTTGCTCATCGTCACTCTGCTATTTGCTCCGCGATCACTTGCCGCGCAGCCGCGGATGGATGGCGTTCTTCTTCCAGCTCAATTCGGAATCGATTTCGCGAATTTCCAGCGACAGCGCGAAATGCGGCTCCGCCAGAAGCGCCGAGCAATGCTTTGTCGCGGCAGCGAAGATCGCTTCTCCGGCCGCCTTCTTCTCTGCGGCGCTACGGCCTTTGCCGATGCGAAACGACATGTCGATGAACGAATTACGCGAATCGAGGTCGGCGATGGCGTAGTGCTGCGCGGCGAAGGCGCGCACGCGCACGGCGCCGAGTTCGAACAGGCCGGAGGCCATCACGGCAGCATGCAACTCGCGGCACAGAGCGGCGATGTCGGCCCTGCCCTCGACATTGGCCGAATACTCGAGCGTGAGATGCGGCATGGCGTTCCTCAGCGGATCTCGTTATTTAACATGTTAAGTTAATCGGAATTGCTCACGAGTCAACCGGGCACCCGGCCGATCGCGCAAGTCGCTCAGAGAGCGGCGGTTTTGCCGCCCTTGGGGCGGCGGGCCTTGGCGGCGCCGCGCTTCGGCAAGGCGCTGGCCTCCATCGGTGCCGCAAGCGCGGCCTCGAGGTCGCGCAGCATCTCCTGCAGCCGCACCAGCTTGTCGGCGCCGTAGCGCTCGGTCATTTCAAGATAAATCGCCTCGGAATGGGCGCCGGCCTTGTCGATGAGGTCGCGGCCTCGCGCGCTGATCGACACGAGCCCGCGCCGCAGGTCGGTTTCCGATGTGCGCCGCACAATGAGGCCGCGCTCGTCGAGATCCTTGAGGATGCGCGACAGCGACGGCGGCAGCAGGAAAGTCCGCTCCGCCAGGGCCATGATCTCAATAGTTTCGACCGCGGACAGCGCCCGGAGCACACGCCATTGCTGCTCCGTGATGCCGAAGTGATTGAGGCTGGGGCGGAAATGGCTCATCACCGCCTCACGCGCCTTAAGCAGGGACATCGGCAACGAGCGCGAGAAATCGCGCAAACGCATTTGCGTCGTTGACTTCGCCATGGACGCCCGCCCCGTTCGTTGCCAGCCGGCGTGGCCGGTCCGTCAACCCATATTCCCGGACGCGGGGTCCGGCAATCCCTAGTGCGCGGCCTCACGCTTGGCCCGGGTGACGATCTGCGTCGGATCGACGAAGCGCAGCGCGATCAGGAGCCACACCAGGGTGGTCAACATGTAGATCACCGCCATCGCGTCGATCGACTGACCGGCGCGCACGCCGGCTGCGTAGACCGCGTAGTACAGTGCGACGACGAGTGTCTGGCTGCCGGGACCCGCGGTGAAGAACGTCAGCTCGAACATGGCGATCGTTCGCACCAGCACCAGGAGCAGCGCCGCGAGAATTCCCGGCGCCAGCAGCGGCACGAGAATATGGATGAAGACGCGGAAGGTTCCGGCGCCGAACACGCGCGCGGCCGATTCGATACGCGGGTCGATCTGTTCGATGAACGGGATCATCACCAGCACCACGAAGGGCACCGTCGGCACCAGATTGGCGAGAATGACGCCGGTCAGATTGCCGCCGAAATGCGCCTGATAGAGCACCGTCGCCAGCGGGATGCCGAAAGTGATCGGTGGGATCAGCATTGGCAGCAGAAACAGGAGAATAACGAACTGCTTGCCGGGAAAGTTACGACGCGCCAGCGCATAGGCCGCCGGCACGCCGAGCAAGCCCGATAGCAGCACGACGGCGCCGACCACCTCGAAAGTGACGATGAGCACGTCGTGCAGCTGAAACTCGTTCCAGGCTGAGCTGTACCAGCGCGTCGTGAAGGCGGCCGGCAGCCAGGCATTGAGCCAGCGCGTGCCGAATGAGTTGACGATCACGGCCGCTGCCATCGCCACGAAGTTGACGATGAAGAAGATCATGAAAGCCCACATCGCGAAAGCCCAGAGGCGTTCGCCGGGCGTCTGCGATGAGAAGGGGTTTCTCAGGGCCATGGCTTATCCTTTCCCGCCGCCGGCGGCGCCGCGATAGAAGAAGCTGCGACTCGCGAGGATCAATATGACGACCGCGAGCTGGCAAAAGCCCATGATCATGGCGATCGCCGATGCCATCGACGTGTCGTACTGCTCGTATGCCGCCTGATAGGCGGCTATCGAGATCACGCGGGTCGCGCCGGCCGGCGCGCCGAGCAGCACCGCTGACGGGAACACCGAAAATGTCTGCACGAAAGACAGGCAGATGTTGATCGCGAGACCCTGCGCCAGCAGCGGCAGCAGGATGAGGCGGAAGCGCGCCCGGGCCCTGGCGCCGAGCGTCGAGGCCGCCTGTTCCAAGGACGGATCGATACCGGTGATGTAGGACAGCGTCAGCAGGAACGCGAAGGGAAACCCGGAAAGGATCAACGACAGCATCACGCCGGTGTAGTTGTGCACCAGACGGACCTTCTCGAAGCCAAACAACACCAAGGTGCGGTTGAACCAGCCCTGCGGGCCGAGATAGATCAGCAGGCCTTCGGCGATCAGCACCGTGCCAAGCGTAATCGGGATGACGAGGATCGTCGTCAGCAGGCGGCGATGCTGCATGCGCCGCACGCGCAGTGCGATCGGGATCGAAATCAAAACGTTGATCAGCGTCGCCGGAATGGCGAGCCGGAAGGTGTTGGCGATGGTGTCGTAAAGAAACGGATCGGAGAAGAACTTGCGGTAGTTCGCCAGGAAATCGCCGGCCTTCGGCTGGAACGACAGCACGAAACCGTAGACGAACGGATAGACGAACAGCGCGATGACGAATAGCACGGCTGGCAGGACGAGCAGCGCCACACCGTCGATGTCGCGAAGCTTGAGGCGCGTCCGCAGCGACATGGCGGGCCGCGTACTGGCTCCGACAGCTTGCCCGCTCATTATGGCTCCCCCGAATAGACCAGCACGCGGTTCGACGCGACGCTGAGCATGACGGTGTCGCCTTTGGCGACGCGACGTTTGGCGACGAAATAGAGATCGGTGCCGTCGGCGGTGCGGCCCGAGCAATAGAATTCCTGGCCGTGATACTGAACCGAATCGACGGTGACGCCGATGACGCCATCCGACGCAACCGTCAGGTCTGATGGCCGTATCGCGGCGATGGCCGTGCCCTCCCGCATGGCCTCGACCGGGGTCGCCGGCAGGCTGACGCCGCCGAGCGACACCGACATGGCGGAAACGGGGCCGCTGACGCGCGTCTTGATCTGGTTGCGATAGCCCATGAACTCGGCGACGTCGGCATGCGCCGGACGCGCATACAGCTCTTCGGGCGTACCGACCTGGCGCACCTCGCCGGAGCGCATGACGACGATGCGGTCGGCAAGCGACAGCGCCTCTTCCTGGTCGTGCGTGACGTAGATTGTCGCTGAGCCGATCAGTTCGTGGATGCGGCGGATTTCGGCGCGCATCTCCAGACGCAGCTTCGCGTCGAGGTTCGACAGCGGCTCGTCCATCAGCACCAGCGGCGGCTCGATGACGATGGCGCGCGCGATGGCGACGCGCTGCTGCTGTCCGCCGGAAAGCTGACCCGGCAGCTTGTGGCCTTGATCGGTCAGACGAACGATGGCGAGCGCCTCATCCACCTTGCGCTCGATTTCCGCCTTAGGCCGGTTCTGCATGGCGAGGCCGAAGCCGATGTTCTTGCGCACGCTCATGTGCGGGAACAGCGCATAGTTCTGGAACACCATGCCGAAGCCGCGTTCTTCCGGCCGCAGTTCGTCGATACGGGTCTTGTCGAGCCAGATGCTGCCGTCCGACAAGGTCAGCAGGCCGGCGAGGCAGTTCAGCGCCGTCGACTTGCCGCAACCGGAGGGCCCGAGCAGCGCGATGAATTCGCCGCGGCGGACATTGAGCGTGACGCCCTTGAGCGCGTTGAGGTTGCCGAAGTTGCGGCACATTGCATCGAGGCGTAGTTCGCGGAAATCGCGTGCGGCGATAGCCATAATGACAGGTATCCTTCGATCGCAGGGAGCATCGCCGACATGAGAAGACCGGCGGCGGAGCCGCCAGTCTTCTTCGCGTGACAGTCGCGGCGCTTACTTCTTTTTCTGCGCGCCGATCTGCTCGTCCCAACGGGCGAAGGCCTTGACCAGCGCGTCGGGCAGCAGCGGCAGCTCCTGCTTGTTGTCGCGGACCGCGGCCTCGTATTCAGGACGGCCGAATTCCTTGATGATGTCCTGGCTCTCCTTCGGCGCCATCGCCAGCGTCACGTTCTTCACCGCCGGGCCCGGATAGAAGTAGCCGGAGTCGTAAGTGATCGCCTGCTGCTCTGGCGTCAGCATGAAGTTGAGGAGGTCGAGCAGCACTGCGAGCTTCTCGTTGGAGATGCCCTTCGGGATGCACAGGTAGTGCGCGTCGAGGATCCAGTGGAAGCCCTTGAGGAAGAATACCTTGGCCTCCTTCGGCACGACGCCGAGAGCACGCGGGTTGATGTCCCAGCCCATCTGCGACGGGATCATGTCGCGCGAGCCTTCGCCGAGCTCCTTCATCACCGGGCCGGTGCCGGCCGGGTAGTACTCGACATACTGGCCGAGCTCCTTGAGATAGGCCCAGGTCTTGTCCCAACCGTTGATCGGATCCTTCGGGTCCTTGTCGCCGAGAATGTAGGGCAGGCCCATCATGAAGATGCGGCCGGGCCCGGAGTTGGCCGGGCGGGCATACATGAAGCGGTTCGGGTTGGCCTTGGCCCAGGCGAGCAGATCCTCGGCGGTCTGCGGCACCTGCTTCACCTTGTCCGGCATGTATTCCATCACCGGGCCGGCCGGGCAGAACACGACGCAGACGCCGTTGTTCGAAGCGAGCCTCTGCATCTGCTTGGCGCCGTCGAGATAGATGTCGTCGAGCTTCGGCAGCTTCGCTGCATACTCGGAAGCGATCGGAATCCAGAGCTTCTGGTCGAGGCCGGCCGACAGCGCGTCGATTCCGGTGAGCACGCCGTCGATATCGACGCGATTGGCGTCCTGCTGCGCCTTGATCTTGCCCGGCAGTTCGGGCGCCGGCGCCTTGGTGAAATTGACGCGCGACACCAGCTTCGGATTCTTGTCGCGATAGTTCTCGATGATCTTCTGCGTCAGCGCCAGATTGCCGGCGACATCGACGAAATTGAGCGTCACGGGCGAGGTCGGCATCGGCAGGTTTTGGGCGAAGGCACGCAGGTCCATCGCCATGGTGCCGGCGATGCCGCCGACGACGGCGCGTCGTGTGAGTTTGAAGGTCATGGCTGTTTCCTCTCTATGTTGTTTGTTTCACATCCGGGCCCTTGCAGGCCGGTCAGGTGGCTGGTTTTTCGGCGGCGCAGTTGCATCGCGTGGACGACGAAGAGTTGCGCGGTGACGCGCGGCGCGGCCGCGGCGTTACCCGATAGGAGAAAGGCGGAATGACAGGCGACGATTTGAGAGCCGCCGCGCCAGGCCCGGCCGGCGGCAGGCGGATGGTGCGGTGGCTGCGCATGATGTGACGGCGAGCTGCACTTGAAATTTCCCTCCCGACCTCCGCCAGACAGCGACAAGGCACGAACCCCGATTTTTCGGGACATTTTTCGGAAAACTAATACACTAATATTTCAATGTCAAACGTGGCACGGTTCGGGGAAGCGGCCGGCAGGCGGCTGCGGTCAGCAGAAATAATCGGGAAATCGAGAGCGCAGTTCGTCAAGCTGGCCGACGGTGCCGGCGAGATGCGAGCGCATCCCCCTTTGCGCGCCTTCGACATCGGAACGGCGGATGGCGTCGACGATGGCCTGGTGATCCTTGACCACCTGTTCCGGCTTGCGGTCGTTGGACCACTGCAAGTGCAGTCGGCGAATGCGGTCGAGTTGACCACAGCGCGCGTCGACAAGTTGGATCAGGTTCGACAGCCCGGCCGCGGCATAGAGGTTGGCGTGGAATTGTTTGTCGAGCTCGGAGAAACTTTCGAACGACTGCTCGCGCGCCCATGAGCGGACAAGCTGCTCATGCGTGGCTTCGACAGCGGCCAGCCCCGACTTGTTGGGATCGGCCGAAAGCCGCGCCACGACCTCGACCTCGAGCGCGGTACGCAGAAATTGCGCTTCGAAAACTTGAGCGACATCGATGCGGCGCACCTCGGTGCGCGACTGCGGATAGGTCGCGACCAGACCTTCCTCGCTCAGCCGCTGCAACGCCTCACGCAACGGCGTCTGGCTGATGCCGTAACGAGCGGACAGTTCCGAGCGCGACAGCGAGGTGTCCGGCAGCAGTTCGAAAGCGATGATGCGCCGGCGGATATCGGCATAGACTTGCTGCGGCAATGACAGCCGCCGGTCGACGGGCAAGGTCTCGGTCCTCTGCCGCTGGTCCATCTACAACAGGCGCCCCTGGGATTAAGATGACCAACAAATACATTAATATTTCAGCGGCTGTAAAGCCGCTTTCCGACAAACGACAGGAGATACGCGGTCGGGTCACAGTCGCGTGGCATTATACGCTTGTAGCGCAGCTCACCGCCAAGGCGTGGTATTGAGGTGCGCCCGGCCCGCGTCACCGCGGATTGCCGAATGAGACTGCCGCTCAGCGCAAAGCGGCGCGGTCGCCGGCAAAAGCCGCCTCGACCAAAGTCGCCATGGTGGCGAGTTCGATCGGGCGCGGATTGTTCTTGATCAGCCGCGCGCTGCCCATCGCCTGCTCGGCGACTGTGCCGAGCTGCCCACGCACGATGCCGAGATCGGCGATGGTTTTCGGGATGCCGACGGAGGCAAACAGTTTTTCCACCGCGTCGATCGCCGCGCCGGCCTGCGCCGATACGGTGCCCTGCGCCCCAAGCCCCATTGCGCGCCCGATGTCGGCCAGCTCCGGCTCGCAATGGCGGCGGTTGAATTCCATGACGTAGGGCATCATCACCGCGACGCCGGCGCCATGCGGCGTGTGCGTCATCGCGCCGATCGGATACTGCACGGCATGCGCCGCCGCCGTGCCGGCGGTGCCGAAGGCGAGCCCGGCCATCGTCGCGCCGAGCATCAGCCGCTCGCGCGCCTCGACATCGCTGCCGTTGTCGACGGCGCGCTTCAGGCTCGCCGCGATATGCGAGATCGCCAGCAGCGCATAGTTGTCGCTGAGCACGTTCTTGCCGAGGAAGACGTGCTCATGGACGATCGCGCCAGTCGGCTCGCGCCGCATCGTGGTGAAGGCCTCGATGGCATGCGTCAGCGCGTCCGCGCCCGACACCGCCGTCAGTCCCGGCGGGCATGAATAGGTCAGCTCGGGATCGCAGATCGCCGTGTGACTGATGATGTGCGGCGAGGCGATGCCGACCTTCACCGCGCGGTCGGGATCGGTCACCACCGCGACGGGCGTGACTTCCGACCCGGTGCCGGATGTCGTCGGCAGCGAGATCAACGGCAACACCGGACCAGGCACCTTGAATTCGCCGTAGTAATCGGAGATGCGGCCGCCATGCGTCAGCAGCACCGCCGCCACCTTGGCGGCGTCGAGGCAACTGCCGCCGCCGATGCCGATGACCAGATCGGCATCGATCGCCTTGCCCGCCTGGACGGCGCTGGCGATGCACTCGATCGGCAGTTCGGCGATCGTGCCGTCGAAGACGCGGGTCTGCAGGCCCACCTGTGTCAAGGCATCGACCAGACGCAGAAATTCCGCATCGGCGCCGAGCCGCTCGTCGGTGACGATCAACGCCCGCTTGCCAAGCGCCGCGGCGTAGCCGGGCAAGGCCATGCGTTGCCCGGCGCCGAAAACCAGATTGCGCGGCGTGCGCAGCGTTCCGAACAGTGACAAATGCAGATCTCCGGTTTGAAGCGGCCGCGCCGCTAGTCTTCGTCGACGAGTTGCTCGCGGCCCTTGCTGATCGAGGGCACCAGCGCGGTGCCGAGCACCAGCAGCGCGGCGCTCAGCAGCACCAGGGTCAGCGGCTCGCTCAGGAAGGTCCAGACATTACCATTGCTGAGGATGAGGCCGCGCCGCAGGTTGTCCTCCAGCATCGCGCCCAGCACGAGGCCGAGCAGCAATGGCGCAAGCTCGAAGCGCAGCTTGAACAGCACGTAGCCGAGCACGCCGAACACGGCGACTTCGAGCACGTCCGACGGCCGCGAATTGACCGAGTAAATGCCGATGCAGCAGAACAGCACGATGGTCGGAAACAGCAGGTGATACGGCACTTTCAGGAATTTCACCCAGAGGCCGATCAGCGGAAGGTTGATGATCACCAGCATCAGGTTGCCGACCCACATCGAGGTGACGACGCCCCAGAACAGGTCGGGATGCTTGCTGATGACCTGCGGACCGGGCACGACGCCGTGCAGCGTCATGGCGCCGCCGACCAGCGCCATCACCGCCGTGGACGGCAGGCCCAATGTGAGCAGCGGAATGAACGTCGTTTGCGCGGCGGCATTGTTCGCCGATTCCGGACCGGCCACGCCTTCGATGGCGCCCTTGCCGAACCGCTCCGGCGTCCGCGACAACGCCTTCTCCAGCGCATAGGACACGAACGACGATAAGGTCGCGCCGTTGCCCGGAATGATGCCGATGATCGAGCCGAGCAACGAGCCGCGGGCGATGGGGCCGGCCGAGGCCTTCATGTCATTGCGATCCGGCAGCAGGCTGCCGACCACGTTGCCGACGAAGGGCTTTTGCTCCGGCGTTTCGAGATTGCGCAGGATTTCGGCGAGGCCAAACAGCCCCATCGACACGATGGCGATGTCGAAGCCGTCATAGAGAATCTGCAGGCCGAAGGTGAGGCGCGGCTCCGCGGTGATCTGGTCGGCGCCGACCAGCGCCATCAGCACGCCGATGAACAAGGTGCAGATCGCCTTGAGCACCGAGCCGCCGGCAAGAACGATGGCAAGGCTCAGGCCCAACACCATCAGCGCAAAATAGTTGCCGGCGGTGAAGCTCAGCGCCAGCTTCGACAAAGGGATCGCCGTGCCGGCAATGACGAAGGTCGCGAAGGTGCCGGCGATGAAGGAGCCGATGGCGGCGATGCCGAGAGCCTTGCCGGCCCGGCCCTGCCGCGCCATGGCGTGCCCGTCGAAAGTCGTCACCAGCGACGACGTCTCGCCCGGCATGTTGACCAGAATCGCGGTGGTCGACCCGCCATATTGCGAACCGTAATAGATGCCGGCGAGCATGATCAGCGAGCCGATCGGCTCGGCGTTGTAGGTGAGCGGCATCAGGATGGCGATGGTTGCCAGCGGGCCGATACCCGGGAGGACACCGATCAGCGTGCCGACCAGACAGCCGACCAGGCACAGAAGGACGTTCTGCACCGACAGGATGGCGGAGAAGCCGATATAGAGATGGTGGAACAGCTCAGTCACGCCGCCGCTCCGGCCAACCGAAGAAGATGATGTAGAGTAAGGCGGCGAGCGCGCCATAGGCGAGATAGGCAACCCGGACCAGGGTGTCGATCCCAAGCGAGAGCGTCAGTGGATCCTGGATGAATTTCGGGAAAACCGGAATCGTGACGCTGAGCAGGTCCATGAACACGAGCAGCATGGCGGCCGTCAGTCCGATCGACAGCACGATCAGTTGCCGCACATTCATCTCCGGCGTCGCACTGCCGGCGATGAAGACCGTGACCGGCCCGACAATCATCAGCCCGAGCTGCGGTGTCGAGAACCAGCCGAAATTGACGCCGCGGATGAACAGACCGAAGACCACGATCGAAGCGATGACGATGGCCATCGGCCGCACTGCCACGAAGAACCGTTCCGCGGTCTCGTTGGACTGCAACAGGCCCTTCATAAGGATGATAATGCCGGCCGCGCACAGTACGACGGCCAGCCCCTTCGGCAGCGCCCCGGTGCCGATGCGCGAGAGCGCGCCTGCGTCCAGCTCGGCGGCGCCGAGCCAGACCGCGACGGCAAGAAGCACGATCAGCGCGCCGCCGATCACGTCGACCCGTGCATGACGGGGGACGGCAGGTGGCTGCCGCCCCTCGATCGGCTGACTCGTCATGGCCGAATTGCCTCCAAGCCTTCGCTCCGGCGGTGCCTACTTGGCCGCGACCTGTTCAACCAGCGACTTCCAGTTCTTCGTCTGCCGTTCCATGAATGCCTGCGTTTCGGCGGCACTGAGATCGAGCGTTTCGATTGCGACTTCGGCGTAGCGGTCCTGCACGGCCTTGGTCTTGATCGCTTCGCGCGTCTTGGTGTTGAGATATTCGACGATGTCGTTCGGCGTGTCCTTTGGAACGAACATCGCGACCCAGGAGTCGATGACGTAGTCCTTGACGCCAAGCTCATCGATTGTCGGCACGTTCGGCAGGGACGTCGATTTCTGCGCCGTGGTGATGGCGATCGGTGTAACGCTGCCGGCCTTGATGAACGGCATGATCGAGCCAGAGTCGGCGATGGTCGCCGATGCGCGGCCGGCGACGACGTCGTTGATGGCGTCTACCGAACCCTTGTACGGCACCATGGTCATGGCCAGTCCGGAGCGGAGCTCTAACCCCTGGCGCGCCAGATTGCCGACGCTGGTCCAACTCGCATATGTCAGCTTGCCGGGATTCTCCTTGCCGTACTTCATCAGCTCCGGGAAGGACTTGATGTTGAGATTGTTGGCGACCACCAGGACGTAGGGCGTGTAGCCGATCATCGCGACCGCGCGGAGACTCTCGAGCGGCTTGTAGTCGGCGGCCTTGTTGGTGAAGGGATTGATGGCGATGGTCGAAGCAACGCCCATCAGCACGGTGTAGCCATCCGGATCGGCGGCGATGCCCTGCTTGGTGCCGGGAATGCCGGCGGCAGCGCCGTTATTCTCGATGATGATGCGGTGGCCGATGATTGGCGCGATAGCGCCGCCCCAGATGCGGGTCTGCGTATCGGCGCCGCCGCCGGCGGCGAACGGCACGATGGCGGTGATGTTCTTGGCCGGATATTTCTGCGCCGCGGCCGTGCCGCCAACAAACATTGCCGACGCGCCAACGACGGCTGCCGCGACCGCAATGCTCCGCATTCCCAAAGTGACCCGCGTCATCCTTCTTCCCTCCCTGATCGTTGCTTTCTTGGGCCCGCTCGCGCGCTTGTTCGCGTTGCGACAACGACCGGACCGATGAGCCGCGATGCTAGTTCAAATGCCGGCCTGTCCCACCGGCGGCGGCACACTGTTTCGGACAATGAAACATGCAGCGCTGCCGACCTGCCGTCAGCGCTGTGCCCCCATGACGTCGAGCACCGCGCCGGTGACGAGCGAAGCCTTGTCCGACAGCAGCCAGATGATCGCCTCCGCCACTTCTTCGGGCCGGCCCGCCCGGCCCAACGGATTCTTGGCGGCAAATTCCTTCACGCGGTCCGCCTGCCCGGCTTTGGCGTGGATCGGCGTATCGACCATTCCCGGCCGAATGGAGTTGATGCGGACGCCGTCGCGGGCGACCTCGACGGCGAGCCCCTTGGTCATCGTATCGACGGCGGCCTTGGAGCCGGCGTAGTGAATGAAGCGCCCCGGCGAGCCGGTGAGCGCGCCGATCGACGAGATGTTGACGATCGAGCCGCCCTTGCCGCCCAGCTTCGTCGACATGCGCTTTATGCCTTCGCGGCAGCAGATCAGCACGCCGATGGCGTTGACCGCGTAGATGTCCATCGCCTCCTGGAAGTCATAGGTATCCGCGGTGCGGTGATGCGGTCCGTTGACGCCGGCATTGTTAACCAGGCCGGTGATCGGACCGAAGGTCTTGTCAGTCGTCTCGAACATGCGGACGATGTCGGCTTCGACACCCATATTGGCCTTGACCGCGATGGCCTTGCCGCCGAGCTTCTCGACATCGGCGACGACGCCGTCGGCGAGCTCCTTCGAGCTGTTGTAGTTGACGACGACGGCGGCGCCGAGCGCGCCCAAGGCACGCGCCGTCGCGGCGCCGATGCCGCTGCTCGCGCCGGTGACGATCACAACTTCCTTCATGAATCCTCTGACTGTCGATATCGATAAGGTGGAATGAAACGGTTCAGCCCGGCTTCTGCCAGCTCAGCAGCGTGCCGCCGGTCTTGATCTTCTGCTCGCCCTGAACGGCAGGCAGCGGATACTCGTCTTCGTTGATGACAAAGCCCTTCTTCGACGCGAAGTCCATGCGCGGCGGACAGAAGATGTCATAGAGCGAACTCGACGGTCCGTCCTGGCCGATGCAGCGGCTGGTGTGGATCGCGAGCGCCGGAATGACGATGACCGACGGCGTCGGCATCTCGGCGTGATCGTCCGGCACCCAGGTGCTCAGGTCTGCGCCCCAGTTGTAGCGCATGTGGTGCATCCAGGTGCCCTCGAAGCAGAGCGAGCCCTGCTCGAAATCGTCGTGCCAATGCGGGCTGAGCGAATTGGTCGGCCGGCGGGTGAAGAACTGCCCGAACAGGTTGACCATCATGTTGGTCGAGCGGAAACAGCGCGGCTGGATGCGATCACCCTTCGGGTCGAGATACTGCGCCAGCGGATAGTGGCGCAGCTTGTAGCCGCCGATCGGCTCCGGCCACAGATCGGGCGGCGCGAGTTCGGGCGCGCCGTCGGCATAGACGTCCTTGTTGATCGCCAGCGTCATCACGTCCGTCGAAGCCTTGGAGAAGATGCGCGCGACCTTGCCGGCGGTGCGCGCGGTCACCTGGCTGGCGCCCGGCGGCACGATGGTGAGGGATTCGGGCTCGGCCTCGACCGTCTCGCTGCCCGCCTTGATGGTCAGCGACGCGCCGCCCGGCGGCGCGATCACCATGTACTCTTCCGGATTGTCGGCCCGCGCCAGGACAGCGCCGGGCTTTACCTCCGAAACGCATACGGCGAAATTGCCGCCGCGCGTGATCCAGGTTCGCGCCAGGCCGTCCGGGCTGATCTCCTGCGGTTCCTGATCGCGGAACACGGACTTGGAGGCTACACGCTTCGACACACCGCTCATTGACTTCACTTCCCTGGACGAACAGCCGACTGCGACCGGACCGCGATTTTAGGGGGCCGGGTCCGGGTGCGGCAGGGTTCTTGGAGCCGAATTTCGCTGGGTGAAATGGGCGGCGCTTTGCTACCCTCGCGGTCTTATCGCGCCTCGGCGCCATTGGTATGATCCGGGCAAAAGCCGCCGCCAGGGGGAGATCCGTCAGGTGAATAAAGCCGTCCGCGAACTGATCCGCATTGAGCCGGTCAGCGAAACCGTGTCCGGCCTGGGGTCGCCGAACATTCACTGCCGCACGAATTCCCGGCGCGGCCACACCAATCCGCTCGACCGCTCCTATCCGCCGGTCAACGCCGTGTGCCGCGCTCTGCACGTGCTCAAGGTGGCGAACGAGAAGTCCATCGTCACGGTGAATTCGATCTTCGCCGCGACGGGTATTCCGCGGCCGACCATCGTGCGCCTGCTCGAGACGCTCATGCACGAAGGCTACGTCGTGCGCGACAACATGTGCGGCGGCTACCGTGTCACCCAGAAGGTGCTCGAACTGTCGGCCGGCTACGGCGGCATCTCGCGCGTCATCGAGATCGCCCGGCCGCTGTCCATCGGCCTGACGCGCCAGATCAAGTGGCCGATCGGCCTCGGCGTCATCGACGGCGACGCCATCGAGATCGTGTACTGGACCGGCACCATCAGCCCGGTGGTTCACACCAACACGGTGCTGGGCAAGCGACCGGACCTGTTCCGCTTCGCCATGGGCCGCGCCTACATGGCGTTCTGCGGCGACGACGAGCGCGAACGTCACATCGCCCGCATGCGCAAGGAAATGCCGGGCGAATTCGGCCCGCAGGAAGAAGCTGCCTTCCGCGAGCACCTCAAGCGGGCGCGCAGCGCCGGCTATGCCATGCGCGACCCGCGCACCGAGCCCGCGCGCATGACCACCTTCGGCGTGCCGCTGATGGAGAAGGACAAGGTCGCCGCGGTGATGTCGGTGAGTTTCTTCACGTCATCGGTGCCGCAGAAGGACATCAAGAAGATGGTGCTGAAGCCGCTGATCGAGACGCGGCTCAACATCGAGCACGCGCTTGCTTTCATCAGCGACCGGCCGCACCTCGACGCCTCCGCGCACCGCGAATACGACGTGACGATCTGAACCGTTTGCTACTTGTCGAGCACCGGATTGGTCGGCGGCGTGCCGCCTTCGAACAGCGGGTCGAACTTGCGGTACGTCACCTTCCAGCCGTCCTTCGTGTAGACGAGATGGTCGGTCATGTAGGCGATCTGGATCGGCGGATGCGTCGGCAGCACCGGCTTGCCGTCAGCCGCGTACAGCATCATGAACCAGTTGCAGGTCGCCTTGTCGGGCCCCTCGAAGAACGCCTTGAAGTTCTGCACCGAGTGCACGACCGTCCGGTCGCCCCGGCCCTCGCGCCACTTGTAGAAGGCGCGAATCTTCTCGCGGCCCTCGTAGCTCGCGGCCGACCCGATGAACTTGGCGTCTTCGGTGTAGTAGTCGGGCGCGTTGCGGCCCCAGTTCCGGTCGACGTCGTGCCAATAGTCGATCAGCAGGGCGTGCAGCACCTGCGTCAGCTTCAACCGGTCTTCGTCAATCCGCATGGTGTGCCTTTCGCGCCGTCGCCCGTGACCGCCGGTTGATAGCAGGGCCCGCAGGCCGGCCTCGCATAATCGGCGGCATTTTCGGCGTGCGAAAAGGCCCCCGGCAACCGGGAGGCTTCATCCTTGCGTTTCCGATCAATCGGCCTGCCGGAAGGCTTGAGGTAGGTCAAGAAGCACCGGCCCGCGTCCCGTAACCTGCCGCCAGAGGCCGCAAGGACGCATGGATTGCGGATGGGCAACACGGCAAAAATCGCCTTCATCGGCGCGACCAGCATGTCGTTCGGCATGAGCATGCTGCGCGACGTCATGTCGAGCCAGGAACTCGCCGGCAGCACGCTGACCCTGGTCGCCCGGCATGCGGATTCCCTTGCCCGCATGGCCGAGTTGGCGCGCCTGATGAACAGGCTGTCTGGCGCGGGGCTGACGATCGAAGCGACGACCGATCGCCTCGCCGCGCTCGATGGCGCCTCTTTCGTGGTGAACGCCGGCGCCATCGAGCGTAATCGGCTCTGGAAATATGACTTCGAGATTCCGCGCAAGCACGGCATCCGTCACACACTGGGCGAGAACGGCGGCCCCGGCGCGCTGTTCTTCACGCTGCGCACTCTGCCACTGCTCTTCGATATCGCCCGCGAGATGGAGCGGCAGTGCCCCGGCGCGTTGCTGATCAATTTCTCCAACCCCGAGAGCCGCATCGTGCTGGGGCTCGGAAAATACAGCCCGATCAGGAATATCGGGCTGTGCCACGGCCTCTTCATGGCACGCGATCATCTCGCCCACATCATGGGCCTGCCCAACGAGGAGGTCGATGTCTTGGCCGCCGGCATCAATCACGCGCAGTGCATCATGCAGGCGCGGCGGCGCGACACCGGCGAAGACCTCTACCCGCTGTTTCGTCAGAAGGAGCGAGGCTTCGACCCCACCTACCAACCACTGTCACGCCGCCTGTTCCGCGCCTTCGGTTACTGGATCGGCTGCGGCGACAGTCATGTCGGCGAGTTTCTGCCATACGGCTGGGAGGCGGGCGAAGCCGGCTACGACTTCAAATGGGACGAGCGCAATCGCCAGGACCTCTCCGCACTAATGGATGATGTCCTGGCCAATCGAGCGCCGATGCCGGCGGATTGGCTCACGCCGTCGGGCGAGCGCGGCGTCGCCATCATAACCGCCATCCTGCACAACCGACACCGCTTTATCGAATCCGCCGTCGTCCCCAATGGCGGAGTCATACCCAACTTGCCGAAGGATGCTGCCGTCGAGGCGCCGGTCATGGTCGACGCCGCGGGAGTTCATCCGATCTCGCTTGGACCGCTGCCGGACGGCGTCGGCAAGCTTCTTGGCGTGCAAGCTGTCGTTCAGGAGATGGCGGTCGAGGCGGCCGTGCGCGCGTCGAAGGAGCTCGCCTTGCAGGCCTTGATGATCGATCCGGTCGTCAATTCGGCGGATGCCGCCGTCGCGATGCTGGACGAGCTCTGGGAGATTAACCGTCCTTACATTCGTGAATGCGTCTAACCGGGCTGCGACATGAGCAAAATCAAGACTAGGGCAGATTTCATCTGGGGCGTATCGACCTCGAATTATCAGATCGAGGGCGCCGCCAGGGAAGACGGCCGTGGCCCTGGCATCTGGGACACGTTCGCCCGGCAAGGCAGGATCGCCAATAACGACACCGCCGATGTGGCGTGCGATCATTATCATCGCTACGCCGAGGACGTCGCGCTGATGCAGCGCCTGGGCGTCGATGCCTACCGGTTCTCGATTTCATGGCCGCGCCTGCTTCCGGAAGGCCGCGGCCGCGTCAACGAAGCGGGCCTCGCCTTCTACGACCGGCTGCTCGACAAACTTCTCGCCGCCCATATCGAACCGTGGCTGTGCCTCTATCACTGGGACATGCCGCAGGCGCTCGAGGATCTCGGCGGCTGGACCTCGCGCGACAGCGCCACGTGGTTCGGCGAATTCGCGGCGCTGGTCGGCCGCCGCTACGGCGACCGCATCAAGCGCATTGCAACCTTCAACGAACCGGCCGTGTTCTCGCTGCTCGGTTATGCTTACGGTTCGCACGCGCCGGGCAAGGTGAACCACGAAGATCTTCTCAAGGTCATTCACAACGTCAATCGCGCGCATGGCCGCGCCGTCGATGCCATCCGCGCGACGGTCCCTCGTGCCTCGATCGGCTCGATCCACAACGTGCAGCCCTGCCGCCCCGTAAGTGACAGCGCCGCCGACCGGATCGCCACCGAACGATTCGACGAATACTGGAATCGCGCCTTCCCGCAGCCGCAGGTCCTCGGCACCTATCCGCCGCAGCTTGCCGAGATGCTGACGCCGCTGATCGAGCCAGGCGATCTCGCCGAGATTTGCCGGCCGACCGACTGGTTCGGCCTCAATCACTACGGCCCGCTCTACATCAAGGAGAGCACGGACATGCTCAAGAGCGGATTTGGCCCGGTCCCGGCGCATATTCCGCGCACCAGCATGGGATGGCCGATCGAGCCCGATGGCCTCCGCGAAACCCTGCTGATGCTCGGCCGCGCCTATTCGCTGCCCATCTATGTGATGGAGAACGGCACCGCCACCATCGATCATATTGGCGACAACGGCGAGGTGCTGGATCAGGACCGCATCAATTATTTGCAGGGCTATATCGCCGCGATGGATGAGGCAATCGCCGCGGGCGCCGATGTGCGCGGCTACTTCGTCTGGTCGCTCATGGATAATTTTGAATGGAACAGCGGCTTCAAGGAACGCTTTGGCCTCGTCCATGTCGATTACACCACCTTGCAGCGGCGGCCGAAGGCGTCGGCGGAGTGGTACGCCGCATTCATCCGCGCCCGCCGCAACAAGCAAGCGGCGGGGCACGGCGCCGAGACGGTGGGCTGAACAGCTATGCCGGCCGACGCGCACGCAGGGACGCCGGAGGCCAGGGCCGCGCCGAATCCCGCGCACGGCGCGCCGCACAACAACAATTCAAACTTTCGGCTGGTCGCGCGCTTCTGGGCCAGCGCCCGCGGCTATTGGGGCCGCGACTCGCGCCGCGCGTGGGTGCTGACCATCGGCTTGATTTTTCTCATCGCCGGCACGCTGGTCGTCGGCCTGGTGCTCAATCGCTGGAATAAGTGGTTCTTCGACGCCCTCGAACAGCGCAACGCTGCCGAACTGCTCCGGCAAGGACTGATCTTCGTGCCCTTGGCTGCCAGCAGCGTCGCCATGGGCGTCGCCAGCGTCTATTTCCGCATGACCATCCAGCGCCTGTGGCGCGCGTGGATGAACGGTCATGTGCTCGATCAGTGGCTCGCGCACGATCGCTACTACCAGCTCAATCTGGTGCGCGGCGACCATCAGAACCCGGAATACCGGATCGGGGAGGATCTCCGCGTCGCCACCGACGCGCCTGTCGATTTTGCCGTCGGCCTGCTGACGGCGGTGCTGTCGGCATCGGCCTTCATCGTCGTGCTGTGGACGATCGGCGGCTCGCTGTCGTTCCCGCTCGGCGGCATGACGGTCACCATCCCGGGCTTCCTCGTGCTCGGCGCCATCGCTTATGCGCTGATCGGCAGCGTCGCCATGCTGTTCATCGGCCGGCGTTTCATCGTCGTGTCGGAGCAGAAGAATCAGACGGAGGCCGAATATCGCTTCGTGCTTCAGCGCGTCCGCGAGAATGGCGAAAGCATCGCGCTGCTCGGCGGCGAGAGCGAGGAGCGCGCCGGACTCGACCGGTCCTTCGCCGGCGTGCTCGGCCGCTGGCGGGATCTCTGCTTCCAGCACATGCGCACGACAGTGGTGTCGCAGACCAGCTCGCTCGTCGTCTGGGCGGTGCCGGTGCTGCTGGCCGCGCCTAAATATCTCGACGGCTCGATGACGCTCGGCGCCGTGATGCAGGCGAGCTCGGCCTTCGTCATCGTGCAGGGCGCCTTCGGCTGGATCGTCGATAACTATCCGCGCTTTGCCGACTGGACGGCGTCGGCGCATCGCGTCGCGTCACTGCTGGTATCGCTCGATGCGCTCGCCGCCGCGGAGAAGACCGGCAGCGGCCACATCAGCCGCGGCGTCACCGAGGAAGCGGCGCTGCGGCTGCGCAATGTCTCCGTGACGCTCGACGACGGCACGTCAGTGGTCGATGGCACCGAGGTGAGCATCGCGCCCGGCGAGAAGATTCTCGTCGTGGGCGAATCCGGCACCGGCAAGAGCACCTTGGTGCGCGCCATTGCCGGGCTGTGGCCCTGGGGTGAAGGCGAAATCCTGTTCGGGCCTGGCTCGAAGCTCTTTCTGTTGCCGCAGAAGCCTTACATTCCCGTCGGCGCGCTGCGGCGGGCGGCGACCTATCCGACGCCGGCGGAGCAGGTCGATGTCGGCCGCATCAAGGAGGCGCTGGAGGCGGTCGGGCTCGGCTATCTCATCGAGCGCCTCGACGAAGAAGGCGTTTCCTGGGATCACGCATTGTCGGGCGGCGAGAAGCAGCGCCTCTCCTTCGCGCGGCTGCTCATTCATAGCCCGTCGATCGCCATCCTCGACGAAGCCACCTCGGCGCTCGATCGCACCAGCCAGGAGCAGATGATGAAGCTGGTGGCCGCGCGCCTGCCGAAGACGACGTTGATCAGTGTCGGGCACCGTCCGGAGCTGGAAGCGTTCCATGATCGCGAACTGGTCATGGAGTGGCGCGCCGGCGGCTCTCGCCTCGTTCGCGACATCGATCTCAAGTCCTGGCTGCCGGTCCGTTCCGGCTGGTGGCGACGCCGCGCCGGGTGAGATGAGGCGGCGCGATCGCAAGATCGCTATCGAATCGGCTGTCGCCCGCCGGCTTCAAATCGCGAAACATTCCGCCATAGCGAACGCGGCCTCATCGCCGGCGACGCCGAACGCGCTCATGGTTCGCATGGACGGAACGAAGCGGCGATTCCGATCGATGGCGACGCGGTTTGCTTGACTTGGGCCGAAAAGAGCATCGATATGAAATCAAGAATTTCAAATAACGACGGGGATGGAAACATGCGATCGCTCATTGCAACCATGGTGGCGTGCCTGACGCTCTGCGGCGCGGCCGATGCGCAGCAGGCTTATCCGACTCGCAACGTGACGATCATCGTGCCTTTCGGCGTCGGATCGTCGGTCGACATCTTCACGCGGGCGATGGCGCAGCATCTGCGGACAGAGCTCGGTCAGCCTTTCGTCGTCGTCAATCGCCCTGGCGCCGGCGGCAATATCGGCGCTGCCTCCGTCGCCCATGCGCAGCCCGACGGCTACACGCTTCTGATGGCGACCACCGGACCGGCCGCCAACAACAAGTTCATGTACAAGGACATGGCTTTCGATCCCGACAAGGATTTCGAAGCCATTGCCGTCATCGGAACGGCGCCGATCATCATCGCGACGCGTCCCAACGCGCCGTTCAAGACGCTGAAGGAGATGGTCGAATACGCCAAGGCCAATCCGGACAAGCTGAATTCCGGCTTTCCCGGCAACGGTTCTCTGGGCCATATCACCGGCGAACTCATCAAGGCGCGCGAAGGCCTGAAATTCGGCACCATCCAGTACAAGGGCTCGGGCGAAATCGTCGTCGATCTCATTGGCGGCCAGATCGATCTCGCGATGGACTCGATCGCGCCTTACGTCGCGCAGGTCAAAGAGGGAAAGCTGCGAGCGCTGGCGCTCGGCAGCCGCAATCGGTTTGAAGGACTGCCCGATGTTCCGACGACGGCAGAAGCCGGCTTCCCGTCACTGGAAGCAAGCGTGTTCTATACGATGCTGGCGCCGCGCGGCACGTCGCCCGAAATCGTGAACCAGCTCAACAAGGCGGCCAACGACTATCTGAAGACCGAGACCGCGATCAAGATTCTGGGCGGCGCCGGCATTCAGCCGAGTCAAAGCACGCCGGCTGAAGCGAAGAAGTACATCGCCGCCGAAGCCGCCAAGTGGGAGCCGATCATCAAGGGCGCCAATATCAAGTTCTGATCAACCAGAACCGGTGAAGTGAAGGTCGCGGGTGCGTCACGTGGAACTCTCGGACGAAGACTATCGCCGGACGCGGCGGCAGGAGTGGGACGAGGCCGGCAAGCGATACGACAAGCTGGCGACCGGCGCCCTGGCCGATCTCTCGGCGCAGGCCGCCGCCAAGGTTCTCGAGATCGCGCGGTTGCGTGACGGTGAAACGGTTCTCGATGTCGGGACAGGTCCCGGCAGCCCGGCGCTCGAGGCCGCTCCTCTCGTCTCGCCGAACGGCAAGGTCGTCGGCATCGATTTTGCGCCGTCGATGATCGTCGCGGCACGGCGGCGCGCCGCCGAACGCGGCGTCCGCAACGCCGAGTTCATGGAGATGGAAGCCGAGCAGCTCGGCTTCCCCGACAACAGCTTCGATGCCGCCATCTCGCGCTACGCCTATCCGCATTTCACGAATGCGCGTCTCGCTCTCAAGGAGACGCTGCGCGTCCTGCGCCCCGGCGGACGGCTGGTCGCGGCGATGCACGGCGCGGCGCAGAGCAATCCGTATTTCGGCGGGCCGATCGCCGCGTTGACCCGGTACCACGACGTCCCGTCTCCGATCACCGAGCGCGGGCCGTTCGCGTTTTCCGAACCCGGCTCGCTCGAAGCCGCGATGAAGTCGGCGGGATTCGCCGACGTGGCGGTTCACGTTCACGACGCGACCATCGTCGTCGACGATTTCGACCAGTACTGGACGGCGCAAAAGGCCGGCGGCGCCGGCATCCGCCGCGCGCTCGCTAAAGTGCCAGAAGACCGGCGCGCCGAGGCAGAAGCCGCGGCGCTGGCGTCGATGCAGCAATATGTCACCGGCAACCGTGCCGCGTTTCCGGCGCAGATCATCGTCGGCGTCGGCTGGAAGCGTTAAGGCCCGCTCGGGTCAAGAACGCTATTGATGCGTCGTGGCCCGACGGACGAAAATCGTAGTGCAAACAACGGCTTGGTCGCGCACTCTCGGCACCCGGCAAGAGCCGCGTACGCCCGCGAAAACCCTCGATGGTTAATCGGGTCTTAACTGCACTATCCTGCTACTCTATTGAATAAATTACTATTTTTTCTAAGCGGTGGCACGCGAACTAACTCTGAGCTAACTCAGTCCGCGCGTAACAATCGGCTTCGCCCGACTGTGAAAGTGCATCTTCGAAGCGCAACCTCACCGGTTAGACGCCGGCGATCTTGCCGCAACGGTTAGCAACCCCCGAAGGGACACGTTCCGGAACAGATTATTTCGCGGGCTTGGCTGCAGACTTCAAGCTTGGGCACTGCGCCGCCCATTCCGCGCCAATGAGTTTCACAGCCCACTCGGCGTGAGGCGGAAAAACCCGCATCCGGGCGTCACGCAGTGCGCAGAAAACTGCGTCGGCCAGTGCAGGCTCACCAAGGGCATCGCAGACATAAGGATGGCCAAGCAGGTCCATCGTCGAAGCCGTGACGAGCTTAGGATAACGGACGGCTGCAATCCGAAGCGCCTTACGTTCATCGATGACGGCGACGCCCGAGCTTTCGACAGCGTGCGCTAGCGTTGCAGCTTCACCGTCGTCGAGGGTTTCGGCAGCCGAGCCGACGACGAGACCTTCGAAGACGCCGAGGCCTTTCTCGCCTAGTCGGACAATCTTCAAATGCTTCGCGGCAACCAGCGCAGCCGTGCGGTCGGCGTCGTTGCGCCCACGCTGACGGCCATACTCAAGCTCCGTCTGTACAGAATCCACGATCACGATCCGGTAGGGCAAAGCCTCCATGACCTGTGCGGCGTAGCCTGTCGCGTTCAGATTGATCGCGACACTCGTATCTGCGACGAGGAGCTCCGAGGCCTCACTGAGGCAACTTAGGGGCCTCATTCGCCACGCTCCCGTCAGGTTCAAGATCATTGAGGAGGTCGCGCACGTCGAAGCGGGACAGGTGCAGCAGTCGGGCGATCTGGCCTTCGCTGAGCAGGCCGCGTTCATAGGCTTCTGCGGCTAGCATATTGAGACGAAGCGTCGTGGGCCTGTCCGCATCGGCCCTTGCGCTGTCCGGCACCTTCAAATCTCCGAGAACTTGCTGGGCCTGCTCGTCGGTGATGGCTCCGTTTTCTTGAAACCAGTCCCACGTTCCGCGCTTCGTGAGGCCAACCTCTTCAAGGCGGCGCACCATGGCCTCGCGCGAAACGCCAAAGTAATGCGCAAGAACAATGACGTGCCGTCTGGTCAGCCGCGATGCGCCTGCCGTCAGCTCCTTGAATTTCAAGGAGACAGCGCGCATGGGCATGAGAAGGTTTCGTGCGAACGCGTTGCAGTATTTCTCTTCCGGCGAGCGATCCGTTTCATTTTCGTTGAAAACGTCTGCTTCACGTCTTGAGCAGACGAGATGCCCGAGCTCGTGTGCCCCCGTAATCGTTCGCCGCTCGCGCGGATGATTGGCGTTCAGGAGGATGCAGGCACCCAGCTTTTCGTCGTAGGCGAAAAGCCCTGAAATCTTTGCATGCAATCGCCTGACGAATACGCGAATGCCCAACTCCAATTCGAGCAAAGTAACAATGTCGGTAATTGGCGAGAGGCCTAGCCCCAGCCGCTGCCGAATTTCCAGAGCATCATGCTCGGCCTGCCGCCTGATATCGGGCGAGACCAAGGGTCTCTCAGGCGGATAATTCCGCACGCGTTGGACGCCAAGGAGGTTTTCGAGCTCCACCTCGGCCTTCGCCAATTCCGTAAGCAGGATCGTGGCCGAGCGTGCGCCTTCGTCGCTTTCCGCGATTAAGCGGCGGAAGCGCGGCGCAAGATCAACGTGGATCGCTTCTTGACGTAGAAGCGCGTTGACCGACGTGTTGTAAATTTGTGCAAGCTTCTGGAGTTCATCCAAGCGAACGCGCCGTTGGCCTTGCTCCATCGCAATAAGAGTGGTCCGGGCGACATCAATAGCCTCCGCCGCAGGCGCTTGCCTTACGCCTGCAGCCTCGCGAGCGATGCGCAGGCGATCGCCAAGCTCTTCGGGGGATATTTGTATTCCAGACTTGCTCATGCCACCGATGCTACCCAATTTCGAATGAAAGACCTCTCGCCAAGCGAGCGAACGAACTGCCGCCACTCCGTCCGATGCTGTGAAAGAAGTCGGAGGAGTTTCTCCTCGGCATCCTCGACCGAGATCTTTCGGGAAAGCGCGAGTTGGCGAGCTTGCCGCTTTAATGCGGCGGTATGCAGGGGCGATTCTTTCAGCCCCGCGAGATGATCGAGATGCAGGGTTCCAGCCACTGCATATTCACGCAGTGCCGACG
Source organism: Pseudolabrys sp. (assembly GCA_026125895.1). Lineage (GTDB taxonomy): Bacteria > Pseudomonadota > Alphaproteobacteria > Rhizobiales > Xanthobacteraceae > Pseudolabrys. Next base: position 122,436 of record JAHCKG010000006.1, on the reverse strand, counting down.
TGACCTTATCGAAAGACTTCTCAGCACCGCCTTCAAAGGTGGATGCGCCAAGGTCTTCCCAGACATAGGTGCTCTTGGGCTCGCTAAGGCCTGCTGCATGGACGCTTAGCCGGCGAAGCATGCACGCCGCGCAAACGCCGCACTGCCTGCGGTGATTGTCGACCGAAACCTGCCGACTTTGCTGCCAGCAAGATCGCGCGTCGATGTGCGCTTGCTTGTTGGTCACTTTAGCGAACGCAGCGAGCGTTTCGCCCTTTGTGAACCAAAGACGGGGGAAGCTAAAGCGAATGTCGGCGCCGAATAGCGCTTTGAAGTATTTCTCCATTCTGTCAGTGAAGAATGGATGATTACGGTAGTCTTCGTAGCCCTGACCAGTGGGAATCAAGACAGGGCCCAGCGCACCTTGGCCGCTTTCCGGCACAATAATCTCGGTCGCACCGACCAGAAACGCTGCGACCCCGCTGACGGTCGCAAACTTGAACCCTCGTGATCGTGCGCTCGCCTCACCGGAACGCTTCCCGGTCGACACTTCGTAAGGGACAGTGGTGAACGGACGCCTATCTTGGCGTTTCGTGTCCCGCTGCGTTCCTTTCGGACCGAGGCAGACCCGATGAATCTTCGTGGTGCCGCGCTCCTTTTCTAGAAGCGTTGAAACAGCACGCGAGTCGATACCGTCGCTGAAAGGCACGATGGTGGTGATGCCGACCGGCATGTCGAGATAGTTTTGCTGAGGATTGTCCTGGGGCTTACGGCGCGGCACGAATTCGATATCCCAGCGATCGCCCGTCAGAAACTGTAGTGCATCGATGAGCGAGCGGCACACGGCCTCGCTTTGCCAATGCGCGACATCGTGAACCGGTATTTTGATTGAGAAGTCACGGCCCCAACCAAGGGCAGGGCGCTTTTGCCAGCGATCACAGAATTCAACCGCCGCAGCGAGCAGCAGCGCGTCAAACACGACCGGCTTCCACGAAGCCAAGCAGTAGCTCTCAAGTCGCGTCGTCGAGAACTCAAGGTTCACGCCGATTTCACACGCGGTTCGATTCTTTGACGCCCGGCGGCCGTTCTCGACCACTTCGACTTCGAGCTTCGGGACGCGCATTTGGTTACCTTCCGTCATCGCAGCCCCACTCCATCTTCAAGTCCGCTGTGCTTGGGTGGCGCGGCGCGGGAGGACACCGATCCGCCCACGAGCTTGTCGATCAGACCGTCCAACGCTGCTTGACCCATGGCGCTATCCAGTCGCGAGCGGACATTGATGGCTTTGCGTTCTCCGGCCTCCCGCAAAACATGTTCTTCCATTTGCTTGCTGACACGGGCGAGCCGATCCGTCAGGCCCTCGCGGAGCGCTTGGCGCATCGCCTCGGGACCACGCTTTCCTTCGGCTAGCTGTTCAGCCGCGCAGTCGGCAATGACGCTGCCCAGCGTTCCCCGCCCTGCAGAGATGCGCCTCAATTCGTCGAGACGGGCATTTCGATCTTCGAACAAGTCGTTGCCGTGATCCGAGCAGAAGCCGTCCAGCGCGGGCATGAAGTCCTTCGTGATCTCCCACGCGCAGTCTCGTTCGAGCGCTGGAAGAATCATTTCGACGACGTCCTGATCATCGAAGGCCAGTTGGTAGGCTCGCTTCAGCAGCTGCTTCCATTGCTGCCGTAGTTTCAACGTGCGGTAAGGTCCATCGCTCATGGTCCCCTCCAATGTCAGATTGATCTCACGCTGGATATGACAATGTCAACTACTGACGGGCCTCAACCTGACACGTTCGTCTAACGCATTGACAAAACTGCGGTTCACTTCTGGCCTAGTTTGCAGAAAATCCGCCAATGCAATGCTTTTCCGCCCGATGAAGGGAGAATCAGAGCTGCTGAGTCGACTGTCCGAAACCCAACGCGAGCCATCTTTGATAAGGGGACCCGCCGTGCTCAAGCCTGCCGAAGCGCTCCTGGAATGCGACCCGCGATTCGTCGGGATGGAAGGCTACGACCCGTCGTCCGGGCAGCGCCGCTCGATGCGTATGAACGACCTGCGCATTCTGGTCGCACACGTCACTCTCAATGAAACGGTACCGCTAGACATTCGCGAACAGTTCGACATCGCTCGGAATGCGTTTGTCTATTCGTGGTTTGTCTACGAGTTCGCCTCTCTGGCCGAGAAGCAGGGTTTTGCCGTTCTTGAAATGGCCCTTCGCCGCCGCGCCACTCCCGACGAGGCATCGAATAACTCCAAAAGTCCCGGCCTCGCCAGGCTACTAAAAAAAGCAAGGCAGCTGGGCTGGCTACGGGCAGAGGACTTCGAGATGCCTTCGATGACCGGATCGGAGCAGACCATGTCCCGCCTCGACCTGTTGCTGGATTTTCGTAATCACGCAATGCACGGCAACGTGCATCTGCTGCCGCAAGAAACACCGACCGTACTCGGCTTGTGCGCCGAGGTCATCAACGCTCTGTTTATGCCAACAGCGAATGCGAGCGCACATCGGGCCGATCCTGCATGAAAAAGCGGACAGGGCTCTTTCTAGGCGCAGGCGCTTCCTATGAAGCCGGAATGCCCCTTGTCACCGAACTAACCGATGAGATCAAAGATTGGCTGACACCAGAAAAGCTCCGCGCGCTGAATGCCGGGTGGCTCGCCCAAGGCAATGGTGTTCCGGATGCTGTTATCGAGGATTTCATCTCGGTTCTCGTCCGTCCGGACATGCACTACGAAGCCTTGCTTGGCTATGTGGAGGCGCAATTCCGTCGTAGTCGCGAGTTCAGGCAAGACTACCACGGCTTTTACTCTTGGCTCGTATCACTCGTTTATCATCTCCTCTATGTCCGTCAGGTCAGCAACGATGTATTTTTTAACCGCCGCCTACCGGCATATGACGGCCTCAAGGCGCTCGCGGATGCCAATGATCCTCTCTGGGTATTCTCGCTCAATCATGATGTGATCATTGAGGCGATAGCTGCGCGGTTGAGCATCCCCCTTCACACGGGCTTCAGCTCGACAATAGAGACGTTCAATCGTCGCGATGCTTCCGGCAAAACCATCGGTGAGCTGCAAGGGCAGGTGCTGACCAAGGACACCCTTGAAAAGCACGCCATGAACTTCCCCAACCCACCGCAGCCGGGAATCTATCTACTGAAGATCCACGGGGCGCTGGACATCTTCACATTCAACGATGGCAAAGACCTGCTGAAGCTTCTAGCCACCGGCCCCGGGCAGGAAGGCGTGTTCGACGCCCTACGCGCCGCGAACGAAGGCCTTTTCTATGAAATCCCGGGTGCGCCCGGCGCACGCGCTAAGGCCATGAACGAGATTTGCAATCCCGACAAGGATGGCGTGCTCCAGTTTCTCCGACGGAGCCTGCTCGCCGGAGCCCACAAGTTCGATGAACGTGGTCATCAAGTGCTTCCACAGAGCATGCTAAAGCATTTTCGCTCGAACTTGAACTTCGTCACGCACCTCGTCTGCATCGGATACGGCTTCGGAGACCTACACATCAATCTGGCGCTGCGGGAATGGCTAGAATTCACGTCAGAGAGAAGCATAGAGATTGTAAGCCCGGGTGCACGCGACATCCCTTCCTTTCTTCTGCATCTAAGCCCGCAAGTAAAACTCACCGCCCAAACCGCCACGGACTATCTAGACAGTTACGCTGGGATTAAACGCTCGCGGATCGAAAATTTGGAAAAACGTGCAAACGGCATGCTTCGCGCATTGGGGAAGAAGCGCGCCAAGAAGAAGATGGCGGCTTACCATGCCGCCGAACGGGAGCGCGCCGGTCGTGCCTTGCTCGCAAAACTTCAGAGCCTGCCTCTAAAAGACGGGAAGCCTGACGTCAGCAGTATCGGTGATCCGATCGAGACCGCAAAGCGTTGGGCCGCAGAAGTGAGGATGAGCCCCGAAGAAGCGATCGAACGCATGATCGATTTTCTCGACAAGGATAAGTCATCTTAAGCGTCAAGGTGCTTCTGTATAAGTCGATATGTCGTGAAGTGGCCCAAGCTCAAGATCAATGAAGCCGTGTGCCGGACGCCCGTTCCCCGCCCACAGGAAGCGTGTTTCGCGCTGATACGCAAAACGAAAATCCTTGGTCATGGCGTTGTCGAAGTATTCGTTGGCCGTGCGCTCATAAGGGTCGAAATACTGCACCGGGTCATAGTGAAAGTACCAGTTGGTGAGCGAAGTCGCGGCTTGCTTTAACCGCTGGGCGAACTTATCGGGATCGCGGATCACGACGCAGGCTTCGGCATTAAAATCCACAAACAGTTCCGGATCCCAGTCATTCGCGACGCAATAAACGAAGTAGTCGATACCCGAAAGGCTTCTTTGTATATCCCCGATGGGCTTCGACGTTCTTCCGTCTGAAAAGGTGATCGTCACGTGCCTCCCTGGTGAGAAGCTACGCTTGGTCAGCTCATCATCCTGCCGCGCGGGATCACGTTCCATCAGGGCATAGTCGCGAGCAGCTTTAATCCTGATGCGGCCGAATTCGACCATTTCCTTGAGCCATCTGCGCTCGCCATAACGAAACAGGACGTCACCTTTGTTTGGTCCACCGGGCCGTGCCGGCGCCAAACTCAGATCGCGGCTCTTCAATTCTGGTAAGGGACGGTGCAACGACAGGCCGCGCATGGCGAATTCAGCGCGGGTTTGGTGCTCCTTCCGATACCAATACCAGGAGCTCAGAAACGTTCGGATCGGAATTACATGCCGATCGGGACTGATGATCGATTGCATGTTGTGAAGGATCGTGTCGTACCGCACGCGCAGAGTGACCTCGTCCATGTTCTCCAGATAGCGAACCGCCACATACTCCAACTCCCAGAGTTCCGGGTCGTAGTTCGTTGGATTTTCCTTCAACGACGCCATGGTCTCAGGGCTAGGCAATTTGTCCGGCAGCGCAAGTCGTTCGATACAGGGGAGCTTGCCGACGGCCATCATCGATTGCCTGTTTTTCTTTTGGCCGACGCCTTCGCTCGCCCGGGCTTGGCCCTCGGCTTCGGAGTGCCACGCTCACTTTTATCGGGCACGAGGATAATTGTTTCCGACAGATGGGGATGAAACGCGGGGAGCAGCGACATGATTCTACCGTCCTCCTGGAGGAATTCGTGCGCCGCGCCGGGAATCATTTGGGGATGCAAAGGAATACGCGCACGGGGATTATGGAGAACCACCATACCTTCCACCCAGCTCTCGGAATAACTCGCCTTGTGAACCTCGTGTAGGAATGGGACCGGCATCGGATTATCGGGGTTGAGCTCGCCGCGTGCGAGCCCGCGACGAATGATCCTGACGCTTCGGTCTCCAAATCCTGCAATGCGGCCCAAGCGCGTGAATTTGCTCAATGTACCCTGAGGGTTCAAAACAACTGCGCTGACGTTTTCGCTTTCAGGCAGGCTGAAGAAGCCTGATTTCTCCTTGGCTTTGCCCCAAAGGTGGCTGTCGATCCGTTCGATGACGCGCTTGCCGTCTTTGATGCTGTGGCGAACGCCGAAAACATACTCTGTCGCGGCTTGCGTAAAAAACCGCATTGAGCCCGGGGTGTGAAAATCCTGAACTGCGAGGACAAAGGGCAGGCCCTCCATCTCCGGCGATTTCCAGTACGGCTTTTTCTTTTCAAGTTTACGCCGCAGCACACGCGCGAGCTTCAGAGGGACATAGTTCTCCAGGTAGTTTGCCATCCCCGCTCTGTCGTTCGGCAGCTTCACGGGCTCCCCATTCGGTGGGTTGATCGTGCTCGCCTCCAGCCCAAACGCGCCGAACGGACTGGCCAACAGGAAGTCCGGAATCTGCACTCCCGGCACGCGGGCATAGCCGAGTTCTATAAAGGCCGCGAAAAGGTAGAGCTCCCAGAGCCGCGCATCGAATGCGACCGTCTGGAATTGCTCAACAAAATTGCCGTCCTCGTCCTCATAGAAGCGCATCATCGGCTCGATGATGCCTCGCGCGGAGGAATATTTCGGTCCTTCGACGAGGTTCTTGAAGATGGGATGGAGCTTCCGTTCCTCAACTACGGGCGTGAAGAAATCCATTGGCGGACTTTCGGCGTCGCCTTGGTAGAACTCTTGGTCGGGCATTGCGTGATGTTCGGCCAGCTTGGTCATCAAGGCCTTGCGCGATTTCTCGATGGTGGGGTAAGAGACATTCACGTCGACGGCGCGGAATTGAAAGCGCTCGTCTCTTCCAAATATTACCCAACCCCAGTCGTGGTCGATGCGATCTAGCGTGAGTATCCCAAGAATACGCTCGTCGGCCGTGCTGTACCATTCGAGCTCTTCGATTATGAGAACGATGTTCGGGCTACGCGCATAACCAGCTAGCGCGTCAAACCGCACTTTCGATAAAGGCCCGATTCTTGCCGCGGGCGCTTTGGCTTTTTTGGCCATGGGAAGTTCTTCTGAATGCGGCGAATTGAAATAGACTCGCGATACTCACCTGCTTTGCGCCGGAAGGCAAAGCGGGGTTCTTAAGGCGGTTGTCGCGCGTCGCGCTTCGCACGGCTCCAACCAGAGCCCACTTTCAGACCAACATCACACGGCTAACCGCGTGGCTGTGCGAGATTATGAAGCATCGTAAGTCCCCAAAAAAGCGGTGTCGTAGACACGACGCTTGATGGAAGTTGCTCACGAGTATGTAAGGAAGACCAAATAGCGAAGTCTCATGATATATCCGTTCAGACGACAATTCGTGATGTAATCAGAATTTCATTTTGAATAGCAGCGCAAATTCTCTCTGAAATTCAAAGCGCTAGTCCGTAATGTCGGGTTTTGTAGAAATGATGAGGTTAAAAGTTGGGCAATAGCGCGAGATCTGAACTGGCGTAGAATGTCGACCTAAACCGCAGATGCGCTTTAACAATCAAGAATGGGACGACCTGAAATCGTCACGCCGGGTTGACTGGGAAAGATGCAACCGGAAGATTGTTCACGTCCGACGCAATTACGACGCAATTTCTACCTGCATCTTTTGCATTATAAAGTGCTTGGTCTGCCCTTGCTACTAGCGACAATGGCGCGTCGTCACTCGGGATTGCAGTTGCGACACCAATGCTGGCGGAAATAACTCGGTATCGGCTGTTTGGATGTGGGATTGCTAGCCCTTCTATCGCAAAGCGAATAAGCTTCGCAATCGCCAGCGCTTCGTTCAGCGAAGTGTTGGGCAACAGCACAGCAATCTCTTCGCCGCCGTACCTTGCTGCGACGTCATTAGGGCGTCGGATTGTGTCAGCTACGATCGAGCTCACGCGCTTAAGCGCCTCATCTCCCTGTAGGTGACCGAGGACGTCATTGAACTGTTTGAAATAATCGATATCGAGCATCAGCAAAGATAACGATTTGCGCGTTCGGCGAGCCGAGCGCCATGCAGCATCCAACGCTTCGGCAAAGCCAAGACGATTTACGAGTCCGGTCAAGGCGTCACTTCGGGCGAGCGCTGCTTGGGCCAGTTCAGCAACGTACCTTTTGCGAAGTTCAGACGTGAAAACCATGACTAAAGCTATAACGCTTATCGCCATGACCATGTACGCGACAGCTAGGAGCTTAACCGTCAACCACCAGGTTGACATAACGGCGCGACTTGACATGCCAACCGAGACCACCAGGGGTGTGTCCCCGATACGACGATAGGCGTAAACGCGAGAAGTGCCGTCCATGGATGAGCTGGCCCAATAAGTACCTATCGGACTGGATTTCAGTTTTTTGACGATTGGTGCAGATTTCCAGTCTGCTCCAGGTTCATAGCGGCCGGCAGGGCTTTGAACGACAAGAATGCCATCGTCACGCAGAAGGGAAACCGTACCGCCGAGGCCTACGTCAGCTTTGGAAAAGCGTTCCCTCAAGTAGTCGAGGTTTAGAGTGCCGCTGACAATCCCATCAAATGTTCCATCGGCTTTGTTGACACGACGACTGAGGGAAATGCTCCAAATGCCCTTCTGAAGCCTGGCCCGGAATGGCTCACTGATGTACAAGCCTAGCTCGCGTTTCTGATGAGCTCGGAAATATTCTCGGTCCGCGAAGTTGCCCACCCGAGGTGTGGTACTCAGTGAATCGAGAACGATACTACCAGAGGCGTCTAGAGCGACCAGAGCTCCCAGCCCTTTTGCGGTCGACGACCGGTCAAACAGCGTAATCTGCCTGATGCGAGGCTGCTGTTGCATAACCTCGGGATCCTGCATTCCTTCTGCAACTGCGCGGAGAGAAAGATCATAAAGCTCAAAATCGCGCGCTAGACCCGCCTCCAGAAGAGAAGCGATATTGCCTGCGTCCTTTTCAGCGCCTTCGGTGGCTGTCTTGTAGAAACCAAACGCGACCAGCACAAAAAAGAGAAGTTGGACCGACAGCCCTAAAATCGTCGCCTTCCAGATTAACGACGGCGTCAATCTGAAACGCGTCAGGATTTCACGAACGCCCTGCATCGATCTGCTATGCATGTGCATTGCTTTAAATATGTGCCTATCGCAATGGTAAAAACTTCGTAAATCTAATCAAGCCGTTGACTTGGTCGAATGTCGAGTGTTCCGAATACATGTTGAAAGCCACTCTCCCTGAAGACCGTAGTTTGACAAACTAGCTACCCGACACGATACAGTGACGCTGGCGGCATTTTTCTCGCCTTCATTGCTTTGGCGTTCTTACCGAGATTGACGTGCAGGGCACGCTCAAAAAGAAACTGGGCGTGGAATTTCCGCCGTATTACATCTTGGGCGCCTGCAATCCGCAGATGGCTTACAAGGCCTTGCTGGTGGAAGACCGGATAGGGACCATGTTGCCCTGCAACGTCATCCTTCGGCAGAAAGATGGCGGGATCGAAATTTCAGCCGTCGACCCGGTGGCTTCCATGCAAGCCATCGACAACCCGCTGCTAGCCGGGATCGCCAGAGATGTTCGGGACATGCTGCGCAAGGCGGTCGAGCAAGTCGGTAATAGCGCGCCGCCGGTGGAAAGGTTGGCGCACGCCGAATCTAGATGATGCGCGGACACCGGCGGACTTAGAGGTTCTTAAATAATGCCCGTCACAGCGCGGTCGAGGCGGGTTCCCTCACGATAGAGCGCGTGAACGATCAGAGCCGCTGCAACGCCCGTCGCAGCGCCGCCGATGACGTCCGTAACGTAATGGGTTCCGATGTATACCCGGGAAATTATGACCCATAGCGCCGCCGCCGCGAACAAAAGTCCCACGCGCCGCGCGCCCTTCAAAAGAAAAGCCGCAGCAATCGCCGCCGTGGCGGTGGCATGGTCGGACGGAAATGAAGGGTCCGCGCTCGGCGCCACGATGAGGTGGGTGATCCCGGCGTCATAGGGACGAATCCGGTGCACGAAGAGCAATATGAGCTGGTTGATCGCAAGGCCCAGGATAAACGAAAGGCCGGTCGCGACAAGGATATGGCGATGGTGGCGACGATCGAGCTTCCACCACCATTGGGCCGCAACCGCCAGCACGAGTACCGGGACGCCCCATGTAGAGGCGCCGGCCATCAACAGGTCGAGCGTGCTATTTTGTCCGGCGATGCCGTTCAGGGCTTGCGTCAAGTATAAGTCGAAGCTGTCCATACTGTGTCCTTGGTTTGCGCCGACCGCCCGAATTACGTTCGCGGCTCATTAGAAATGAATGACTTAATCTTTTTAGCGTTTAAGCTTCATGCGAATTAGTAACACGCCAGGGAGCGCCAACGCGGCGAAAGCCGCCCCGCCTAGGAAAGTCGCACGCGGTCCCGATACTTCCCACAGCGCGCCCGCGACAATGCTCGCGACCAACAGAACGAGGCCCGTGACGAGATTGAACATGCCAAACGCGGTGCCGCGCATCTCGGGCGGCGATGCATCCGCGACCAGTGTCGCCAGAAGTCCTTGTGTAAATCCCATATGCAGGCCCCAAAGAACGACGCCCAGGCCAAGCGCTGCGTAGCCCGAGGCGAACGCGAGCGCGGCGTCGGCCGCAATGAGCAGGCTAAGGCCTACCGCCAGGATGGTCGTCCGATCGATCCTGTCCGACAACATGCCGACCGGATAGGCTGACACCGAATAGGCCGCGCTCATGACCACCATGACAGCCGGCACGACGGCGAGTGGAACACCAAGCGACTGCGCGCGCAAAACCAGGAAGGCTTCGCTGAAGCGGGCCAAGGTGAACACCGCGGCGACGGCCACCACCCACCAATAGGCCGGACCGAGGCGGGCAAGCTCGGCGCGATGCAGCGGCACGCGGACTAAACGCGGTCCCGACTCGTGCCTCGGCTCCTTGACCGCCGCCGTGATGAGCACGACCGAAAGGAGGGCCGGTATCACCGCGATCCAGAAGACCGCCCGGAAATTATCCGCTGTCAGCCACATCAAGACGATAGCAAGAAGCGGGCCAAGGAAGGCGCCGACAGTGTCGAGCGATTGACGTAAGCCGAAGCTTGCGCCGCGCAGGTGCGGCGGAGCAATGTCGGCGACGAGCGCGTCCCGTGGTGCCCCCCGGATGCCCTTGCCGATCCGATCGACAAACCGTGCCGCGACAATCCAATCCAGCGACGACGCCAGCGGAAATATCGGCTTGGTGACAGCCGCCAGCCCGTATCCGAGGGCGGCGAGCAATTTGCGCTTGCCGAGCCAGTCGCTGAGCGCGCCCGAGAACACTTTGACGATGGACGCGGTGGCTTCGGCGATGCCTTCAATGACGCCAACCGCCAGCGTCGATAGTCCGAGAACGGTCACCATATAAGCCGGAAGCAACGCATGGATCATCTCCGACGAGATATCCATGAATAACGAGACAAACCCCAGCACCCAGACCCCAGCCGGGATCTTGTTGCCAAGATTGCCGGCCCGCCCTTGCGGCCTCTCAGGTGGAATTTCGCTGCGGTCAGTTAGGTTCATAGAAGATGGGTGTTCTATGTTCTCAGTCACGTCGCGAAGCCCGTCGATAAACGTAGAGCACGGCTGTACCTGTGAGTAAGAAAGCGACCAACCAGTCGAACCGATGGAAGAATGTCTGCACGGCGGGATTTTTGTGCCATTGGTCGCCGAGCTGCAGGCCAAGATAAGCGAGCCCGAAGCACCAGGGCCAAGAACCGGCGAAGGTGTAGACCTGGAATTTGATGAAGGACATGCCGGCGATGCCCGCCGGCAGCGAAATGAAGGTCCGGACCACCGGCAACAGCCGGCTTACGAATACGGCAGCCGCGCCGTAGCGCGCGAAATAGCCATCGAAGCGCGCAAGATCGTCTTCGCTAAGGAGAACATATCTGCCCCAGCGCAAGACGGCGGTCCGGCCACCGTGGGCCCCGATCAAATACGCCGCCGTTGAGCCGATGTTGCACCCGATCGCTCCGGCGGTCGCGGTTGCAATGAGGCTTAAGCGTCCGGTCGATACGAGATATCCGGCGAAAGGCATGATGACTTCCGACGGCAACGGCAGGCAGGCCGACTCAAGGGCCATCAACGCGGCGATACCGGCGTAACCGCCCGCCGATATGGCGGCAATGATCCAGGAAACAACAAACGTCATGCGTCAGTCCAACGGCGGCGCCGACAGGGTTACGATGACGCGCAAGCCGGTGGTCCCCGTCTTGTTCTCCAGACTTACGGTGCCGTTCAGGTGGTCGACGATCCGCTTGACGATCGAGAGGCCAAGCCCGGTGCCGGTCTCAATAGGTTGGGTGCCGCGAAAGAATGGCTCGAAAACGCGAGGGATGTCGGACGCGTGGATGCCAGGGCCCGTATCGTCCACTTCAAATATAACCTTATCTTCCTTGCGGTAGAGCCGGACATCGATGCTTCCGCCCGCGGGCGTGTACCTAATGGCGTTATCGATCAGGTTGCGGAACAGGGTCGCGACCATGATGGGGTCGGCCGCCAGCCCGATGGCATCCAGGGCCGCAAATCCAAGGTCGACGCCGCGTTCGCGCGCCAAGGGCAGGAGATCCGCCATCACTTCCTTGGCGCATTGATCGGCCTGGACGACGGGGGGGCTATCCGTGTTGCTCAGTTCGGAGCGCGCCAGCGCAAGGAGCTGGTCGAGCAGATGGGCGGTGCGCCTGGCCCCGCCCCTGAGGGCGGCCAGACGCAATTCCGCGTCGGCCGGCAATTCCGCACGAGCTAGATTATCGGCCTGTACGCTCAGCGCCGCGATGGGCGTTCGCAGTTCGTGGGCCGCGTCGGCAATGAACCGCCGCTGCTGCTCCACCATCTCATGGACGCGCTCTAGAAGCCGGTTGATCGAGGCCACGAACGGTCGTAGTTCGCTTGGCATGCCTTCCGAAGGCAGGGGGTCAAGTTCGCGCGTCCTGCTGCGGTCAAGTTCATCCGCGAGCTTCGCCATCGGCTCCAGCGTTCGCCCGATGACAACGCCCACAATCACCATCAAGAACGGGACCAAGACCGCGAGCGGCAGCAGGATATGAAAGGCGTTCGCGCGGGCGACCTCGTTGCGTATGTCGGCGGGCTGGCCGATGGCGAGACGGGTCTTATCGCTCCGGGTGACCAACAGGACCCGCCACTCACTGCCGTCTCGTTGCGTCAAATGGAAACCGTCTGGCAGCGCGTTCAACGCCTCGTCCTTGGCCGTGAGATGGGCCGGATGGAGTTGATCGAGGGTCACCCGCGCTTCGGGCTCCAGCTTGAACTTGCCGATGTCGTCGACGTCGTGGGCTCCGCCGACCGCGACCGCCGCCATCTGGGCCAGGACGGAATCCTGCAGTTCGATGGCTTCATCGAAGGCCCACCGGTAGGTGATCGCGCCGGCGAGCAGTCCGGCCACGATGATGAATGCCGTGAGGCTTAGGACCAGCCGGACGCGCAGCGAACTCATCGGCTTGCCTTGTCCACCATCCAGCCGACCCCCCTGACATTGCGGATCGCATCGGCGCCGAGCTTCTTGCGCAACGCGTGGATCAGAAATTCAACGGCGTTGCTTTCGACCTCCTCGTTCCAGCCGTAGAGCCTCTGTTCAAGGTCGGCGCGGGAGAATATATTGCCAGGGCGCATCATCAGCGCGTTGAGCAGCGCAAATTCCCGCGCCGTCAGGGCGACCTTGCTGCCGTTCCTGCCGGCTTCGCGAGTGGCCGGATCGAGGTCGATATCGCCATTACTCAGAACGGCATCGGCGCCGCTTCCCTGCCGCCGCAAGACAGCACGCATGCGCGCCAACAGCTCGCCGACCTCGAACGGCTTGGTGAGATAGTCGTCCGCGCCGAGGTCGAGGCCGCCGATCCGGTCGTCAATAGCATCCCGCGCGGTGACGATAATGACCGGCACGGGCGCAAGCGTCCGGCGAATCTGGCGGAGCACCTCCAGGCCGTCCGGCTTGGGGAGGCCGAGATCGAGCAAGACGAGCTGGTAGTCCTCCAGCTTTGCCGCGTCGAGGGCCGACTCGCCGTCGGTTACCCAATCGACCGCATAGGCCGCGTCCTTGAGGGCCTGTTCCACGGCGGCGCCGAGCATCCGGTCGTCCTCAACATACAACACACGCAATCCTGATGCCCTCCTGTGCTCCATCGTAGCACATTCCACCGCTGGAAAATTAGGACCGACTTAGGACGCCGGGGCCGGACCGGCCTCTTCCCTAAGCGGGCGCTAAGTCTGCGGCGGCACGCTCATGACCATCAACCGAGGTGATTCATGATGCAGACGACCCGATCAACCCTGCCGGCAATGCTCAACAAAGTTCCCGAAGTGACCCTGGCATTCTGGGTCATCAAGATCTTATCGACCACGGTCGGCGAGACCGGCGCAGATTATCTCGCGGTGAACATCGGACTGGGCTCGGCGGTCACGACCGGCATCATGGCGACGCTGCTCGGCGTCGCCCTGATCGCACAGGTACGCATGCGCCGCTACGTGCCCTGGATCTACTGGCTTACCGTCGTGCTGGTCAGCGTCGTCGGCACGCAGATCACCGATGCCCTCACGGACGGGCTTGGCGTGAGCCTCTACGCAAGCACCTCGGTATTTGCCGTCACGCTGGCCGCCATTTTCGCGGTCTGGTACGGCGTCGAACGCACGCTTTCGATCCACACCATCGTGACCACGCGACGGGAATTGTTCTACTGGACCGCGATCCTTACCACCTTTGCGCTAGGGACCGCCGCGGGTGACCTCGCGACCGAAGCGCTCGGCCTGGGGTTCACCGTCGGCGTCGCGGCGTTCGGTTCGCTGATTGCGATGATCTGGGTCGCTTACGCAATCGGCGCCAACGCAGTGCTGACATTCTGGCTCGCCTACATCCTCACCCGCCCGCTGGGCGCATCGATCGGCGATCTTCTTTCGCAAGCCCGCGAATACGGCGGCGTTGGGCTCGGCACTGTCTACACCAGCGTCGCGTTCCTCGTGGTGATCGCGCTCCTGGTCGCCTTTGCAAACACCGGACAGCGCCAGAACCGGAAAATAGCCTGACCGCAACTGACACCATTCCCCAGCAAAACGGAGTCCGCCACGATGAAGACCAATCGCGCTATCCTGTCCGTTCTATTGGCCGCTGCCACCATTGCTTTTGCGCCGGCCTTGCCCATCAGCCGCTCATTGAACTCTGAAGCCGTGGCGGCAACCCCTTCGAAGCTCGGCGACCTCTCGAAATTTCGCAAGATCGTGGTCGACACCGCCGCCATCGTCGACAAGGGCGATCTCCCCGGCGCCAAGGCGCGGATCAAGGACCTTGAAACATCGTGGGACGAGGCCGAGCCATCGCTCAAGCCGCGAGCAGCGGCCGATTGGCACAGGATCGACAAAGCCATCGACCGCGCCCTGACGGAGCTGCGGGCGAGCAAGCCCGATGCCGCAAAATGCAAGGAGGCCCTCACGCACCTATTGGCGGTGATGGACGCGCCGTCAACGCCATAGTGTTTTAAGCCTAGGTGCGGAGCGGGTGCGCAGGCGCGAGAATCGTGGAATGCCTAAGTCTCTCCTAAGGTCATTGCCGCAACATCGCTGGATGAATGATAGACTGGTCGCAATGAAAGAAGCGTAATGTTAGATAGGACTGCCTTAAGAGATAACGACTTAGTTGAGAACACTTCAAGTAAGCTACCCGAACTCACACTGGCCTTCTGGATCATCAAGATCGCCGCAACGACACTGGGAGAAACCGGCGGCGACGCGGTTACCATGTCGATGAACCTGGGCTACCTAGTGGGGACCGTCATTTTCGCGGTTATCTTCCTCGCGGCCGTTGCCGGGCAGGTCAAGGCCGAACGCTTCCACCCCCTGCTGTACTGGACCGTTATCGTGGCGACGACGACGGTCGGAACCACGTTGGCCGATTTCGTCGACCGATCGTTGGGCATCGGTTACCCCGGCGGCGTTTCGATCCTCGTCGCGCTGTTGGCTCTCTCGTTGGCCCTTTGGCGCTTTTCGACCGGGACCGTCGCGGTTACGTCGATCCATTCTCGCAAAGCCGAAACTTTCTACTGGGTGACCATCATGTTCTCCCAGACCCTCGGGACAGCGCTCGGTGACTGGATGGCTGATACAAATGGCCTTGGCTATCTTGGCGGCGCGGCCGTTTTCGGCGCCGGGCTCGTCCTGATCATCGCGGCCTATTACTGGACGTCGATGTCCCGGGTGGCCTTGTTCTGGCTCGCGTTCATTCTGACCCGGCCGCTCGGCGCCACGGTCGGGGACTTCCTCGATAAACCGCTCAACCAGGGCGGCCTGGAGCTGAGCCGTTACACCGCGTCGGCCGTCCTGGTCGTGTTCATTCTTGGCTGCATCTGGCTGCTGCCGCAGCGTGCGGGCAAACATCATGGATAGTCCCGCAAAGTCCACTCTACCGTCGCAAAGGCCCCGGTCGCCTCGCTTGGACACGACCCGGAGACGCCTTGCCCGCCGGCTCGCGGTCGCATTCGCTAGCGTGGCGGTTGCAATCGTGCTGGCGGCGGGAGGTTGGGCGCTCTTTCTCCAATTGACCGGCAATATCCATACGGTCGAGCCGAACAAGCTCTACCGCTCGGCGCAACTGGATGGCGACGATCTCGCGCGCGTCCTCAACGAATATAAAATAAAGTCGGTGATCAACCTGCGGGGCGATAATCCGGGCGATGCCTGGTACGACGAAGAGTTGAAGGTGACCAAAGAGCATGGTGTGCAGCACTTCGATGTCGGCATTGGCGCGACGAGCGAACCGGAGCCGAAGGTGATGCGCCGCTTGATCGGACTGCTGCGCAGCGCGCCGCGGCCGGTCCTGGTCCATTGCTACAGCGGTGCCGACCGGTCGGGACTGGCCGCGGCGCTCTATGAGTTCCTGGTCACCGGCGCGAACTCTAAAACAGCGGCGAAACAACTGTCGTTCTGGTACGGACATTTTCCCTGGCTCGGCAGCCGGACAATCGCGATGGACGAGGCTTATTGGAAGGTGATCAAGGGCGGGGAATACTCGGCGCGGTCGTTGGCGGATTGACCGGATTTAGATGGGAAGGGACGCCGAGGGATATTATCCCCGCGTGCCTTTCCTGATGCAGATCAAGCCGTTAACCCCGTGTAAACCAAGCAGCTAAATGTTCGCGGTCTGGTCGCGGTTTATTCGCGCAAAGGATAATCCATCATAACAAAGCGTGATTACAATTTAGATTGGGACGGCCGTATTTGAGTAGTGGTCGCAGGCGCGAATAATCTACGGCCGGCGGCGCTCCAAATAAGTTTCGGGACGAGAGAGGATGGCCTACGGCAAGGTGATGGGTCGCGGTGGTCAACGGCCGCACGGCGTGTTGCGATCAAACGAATTGGACGCCAATGCGCTTCCCAGAACGCCAGATCGCTTGGCAATTTCTCTTAATATCTTCGGGCTTTATGAGCACCGCGAACTGATCCGGAACCGGGCTTGCGTCGTCCAGCTCAAGGCAGGCGCCGATCTCTGAGAGGTTCCTGATAACGCAGGGGACCGCTGGTGCGACGCCGTAGAGGATTAACCCGCCCTTGAAAGTTTTGTGGCGCCGCGTTTGCCTTCTTTCCTCGCTGACTTCCATGGCATTCGATAACGCGAACTCCGCTAACTGTACGTAAATTGGAACACGAGCCGCAGCGGCTACTTTATGTTACCATTGCCCCTATCGCCTCCGACGACCCTTCCGGTTCGCTGGTCGACTAAATGCACCCTGCGACAGGCTAGGCATTCGATAGTGCTCGAGTTCTGGGTGTGCGTCGGACGCCCAGACTTGAACCTTCGCTCCGGTGGCAGGGCAAGTGAAGACAAAAGCCGGCATGACAAATCTTGGTAGGAAACAAGAAGCGACGTTTTGACATCAAACAATTCAATTTCTTGAATGTCTTGCCCCCAATATCGCTGCGCCCGCCGTGACCCGCTAGATGACCCCCCTTTGAATTCGTACAGAAAAGATAATCGAAACTTTATAACGATCGCCGAAGTTTAATGAACTGGTGAAGTTAATTGAGAAAATTCTCATACAGCGGCAGAAGCCGCATAGATCATCTCGCGCACAAGACAAATTATTTTACCTCGGGCGCGCACCAGCCCAGCGATCGGCGATAGCCTGACCAGCTCGATAAAGACCGTGTATTCTATTGCATCGTTTTCTTTATCAGGGCTGCGTTCTTCTTCAGGCACGTTTCAAGCGCGAAAACGCGAATTGCGGACGACAGGTTGCTTTCAGCTGCCCGGCCTTCATCGATTTTTTCGATCAGCTCTGCCGTGGAGATACCTCGCTCGCGAGCGATGTCCTGCAACGCCCGCCAGAAGGCCTCCTCCAGGCTGATGCTGGTCTTGCGGCTACGTAGCTCAATTGACCGCTTTACGACCGCGGAGTTTTTTGCGGCGCCGTTATCTTTCTTTCTTTGGATGCTCGGCATGATCCGGATCTCCGTGAGACGCGAAGACATGCCGGCGCGCTCGAGCCCGGTTGCGGGCTCCCTTCCGGCACCGGGGCGAATGATACATCCTTCGACAGGGCGAGTTCCACACGTGAACAGGGGGTGGTCCGACGCACAGGCCGTCCGCACCGTCCGCCGTTAGAATTCAATTGGCTTGCCATGCTTTTGACTGACGCTCGCGCCGGTCGATATCTCACAGACCGGACAGTCAAACGTCCGGTGTTCCTTGCCCGGGCCGTCCGGCGAGACACGAGCAAGCCACATCTCAGAGCCGCACGTCGTGCAGAGGGGCCGTTGGATCGCTGACTGCTGAATAAGTTCAGTTCTGGTTTGCGACATGCGCAGTCCCGCTTTTTGCAGGGCGGGAGCACCAATCGTCTCTCAGCCACCGGCGCCCGATGAGATGCGCCGGTGATGAGGGGAGTAACCCGGCCCGACGGCAGATTGTTTCAATTTATTTCGTCAGCCAGCCATGGGATGGCTAGTCGATATTTTTGTCGGCCTCGTCCCGACTGCCATGATCGCGGGTGCTAATTATGCCGCAGCCGTCGCACCTAAAGAAATCCAGGAACCCTGGGCCGGCGAGCCGCGCGACATTTTTGGCCGCCAACGCGAGCATTCCGCCGCAGGACGGACAAGTTTGCGGACCCAGGGTCTCATCGTCGGGCATTGCAATCTCAGCTTGCGAAGGTGGCAGTGGCGTCACCCACCTCGTGGACCAGCCAACGCGCGATTGGTCCGGTCGATGCCTCAACCCAAACTGGGAAAGTTCGCGGCTAGATGCAAGTGCCCCGACTTCCGTCCGCCAGAGCGCCGTTTGAATAGCTCATAAAATATCGCTCGCGTTGTCGCTATTCTGTTCTGCGTTTGATCCCTGTACATGTGGGCGCAGTGGTAGTTCTCTTGCCATCAAAATGGCCGGCGTTCATGTTCTGATCAAAAAGCGCCAGTTTCTAAGTCGGACCAATCTCGGGTTCGCCATTCGAAAAGTTGAGATATTCCGCATAGGCTAACTCCACCGCGAGGCAACGGCGGTCGTAACTGGATACCGCACGCCGCCGCTTTTCTTCATCCAACTTGCCTGCAATGATTTATTGCGCAGAGCATAATCTGCTGTCGTTGCCAGACTCCGAACAAGCGCACCCTTTATATGATGTCCCAAAGCTCACGCTCCAACTGAAGTCACGCGCGGCATGATCGCCATAACGCAAGTCGGCCTTCCCTCAAAAGCCGGCGAGACCTTCGGAGCGAGCCGTACTGCAATCGGTGCTCACGTTAAAAGTGTCAGGCGCAGGTCGGCGGTAGCGTTAACGAGCCGATGAGCTCTAGAACACAGGACTGCTGACGCTCGGCCGGCTGGATACCCGCGCAGCGAAAAAGTCAATTACGTACAGAGAGTACATCGAACCGCCCCGCGTCCTTTCTGAATACCTCTTTGCCGGTCTTCGTTTCGACGATGCGGAGCGAAAGCGTCAGCATTTCGCTTCCATTTTGCATTTTGATTTCGAAATGCTCGCGCAGGTCGACGACGCGACCCTGAGGTGTTACACGACCCAACTGACTGATCTGGTAAATCTTGTAGAGGCCGTAGTCGTCGCCGTTTCGAAGCTCCAAGTCGGTGTAGACGTTATGGCCAGCCGAAAAGCAGGCCGTCGTCACGAGTTGCGGGCTACCGCAAACAATAATCGCTTGATACGGGTATTGCTGAGCCAGTTGGGCTCGTTCGGCCGCTTGGGTCTCTTGGGTAGCTCGGAGCCTGCTTTCTCTCACATCGGCTGGTGATTTGTGCATCAGCGCCGCATTGCGCTCGTCTTCCAGAAACTGGATCACGTCCTGCACCGAGGCAGAACCAGAGTAGTTAGCCACTTTCATACGTTCGACGGCTTTGCTCCAGTTGTCTTTGGTCATAACTCCATGTCGTCTGAGCTCTTGTGCCGTCGCAGGGGACAGCATTGGCCGAAACGCGTCTGCGAGATTGAACTCATCGATGTCGTTAAAGCCCCGGCTCTTGGCGTATGCGAACCGCAGATCGGATGCAGGGAATGTCGCCGGGTAGATGTCGAACGAAATTCCGTCTCGGACGAGGGCCTTCGCGACGGTTGATATCTGACCCACCGGAGCAACCACAGCGGTGCATTGGCCATCGGGCCGGACCATAGCTGCATAAATCTCATCCAACGTCTGAAGGACGGACGGTTGACCAAGGGCAGCCTCCTGTCCTTCGTCATTAACGAACCAGCGGATAACATCTTTGTTGAGTAGAAGTCCGCGCGCTTCGGGTAGTTGGGTACGATTATTTACGACGCAGGGATTACGCAAGATAGTGCGGTCAGATTTCGCTAGCGCGCCGTAGCGGCTCGTATCGTCTGGAGCTGCACCCAATATGGCGTTGCGGACGTTCCGCGACCTCTCACCGGCGGCGATCATATCGCTTTTCAGAGCCGTATAGCCCGCTCGGATGTCGTCCACGGTTAGCGTTGAGATCAGGATCAGGTTTTTGGCCGCCAGTCGTTGTTGGAAATCTCGCGCGGCGCCCTTTTCGATCACCCGCTGGGGAACGAAAATCAGGGCCGCGCGGTCAATGGAAGTGCTTGGCTCCAGGTCCTGCTTGATGCTGGGATTCTTGCTCTTGAATGCTCGGACGACGGCGCCCAGTACGTTTGCGGTTTCCAGGAACTGGCTTTTCAAGTCGGGCGATCGGTCCCGTCTGTAGTGGACCGAACCTCTTGGCTGAGCGACCTTGCCGCCGATGATCTGCAGCAAAGTCTGTCCGTAGCTGTATTGCCCATCCACAAGCAGATCGAATTTCACGAAGGCCGCCGCGATCCTGTCTTTTGATGCCCCCGAAGTCGCTTTTAAATTAATCCCGCCATTGAGGCTTTTCGCGACATCGGGACTCTGTAGGTTCGCGTACACCAATATCTCTGTAGCCGGACCCGAAGACGCCACAGCCGAGGTGGGGATCGGCCCTTGTCCGCCCGACCCGTTGGAAGCAGAAGCCGACGATTCCGGCGCTCCGGTTTTGCAGCACACAATCCAAGACTTCCGACCAACACCGCTGAGTGCCCACCCTTGCATTCCGCTCGGGAAGGTTTTGACCAACCACCAGCCATCCGGGCGCTTCGTCAGAACTTCAAGTCGGGTGTCATTTGGCATCTCCATCAAGCGCTGGCCCGTGCGCGACGATGGCTCCGAGCGTAAGGCCAAATAAGCGTCGGGCGGCGCTGTGTTGGCGACGTAATAGGGATAGCCTTGCTGCTGGGCTATCGCGGTCGCTGCGCCGAATACAATGAGCGACGCGGCACCAAAGCCGGCGATAATCGCCATCCAGAATTGCCGTAGCACCGCCCGGTGCCTGCCTATCAATGAAATTCGGTCAGCAAGCAACATCAGCGCGCTTCTGTCGGAGAAGAGAAGATTGAACCCTTGCCGTACTGGGCTTCCAGCATCGCTCGGGCGTTGAGAGAACTGTCGGCTTCGACCCGCACCTCCTGCACCGAACCGTTTGGAAGCCGCACCTTCGCTTTATATGTCTTCATCATCGGTCTCTCCTCCTCCGTTGTGATCCCACTCTTCGTCGGCCATTTCCGCTTCGGCTTCCTCGCGGGCTTGAGCCCACACGCCAACCAGCGCACCCACAAGCAACACTGCAGTAAGGAGCGAGAGCATGCGGTTTGCTGTCTCCCTACGACACCAACTCGACGGCGTTGCGTAATTGGTCGTCGTTGACGTCGATGTACCTCTGCGTGGTGGAGATGGAGCTGTGGCCGGCCAATGCGGCAAGCACCCGCACTGAAATCGACTTGCCGGCGAGATTGGTGATGAATGTGCGCCTACCGCTATGTGAGCTGGCGCCTTTGATGCCGGCTTCCTTGTAGATGTTCAGGAATAACTGGCACATGGTGTTGCCATTGAAAGCATTCCGCTTCTGCGATCGAAACAGAGGCTCCGATGCCGACAGACCTGCGCATGCCTGCCTCAGATAAACGGCCAGTTCCTTCTTCAGCCTGGCATTTACGAACACCCGGCGACTGAAGCGGCCCTTCGTCTGTTCGGGCTTGAGGATGATTTCACTCCGGACGTTGCCGGCTTCATCAACGACATCACCGATGCGCAGCGACGCCATTTCGTGCGCCCGCATGCCGCTCTGGAAGCTGGTAACGATGATGGCGCGATCTCTGATCGCATGGCGTCGTGTCGCGACATAAGCGAGGACGCGCTTGATCTCGTCTGCCCGCAATGTCTTGGCCTGCTTCATCGCGCAGACCGCTCAAATGTAATGCTTTGCACGAAAGCAACGTATTTTCTGATGTTTCGGTTGGGCAACCAAATTCAGACGGGCAACAAAGCTTCCGCATTTCAAGCGGTTAGCTCGGAATGTCATTTTATCGTTACTGTATTAGGTTTCGTCCGCCGCACCCGAAGACATTCAGACGGGAAGAATTCGTTCTGAACGAATGATTTAACGGGAACTGGGCGCACTAATAGCGACCCAATGTCGCCGTGGAGCGGCAACGACGGCCATTCAGAATGATACTGTTAGAACGGACAAATCAACGCTTGATAACGTCATGAAATAACGAATTAATTAGTTATACCGATTCAACCCCGGCAAGGGTTCATCTATCTCATTTTCGCCCGTCACTAAGTGCGCAGGCTAAATAGGCCATAGATGTCAAAGCTCAAGGCCCAAATAACATTCGAAACAACCTTCGCGATCTACACCGCCAACGAAGTGTTAGGCGAAGGCGGCGCCGGCCGCGTGTACGGCGCTGTCGATGAGGTCGGCAATCGATTTGCTATCAAGGTCTTGACGGCAACGACGACCGACAAGCGCCGACGTTTCAAAAACGAGATTTCATTTCTTCTGAAGAACAAACATCCAAACATCGTTTCAGTTACCGACTACGGACTTTCCGAGCTCGGCCCATTTTACGTCATGCATCGCTATGACGGAAGCTTGAGGGAGTTCCTGAAGTTGCAGTCGTCGAACGAGGACCGCTTGACGGTCTTCTCTAGAGTTCTCGACGGTGTTGAGGCCGCTCACATGTTAGGGACCTCGCATCGCGACTTAAAACCTGAGAATATCCTCTATTCGAACGCCACTAAATTAGTAGCAGTTGCAGATTTCGGCATCGCAGGCTTTACGGGGGATTTGCTTCTCACGCTTGTCAGAACCAATGATAGGCAGAGACTGGCGAACTTCATCTACGCCGCGCCAGAACAGCGAGTATCCGGAACACGAGTTGACGGCCGAGCGGACATCTATGCTCTCGGTTTAATGCTCAACGAAATGTTCACCGGCCACATTCCTCTTGGAAGCGAGTACGCCACAGTTGCTGCGACTGCGCCTGAGTTTGCGTTTCTTGACCAGATAGTCGGTAAGGCGATCCGTCAAGATCAAGATCAGCGTTATCGCTCCATAGAGGAGCTTAAGTCTGATATTGCTCATCGCCGACGAGAATTCATATCCTTCCAAAAACTTACCAAAATCACGGAGACAGTCGTCCCGGAGGGCGAGATTGACGATCCGCTTGCATTCGTCCCTCCGACGATTGCGCAGATCGATTGGGATAACGGTGTGCTGACGCTTAAACTTGATCAAGCCGTTCATGCGAAATGGACTCGCGCGTTGCACAACATCGGTGACTATACCAGCGTCATGGGAATTCCTCCTACCGCATTCCAGTTTAGCGGAGACACTGCCCGCGTAAATGTGCAAGCAAGCGATGTGCAGCGCGTGATCGATTTTTTCAAGCAGTGGCTCCCATCTGCTAGCCGAACACTCAGATTAGAGCTCGAACGCGAGTACGCAGAGCAACGACGCCAGGCAGAGCGCGCGTTGGCAATTAGAAAGGGCCAAGAGGAAGCGCGGCTAAATGTGCTCCGGGATGTGAAATTCTAATGGGCTTTTAAGATGACCTTTAGAGTTAGAAAAAGAGCGAGGTTATAATCTGCTCTTCCGCGATACCGCGCGAGTCGCTTGCTTCTTCTTCGGTATCTGCACCGCCGTTTTCGCCATTGAGCCGACTACGGCGTCGAGCTCACAAGCTTCGATTGCAGCGATCACCGTTTTGATCGTGGAAATGAGCCAGGCTTTTGCGCGCACCACGATGCCGGTGTTGCCCTTTGCGCGCCTTACCCACGACTCACTACAGCAAACGATATAGGGTCTTCCGTGCCTGTCCCGAATATATTTCAGTTGGGAAATGGGCTGCCTGACGGTGCTTCTAACGGCCGGAGAGGCCCTTGCAGACACCGATTGTATGCACCATCATGTGATTTAAATTGGCGTGCTCGCCACATTCAACAACCGCGCAGACAGCGTGGACCAAAATGAAGTCATTTAGAGAGCGGCAGCCGCGCGGCACACACGAGATGCCGCCCCGACTTTCCATTCTTGCTGCCCTGTTGCCTGGGCACTGGCTCCTTGGGGCGCTCGGGGTGCTTGGCCTGCTGTGTCTGGCAGCGTCCAGCGCCTCAGCGCAGGCCCCCGGCTTCCGAATGCGTTCGGCGAACCTTTGCCCGAGCGAAAAGGCCAAGTACGACGCCTTGCGTCAGCGGTGTTCGACTAACGCCGGTAGCTGGACCGAGCAGGGCGCCGTATACCGCGCCGAGAGCAATCCGGCGATCGCCTCGATGTCGGCGTCGGATGGAACCTACTGGAGCACAAAGATGCTCTGCCAGCACTTGTCTGGCTGGGCTCAGTCCTGCGGCTACCCAGCGACCAACAGCGGTGCGACGGTGGCGCAACCGCCCTTGCCTAGGCATCAACCTCCGAGCGACGCGCCACCGGCAGTGGTTTCACGCGCAGAGCCGAAAAAGCTGCTGCAGCCTCTCCCCGAGCATCTCCGTAGCGGTTTGTGTGCCGATCAAGTCTGTTACGATCCGCAATTTGGCGATCCGAGCAAGATGACCCCCGGAACGCCGGAATGGGTCCGGGCAACATGCGCAACCCGGGACATCGAACACAAGCTTCTGTACTTCAAAGAGGGCTACTGGGACACCGCAGAGTGCATTGCCGGTATGAGCGAACTCGTAAACAAGAACACCTCGTCCGAGTTTGAGCGTGCATTTGGCGAGAGCGCGTCGACACGCCGCAGGACCGAGCCTGACCAGGGTGCAGGAGCCCCGAGCGGCTCCTCGGCAAACTCGTCTGTTTCTTCCTCGACTCGATTTCAGAGTTCGAACACGTCGAAGCGGTGCCCACGCGACTGGGCTGATGCTGTGCGTTGCTGGCACACGGAACGGCAGGCTCTGGGCAGTGTCCACCTTCTTTGCGATAACGGTAATCCTGTTTCCGTAGACATCGAGAAGTGCGAGATCGAAACTGGGAAATGTACCTTCAGCTATATACCCGAGAACAAGAAGAGTTATCAGGAAACAACCGGCATCGGGCATCACTACCGGCTAACCGGCAGAATGCGATGCACCCATTAATCTAAAGGACGAAATGCAAACGCCACCCTGCCGCGGTTGCGCAATCACGCAGCTTGTTAAACCCGTTATCGTGCTCCTCATGCTGCTCATCGCATCTCCAAAAGCCGCACGCGCAGAGGCGAAGTGGGCTGAGATGATGTTCGAGTCGAAGCAAAGCGTAACGGTCGAGTGTTCACGCGCGACCGGGAAATGCGATCCGGCGACGGCACAGTCGACCAAAGAAGACGTTCAACTCGGCACGTTGAATTTCGATGGCGCAGTTTATCGCTTCACGCCTCTGGACTCGGAAGATAATTTGGTCGTTCACCGCTGCGCCGTCGGTGGCCGCAAAGGGTATGTGCGCGATGGCGTGACTTTTGAGTGCGCAATCACGAAGACGCCAAAGGCGCTAGAGCTTGCGGTTAAATATCGGTTCGAGCCCGGCGAAGGTAGTCACGACCAGTTCTGGATCGTGAACTTTCCGTTGTCCGACGGACCTTGCACGGCGCTTTACCGCGAGATCTACGACGGAGAACGCGAGCCCAACCTAGCCTCACCAACATTTTTCGAGAGGCGTTACAGCGGCCGCTGCAGCACTGTCCGCTGAATGAATACCCGCTCGGCTGACGCTAATGGTAGAAAGAGGCAGCACGAACTGTGCTGCCTCAAGCTTCAGTGAATCGTTAGTTTTGAGCTACTTCTTCTTCGTGATCTGCACCGCCGTCTTCGCCATCGCGCCGATCGCAGCATCCAGCTCGCCTGCTTCGACGGCTGCAATGACCGTCTCGATCGTCGGAATGAGCTGCTCTCGCTTGCCCACGACGATCGCCTCCTTCCCTTTTTCGAAGGAAATGGGCTTGGCACCGTAGCGGATCGACAACACGATGTTGCCGGACGCGTCTGCCACGCGCCACCAGGGACGAACGCGCTTTTTCGTCTCACGCAGCTCCTTGCCGTTCTCGCTTTCAATCCATTTCTGACGGGTGAGCGCGAAGTTCGGGTCCTGCGCGAGTGCGATCTGTTGGTTGAGACGCGTGATGAGCTTATTGCGCCTGTGCACCACGGGGTCGGTCGAGGACAGCTTGGGAAGCGGGGCAAAGCTGAGGGATTTGAGAACGGCCATGTCTGCATGCTCCTGAATGTGTTTCGGGAAGCACTATGTGCAGTCATCGCCCTTTTATTCCTACCGGAAAGACGCCTGTTTGCCCTGCCCGACTGACCAATCACCCGTTGGGCATCATAGGGCGCTAGACACAGTGCCGAGCGCAGAATGAAGGCGCTACAGCTCGTATCGGAGGCAAAGTGCTCGAAAATAAAGCCCGTACGCGTCGGATTTTGCCCTGCCCGCTACTCGACTAGCGGGGCTGATGCGTAACCGTGCTGTAGGGCGCTCGTATTAGGGAATAGCAGCCAGGAAACGCGGGGACCTGGGGCTAGAAAGCTGGGGCGCAGCAGGACTATTCGGCGACAATTCCCTGAGCTTCGCTTGTTACCCGGTCGAATAGGTCTTCAAGCAGCCGGCAGTGCAGATCGACCAGAATATGCGCCTTGGCCACGATGAACCCGTGCTCTGCTCGCCCGAACGCCATCCCGCTATCACGCAGTCTCGCCGCCAAATGCACTTGCGCCCGGATACTGACCTTTTCGCCACGTGCCATCACCGAACGGTAATAGCTTTCGTCCATTCCCAGCCAGTCCGTTGAAAAGGCACTCCGGCTTTTGATACAGCCGATGATCAGCAATTCTTCGTAGGCTTGGTGGACTAAATCTTTTGTCATTGTGTTCTATTTAGTGCCGGGCTCCCATAATGAGCAACCGGAAATTCCCCTCACGTTCGCGCGAGCACCGACACCACACATATACTACTCACCTCAACGGCAAGGTCAGAAAGCGCCTGCTCGTCCAGGCCATACAGAAAGTCATACACGGCGTTGTCCAACGATACCTCATCGAGGTGCGCAGCTAGATCTTCTGTGAATAGAGCTGCTACCGTCATATGAGACGGGATCTTAAAGAACGCCGTTACAAGCGTTTCTTCCTTCTGCAATGCCGTTGCAATCTCGCCGTCGAGACTGAACCCCATAATTACTGAATCGTGCGCCAAGACGCTTCCATAAGCGGGAGTTAGGTCGAACACCTTCGGACGCGGGGTGCCGTTTGGGCCGATAGCAAGCTGGTAGGCATCTGGATGACGGCTGAAGTAAGCCTTTATGAGACCCTCCAGCGCTGAATGAATAGTCTGCACTTCCGGATCGTGCGCTCCACGCTGGAAGATCCAGGTTCCAATTCCGCTCATTGCGCACCCTGTAATTTGCGATGAATGCAGGCCTTCGAGTCGCTCTAGCGACATCAGATAAATCACGATCAGCTTCGCACAAGCGCGCATTCTCGCGCGATAAATAAATAGAAAGACCTGAGCACAGGCCGCTAAAATAGGCCAGATACAGATTGTATTTCATGGACGATATCGACTTCGAGCAACGCAAACCAAACAACAGGACATTCGTCTCCCAAGACACCCTGCAGCGTGCTGACGCGCACTACGCCGGCAAGATCGCCGAATGGCGCAAACACCACTCGATAGCGCTGAAGCGGCATCGCATCGAGCGCAATTTCTTCGATATCGCCGTAACCCAATTATTCGAGACGTACGAAGGTGGCAATAACGACGCTCTTCGCTGCCTCGACAGGCTCGTCAACTGCGCGCAATCGTCTCGGTGTTGCCAGATCTTCTGCCCATCGTGTCGTGGACAACGCCAGGACAGAGCAGCATCAGACCTAGTCTGTGAATTTCAAGACGTCGATGAGAGTGAAATCAAGTTTATGACCTTACTGATAGGCGTCGAGCAAGATGCAGCCATCCTGCCTCAGCGCCTAGCCGAAGTCAGACAGCGCTTACGTAACGCCCTACACAACAACAAGGCGTCCCTAGCTGCGGAAAATGACCCGCTATGCATCGTCGGTGCATTCGAGTGCGATCTGAAGAACCTCGGAACGCAAGCAGATGCGTCCAGGCGAACGCAGGAATTGGTCAAATCGCTGGGTTTCGATCCAAAACAGAAGCCATCGCAATACTTGCTCCACCTGCACGCTGTCGTTGGGCGGCTAGACGAAGCCCGTCAAGAAGCCTTAAGAGCGATCATTGGAAAAGCACTGGGAGGCCTGCTCCCGTATCAGCTCGATTTTAGATCTCTGTACGCGAGCAAGACCAAAGAAGAGAACCTCGCAGCGCTCGGTCATTACATGTACAAAGCCCGGCTTCAGTTCGCCGATAATATCTTCGATGACAACTGGATGC
Organism: Pseudolabrys sp.; assembly: GCA_026125895.1. Classification (GTDB taxonomy): domain Bacteria; phylum Pseudomonadota; class Alphaproteobacteria; order Rhizobiales; family Xanthobacteraceae; genus Pseudolabrys. The sequence goes on along the minus strand of JAHCKG010000006.1, from coordinate 93,933 downwards.
AGAAGCGAGCGAAGTATCACACGCCCTTCAAAGGCAAAGAACTCGTCGACTATTTGAATGTGATCGACGAAATGCAGAATTTCAAAGGGCTAAAGTTCGAATGTCGGCTATGACGCCGAAGCAACACCCTAGCCTCGCCTCATTACCCATGAATGCTCTCGCGTACACGCGACTTTGTCCGTGCGATTGACTTCGATGACTGAGTGCTCGTTGTCTTGAATATTCTCGATGAATAATCATGTTGTCGTTCAGTGATGTATTCGTGGCAGCGGACGTATATGGGTATCGACGAATGTATTCGTTGCTTAACTGTGAGTAGCTTATCGAATAGGGTGAATGCTGATTGTTGCTGCTACGGCTGTGGTGACGGTTGGCTTTATGTTAGTAACTAGTAGCTCCATCCTGGCACCTTGAAACCCGAAATTCGTCCGTAATTATTGAAGATCTGAGGCCCCTCAGCGCTTCGCACCAAATATCTACGAAACCGCCCGGCAAGAGACTTTGCCGGGCGATGCCACTAATGAACGAACCGGAGACAGCTAGTCACGGAATTCGACGAGCCTGTTGAGGAGCTCGTCGTGCGCATGGTCGTAATCTGCGCACTTTATGCTTTTGTGACGCTTCAAGAGTCCCTCCGCCTGCTTAGCCGTGATCATCGTGCGATGGTTACATTTCCGCACTCTGCATTCGACTTTGGCGTAGGGGTCGCCGCCCGGTTTGAATTCGACGATCCACAGATCTTCCGTTCCGTGGTTTGGACAAACCAATGTACGCGGCATCCGTCCTCCATCACTCCGTCGCACCTTTAGGCTTGGACGGGGCGAGATCGAAAAGAAGCCTTAACCTGGAAGGAAGATCGTCAACATCAGTGCCCGGTACGAGCGGTGGGGCGGCGACGGCGTTGGTGCGAGCACTAGATGACGGACCGTGGGTCGTCAGGCCATCAAGATAGTTCTGATATTCCGAGCAGAGCTTGGCGACCTGACGCTCGTTGCACCACCCGACGAAGCGCTCACCGCATGGGCGACATGTCGTCTTGAATTTATGCATGGAATCCGCCGGCATAACCTCAATGGCAAGCCCCGATAAACCGTGCATTCTGCAGACAAGGTTCTCGATCTTCTTCTTGGAAGACATTACGTTACTCCGTTGAATTGTGTTTAGCCACCCAGCCGCGCAGAATCGCGCGGCTGGCTTTGTTGTGGTTTCAGCCGATATTTGGCCAGTGGTGGAGCGGCAAGTGACGTTCCGCTATTCAACATTTCCCGGATCGGTATCGATACGTTGCGCTTCACTATCGTAATCGAACTGGCCGTGCCTTAGGCCGTCAAAGACGAATTGATGTTTGTCGAGAAGTGTGAGGCTCCGCGTCGAGATGACCTCTTCGATCACTTCGGCGGCAAATCCGACAGGTTCCGCGATCGTATGCTTATGCGTGACGTTTTCCGCGTCGAAGACCCGATTGGCCTGGGCAATGCCCCAACATAAGGCATGCAGATTGTGATGTGCCAAAAGGTGGTTGCTCACCACGTCTCGATAGCGACGCGATCGCTCGGATTTCGGCACACAAAAATCGCCCATGATCATGCGATTGCCGATCGCACTGGGCCAAGGCCAGCGCACCGGCGATCCGATATAAGAGGGGTCATCGGGAGCATCTCTCGTCGGCATCGTCATGGTCTCGGCGTCAAACGTCGGCAGGGTGTAAGCCTGATTCCACCCGAGGTTTCGAAACGGGCTTGACGTGTCATAGCTGATGCGGATCGGCAGCTTCATGTGCGTGACAATTGCGCGTTGCAGAACAGTCAATAGAACCGCCGTGTCGAGTTCGCTTGTTCCGAGAATGTGGATCCATCGCTTTTCTTGAAGTTCGCCGTCTTGGTGCATCAAGATCAAGCGCCTGAGCAGTTGATAAAAATTGTGCCGCAGCGGCCCAGCAAATGCCCAGCCGTCACCACGAAATTTCTTGCGGACCTTTTGATACCAGATGTCGCACTGCTTCTGGTCATTGCCCTGAAGGACATTAAGCCACCACACGGATTCGTTATTCTTGTTGTTGTCGTAGAAGTCCAAGTGGGTCAGGGTCGCCGTAAGACAGTCTGCAAAGGTGCGATAGTTGTATCCCGGCTTACGCAGCGGACCCGTGGGGACGTCAAGCGTCATGCAGATGTCGAACTTTTCCTGCCAGCGCATTATTCGCTCGCGGTCGGCATCGGATTGCACGACTAGTTTGTTGGAGGCGACTTGGTAGCCCCCGCTGTCCGCGAAGATTTTTGTGCACGCCTTGTCGCGCTCGGTGATGATGCACGGAGAGTTTTGGTTCAGCGCGAGGCCCGCCGACGTAAGACCGTGGCTGATGCGGAAGAACTCTCCGTTCGCCGGGTCAAGGATGTTCAACTCACCCGGCTTGGTACCGCTGGGCAACGCGCGGTGATCTGCGCCCTGGATCCACGCGTAGATGCTTTTTGCAAAGCCTGGCGTAATCGCGGGAACATAGATTGCTTGGTCGCTCGGCGTTATGTCGTTCGGCACCGTGGGCGGTGCCGGGTAGAATGGAGTGGCCGGTTTAGTTTGATTTTCCATGTGGGTGAAGGTTCCGTTCGATGTCTTTGCTCGCGCGACGTCATGGAGGCGGCCACTATCGGCAGCCGCCTCCCATTGACGCGCTGGGGTTTGAGTTAGGTTTCTTCGTCTTCGAGTGCATCGGCGCCCTCGGGAGCGGTAGGTCCCGACTCGGAAACGGGCAGCGAAGCGTCATCACCGAGACGGCAGACAATCGCCTGAAGTTGTTCGTCGGTGATCGTCTCGTATACTTTCGCTTCGAACTGTTCAGTCCCGACGAAGCGCCCATGCAGGCTGACCACAAGGCCGGTCTTAGGGGTCAGACCCTTCGGATACCAAGTGCGGATCGTGTGCCACTCTCCTTCGTAATCGCCAGCGTTGTCCTCAGACTCCTCGTTCTGGTTAGTGTCGGTCGCCATATCACCTTGAGATGGACCGCTCTTATTTTTAGTCTTCGAGTTCTTGGGCTCAGCAGCGCGCTGGTCTTTTATAACTTGCTCGAAACCGCACTCCGTAATCGCGGCGATGATTTGCTCGGCAGCAGGCGATTCGTGACCTTTGAAGCGGGCGTGAACCCAGCGCAGAACCTTCGCATAGCGCGATGCGTTCGAGGCGTCCGCTCGCGTGTCCATCTCGAAGACAAGCTTTACAGCCGCGAGAAAGCGGTTCTCGTCTTTCTTGTCCTTTTTCTTTATCGGAACCAAGCGGCGTTCTTTAAATTCGGCTTCCGTCAGGTGAGCCAATTTCGCCAGCTCGGTGCGCCGCGAAGAACCCTCAGGCTCTTTATGAAGTGAATGATCCTCTGGCAAAGTCCCATCTTCCAGAGCCAGGGCGAGCTTCCAATCCACCTTTATCTTGTCATTTTGCGTTTTGACATGCCTTCGTGACTTATCGACCTCGCGGTCGAACCAATCGCGAGCGTTTGGATCGGCTTGCGGAGAGGCGCACTCACGCCAAAATATATAGGCATGAGCCGCAGCGGCGGCGCTGGCCTTCTTCTTAAGGCCGAATTGCTTTCGACCCTCAGCAAGACTTCTCTCCGCTTCGGCAATGGGGTTGAGCTCCTCAGCCGCAGACTCATTCTCTGCCTTCTGATCTCGTGGAATTGTTGAGTTGCTCAACATTTCTTCGCCTGACGCGCTGTCCGAAGCCGCTTCCTTGGGCGCTCCCTCAGCGTCGGATTGGGGATTCGAAGCTTCGGCTTCAGGTCCGTCAACATTCGATAACTCTGGATCCTCGATCACTGCATTTCCTTTATTGCAAGCGCATGCGGAACGTGCTTGAAACGTCCGCCATGCTGCGGGTTTCGGGGCATGTTGAATCGCTCAACATGAAAAACGGCCGTTTAGGCATAGGTCCGCGTTCGGCGCTTGTGGCGCCGTCGCTCATTTTCGAAATTTCGGTTCCGCTCTTCTGACGACAAGACGCGTTTGTACCGCCGCGAACTCGCGACAGTGTCGTGTCAGCTACGGGCCAGTTCCTCGGTTGTTAAATCGTCGGAGATTCCTCCTTGGCTAGGCTAGGACTTTGTCTTCGAAGACGACGACAGAGCCGGCGCCTTCGCCGCACGCTGCGGCTGAGCTTCCAGCCAGGCGTCGACCGCCTTGAGCGACCATCTCGGCATCCCGTTCAGATCAGTCGCGGCCGGAAATTTAGACGCGCGGACCCATTTCCAAATTGTTGGATAGGAGACGCCTAGATAGAGCTCCAATTCCTTGCGTTTCAGCCACCGCTCAGCCTTCAAGGCAGACCGCAGCGACTGGTGAGAAAGTTGATCGGTGTCGGATTCCACCGTGGAAGACCTCGTGGTTTGCTGATTCCCGGTTGCGTAACCGGTTACGCATCTAATAAGATGACGGGGTCGACCTGTCAATGATAAAACGTAACATATTACGCAGACGGATAAAATGCCTAGAAAAACCGCCTCGGCCCCTGAACCTCGTCGCCACCCGTTGAACGTCCGGACCACCCGCGAGCTTAGGGATAAAATGATCGAAGCTGCGAACCAGTCCGGCCGCTCGCTCGTCCAGGAATTGGAATACCGGCTTGAGAATTCATTCGGCCGCGACGTCGTTTTCGACATGTTGCTTGGCGGTCAGCTAAATGGGCGGCTACTCGAAAAAGTGGCGTTTGCCGTCCGGGATGCCGGACGGGACTGGGCTTCAGACGGCGATGCCGTCAAAAGGTTGGCCAAGACGGTTGAAAAGCTCGTTTATGACGAAGCCACCGCTCGAACTGAAGAGGTAGAAGCCTCTAAAGGACCGGGGACGACGGACTGATTAAACTTTGACGTGGCTGCGACTTCGGTCTTGGCCAGGGCCACGATGTGGGCGGCCACATTCTCCATGATGTTTTTATTTTCCGCCGAGTACGCGTGCCGGTCATACACCTCGCCAATCCCGCCCTCGACGTGGTTTTGAATGCGGTTCATCGCATCGCGACCGAACCCCAGCGCGGTAATCGTCGTGCCATGAGTTCGGCGAAGATCATGCGGGGTGAACCTTTCTGGCGCGCGGTGCCCGGCTTCTCTCGCCTCCTGTTCAGATCGTTTACGGACCTTCTGCATGGCTCCATCCAAGGAGAGGCCGCGGAAAATCTGCGCCTCGTCGTCCGGCAACTCGCTCAGGACCTCTAGCACCGGCGCGGGGAGCCAAACTCGATGGTCTTTCCCGTTTTTCGTCCCAGGCCATCCAAGTTTTGGGTCTGGCGCGCCGGGCATTTGCCACCAGCCGTCGACGATGTGCTCCCGGCGCATGTGGCGAACCTCGCCTGGACGTTGACCAGTCAGAAGGATCACTTTGAGGGCCGCGCCCTTGTGAAGCCCGGCATCGTCGAACGCGCGCCAAATAAAAGGCAATTCGCTACCAGCAAGCACGCGCTCGCGGCTTTTTCGAGGATGATGCTCGATCGCGCGACACGGGTTGATGAGTAGGAGTTCTTCACGGATTGCCCAGTTGAAAATTGCCGAAGCGGCCGTGAGGGTTTGATTGGCCACCATCGGCGCCGCGATGCTCCTGAATACGGTCTTAACATCCTGGCGAGTGATGGCGTTGATCTGCAATTTGCCCCAGCGCGGCAACAAATGACGCCTGACTAGCTTGTCTGCTTGGCGCCACGAGCGGTTGCGAATTTTCGCGTGCTCTTCGACGTATCGTGTCGCGACCTCTTCAAAAGCATTTGCGCCTCGCGCCGCTTTTTTTTCGGCGCATGGATCGAGGCCTTGGGTAACTTTGTATAGAACTTCGGCCGCTTTCACTCGGGCATCGGCCAATCCTACAGCGTGCGTACCGCCAATAGAGAACCAGCGCCGACGGCCACGTAGGGAGTAGATACACTTCCAAGTCTTTAGCCCCGTCGGCTGAATTTGCAGTGACAGTCCACGTTGATAAAGGTCATAGACCCGATACGGCCGTTCGCGCGGCTCAAGGTTGCGTATTAATACTTCGGTAAGTTTTGCCTTTTTCGGCGCTTCGGGTTGCGAGCCGTCTCGTCTCGGTCTGGGCATCTGCGTTCAAAAACTAACTGCGTGCTAACGATTTGGGCGCAAAAGCGCTGAACGCGACTTAATGTCGACGAAACGAAAATCAAAGAGCGAACAGTGGCTTACGGCCATTTTCCGGAGTTAGTTAACGTCTACGAATAACCCCGAAACGCCAGGATGGTTAGTCGGGTCTTAACCTCGGCCCTCCTATTGTGCTTCACCCTTGGCCGCGGGGTGCCCCTGCGCGCTCCCGACTGCCGGAAGCCGGCAATTGGTGTGATCGCGCATAACCCTCCCCGGCGCTGTATTTCCTATGTCGAAGCCATTGGCTCAGCCTGACATTTCCTCTTCTGCAGCCGCGGCGGCCGCCGAGAACAGCCGCTCGCCCTTCGTGCGGCTGACCGATCTCATTGCCGGCATCGCCCCGGGCAAGCCGGTCATCAACCTGTCGGTCGGCGAGCCGCAGCACGCGATCCCGGAATTCGTCGGTCCCGTGCTGGCACAGCACATCGCCGAGTTCGGCAAATATCCGGCCAACAAGGGCACCGACCCGTTCCGCCAGGCCGTCGCGCAGTGGCTCGGCCGCCGCTACAAACTGGCTGAGCCCGTCGATCCGGAGAGCGAAGTGCTCGTGCTTAGCGGCACGCGCGAGGGCCTGTTCCTCGGCGCAATTGCTGCGAAGCGCTATGTCACCGGCCGCGTCGGACAACCGGCGATACTGATTCCCAATCCGTTTTATGCCGCTTACGCAGCAGCAGCAGCAGCAGCGGACTGCGAACCGGTCTATCTGCCCTGCACCCGCGAAACCGGCTTCCTGCCGAATCTCGATGCGCTCGACGAGGCGCTGCTCAAGCGCACCGTCGCATTCTACATTGCTTCGCCGTCCAATCCGCAGGGCGCGGTGGCGGACCGCGCCTATCTCGACCGGCTGGTGGCTCTGTCGCGCCGCTACGGCTTCATGATCTTCGCCGACGAGTGCTATTGCGAGATCTACACCGAGGACAAGCCGGCCGGCATGCTGGAAGCCGCCGGCGCGGGCTTTGCCAACACCATCGTCTTCCATTCGCTGTCGAAGCGCTCGAACCTGCCCGGGCTGCGCATGGGCTTCGTCGCCGGCGATGCCAAGTTCCTCGCCGCCTTCCTCGAACTGCGCAACGTCGCCGCGCCGCAGGTGCCGGTACCGCTGCAGCATGTCGCCGTCGCCGCCTATAACGACGAGACGCATGTCGAGAAGAACCGCGAGCTTTACAACGCCAAGTTCGACCTCGCGGACCAGATCATCGGCGACCGCTACGGCTACAAGCGCCCGGCCGGCGGCTTTTTCCTCTGGCTCGACGTGTCGAAGCACGGCGGCAGCGAGGCGGTGACCAAGAAACTATGGGCCAAAGCCGGTGTCCGCGTCGTGCCGGGCAAATACCTGGCGCGCGAACAGCAGGACGGCTCCAACCCTGGCGCCGACTACATCCGCGTCGCCATGGTGCAGAACGCCGAGGCCACGGCCGAGGCCATGCACCGGATTGTGGATGTGCTCGGATGACAATGAATTGTTCACCGGCGCTGGCTCAATAAGGTGACGTGAAGAGGCGATAGAGATCAGAATGGCAGCCACGGATCGCAATCTCGATGTCGTCGCGTTTGTCGCGGATCATTTCCGCGACATCATGCGCCGCCGCCTGCGGGAACTGTGCGGCCTGACGCTGCTGATCTGCGCACTGCTCGGGGCCATCGCGCTGGCTACCTGGTCGGTGCAGGACCCCTCGCTCAGCCACGCGACGCAGAAGCCGATCAACAATCTGCTCGGCCTGCCCGGCGCCATCTTCTCCGATCTGGCGATGCAGCTCCTCGGCCTCGCCAGCGTCATGCTGCTGCTGCCGGAAGCGTTGCTCGGCTGGCGGCTGCTGTCGCACAAGCCGCTCGGCGAAAGCTGGCGCACCCTGATCTGGATCGTCGCCGCGTTTCTGGCCGCCGGCTTTGCCTCGACGCTGCCGCGCTTCGGCACCTGGCCTCTGCCGACCGGCCTCGGCGGCGCCTGCGGCGATGCCATGCTGATTCTGCCGGCGCTGCTGCTCGGCCGCGCCTTCAACGGCCTGCCGCTGATCGGCGTCGCGATCATCTTTGCGCTCGGCGCCGCCGTCGCCGTCGTCGTCGCCGCCGGCTGGAAGCGCCGCACCGAAGACGCGCCGGTCGCGACCCGAGAGGTTTACGACGAGGACGAGGCGGAGGAAGCCGACGAGGAAGAAGCCGATCGCGGCTCGCCGATGCTCGGCATGATCGTGCACGCTTTGCTGAGCTGGAAGGCGCGCTTCGGTCTGTGGCTGCGCGGCCAGGTGAAACGCTCGCTGGAGCCGAAGCCGGTGGCGGCGAAGGGTTCGCGCCAGGAGCCGCGCTTCGATGGGCTCGGCCGCGTCGCCGCGCCGAGCATGGCGCCGGCGCAGCACGCGGACGAAGACGAAGAATACGAGGACGAGGACGAGGAAGAAGAGGAAGAACAGGCGCCCCGCGCCAAGCGCACCACGAGCGCCGCGCCGGCCAAGAAGAAGAACGGCCGCTTCCAGCTGCCTTCGCTCAATTTCCTGTCGTCGCAGAAGCCCGGCGAAAAAGCCGCGATGCCGAAGGACGTCATCGACGCCGCGGCGCAATCGCTGGAAAGTGTGCTCGGCGATTTCGGCGTGCGCGGCGAGATCGTCAATGCCCGCCCCGGTCCGGTGGTCACCTTGTACGAACTCGAGCCGGCGCCGGGCATCAAGTCGTCGCGTGTCATTGGCCTTGCCGACGACATCGCCCGCTCGATGAGCGCGGTCTCGGCGCGCGTCGCCGTGGTCGCCGGCCGCAACGCCATCGGCATCGAACTGCCGAACCCGGTGCGCGAGAAGGTGTATTTCCGCGAATTGCTGGCGACCAAGGATTACAACGAAAACGCCGCCAAGCTGCCGCTCTGCCTCGGCAAGACCATCGGCGGCGAAAGCGTCATCGTCGATCTGGCGCGCATGCCGCATCTGCTCATCGCCGGCACCACCGGCTCGGGCAAATCGGTCGCCATCAACACCATGATCCTGTCGCTGTTGTACAAGCTGACGCCGGATCAGTGCCGCCTGATCATGGTCGATCCGAAGATGCTCGAACTTTCCGTTTATGACGGCATCCCCCATCTGCTCACGCCCGTCGTCACCGATCCGAAGAAGGCGGTGGTGGCGCTGAAGTGGGCGGTGCGCGAGATGGAAGGCCGCTACAAAAACATGGCCAAGCTCGGCGTTCGCAACATCGACGGCTACAATCAGCGCGTCGCGGAAGCCAAAGCCAAGGGCGAGGTTCTCACGCGCACAGTGCAGACCGGCTACGACAAGGAATCCGGCCAGGCGATCTACGAGAAGGAAGAGCTGGCGCTCGAGCCGTTGCCCTACATCGTCGTCATCGTCGACGAAATGGCCGACCTGATGATGGTCGCCGGCAAGGACATCGAAGGCGCCATCCAGCGCCTGGCGCAGATGGCGCGCGCCGCCGGCATCCATGTCGTGCTCGCCACGCAGCGTCCGTCGGTGGACGTCATCACCGGCACCATCAAGGCCAACTTCCCGACCCGCATCTCCTTCCAGGTCACCTCGAAGATCGACTCGCGCACCATTCTCGGCGAGATGGGCGCCGAGCAACTGCTCGGCCAGGGCGACATGCTCTACATGGCGGGCGGCGGCCGCATCAGCCGCGTCCACGGTCCTTTCGTCTCCGACGCCGAAGTCGAAAAGATCGTGAACCACCTCAAGTCGCAGGGCGCGCCGGAATATCTGGAAGAAGTCACCGCCTCGGACGAGCTCGAGGAAGGCGAGGACGGCGCGGTGTTCGACAACACCAGCATGGGCGCCGATGGCGGCGGCGATCTCTACAGCCAGGCCGTCGCCGTCGTGAAGCGCGACCGCAAGGCTTCGACCTCCTACATCCAGCGCCGCCTGCAGATCGGCTACAACCGCGCCGCCTCGCTGATGGAACGCATGGAAAACGAAGGCATTATCGGCCAAGCCAACCATGCCGGAAAACGCGAGATTCTCATTCCGGAAGACCCGAACGGCGACCGCTTCTAGGGCGCCGGAGGGCCGCCGATGGCTGCGATTTAACCCGAATCACCGCATGATCCCGATACGCCGGGGTCGTGAAATAGCCACAGCCGGCCCCTAGCTAACGTCACAATCGGGGCGGCCGAAAATCCAGAGCGCGAGGCAAGGACCTTGATGGCGCGTACACATAATTTGCGGGCGGCAACGCTCGGCCTGCCGGCGCTGCTGGCGGCGGCGCTGCTGGCGGTATCGCCGGCCGCCGCTCAGAACGTGCCGGTGCCGAAGTCCCGGCCCGAGGCCACGCAGAAAGCCGCGAAACCGGCGCCGAAGCTCGCCGCCAACGAGGCCACCTTCGCGCGGCCGCGGAGCATTCCGCCCGGCGGACTGGTCGCGCAGGCGCAGGCGCCCAAACCGTCCAGCAATCCTTTCGCCGGCCTGCTCGGCAAGCCCGGCGGCGCCACCGGACAGCTCACGCCGGAGCAGCGCGGGCTGATCGACAAGATCAACGCTTACCTCTCGAACACGCAGAAACTAACCGGCCGCTTCGTCCAGGTCGGCCCCGACGGCCGCAAGACCGAGGGCGAGTTCTATATGGCCAAGCCCGGCCGCGTCCGTTTCGAGTATGACGATCCGAGCCCGATCGAAATGATCGCCGACGGCGATTCCGTCGTCGTGCGCGACCGCAATCTGGCGACGCAGGATGTCTATCCGCTGTCGCAGACGCCGCTGCGCTTCCTGTTGTCCAACCGCGTCGATCTGATGCGCGACGCCGACCTGAAGGCGGTCTATGCCGACGACGTCTTCATCACCGCGATCGTCGAGGAACACAACGGCATCGTCGGCACCAGCCGGCTGATGATCATGTTCGACGCCAAGGACATGCAGCTCAAGCAGTGGACCGTCACGGACCCGCAGGGCTACGACACCACCGTCGCGGTCTATAATCTCGACACCACCAAGACGCCGGACCCGAGTCTGTTCCGCATCGATTACACGCGCTATCGGTAGGCCAAATCCGTCATCCTGAGGTGCGCGTGCGGAGCACGCGCCTCGAAGGACGACGGCCCCGGCGCCTCGGCCGCTCATCCTTCGAGGCTCGCTTCGCTCGCACCTCAGGATGACGGGCTGGGGGAAAAACCCTGCTGCGACATGGCAATAATCGCGCCGCGCTCTTAAATTAGCCGCGCCATGTCCTTCAAAGTCGCCACCTGGAATATCAATTCCGTTCGCCTGCGCATCGACCTCGTCGCCAAGTTCATCAAGAGCACGCGGCCGGACGTCCTGTGTCTTCAGGAAACCAAATGCCCGGATGACGCCTTTCCGCTCAAACGCTTCAAGCGGCTCGGCTACGAGCACGTCGCGCTGAGCGGGCAGAAGGGCTATCACGGCGTCGCCATCATCTCGCGGGTGCCGTTCGAAAGCTGGAGCGTCGAGAATTTCTGCGGCAAGACCGACTGCCGTCACATCTCGATCGTGCTCGGCGAACATGCCGGCCTCAAGGACCCGCTGACGATTCATAATTTCTACGTGCCGGCGGGCGGCGACGAACCGGATCCCGAGATCAACGTCAAGTTCAAGCACAAGCTCGACTTCCTCGACGAGATGACGGTGCTGCCGTCGCTGCGCCCGGCCAAGGGCCAGCGCGCCATCCTCGTCGGCGATCTCAACGTCGCGCCGCTGGAGCACGACGTGTGGAGCCACAAACAGATGTTGAAGGTGGTGTCGCACACGCCGATCGAATGCGAAAAGCTCACCGCCGCGCGCAAGGCCGGCGCGTGGATCGACAGCATGCGCGTGCTCACGCCGGAGCCGGAAAAGCTGTTCACCTGGTGGAGCTACCGCGCCATGGACAACTGGCTGAGCTCCAATCGCGGCCGGAGGCTCGATCATGTCTGGACGTCCGACGCGCTCGCCGGCCAGGTGTCGAAGATCAAGATCGCCAAGGATTTCCGCGGCTACGAAAAGCCGTCGGATCATGTGCCGGTGACGGCGACGGTGGAGATGTAAAAGTCGTCCCCGCGCATAGCCGTCCGGAGGACGGCGTTCTTTCAGAACGCCTATGGGCGGGGACCCATACCCCCAGAGTCCTCGATAGCGCGGTGGCTATGGGTCCCGGGTCTCCCTCGCTGACGCTCGGTCGCCCGGGACGACAGAGGTTCTACCTCTCCATCTTCCTTTTCACCGCGCCGAGCTCGCGCTGGAACGTATCGAGCCGCTTGGCGATGAGATCGCGCAGCGCTACCGCCGCGGCGGGATAACCTTCCAGCATCTTGCGAAACAACGTGCGCGGCAGCCGCAACACGGTCACCGGCTCCTCGGCGATGGCGGTCGCCTGCCACACCATGTCGGTGAGCAGCGCCATTTCGCCGACCAGCGTGCCGGTGCCGACCGTGACATCCTTGCCTTCGGCGAAAGAGCCCGGCTCGAGCCGCAGCGAGCCTTCGAGCACCAGATAACCGCCGTCGGCCAGTTCGCCGGCATAGAACATGACGGACCCGGTCTGCACCGTCCGCGTCTCGGCGCCGATGGCGAGGATGCGCAAGGCTTCCTTGTCGAGCGCCGAAAACAGCGGCACCCGCCGGAAGAAAGCTATGTCGTCATCGAGGGACATGATGCTCGCCGTATCCTGCCAGAAACTCGATACTATCCTCCGCTCGTCCCCGCGCGTAGCCGTCCAAAGGACGGCGTTCTTTCAGAACGCCTATGGCGGAGACCCGGTTCTGTCGAGAGGAAGATGAACGGCCTTCATGCCTGGATTCCCGCTTTCGCGGGAATGAGCGGGAGTTTGTAGACGCGCGGTTGGCTCACGGCACCAGCTTGTAGCCGCCGGCCTCGGTCACCAGGATCGCCGGCGTCGCCGCGTCCTTCTCGACCTTCTGCCGCAACCGGTAGATATGCGTCTCCAGCGTATGCGTGGTGACGCCGGAGTTGTAACCCCACACTTCCTGCAACAGCGTCTCGCGCGCCACCGGCTTCTGCCCGGCGCGGTAGAGATAACGCAGGATCGCGGTTTCCTTCTCGGTCAGCCGTACCTTGTTGCCCTTGGGGCTGAGCAGCAGCTTCGAACTCGGCCGGAACGAATAAGGGCCGATATTGAACACCGCGTCTTCGCTCGCTTCATGCTGGCGCAACTGCGCGCGGATGCGCGCCAGCAGCACGGCGAAGCGGAACGGCTTGACGACGTAATCATTGGCGCCGGATTCGAGGCCGAGAATGGTATCGCTGTCGGTGTCATGACCGGTCAGCATGATGATCGGCGGCTTGAAGCCGCCCTTGCGCAGGATCTTCACCGCCTCGCGGCCGTCGATGTCCGGCAGGCCGACATCCATCAGCACCAGATCGACCTGATCGTTCTTGGCGGCCTGAACGCCCTTGGTGCCGTTTTCGACGGAGACGGCGTCGAACTCATCGTGCAGCGCCAGTTGCTCGACCAGCGCCTCGCGCAACTCGGTATCGTCATCGACGATGAGGATCGTCCGCTTATTCGCCATCGCTCGCTAATCCCTCGACGCACCCATGGGGGCCTGTCCCCCTGCCGGGGCAACGGCCGCTTCGGCCTTTCGACGTTCTGGCATCTTATCGGCGCGGGGTCTTTTGGAAAATTCGCGAACGCCCGATTTCCGCGCCACACCGGCGTGGACCACCGTCCGTCCGGGCCGCGGGCCTAAACCATCCAGACGAGAAAAGGCAAGCCGGAACTGGCGTTTAGCCCCGAATCGGGGCTACGTTTGGGCACCCTCATGGCTCTCATGCGCAGCAAAACGCTGACCCGTCTCACCGTCCGGCGCCGGCCGGGCAACCCGCGCCAGGGCTGGCTGGTCGCCGGCCCGTTCACCCTGCCGGTGTCGCTCGGCCGTGGCGGCGTCAAAGCCAACAAGCGCGAGGGCGACGGCGGCACACCGCGCGGCGCCTTCCGGCTGAAGCGGCTGTGGTGGCGCGCCGACCGCCAGTTGCGGCCACCGACGCTGCTGCCGTCGCGGCGCATCGGCGCGGACGACGGCTGGTGCGAAGACCCGGCCTCGCGGCATTACAACCGGCCGGTCAAGGTGCCGCCCGGCTCGGCGGCGGACCGCCTGGCGCGCGCCGATCATCTCTACGACTTCATCATCGAGCTCGACCACAACACGCGGCCGCGCATCGCCGGCCGCGGCAGCGCCGTTTTCATCCACGCCGCGCGTCCGCACTTCGCGCCGACCGCGGGCTGCGTCGGACTCGACCTCAAGGCGCTGCGCCGGCTGCTGGCGCGTCTCGGCCCGCGCACCCGGATCGTGGTTGATTAGACGTTAAAGAAGTATCCGCTTAGGGCTACCGATCCTTAAGCATGCGGAGGCGCGCCCGGCGCTATTTGTCCCGCATTAACAAAGACCACATGCGGTTTTGCTATTTCCGATAGGTGCGCGTGGAACTTTGCACGAATGATTGCGCGCCGAGACAATTGATCATGGACAACACCCCACCGGTTTCAGACACGCATCCCGCATCGCAGGCGACGATCGGCCGCGTCATCGCGGTGACCGGTTCGCAAGCCAGTGTCGACCTCACCAGCCGTCCGGCGGGCGGCGAGGCGCCGACCGTCGGCAAGTTCATGGCGCTGACCTCGGCGAAGGCGACCATCGTCGCGCTGATCACCGATGTCGGCGAACAGCCGGTGCCGGGCGGCAGCGGCAGCGGCGCGTTCCGCAAGATCGCGCAGGTCGATCTCATCGGTGAAATCAAGAACGGCGGCCACGGGCACTTCCAGCGCGGCGTCACCGAATATCCCAATATCGGCGATGCCGCCGCCATGCTGGCCGAGCGCGAGCTGCGCCAGGTCTACGGCAATGCCGACGGCGACCACGCCAATATCGGCGACCTGCAGCAGAACGCCAAGATCGGCGTTCACATCGACATCGACAGCCTGGTCAGCCGCCACTTCGCCATTCTCGGCACCACCGGCGTCGGCAAATCCAGCGGCGTCGCCATCATCCTGCAGAAGATCCTCGATACGCGCCCCAACCTGCGCATCTTCCTCGTCGATCCGCACAACGAATACGGCCGCTGCTTCGGCGACAAGGCCAACGTGCTGAACCCGCGCAACCTGCGTCTGCCGTTCTGGCTGTTCAATTTCGAAGAGACGGTCGATGCCTTCTTCGGCGGCCGGCCTGGCGTCGAGGAAGAAGTCGAGATCCTCTCCGAGGTGATCCCGCTCGCCAAGAGCGCCTATCTGCAACTGCGCAACGGCGGCAGCGCCGCCAGCGGCAGCGGCCTGCTCAGCAAGAAGAAAGAAACGCGCGATGCCGGCTTCACCGCCGACACGCCGGTGCCGTATCGCATCGAGGACCTGATCAGCGTGCTCGACGAGCGTATGGGCAAGCTGGAGAACCGCTCGCGCGCCTTCGTCTACAACCGGCTGATCGGCCGCATCCAGACCTTCCGCAATCACCCGCGCTACGCCTTCATGTTCGAGAACGCCAATATCGGCGGCGACACGATGGCGGAAATCATCGGCTCGCTATTCCGCCTGCCGCCGAACGGCAAGCCCATGACCGTGATGCAGCTCGCCGGCTTCCCGGCCGAGGTGGTGGACTCCGTCGTCTCGGTGCTTTGCCGCATGGCCTTCGACTTCGGCCTGTGGTCGGACGGCGCGGCGCCGCTGCTGTTCGTCTGCGAGGAAGCGCATCGCTACGCGCCGGCCGACAAACGCGTCGGCTTCGGCCCGACCAAACGCGCGCTGTCGCGCATCGCCAAGGAAGGCCGCAAATACGGCGTCTTCCTCGGTCTCGTCACGCAGCGTCCGGCGGAAATCGACGCCACTATCATTTCGCAGTGCTCGACCTTGTTCGTCATGCGGCTGTCGAGTGAAGGCGACCAGAAGCTGATCCGTTCGGCGGTGTCGGACGCCGCCGCCAGCCTCCTCGATTTCATTCCCTCGCTTGGCACGCGCGAAGTCTTCGCCTTCGGCGCCGGCGTCGCGCTGCCGACGCGCATGCGCTTCCTCGAACTGCCGCCGGAGAAGCGCCCGAACAGCGAAGCCTCCGGCTCGACGCGCTCCGAAGGCGGCCTGAGCGTCAGCCGCGACTTCCTCACATCGGTGATCGAACGCTGGCGCAATGCCAGCATGAGCCATCGCATGTCGGACGACATGTACGACGACGCGCCGTCGCCGTTCGATGCGCCGTCGCTGCAGCCGGCGCAGCCCGCTCACCCGGCGCCGATGCCGCCGTCCGCCTATCCGTCGCAATATGCGCGGCCCGCCGCGCCCGCTGCGAACTACGCGCCGCCGCCATCCGCGGGAAACTATGCGCCACCGCCGCCCGCGGCGCCGGCGCCGCGTCCGGAAGGGCTGCGCTCGAGCCTGCTGAAGAAGCCGCTCGATTCGAGTCTCGGCAGCGGCACGCCGACCAAGCCGATCCTGCCGTCGCGGTTTCGCTGAGTGCTGTGAATCGCGGTCGGAGGCGGAAGTTCGCTACTTCCTTCCCACCAGATCGATCAGCGCCGACATGCCGCCGTGGCCGGCGCCTTCGTGGATCTCGGTGTCGTATTCGCGTATGTCGATCGAGGCGAAATCGGCAAAGGCCGTCTCCAGCATTTCCCGCGTATAGAGATTCTCGAGCTTGCCCGGCCCGCCGGTCTTGTAGTCGAGCTGCTTGGGCCGATAGCCCTCGAGCAGCAGCAGGCCGCCCGGCTTCAGCGCCCTCCTGATGCCGGCAAAGATCTTCTCCCGGTCGGCCGGCCCGGCGAACTGAAAGAAGATCGCGGCGACGACGTCGAACGCGTTCGCCGGCCAATTCCAGTTGATGATATCGACCTGCTCGACGCGCATCGTCACGCCGCGCGCGGCGGCGAGCTTGCACGCCTTGGCCTGGGCATTCGGTGAGAAATCGACCGACAGAACATCCAGCCCCTGCTCGGCGAGAAACACGCCGTTGCGGCCTTCGCCGTCGGCGATCGCCAGAGCGGTCTGGCCCTTGCGCAGGAGATTCGCATTCGCCTTGAGAAACGCGTTCGGCGCGGTTCCAAAGCGATAGTCGTCGCCGGCGAAGCGCTCCTGCCAGTGATCGAAGTCGGTCTTTTCGCTCATTGCTCCGCTCCCTTGAACGGCGGCCGCGTGCCGAAGATGGCGCTGCCGACGCGGACATGCGTGGCGCCGAGCGCGATGGCGTCGGCGAAGTCGGCACTCATGCCCATCGACAACAGCTTCAGGCTGTTGCGCGCCGCGATCTTGGCGGTGAGCGCGAAATGCGGGCCCGGCGCTTCCTCGACCGGCGGAATGCACATCAGGCCGGCGATCGTCAGCCCATAGGTTGCGCTGCACGCCTTGATGAAGGCGTCGGCGTCCTGCGGCAGCACGCCGGCCTTCTGCGGCTCGGCGCCGGTGTTGATCTGCACGAACAAGCTCGGCGCCTTGCCGGCCTTGTCGATTTCCTTGGCCAGCGCCTCGCACAGGCTAGTTCGATCGACCGAATGAATGGCGTCGAACAGCGCCACGGCTTCCTTGGCCTTGTTGGATTGCAGCGGCCCGATGAGATGCAGTTCGATGCCGGGATGCTTGTCGATCAACGCGGGCCACTTGCCCTTGGCTTCCTGCACGCGGTTCTCGCCGAACACGCGCTGGCCGGCGATGATCACCGGCTCGATCGCCTCAGCGGGAAACGTCTTGGAGACCGCCACCAGCGTCACGCTTGCCGGATCGCGGCCGGCGTCCTTGCAGGCGCGCGCGATCTCGCCTCGAACATGTGACAGTGCGGTTGCCGCCGAATCCATCTGATACCGCCCGGGCTGACCCCGGCGCCTCCATTGGGCTGACCGGTCCTGACTACCCAATCCTGAGTAGCCAATCCTGACTAGCTAAGGGCGGCGGCAGCGACAAGCCCCGCTAGACGTCAGATAAAGGGCCGCCTGCTGCGCGTCTGCGGAATGTCGCCGCCGGCAAGCTCCGCCAGGGCGCCGCGATCGAGCATCTCGAAGGTCCGGCCCTGCCAGCGGATCGACTTCGTCACCAGGAGACGCTTGAGCGTTTTGTTGGTGTGCACCAGCGACATGCCGAGCGCATCGGCCAGATGCTGCTGCGTGATGGGAAACTGCAGCTTGCCGTCTTTCACCATCCCCAGTTCGGAAGCGCGGTGGTAAAGATGCAGCAACAGGTAGGCGACGCGCTCGAGCGCGGTGCGCCGGCCGATGCTGACCAGATGTTCGTCGATCAACTGCTCCTCGCGCGCCGCCAGCCAGGTGACGTCGAAGGCGAGACTGGGAAACTGGGAATACAGCTCGTACAGCCGGTTGCGCGGCAGCACGCACAGCACGACCGGCGTCAGCGCTTCGACCGAGTGCTCCATCTCGTCCATCACCGCACCCTGCAGGCCGACCATGTCGGCAGGCAGCGCGAAATTGAGGATCTGGCGGCGGCCGTCGTCGAGCACCTTGTAGCGGAAGGCCCAGCCCGACAGCACCGTGAACAACTGATCGCTGCGCGATCCCTCGCGCAAAAAGGTTGCGCCTGGATCTAAATGTAATTCGTCGGTCTTGAAGCGCTTGACGAATTCCAGTTCATCGGGCGCGAACTCGCGCAGACACGGCAGGCGGCGCAGCGGACACTGCTCGCATGGCGTGACTTGACCGTTCGGCTTCCCGTTCGGATTGCCCATCAGCGACATTCTACTAACTCTGTTCTTGTCCCCCCAGGCGCTATTGGCAGGCGCGCCCGGAATAGTTTTGCGCATATGTCATTTTTAAATGCGCGCCACAGATAACTGATGGGACAAGCCTCCGGTTCCATTCCGGAACTGGAGGAAAGATCGACGTGTCGGGTGCGAGTGGTCCGCTTGCCGGGAAAAGGGGACTGGTCCTGGAGGATGAATTTCTCATCGCTCTCGACCTCGAAGAACTGCTTCAGGGCGCCGGCGCCGAAGTCCTCGCGGTCCCCGGCATCGACAAGGCGCTCGAGGCCCTGCGCGACAAGGGCCCGTGGGATTTCGGCATCCTCGACCGTCATCTCGGCAACACCACCAGCGCGTCGGTTGCCGCCGCGTTCGCCGAGCGCAAGATCCCGTTCGTTTTCCTGACCGGCAGCCGCAGCGGCGGCGCCTCGGCGCAGACGCTCCCCGACGCCCCCGTGATCGAAAAGCCCTACCAGCCCGAGACGCTGATCAAGGCGATCGAGAAACTGCTCGGCGGCCAGTAGCCATCACTGCCGCGGCTCGATGCGGCCGCCATCCGCCACGCGATCGCTCGGATGCAGCACGACCTGATCGCCGGGCTTGAGGCCGTCGACGACGCGCGCCGCATGCAGGTTGCGCTCGGCGATCCGGACCAGACGGCGATGCGCCCGCCCGTCGGCCGCGACGAACACCGCCCAGTTGTCGCCCTGCCGGAACAGCGCACCGAGCGGCACCAGCAAGCCGTCGCCATGCCAGACCACGACGCGGGCGATGACGCGGTAGCCGTGACCGAGTTGCTGCCAGGCCGCATCCGGCCCGGTGAAATCGAGGATGACCTTGACGCGCTGCTCTTCGATGCCGAGCGCGGACACCTTGGTGAAGCCGGTCGGCTCGATGCGTTTGACCTTGGCGTCGAGGGTCACGTCGCCGCCCCAGCTCTCGATGCGCGCAATGTCGCCGGGCTTGATGCGCACCGCGTCGCGCGACTGGAAATCGACGGCGATTTCCAGATCGTGCGGATCGCCGAGTTCGATCAGCGGCGCGCCGGGCAGCACCACCTGCTCGCTTTCCGCGATGATCTTGAGCACGCGGCCCTTGATCGGCGAGCGCACCTCGACACAACACGCCGCCGACGGCGATGGCGCCGCGCCCGGCTGGATCAAATGCGCCTTGGCGCTCTCAAGTTCTCGCTTGCGCACCTCGAGGGTGGCAATGGCGCTCGCCACCGCCGCATCCGCCGACGCCACATCGAGCTGGGCTTTCTCCAGCGCCCGCGCCGATATCGTTTTGCTCGCCGCCAGTTCTTCGGCGCGGTGCAGGTCGTTCTTGGTGAACTCCAATTGCGCTTTCGCCTGCCTGATCTGTGCTTCCGCGAGATCGACCGCGGCTTGCGCCGCCTGCACCGCCGCTTCGCTGACGCGCTGGGTGCGCACATCGAGCAGCGTCGGATCGGTCGGCTGGATGCTGGCAACGGTCTGCCCGGCGGCAACGTCATCGCCGACGTCGAGCGAGGAGCGCAGCATCTCGCCGCCGATCGATGCCGATACGGTGTAGACCTCGCGGATCCGCGTGACGCCCTCGTCTTCGACCGTGACTTCGAGCGGCCCGGTAGAGATCGTCGCCAGATCGACCGGCACCGGCTGCGGCATCAGCGCCCAGACGATCAGGCCGACGATGCCCAATCCGACCAGCGCCGCGGCGACGCGCCTGACATTCTTGCCGAACACCGCCATCACTCCCTTGTCTTGAGAACTTCGATGAGATCGAGCCGGTCGATGCGGCGGCGCACGATCAGCCCCGAGACCAGCGCCGAGCCGAACACGATGACGCTGGCCCAGGCATAAACAGACCGCTCGACCACCAGCGGCACGCGATACAATTCGCTGTTGAAGCCCTGCACCATCGCCCAGGCGAACAAATGCCCGATCGCCCAGCCGAGCGGCTGCGCCGCGATGGTGAGCACCGCCAGTTCGCTCAGCAGGATCGCCGACACTTCGCTCTTGTGGAAGCCGAGCACACGGAGGCTCGCCAGTTCGCGGCCCTGCTCCGACAGCGAGATACGCGCGAAATTATAAACAACGCCGAAGGCGATGATCATGCCGAGCGACACATAGACCGTGATCATGATCAGCAGGTTCTGCTGCAACGTGTCGCGGAAGTTCGTCAGCGTGGTGCGTTGCAGGGCGATGAAGTTGGCGACCGGCGTCGCCTTGAGCCGCTTGAACAGTTCGTCCTGGCGGCCGGTGTCGTAGAGCAGGTTGACGCCGCTGATCACCGCGCCTTCGCGCATCATCTGGTTGAGCGCCGGCAGGTTCATATAGGCGTTGAGACCGAGATAGCCTTCGATGATGCCGGTGACCGGCAGCGTGGCGCGGCGGCGGTCGCGCTCCAGGATTTCCACTTCGACCCTGTCGCCGACCTTGGCCTTGAGGATTTTCGCCAGCGCATCGCTGAGTGCGATGCCGGTTTCCGGCATGCGCACCGGCTTGAGGTCGCCGCCGAGCACGCGGCTGAGATCGGCCGAGGCCGGCTTGCCGCTGATGGCGATGCGGCGTTCGATCGGACCGTGATGGATGCGCACAGGCACCGAGCGGTAGGGCTCTGCCGTCAGCACGCCGGGCAATGACAGCGCATCGTAGAAGGCCGGCATCGAGCGCTCGCGCACGAAACTGATCGTGGCGTTCTGCCGTTCGGCGCGGTTGTAGGTGACGTCGATCATGAGCTCGGTCGAGCCGAAGGCCCAGAGCGAGCCGACCAGCACCGACACCGCCAGCGCGATGCCGAGAATGCTGCTCACGGTGCGGAGCGGCCAGCGCATGAGGTGACGCGTCACCATCACCAGCGACTGCGGGATGGCGATGAAGGCGTAGAACGCTTCCGGCAAAAGCCGCCGGTACACGGCCGGCGCGGGCGGCGACATCGCCACCGCCGGCGGCAGCGCCACCACCTCGCGCACCGCCCGCACCGCGCCCGCCGCCGCTGCGGCGAGCGTCACGCCGCCGGCGATGACATAGATGGCGGGGTCGGTGCGGAAGACGAGGAACGGAAAGTGATAGAAGGAAGCGTAGAGCTTGGTCATGCCGAAGCCGAGCCAGGTGCCGGCACCGATGCCGATGACGATGCCGACGCAGGCGATCGCCAGCGCGAATTCGAGGTAGTGCCAGCCGACGGCGAAGCCGCTGTAGCCGAGCGCTTTCAGTAAGCCGATCTGTTCGCGCTCGAGCAGGATCAGTCGCGACAGCGTCATGTTGACGAGGAACGCGGCCACCAGCAGGAACACCGGCGGCAGGATGCGGCTCATCGCCTTGAGCTGTTGCAGCTCGGCGTCGAGAAAAGCGTGCGAGGTCTGGTCGCGGCGGCCATGCGCGCCCAGGCCGCCGTAGCGCGCGAGGACGCTGTCGAGGCGTTCGACGGCGTCGGCTTCCGACGCTCCGCGCGTCAGCTTGAGAGTGACGCTGGAGAATGCCCCGGTGAGATCGTAAGCGGCGGCAAGCGCCTTTTCGCGCATCCAGACGATGCCGTAGCGCCGGTCGTCCGGGATGAGGCCGTAGGGCCCGAGCGAGTAGATGAATTCCGGCGACAGCGCCGTGCCGACAATGCGCAGCGAGCGCTTGCGGCCGTTGAGAATGGCCTCGAAGGTGGAGCCGATGGCGAAATGATTAGCCTTGGCGAAAGGCTCGCTCACCACCACTTCGTTGTCGTCGCCCGGTAGCGGGAGCCGGCCGCTGCGCATGTAGAGCAGATTGAGTTTCTGCTCGTGCAGATCGGGGATCGACACGACCATGGCCGAGGCCGGCTCGGCAACCGCAGGAAGATCGAGCAACGCGATCTTGGCGATGCGCGTTTCCACGGAGGCCACACCGGGAAAGCGGGCTATCTCGTCCTCGACGATCTTCGGCGCGCGCGTCAGGTCGGCGAAGACATCGGCGAAGCGGTTGCGCTCGTAATAGGCGGCGCGCGTTTCCGACAGCGACTGATAGGCGCCGATGCCGAGGATCAAGGTCGCCGCGCCCGCCGCCAGCACGAAGGCGATGGCCAGCGCCTGCGGCCATAGCCGAACCAGATCGCGCAACAGTTTGACGTGCAGCGCGCTCATGGCCCTCACCAACTGATGCTAGACGCCGGCTTGCGCTCGGCGACGATGTTGGAGGACACGATGCGGCCGTTGCCGAAATGGACAACGCGATGCGCGATGTCCTGGATGGCGACGTTGTGGGTGATGATCAGGGTCGTGGCGCCAAGCTGCTCGTTGACCTGCGTCAGCGCCTCGAGCACCAGCACGCCGGTCTTTGAGTCGAGTGCGCCGGTCGGCTCGTCGCACAGCAGCACCTGCGGCCTTTTGGCGATGGCGCGGGCAATGGCGACGCGTTGCTGCTCGCCGCCGGAGAGCTGGGCCGGGAAGTGGTCCATGCGCTCCTGGAGGCCGACGATGGCCAGCGCCTCCTCAGGTCGCATCGGGTCGCGGGCGATCTCGGTGACCAGCGCCACGTTCTCGCGGGCGGTCAGGCTCGGCACCAGGTTGTAGAACTGGAAGACGAACCCGACATGGTCGCGGCGGTAGAGCGTGAGCTCGCGGTCGCTGAAGCGGCTGAGTTCGTGGTCGGTGAACCAGGCTTCGCCCGAGGTCGCCCGGTCGAGCCCGCCGATGATGTTGAGGAAGGTGGACTTACCGGAGCCGGACGGCCCGAGCAGCACCACGAATTCGCCGGCGGCGGCCTCGAAATCGACGCCGCGCAGGGCGTGGACCTCGATGGCGCCGGTGACATAGACCTTGGTCAGGTCGCGGGTGCGGAAGACCGGTTGGCTCATGGCACTACCATTATGCCGGGCCGGGACCGCCGCCTTTGCGCTGGCTCAAGGGCGGCCGTCTGGACGGGCGGTTCGAAAACCGGCCCGATTTCAGCCTGTTGACCGCTCCAGCCCTTTCATGTCACCTGCCGCCGTCCTGAAAAGAGCCTGAAATGACCGCCGATTCGAGCAAATCCGAGCGCTACAACGCCCGCGCCGCCGAGCCCAAGTGGCAAAAAGCCTGGGACGCGGCCGGCATCTACGCCACCAAGAACGACGACCCGCGGCCGAAATACTACGTCCTCGAGATGTTCCCCTACCCGTCGGGGCGCATCCACATGGGCCACGTCCGCAACTACACGATGGGCGACGTGGTGGCGCGCTTCAAAAGCGCCATGGGCAACAACGTCCTGCACCCGATGGGCTGGGACGCCTTCGGCATGCCGGCGGAAAACGCGGCCATCGACCGCAAGGTCCACCCCAAGGAATGGACCTACGCCAACATCGCGGCGATGAAGAAGCAGCTGCAGTCGATGGGGCTGTCGCTCGACTGGGCGCGCGAAGTCGCGACCTGCGATCCGTCCTATTACAAGCATCAGCAGCGCATGTTCCTCGACTTCATGAAGGCGGGGCTGGTCGCGCGCGAATACCGCAAGGTGAACTGGGACCCGGTCGATCAGACCGTGCTCGCCAACGAGCAGGTCATCGACGGCCGCGGCTGGCGCTCCGGCGCCCTGGTCGAGCAGCGCGATCTCTATCAGTGGGTGTTCAAGATCTCGGATTACGCCGAGGAATTGCTCGAGGCGCTCGACACGCTCGACCGCTGGCCGGACAAGGTCCGGCTGATGCAGAAGAACTGGATCGGCCGCTCCGAAGGTCTGCTGGTCCGCTTCATGCTGGACACCGCGACGACGCCGTCCGGTGAAAGCGAACTGGAAATCTTCACGACGCGGCCGGACACTCTGTTCGGCGCCAAGTTCATGGCGATTGCGCCCGACCATCCGCTGGCGCAGGCCGCGGCGGCGAAGAATCCGAAGCTCGCGGACTTCATCGCCGAGGCGAAGCACCTCGGCACGTCGCAGGAAGCGATCGACACCGCCGAGAAGATGGGCTTCGACACCGGCATCCGCGCCGTGCATCCACTCGATCCGACTGGAAGCTGCCGGTCTATGTCGCCAACTTCATCCTGATGGATTACGGCACCGGCGCCATCTTCGGCTGTCCGGCGCACGACCAGCGCGACCTCGACTTCGTCAACAAATACGGTCTCGGCAATACGCCGGTGGTGCTGCCGCCGAACCAGGACCCGAACACGTTCGTTGTCACCGACACCGCCTATGACGGCGACGGCACGATGTTCAACTCAAAGAACGACGTCATCGATCTCAACGGCCTGACGCCGGTCGCGGCTTTCGACAAGATCGCCAATCTGCTGGCGGCGACGACGCGCGGCAACCGTCCGGTGGCGCAGCGCCAGGTCAATTATCGCCTGCGGGACTGGGGCATTTCGCGTCAGCGCTACTGGGGCTGCCCGATCCCGGTGATCCACTGCGACAAGTGCGGCGTGGTGCCGGCGCCGGTCGAGAGCCTGCCGGTCAAGCTGCCGGACGACGTCACCTTCGACAAGCCGGGCAATCCGCTCGACCGTCATCCGACGTGGAAGAACGTCAAGTGTCCGTCCTGCGGCGGCGATGCGCGCCGCGAGACCGACACCATGGACACCTTCGTCGACTCCTCGTGGTACTTCGCGCGCTTCACCGATCCGTGGAACGAGAACGCGCCAACGACGCCGGCCGTCGCCAATGGCTGGATGCCGGTCGATCAGTATATCGGCGGCATCGAGCACGCGATCCTGCATCTGCTGTATTCGCGCTTCTTCACGCGCGCGATGAAGAAGACCGGGCACATCGGCATGGACGAGCCGTTCGCCGGCCTGTTCACGCAGGGCATGGTGGTGCACGAGACCTATCGCGACAAGGCGGGCCAATGGGTCGAGCCGGCGAACGTCACCATCGATGGCATGGGTGAAGCGCGCACCGCTAAGCTGACATCGACCGGCGAGCCGATCGAGATCGGTTCGATCGAGAAGATGTCGAAGTCGAAGAAAAACACGGTCGATCCCGACGACATTATCGCGTCCTACGGCGCCGACACCGCGCGCTGGTTCATGCTGTCGGATTCGCCGCCCGAGCGCGACGTGATCTGGACCGAGGAAGGCGTGCAGGGCGCCTGGCGTTTCGTGCAGCGGCTGTGGCGGCTGATCGGCGAAGTCGCCGACGTATCCGGACCACAAAGCCGCCCGGAAACTTTTGGTCCGGAAGCGCAAAAACTTCGCAAGGCGGCGCATCGCGCGCTGAGCAATGTCAGCGACGACATCTCCAAGCTGCGCTTCAACCGCTGCGTCGCCCATATCTACGAATTCGCCAACGCGCTGTCGGATTCGATCGGCTCGGCCGAGACCGCGCCGTCGCCGGATTTCGCCTGGAGCCTGCGCGAGGCCGGCGACATCCTGGTCCGCCTGTTCCAGCCGATGATGCCGCACCTGGCCGAGGAATGCTGGGCCGCGCTCGGCCACAAGTCGCTGGTGGCGACCGAAAACTGGCCGCAGGTCGAGCCGGCTTTGCTGGTCGAGAGCTCCATCACCCTGCCGGTCCAGGTCAACGGCAAGAAGCGCGCCGATGTCACGGTGCCGCGCGAGGCCGGGAAAGACGAGATTGAGGCTGCCGTTCTCGCTCTCGATGAGGTAAAAAAGGTGCTCGACGGCAAGAGCCCGAAAAAGGTCATTGTCGTGCCGCAGAGGATCGTGAATGTCGTCGTCTAACGCCTCACGTCTGGTCCGCGCCGCGCTGGCGCTCGCGCTCGCCGGATTGACCGCCGGCTGTTTCCAGCCGCTCTATGGCTCGTCGACATCGTCGCCGACGGGCGCCGCTGCGCCGGGCATCGCCGACAAGCTGAGCTCGGTCGAGGTGCTGCCGATCGACGCGCCGAACGGCACCCGCATCTCGCGCCTCGGCGTCGAGGTTCGCAACGACCTGATCTCCAATCTCACCGGCGGCGGGCCGGCGGCGACGACCGCCTACAAACTCATGATCAAGATCAACGCCAGCAACCGGCAGGTGATCGTCGACATCAACAGCGCGCGCCCCGAAATCCAGAACTACGGCCTCAACGCCACCTATACCTTGACCGAAGTCGGCACCGGCAAGGTGGTGTTCACCAGCCAGACTTTCTCGCGCGTGTCGTACAACATTCCCGGCCAGGAGCAGCGCTTCGCCGGCGACCGCGGCCTGCGCGACGCCGAGAACCGCGCCGCCAAGGTGATCGCCGACCAGATCCGCGACCGCCTCGCCTCGTATTTCGTCGCGGGGACGTGACTTGTCCCGGACGCGATGCAGCGTGAAACGATGCATCGCAGATCCGGGACCGTCACAGCTTGACGCGGTCCCGGTTCTGCAGCGCATGACTTCGTCCCGCGCTGCGCCCGGGACAAGAGCGTCATGACCGCCATCAAAGCCGCCGATGTCGATAGATTCGTCGCCAGGCCCGACCCGCGCACGCCGGTCGTTCTGGTGTACGGCCCCGACGCCGGTCTGGTGCGCGAGCGCGTCGAAGCGCTGGTCAAGGCTTCGGTCGACGACGTCAACGATCCGTTCTCCTTCGTCCGTCTCGAAGGCGAAGACATCTCCGCCAATCCGTCGCGCCTGGTCGAGGAAGCGCACACCGTGCCGCTGTTCGGCGGCCGCCGCGCCGTGCTGGTGCGGCCCGGCTCGCGCAACATCGCCGCCTCCGTCGAGCAGGTGATCGCCGCGCCGTCGGACGAGTGCCGCATCATCATCGAAGCCGGGGACCTGAAGAAGTCGTCGCCGCTGCGTGCGCTGATCGAGAAGGCCAAGGTCGCCGCGGCGCTGCCTTGTTACGTCGACAACGCCGCCGCGATCGGCCGCCTCATCGACGATGAAATGACCGAGGCCGGCCTTGCCATCGGCCTCGACGCGCGCACCGCGCTGCTCGGCCTGCTCGGGGGCGACCGCGCCGCATCGCGTAACGAGATCCGCAAGCTCGCCCTCTATGCGCGCGGCAAGGAGCGCGTCGAGATCGACGACGTCATGGCGGTGGTCGCCGATGCGTCGGCGCTGGCGCTCGACGGCGTCCTCGACGCCGCCTTCGCCGGCAAGACGGTCGATGTCGAAAGCGAGTTCGGCAAGGCCCGCGCCGGCGGTTCGTCGCCGGCGGCGATCATCTCGGCCGCTATCCGCCACGTCTCCAACCTGCACAAGCTGCGGCTTGCCGTGGACGGCGGCGACTCCGTCGACTTCGCGATGAAACGCGGCGCACCGCCCGTGCATTTCTCGCGCGAACGCAAGGTGGCCGACGCCCTGCGCGTCTGGTCCGCCGCCGGTTTGGTGCGCGCCATGGGGCAGCTAGCCGAAGCCTCGCTCGAAGCACGGCGCAACGCCTCGCTCGCCGAAGCGATCGCGCAACGGGCGCTGTTGTCGCTCGCCGTCAATGCCCGCCGGCGCGACGGCTGAGGCCGCCTTCAATCGTTACCCTTTCGTCAGCATGTAACCGGCGGTTGCCGAGGGCGGCAGGCCGGTCCCCTAGGCAGCAGCCAAGGGAGCGGATACGCTGGTGGCGGTCCGAGGTTTGTCCGCTATGCGCGCCTTTGCGGGATTAATCGATTCGATGGTGCGCCGCGGGCCGCGGCCGGGCTCCGTCGAGGCCTATGGCGTGGCGCTCGCCTGCGTGCTCGCCGCAACGCTGCTGCGGCTCCTCATCGATCTGGTATCGCCCGGCGCGGTGCCCTTCGTCACTTTCTTTCCCGCGCTGCTGATCGCGACTTTGGTGGGCGGCGCCGCCGCCGGGATCGTCACGACTTTGTTCGACGGTGTGCTGTCGTGGTGGCTGTTCATCGAGCCGCGCTTCAGCTGGGTGCTGGCGGACAAGAACCATGTCGTCAGCGTCCTTCTTTATCTGTTTGCCGGCGGGCTCATCGTCTGGGCAGCGAACCAATATCGGATGGTTGTCGCGCGCATCGACGAAGAGGAAAGATACCGGCGCATCGTCGTCGATGAACTCAGCCATCGCGTGAAGAACAAGCTCGCGACGATCTACGCCATTCTGCGTCACGAATTGCGCGGTCAGCCGGACATCTGGGACAGCGTATCGGGCCGGCTTCAAGCGCTCTCGACCGCGGACGATCTGCTCAGCCGCGGCGAGAACGGCGGCGTCAGCCTGCAGCAGATTCTGACGGCGGAGGTCGCGCCCTTCGGCGATGCCCGTATCGCCGTCGAGGGGCCGGAGGTCGATCTGTTCGGCAAGCTGCCCACCGTGGTCGCGTTGATCATCCACGAGCTGGCGACCAATGCCGCCAAATACGGCGCCCTGTCGACCACGAGCGGCCGGGTCCACGCCGGGGTGCGGGAGGCGGGCGACACGATCGAGATCGTCTGGCATGAGCGCGGCGGACCCGCGGTGGTGATGCCGTCGCGGCGAAGTTTCGGCAGTAAGTTGATCGAACGCAGCCTCGACAGCTTTGGCGGCTCGGCGCGGCTGAACTTCGATCCGCAGGGTGTCGTTTGCCGCATCGTTTTGCCCGCTGCACACGCGTCAGTGCGCAAGGACGCCGCCGAACCGGAGGACTGACCGGCGCCCGCCGCTTGTCGGTATCCGCCGGTGGTGGCGGCAGACCCCGCGCAGTTGGGGACAGCCGGCCGCTGCGGCGTCGCCGGACCTCCCGCCTCCATGACGGATTTGTTATCGATTCGGCGCCGGACCCTTTTGTCGTCAAGCGGCGACACGGCCGGTGCGCGGACAGAAAGCCCGTTGCAGCAAGACCGTCGCGGTGAAAGCACCCATGCTTCTGGTCAAGACCTATCTCGATAAGAGCCCGATCCACGGCCTCGGCGTCTTTGCCGCCGAGCGCATTCCGCGCGGCGCCAAGATCTGGCGTTTCGTCGAAGGTTTCGATCGCGCCTACACGCCGAAGCAATTCGCGCGGCTGCCCAAGGCGGCGCGCGACTTTTTGAAGAACTATGCCTATCGCGTCGATGGCGAGATTCTGTTCACGGTCGACAACGACCACCACATGAACCATGCCGAGAATCCCAATACCGTGCTGCGCGGCGGCTATGTCATCGCCGCGGTCGATATCCCGAAGGGCGCCGAGATCACCAACGACTATCGCGAGTTCGATCCGGCGCTGTGCGCGGCGTTTCTCAAGAAGCCGGCGAACGGGAAAGTCTTGAATGGCAAGGCGATGAACGGTGTCTTCCACGCGAAAGCGAACGGCAAGACGAACGGCCACGCCCGCGCCAAACGGTAGTCGCTCCAGACGCCACCCTTTCCGACGTCATGCCCGGCCTTGTGCCGGGCATCCACGCCTTGAGGCAGCTTCAAAGAAAGAAGACGTGGATGGCCGGGACAAGCCCGGCCATGACACGGCGATAGTCTGTCCTGAAACAACTGCGGTGTCGTCACCGGGCCGCGCCGAAGGCGCGTGACCCGGTGATCCCGCTTAGGGAGGTGAGGCGTGAAACAAAACCCGTGCCCACCTAAACGAGATGGCCGGGTCTCGCCCTTCGGGCGGCCCGGCCATGACAGAGACTTTTCAGATTCGACGTGAAAGCGGTTGCGCCAGGCCCTAGCCCGCACCCAGCTTGCGCAACACGCCGTCGAGCTGGTCGAGGTCCTTGTACTTGATGTGCAAGGTGCCCTTCTCGCCCTTGCCGTCGATCGTTACTTCAAGCCCGAGCGCGTCGGTCAGCCGCCGCTCCAGCGCGCGCGTGTCGGGATCCTTCTGCTTGGCAAGGCCGGACGCGATCTTCTTCATCTGAAGATCCATCGTCGCATCGCCGGGCTTGGCGTTGTCCTCGCGCACCCACTCCTCGAGCTGACGGACGCTGAAGCCTTCGTCCACCGCCATCTCGGCCAGCACCTGCGCGTTGATATGGCCGACGAGCAGACGCGCATGACCGGCCGACAGCTTGCCGTCGCGCACCATGCGCTTGACCGGATCGGGCAGCTTCAGCAGGCGCACCAGGTTGGCGATGTAAGGCCGGCTCTTGCCGACGATCTGCGCCACTTGCTCCTGCGTATGATTGCACTGCTCCATCAGCGCGACGTAACCGGCGGCTTCCTCGATGGCATTGAGGTCGGCGCGTTGCACGTTCTCGATGATGGCGAATTCGAGCGACTGCACATCGGTCGCATCGACGATGGCGATCGGCACCTCATGCAGCCCGGCGCGCTGCGCTGCGCGCCAGCGGCGCTCGCCGGCGATGATCTCGTATTCGTTGTCCGGCAACTGCCGCACGACGATCGGCTGGATGATGCCGCGCTCCTTGATCGAGTCGGACAACTCGGCGAGCTGCGCTTCGGTGAAATCGCGGCGCGGATTGCGCGGATTGGGATGCAGCTTCTCGACCGGCGCCTTGCGCGGTTTGCGCGGCGCGTTGGCGGCCGCCGGCGCTTCCTGCGCCACCTCCCCCATCAGCGAGGCAAGGCCTCGACCCAGTCGCGAATGATCCGCCATCGACGCCGCTCCTGATGCCATCAACTCGTCCTCACGCCGTTTCTTCTTGTCGTCACTTGGTTGGCCGTCATCCTGACGGCGCACGCGATCGTGGAGCCGGTCCATCCGCTCCGAGATGCTCATGCCGTCGAGATGCGCGGACGCCGCGATTTCGCGCGGCAAGGTTCGTCGCAGCACTTAGCCCGCCTTCAATGCGCGCTCGCGCTGAATGATCTCGGTGGCGAGACGCAAATACGCTTCGCTGCCGACACATTTGAGATCGTAAACCAGCACCGGCTTGCCATAGGACGGCGCTTCCGAAATGCGCACGTTGCGCGGGATCACGGTGTCGTACACCTGCTTGCCCATGAACTGGCGCACGTCGGCGACGACCTGATTGGCGAGGTTGTTGCGCGAGTCGTACATCGTCATGACGATGCCGTGGATCGACAATGTCGGGTTCAGATTCTTCTTCACTTCCTCGACGGTCTTGAGAAGCTGCGACAGACCTTCGAGCGCGAAGAACTCGCACTGCATCGGCACGAGAATCGAATTCGCCGCCGCCATGGCGTTGACGGTGATCAGGTTGAGCGACGGCGGGCAATCGACCAGCACGTAAGTGAAGTCGAAAGCGGGCGAGCCGTTGTTGATGTTGTTGAGCGCGGTGCGCAGACGGAAAGCGCGGTCGCGCTGCTGGCCGATCTCGAGCTCGAGGCCGGACAGGTCCATGGTCGAGGGCGCGAGGTGCAGCTTCGGCACCGCGGTCGGGATGACGGCGTCGCGCATCGGCGCCTGGCCGGCGAGCACGTCGTAGGTCGAGACGCCGCGCTCCTTGTGCTGGATGCCCAGCCCGGTCGAGGCGTTGCCCTGCGGATCGAGATCGACGATCAGCACATGCTCGCCGATGGCGGCGAGGGCGGTGCCGAGATTGATCGCCGTGGTGGTCTTGCCGACGCCGCCCTTCTGGTTGGCGATGGCGATGACGCGCGGGCCCGGCCGCGGCGTGTCAGGCGCGACCGGCTTTTCGAACGGCACCACCTGCGGGTCGCTGGCAACCGGCGGGGCGCTCGGGTGGATGGGATCGGACGTGTCGGTCATTGGCTTAGTCCTGCGGCCGTGATGGCCCTCGATCATGTTCAGCGCGCGGCCAGGTGGCGAACGACGACGATACAGCCATCGGGACTCGTCTTGCTCGGCACTGTGGTCGCGTCGATTTTCCAATATTTAGAGGCTTCGGTCAATTCAGCCTCTACATCTAGTCCTTTGGCGAAGAGGCCAATGGCCCCCCGCTCGATCAGAGCAAACGCTTGATCGCACAGGGTTTTCAATGGGGCGAGCGCCCGGGCGCTCACCACATCCACGCTGTTCACAGTGGTAGCGACAAATTTTTCGATTCGCTCGGCATGCACTTGCGCCGGCACCCCGGTTGCGCGGATGGCCTCGCGGAGAAACGCAGCCTTCTTGCCGTTGCTCTCGACGAGGTGGACCATGGCGCCGGGCTTGCCGGCGAGCACGCAGGCGACCGGGATGGCCGGGAAGCCGCCGCCGGAGCCGAGATCGATCCAGGTCGTTGCGTCCGGGACCAGTTCGGTTAATTGCAGCGAGTCCGCGACGTGCCGGGTCCAGATTTGCGGAATCGTGGACGGCGCGATGAGGTTGGTCGTCTGCTGCCACTTCAGCAGCAGCGCCACAAACTGCTCCAGCTTCGCAAGTGTTTCACGTGAAACAGGCGTGAGCGCCAGCGCGCGGGCCTTGTCGGCCGCGAGGTCAGGCGCGCCCTGCCCCGGCTTGCTCACGCCGATTGGACCGACGGCTTCTTGCCGCGGCCGCGCTTCACATGAGCGACGAGAAGGGTGAGCGCTGCCGGGGTGATGCCGTCAATTTTTGCGGCATGGCCGATGGTGCGCGGCTTGTGAAGCAGCAGCTTCTGCTTGGCCTCGTTCGAGAGCCCGGGGAGCGAGGCATAATCGATCGTTTCCGGCAGCGCGAAGCCTTCATCCCGGCGATAGGCCTCGATATCGGCATTCTGCCGGCTGAGATACACATCATACTTGGCGTCGATCTCGACCTGCTCGGCGATATTGGGCTCCAGCTCGCCGAGCTGCGGCCAGATCCGCGCCAGGTCGGCGATGGAGATGGCCGGATAGCTGAGCAGCTCGAACGCCGTGCGGCGCTGGCCATCCTGGTTCAGGGTGAGGCCGTGCTTCTCGGCCTCCTTCGGGGTCAGAGACACCGACTTGGCGAAGCTTCGGACCGCATCGAGCGCGTCCTGCTTGGTTCGGTGATAGGCCGCCCGCTCCTGCCCGACGCAGCCGATGGCGATGCCCTTATCGGTCAGCCGCTGGTCGGCGTTGTCAGCCCGCAGCCGCAAGCGATATTCGGCGCGGGAGGTGAACATCCGGTACGGCTCGTTGACGCCGCGGGTCGTGAGGTCATCGACCATGACGCCGAGATAGGACTCGGCGCGGTCGAAGGTGATCTCCGGTGAGCTAGATGCCAGCGCGGCAGCGTTCAGACCGGCCAGAAGCCCCTGCGCCGCGGCCTCTTCATAGCCCGTGGTGCCGTTGATCTGCCCCGCCAGGAACAGGCCGGCGAGCTTCTTGGTCTCCAAAGTGAGCTTGAGCTCACGCGGATCGACGAAATCGTACTCGATGGCATAACCGGGACGCACGATCCGGGTCTTTTCGAGCCCCGGAATGGACGTCACGATCGCGGCCTGGACGTCCTCCGGCAGCGAGGTCGAGATGCCGTTGGGATAAACCGTTGAATCGTCGAGGCCTTCCGGCTCCAGGAAGATCTGGTGCCCGTCGCGCTCACCGAAACGGACGATCTTGTCCTCGATCGACGGGCAGTACCGGGGACCGGTCGAGGCGATCTGGCCCGAATACATCGGCGAGCGATGGACGTTGGCGCGGATGACCTCATGAGTCGTCGACGTCGTCCGGGTGATGCCGCATTCGATCTGCGGGGTCGTGATCCGGTCGGTCAGGACCGAGAACGGCTCCGGCGGATCGTCGCCCGGCTGCATTTCGAGCGCCTGCCAGTCGATGGTCGAGCCATCGAGACGCGGCGGGGTCCCGGTCTTGAGCCGGCCGAGGGCCAGACCGGCCCGCTCAAGCGTCCCAGACAGGCCCAGAGCCGGCGCCTCCCCGACCCGGCCGGCCGGAATCTGCTTCTCGCCGATGTGAATGAGGCCGCGCAGGAACGTCCCGGTGGTCAGAACCACCGCCCCGCAGCCGATCTCGCGGCCATCCGCGAACCGAACTCCCGCCACCCGGCCGTCTTTGACAACCAGATCGTCGGCTTCGGCCTCGATGACCTCGAGATTGGCGGTCGTACGGATCGCGGCCTGCATCGCGGCGGCGTAGAGCTTGCGGTCCGCCTGGGCCCGCGGGCCGCGCACGGCCGGGCCCTTGCGGCGATTGAGGACGCGAAACTGGATGCCGCCCTGGTCGGCGACCCGGCCCATCAGGCCGTCGAGGGCGTCGATCTCGCGCACGAGATGCCCCTTGCCGAGCCCGCCGATGGCGGGATTGCAGGACATGGCGCCGATGGTGGCGAACTTGTGGGTCACGAGGGCCGTCCGCACGCCCATACGCGCCGCAGCGGCCGCGGCCTCACAGCCGGCGTGGCCGCCGCCGATCACGACGACGTCGAAATGAGCCTGAAACTCGGACATGGACGTCCCTTTACCGGACCGGCCGGACCCGGTCAAAAGGTTCGGGACGTCCCGATGTTTCACGTGAAACATCGGGACGTCCCGTCACTTGCCGATACAGAAGTCCCGGAAAATGACGTCGAGAATGTCCTCGACGTCCACCCGTCCCGTCAGGCGGCCGAATTCCACAGCGGCACGACGGAGTTCTTCGGCGAACAGTTCCTCCTGCCCCTCACCACGGGAACCGCCGAAACGAGCCAGCGCCTCGTTCAAGATTTGCTGCACCGCAGCAAGACTTTGACGGTGGCGCTGCCGCGTCACCAAAGCCTGTTCGGCGCCTGCGAGCTGCGATTCGGCAAAGCGGAACAGCGCGGTGACCAGGCGATCAACACCGTCGCCGAATTGGCCCGATAAAGTGAACCTTAATTCGGCCAAAGATGGGTTTTTATGTTCACTTCTATAATTCGCTGCCGTAATAGCCAGATTCCCGCCCGGCGCTTCGGTGGACTCCGATTCACTCTTTCTGAGTACCCTTGTACCGGTGTCCGGACCGACCGAACGCCCGGGCTCCCGGCCACGCGTCGCTGGGCCGGAGCCTCGAGAGCTGTTTTGGCTGACCGACCCCGGTTCGCGCTCTTTGCTGCGCAGCATGGAAGCCTCGGCAGCTCGATGCTGCGCCTCCTTGCTGCGCAGCAAAGCCGCGGAACCGGCGTCCAGCAGGTCGATCTTGGTGGCAATCCGCCAGATCGGCACGTGGCGGCCGCCCTCCGCCCCCAGATCGGGGCCGGGATCGCCGGACCCCGTCGCATCCGTCACCCACAGAACCAGGTCCGCAGCCGCCGCCCGGGCGCGCGCCCGGCGCACCCCTTCCATCTCGACCGGATCGGAGGTCTCGCGAATGCCGGCGGTATCGAGCAGCGTCATCGGAAAACCGCCGAGATCGAGATGCACCTCGATCACGTCGCGCGTCGTGCCGGCGTGCGGCGAAACAATCGCCGCTTCGCGTTGCGCCAGGCGATTGAGCAAGGTCGACTTGCCGGCGTTCGGCGGCCCGGCGATCGCTACCACCAGTCCTTCGCGCAACCGTTCGCCGCGCCCGCCATCGGCCAGCGCCGTGCCGATCTCGTCGCGCAGTTCCTGCACAATGGCGAGCGCCGGGCCGAGCAGATCTTCCGGCACATCGGCTTCGTCGGAAAAATCGATACGGGCTTCGACCAGCGCCAAAGCCTGGATCAGCCGTTTGCGCCACGTCTCGGCGCGATCGCCGAGCAGACCCTTCATCTGCCGGAACGCCTGACGGCGCTGGCCCTCGGTTTCGGCCGCAACCAGATCGGCCAGCCCTTCCACCGCGGTCAGGTCGAGCTTGCCGTTCTCGAAGCCGCGCCGCGTGTATTCGCCCGGCTCGGCCATGCGCAGGCCGTCGATCGAACCCAGCGCATCGAGAATGGCGGCGATCACCGCCGGCCCGCCATGACCCTGCAATTCGGCGACGTCCTCGCCGGTCTCGCTGTTCGGCCCGGGAAACCACAGCGCCAGCGCTTCGTCGATGATCTCGCCGCTGCGCGGATCGCGCATGCGCGCGAGCTTGGCCTGCCGCGGCGGCGGCACCTTGACCCCGAGCGCTTCGAGCGCGGCGCCGGCGCGCGGGCCGGATATGCGGATCACCGCGATGGCGGCCGGCGGCCGGCCGGAGGAGAGGGCGAAGATGGTCGCTGGCTTGCCGTCGGACATGAGGCGCAGGCAAACGCCCAACGGCGGCTCAGGTCAAGGCCGCCGCGATGATCGGATCATGCAACGCGCCTATCGAGCCCCGCCCACATACGCCATGCATTCGAGCTCGAGCTGCGCGCCGAGCGCCAGACCGTTGCAGCCGAAGGCCGAACGCGCGGGCAGGCGGTCCGCATCGAAATAAGTGACATAGACCTTGTTGAAGTCTGCCCACTTCGCCATGTCGGCCATCATCACGGTCACCTTGAAGACGTCGGCGAAGGACAGGCCGTTCTCCTTCAGCACCGCGCCGATGTTTTCCATGGTCTGCCGCGCCTCGGCTTCCATGCCGCCCGGTACCAGCTCGAGCGTGCCCGGCCTGTTGCCAAGTTGGCCCGACAGATAAAGCACATCGCCAACCTGAACCGCCTGACTGAACGGCAGCTTCAGCCCCCGCGATGCCGGTGAATTGATGAATCGCACGCGTTTCTCCTCCATGCGCCACGGCTCCGTCGCGTCAATGTCAAACGGCGCGACGGCATGATAGCGTACCTCGCCCGCCCCACTAACCACGATCGGTATCGATGATCGATCTCCTCGTCTCCAGCATTGTCGCCGTCTTTACCGGGTTGCTGACGGGACCCTCGCCGGCGATGACGCCGGTCGGACCCTGGCAGCGCGCCGATGCGCAGATCGAAGCACGCTTCTACGCGTGCGGCGACAGACTGTGCGCGCGCATCACCGCGTCCAAGCTCCGAAACAGCAACGGCAAGATGCTGCTCAACAACGCCGCCAAGACCGCTCACAACATGTGGGAGGGCCCGGTACTCGATCTTGAAAGCGGCGAGATGCTCACCGGCATTGTCACTATTCAGAGCCGTGACACGCTCAGCCTGAAAGCCTGCAATTCCCTCATGCTTTGCCGCAGCGAGACCTGGCAGCGCGTCAGGTAAGCCGGTTTTGCGCTGTCCACGGAGTCCATGACAGCGCGGCATGCCGCGCCTAGTCTTATGCGCATGCGTCATCGCCGCGCCACCGTCAGGACAGCCTATGCCGTCGCCGCGGCCGTCATGCTCTACGTGGCCGTCGCCTATGTGTTGCTGCCCTTTGCCTAGACGCACTACGAGCATCAAAAGAAACTGGCCGGACTGTCGATGATCACGCGCACCGCGCAGGGCATTCCCGGCGACGCCATCAATGCCGGGCTGGTGGGCGGAAAGGAGGATGTGCTTTGCGCCATGCACAAAGCCGGCTGGTTTCCGGCCGACCCGATCACCTTGCGCTCGAGCATCGACATCATCGGCAGCGTCGTCATGCACCGCCCGTATCGCGACGCGCCGGTGAGCAACCTTTACTACGACGGGCGCCGCGAGGACCTTGCTTTCGAAAAGCCCGCAGGCAACAGCGCCGACCGCCGCCACCACGTGCGTTACTGGCAGGTGCTGGCGCAGGGTGAGGAAGGGCGCCCGGTCTGGCTCGGCGCCGTGACGTTCGACCGCAGTGTCGGCATCAGCCATTACACCGGCCAGATCACGCATCACATCGCGCCCGACATCGACGCCGAACGTGACGGCCTGACCGACGACCTCAAACAGGCGCAAGTGGTCGAGGCGATCTATGAGGTCACCGGCATCGGCCCGACACTGCTGGCATGGAACGGCGGCGGCGACCGCTATTACACCGACGGCGAAGTGAAGATCGCGCGGCTGGTGACGGGATGCGAGGCCACCGCGGCCACCGTTGCGGAACTGGCGAATCCGCCGCTGGTCGAACTCAAGAACCAGACCTGGAAAGCGATCATCGGCCTGATCGGGCCGGCACTGCTGGCCGGCACGGATGACGGAACGCCACCGCCAGGGGCGAAGTAGTCTTTGTCGCGCCACGAAACCGGGGACCCATATCCCCTGTCTTTCCGTTACCCGAGACGTTAGTGGATATAAGCCCCGGCTCGCGCGCCGCGTGGCGCCTGGCCGGGACGACAGCAGAGTGATTGCGATGACAGCAGGTAACTCCACGCACACCAACCGCCTCAGCGACGCGACGTCGCCTTATCTGCTGCAACACCAGCACAATCCGGTGGACTGGTGGCTGTGGGGGCCGGAAGCGCTCGCCGAAGCCAAGCGTTCGAACCGGCCGATCCTGCTGTCGGTCGGCTATGCGGCCTGTCACTGGTGCCATGTGATGGCGCATGAGAGCTTCGAGGACGAAGCCACCGCGCGCGTGATGAACGAGCTGTTCGTCAACATCAAAGTCGATCGCGAGGAGCGCCCCGACATCGACCAGATCTACATGAACGCGCTGCATCTGCTCGGCGAGCAGGGCGGCTGGCCGCTCACCATGTTCCTGACGCCGGCCGGCGAGCCGGTGTGGGGCGGCACTTATTTTCCGAAAGAATCGAAATTCGGCCGGCCGGCCTTCACCGACATCCTGCGCGAGGTGTCGCGGCTGTTCCGCGAGGAGCCGG
This sequence comes from Pseudolabrys sp., assembly GCA_026125895.1. GTDB lineage: Bacteria > Pseudomonadota > Alphaproteobacteria > Rhizobiales > Xanthobacteraceae > Pseudolabrys. The sequence goes on along the minus strand of JAHCKG010000006.1, from coordinate 55,081 downwards.
CTAAGATCGAGCAGAACCGCGCCGCGCTCCTGGCGCGCCTCGGCCAAGCGGCGCGGCCCGAAGGCCAGGTCACGATCGGGCTCAAGGAGCTCGATGCTGCCGCCAAGCAGCTCGGCAACGCCTTCGACACCGGCAATGGCGGCCTGCGCGGCGCGCCGAAATTTCCGCAAACCTCGCTCTACGAGATGCTGTGGCGGGCGGGGGACCGCGGCGGCGATCCGCGTTTCTTCGACCTCGCCGACTTCACGCTGACCCATATTTGCGAAGGCGGCATCTACGACCACCTCGGCGGCGGCTTTGCCCGCTACTCGGTCGATGAGCACTGGCTGGTGCCGCATTTCGAGAAGATGCTGTACGACAACGCCCAGCTTCTCGACCTGATTGCTGCAGCCTGGACCCGCAGCAAAAACCCGCTCTACCGCGCCCGCGCCGCCGAGACGGTCGGCTGGCTCCAGCGGGAAATGACCAACGAAACCAAGGCCTTCTCGTCATCGCTCGACGCCGATTCCGAGGGCGAGGAGGGCAAGTTCTATGTCTGGTCGCTGCGGCAAATCCGCGAGCTGCTGGGGCCGGATGCCGACTATTTTGCAGCGCAATACGATGTGACCGAAGAAGGCAACTTCGAAGGGCACAACATCCTCAATCGCCTCAAGCACTTACCGCGCAACATGGGAGCCGAGGGGTCGCCCCCGGCCGATGAGGCGCGGCTGGTCATGTTGCGCGGTAAGTTGTTGACAGAACGAGAGAAACGAATTCGACCCGGCCTCGACGACAAGGTGCTGGCCGACTGGAACGGGCTGATGATCGCCGCCCTGGCGCATGCCGCCAGCGCCTTCGACGAGCCGAAATGGCTCGATATTGCGCGGCAAGCCTATGATTTCATTACCAATAATATGACGAAGGGCGACCGTCTCGGGCACTCCTATCGTGGCGGCAAGCTGCTGTTTCCCGGTCTGGCGTCGGATTTTACCGGCATGATCCGCGCGGCGCTGGCGCTCAACGAGGCGACCGGCGACGCCGCCTATCTGCATCAGGCGCTGGTCTGGCAGGCGGCGCTCGACCGCCATTACGCCAATCCCGGCAATGGCGGCTATTTCCTCACCGCCGACGATGCGGAAGGGCTGGTGGTGCGCCCGGCCGCGACCAATGACGACGCGACGCCGAACCCCAATTCGGTTGCCGCCGAGAACCTGGTGCGGCTCGCGGCGCTGACCGGCGACGACAAGTGGCGCGCGCAGGCCGACCGGCTGCTCGAGAATATTCTCGCCACGGCGGCGCAGAACCTGTTCGGCCACGTCGCGCTGCTCAATGCGCTCGACTTCCGGCTGCGCGCCGCGGAGGTCGTGTGCGTCGGACCGGACGCGGAAGCGTTCGCGCAGGAGGCGCTGAAGTTGCCGCATCTTTCTCGAATTGTTTTGCGCGCATCGTCACCGGAAGCACTGCCGCCGTCGCATCCGGCGCAGGATAAGGTGAAAGCGGTGTCGGGCAGCGCCGCCTTCGTCTGCGTCGGCGAGCGCTGCTCGCTGCCGGTGATGGAGCCGGGGAAGATCGCGGAAGCGATCAAGGCGATGAGCTGACCATTTACTCCGCTCTTTCCCGCGAAAGCGGGAATCCAGAAAGCAAAAGACTGGGTCCCCGCCTGCGCGGGGACGAGCGGAGTGTGGAGGTGCGCACAGCCCATCAGCTGGCGCGCTTCAAGGTCTGCTTCGCCAGCCACTCACTCCACGGCGCCGGCGCGATCAGGCCGTCGCTGACGCGCACCGGCCAGATGACGTTCTTTTCATCCATGCGGCCGATCACCGACGGCTTATGCAGATGCTGGTTCACCGGATCGAGCCGCACGTCGAAGCCCGACGGCGCGCGGATCGAGCGGCCGGCGAGCGCCGCGCGCACGGCGCGCGGCTCGGTGGTGCCGGCGGCGGTCACCGCTTGCGTCCACAGCTGGAAGCCGATCCAGGTCGCCTCCATCGGATCGTTGGTGATGGCATTGGCATCGCCGGTGAAGCGCCGCCACTCGGCGATGAAGGCGCGATTCTCCGGCGTGTCGAGCGTGTGCAGGTAATTCCACGCCACCATGTGACCGACGAGATTGCGCTCGTGCAGCGCCGGCATTTCGGCTTCGCCGAGCGACAGGCTCATCACCGGCAGAATGTCGGCATCGAGGCCCTGGCGCGCGCGCTCGCGGAAGAAATGCACGTTGGAGTCGCCCGACAGCGTAGCGACGATGGCGCCGTCCTTGCCGCAGAAGCGGCGGATGCGATGAACGGTGTCGCGCCAGCTGGTTTCATCGAACGGCGTGTAGAGCTCATCGATCGCATCGGCGCCGATGCCGTGCGCGCCTTCGAGATAGTTGCGGACAATGGCGTTGGTGGTGCGGGGATAGACGTAGTCGGTGCCGACGAGGAAGAAGCGGCGGCGGCCGAGGCCGATGAGATGATCGACCGCGGGCAGGGCCTGCTGCTGCGGCGTCGCGCCGGTGTAGACGACATGCGGCGACTGCTCCTCGCCTTCGTACTGGCTCGGATAGAACAGCAGCGCATCGTGCGCGGCCAGCACCGGCAGCACCGCCTTGCGTGACGCCGAGGTCCAGCAGCCGAAGATCGCCGCGACCTTGTGCTCGCTCAGGAGCGCTTCGGCCTGGCCGGCATAGGCTTCCGTGTCGGAGCGCGGATCCATGATCGCGGCTTCAACCGGGCGGCCGAGCAGGCCACCGGCCTCGTTGAGCTTCTCGATCAGCATCACCAGCATCTGCTGCAGCGGCCGCTCGCTGGCCGTGAGCGTGCCGGACAGCGAATGCAGCACGCCAACCTTGATAGAACCGTGATCGAGATCGGCGAAGTAGCGGCTGACCGACGCGGTGAGCGACTGCGCCCGCGTCATCAGGTCGTCGGCGGTGGCGAGCACGGCGTCGCCGGCGTCGGCGACATCGGCGACCACGGTGCGGATGCTTGGCAATGCCTCGTTCACCGTCGCGGCGACCTTGCGCGCGTCGGTGCCGATGCGGTCGAGCTTGACGATCTGCTGCTCCATCAGCCGTGTCACGGTCTCGTTGACGTGGCTCATGGCGGCGACGCTTTGATCGACGGCGACGATGGCCTGCGCCGCTTCGTCCACCGCGGCCTGGATGTCGTGCACCTGGGTCGAGACTTCGTGCGTCGCCTGCTGCGTGCGGCGCGACAGCTCCTTCACCTCGGCGGCAACCACCGCGAAGCCGCGTCCGGATTCGCCGGCGCGCGCCGCTTCGATGGTGGCGTTGAGCGCCAGCAGCGAGGTCTGGCCGGCGATCGCCTGGATGAGCTTGATGACCTGCTCGATGCGGCCGGCGGCGAGGCCGAGATTGCGCATGGTCTCGTCGGCGCGCGTCAGCTCCGACACGGTGCGATGCGTGGCGGCGCGCGCCGCCTCGACCTGGCGCGCCGAATCGACCGTCAGCGCCTGCACGTCCTGCGCCGCGGCGGCAACGCCGGCGACTTCCTCGGCCGCACGCGCCGCGGCGTCGGACGACGCCGTCACCTGCTGCGCCATCAGCCGGTTGGTCTTGGTCAGTTCGCCGGCGGTGCCGCGGATGCGCTCGCCGGCCTGGGTGAAGGCGCTGACGACGTCCTCGATGGCGCGGCGGAAGTTGCCGGTGAAGAAATGACGGCCGGCGTGATGCAGCCGCGCTTCGGTCTCGCGCCGGTTCTGATCGACCGACAACGTGTCGGCCTCGATCAGCGCGGTGCGGATGCGGTCGGCGGTCTCGCCGAAGTTCTGCATGGCGCCATCGCCGATCATCTCCGGCAGGCTGGTGTAACGATCGCCGCCGGCAATGGCACTGATGGCGCCGATTGCCGACGACAGGCGGCGGTCGGCATAGAGGCCGACCAGCAGCGCGCCGATCAGCCCGACGGCGAAAGCGGCCAAGGATGACTGAAAAATATGAAACACCCCGATGCCGGCGGCGCAGACAAAAAACACCGGCGCCGCGATCCACAATGCGGGTCGCGGCAATCGAGAGCGGCTGCGGGCTGACATTCCGGGCTCGGATGGAGAAATAATCTCGCCATCAAACTCGCCCGATATGGTTTCAAATTCCTTTTCGCAGTTGCGATAACGCCGCATCAATTATCGGCAAATGCGCCCAAGTTTTGGGCGCTCGCTGGCTTGCGAATCTATTTGCGACGCCTGACCGCGGCGCGACTGTCTTTGACCGGCGCATCGCCGCGGATTGTCCCCCAGTCGAGCGCTTGCGCTTCCGCGTGGATCCATGTGCGGAAGGCTTCGGCGGCCGCGGGCGGTTTGCGCGCCTTCGGCCGCACCAGGAAGAACGCGCGGCCCGACGGCAGCGCCAGCGGAAACGGCATCACGAGCTGGCCGCTGCGCAGATCGTCATAGGCGAGCAAATCATAGGACAGCAGCACGCCGGCGCCTTCGCAGGCGGCGTCGAGCGCATGATCGGCGCTGTTGAAACGCAGGCCGCGCTGCAGATCGACGTCACCGACGCCGGCGACATTGAACCATTCGCTCCAGTCCGGCCGCGCCTTGCGGGCGATCAGCGAGTCGTCATGGATCAACCGCAGTTGCGCGAGCTCGGCCGGATTGCGGATCGGCCCGCTCTTTTCCAGAAGCCGCGGGCTGCACACCGGCACATAGAAGACATCGATCAGTTTCTCGGCTTCGAGCGTTGCGTCGATTTGCGGCGGGTCGGCCATGTTGCGCAATGCCATGTCCACGCCGTCATTGACGAAATTGGCGTTGGTCGCTGTCGCCGAAATGCGCACGTCGATGTCGGGATAGGCGGCGGCGAAGCGATAGAGGCGAGGCACCAGCCATTTGGCCGTCAGGCCGGGCGACGTGCTGAGCACCAGCACCTGCGAATTATTCCGCGCTTGCAAATTCGCCACCGCGTCGCGGATGTGGCCGAAGCCGGCCTGAAGGCCGGGATAGAGTTGCTGGCCCGCGGCAGTCAGCGCGATCGAGCGCACGCGCCGCTCGAACAGCTTGACGCCGAGCATGTCCTCGAGGCCGCGGATCTGATGGCTCAGCGCGCCGGGCGTCACGTTCAATTCGCCGGCCGCCAGCGTCAGGCTGAGATGGCGGGCGGCGGCCTCGAAGGCGCGCAAGGCGGACAGCGGGGGCATGGCCATGGTTGAACCTCGCTCAAGTGTCCGCCCGGGAATTGTGCTTTGTCAACAATGCGAAGCTACTAACCCCGGACGAGGATCGCTCAATCGCCGTTACGATATCGCCCGAGCGCATCCTGGGGGCGCCTTGAGGCCATTTGACAGGCGGTATCCAAGGGCGCAGTCTTTCGGAATTCGGAATTCCAAAACTGGCAGCTCGTGATGATCCCGCTGACCGTCGCTCCGAACCTCATCCAACAGGTCTATGACCGGATACTCGAGTCGATCGTCGATCACTCGCTGGAGCCGGGCCATCGCATCCGGCAGCAGGCGCTGGCCGAAAAGCTCGGCGTGTCGCGCCAGCCGGTCAGCCATGCTTTGCACCTGCTGCACCGGCAGGGCCTGGTCGTCGAAAGCGGCCGCAAGGGTTTCCAGGTCACGCCGCTCGATGCCGTGCGCATCCGCCAGCTCTATGAAGTGCGCGGCGCGCTCGATGCGCTGGCGGCGAAGCTGGCGGCGGAACGCGTCATGCTCGATGCCGCGAGCCGCGGCGTGTTCGAAGCCGCACTGGCCGCCGGCGACAAGATCGATGCGCAAACGCAGCTCAGCGACCTCATCGCCCTCGATCTCGACTTTCACCGGGCGCTCTATCGCCTGTCCGGCAATCCGGCGATCGAGGAAATGGCGTCGCCGCAATGGCCGCATCTGCGCCGCTCGATGGCGGCGGTGCTCACCGACGCCGACTATCGCACGCGCGCCTGGGCCGAACACCGCACCATCGCCAAACATGTTCTGGCCGGCTCAGGCGGCGACGCCGAAGCCGCCGCCCAAGCGCATGCGCTCGCCGCCGGGCGCACCACGGAGGAAAGGCTGAGGTCGCTCGAACGGGCGGCCTGACTTGATAACAACCAAAACCAAGGAGGAAACGATGAAGCTGACCCAGGCGCAGATCGATCAATTCCATACCGAAGGCTGGTTGCTGCTGCCCGAACTGTTCACGCCCGAGGAGGTCGATCTCCTGCGGCGCGAAGCGGTTTCGATCTACGACGAAAACCGCCCCGAGGTCTGGCGCGAGAAAAGCGGCGCGCCACGCACCGCCTTCGCCGCCCACAAGTACAACGAAGCATTCCGCCTGCTCGGCGCGCATCCGCGCATGATCAATCCCGTCGAACAGGTGTTCGGCGAGCGCGTCTACATGCATCAGTACAAGATCAACGCCAAATCAGCCTTCACCGGCGCGGTGTGGCAGTGGCATCAGGACTACGGCACCTGGAAGCGCGACGACGGCATGCCCGAGCCCCGCGCCATGAACATCTCGATCTTTCTCGACGAGGTGATGCCAATCAACGGCCCGCTGATGCTGGTGCCGCGAAGCCACCTCGCCGGCGATCTTCAGGCCTCGCACGATCTCGAGACAACGTCCTACCCACTGTGGACGCTCGACGAAGAAACGGTGACGCGCCTCGTCAACGAAGGCGGCATCGTCGCGCCGACCGGCAAGCCGGGCAGCATGCTCATGTTCCACGGCAATCTGGTGCATGGCTCGGCCGGCAACATCACGCCGTACCCGCGCAAGATCGTCTATCTGACGCTCAATGCCGTCTCCAATTACATCCGCATACCGACGCGGCCGGAGTTCATCGCGCATCAGGACTTCGCGCCGATCGAGACGGTCGATGACGACGCGCTGGTCCGTCTCGCCCGCGCGCAGAAGCAGGCGGCGTAGACACTCATGAACCTGCATCAGTTGTTGAACCGCCGCCACGCGGAGGGACGTCCCGTCCGCGTGGTGCTGATCGGCGCCGGCAAGTTCGGCTCCATGTTCCTGTCGCAGGTGCCGCACACACCCGGCCTCGAAGTGGCGGCGATTGCCGATCTGTCACCGGATCGCGCGCGCGAGGCCTGCCGCGCTGTCGGCTGGAGCGAAGACCGGATTGCGGCAACCTCGTTCACCGACGACGGCATCGGCGCCATTGGCAAGACGCAAGCCGAGGTGGTGATCGAAGCCACCGGCCATCCGGCGGCCGGCATCCGCCATGCGCGTGCCGCCATCGCGGCGGGCCGGCACATCGTCATGGTCAATGTCGAGGCCGATGTGCTGGCCGGCGCGCTGCTCGCCGAGGAAGCGCGAAGCGCCGGCGTTGTCTATTCGCTCGCCTATGGCGACCAGCCGGCGCTCACCGCCGAGATGGTGGACTGGGCGCGCGCCACCGGCTTCCACGTCGTCGCCGCCGGGAAGGGCACGAAGTATCTGCCGGCCTATCACGACGTGACGCCGGACGATGTGTGGAGCCATTACGGCCTGACGCCGCAGGAGGCGCAGGCCGCCGGCATGAATCCGCAGATGTTCAATTCGTTTCTCGACGGCACAAAGTCGGCCATCGAAATGGCGGCGATCGCGAACGCGACCGGCCTCGATGTGCCGGACGAGGGGCTCGCCTTTCCGCCGTGCGGCGTCGATGACCTGCCGCATGTGCTGCGGCCCGCCAGCGCCGGCGGCATCCTGAAGCGGCCGGGCATGGTCGAAGTCGTGTCGTCGGTCGAGCGCGACGGCCGTCCGGTGTTTCGCGATCTGCGCTGGGGCGTCTATGTCGTGCTCGAGGCGCCGAACGATTATGCCGCCGCATGCTTCCGGCAATACGGGTTGAAGACCGACGCCTCCGGGCGCTACGCGGCGATGTACAAGCCGTATCACCTGATCGGACTCGAACTGAACATCTCGGTGCTGTCGGCGGCGTTGCGCGGCGAGGCCACCGGCCAGCCGCTCTCATTCCGCGGCGATGCTGTCGCGGTGGCCAAGCGCGATCTGCGCGTTGGCGATGTGCTCGACGGCGAAGGCGGCTACACGGTGTGGGGACGGCTGATGCCGGCGGCAAAGAGCCTTGCCCTTGGCGCCGTGCCGATCGGACTGGCGCATCACTTGAAGCTGGTGCGCGCCGTGCCGCATGGCGCCGTGCTGACCTGGGCCGATGTGTCGATCGACGAGAAGGACGAGACCATGGCGACGCGGCGGGCGATGGAGAAACGTTTTGCCGGGCAGGGTGACCGGCTAAGTTGAGTTTTCCTCAAGCGTCGCCTGAGACCTTATCCTTTGTCGGAGCGCATTTCCCGGCCCATGTTGGCGTCATGGATGAGGCCAGTTCAAGTTCTGGCCCGCAACCGGGAGACCGCCACCATGACCATCGCCCACCCCGCCGGCTTTCAGATCATCGCCGTGCCCGCCGCCGAAACGGCGCGCAAGCCGGGCCTGTTCAGCCGTCTCTTCGATGCCGTGTCTGCATCGCGTGAGCGGCACGCCCAGCGCAATGTCGATGCCTATATCGCCCGCCGCGGCTATCGCCTGACCGACAGCGTCGAGCGCGAAATCGGCGACCGCATGCTCGACGGCCAGTGGATGACGCGGCGCTAAGAGCGTTTCCAGGCGAAGTGGAGACCGGTTCGCCGTCCGGAAACGCGACAAAGCAAGAGTTTCGGCCGGCTGTGATCCCCTCCGATCGGCCGTTCATGGAGATCGCCCGCCCTGCCGCGGGCGGTCTCCTTTTTCCTTGTGTCAGCCGCAAAAGAAAACGGCCGGGCGTTGGCCCGGCCGTTTTTGCATTCGTGTGTTGCGCGGCGGCTTTAGGTGTTCATGCTTTCGAAGAACTCGCCGTTGCTCTTGGTGTTGCGCAGCTTGTCGAGCAGGAAGTCGATCGCATCCATCGTGCCCATCGGGTTGAGGATACGGCGCAGCACGTACATCTTCTTGAGCACGGCCGGTTCGACCAGCAGCTCTTCCTTGCGCGTGCCCGAGCGGGTGATATCGATCGCCGGGAAGGTGCGCTTGTCCGCGACCTTGCGGTCGAGGATGAGTTCGGAGTTACCGGTGCCCTTGAATTCTTCGAAGATGACTTCGTCCATGCGGCTGCCGGTGTCGATCAGTGCCGTGGCGATGATGGTCAGCGAACCGCCTTCCTCGATGTTTCGCGCGGCGCCGAAGAAGCGCTTCGGCCGCTGCAACGCGTTGGCATCGACACCGCCGGTCAGCACCTTGCCGGATGACGGCACAACGGTGTTGTAGGCGCGGCCGAGGCGGGTGATCGAGTCGAGCAGGATGACGACGTCGCGGCCGTGTTCAACGAGGCGCTTGGCCTTCTCGATGACCATTTCGGCCACGGCGACGTGGCGGGTTGCCGGTTCGTCGAAGGTCGAGGACACGACCTCGCCCTTCACCGAGCGCTGCATGTCGGTGACTTCTTCCGGACGCTCGTCGATCAGGAGAACGATCAGATAGCATTCCGGGTGGTTCGCCGTGATGGCGTGGGCGATGTTCTGCAGCAGCACGGTTTTACCCGTGCGCGGCGGCGCGACGACGAGGGCGCGCTGGCCCTTGCCGATCGGCGAGACGATGTCGATGACGCGGGCCGACAGATCCTTCTTGGTCGGATCGTCGTGTTCCATCTTCAGCCGCTCGTCGGGATAGAGCGGCGTCAGGTTGTCGAAGTTGATCTTGTGGCGCGCCTTCTCGGGGTCTTCGAAATTGATCGTGTTGACCTTGAGCAGCGCAAAGTAGCGTTCGCCTTCCTTCGGCGAGCGGATCTGGCCTTCGACGGTGTCGCCGGTGCGCAGGCCGAAGCGGCGGATCTGCGAGGGCGAGACGTAAATGTCGTCAGGGCCGGACAGGTAGTTCGATTCCGGCGAGCGCAGGAAGCCGAAGCCGTCGGACAGGACTTCGACGACGCCTTCGCCGATGATCTCGATCTCCTGGGCGGCGAGCTGCTTCAGAATCGCGAACATCAGTTCCTGCTTGCGCAGCGTGGACGCGTTCTCGACCTGGTGCTCTTCCGCGAAGGAGAGGAGTTCGGCGGGAGTTTTGGACTTGAGGTCCTGGAGTTTCATTTCCCGCATGCGGGTATGTATCCTTGGGAGGCCATCTCACCCTTTGAGAATACGGGCTGGAGCTGGCCGATAGTGGGAGTGAGATCGCAGGTTTGGAGAGGCGCGGGGCTTTTTAGGAAGAGGTCCCGGGGGCCCGAGGCTGCTACGGTTCCGAACGTCTCGGGACCGGTAACGCGACTGCATCCGCCTGCGTTCGGTGGGATGGAAAATAAGATAGGGGAGCGCGGGAATTCGCGCAAGAGGCGCTACGGCCGTTGCCTTGCTATCGCTTCCGGCTGGTTAAGCGCCCTAGAACGGCTTCACCACCACCATGATGACGATGAAGATCATCAGAAGCGTCGGTACTTCATTGATAATCCGGAAGAATTTGGCGTCGCGCCGGTTCTGCCCGGCGGCGAAGTCGCGCTGGCAGCGGCCGAGGAAACCGTGCAGGCCGCTCATGACGAGGACTGCGGCGAGCTTGGCGTGCAGCCAGCCCGAGGTCAGCCAGCCGCCCTGGATGATCAGGGCGATACCGGCGAGCCAACTCACCGCCATCGCCGGCGTCATGATGTAGTGCAGCAGGCGATATTCCATCGTCTCGAAGGTCTTGGCCTGCTGCGAGCCCGGCTCGGCGGCGACGTGATAGACGTACAGCCGCGGCAGATAGAGCATCCCGGCCATCCACGAGATGACGGCGATGATGTGCAGGGCTTTGATCCAGAGATACATGGGCTGATCCTTCGGCCACGCCATCCTTCGAGGCTCGGGCTTCGCCCTCGCACCTCAGGATGAGGTGGGTTGGCTCTAGCGCAACGGAGCCGGAACGTCATCCTGAGGTGGCGGCGAAGCCGCCCTCGACGGATGACAGCCCCCGTTATCCCCGCACCCGTTTCAGCATCTGCTCGACATGCGCGATCGGCGTCGCCGGCAGGATGCCGTGGCCGAGGTTGAAGATCAGCGGCCGGTCCGCGAGCGTCAGAAGGTCATCGACCTCGCGATCGAGCGCGTCACCGCCGGCGAGCAGCGCCAGCGGATCGACATTGCCCTGAACGGGAACCCGCGGCTGCAGGATATCGTGCGCCAGACTGCGCGGAAACGACCAGTCGAGGCCGATGGCATCGACGCCGGTGATCTCGACGTAAGGCAGCGCCATCGCGCCGGCGCCACGCGGGAAGCCGATGATCTTGGCACCGGGAACCTGCGCCCGAACGCCGGAGACGATGCGCTCGGTCGGCTCCATGCACCAGCGGTCGAACTGTTCCGGCGGCAGGATGCCGGCCCAGGTGTCGAAAATCTGCACGCAATCGGCGCCGGCTTTGAGCTGGCCGACCAGATATTCGATCGAACCCAGCACCAGGCGATCGATGAGACGTTTGAAGTTCTCCGGATCGCGATAGGCGAACAAGCGGGCGGGAGCCTGATCGGACGTCCCTTCACCGGCGACCATGTAGGTCGCCACGGTCCAGGGAGCACCGCAGAAGCCGATCAGCGTGGTCTTGCCGTCGAGCTGCGCCTTGACGCGGCGGACGGTCTCGTAGACCGGCGCCAGCACGTCGGGGTCGATCCGATCGCGCATCCCCGACAGCGCCGCAGCGTCGCTCATCGGTTCGAGCTTTGGCCCTTCGCCAGTGAGAAACTCGACCTTGCGGCCGAGCGCCAGCGGCATCACCAGGATGTCGGAGAACAAAATCGCGGCATCGAAGCCGAACCGGCGCACCGGTTGCAGCGTTACTTCGGCGGCGAGTTCGGGATTGAAGCAGAGATCGAGAAAACCACCGGCCTTCTCGCGGACCTGACGGTATTCGGGAAGATACCGGCCAGCCTGCCGCATCATCCAGATCGGTGGAATCTCTTCTCGGCGGCCTTCCAGCACGCGCAAGAGGGGTTTTGTCCCCACGGTGTCTTCCGTCACGGCGCTCTTCCTAAAGACTCTTAAAAGATCGTTTGTAGTTATTATTACGCTGTCGATTAGACTCATGACTCCCGGTCAACAATCTGTCCACCGCCGGGCCCGCCTTCTTCCAGATTTCCATTCGATTCACGGGCGCGCCTGTCCCCACCGAAACGCTGGCTTTCGCCCCAATTCGCACGTTATCCCCTTCTATCCCCAGACCGCTGTTCACATCACCGTCCACCGCTTCGGCAACGTGCCAAATCCTGTCCCATTCGGAGCGGTGTGGACAAAAATTGACCTGTCCAGCCGCGCCCGCTTACATGACGGTTCCGGGGCTGGATTCATCCCCGTCAATCCACATCCCGTGCGGTCGCTGTCCCGATGTCTGACACAGGCTACTTTCACCTGCATCTGGTTTCCGACGCGACCGGCGAAACCCTGATCACGGTCGCCCGCGCGGCGGCCGCGCAATACGCCAATGTGGCGCCGGTCGAGCACCTTTACCCGATGGTGCGCTCCAAGAAGCAGCTCGACCATGTGCTGGCGGAAATTTCCGAGGCGCCTGGCCTGGTCCTTTACACTCTGCTGGAAGAAGACCTGATTCAGCTTCTGGAAGACAAATGTCGCGACCTGGGTCTGCCCTGCATGTCGGTGCTCGGTCCGATCCTGCGGTTGTTCCAGTCTTTCCTCGGCGCCGAAACCATTCATCGCGCCGGCGCGCAGCACGTGCTCAATGCCGAATACTTCCACCGCATCGATGCGCTGAACTACACGATGATGCATGACGACGGCCAGCACGTCGCCGGCCTCGAGGAGGCCGATGTGGTGCTGATCGGCGTGTCGCGCACCTCGAAGACGCCGACTTCAATCTATCTCGCAAACCGTGGCGTCAAGACCGGCAATGTGCCGCTGGTGCCGGGTGTGCCGCTGGCGCCGGAGGTCGACAGGCTGACGCGGCCGCTGGTGGTCGGGCTTTTTGCCAGTCCCGAACGCATCGTGCAGATTCGCGAGAACCGGCTGCTCGGCCTCAAGGCGCATCGCGACGACGATCTCTATATCGACAAAGCGGCCGTCGCCGAGGAGATCGCGTTCTCACGACGGCTGTGCAACAAGCACGGCTGGCCGCTGATCGACGTCACGCGACGCTCGATCGAAGAGACGGCCGCGGCGGTGATGAAGCTGTTGATGGAACGCCGCCGCCGTCCGGCCACATAGAAAGACAATCCCGCATGCCTTTGTGGATTGCACCTCATCCATTGGTGCTCGCCTCGAAAAGCGATATTCGCGGCAAGCTGCTCGCCGCATCCGGGCTGCGCTTCGGCATCCGTGCGGCGCAGATCGACGAGCGCGCGGTGGAGCGCGACGCCAAGGTCGTCGATGCGCAGGCGGCGGCGCGGCTGCTGGCCGAGGCCAAGGCGCAGGCGGTGTCGGCGCAGATGGCCGGGCACATCGTGCTGGGCGCCGATCAGACTTTGGCGCAGGGCGACATCCGCCTGACCAAGCCGGCCAGCCGCGACGATGCCGCGGCGCAATTGCGCATGTTGCGCGGCCGGACGCACGAACTGCATTCGGGTTTTGCCCTGGTGCGCGACGGCGAGGTGCTGTTCGAGATGGTCGATACGGCGCGGCTGACGATGCGCGACTTCTCCGATCGTTTCCTCGATGATTATCTGGACATGACCGGCGGCGCCGCATTGAGCAGCGTCGGCGCCTATCAGCTCGAGGGCATCGGCATTCATCTGTTCGAGCGGGTCGAGGGTGATTATTTCACCATTCTCGGCCTGCCGATGCTGCCGTTGCTCAAATATCTGCGCGACAACGGTTATGTGGACGGTTGAGGTTCTTGTCCCGGGCGCAGCGCAACTGTGAATGTTGCGATGCTGACCCGGGATCGCCATAAGCACCGGTGTTTTTAAGGTCCCGGCTCTGCGGTGCATCACTGCGTGACGCACCGCGTCCGGGACAAGGGACGGCTCAATGTTCATCCTCGGCCTGACCGGCTCGATCGGCATGGGAAAGTCGGCGACCGCCAAGATGTTCGCCGAGGAAGGCGTGCCTGTGCAGGACGCCGACGCGGTGGTCCACTCCTTGTATGAAGGCGAGGCGACGCCACTGATCGAAGCGGCCTTTCCCGGTACGACCGCCGGCGGCAAGGTCGACCGCGTCAAGCTAGGCGCGCTCGTCATCGGCAAGCCGGAAGCGATCAAACGGCTTGAACAGATCGTTCATCCGCTGGTGGCGCAGCAGCGCGACAAGTTCCTGGCCGAATCGAAACAAGACGGAGCCGACGTCGCCGTGCTCGACATCCCGCTGCTCTATGAAACCGGCGGGGAAAAGCGCTGCGACGCCGTTGTGGTGGTTTCGGCGCCGGCCGAGGTGCAGCGCGAGCGGGTACTGGGCCGGCCCGGCATGACCGAGGAGCGCTTTCTCGCAATCCTGGCCAAGCAGATACCGGATACCGAAAAGCGCCGCCGCGCCGATTTCATCGTGGACACCTCGCACGGTTTCGACACCGCCCGACAACAGGTGCGTGAAATCCTTGCGCAGGTGCGTAGAATGCGGAAAGACGCCGACTGAGTCGTCTCCCGGGCGTGTCATGACCCGCGTTCGCGGATGATGACAGGCACCACGGCCTGCTAGATAGAACCATGCGCGAAATCGTTCTCGATACCGAAACCACCGGCCTCGATCCCAACCAGGGCCATCGCCTGGTCGAAGTCGGCTGCGTCGAGCTTCTGAACCGCATTCCGACCGGACTGACGTTCCACGCCTACGTCAATCCGGAACGTGACATGCCGTTCGAGGCCTTTAACGTTCATGGCCTGTCGGCGGAGTTCCTCAGCCAGCACAAGCGCTTTCACGAGGTCGTCGACGAATTCATCGCCTTCATCGGCGACGACACGCCGCTGGTCATTCACAACGCGGAGTTCGATCACAAATTCCTCTGCGCCGAACTCAAACTGGCCAAGCGCGCCTTGATCGCGCGCGAGCGCCTCGTCGATACGCTGGCGCTGGCGCGGCGCAAACATTCCGCCGGGCCCTATAGCCTCGACGCGTTGTGTAGCCGCTACGGCATCGACAATTCCCGCCGCACCAAGCACGGCGCGCTGCTCGATGCCGAGATTCTCGCTGAGGTCTATCTCGAACTGCTGGGCGGCCGGCAGGCTTCGCTCGGCCTCACCGAAACGGTGTCGCCCGCGGCCATCCTCGTCGGTGGCGGCGGTGCCGTACGCACCCGGCCGGCGCCGCTCAAGCCGCGTCTCACTGATGCCGAGCTCGCTGCGCACCGCGACTTCGTCGCGACTTTGGGCGAAGCACCCATCTGGAACAATTATAACGGTGGGGGCGCGTAAGCGTCAGGCCGGGATCGCCTGGATCTCGTCCGCCAGCCGGTGGACCTGCTGGCGGATTACCTGGGTCTGATCGGTGACGCCGATCGCCGCCGTGTTGACCTTGGTTGCCGCGCGCGACGCTTCGACCGCGACGCCTTCAATCTCCACGATGGCGCTGCCGACCTGACCGACGCTGTCGGTCACGGCATTGCCGCTGCTGGCGATCTGCTGGGATGTGGCGGCCTGCTCCTCGACGGCGCCGGCGATGCGCGTCGAAAATTCGTCGAGCTCGCGAATAGTTTCTGAAATGGCTGAAATTGCCGCCACTGACAGTTCTGTTTCGGCGCGCATGGCTTCCACCGAGCGGGCGATCTCTTCGGTGGCACGCGTCGTCTGGCTGGCCAGCGTTTTGACTTCCTGGGCGACCACGGCAAAGCCGCGTCCGGCTTCGCCGGCGCGCGCCGCCTCGATCGTGGCATTGAGCGCCAGCAGATTGGTTTGCGCGGCGATGGCGTTGATCAGGTCGGTGACCTTGCCGATGTCACCGGTGGCGGCCGCCAGCTTGTCGATGATCGTTCGCGTGCGGATGGTTTCCCTGACGGCAGCGCCGGCGAGTTCGGAGGAGCGCATGGCATTCCGCCCGACCTCGGCGATTGAATGGGCGAGTTGCTCGCCGGAGGCGGCAGCGGCCTGGACCATTTGCGTCGCCTTTTGCGCCGAAGACGAGGCCTTGCCGGATTGCGCACTGGCCTGCGTCGCAGCGCGGTCGAGGTTCTCGGCGTCGCTTTGCAAGGTCTGCGATGCGGCATGCAGGATCGATGTCGATCCTTCAATGGCGTTCTTGAAGTTGTTGAGCAGAGCGCGCATGTGCTCGGCGCGCCGCGTCGTGGCGGCAAGCTCCTGTTCGCGGCGCTTGCCGATCTGCGACAGTTCGGCTGCCGCATCCTCGGACGCCTTTTGCGCCTTGCCGGCGCCGGCGAAGGTCGCGCGGATGGCCATGGTGAAAGCGACCAGCATGGCGGTTTCGAGCACGACGGCGATGGCGTGGACGATGACGCGCAGCAGGTCGGTGCCGCCGGGAACGATGGCCGACGGGAGCAGGTAATTCAGGCTCAGGTGATGAAGTGCGATCAGTGTCGCCGCGGTGATCAGGACCGCGGCGTCACAGAGTCCGGACAGCATCGCCAGCACCGCGAAGTAATAGAAGTGCATTTCGACCTGCCAGGGATGGCCGGTGAAAAGCACGACCAGCAGAGATGTCTGGCCGACCAGCGCCACCGCCAGCGCGAAGGCAGTAAAGCGCAAGGGCCGCTTGAACACGACGCCGGCGAACGGGACGAGCGCAAGGATCGCGGCGACCGCGGCCGTCGAGAAAACCGGTTTGCCGAGCCACAGCGCGACCAGGCTCAGGATCGGCACCAGGACGAGCGTCAGCGCAACCTGTGCGATGGCGACGGTTTTTCGCAGCTCATCGAGGCTGGTCATTGCTTGGTACCGAGGATTGAGATCGCGGCGGAACAAGCGGCGAGCACCTTCGGATCGACCACGAGCCAAGCGCCGTTGTCGAGCATCCGCCCGGCATAATCGGCGGCGGCGGGTATCACCACGGCGATGGAGGTGAGGCCGCCGAAGCGGACGAAGCGGCTGCCGTCGGCCGTGGCCCGTTCGATGCTGGTTTGCGCCGAGGTCCAGGGCGCAAAGATGACCGCGACGCCGTTCTCGGAATTCGCCGGCACAAGGCCGATTCGCGCGCTCGCCACCAATGCCGCAAGCGACAGGACGGCGAATATGGCGATTTCGGCAATTCGGCCGGTGCGTGCGGGAATCGCGGTCAAAGCTGAGCGGAGCCTGTGGTACTCCGCTGCTGGTAATGGTTTCGTATTAATAAACCATTATGTATGTGAATACCGCGGGGAACGACCCGTTCCCCGCCGCATCAAGCCGGCCTATTGGGCCGGCGATTGTTCGCCGAGCTGGGCCATCTTCTGGCGATAGAGCGCCACGAAGTCCACCGGGTCGAGCAGCAGCGGCGGGAAGCCGCCATTGCGTACGGTCGTGGCGATGATCTCGCGCGCGAAGGGAAACAGCAGCCGCGGGCATTCGATCAGCACGACGGCGTTCATGCTTTCCTGCGGCACGTTGCGGATGCGGAAGACGCCGCCGAAGGCGAGGTCGAAGGAGAACATCAAACTTCCGCCGGTCTCCGCCTTTCCGCTCAGTTGCAGCACCACCTCGGTGTCGGTGTCGGAAATCGGCGCGGCGTTGACGTTGATCTGAATGCCGATCTGCGGCTGCTCGCCGCCGACAAGCGACTTCGGTGCATTCGGGTTCTCGAAGGAGAAGTCCTTGATGTACTGCGCCACCACATTGAGTTGCGGTGCCTGCTCCGGGTTGAAATCCTGAGATTGCCCGCCGTTGGTGGTCGTCATGAACTATATCCCCTGTGTACGCGGCGGTTGGCTAACACGGCCATTTTGGGTGAACAAGAACAACGGCAGCCGTGGTTGTGCGGCGCGGTCCGCGTCTTGCGGTATCGTAAATGCGCCGTGGACGTTGCGGCGCTTCAATGTCGGGTCAGTGACGGACCTCGCCCGCCGGGTCGTCGGGGCGGCGATGCGGCAGCACCGGATCATCGACCCGGCGCCACTGCTCCGGCTCGAGATCGACGACGCCGTCGGCGCGCGGCGGCGGCGACGGCCTGCGGCCAAGCGCCTCACCGAGCCGCGCCCAGAGCGGAACCGCGAGCACCATAAGGCCGATCACGTCGGTGATAAACCCCGGTACCGCCAGCAGAAACCCGCCCAGAAGGGTGAGGCCGCCGACGCCGTCAGCACGTAACGCCGTGAAATTGTTCTGGTTGAAGCCGTCCTGCATGGCGACCCGCATCCGCGCGATGTGCTGGCCACCGGCGCGGCGCAAAATCAGCCCGCCCGCGACCGAACCGGCAATCAGCAGCAGCAGCGCCAGGGCGAAGCCATAGGCCGCCGCAACGGCAATAAAAGCCGCCAATTCGGCCAGCGGCAACGCCAGGAGGCCGAGCAACAGCCATTTTGCCACATTCATCGGGATTCCTCCGGCGGGCCGACGATATTGGCCTGTGCGGGCCGATCGTCTAAGGTTTGCGCGGTCCGACCCGCGCCGATCATGCGGCGCTAAGCCATTGGATCGGCGCATCCGTCAGCTTAAATAGGGTGGGTGGGACCAACCGCTACGCCGTCTCGTGGGTTATTCCGACCCCAGAGGCCGGATCCGAAGCCCCTCCGGTACGGTAGCCGAAAGTATGCAAGACGTGTTCGACATCTACACCATTATCTTTCTGGCACTCGCGGTGTTCATCTTCCTGCGGTTGCGCAGCGTGCTGGGTCAGCGCACCGGCCGCGAACGGCCGCCTTACGATCCCTATGCCGCGCGCGAACCCGCCCGGCCGGCGGGCGACAACGTCGTGCAGATTCCGAACCGGCCCGCCGAGGCCGCCCGCAAGACCGACGAGGCTTCCGAGACGACGCCGGCCGAGCGCTGGAAGGGCATTGCCGAAGCCGGCACGCCGCTCGCCGCGGGTCTCGACGCCGTCGTCGCCGCCGACCGCAATTTCGACGCGAACCACTTCCTGACCGGCGCCCGCGCCGCCTACGAGATGATCGTGACCGCCTATGCCGAGGGCGACCGCCGCAGCTTGCGCAACCTGCTGTCGCGCGAAGTCTATGACGGCTTCGACGGCGCCATCGGCGAGCGCGAGAAGCGCGGCGACACCGTCGAGAGCCGATTCGTCTCGATCGACAAGGCGACCATCACCAATGCCGAGGTCCGCGGCCGCAGCGCGCAGGTCACCGTCCGCTTCCTCTCGAAGCTGGTGTCGGTCACGCGCAACAAGGCTGGCGAGGTGATCGACGGCAATGCCGAGAGTGTCACCGACGTCACCGACGTCTGGACGTTTGCGCGCGATGTGTCGTCGCGCGATCCGAACTGGAAACTGGTCGCCACCGAAGCCGGACAATAACGCATGGCGCGAAACACCGCGGCAAGTCGATCCCACTGTCTTGTTGCGTTTGGTTTTTCGCTCGGTCTGATGGCGACTGCAGCCGCTCCGGCAACGGCGCAGCCGATGAAGTTTCGCAATGCCCAGGTTGAAGCGCTGACCTTCGCCAAGCTCGACGGCTGGAGCGACGATAACCAGTCGGCCGCCTTTGGCGCTTATCTGAAAAGCTGCGGCGCCATTCTCAATGCGACCCCGGCAATGCGCAAAGCGCGCCCGGTCTATGGCGGGCTGTACAATGCCTGCCGCAACGCGACCGTGGTTGCCGCCGGCGGCAGCGTCGATGCCGAGACGGCACGCAAGTTCTTCGAGGACAATTTCAAGCCGGTCCGCATCCTGCCGGAGATGAAAACCTACGGCTATTACACCGGCGCCGACGGCTTCTACACCGGCTATTACGAGCCGGAAGTGCTCGGCTCGCGCGTGAAGACCGCCGAATATTCGGTGCCGATCTACGGCGTCCCGGCCAAGTTCGCCGGCAAGAAGAGCACGGTGTTCGGGCAGTACGACCGCACCGACATCGAGAAGGGCGCGCTCGAGGGCAAGGGCCTCGAAATCTGCTGGGTGAAGAATCCGGTCGATGCCTTCTTCGCGCAGATCCAGGGATCGACGCGCGTCAAGCTGACCGACGGCGCGCTGATGCGCCTCAACTACATCGCCAGCAACGGCAAGCCGTACACGCCGGTCGGCCGCATCCTCATCGACAAGGGCGTGTTCACGCCGCAAGAAATGTCGATGGACAAGATTCGCGACTACATGGAAGCCAATCCCGACGAAGGGCAGGCGCTGCGCGAAAAGAATCGCTCCTATGTGTTCTTCTCCAAGACGACCTTGGAACCCCATGAGGAATGCCTTGGCGCCCAGGGCATTCAGTTGACGCCGGGGCGTTCGATCGCGGTCGATCCGTCGATGCATGTCTACGGCACGCCGGTGTGGATCGACGCCAAGCTGCCGCTGAAAAGCGAAGCGCCGGAAGATTCGTTTCAGCGGCTGATGATCGCGCAGGACACCGGCTCGGCCATCCGCGGCGCGGCGCGCGCCGACATCTATTTCGGCCACGGCCCGGATATTCCGTCGATCGCCGGCCGCATCAAGCAGTTCGGCAAGTTCGTCATGCTGGTGCCCAAGGACGTGACGGTCAAAGGCGACACTGAAGTCGCCGCCGGCGTGCCGCTGCCCAAGCCGCGTCCGAAGTCCGTTGTTGCCGACGGCACGTCGCGGCTCTGACGGTTTAAGGCCATGAGCCGTGACGGCAAACGCCGCGTTCTCAGCTACGACGAACGCGTTCTCTGGTCGACGATCACGAAGACGATGAAGCCGTTGCGGCCCGGCGAAGCCGCGGCCGTCGAAGCCGAGGACAAAGCTGACATCCCGGCGCCGAGACCGCGGGCGCGGGCCAAGCCTGCCGAACCCAAAGCCGCAGTCGCGCCGCCGCCGCCAAAGCCGGCGCCGATCGCACCGCCGCTAACGCGCCGCGCCAAGCGTGGCCTCGCGCGCGGCAAACAGGACATCGACGCGCGGCTCGATCTGCATGGTCTCACGCAAAGCGAAGCCCACGATGTGCTGCTGCGATTCCTGCGTTCGGCCAGCGCGCGGGGCGCCCGTCTCGTGCTGGTGATCACCGGTAAAGGTGTGGCGCGAACCTCTCATTTCGACGACAGCGGCCGCGAGCGCGGCGTGCTGCGCCGTCAGGTGCCGCAGTGGCTGTCGCTTCCCGAGTTTCGCGCGTATGTTATCGGCTTCGAGGATGCCCACATCGCGCATGGCGGCGAGGGTGCGCTCTACGTCCGCATCCGCCGCGTCAAAGATTGAACGCGCGCAAGACTGAACGCGGGCACGACTAACGGCGGCAAGGCAAGGGGGCGTCCATGGCCAAGAAGGCGAAGCGCAAGGCGAAAGCAAAATCCAAAGTCAAATCCAAAGCGAAGAGGCCGGCAGCGCGGAAGAAGTCGGTAAAGCGCGTCAGGAAGACCGGACGCACCAAGAGCGTGAAGCATCCGGCAGCCAAAAAGGCGGCGAAGCAGGCTGCGAAGAGAACAAGTCGCCGCCCTCCGACCAGCAAGCCGGCGCGAAAAGCACTCATCGAGCGCGAGTTGGACGAGGGCTTGATTGAAACTTTCCCGGCCTCGGACCCGGTGGCGCTGACTGATCCAACGACGACAATCAAGGAATAAGCGCAGAGCGCGTCGCTTCGGTCTTCATTGCCCGGAGGCTTCTGCCGCGCGGCCGCGCCTTGCGGCTGAGGGACGGTTGGCCTGATTCCGTAAGCCGTCCCAGGAGCCGCGACGCCACGATCCACATCGCGAGGACGTCGGCCTCGACCTCCCGACGCCGGGCGGCGCCGTCGAGGGCCGGCACGAGGATCTTTCTCTTGTCACGCCTGTACACCCGCATCGCGCCGGATCCCCCATCTGGTTGGTTGTTTTAAAGTTTACAACCTTAAGTATATCCGAAGGGGTGCCGCCGCTGTCAAGATAATTTTATATTCCGCTTGTCACTGCCCGAGCGGTCCGGCTCGGCAGCCGTGGCAAGAGACAGAAGTTCCAGCATGCCGATGGTGTCGCCCCGCCGCAGTGAAAAAGGGGTGGGGCCGGCATTGAACAGCACGAAACGCACGGCACCCTTGAAACCCGGTTCGACATGCAGAGCGCCGGAGAGAATGACGCAGCCGGCGGTCAGCCTGGCGGTGGCGCCGAAGCGTCCGAGATAATCGTTGGGCAGTTCGACGATCTCCCCTGTCACGGCATGCAAGGCGCAGCCCGGTTTGAGATCGAAAAGCTTGCGGCGGCCGAGGTCGATGGTCTCGCCGTCGGCGAACACCTCGCTGCCGAGCGTCAGATCGATCGAGGCTGCACGCAAATGGCCGATGACGAAAGGCTTTATGGCGATGACGCCTTGGCGGATCGCGCGGTCGATCTCATGATTGACCAGCGGGGCGGCAGCTCGCGGTCGTTCCGGCGCACGTTGCTGACCGAAGGATTCGCTGAGCCAGTAGTCCGAGCTGTGGCCGGTCAAGCGGCCGAGCTTGCCGGCCATGGCCCGCGAGATCGGCTGCCGGCCGTTGACGATGTTGTTGATGGACTGGCGCGACACGCCGGTCGCCTTGCTGACGGCCACCTGGTCTAGCCCAAGGCGCCTGAGCACGGCCCTGAGATGCGCGCCTGGTGAGCTGCGCTCGGTCGTCGAATTGGTGTCCTTCTTGCCCCGGCTGGCCGCGGCCATGGCCTCGCTCCCCGCTACAATTTATTCCTACGCGATGCTCCGTAAAGGTTCGGTGCTACCGCAACCGCTAATTGTAGCGATAAATTAAACACATCGCACCGCGCCGGCGCCTCCCAAAGGGAAGCGCCAGTATGGTTCGCGCCATCGACAGGCGGCCGGACTACAGGATGAAGCGGGACAGGTCGGCGTTCTTGGCCAGGTCGCCGATGTGCTTCTCGACATAGGCGGCATCGACGCGAACGGTCGCGCCGGCGCGGTCGGTGGCGGCAAAGGAAATGTCGTCGAGGATGCGTTCCATCACGGTCTGCAAGCGGCGGGCGCCGATATTCTCGATCGAGGAGTTCACGGACACGGCGATATTGGCGATGGCATCGATGGCGTCCTCGGAGAAATCGAGCGTCACGCCTTCGGTCGCCAGCAAGGCGACGTACTGCTTGATAAGCGACGCCTCCGGCTCGGTCAGGATGCGGCGGAAGTCGTCGCGCGACAGCGCCTTGAGTTCGACGCGGATCGGCAGGCGGCCCTGCAATTCAGGCAGCAGATCCGACGGCTTCGAAATATGAAAGGCGCCGGAGGCAATGAACAGGATGTGGTCGGTCTTCACCGGGCCGTGCTTGGTGTTGACGGTGGTGCCTTCGATCAGCGGCAGCAGATCGCGCTGCACGCCTTCGCGCGACACGTCCGCGCCGCCGCGGCGCTCGCTGCCGGCAATCTTGTCGATCTCGTCGAGGAACACGATGCCGTTCTGCTCGACGGCGCGTACCGCCTCCTGAACAAGCTGCTCGTTGTCGAGCAGCTTGTCGCTCTCCTCGTTGAGCAGGATCGAATGCGATTCTTCGACCGTGACGCGCCGGGTCTTGGTGCGGCCGCCGCCCATCTTGCCGAAGATGTCGCCGATATTGATGGCGCCCATTTGCGCACCGGGCATGCCGGGGATTTCGAACATCGGCATGCCCTGATTGCCGGCCTGCACGTCGATCTCGATCTCCTTGTCGTTGAGTTCGCCGCTGCGCAGCTTCTTGCGGAAGCTTTCGCGCGTCGACGGTCCCGAGCCGGGCCCAACCAGCGCATCGAGCACGCGCTCCTCGGCGGCCTGTTCGGCCCGCACCTGCACGTCCTTGCGGCGCTTGTCGCGGGTCAGTGCTATCGCGATCTCGACGAGGTCGCGGATGATCTGCTCGACGTCGCGGCCGACATAGCCGACCTCCGTGAACTTCGTGGCCTCGACCTTCAAAAACGGCGCGCCGGCGAGCTTGGCGAGACGCCGCGAGATTTCCGTCTTGCCGACGCCGGTCGGCCCGATCATCAGGATGTTCTTCGGCAGCACCTCTTCGCGCAGCTTTTCATCGAGCTGCTGGCGTCGCCAGCGGTTGCGCAGCGCGATGGCGACGGCGCGCTTGGCGTCGTGCTGGCCGACGATGAAGCGGTCGAGTTCGGAAACGATTTCACGCGGAGAAAAGTCGGTCATGCGTCACGTACCATCAAAAGAGCGCGGCCGTCGGGGGTATCGATTTCATGCGTGCGCGTGAAACCGGCCTTTTCATAGGCCCGGATCGCACGGGCGTTGCCGGGCTGGGGATCGAGAACGATGCGGGGAGTGCGGGCCTGCAATAGGCTGTCGCTAAAGGCGCGAATGAAGGCCGAGCCATGGCCGCAGCCGAGCATATCGCTGTCGGCGATGAATTGATCGAGCCCGCGCGTGCCGGCCGGCTGCGGGCCGAACCCCTCATGCCAGTCGCCGATGCGATAGCATTGCAGATAGGCGAACGGCCGATCGGCATGCGAGACGATGAATTGGCCCATATCGTGATGGTCGAGATCGCCGCTGACGAATTCGAAGTCGTCGGCATCGTGCCACCACTCGGCGACATGCGGCACGCTTAGCCAGTCACGCACCAGCGGCAGATCGCCGGCGGTCATCGGTCGAAACTGATAGGGCGCTGGCGTCATCCGGCCGTCTTGAGCGATTCGATCGTGACGTTGCGGTTGGTGTAGACGCAGATGTCGGCGGCGATATCGAGCGACTTGCGCACGATCGCCTCGGCGTCGGCCTCGGTGTCGAGCAGCGCGCGCGCGGAGGCCAGCGCATAGTTGCCGCCGGAACCGATGCCGGCGACGCCGGCTTCCGGTTCGAGCACATCGCCGTTGCCGGTCAGCACCAGCGACACCTGGGCGTCGGCGACGATCATCATCGCTTCGAGGCGGCGCAGATAGCGGTCGGTGCGCCAGTCCTTGGCGAGTTCGACCGCGGCGCGCAGCAACTGTCCGGGATACTGCTCGAGCTTGGATTCCAGCCGTTCGAACAAGGTGAAGGCGTCCGCGGTGGCGCCGGCGAAGCCGCCGATGACGTCACCCTTGCCGAGCTTGCGCACCTTCCTGGCATTGGCCTTGACGATGGTCTGGCCGATCGAGACCTGGCCGTCGCCGCCGATCACCACCGTGCCGCCTTTGCGCACGGTCAGGATGGTGGTGCCGTGCCAGGACGGCAATTCGTTGGAGGACATACGCTTTACCCCTGCAATTTCGGTCATCTAGGCACGCCGGGCGGCGTTTGCAAACCGCCGCGGCCCGGCCTTCATGTCGCGCCGATCCGCCGCGTTGACAATGCGCGGTGCGATCCTACATTCGGCACCATGAGGTCTTTGTTGCGCCACACTGCACGCCGCTTTTCGCGCGCCGGTCATCTGCACGCAGGCAGGTAACCCGGGCGACGGCTGTCTGTCGTCCCGGGCTCGTCGACCTTTTTTCTTCCTCCGCTCAAATCATCACATTCAATCGTCGCCAGCCGTCCGTTCGCGGGCATCGCTGTGCGAGCCCCGCCGCTGCCCCCATGTGTGGCCGGCGGCTTAACGAACGCTGGGAGTCCCGTCATGCCTTCAATGCTGCGCAAGGAATTGCCGCCGATCGTCGTCAGCGGCATCGACTTCGACCGCCTCGAGCGGCTGGCGGCCGCCGCCGGCCCGGACTCGCGCGCCGCCGATTTCCTGGCGCGGGAGATGGCGCGCGCCACCATCGTGCCGTCCGGCTTCCTGCTGCGCGGTGTCGTGACCATGGGATCGGAGGTCGAATTCCGCGACGACGCCACCGGCCGCTCGCGCACGGTTAACCTCGTTTACCCCGGCGAGGCGGACCTCGACGGCGGCCGGCTGTCGGTGCTGTCGCCGGTCGGCGCGGCGCTGATCGGCCTGTCCGTGGGGCAATCGATCGAATGGGAGACCCCGACCGGGGCCTGGCGGTCGTTGACCGTCCTGCGGGTCGGGGATGTCGGGGCTGTGGCATAAGCCCGCAACCCCTGATAAAAGGCCGCCGAAACGAGGAATTAGCTCCGATGCGCACCGCCACCATCAAGCGCAAGACCAAGGAAACCGACATCGAGGTCAGCGTCGATCTCGACGGCAAGGGCCGGTCGCAGGTCGCGACCGGTATCGGCTTCCTCGATCATATGCTCGATCTGCTGGCGCGGCATTCGCGGATCGACATGACCGTCAAGGCGGTCGGCGACCTGCACATCGATTTCCACCACACCGCGGAAGACGTCGGCATCGCGCTCGGCCAGGCGGTCAAGCAGGCGCTCGGCGACATGAAGGGCATCGGCCGCTATGCCGACGTCCACATGCCGATGGACGAGACGCTGACCCGCGTCGCGCTCGACATCTCCGGCCGTCCGTTCCTGGTGTTCAAGGCGACCTTCGGCCGCGACAAGGTCGGCACCTTCGACACGGAACTGGTGCAGGAATGGTTCCAGGCTTTCGCCATGAACGCCGGCGTGACGCTGCATGTCGAGTGCCTGTACGGCACCAACGACCATCATATTTCGGAATCGTGCTTCAAGGGTCTGGCGCGCTGCCTGCGCGTCGCCGTTGCCATCGACGAGCGCACCAAAGACGAAGTGCCGTCGACCAAGGGAACGCTGGGGAATTAGTTGTCGCTCTTGCCCTCCCCCTTGTGGGGAGGGCGGCGAGCGACTGAAAGTCGCGAGCGGGTGGGGGTGGGAGTAGAGAGTCTGATTCATCGAACGACCCCCACCCCGCTTGCCTCGCTTGCACTCGGCAAGCGACCCTCCGCACAAGGGGGAGGGTAAAGAGAAGAACCAATGCCCACTTTCACCGTGCATGAACCGCCGCTGCGGAAGAACGAAAGCGTTGCGAGCCCCGAACGCTTCGTCTTCGTGCGCGACGGATTCCACTTCTGGGCATTTCTGCTGCCGCCGCTGTGGTTCCTGTTCCGTCGCCTGTGGGTGGCGCTGATTCTCTATGTCATCGTCTCGGTGGCGCTCGAATTCGGCATGAGCTGGGCCAAGGTGCCGTCGGGCTGGCGCATCGTCGTCGAACTGATGCTCGGCATCGTGATCGGCCTCGAGGCGGCGACCATCCAGCGCTGGACGCTGCAACGGCGCAAGTGGAAGACACTCGGCTTCGTCGTCGCTGAAGATGCCGAACTCGCCGAACGGCGCTTCTTCGGCGCCTGGACGCCGCGCGGGGCGACGCCCCAAGGCGCGCCGCCGCCGGCCGAGGCAACGCCGGTCTACTCGGCGCCGGTGCGCCGCGGCCCGCCGTCGGGTTCGGACGTCATCGGTCTCTTTCCCGAGCCGGGAGCCGGTCGATGAGCGTCGCCATTGTCGATTATGGCTCCGGCAACCTGCACTCGGCGGCCAAGGCCTTCGAGCGCGCCGCGCGCGAGTGCGGTCACGATCAGCCGGTCATCGTCACCTCGAATCCGGACGACGTCGCCAAGGCCGATCGCATCGTGCTGCCGGGCGTCGGCGCCTATGCCGATTGCAAGCGCGGACTGGTCGCCGTGCCGGGCATGATCGACGCGCTCGAAGACACCGTGCGCAAGAAGGGCCGGCCGTTCTTCGGCATCTGCGTCGGCATGCAGTTGCTCGCCGAGCGCGGCCTTGAATATCAGGTGACGCCGGGCCTCGGCTGGATCGACGGCGAAGTCGTCAAGATCACGCCGTCCGATCCGGAGTTGAAAATCCCGCATATGGGCTGGAACACGCTCGATCTGAAGACGATGCATCCGCTGCTCGACGAGATCCCTCTCGGGCCGGACGGGCTGCACGCTTATTTCGTGCACTCCTATCACTTCAAGACCGCGCACAAGGACGACCTTGTCGCGCAGACCGATTACGGCGGGCCGCTCACCGCCATCGTTGGCCGTGACAACATCGTCGGCACGCAGTTTCATCCCGAGAAGAGCCAAAGACTCGGGCTGCGGCTGATCGCGAATTTTCTGAAATGGACCCCATGATCCTCTTCCCTGCCATCGACCTCAAGGAAGGCCTCGCCGTCCGCCTTGAGCAAGGCGACATGGCGCGCGCCACCGTGTTTCATCGCGACCCGGCGGCGCAGGCGCGTGCTTTCGAAGAGCAGGGCTTTCGCTATCTGCATATCGTCGATCTCGACGGCGCCTTCGCGGGCAAGCCGGTGAATGCCGATGCGGTCGATCGTATTCTCGAAACCATCGGCATCCCCGTACAGCTCGGGGGCGGCGTGCGCGACATGGCGACCGTCGAAGGCTGGCTCGGCAAGGGCGTCGATCGCGTCATCATCGGCACTGCGGCGGTGCGCGATCCGCAATTCGTCAAGGAAGCGGCGAAGAATTATCACGGCCGCGTGGCCGTCGGTCTGGATGCCCGCGACGGCAAGGTGGCGGTTCAAGGCTGGGCCGAAGCGTCCGAACTGACCGTGCTCGACATCGCGCGGCGCTTCGAGGATGCCGGCGTGTCGGCGATCATCTACACCGATATTGCTCGCGACGGCATGCTCCAGGGCATCAACTGGGATGCGACCATTGCGCTCGCCGAAGCCATTTCCATCCCTGTGATCGCTTCCGGCGGTTTCGCGTCGATGGACGATATCCGCGCGCTGCTCGAGCCGCGCGCGCGCAAACTGCAGGGCGCCATTGCCGGCCGAGCCATCTATGACGGCCGGCTCGACGTGGCGGAAGCGCTGAAGATGATCCGCGAAGCAGAGGCCAATGCGGGGAAAGAGCGCTGATGTTCAAGGTCCGCGTCATTCCCTGCCTCGATGTGAAGGACGGCCGCGTCGTCAAGGGCGTCAACTTCGTCAACCTGCGCGACGCCGGCGATCCGGTCGAGGCAGCGGTGGCCTATGACGCCGCCGGGGCCGACGAGCTGTGCTTCCTCGACATCACCGCGAGCCACGAGAACCGCGACACCATCTTCGACGTTGTGACGCGCACCGCGGAAGCCTGCTTCATGCCGCTCACCGTCGGCGGCGGCGTGCGCACCGTCGAAGACATCCGCAAGCTGCTCACCTGCGGCGCCGACAAGGTCTCGATCAACACCGCCGCAGTGAACAACCGCGCCTTCGTCAAGGAAGCGGCGGAAAAATTCGGCGACCAGTGCATCGTCGTCGCCATCGACGCCAAGCGCGTGTCCAAGGACGGCGAGCCGCCGCGCTGGGAGATCTTCACCCATGGCGGCCGCAAGCCGACCGGCCTCGACGCCATCGATTATGCGCGCGAAGTCGTGTCGCTCGGCGCCGGTGAGATCCTGCTGACCTCCATGGATCGAGACGGTACCCGTTCCGGCTTCGATATCGCGCTGACCCGCGCCGTGGCCGATGCGGTGCCGGTGCCGGTCATCGCCTCCGGCGGCGTCGGCAATCTCGACCACCTGGTGGATGGTATTCGCGGCGGACATGCCACGGCTGTGCTGGCCGCATCGATCTTCCATTTCGGCGAATATTCGGTGCGCCAGGCCAAGGACTACATGGCGCAGGCCGGGCTGCCGATGCGGCTGGATCCGTAGGGTTCTTGTCATTCCGGGACGCGAGCAAAGCGAGCGGGCCCGGAATCCATACGCCGCAGCGCTGGGATTATGGATTCCGGGCTCGCGGACTTCGTCCGCGCCCCGGAATGACGGCGCCAGAGAGAAATGTTAAGGAGGCCGCATGAGCTTCACCCTCGCCGATCTGGAGAAGCGTATCGACGAGCGTTCGCGCGCCGGCGCCGAGCAGTCCTATACGCGCAGCCTGTTGGAAAAGGGCCCGGCGCATTGCGCCAAGAAGATGGGCGAGGAGGCGTTCGAAACTGCGATCGCCGCCGTGCAGGAAGACAAAGGCCGGCTTGTGTCGGAAGCGGCCGATCTGATCTATCATCTGTTGGTGCTGATGAAGGCGCGCGGCGTATCGCTCGCCGAGGTCGAAGCCGAGCTCGACCGGCGCACCGCGCAATCCGGCCACGCCGAAAAGGCCGCGCGGCCGAAGGGCTGATCGTTGATGGAACAGCGCATCGAACAGAATCTATCGCCCTACCGCAGCTTCTCGCGCGCGGACTGGGCGGCGCTGCGCGAAGACGCGCCGATGACGCTGACCTCGGACGAGGTGTTGCGGCTGCGCTCGCTGCACGATCGTCTCGACATCAAGGAAGTCGAGGACATCTACCTGCCGCTGTCGCGCCTGCTGTCGCTCTATGTCACGGCGACGCAGCGGCTGTTCCGCGCGCAGGAGCGCTTCCTTAACGTCACCGACGAGAAGATGCCGTTCATCATCGGCGTCGCCGGTTCGGTGGCGGTCGGCAAATCGACCACTGCGCGCGTGCTGCAGGCGCTGCTGGCGCGCTGGCCGAACTCGCCGAAAGTCGATCTCGTCACCACCGACGGGTTCCTGTTTCCGAACGCGGTGCTCGAACGCGAAGGCCTCATGGAAAAGAAGGGCTTTCCGGAAAGCTACGATCTGGCGACCTTGCTGCGCTTTCTCTCGGACATCAAAGCCGGGCGGCGGCCGGCGCGCGCGCCGATCTACTCGCATCTGATCTACGACGTGGTGCCGAACCAGTGGGTCGAGGTCGATCGGCCGGACATCCTCATCGTCGAAGGCCTCAACGTCCTGCAAACCGGGCGGCTGCCGAAGGACGGCAAGGCCATCCCGTTCGTCTCGGATTTCTTCGATTTCTCGGTCTATATCGATGCCGAGGAAGACGTGCTGAAGAGCTGGTATGTTGACCGCTTCCTGACATTGCGCGGCACGTCGTTCCGCGATCCGAAGTCCTACTTCCACCGCTATTCCGAATTGTCGGATGACGAAGCGGTCGCGACCGCGGTATCGATCTGGGAGCGCATCAATCTCGTGAACCTGCACGAGAACATCCTGCCGACACGGCAGCGCGCCGACCTCATTCTGAAGAAGAGCGCGACGCACAAGATCGAGAAGGTGTCGCTGCGGAGGCTGTAACTCTCCGTCGTCCCGGGCGAGCGTCAGCGAGACCCGGGACCCATAAGCCGTGTGCTATCGATAAGATTGTGAGTATGGGTCCCCGCCTTCGCGGGGACGACACTTTGGTTGCCCTACGCCGCCCTGCGGCTGGAGTCGAAGTGCTCCATGTAGCGCTGCTTGATCGCGGCCACCGGCAACACGATCAGTACATCGGTGGTGCCGAACTCGTGATCCACCACGGCACCGTCGCCGATATAGGCGCCCAGCCGCAGATAGCCCTTCACCAGCGGCGGCAGGAGCCGCAGCGCTTCCTTCGGATCGATGGCTTCCTTGGAGATGCGGTTCATCTCCACATAACGCTCGGGCAGCGCTTGCGCCCGCCATTCTTCCGGCGCGCGGGCGTAGTGATGCAGGAATGACAGCGGCAGCGCGAGCCGCTTCGGCTCGGTACCGTCGAGGCTGGCGCAGCCGATCATCACGTCGCAGCGGTTCTGCGTGATGTAGGCGTGGATACCATGCCACAGCAGTTCGACGGTGCGCTTGTTACGGTACGGCGCCAGCACGCAGGAGCGGCCGAGCTCGAGAAATTGCAGCCGGCTGTGCCGTGCGACCAAGCCGCCGATGTCGAACTCGCCGGAGGTGTAGAAGCCGCCGTGCTCTTCGGCGAGCGCCTGGCGCAGCAGCCGATAGGTGCCGACGACGGTGGGACGGTTGCCCGGCGCGCCTTCGCGCGCGGCGTGATCGAGCACCAGCAGGTGATCGCAGATGGCGTCATAGCCGTCGACGTCGCGGCGCGCGAACAGCCGGCCCGGGTTCGGGATGGCGGCGCCTTCCTGATAGAAAACGCGGTAGCGGAGTTTCTGTGCCTGGCGCACTTCGGCGGCGGTCTGGGCGAGCCGCACTTCGAGCGAACCCATGCGGCCGAGGCTTTGCACGGGGCGATGGGCGCGTGCCGCCCAGGCCTGCAGCCCGCCATAGGCCTGCAGCGACGAAATCAGGCCGGGTGCCGCGGGAACCGCGCGCCGGCGGCCGAACAGGTTACGCGTCTGATTCACGCTGACGTCGCGTGCCATAAAAGGAGCCCTTTGGAGCTTTTCGGCATCATTTTCCGGGAGAATACGCGGCTTTCACGCCATTCGAGACCTGACGAATCGACGCTGGCGGCGCCGCCGCACCCCTACACCATGGCAGGGATACGGAATTATGACAGTTTGGGGAAGCCCAAATCAGGCGGCAATCGATGGGGCACCCGCAACCCTGCTTAGCTCGTCACGCAGGCGTTCGCGGTCAAGGGGTTTGGTCAACATGGCGTCCATGCCGGCCGCCAGACAGGCGGCGCGATCTTCGGCGTAGGCGTTGGCGGTCAGCGCGACAATGCGGGTGGCATGGAAACCGGCGGGGTCGATCTCCCTGATCTCGCTCTCGCGCATGCGGATGCGGCGGGTGGCTTCGAGGCCGTCCATGCCCGGCATCTGAACATCCATCATGACGAGGTCGAAGGGCGCGCCGGCCTCCAGCGCGCTGCTCCAGGCCAGGACGGCGCCGCCGCCGTCGCCGACGACGGTGACGCGGTGGCCGAAACGGGTGAGCAGGGCCTGCGTCAGCATGACGTTGATCGGATTGTCTTCGGCGAGCAGGACGGACAGCGCCGCCCCCGGCGCCGGCGCGACTTCGGCCCCATCGGCGGGTTCGGCCGGTTTGTCGGCTTCGAAGGTTTCCCGGTCGGCAAAACGCGCCGCCAGCGAGCCCGCGCGCACCGGCTTGACCAGATAGCCGGTGAAGCCGGCTTGCTTGAGCGCCGGCAAGTCCGAGCGTTCGCTCGGGTTGATCAGGGCGATGCGGTGCGTGATCGCGGCAAACGTCGCGTCGGCCGCGATGACCGGTGCGACCAGCGGCGCATCGATCAGCAAGGCGTCGAACGGCTCGGCCTGCAAATGACGCGCAGCATCCTGCGCTTCGCCGATCTCGATCTGCGTCGCCGCACCCCAAGCGTCGAGGCGGCGCGCCAGGATTTCGGCGGCGGTCTGCGTGCGTGACACGATGAGCACGGACTGGCCCGACAGATCCGGCGGCGTGAACGGCCGCACGGCGTCGTCGGCCGGTGGCAGCGTGACGGTGAAGGCGAAGGTGGCGCCGTGGCCGGGTGCGCTGTCGAGCGTGATCGAACCGTGCATACCTTCGACGATGCGCTTGGAAATGGCGAGCCCCAGCCCCGTGCCGCCGAACTGGCGAGTCGATGAGGCATCGGCCTGCTCGAAGTCGCGGAAGATGCGCGCCTGATCCTCCGGCGCCAGCCCGATGCCGGTGTCGCGGACGCTGAAGCGAATGGCGCGATCGCCATCGCCGCCCGAAGGTTCGACCATGACAGTGACGCCGCCGACTTCCGTGAACTTCACGGCGTTGCCGGCGAGGTTGAGCAGCACCTGGCGCAGCCGCGCGGCATCGCCGACGACGGCCGCCGGCAAACGCTCATCGACGAAAGAACTGATGTCGATGCCCTTGGCCTGGGCGCGCGGCGCGAGCAGTTCGATCGCCTCCTCGACCAGCGGCAGCAAGGCGAACAGCTGCGGATCGAGTGCAAGCTTGCCGGCCTCGATCTTGGAGAGATCGAGCAGTTCCTCGATCAGCGCCAGCAATGTCGCGCCGGAGTTTTTCGCGGCCTTCGCATAATTGAGCTGCTCGGGCGTCAGCGACGTATCGAGCAGCAGGTCGGTCATGCCGATGAGGCCATTGAGCGGCGTGCGGATCTCGTGGCTGACGGTGGCCAGAAAGCGCGACTTCGCCTGGTTGGCGGCTTCGGCGAGGCTGCGCGCTTCGACGCGATCGGTGACGTCGCGGCCGACGCTCTGAATCTCGTTGCCGTCATCGCCGCGCACGGTGACTTCACGCCAGGCGATCCAGCGCGCGCCGGTCTCGGCGCCGATCTGCTGGTCGTGCGTGCGCGTGCCATCCGGCAACACCGCGACCTCGCTTTGCGCCAGAACAGGCAAGGTGGCGGCGCGGCCAAGCAGCTCGCTGCGGCTTTGCCCGGCAAGCTGGCAATAGGCATCATTGGCATAAGTAAGAAGCCCCGCGGCGTCGCGCCGGACGATGAGATCGCCTTGCGCCTCGAGCAGACCGCGGGCGCGCACTTCGGCTTCGCGCAGTTCCCAGTTGCGATCCGATAGCTCTTCGATGCGCATTTCGATCTGGCGATGCGCCGCTTTGGCAGAGCGCCGCTGCATCAGTAGCCAGGCGATGACGCCGCAGGCAACGGCGAACAGCGCCGCCGAGCCGAGCGCGAAGGCGTGCGGATCATAGTCGGGCCGCGACGCCTGGATGCCGGCGAGGAAGCCGAACGCGGCGGAAATAACCGACAGTGTGATGACGGCCGAGCGTCCGAACAGGATCAGCGCCGCGACGTTGCGCGAATGTGGCTGCGGCTGGCGTGAACGATCAGACATGGCGGACGTTGTGCGCGCCAAGTCTTGCCATTCGGTGGCGGTAAAGCCGTGTGGCGCCGCTGCGTGCAGACGTAGTGAAAGCAGCGTTAAGTACGATCGGCCGTTGCGGTTGTTTATAACGCGACCGGTATCGCATGCGCGTGCGTCGAAAACGTCTGCATTTATCGTATGATTTGCAGCTCTTAATGCTCACAACCGCAATCTTGAATGCTTCCTTAACAAATAACCGTCACTTTATGTGTAATACAAATTGGTAACCCAATAAGCGCGTGGCGGTTCGCCGTGGCGCTTCGGCACAGAAGGGCGGACACATGGCGCAAGCAATCGGCAGCGGAGCGCGGCGGCGCAGTATCAAGTCGATGGCCACCTTGCTGGTCTTCGGCGCCACGATGGCGGCCGGCATCGCCATCGCCGTCGCCATCAGCGCTTATTCCATGACCAAGATCCGGATCGGCGGCGCCACGTATGACCGCATCGTGCAGACCAAGGATCTGGTCGCCGACATCCTGCCGCCGCCGCTCTACATCATCGAAGCCTATCTCGAAGCGACGCGCGCCGCGCATTTCGAGACGCCGGTCGCCGACGTCAAGAAGCGCATGGCCGAGTTGCGCAAGGACTACGATACGCGCCGCGCCTATTGGCAGGCATCGAATCTCGACGACGGCATCCGCAACAAGCTGACGGAAGCGTCACACGCGCATGTCGCGAAATTCTGGGCGGCATTCGACGGCAAGCTTCTCCCGGCGCTGGAGAAGCAGGATGAGGCGGCGGCGAAAGCCGCGTATGCCGAATTGTCCGCGGCCTATCACGGCCACCGCGAGGTGATCGATCAGATCGTGACCGCGGCCAATGCGCTGGGCGAGAAGGTCGAGGCCGAATCGTCGAGCCTGGGCCGTACTGCGATCTGGTCGGTCGCCGCAGTCGACGCCGCGCTGTTCCTGCTTCTGGTGATCGGCATCGTTGCGATCATCCGCCGGCTGGTCAGTCCGATCGCCGTTCTCGGCGAGGGACTGGCGCATCTGGCGAGCGGCAATCTCACGACCCGCATCATGCAGAAGATGCCGCCCGAGTACACGCAACTTCAGAGTAACCTCAACAGCGCCATCGACAAGCTCAACGCCGTGATCGGTTCGGTCAAACGCTCGGCACGCGACGTCACCAGCGCCTCTGCGGAAATCTCGACCAGCACGACCGACCTGTCGCAACGCACCGAAGAGCAGGCGGCGACGCTCGAACAGACATCCGCGTCGATGGAGGAAATCTCCTCGATCGTGAAGTCGAATGCAGACAATGCCCGGCGCGCCGCCGACTCCGCCAAGGCGACGCAGGATGTCGCCGGCCGCGGCGGTGAGGTTGTCGCCAAGGCGGTCGATGCCATGGCGCGGATCGAGGAATCTTCGCGCAAGATCGCCGACATCATCGGCGTCATCGACGAGATCGCACGGCAGACCAATCTTCTGGCGCTCAATGCCTCGGTCGAAGCGGCGCGCGCCGGAGAAGCGGGCCGCGGCTTCGCGGTGGTGGCGTCGGAAGTGCGCAGCCTGGCGCAGCGCTCCTCGCAGGCGGCCAAGGACATCAAGGACCTGATCACCAACTCGTCGGTCGAGGTCAAAGACGGCGTCGATCTGGTCAACCGCGCCGGCGCCTCGCTCGGCGACATCGTTGCCTCGATCAAGGATGTTGCCGTCATTGCCGCCGATATCGCCAATGCCAGCGCCGAACAGGCCTCCGGCATCGAGCAGATCAACAAGGCGCTGACGCAGATGGATGAAGTGACGCAGCAGAACTCGGCGCTGGTCGAGGAGAATGCCGCGACCGCGAAGACGCTCGAAGATCAGGCGCGGGCGATGGACGAACAGGTCGATTTCTTCAATGTCGAAGACGCCGCTGCGGCCGCGGCGCCGCGGCCGGCGCAATCCCCGGCGTCCGCTCCGCTCTCGATCGCACGCGCGGCCTGAGCCGCAACGTCGGTGTCACGCCGCGCGCCGCATGTCGTCGGCCAGCGCGCGGTAGGACAGGGCCTCAGCCAAGTGGACGCGACCGACTGTTTCGGCGCCATCGAGATCGGCCAGGGTGCGGGCGACGCGCAGCACCCGGTGATAGCCGCGCGCCGAGAGCTGCATCCGGTCGGCGGCATCGCGCAGCAGCTTCTGCCCGGCATTGTCGGCGCGGGCGACTTCCTCCAGCAGCGGGCCCGAGGCCTGCGCATTGCATCGAATGTGGGCGGCGCCGCGCGCGGCGTAGCGCTCGATCTGGATGTCGCGAGCGCGGGCAACCCGCGTCGCCACTTCGCGGCTGCCCTCGGTGGGCGGCGGCAGGATGAGATCGGCGGCGGTGACGGCGGGCACTTCGATGTGCAGATCGATGCGATCGATCAGCGGGCCTGACAGCCGGCCCTGATAATCGGCGGCGCAGCGCACATTCGGCGCGCGATTGCAGGCGAAGCCCGGGTCGTTGGCGCGGCCGCAGCGGCACGGGTTCATGGCGCCGACCAGCATGAAGCGCGCTGGATAGGTGACGCGATGATTGGCGCGGGCAATCGCGACCTCCCCGGTCTCCAGCGGCTGGCGCAGCGAGTCGAGCACCTGGCCGGAGAACTCCGGCATCTCGTCGAGAAACAGCACGCCGTTATGCGCCAGCGAGATTTCGCCGGGCCGCGCGCGCAGGCCGCCGCCGACCAGAGCCGGCATCGATGCCGAATGATGCGGCGCGCGAAACGGCCGGCGGTTGGTGAGCGCACCGCCCTCGATCTCGCCGGCCACCGAGGCAATCATCGACACTTCGAGCAATTCCGCCGGCGACAGCGGCGGCAGGATCGACGGCAGACGCGCCGCCAGCATCGACTTGCCGGAGCCGGGCGGCCCGATCATCAGGAGATTGTGGCCGCCGGCGGCGGCAACTTCGAGCGCGCGCTTGGCGCTTTCCTGCCCCTTGATGTCGGCGAGGTCGAGCGGCACGCCATCGAGCTCGCGAATCCTCGGCACCGGGCGCGTCAGCACCTGCGTGCCGCGGAAATGATTGGCGAGCTGGATCAACGAGCGCGCGGCGATGATTTCGATCTCGGGGCTCGCCCAGGCTGCTTCCGGCCCGCAAAGCTCCGGACAGATCAGACCGTAGCCATTGGCATTGGCGCCGATGGCCGCCGGCAGAACGCCGGCGACTGGCGCGATCGAGCCGTCGAGCCCGAGTTCGCCGAGCACGGTGAAGCCGGCCAGCGCGTCCGGCGGCACGGCGCCGATCGCCGCCATGAGGCCGAGCGCGATCGGCAGGTCGTAATGGCTGCCTTCCTTCGGCAGGTCGGCCGGCGCAAGGTTGACGGTGATGCGGCGGGCCGGCAGCGCGAGGCCCGACGCGATGAGCGCGGCGCGCACGCGCTCCTTCGCCTCGGACACCGCCTTGTCGGGCAAGCCGACGATATTGAATGCCGGCAGTCCCGGCGCGACCTGCACCTGGACGTCGACGATGCGGGCATCGATGCCCTCAAAGGCGACCGTCGCCACCCGCTGGACCATGCCTTGCTCCCTCAGCTCTACCTGAGAGTGTAGCCGAGGCCGCGGCCGACGGGTGGTGGGTCCATTTGATTGTGGTCGCCGGCTGCCCCCTTCCAATTTGCAGGTGCCTGCAAATCAGGGCGCGGGCGTTGGTGCCGGGTGGGGCGCATCAGTCGCGAAAAAAGTGTGGGCCGAGCGGATTTCTCGTTATCACATTAAGTTATTGTAAGGGTTATGGATTATGGTTCCGCTCGGAACCATGTAAGGCGCGTTGGGTTAATCTGTCGCTGCGAATCAGTGTTGCAGCGGCTTCGCATTTGTGGTTTTAACGAAAAGACGAATCCGCAAAATGACTTACGGGACAGCAAAAGTGTCTACGCTGGACAGCGCCGAGCGAATTCTGGAATCGAATTTCTCTGGCAAGTCGGTCCCCATTACCCTGATTCGTGAAAACGAAGCGGGCGTGATTTTCATGACCTGCGACGAACTCCCCGAATTGTTTTTGGCGGTCACGTCGGACGATGAGATTCGTCCGGCGATAGACCGCGGCCTTCGGAACGCCTTCTGCAAGGAAGGCCGAGAGGTTTCTGTTTATACGAACGGCAGCATTTCAGGCCCCCAAATTGGGGCGATGGTTCGAGTGGTTCCTGCCGCATAACGGCCCGCCCATGGTGGGCTAAATAAGAAACGGCGGCGGGTTATGACTGAAGCCGAATATATGGCGTATTTTTCCCGCCTGCTTCACAATTTTAACGGGTCAATTGATAACCCATCAGGCTGGGGTGGCGGCGGAAACGTCTTGTATTTCAGCTGCACTACGCCGCCTATCGATATTCCATTGCCTCATACTCTCACAGAGGAGCAGCGGACCGTCATCGTCGCCAAAGCTAAAAAGCGTTACGGCTTTGAATAGGTGCGTGCGATCAATAGGCCGGCGGCGATCTGTGCTCGACTATCACCTCCTCATCTAGCCCCCAGCGATCGCCATACAGGCGCAGCCGCTCGATCACCGTCCTGGCGATCTGGTCTCGATCGGCGTCGGTTAGGACGCCCTTCCGGCCCTGAATTTTCATCCGGCAAAGAGCAAAGCACAGTGAGTAATAAAGCTGATCGCCGCGCGTCATGCCCCATAAAGAACAAATCAAGAACAGTAGTACAATCGTCCGGCAGTTGAATAGCGGGGACTGGGGTGGCGAAAGTGGAAAATAGAGCGCATATTGGATGCCTGACCGCTCAAGTATCAATCGTTAACGAACGGTAACTATTCGGAATAGTTACAAGCGCAGGCACATGAAAAAACGCCCTACAGACCCTAATAGGCTCGCAAAACAGATAATCGACGAAGCAGCTGCGAACGTCGAAAAGAACCCGTTTGCCGTCGCCCTGGGACGGCGCGGAGGGCTTAAAGGTGGGAAGGCCAGAGCCGAGAAGCTATCGGCAGAGGAGCGGGCCGAGATTGCCCGGAAGGCGGCGGCGGCGCGGTGGAAAAAGAACTAGCTACTCCAGCAACTCCTCCATTTGCTCCTGCTGTTCGGCGTCCTCTTTTTTCAAAGTGTTTGGAATTGAACCGGGCGTGTATTTGGCTGGAGCGTAAGGCTTGTCCCTAAACCAGTAGCCAAATCCCGGAATGCGGACAAACCGATCCTGCATCCGCCACATCATGGTGCTGAGAACCATATCCGGATTTTTACCGTAGATGTGGATGCCCATTTCATTCAGGCGTCGCATCAGTTCTTTTCGCTTTAGTGGCTTGCAGGCCTCCTCAAGAAACTCGGCCGCATAATTCCCGACCTCCAATTTATCGATATTTCGAGCCGGGGAATTGTCATCTTCGGCACCGCCATCATCCTCTTTGTCCGCCCCAGTTGCGAACATTTGCCAGTCGCTGATGAACTGTTCGGTCCGCGCCATCAGACGACGCAACTCGTCAATTTGCGACTGCAACTTATTGATTTGCGATGCGATTTCGTCGCGCTTGGCGATTGCATTCTTCAGCGCTGCATCTGACACAGCCGTTCTCCACCCGTTCCTACGGTCTGAATATACGCGCGCGTCTGAATCGACGCAAGAATCCTGTTGCCAAAATCCATACAGATGATACAACTGAAACGCCGGATGGTTAACCGACAGACGGCAACGCCCGCTATCCGTTTCCGGTAGCGGGCGTCGAAAATCCCTAGGATGTGGCGTCCGGGGCATCTTAACAGCGGTCGAGCGGGTGAAAGGCCCGCAGGAGGTGCGCTGTGTGGCTCGCGGCCCGGACATTATAAGCAGTAGGGCGGTGCCCTACTGTTAACAGTACCGATCCGCTCGCGGATACGGGGTCAGGCGCTGCCTGGCCCCGATCTGTTGCGGTTCGTACCACAAATCCGATTGACTGTCTACAAAATTCTCCTGATTCAAAAAGGGCTTAGGTTAGAATCACTTAGCATATTGTCAAAATTCATGCTTGACCGCTCAAGCATTTTTGTATCTAATACGACCATGAACAAACTTGACCGAGACACCCGCGCCAAAATCCTCCAATTGCTCTGCGAAGGCATGAGCATCAGGGCAATCACCCGCGTCCTTGGGGTTGGTAAAAACACCGTGGCCCGGCTGCTGATCGACGCGGGCGTAGCTTGCGCCGCCTATCAGGACCGAGTGCTTCGCAACCTGCCGTGTGAGCGCGTGCAGGTCGATGAAATCTGGTCCTTCGTCTACGCCAAGCAGGCGCACGTTGGCTCAGCGAAAACCCCTCCGGGCACCGCTGGCGACGTTTGGACGTGGACCGCGATCTGCGCCGATACCAAGCTTCTGGCGAGCTTCTACATTGGCGACCGTGGTTACGGCTGCGCGAGCGCCTTCATTGGCGATCTGAAAGACAGGCTTGCTAATCGGGTTCAACTGACCAGCGACGGCCACCGCGCCTATCTCAAGGCGGTGCAGGAGCATTTTGGAGAAGAAGTGGATTACGCGATGCTTGTGAAATTGTATGGCAACGAACCGAGCGGCGAAAAGCGTTACAGCCCGGCGGTGTGCATCGGCGCGGAAAGGAAAACGATAACAGGCAATCCCGACCCGGATAACATCAGCACGTCGTTTGCCGAGCGCGCCAATCTCACCATGCGGATGCACATGCGCCGTTTTACGCGACTGACCAACGCTTTCAGCAAAAAGCTAGAGAACCACGTTTGCGCGATCTCGCTGCACGCGATGTTCTACAATTTCGTGCGGGTGCATCAGACTTTGAAAATGACGCCAGCGATGGCGGCTGGCGTGACTAAGCGCCGCTGGGAAATGACCGATATCGTGGATTTGGTTGACGCTTGGGAAGCGCGACAGGTGCGGCAAACACGGCTAGCGGCCTGAATTGGCAGCAAGTCCAGTTGTGCCTCTTTTTTCAAGGTTTTCCTTGACTGCGGGAATTCTTTTCCGAATTTCAAGGAGCCATTGATATGCGATGTCGGCCTGATCCGCCAACTCCTTAAAGTCTCTTACAAGTAACTCGTCCATTTCTGGAGGTGACTCCTTTGGGAAACGCTTTACGGCGGCAGTGACATCGCTGATCTTACGACCAAGGCCGTTTTTGGCCGCCTCATTATCAAGCACAAATACGTTCTCTAAAGTGCTTCGATATTCTTTGCGATGGTTGATAAACACGTCCACGGCGGCCCAAACATCTTTTTGAAGACTTGTGCCAAACTGCTCTAGTCGAGCGGCTACCGCCGCCGGACTATTCCTCATTTCACCTCGCCAATTAACAGAAAATACCGCTATGCCTGATATGGTTGGCAGCAATTTTTCGTCATACATAGACTGCGCTTCTTTCATCGCGTCTAGAAGCTCTCTTACGGCTCGCGGTGACAGTCGCTGCTCATCTGAAGGAGGTGATGCCATCGCCGGCTGGGCTGGCTTATAGTTCTGTGTAGTATTTATCTGATTTCGCAATGCCGAAATTTCAGATCGCAGCGACGCTATAGATGGTTCTCCCGTTTCCTTTCGCCATTGCATAACCGCACCAGCGAGTGCAATCAGTAAGCCAATCGCAATAATATGTACTGGTTCGATCAAATGCCGAATCCATTTTATCGGGTGCTCAAGTTTAACAAGGGCTACG
Organism: Pseudolabrys sp.; assembly: GCA_026125895.1. Lineage (GTDB taxonomy): Bacteria > Pseudomonadota > Alphaproteobacteria > Rhizobiales > Xanthobacteraceae > Pseudolabrys. The sequence continues at coordinate 13,425 of JAHCKG010000006.1, read as the reverse complement.
GCTCGCTGCTCATGATCAAACAGCGGCCAGCTAAGTATAGCGACGCTGGCCAATAGCGACACAATGGCCGCGCCCGCAAACCAGGGCTGAAGCCATAGCCACCGGTCCGGCAGACTCAGCATTGCCAGCCCAAGCGAAACTGCAACGCCAAAGAATCCCCATATCGACCCGGCCCACATGGTGCTTCCTCCGCCCGGAGCCTAATAAGCCCGGTCGGGGCTCCTGCGGAAGCCCGCGCGGCGCGGCGTCCCGCCTTATTCATTTGGACCCACCACCGGCCGACGACAAGAACATTTAGAGAACAAATACGCGTGGTTGAAATCGAGCTCCGGCGCCGTCTACCGGCGCGCCAGCAGGTCGCGCTTGGTGGCCTCGAGGATTTCCTCGGCGAGCGCGCCGTCATTGACCGCCCGCGCCAGCACACCGGCGCCGACCAGTTGCGCCATCACCGCAAGCGCCTCGCGCCGCCGCGCGGCCTTGGTGCCGGGCAGCGTCGCCATCAGCACCTCGACCAGGCGCATCAGCCCGTCACGAAACACGGTGCGCACGGAGCGGGCCTGCCGCGGCGCGTCGGCGCCCAGCGCCACCAGCGCGCAGCCGCGACCGGAGCTGTCGTACTGCCGTGGCGACAGATAATGCGAGATCATCGCCGCGAAGGCGCCGTCGCCGGCCTTGTCGCGAACCTCGGTCCAGCGCTCGGCGGATTTGGTCAGGGCCGCATGGCAGGCCTGCGCCGCGAGGTCGTCCTTCGATTCGAAGTGTCCGTAAAATCCGCCATGCGTCAGTTCGGCGGCTTTCATGATATCGGCGACGCCGATGCCGTCGAAGCCTTTTTCGCGCAGCAAGGTGCTGGCCACGGCGATGATCCGCTCGCGGTTTTCCGCCGCCTTTTCCCGACTGACCCGCATCCGCCGCTCCCTCTCAGCACCGCTTGACAACTTATATGACATCCGTCATCTAATTCAATAGATGATGAGCATCATTTAACGGGCCGCGGCCACGCGCCGCAGGCCGAACCGGGACAGTTGCCGATGTTTTCCAATGCTCTCGCCGCCACGCTCGCGCGCCGCAACGTGCATTATGGATGGGTGGTGGCCGGGAGCACCTTTCTCACCATGCTGGTCACGGCCGCCGCCATGGGCGCGCCCGGCGTGCTGATCGTACCGCTGGAAAAGGAATTCGGCTGGACGACATCGGAGATCTCCGCGGCGCTGGCGCTGCGCATTCTCCTGTACGGGCTGCTCGGTCCGTTCGCCGCCGCCTTCATGAACCGCTTCGGCGTGCGCCGCGTCGTGCTCACGGCGCTGGCGCTGATCTGCGCCGGGTTTCTCGGCTCGCTGCAGATGACCGGACTCTGGCAACTCATGATGCTGTGGGGCGTCGTTGTCGGCGTCGGCACCGGGCTGACCGCGATGGTGCTGGCGGCGACGGTGGCGACGCGCTGGTTCAACAAGCGGCGCGGTCTCGTCGTTGGCTTGCTTGCCGCCAGCTCGGCGACCGGACAGCTCGTGTTCCTGCCGCTGATTGCATCGCTTACCACGGAATATGGCTGGCGCACGGCGCTCGCCTTCATGTGCGTGATGCTGGCCGCAACGGCGCTCGTCACCCTGGCCCTCATGCGCGACCGGCCGGCCGATCTGGCGTTGCCGGTCTACGGCGAGACGCAGGTCACGCCGGCGCCGGCGCAGGCCCAGGGGCTGTGGTCGCTGATGATGTCGCCGCTGGTGGTGCTGAAGGATGCTTCGCGCACCGGCACATTCTGGATCCTGTTCGCCACCTTCTTCGTTTGCGGCTGCAGCACCAACGGCCTGATCCAGACGCATTTCGTCACGTTCTGCGGCGACTACGGCCTCGCCGCCGTAACCGCGGCGGGCGTGCTGGCGATGATGGGCATGTTCGACTTCGTCGGCACCATCGGCTCCGGCTGGCTGTCCGACCGCTTCGACAGCCGCTATCTGCTCGCCTGGTATTACGGCCTGCGTGGCCTGTCGCTGCTTTTCTTGCCGTTCACCGACTTCACCTTCTACGGCCTGTCGCTGTTCGCGGTGTTCTACGGTCTCGACTGGATCGCCACGGTGCCGCCGACGGTGAAGCTCACCGCCGACCGCTTCGGCCGCGAGAAGGCCGGCCTGGTGTTCGGCTGGGTTTTCGCGGGCCATCAGATCGGGGCCGCCTTCGCCGCCTATGGCGCGGGGCTGACCCGCACAGAATTCGGCACTTACGTGCCGGCATTCTTCACCGCCGGGGCGCTATGCCTGATCGCGGCGGTGCTGGTCCTTTTCATCAGCCGCGGTCTGCGGCTTCCCACCGGACAGGCGGCCGCGGCGGGGGCCTGACCCCCCGTCATTGCCCGGGCCGGGGCCCGAGCCGCGCCATTCCCTCCGGCCGGGCCCCCTCGGCTGTGGATGGCAAAGAGAACATTTGCAGAACAAACTTTTTCGTTTACGATGCGTTAGTGACATGAGGGAGGCTCGCCATGATCGACCGCCAAGCCATGCAGAACGACCTGATCCAGGCCCGTCGCGCCCGCGAAGAGGCCGAAGCCGCCAATCACGACGTCGAGGAATTGATCTGGGAGCTGCAGCACGTCCAGCTCGGCCGCCAGCGCGTTGTTTTTTCGATTGCCGGCTTCGAACAGGAAGCCGCCTGACGCCGGTCAAAAGCCTGTCAGGCGGGATTTAGCCCGCCGCATTCGGCTTTGGGTGAAGCCTCGCGCGATCAGGGCTGGCCGCGTAGGGTTGTTTGAATAACGCAATTGAGCGTCTAAATTTTCGGGGAATTAAGAGAGTCGGTGTCTATTCGCGTATGCAATTGCAACGCGAGTGACCCGTGCCTCCCCAGCAGAGCTTTCCGCTCCACGCCCTGCAGACCGAGATTCTCGAAGCGCTGGTCATGGGCGAGCGCTTCGAAGCCATTGCCGAACTGCTCTGCCGGCGCGCCGAAGAGCTGGCTCCCGGAGTTGTTTGTTCCATCGTCGCCATCACGCCGGACGGCAGGCTCGCCACCGTAGCGGCGCCCAGCCTGCCGCAACATTACTCGCAGGCCATCACCGGTCTCGCGATCGGGCCGAATGTCGGCTCCTGCGGCACTGCCGCCTATCTCGGCGAGCCGGTGGAGGTCGATGACATCTCGACCGATCCGCTGTGGGCGCCGTACAAGGAACTGATCCTGCCCCTCGGTCTTCTGGCCTGCTGGTCGAGTCCGATCAAAACCCGCGACGGCCGGGTCGCGGCCACCTTCGGTTTTTACTATCGCGACAAGCGCGGCCCGACCGATCTCGAGCGCGCCATCGTCAATACTTGTGTGCATCTGTTCTCGATCGCGATCGAACACGACGAAGTTCAAAAGCGCAATCATGCGCTCGCTTACTACGATCAGCTCAGCGGGCTGCCGAACCGGCGCAGCTTCGACGACATGATCTTCGAACGTATCGTCGCCATTAAGCCCGCGTTCGGTCTGCTGGTGATCGATATCGACAACCTGAAAATCGCCAACGACACGATGGGCCACGTCGTCGGCGATGGTCTCATTCAGGAAGTCGCCGGCCGTCTCGCCACCGTCGTGCCGAACGCGGCGTGCCGCCTCGGCGGCGACGAGTTCGCCGTGCTGGTCGATGACTGCCGCAGCCATGCCGACCTCGGCGTCGTCGCCGAGGCGATCAGCCGGACGATGCGCGAGCCGTTCGACTGCGACGGCTACACCATCATCCCGCAAATCACGATGGGCGGCGTGGTCTACGGCGTCGACGGCAAGAACGCCGACTTCCTGCGTCAGAACGCCGACTTCGCGCTGTATCACGCCAAGGAGATCAAGCGCGGCGGCTACGTTCCGTTCGAGAAGAACCTGCGCACGTCGATCGCGCTGCGCATGTCGAAGATCCGCACCGTCGATCAGGCGCTGATCGACGGACGGGTCATGCCGTACTATCAGCCGGTCATGAGCATCGCCGACCGGTCGATCGAGGGTTTCGAGTCGCTGGCGCGAATCCGTCTCGACAATGGCGACATCGTTGCGGCGGGCCAGGTGCAGGCGGCGCTGTCCGATCCGAGCATCGCTTTTCGCCTGACGGACCAGATGCTCAAGCAGATCGCCGTGGACATGCGGGGCTGGATGGACCGCGGCCTCGGCATCAAGCATATCGGCATCAATCTCTCGACCGCCGACTTCCACCGCAGCGACCTGGAGCGGCGCCTGTCCGATGCCTTCGAGGCGAGCGGCGTGCCGCTCAAGCATCTCGTTCTGGAAGTGACCGAGACGGTGTTCCTCGACGGTCCCGATGCCAAGGTCGTCGGCGTGCTCGAGCGGCTGCGCAAGAAAGGCGTCGTCGTGGCGCTCGACGATTTCGGCACCGGCTTCGCGTCGCTGACGCATCTGGTCCGCTTCCCGGTCGATATCATCAAGATCGACCGGTCGTTCGTCGACCGCATGCTGGTCGATCGTCCGAGCCGCCTGATCGTCGAATTGCTGCTCGACCTGTCGCGCAAGCTGGAGATGCGCGTCGTCGCCGAAGGCATCGAGACTCGCGCGCAGGCCGACTGGCTGATGGAGCTCGGCTGTCAGTTCGGCCAGGGCTATTTCTTCGGCCGGCCGGTCGATGCCGCCGCGACCACGCGGTTCATCCTGACAAGCGGCGCCGCGGGCGAGACTTCGGCCGTCGAAAAAAGACGGGCGTCGATCGCCTAGCCGCGGCGCTTCTTTTCGATCACGTCCCACACCATCGCCGCGGCATCGGGGCCGCCGAGGTTCTTCACGGCACGGATGCCGGTCGGCGAGGTGACGTTGATCTCCGTGAGCATGTCGCCGATCACGTCGATGCCGACGAAGATCATGCCGCGCTCGATCAGCACGGGCTTCAGCCGGGCGATGATTTCCCGCTCGCGCGGCGTCAGATCGGTCGCCTTGGGCGAGCCGCCGCGCACCATGTTGGAGCGCAGATCATCCGCCGCCGGCACGCGGTTGACCGCGCCGGCGAATTCGCCGTTGACCAGCAGGATACGCTTGTCGCCGTCCTTCACGGCGGGCAGGAACGACTGCACCACCCAGGGCTCGCGGAACGTTGCGGCGAACATGTCGTAGAGCGAGCCGAAATTGAGATCCTCGCGCGTCACGCGGAAGACGCCGCCGCCGCCATGGCCGTAGAGCGGCTTCATGACGATGTCCTTGTGCTCGGCGCGGAATGCCTTGATCTCGGCGAGGTCGCGCGTGATCAGCGTCGGCGGCATCAGGTCGGGGAACGAGGTCACCAGGATCTTCTCGGGCGCGTCGCGCACCTCGGCCGGGTCGTTCACCACCAAAGTCTTGGGGTGGATGCGCTCCAGCATATGGGTCGTGGTGATGTAGGAAAGGTCGAACGGCGGGTCCTGCCGCAGCAGGATGACGTCGAAGCTGTCGAGCGCGACGCGCGCCGGCTCGCCGAGCTTGAAGTGGTTGCCGAGCTCGTCGCGAACCGTCAGCGATTCGGTCCGGGCATAAAGATGGCCACCGACCTGGGCCATGCGGTCCGGGGTGTAGTAGCTCAGCGCATGGCCTCGCGCCTGGGCTTCGAGCAGCAGGGCGAAGGTCGAATCCCCCTTGATGTTGATCCGCTCGATCGGATCCATCTGCACGGCGACTTTCAGGCTCATGGGGGCTTTTCCGGCGGTCAGCGGCGAAGGGCCAAAGGTTAAGGAAAACAGATCGTTAACGTATTCAGGTGAAACTGGGGAACTTGGATTTATGCCGCGCTGGATGGGGCTGCAAGTGTCATTGCCGAAGCTTTCGATTGCCGCCAAGCTTTATGCCATCTTTGCCCTCATGGCCATGACCGCGCTGGCGCTGTCCGGCTCGGCCGTCATCAACGCGCGCCACTACGCCGTGCTGACGACGGACTACGGGTCGGCCAATTCGGGTATGAAGAACATCGAGCGCATCAACGGTTTGATCTATGCCGTGGTCGCCGAATCGCGCGGCATCTATCTGCCGAACGACAGGGCCAACCGCCAGCAGTTCATCGACGGCATCAATGTCTTCCTCGACCGCATCGAAGCGCTGATGGTCGAGTGGAAGAAGACCATTCACGCCGACGACGCCGTCCTGTTCGACAAGTTCTCGAAGCGAGTCGCCGCGTTCATTTCCTATCGGCGCGAGCTGGCGCGGCTTGCCACCGAACAGGGGCCTGAGGCGGCGCGGAACTGGGGCGAGGCCAGCCGCGGCGAACGCAAGGAGCTCAATGCCGATCTGAAGGCCCTGACCGATCAATATTCCAAGCGCGCCGAAATCGCCTTTACCGACATCAACGGCAACATCGATCAAGGCGTGCGCTGGCTCGCCGTCTTCGCGGCACTGGCGGCGCTCGCGACCACGGCGCTGCTGTTCATCGCGCGCGGCATCGTCAAGCCGTTGACGGCGATCACGCGGGTGACGGAGTCGGTGGCCAGTGGCTCGCAAGTCGCCTCGATACCCTACAGCGATCGTCACGACGAGATAGGCGCGATGGCGCGTTCGATCGAGGTCTTCCATCGCGCGATGACGCACAACCGCGAACTCAACCAGACCGTCCTGGAAGAAGCCGAGCAGCGCGCCGTCCGCCAGCGCGAGATCAATAACGAGATCGCCCGGTTCTCCGCGGAAGTCGAAGCGACCTTGTCGGAACTCGGACAGATTTCGGATCTGATGCTGGCCGCTTCTACCAGGCTCGCCGGCGCGGCAGATGTGGCGTCGATGCAGACGACGCGCGCCGAGCAGGCGTCGTCCGAGGCGTCGGCTAACGTCCGCGATATTGCTTCGGCGGCCGATGAACTGTCGGCGTCGGTCAACGAGATCGATCGGCAGGTGTCGCAGTCGAACGCCATCGCCTCCAAGGCGGTCAGCGAGGCGGGGCAGACCAATCGCGCGGTGAAGGAGCTCGGCGAGGCGGCGACCCGCATCGGTGACGTCGTGAAGCTGATCACCGACATTGCCGAACAGACCAATCTCCTGGCGCTCAACGCCACGATCGAGGCGGCGCGCGCGGGCGAAGCCGGCCGCGGCTTTGCCGTCGTCGCCGGCGAGGTCAAGGCGCTGGCGGGCCAGACCAGCCGCGCCACCGAAGAGATCAGCGCGCAGATCGCCGGGATGCAGCGCGCCACCGCGACCTCGATCGAGGCCATCAACGCGATCGAACGTACGATCCGCGAAATCGGCAACATATCCGGCGCGATCGCCGCCGCCGTCACCGAACAAGGCGCAGCGACCGGCGAGATCGCCCGCAGTGTCGAGACCGCGGCGCTGCGCACGATCGAAACCGCCAAGGAAGTCGGGCTCGTCGGCAACGCTACGGCCGACACGCGCACCAGCGCCGGCACGGTGAAGAGCGTCGCCGACGATCTCGGCCAGGTCGCCTCGCGCATCCGCGGTCAGGTCGATCAGTTCTTCGAACGGTTGAGTGCGTAATCCGTCACCCTGAGGTGCTCGGCGCAATGCGACGAGCCTCGAAGGGCGACGGGCAATGATTCTCGGGCCGTCGATCCTTCGAGGCTCGCCATAGGCGCGCTGCGCGCTATGGCTAGCACCTCAGGATGACGGATTACGTTTCAAACGCGCCTTGAATATGCCGCGGCAACTTGCCGGGCGCGATGAGGATGGCGTCGAAGCGCAAGTCCCTGAACGTCACCTGCGGGTTTTGCCCCAGCCAGATTTCGGCGGCGGTGGCGATTCGCATGCGCTGACGCGGCGTCACGGATTCCGCAGCCTCGTCCAGCGAGGCGCGCGCCTTCACCTCGACGAAGATGATGGTGTGGCGTCGTCCGGCGACGATGTCGATCTCGCCGGCGCCGGAGCGGAAGCGCCGCGCCAGAATGCGATAGCCTTTGCCGATCAGCCACGCGGCAGCGAGGCTTTCGGCCGAGATGCCGCGATTGAAAGCCGCCTGACGGTCCGGATCGGCTTCCGTTTTCTGTGCTTTCGGGCGCAGGCCGGGAACGCGCGGGCTGCGCGGGAGCGGCGGCAGCGGGCTGTCGTCTTTCGCCATGCTCAATCCCCGTCGCCGCCTTTGGCGAGCTCGAGCGCGCGTTGATAGACTTCGCGGCGCGCGCGCCCCGTGGCGGAGGCGACTTCGCCGACGGCGTCCTTCACCGACACGCGCGAGAGCGCATCGCGGAGCATCGCATCGATGTCGCTGTCCGCCGTTTTCTGCTCGGCCGGCGGCGCGATGACCAGGACAAACTCGCCGCGGCTTTCAGCGCCTTCGGCATAGTCCTGCGCCAGCGTGGCCAGATCGCCGCGGCGAACTTCCTCGTGCAGCTTGGTCAGTTCGCGGCACACCGATGCCTGCCGCGGTCCGAGCCCCGCCGCCAGATCGGCTAGCGATGCTGCGACCCGCGGACCGGTCTCGAACAGGACGAGCGTCGCCGGAATGGCCGCCAGTTGCGCAATCCGCTGCTGCCGCGCCAGCTGCTTCGGCGGCAGGAAGCCTTCAAAGAAGAAACGATCGGTCGGCAGACCCGCGAGCGACAGCGCTGTCAAAACCGATGATGCGCCGGGGACGGCGGTGACGGGATAGCCGGCATCGACGGCGGCGCGCACCAGCCGGTAGCCCGGGTCGGACACCAGCGGCGTGCCGGCGTCCGACACCAGGGCGATGGCCTGACCCTCGGCCAGCCGGGCCATGATCTTCGGCAGTGCCTCGTCGGAATTGTGCTCGTGATAGGCGGTCAGCGGCGCGCCGACGCCGTAGCGCTCGGTCAGCTTGCGGGTGACGCGGGTATCCTCGCAGGCGATGACGTCCGCGGCCGCCAAAGTGGCCAGCCCGCGCAGACTGACGTCGCCGAGATTGCCGATCGGCGTCGCCACCAGATAGAGCCCGGCGTCGAGGGCGGGCGCTTCGATCATGGTGCCCATCGGGGCGTATTGGCGGCTGGCTTTTCGGTCGCTCATGGGGCCACTCTAGCGCCTTGGTGCGCCGCCGCGCGTTTTTGTGCGCCGTTTTTGCGCCAAACCGGGCCGCCGCAATGACCGGCCGAGCTTGTCCGGGGCTCGCAAAAACTTAAAATTCCTCCATGTATTCATCATCTTAACTTTTGCGGGACAAAATGATCTTTAGCGGCTAGGACTGGCTCGGGGGCCGCGCGGACGAGGGAACGGGGTTATTGCGCATTCGATCTGACAGGCAGGGCGTCACCCGCCGCCGTCTCATCATCGTCGGCGGTTTTGCCGCTGCATCGGTAGCGCTGGCCGGCTGCACGAGCGGCGCTCTCGACCGGCTGGATACGCCCGATCAGCCGCAGCAGCCGCCAGGCGCCCCGGCGCAGCCATCGCAAATCGGCAGCGGACAGATCCGCGTCGGCCTCATCCTGCCGCTGTCAGCGCAAGGCAATGCCGGCGTGGCGGCGCAGTCGATGAAGAACGCCGCCGAGATGGCGCTCGCCGAATTCAAGGAGCCGAACATTCAGCTCCTGGTGAAGGACGACGGCGGCTCGCCGCAGGGCGCGCAGGCTGCGGCGCAGCAGGCGCTGTCGGAAGGCGCCGAGATCATCATCGGCCCCCTGTTCGCCCAGTCGGTCAGCGCGGTCGGCGCCGTAGCGCGCGGCCGCAACATTCCTGTGATCGCGTTCTCGACGGACTCCAGCGTGGCAAGCCGCGGTGTTTATCTCCTCAGCTTCTTGCCGGAATCGGACGTCAAGCGCATCGTCGATTTTGCCGTGTCGCGCGGCAAACGTTCTTTCGCGGCTCTGCTGCCGGACAACGCCTATGGCACGGTCGTCGAGGCCGCGTTCCAGCAGGAAGTGGCGAGGCGCGGCGGTCGCGTCGTGGCGTTGGAGAAGTATCCGCTCGATCCGTCGCGGATGGGTGAGGCGGTGCGCCGTGTCGCGCAAGCCGCAGGCGGCGCCGATGCGCTGTTCATTCCTGATGGCGCCGATGCCGTGCCGCAGGTGGTGGCCCAACTTGAAGCGAATCGCGTCAACCTGAAGCGGTTGCAATTGCTCGGCACCGGACTTTGGGAAGAGCCGCGCATTTTTCAGACGCCGGCGCTTGCCGGTGGCTGGTACGCCGCCCCGGATGCCGCGGGCTTCCGCAGCTTCGCGCAGCGCTATCGCGGACGCTACGGCCAGGACCCGGTGCGCACGGCGACGCTCGCTTACGACGCGGTGGCGCTGGTCGCCGCGCTGGTGAAGACGCAGGGCGCGCAGCGCTTCAGCGAGCAGATCCTCACCAACGGTTCGGGTTTCGCCGGCATCGATGGCGTGTTCCGCTTCAAGAGCGATGGCACGAATGAGCGCGGCCTTGCCGTCCTGCGTGTCGCGCCCGGCGGCGGCCAGGTTGTGAGCCCCGCGCCGAAGGCGTTCTGATCCGTCATCCTGAGGTGCTCGGCCGAAGGCCGAGCCTCGAAGCACGACGGGCGATGAATCACGGGCCGTCGCCCTTCGAGGCTCGCTGCGCTCGCACCTCAGGGTGACGGGTCAAGCGGCGAGATCCGCGACCACCGCATCGAGCAGCGGGAAGCCCGACGCCGTCACGCGCAGGCGACCGTTGTCCATGGTTTCGACGGCGCCGCCATCCATCAGGAACGCCAGCCGCTTCGGATCGAGCGTGCGCCCGGAGAGTGCCGCGAAACGCTGCGGGTCGATGCCCTCGGTGAGGCGCAGCCCCATCAGCAGGAATTCGTCGGCGACTTCGCCGGGTTGCAAGGCTTCATCGACGGTGATCCCGATGCCATTGGCGTCGATCAGATCGAGCCAGGCTTCCGGCTTGCGCTCGGTCTCGGTGGCGTAGCGGCGGCCATCGACATTGAGACGGCCATGCGCGCCAGGGCCGACGCCGGCATACTCGTGGCCGCGCCAGTAAACGAGATTGTGCCGGCACTCAGCGCCGCGGCGGGCGTGATTGCTCACTTCATACGCCGGCAAACCGGCATCGGCGCAGATCTGTTGCGTCAAATCGTAAAGATCGCGCGCCAGACCTTCCTCGGGCATCACCAGCTTGCCGGCCTTGTGCAGGCCGAAGAACGGCGTGCCGGGCTCGATGGTGAGTTGATAAAGCGATAGATGTTCGGCGGCCTCGCCAATGGCGCGGTTGAGCTCGATCGCCCATTCGGCGAGCGTCTGCCGCGGTCGCGTGTAAATGAGATCGAACGAGTAGCGATCGAAGATCGAGCGCGCCACGGCGATGGCGGCGAGCGCTTCGTCGGCGGTATGCAGACGGCCGAGTTCTTTCAGCGATTGATCGTCGAGCGCCTGCACGCCGAGCGACACGCGGTTGACGCCGGCTGAGCGATAGCCGCGGAAGCGCGTTGCCTCGACGCTGGTCGGATTGGCTTCGAGCGAAATCTCGGCGTCGTTCCTGAGCGTCCAGTGTCTGCCGATGGCGTTGATGATGGCTTCGACGGTCGAAGGCTGCATCAGCGACGGCGTGCCGCCGCCGAAGAACACCGACGACACGGTGCGCGGTCCGATACGCGATGCGGTGGCGGCGATCTCGTTTTCGATGGCGCGCAAATAGCGCGTCTCGTCATAGCCGCCGTGGCGGACGTGGCTGTTGAAGTCGCAATATGGACACTTCGACAGGCAGAACGGCCAGTGGACGTAGACAGCGAAGTCCTGATGCGGCGCGACGGTATTGGTAAATGACATGTTAAGGACTATAGGCGCGTGAGCCGGTTCCCGCCAGCAAAGACGCATTTTCGCTGCGGAGAAGTACTTAAAATTGTAATCAATTCACGCGCGCAGGCACGCGGCCGCCAGCTTCACGAAAGCCCGCGCGCGATGCGACAGGCCCATGCCTTTCGGCGGCAAACCATGCTTTTCGTCGGCCGTCATCTCGCCGAAGGTGCGTTCATGACCATCCGGAAGGAACAATGGGTCGTAGCCGAAGCCTTTGTTGCCAAGCGGTGGCCAAACTATACGACCATCGACGCGACCTTCGACTTCCTCGACGTGGCCGTCGGGCCAGGCGATGCACAACGCGGCGATGAAATGCGCTCGGCGCTGTTCCGGCGTCGTTGCGCCCTTCTCGATGAGCAGCGTCTGGATCTGATTCATCGCGCCGCGGAAATCCTTGTCGGGTCCGGCCCAGCGCGCCGAGTAGATGCCGGGATCGCCGGCGAGGGCATCGACGGAAAGACCGGAATCATCGGCAAACGCGGCACGACCGGTCGCCTTCGCCGCCGCCATCGCCTTGATGCGCGCATTGGCGGCGAAGGTCGTGCCGGTCTCGTCCGGCTCCGGGAGATTGAGTTCGGCCGCGGACGTCGCCGCGATATTGTAGGGCGCCAGCAGCTCGCGCATCTCGGCGAGCTTGCCGGGATTATGCGTGGCGATGACGACCGAGCCGGTGAGCTGGCGATGCGCCACTAGCCGATCGCCATCTTCTGCAGTTCGATGAGCTTGCCGGTGCCCTTGCGTGCGAGCGCGAGCAAAGCCAGCAATTGCTCCTCGCTGAACGGCTCCTTCTCGGCGGTGCCCTGCACCTCGATGATGTTGCCCGAGCCGGTCATGACGAAATTGGCGTCGGTGTCGGCTTCCGAATCCTCGGCGTAATCGAGATCGAGCACGGCGGTGCCGCGGAACACGCCGCACGACACCGCAGCGACGTGGTCGCGCAGCACCTTGGCGTCGGTCTTGAACATGTCGCGCGCCTTCATCCAGGCGAGGCAATCGGCCAGCGCCACCCAGGCGCCGGTGATCGAGGCGGTGCGCGTGCCGCCGTCGGCCTGGATGACGTCGCAGTCGATGGTGATCTGGCGCTCGCCGAGCGCCTGCAGATCGACGATGGTGCGCACCGAGCGGCCGATCAGGCGCTGGATCTCGACGGTGCGGCCGCCCTGCTTGCCGGAGGCGGCTTCGCGGCGGGTGCGGCTGTGGGTGGCGCGCGGCAGCATGCCGTATTCCGCGGTGACCCAGCCGCGGCCCTGGCCCTTGAGCCACGGCGGCAGGCGCTCCTCCAGGCTGGCGGTGACCAGCACGTGGGTTTCGCCGAATTTCACGAAGCAGGAGCCTTCGGCGTATTTGACGACGCTGCGCTCCAGCGACACGGCTCGCATTTCATCGGGCTTGCGCTGGCTGGGTCGCATGGATCGAAGCTCCTCGGGTAACCGACAAAATCGTCGCCGCCGAGCCTTGTAAGTGCGCCCGGCGGCGGCGGCAAGCCCGGATTATTTGGCCTTTTCGATCGTCGTCACGACGAACTGGCCGTTGACGTTGTCGGCGTCGAACTTGATCTTGTCGCCGGCCTTCGCCTTGCCGAGCAGGTTCTTGTCCTTCACGGCGAAGACCATGGTCATGCCCTCGTCCATGTCGAATTTCTTGATCGGCCCGTGCTTGATGGTGATCTTGCTCGCCGCAGTGTCGACCTTGGTCACGGTGCCGTCGATCAGCGCGCCTTGCGCCCAGCTCGCCGATGTGAGGAGAGCACTAACCAGCGTGGCGACGACGATGTGTTGCAATTTTTTCTTCATGGGTCTGTCCTTTCGGT
>JAHCKG010000050.1 GCA_026125895.1 Pseudolabrys sp. | reverse complement strand
AGCATTGCCGCCATGCGATCGTCCGGCAATTCGCCGTCGACATAGGCGTGCAGTTCGTCCTCTGTCACCGGTTTGTCATGTTCGGTCATCGCTTCGTCTCTCTATTTCACGCGGCGCAGCGCCGGGCGCCCGCCTTCGAGAAAACTCTTCAGTTGTTGCCGGGCGCGGGCCAATCGCGACATCACGGTGCCGATTGGCACGCCCTGGATTTCGGCGACCTCGCGGTAGCTCAAGCCCTCCAGCACGACGAGGAGCAGGGCATCGCGCTGTTCGTCGACCAGGGTGGCGAGGGCGCGCTCGATGTCGCGGGCGCCTTCGGCGGCGTCGACGGCGGCGTCGCCGTCGTCGACCGGCACCATCACCGGCCGCCGCGCCAGCGATCGCAGGCGATTGCGGTTGAGGTTGGCCAGGATCGTGTACATCCAGGTCCGCAGCTCGCCGCCGTGAAACAGGTGCTCCGAGCGCAGCGCCCGTACCAAAGTGTCCTGCACCAGATCGTCCGCAGTCTCCGTGTCGCGCGTCAACGCCCGCGCGAAGCGGCGCAGCGCCGGAATGGTCGCCTCAACCTCCTGCCGGAACGTCGCCACGGTCGTCCTTTCGCGTCGCCGGCCCTTGGGCCCGCGTCGATTATGTCAAAAAACACCGGAAGATCAGACATATTCCATGGCGTGAATTGAATTCCCACAGCCGCCGCCGAAGCGGGCCGCCTTGCTTGATGGCCCAAGAACCCTATGCCATACGGGGGCTTCCGGCGGTTGCCGGTCAAGTGAGGGTTGAAATGGCTGAAGTCTCGGGCCTGATGCGCGGTAAACGCGGGTTGATCATGGGGGTGGCGAATAACCGCTCGATCGCCTGGGGCATTGCGCGGGCCTGCCGCGACCATGGCGCCGATCTCGCCTTCACCTACCAGGGCGACGCTCTCAAGAAGCGGGTGGAGCCGCTGGCGGAGGAAGTCGATGGCCTGGTGGTCGGCCACTGCGACGTCACCGATGCCGCTTCGCTGGACGCCGTGTTCGCCCAGGTGGAGCAAGCCTGGGGCTCGCTCGACTTCGTCCTTCACGCTATCGCCTACTCGGACAAGGACCAGCTCGACGGCCGCTACGTCGATACGACGGAAGACAACTTCAACAAGACCATGCTGGTCTCGTGCTACTCTTTCACCGCCATCGCGCAGCGCGCCGAGAAGCTGATGAAGAACGGCGGCTCGATGCTGACGCTGACCTATTACGGCGCCGAGAAGTGGATGCCGCATTACAACGTCATGGGCCTCGCCAAGGCGGCGCTGGAATCCTCGGTGCGTTATCTCGCCGCCGACCTCGGCGTGAAGAACATCCGCGTCAACGCCATCTCCGCCGGGCCGATCAAGACTTTGGCCGCCTCCGGCATCGGCGACTTCCGCTACATTCTCAAGTGGAACGAATACAACACGCCGATGCGCCGCAATGTGTCGCTGGAGGATGTCGGCAAGGCCGGCGTGTTCTTCCTGTCCGACCTGTCGAGCGG
>JAHCKG010000005.1 GCA_026125895.1 Pseudolabrys sp. | reverse complement strand
CCCTGGAAGCGGGCGCCTGAGACGCCCGCGTTGTGCCACCAATTGTTTCCGGCCACGCCGGCCGCTCGTTAGGTTCGTCCTTGCGTTAGACCGAGGGTCAGAAACTCTCGCGCAACCACTGTCCGACCCGTGAAATGTACCCGCCTGTACCCGTCATTAACTGCCGCGTTCGCCGCGGTTCGAAGTGCTCAAGATGCGCCGCCTGCGGATACACGAGCAGGCCGGCAGCCACCGCGAAGGCAGGCCCTTTGGCCGCTTCGGGAAGCCCCGCTACACCCAGCGGACGTCCGATCCGCACCGGACGGCGGAGGATGCGCGATGCCAGATCGGCGAGACCCGGCAATTGTGCACCGCCACCGGTGAGAATCACGCGAGCGCGCGTTTCGGCGGCGAAGGGAGACGTCGCCAGCCGGTCGCGCACCAACTCAAGAATCTCCTCGATCCGCGGCTTGATGATGCGGACAAGCGAGGCGCGCGACACGAACTGCGGCGGCTCCCGCTCATCGTCGCCGACCGAAGTCACCGTGATCATGTCGCGTTCGTCCGCACCACCGCTCAAAACACTGCCATAAATCGCTTTGATTCGCTCGGCACTGGCGACGGGCGTGTTGAGGCCACGGGCGATGTCCATGGTGACGTGGTGGGCGCCCAGGGCGAAGCCATCGGCATGGATGAAGCGCCCGCCGGAGAAAACCGCGACCGAGGTCGTGCCCGAACCCAGGTCGATGCAGGCCGAACCCAGATCGGCCTCATCATCGGCCAGACAGGCGAGACCCGCCACATAGGGCGAAGCGACCATGGCCTCGACGCCCAGATGACTCCGTTCGACCGTCAGCATCAGGTTGCGCACCGTGGCGACGTCCGCCGTCACCATGTGCATATCGACGCCGAAGCGGTTGCCCAGCATGCCCCGCGGTTCGCGGATGCCCTTGGCGGAATCCAGCGCGTAGCCGATGGGCAGCGAATGTAGGACAGCGCGGCCGTCGCGCACCGAATGATGGCTCGCCGCCGCCAGAACGCGGGCAATGTCGCCGTCGGTCACGGCGCCGCCACCCAGTTCGACGTCGGCGATGAAGCGCTCGGAGCCGAGGCGGCCACCCGACAGCGACACCACGACGGATTCGAGCTGCACGCCGGCCATGCTTTCGGCCGCGTCGATGGCGTGACGCACGACTTCTTCAGCCTCGACCAGATCGACCACCTGCCCGGCCTTCATGCCGCTCGCCGCCACGTGCGAGAAGCCGAGGATGCGCACGCCATGGCTGCGGCGGCGCAGCACGTCCTGCGGCGCCTGCGGCTCGAGCCGGGCGATGATGCAGACTACCTTGCTGGTGCCAATATCGAGGCCGGCGACCACCGCGGCACGGCGCGGCGACACTGGTTTCATCTTGGGCGTGAGGCCGAAGCGCAGCACGGTCATGCTTCGCCTCCCTTGCGCGTCTTCTTGCGGGCCTTCTCGGCGGCCTTGAGGGCCTCGGCGCGCGTCGCCGCCGCGGCATCGGACAGCCGCACGGTGACGCGGTCTTCCAGGCGCAGATCGACGAGGACGATGTCGCGCGACATCAGGTTCTTGTCGCGGTCGAGATCGATGAGAGTCTGCAACGCCGCTTCGGCGTGATCTTCCGGCAGCAGCACCTCGACGCCGTTGTTCAGGTGCAAATTCCAGCGCCGCTCGGCAACCAGCACAGCGGCGCCGACCTGGCCGGCGATGGCAGGAAAGCGCGACAGCATCGCCAGCAATTCCGGCGCGGTGCGCTCGGCGCCGGCGCCGACCACCAGCGGCAACTTGGCAAAGCGCGCCGGCACATCGGGCGCGAGCACGGTGCCGTCGGCCGAAATCAGCGTCGTGCGCGCATCCTTCTGCCACAGCGCGAAGGGCTGGCGCTCCTTAATCTCGATGCGCAGACGGCCGGGATAGAGCTTGAGCACGGTGGCGTCGGCGATCCACGGATTGGTCAGGAGCCGCGTGCGCGCCTGCGCCGCGTCGAGGAACAAGAGCGACGAGTTTTCGGTGATGCCGGCGATCTTGAGGATCTCGTCACGGCCGAGTTCATGTTCGCCGGCGAGCGCCACTTCGGCAATGCGGAAGCCTGCGGCGTTGGCCGCGGCGTCGCAGATGTCATGGAAATTCTGCGCGATGTCGTCGGTATGCCCGCCCTTCACCACGCCATAGCAGACGCTGCCCAGGAGCAGCATCGCCGCCGCGGCCGAGCCCGCGCCACGCGGCACGTCGAGCGAGACGAGCGCCGAGAACCAGCGGCGTAGCGGACGCCGCCAGCGGCCCGGCGCGCGGGCGCTGTACACACTCATCGATTGAGCGAGGTATCCCCGACGATCCATCGCAACCGGTTCTTCCAACGTTTGACCCATTGATGGGCGGCGGGCAGCGCACCATCGGAAAGGCGCACCAACCCGGCGCGGCGCACGAGACGCCGCATGGGCCTAGTCTTCCGGCCATTTGGTAAACGATTAGTAAAGTTTGACGGATTGGGAGGAGGTTCCAGTAACCTTTTGTCGGAGGTGACTTTTTGGGTACTGGCGGGGGTTCACCCTCGTCGATCGTAGCCCGGATGAAGCGAAGCGTAACCCGGGACCCGAGGACAATCGCCAAGGTGCCCCCGGATTTCGCTTCGCTCCATCCGGGCTACAGCGGCGGAAAAAACTAGCGCCCCAGCGACGCGTCCTCGATCATCCAGGCCACCAGCTGCTCGAAGCTCATGCCGTCATGGGCGGCGAGTTCGGGTACCAGCGAGGTTTCGGTCATGCCCGGCTGGGTGTTGACCTCGAGGCAGGCGAGCCCGGCGATGCCAGGCTGGCTGTCGTCGTAGCGGAAATCGGCGCGGCTGATGCCGCGGCAGCCAAGGGCCTGATGCGCCTCGAGCGCCAGACGGCGGCAGGCCTCGTACACCTCGGCCGACACCGGCGCCGGCAGCAGATGGGTCGAGCCGCCGGGCGCGTATTTGGCCTCGTAATCGTAGAACTTCGTATTGGCGATGATCTCGATGACGCCGGTTGCCTTGCCGGCGACCACGGCGCAGGTCAGTTCCTTGCCGGGAATGAACGGCTCGGCCAGCAGGCGCTCGCCATAACTCCAGTCCGCCCGCGTCAATTCCTGCGGCGGATGCGCCTGGTCCTCGCGCACGATGAAGACGCCAACGCTGGAGCCTTCGGCGATCGGCTTGATGACGTAAGGCGGCGGCAGGACATGGGCGCGTGCGGCCTCGCGGCGATCGACCACCCGGCCTCCGGGCACCGGGACGCCGGCCGCCTTCAGCACGATCTTGGCGACGTCCTTCTGCATCGCCACCGACGAGGCCATGACGCCGGAATGGCTGTAGGGAATGCCGACGATCTCCAGGAGACCCTGCAAGGTGCCGTCCTCGCCGGGCCTGCCATGCAGCACGTTGAGCGCGCAATCCGGTTTGAGCGCGGCGAGCACCTGGGCGATATCGCGGCCGACATCGACACGGCTGACGCGGTAGCCGGCCCGCTCGGCGGCGTCGGCGCAGGCTTTGCCCGAGCGCAGCGACACCTCGCGTTCGGCGGACCAGCCGCCCATGAGAACGGCCACGTGCTTGCGGGCGCTCATGGTGGCACTCAATGTCGAGCTCATGGCGGCTCTCCGAATCAGGCGATAAGCTGACCTGGTTCTTTATAAAGCGATCGTGCCGGTATAACCCGGCCAAAGTGTCGGCATCGCTAATGCCTGCGGCGCCGCCCCACCCGCAGACGAGGTATCCGTGATCGAAAGCTGGATCGACCTCCCGGCCCCCGCGGTGTTCGCGGTATTGACCGCGCTCTATGCCGCCACCGGCGCGGCGATCGTGTGGGCCGCCTTCGGCAGGCCGCTCCATGCCTCGGTCAGGCGCTTCGACGGCGTGGTGGCGCCGTTCTTCAACGCCGTCGCCATCCTGTTCGCGCTGATGGCCGGCTTCCTCGCCAGCGACATTGCCGACCGCAACCGCCAGGCCGGCCGCGCGGTGCAGACCGAAGCCGCCGAACTGCGCAACATCTTCACGCTCAGTGTCGCCTCGCAGCCCGACATGGCCGCGATCCGCGCCGACTGGACCGATTACGTCAAGGCCGTCAGCCACGACGAATGGCCGGCCATGGCGGACGGCGACAGCGCGCCGTCCGCGGACAAGGCGTTCGACGCGCTGCTGCGCGAACTGAGCGAACCGGCGATGGCGGCGAATGCCGGCCCCGCCGTCAGCGCCGCGCTGATCAACGCCGCGATGCGCGTGTCGAGCGCGCGCTCGGAGCGGCTGTCGCTGGCCTCGGATTCGACCAGCGAACTCAAATGGTCGATCGTCCTGATCCTCGGCATCATGACGCAGGTGGCCATCGGCGCCGTGCATCTGCAGAAGCGCAACGCGCAGGTGGCGGCGCTCGTGGTGTTTTCGGTCGCGGCCGTGGTGGCGCTCGGCCTGGTCGCGCTGCAGGAACATCCCTTCTCCGGCGCGGTGCGCGTCGGCCCCGAGCCGCTCATTGACCTGCTCAAGCTCCAAGGGCCGAACGGCGGAACGTGACGCCGTCAGCCCGGCGCGCCGATGCGCTTGATCTCCCACTCCAGCACGATGCCGGAATGCGCCTTGACGCGCTCGCGGATGGTTTCGCCGAGATTTTCGATGTCGGCGGCGCTGGCCTTGCCGCGGTTGATCAGGAAGTTGCAGTGCATCTCCGAGACCTGGGCGTCGCCAACCGAAAAACCGCGCAGGCCCGCGGCATCGATGACTTTCCAGGCGCTGTTGCCGGGCGGATTCTTGAAGGTCGAACCGCCGGTCTTCTCGCGGATCGGCTGCGCCGTCTCGCGATGCTGCTGCACCTCGGCCATGCGGGCGCGGATGGCGTCGGCGTCTTTCAACTGGCCGCGAAACGTCGCCGACGTGAAGATGATCGATGGATCGACGCCGTTGCCGCGATAGCGGAATTTCAGGCCGGCATTGTCGAAGGTGACGATGTCGCCCGCGCGTGTCACGCCGGTCGCGGCGACGAGGACGTCCTTGGTCTCGCCGCCATTGGCGCCGGCGTTCATGCGCACTGCGCCGCCGATGGTGCCGGGAATGCCGAAGTAGAATTCGAGCCCGCCGATGCCAGCGCTCGCAGCGGCTTCGGCAACGCGCTTGTCGAGCGCGGCGGTGCCCGCGGTGACCGTATCGCCGCTGCATTCGATGGCATTGAAGCCGCGGCCGAGCCGGATCACCACGCCCTCGACGCCGCCGTCGCGCACGATCAGGTTGGAGCCGACGCCGATCACGGTGACCGGGATATCGGCCGGCAGGTGCTTGAGGAAGTAAGCGAGATCGTCGGCATCCTCCGGCGCGAACAGCACCTGTGCCGGCCCGCCGACACGGAACCAGGTGAACGGCCCGAGCGGCTGGTTGGCCGACAGACGACCGCGCAGCGCCGGCATCTTCGCTTTCAGATCGGGAACGAGGTCGGGAAAGGTCATTCGTCACATCATGCAAGGTCGGCCGGCTGGCCCCGGCCGCGGAAATTCCTGTAGCATAGCGCCAGGGGCGGTCCAATTCGTGGCGCGGCGCGCTTGTCACGAACCGGGCAAGGGAGGAAGCGCATGAAAAAGACCATGCGTGTCATCGTTTTCGCGCTGGCGCTGGCGGTACCCGCCGCCGCCTGGGCCGACGAATGCGGCGACGCCGTCCGCGACTACAACGACATCCTGGCGCAACTGCATACCGCCAACGACGAATTCACCGCCTGCGTCGCCGACAGCCTCGGCCGCAAGACCTGCGCCAAGGAATTCGCGCGGCTGCAGTCGGCCTATCGCATGTTCGAGTCGGCGGTCGTCATGTACACGCGGCAGTGCCTGTAACGCTAAAGCGGAATGACTTTTACTTGAATCGCCATCCCGCCTTAGCTTCGTATTTGAGCATGATCTTTTCCGAAAACCGGTTCCCATCCCCGATCGCGGTCGAGGACATCCTTTTCGGGATCATGCTCTCACTCAGCTCAGCGCCTTCAATTCGCCGGGCAGCGCATAAGCCCATTGCGAGATCGAGCCTGCGCCGAGGCAGACGACATAGTCGCCGGGTTTGGCCATGCTCTTGATGATGCCGGCGAGCTGTTCGGGACCGTCGAGCGGCACCACGTTGCGATGGCCGCGCGCGCGCAAGGCCTGCACCAGATGATCGCGGTCGGCGCCTTCGATCGGCGCTTCGCCAGCGGCATAGACATTGGCGACGACGACGGCATCGGCGTCGTTGAAGCAGGTCGAGAACGGCTCGAACAGGCTCTTGAGCCGCGTATAGCGATGCGGCTGCACCACGGCGATGACCTTGTTCTTGGTCGAGTCACGCGCGGCTTTCAGCACCGCGGCGATTTCGACCGGGTGATGGCCGTAGTCGTCGATGATGGTCGCGCCATTCCATTCGCCGACCTTGGTGAAGCGCCGCTTCACACCGCCGAATTTCGACATCGCGGCGCGGATATTGTCGTCGCTGATCGCAAGCTCATGCGCGACGGCAATCGCCGACGTCGCATTGAGCGCGTTGTGACGGCCCGGCATCGGCAGCACGATATCGGAGATGCGATGCACCTCCTCGCCGTTGCGGTTGCGGAACACGACGCTGAAATGCTGCGAGCCGTCCTTGTTGGTGAGATCGACGAGGCGGACGTCGGCCTGCGCGTTTTCACCGTAGGTGACGATGCGGCGATCGGCGATGCGGCCGACCAGCCGCTGCACGATCGGATGATCGGTGCACATCACGGCAAAGCCGTAAAACGGCACGTTCTCGACGAAGTGGATAAAGGCCTCCTGCACCGCGGCGAAGGTCTTGAAGTGATCGAGGTGCTCGGCATCGACATTGGTGACGATGGCGATGTCGGCGGGCAACTTGAGGAAGGTGCCGTCGGATTCGTCAGCCTCGACCACCATCCAGTCGCCGCCGCCCAATCGCGCATTGGTGCCGTAGGCATTGATGATGCCGCCGTTGATCACGGTCGGATCGAAGCCGCCGGAATCGAGCAAGGTCGCAACCATCGACGTCGTCGTGGTCTTGCCATGCGTGCCGCCGATGGCGACGCAGGATTTTAGCCGCATCAGCTCGGCCAGCATCTCGGCGCGGCGCACCACCGGCAGGCGCTGCGCGCGGGCAGCGACGAGTTCCGGATTGTCCGGCTTGATCGCGGACGAGACGACGACGACGTCGGCGTTGTCGAGGTTCTCCGCCTTGTGGCCGATCTCGACGATGACGCCCTTGTCGCGCAGACGCTTGACGTTGGCGTTCTCCGAAACGTCGGAACCGCGCACCGTGTAGCCGAGATTGACCAGCACCTCGGCGATGCCGCTCATGCCGATGCCGCCGATGCCGACGAAGTGCACCGGTCCCAGTTCGCGCGGCAATTTCATGAGAACGACCTCGATTGTTTGATCCGTGACGGACGGCTTTTCCCGGTAGTGGCCGGAAATGTCAAATGCGGGCGGTTTTCATCACCAGATCGGCCAGCCGCTCCGCTGCATCGATAGTTCCCGCGCTCTTGGCCGCCGCCGCCATCGTGGCGAGTCGTGCCGGCTCCGCCGCCAGCGCGGTGAGCTCCCGGGCAAGGCGCTCCGGCGTGAAGTCGGCTTGCACGATGCGTACCGCCCCGCCTGCATCCTGCAGAACGCCGGCATTGGCGAATTGATCCTGATCAAGGGCATGCGGCAGCGGCACCAAAATGCCCGGCCGGCCAATGGCGGATAACTCGGCGACGGTCGATGCACCCGAGCGCGACACGACGAGGTGCGCCGCCGCCATGCGCACCGGCAGATCGGAGAAGAACGCCGCGCAGCTATGGGCGACACCGATTTTTTCATAGTGGGCCGATACGGCGTCGATATCCTCGGGCCGCGCCTGCTGCACGACATGCAGCCGCGCCCGCAAGCCGGCGTCGAGCTTCTCGATGGCCGGCGGCACGATGTCCGACATTACGCGCGCGCCCTGGCTGCCGCCGAACACCAGGAGCCGCAAGGTGCCGTCGGCGCGCGGCGTGTCATAAGGCACCTTCGCGGCTTCGATCACCAGCGGCCGCACCGGATTGCCGGTGAAGGTCATCTTGGCGCGCACGGCATCGTCCACCTTGGCAAGCGCGCGGAAGCCGGTGGCGATGGCGGTGACGCGCGAGGCGAGCAAGCGGTTGGCGCGGCCCATGACGCCGTTCTGCTCATGCAGCACCGTCGGCACGCCGCGCCACGACGCGGCGATGAGCGGCGGCACCGTCGGATAGCCGCCGAAGCCGACGACGACGGAAGGCCTGATGCGGCCGATGATGCCGAAGGCCTTCAGCGTGCCGCGGCCCAGCATCAAGGCGGTGCGCGCCAGCGACAGCGGATCGCGGCCGCGCACCGTGGCGCTCGGGATAAGATGAACGTCACGCGCCGGAAACTCGAAATGCGCGGCGCGCACGTCGGTGGCGAGATCGACCGCCACGCCGCGCTTGTTCAGGACGACGGCCAGCGATTCCGCGGGAAACAGATGGCCGCCGGTACCGCCGGCGGCCAACAGGACAAGTTTTCTATCGCTGACTGACATGGCCTATCCGACGTCATGCCCGGCCTCGTGCCGGGCATCCACGTCTTTCTATCTCAAACAAGGCGTGGATGGCCGGGACAAGCCCGGCCATGACGAATTATTTTCACGCCCGGCTCCCGGCCGGCAGCAATTCATCCGGCGCCGCGAGCACGGCGCCGCGCGGCTGTTCACGCGTCAGCGCCAGCAGCATGCCCATGGCGTAAGCCAGCGACAGCATCGACGAGCCGCCATAGGAGATGAAAGGCAGGGTCATTCCCTTGGCCGGAATGAGATGCAGGTTCACGGCCATGTTGATCGCCGACTGCGTCGCGAACAGCATCGTCAGTCCGGCGGCGGCGAAGCGGCAGAACGGATCTTCATTGCGCATGGCGCGCAGCATCGCGCGCACGACGATGAAGGTGTAGAGCGCGACCAGCGCCAGGCAGAGCACGACGCCGAATTCTTCAGCTGCCACCGAGAACACGAAGTCGGTGTGCGCCTCCGGCAGCATGCGCTTGACGGTGCCCTCGCCCGGACCGCGGCCGAACCAGCCGCCGCGCATGAAGCTCTCGGTGGCGACGTCGATGTTGAAGGTGTCGCCCGATTGCGGATTGAGGAAGCGCTGAATGCGGCTCGCGACGTGCGGCACGGTGTAATAGGCGACCAGCAGGCCGAAACCGGCGGCGCCGGCGATGCCGAACATCCAGATGACGCGCATGCCGGCCATGAAGAAAAGCGCGCTCCACACCAGCAAGATCAGCATGGTCTGGCCGAAGTCGGGCTGGATGACGAGCAGCGCCACCACCATCAGCAGCAGGATGAGCGCGAAGGTGTTGGCCGGCATTTCCGGACGCTTGGCCGATTCACCGAACAGCCAGGCGATGAGGATGACAAAGGCGGGCTTGAGGAACTCGGACGGCTGAATGTTGATGCCGAACACGACCAGCCAGCGTTTCGCGCCCTTGATCTCCTGGCCGAAGATCGGGGTCACCGCGACCATGACCAGGCTGATGACGAAGATGATGAGCGCGAGGCGGCGGATCTGATGCGGCGTCAGGAACGACACGCCGATCATGATGGCGATGGTCGGAAACAGAAAGAAGATGTGGCGGTTGACGAAGTAGAACGGCTCGAGCCCGATGCGGCCCGCCACCGGCGGCGAGGCGGCGAGCGACAGGACGATGCCGGCCAGCATCAGCGCGCCGACGGCGGCGATGGTCAGGCGATCGACCGTCCACCACCATTCGCCGATGGGGGTACGTTGTGCGCGCGAAATCATGAGGAAATGTCCCGGGGCCCCGTCAGGACCCAAGCTGACGCGGGACGGTTAGCGAAGGGTTAAGGAAGTGCCGCCCGCTTGTCTTTACCCTCCCCTGGAGGGGGAGGGTGAAGCGGGCGATGACAACGCTTCTAAATTTTCTGCACCCCCGGCACAGCCAGGGCGAGGTCGGCGAAGGCTTTGCCGCGGACTTCGAAGTTCGGATACTGGTCGAACGAGGCGCAGGCCGGCGACAGCAGGATCACGGCTTCCTTCAAGCCGGCCGCCTCGGCATCGCGGGTGGCGGCGTCGATCGCGGCCGACAGCACCTCGCTGATCTCGTAAGCGACCTTGCCGTCCAGCGTGCGGGCGAATTCGGCGGCCGCCTCGCCGATCAGGTAGGCCTTGGCGATGCGCGGCCAGTATTCCGACAGGCTCTCGATGCCGCCTGTCTTCGGCTTCCCGCCGGCGATCCAGAAGATGTCGTGGAAGCTCGAGAGCGCCTTCGACGTGCTGTCGGCGTTGGTGGCCTTGGAGTCGTTGACATAGAGAATGTCGCCGGCCGCGGTCTTCTTGCGGCCAACGGTCTGCATGCGATGCGCCAGACCGGGAAACGACACGAGCCCTTTCTGAATGGCGGTGAGATCGATGCCGAGCGCGACGCAGGCGGCGATGGCGCAGGCAGCGTTCTGCGCATTGTGCGCGCCGCGCAGGGAACCAATGCCGGTGAGCTGCGCCGCGGGATGCGCCTTGCCGCCAACGCTGTGCATGATGCGCGTGCCCTCGGCGAAATAACCGTCGCGCAGCTTGCTCTCGACCGAGACGCGGACGACGGTGCGGCCGGCGCGCTCGAGACGGTCGGCCGCCTCGCGCACCCATTTGTCGTCGGCGCCAAGCACGGCGGTGCCGCCCGGCTCGACTTGCGCCACGACCAAAGTCTTGATCGCGGCGTAGTTTTCCATGGTGCCGTGGCGGTCGAGATGATCCGGCGTCAGGTTGATGAAGACGCCGACGGTCGGCCGCAGCGATGGCGCGAGGTCGATCTGGTAGGACGACACTTCGAGCACGTAATGACGACCCGGCGCGAAGGGTTCGAGCGCCAGAGCCGGCGTGCCGATATTGCCGCCCATCTGCGCATCGCGGCCCGCGCTCTTGATGAGATGCGCGGTGAGCGCCGTCGTCGTCGATTTGCCGTTGGTGCCGGTGATCGCGACCAGCGGGCAATCGGCGCCGTACAACGCGCGCTCGCGGCAGAACAGTTCGATGTCGCCGATGACTTCGACGCCCTCGCGCTGCGCGCGCTGCACCGTCCAGTGCGGCGTCGGATGCGTCAGCGGCACGCCGGGTGACAGCACCAGCGCCGCGATATCCGACCAGTCGATGTCAGCGAGATTGGCGGTTTCGATACCCGCGGCCTGCGCCTGCTCGAGCTTGAGCGGCGCGTCGTCGAAGGCAATGACATGCGCGCCGCCCGCCTTCAGCGCCTTCGCCGTCAACAGCCCGGAGCCGCCGAGCCCGAATACGGCGACTTTCTTGCCGGCGAAGGTGGTGACGGGGATCATCGCAGCTTCAGCGACGACAGCCCGGCGAGCGCCAGCACCACGGCGATGATCCAGAACCGGATGACGATCTGCGGTTCGGTCCAGCCCATCTGTTCGTAGTGATGGTGGATCGGCGCCATCTTGAAGACGCGCTTGCCGGTCAGCTTGAACGACACCACCTGCACGATCACCGACACCGCTTCGAGCACGAACAGGCCGCCGACGATGGCGAGCACGATCTCGTGCTTGATCGCCACCGCGATGGTGCCGAGCATGCCGCCGAGCGCCAGCGACCCGGTGTCGCCCATGAAGATCGAGGCCGGCGGCGCGTTGAACCACAGGAAGCCGAGCGAGGCGCCGATCACGGCGCCGCACAATACGGCGAGTTCACCGGTGCCGGCGACGTAATGCAGTTGCAGATACTCGGAGAACAGCGCGTTGCCGACGACGTAGGAGATCACGCCAAAGCTCGCCGCCGCGATCATCACCGGCACGATGGCGAGACCGTCGAGGCCGTCGGTCAGGTTCACGGCATTGCCGGCGCCGACGATGACGAAGGCGCCGAAGATGACGAACATCCAGCCGAGATTGACCACGAGTTCCTTGACGAAGGGAAAGGCCAGCGACGTCGCCATCGGGCCCTTGCCGATATAGGCGATGGCCGTGCAGGCAATCACCGCCACGGTCGACTCCGCCAGGAGGCGCGTGCGACCGGAAAAGCCGTTATGGGTCTGCTTCGTCACCTTGAGATAATCGTCGTAGAAGCCGATCAGACCGAAGGACAGCGTCACACCGAGCACGATCCAGACATAAGGATTCATCGGGTTGGCCCACAGAACCGTGGCAACCAGCAGCCCCGAGAGAATCATCAGGCCGCCCATGGTGGGCGTGCCCTTCTTGGTAACGAGGTGCGATTGCGGCCCGTCGGTGCGAATCGGCTGGCCGCGACCCTGCTTGAGGCGCAGCATGTCGATGATCGGACTGCCGAAGAGAAACACGAAGACCAGCGCGGTCACGACGGCGCCGCCGGTCCGGAAGGTGATGTAGCGGAATACGTTGAAGAACGAGATTTTATCGGAAAGCTCAGTCAGCCAATAAAACATCGAGGTCGCCTTGCCGCAGGGGGCTGGTTTCAGGCTCCGGCGTCCGCCTCGGGGGCCGGGCTACCCGCATAAGTTCGTTCTAACGCTTTGACGATCGGGGCCATTTTGGAGCCGAACGAGCCCTTCACCATCATCGCATCGCCGGGACGCACGGCGCCGAGCACGACAGGCTCCAATTCCGCCGCCGTTCCGGCATAGCCGCCCCGGCGGCCGGAGGGAAGAGCCTCCCACAGCGAATGCATCAACGGTCCAGAACAATATACGAGATCGACGCGCGCGGCCTCGAGATTCGCGGCCAAAGCCGCATGCAGCGTGGCGCCATCGCCGCCCAGCTCCAGCATGTCGCCGAGCACGGCGATGCGCCGGCCGCGCGGGCCAATGTCGGCCTGGCCGAGCAGCGCGATGGCCGCGCCCATCGACGCCGGATTGGCGTTATAACTTTCGTCTATCAACAGCGCGGTGCCGCCGTTGACGCGCAGCACGATGCGCGCGCCGCGCCCGGTCGGCGCCCGCAGCTGGCCGAGCGCCAGCGCGGCGAGCGCCAGATCGGCGCCCATCAGCGACACGGCGGCGAGCACGGCGAGCGAGTTGTTGATCAGATGCCGGCCCGGCGCGCCGATCTTGTAGTGCACCTCGTGGCCGAGGATGTCGGCATGAACGCAGGAGGTGTCGGCACGAAGCGCGAAACGCATCAGCCGCGCCTCGCATGATGCGTGTTCGCCGAAGCTCACGATGCGGCCGACGCCGGCCGCCCGGGCCGCGGCCGCCAGCCGGTCATGCTGGCCGTTATCGCGGTTGATCACCGCGGCGCCGCCCGGCTCGAGGCCGAGGAAAATCTCGGCCTTGGCGTCGGCGATCTTTTCGACCGAGCCGAAATATTCCAGATGCACCGGCTCGACCGTGGTGACGATGGCGACATGCGGCCGCACCATCTTGACCAGCGGCGTGATCTCGCCGGCATGGTTCATGCCGATCTCGAAGATGGCGTATTTGACGTCGGCCGGGCAGCGCGCCAGCGACAGCGGCACGCCCCAGTGATTGTTGTAGGACGCGGCCGAGGCATGGGTTTCACCGTCAGCCGACAGCGCCAGGCGCAAGGCTTCCTTGGTGCCGGTCTTGCCGACCGAACCGGTGACGGCGACGATGCGCGCATCGGTGCGCGCGCGGGCGGCGCGCGCCAGATCACGCAAGGCTTCCAGGACATCGTCGACCAGCAGCAGCCGTGCGTCGGCGGCAAAGCGTTTGCGCTCGCCGCGGGCGACGACGGCGACGCCGGCGCCGGCCTGCAGGGCGGCTTCAACGAAATCATGGCCGTCGCGCGCATCGCCCTTGATGGCGAAGAAGGCTTCATCCTTCGCGATGGTGCGCGTGTCGATCGAGATGCCGGTGATGGCCTCCGCCGGCGCGCCGTTGATGTCGGCGCGCATGGCGCGGGCCATGTCGGCGAGGGTCCAGAGGGGAGTCATGTGTTGCCTCTTTTCCCGGGCGCAGCGCAGCATGTCTTCATGATGCGCTGCAGACCCGGGACCGTAACGGATTCGGAGTTTGGAACGGTCCCGGTTCTGCGTAGCAACACTTCGTGTTGCAACGCGCCCGGGACAAGAATGAGGCCGCGCTTCATGCCTCCATCTCCTTCAACACCTTCGCCACCGCCTCGTGGTCGGAGAACGGCAACACCTTGGCGCCGACGATCTGGCCGGTCTCATGACCCTTTCCGGCGATCAGCAGCACGTCGCCCGTCTCGAGCGCGGCGATGCCGGCGCGGATCGCTTCGCCGCGGTCGCCGACCTCCGTTGCACCGGGCGCCGTTTTGAGAATGGCGGCGCGGATCGCAGCCGGGTTCTCGCTGCGCGGATTGTCGTCGGTGACGATGACGCGGTCGGCTTTGGCGTGGGCCACCTCGCCCATCAGCGGACGTTTACCGGGGTCGCGGTCGCCGCCGGCGCCGAACACGACAATCAGCTTGCCGCTGACGTAAGGCCGCAACGCCTCCAGCGCCTTGGCCAGAGCGTCCGGCTTGTGCGAATAGTCGATGAAGATCGGCGCGCCGCGATAGCTGCCGCCGAGTTCGAGGCGACCCTTGGCGCCGGTGAGCTTTTCCAGCGCCGGAAACACATCCGCAGGCCTTGCGCCCGTCGCGATGACCAGCCCAGCCGCCACCGCGGCGTTCTGAACCTGGAAGGCGCCGACCAGCGGCAGCTTTACATCATAACTGACGCCGCCGTGCACGAACTCGACACGCTGCGCAAAGCCGTCGATAACAACGCGGACGGTTCTGATGCCCTCACCGCGCGTGCCGATCGTCATCACCTTGAGGCCGCGCTGCGTCGCTGCGGCGATAACTTGCGTTGCATGGTCGTCGTCGGCATTGATGACCGCGGTGCCGCCCGGCGCGATCAGATCCGAGAACAGCCGCAGCTTGGCGGCGAGATAGGCTTCCAGAGTCGGATGATAATCGAGATGATCGCGCGACAGGTTGGTGTAGCCGCCGGCGGCGATGAGAATGCCGTCGAGCCGGTGCTGATCGAGGCCGTGCGAGGAAGCTTCCAGCGCCAGATGCGTGACGCCTTGCCCGGCGAGTTCATCGAGCGAACGATGCAGATCGACCGGATCGGGCGTGGTTAGCGAGCCGTAGACCTCGCCCTTGGGCGAGACGATGCCGACGGTGCCGATGCTCGCCGCTGCATGTCCCAGCGCCGTCCAGATCTCCCGCGTGAAGGCGGCGACCGACGTCTTGCCGCTGGTGCCGGTGACGGCGGCGATGGTGGACGGCTGTCGCGGATAAAAGCGCGCCGCGGCCAGCGCCAGCGCGCGCCGTGCATTGGCGACTTCGACGAAGGCGACCTGCGCCGGCAGTCCGGCGGGCTTGTGCTCGGCGGCGACGGCGACGGCGCCGGCCTCCACCGCCCTCGCGGCATATTGCGCCCCGTCGGCCTTGTTGCCCGCGATGGCGATGAAGAGAAAGCCGGGCTTCACCTTGCGGCTGTCGGACGATACGCCGCTGATCGCCAGATGCGCGAATCCCGGATCGAGCTTGGCCTCGGTGAGGAGATCGCCGAGGATCACCGCGCCACCTTGCCGCTGGCCAGGATCAACTGATCGGCGGGAGGCAGATCGAAGCGCGGCTGCATGTCGAGCAGCGGACCGATGCGCGAGATCACCTTGGCAGCCGTCGGCGCGGCGTTCCAGCCGGCGGTGGCGAAGCCATAGGTTTCCTTGGAGCCATGCGGCTCGTCGAGCATGATCAGCAGCAGGTATTTCGGTTTGTCGGCCGGCATCACAGCCATGAAATCGGTCAACAATTTGTTCTTGGCATAGCGGCCGTTGATCACCTTTTCGGCCGTGCCGGTCTTGCCGCCGATATAATAGCCGGCAACGTTGGCCTTGGTGCCCGTGCCTTTTTCCGAATTGAGGCGCATCAGGTAGCGCATCTGCATCGACGTTTCGGGCTTGAGCACCTGCGTCGCCAGCGCGCGCGCCTCTTCCGGCGTGCGCTTCAGGAAGGTCGGCGGGATCAGCAGGCCGCCATTCATCGTGGCCGCCACGCCCATGAGCGCCTGCAGCGGCGCCACCGACAGGCCGTGGCCGAAGGCGATCGTGACCGTGTTCAGTTCGCCCCAGCGCTTCGGCACGATCGGCTCGGCGCTTTCGGGAAGTTCGGTGCGCAGCCGGTCGAGCTGCCCCATCTTCTTGAGGAAGGCGCGGTGATATTCCGGGCCAAGCGACAACGCCATGCGCGCCGCGCCGATGTTCGACGAGTAAGTGAAGATCTCCGGCACCGTGAGCATGCGGTTGAGCGGATGATCGTCGTGGATGGTGAAGCGGCCGTAGCGCAAGGTCTGGCGGCCGTCGAACTGCGAGGTCAGCCCCATCCGGCCGGAGTCGAGACCCATCGCCAGCGTGAAGATCTTGAACGTCGAGCCCATCTCGAACACGCCGGTGGTCAGCCGGTTGATACGGGTGGGGTCGTTGGCTTCGCGCGGATTGTTCGGGTCGTAGTCGGGCTCGGATACCATGGCCACGACTTCGCCGGTGTTGACATTGAGAACGACGCCGGCCGCGGCCTTGGTCTGGAATTTGTCACGCGCCTTCACCAGTTCGTCGCGCAGCGCGAATTGTACGCGTAGATCGAGCGCCAGTTCGACGGGCCGCTGCAAGCGGTCGGTGGCGAGGCCGGCCATGTGCAGCGCGGCCAGACCCTGCCCGTCGAGCCACTTTTCCATGCCGGCAATGCCCTGGTTGTCGACATTGACGTGACCGATCTCGTGGCTCACCACCGGGCCGTTCGGATAGATGCGTTTGTTCTCGGTCAGGAAGCCGATGCCGGGAAGGCCGAGCCGGTAGATTTCCTTCTGCTGCTTCGGCGTGATCTCGCGCTTGAGCCAGACGAAGCCGCGGTTCGACGACAGCCGCTCGCGCAATTCCTTGGCATCGAGATCGGGCAAGGTCGCGGTCAGCAGTTCGACCGCCTCGTCGACGTCGATCAATTTGCGCGGCTCGGCGAACAGCGACGGCGTCTTCACGTCGGTGGCGATGATCGAGCCGCGGCGATCGACGATGTCGGGGCGCGCCGTCGCGACGGCATCCTGTGTCACGCTGCGGCGGCCGCTATGACCGTCGCTGATGACCGCGAACATTACCAGTCGGCCGGCAATGACGCCGTAAAGACCGATGAACACCACCATCGCCAGCAGCAGGCGCGCCTTGGCCTTGACGTTGCGATCGACATTGGCGCCGTACAGCATGGTGCGCAGCAGCCGCTGAAAACGGGGTTCGCTGCGCTTGGCCGGGGCCGCGGGCGCCGCCATATCGGTCGCACTCATCGCGCGCCTCCGCGGTTGCCGATGCTGCCGGTCGTCTCCGGCGACTTCTGGCCCGGGGCGATGATGGAGGCGATCGGATCCTCCTGCGGCGGCACTTCGGGCGGACGCGGCGGCAGATTGTCGAAAGTGTCGAACTGGTTGGTCTTCATGGGCTGTAATTTCAGATGACGCTCGGCGAGGCCCTGAATGCGCGCCGGCGCCTGGAGCTTGGCCCATTCGGCGCGCAGGCTGGCGACGGCGTCGTGCTCGTGACGAAGCTGGCTGCGCAGCTTGGCGACGCGCTCGGCCTGCAACGTGGAATCGAACTTGATCTTGTAGACGTAAGACGCCGCCGAGATCAGCGTGGCGATGACCAGAATGTGGATGAGACGCATCATGTCAGCCGCCCCTCATCACGTCGTCGATCGACGGCAGGCGCGGCAACAGGTCGTCGAGATCGCCGTCGAGCGGCGGCGCTGCGGTGCGTTCGGCGGCGCGCAGCTTGGCGGAGCGGGCGCGCGGGTTGTGCTCGACCTCGTCGTCATCGGCGACGACCGGCTTCTTGGTCAGCGTGATGAAGCGCGCGTCATGGCGCTCGACATCGGGCTGATGGCGCGAGCCGGCGCGGGTTTCGCCGCGCGAGGCCAAATATGACTTCACGATGCGGTCTTCGAGCGAATGGAACGACACCACGGCGAGACGGCCGCCCGGCTTGAGCACGCGTTCGGCGGCCAGCAGCGCGGCGGCGAGTTCGCCGAGTTCGTCGTTGATAAAGATGCGCAGCGCCTGGAAGGTGCGCGTCGCCGGATAAATCTCGTTCGGCTTGGCGCGGACCGCGCTCGCGACGATGGCGGCGAGCCGTGCCGTGGTGAGGATCGGCGCTTCGGTGCGCGCCTTGACGATGGCGCGGGCGACGCTGCGCGAATGCCGTTCCTCGCCGAGCCGGTAGATGATGTCGGCGAGGTCGCGCTCGCTCGTCGTCGCGACGATGTCGGCGGCGCTCGGGCCGTCGCCGCCCATGCGCATGTCGAGCGGGCCGTCGAAGCGGAAGGAGAAGCCGCGCTCCGGCTGGTCGAGCTGCATCGACGACACGCCGATGTCGAGCACGATGCCGTCCACTTGCTGCGCGCCGCATTCGTGGGCGACGCCGTCGAGATTGGAGAATTGGTCTTCGACGAGAGTGAGGCGCCCTTGCGCCGCCTCGACCTGGTCGGCGCCGCGCGCCACCGCGCTCTGGTCGCGATCAATGCCGATGACGCGCGCGCCCGGCGCGGCGCCGAGGATCAGCCGCGTGTAGCCGCCGGCGCCGTATGTGCCGTCGATGTAGACCCCGCCGTCCCGCACGTTAAGGAACCCGACCGCCTCCCGCCCCAGCACCGGGACGTGCGGCGTGGCGGGCTCGGAACTTTCGCGCAACGCCATCATGCTCCGTGCCATTCCCCGCGCATACTTCCGGACTCGCCCGTTGTCGGTTCCAAGGAAGCGGCCAGGGCGCCGCGGCCGGTCGCCCAGGCGAATCTCATCGCGGCCAACGGCGGCCTTTCTGATTGAGATTGCGGCGGCGACCATGGGGCTAAAGCGGCAATAAGAGACGGTCCCTGATCCGGAACTTTCGGGAAAGCACCGAAGCAGCGCGAGCGTTGCATTAAGCCACTCTTAAACTTAAGGATTTGTTTCGATTCCACGGCCAAAAGGAGGCGCGGGTTGATTTCCGCGGCGGCGAGGGCAAATAGAAACCACCTCACCTGCCTGTCGAACTGGACCCATCCCGGCCATGGCCGCCTTTCAGCCGGATTCTTTCGTCGTCGCCGACGTCGTGCCGTCCCCGAACTGGGACGAACGCGCCGGCGAGCGCCGACCCGACCTCATTCTCCTGCACTACACCGGCATGCAGAGCGGCGACGCCGCGCTGGAGCGCCTGACGTCGGCCGAATCGAAGGTATCGGCGCATTACGTGGTGTTCGAGGACGGCCGTATCGTCCAATGCGTGCCGGAAACCAAACGTGCCTGGCACGCCGGCGTCTCGTTCTGGGCCGGGGAGACGGACATCAATTCGAGTTCGATCGGCATCGAAATCGTGAATCCCGGTCATGAATTCGGTTATGCCGACTTCCCGCTGCGGCAGACCGCGGCTGTCATCTCGCTGTGCAAATCGATCCTGACCCGCCGCGGGCCGATTGCGCCCGACCGGGTTCTGGCGCACTCGGACGTCGCGCCCTCGCGCAAGCAGGATCCCGGCGAGAAGTTCCCGTGGGAACTCCTGAGCGATTCCGGCGTCGGCCACTGGGTCCGCCCGGCCCCCGCCAATATCGACGGCGTCAAGCTGCACCCCGGCGACCGCAGCGACGCGGTGGGACGGCTGCAACGCATGCTCGCCGCCTACGGCTACGGCGTCGAGGAGACCGGTCAGTACGACGACACGACACGCGATGTCGTCACCGCCTTCCAGCGTCACTTCCGTCCGGCGCGCGTCGATGGCGTCGCCGACCCCTCGACGCAGATGACCTTGCGCGCGCTGGTCGATACGCGGCCGGCGCCGATCACGGCTCAGGAGCCGCAATAAGCCTCGAGCCGGAAGCCGTCCGGATCGATGACGAAGGCGGCGTAGTATTTATCGCCATACTGCGGACGCGGACCGGGCGCGCCATTGTCAGTACCGCCAGCCTTCACCGCCGCGGCGTGGAAGGCTTGCACCGCTTCGCGCGTCGGCGCGGCGAAGCAGAAATGCAGCCCCGACTCCATGTCCGCCGGCACCGGATGCTTGGTCGGGCTGATCCAGAAGCGGATCTCGTCGCTGCCGTAACCGAGCATATCCTCGCGCTGATATTTCAACGTGACGCCGAGCGGCGCCAGCGCCGCATCGTAGAAGCTCCGCGTCCGCGCAAGATCACGAACGCCGATCGAGATATGGTCGAACATGTCATCGTCTCCGTTTAATCATATGCGCCTGGCGTGGAAATCGGCCTGCAGAAACCAGGTGCCGCCGCCGTCGGTCGATCGCTCGCCGCGCCAGCGGAACGCATCCGGCGTGATGTCGGTAAAGCGCCAGCGGATGTGAACGCCGCCGGCTTGCCCGAGTTGCACGATGTCGGCGCCTTGCGGACGGCCGATCTGCTGCGTGTAGAGCTGCTTCAGCGGATCGCTCCAGTGAATGTGCCAGGCATCGAGGCCGGGATCGTAAACCCGCAAGGTCGAGCCGTAGAAAATGCCCGGCAGGATCCAGACATCCTGGATGGCGCGGCCGTCGAGCACCCAGGCAAAATGAATCTCGCCCTGCCCGCGATGCTGCGGGCCGTCGTCCTTGTTGACCGTGGCGTCGAAGGTCCAGTCGCCGATGAACTGCCCGTAAAGTCCGAGTTTGCCGGCGCGGTCCGCCGCCGGTCCCGCCGACGAAAGAGTTTCGATAAATCGAGAGGTTTGCAGGGCCATCGCATTGCTCCGTTTTGTGAGGCAGAGCTAACGCCCGCGGCTTTGTCGCGCTTGGGAAAAATTGCTATTCTGCGGTCATGGCGGTCACCACGCATATCCTCGCCGAAGGTCCGGGCTGGCAGGTCCGCGATATCACCTGCGACAGCGGCCCGCGCGACAAGGCCTTCGAGGAACAGCACAGCGGCGTTTCGATCGCCGTGGTGACGCGCGGCTCGTTCCAGTATCGCACGCGCGCCGGGTCGGCCGTCCTCGTGCCCGGCTCGCTGCTGCTCGGCAATGCCGGCGCCTGTTTCGAATGCGGCCACGAGCACGCGCCGGGCGATCGCTGCCTTGCCTTCCATATGACGCCGGAGTGTTTCGAGGACACCGTCGCCGCGGCCGGCGGCGGGCGGACGACGTTCGACCGTCCGGCGCTGCCGCCGTTGCAACAAATGATGCCGCTCCTCGCCGCCGCGGAAGCCGCACGCGATGCGAAGGACGGCGGCGCCTTCGAAGAGATCGTGCTGCGTCTGTCCGGCGCCGTCGCCTCGCTCTTGACGCCGACAGGTGTGCACCCGGTGCCGAGGGTGCGCGATGTGCGCCGCGTGACACTGGCCGCGCGCCGCATCGAGGCCGAAGCCGATACAAAGCTCTCGATCGCCGCGCTGGCGCGCGAGGCGGCGATGAGCCCGTATCACTTCTTGCGCACGTTCCGGCAGGTCATCGGCGTGACGCCGCATCAATACGTGCTGCGCACGCGGCTCAATCGGGCGGCGCTGCGGCTGCGTGGCGGCGACGAGCCGGTGGCGGCGATCGCCTTCGATGCCGGCTTCAACGACCTGTCGACCTTCAACCGCCGCTTCCGCCGCCTGATGGGCGCGACACCGAGCGAATATCGCAGCGGCAACCGCGCCGCTTAAGGCGCGCTGCTGCGGCCCGCCGTCTTGGCGGCGATGCGCCAGGGCGCGTGGCCGAAGCGCTCGCGCAGGAACTCGATGAACACGGCGACGCGCGGCAACCGGTTGCGGCCGGTCGGATAGATGGCCGCCAGCGGAAACGGCTCGACGTGATGGATGCCGGTCAATAGCGGCACCAATTCGCCCTTCTGCAACGGATCGCCGACGATGACGTCGGACAGGCGGATGATGCCGGCGCCTTCGATCGCCATGCGCATCGCCGCTTCGGCGCTGTCGGTGGTGACGCGCGGCCGCACCTCGACGACGTCGATGCCGGCCCGCGTCTTGAACGGCCAGCGGTTGAGCCCCGGCCCGGCGACGACGATGCAGTCATGCGCCTTGAGGTCGGCGGCGGTCTGCGGTGTGCCGCGCTTTTCGAGGTACGACGGCGCGGCGCAGATGACGCGCTCGAGATCGACCAGCTTGCGCTGGATGAACGGCCCTTCCGGGATGTGCCCGGAGCGTACGGCGATGTCGGTCTGCTCCTCGATCAGATCGACCAGCCGGTCGGTGATCGACAGTTCGATGTCGATTTCCGGGTAGCGCGCGAGGAATTCCGGCAATGCCCGGGTGAGCTGGTGCAGGCCGAAGGCGGTGCCGGCATTGATGCGCAGTTTGCCGCGCGGCGCCCCCCGCACCCGCGCGACTTCCGCCTCGGCTTCCTCGATATCGGCAACGATCTGCCGGGCCCGGCCGAGAAAAGTCTCGCCCTCGGGCGTCAGCGCCAACCGCCGCGTACTGCGTTCCAGGAGCCTGACACCGAGACGGTCCTCCAAACGCGAGACGAGCTTCGACACGGCCGACGGGGTGATCCCCAAGTCATTGGCCGCTTGAGAGAAATTGCCACGGTCCATGACCCTGACAAAGACCCGCAAGTCCGATGTGGCGTCCATATCTATTCCATCCGTTCACAGATGTCTGTCCATCTTAGCGGATTATAATTCCAAGGAAAGATAATACTATGCGGTCAACGCATGGGGACGACCGATCCAAAACCCCGGCGTTTGGAGATGAAGATGAGCAACCAGACCAATTTGGCCACCACGACGGTTCTGCAGGCGGAAATCGACCGCGCCGTCCGTCAGGCCCGCGCCGACCGCGCCGAAACTATCCGCGCCGCCGCCGTTTCGCTGAACGCCGCCGTCAAGCGGCTTTTTGCCGGCCATCACCGCCCGGCGTCGCAAAAGCGCGCCGCCGCGTAATTGAATTCTCGAAGGCTGAACCTCCTCCGAGACGTTTGAGATAGCGCGCCGTCCCCTCCACTTGGCGCGCTTGACTTGCCTCCCAAGGCACCTCCCGGGCCGGTCTCCCCTCGACCGGTCCGGGATTTTTTTGGGCTAACCGTGTCACGGGCGACGCCTTGACGTTGCCGCCGCCGATCTCCATTCCTTCAAGGGTCAGTCGGCCGGACGGCCGCTCCGCGCCAATGCCGAAAGGCGGCCGGGGAGGAAAGTCCGGGCTCCATGGACGAACGGTGCCGGATAACGTCCGGCGGGACTTGCGCCTCGCGGCGCCGGTTTCAGGGACAGTGCCACAGAAAATAAACCGCCGCGGCCGCGTTGCGTATTGGCCGATGGTAAGGGTGAAAAGGTGCGGCAAGAGCGCACCGCGTCTTCGGCAACGAAGATGGCACGGCAAACCCCACCGGGAGCAAAACCGAATAGGGATGACGCTGACGCCTTCGGGCGTCAGGCCTGTCCAGGTCAGTCATCCGGGTAGGTTGCACGATGCGCCGGGCAACCGGCGCACCAGATGAATGGCCGTCACGTTTGCGGAGCAATCCGCAGGCCATACAGAACCCGGCTTACAGGCCGGCTGATACGATGACGAGGGCCCGGCGGGAAATCGCCGGCCCTCACCATTATTGGGAAGGTCCAACTGTTCCCCTTTCACCTCTCCCATTGGGAGAGGTCGGCATGCGAAGCATGCCGGGTGAGGGACATTCCGCCGCAGCACTTGCCGTTCACCATTTACGCCTCGCCGAGCAACGCTTTCATCTTGCCCATGAGGCGCTGGATATCGACCGGCTTGGTGTCGAAGTCGTCGCAGCCGGCATTGCGCGCCTTGCTCTCGTCTTCCGCCATCGCGTGCGCGGTGAGCGCGATCACCGGGATTTGCTTCGTCGCCGGATCGGCCTTGACGCGGCGCGTCGCTTCCCAGCCGTCGATCACCGGCAGGCTCATATCCATCAAGATAATGTCGGGGCTTTCCGAGCCGGCCATGGTCACTGCCTGCTGGCCGTCCACCGCCATCACCACTTCGTAGCCGTTGCGCGCGAGGCGGCGCGAGAGCATGTCGCGGTTCATTTCGTTGTCTTCGACCAGCAGGACTTTCATTTCAGGACCTTCTTACTTTCCATCATGGCGGTGAACCGCATCGTGATGCCGGCGCGCCAGCGCCGACAGCGCCGTGCCGAGCGTGCCGATCGGCTGGCCGCTCTTGCTGAGCACGAGCAGCGTGCGCTCGGCGAGAATGCTGCGTTCGGCCTCGGTGAGATCCTTGGCGGTCAGCACGACGATCGGCACTTCGTTCAGGCTCTCGATTTCGCGCGCCTTCTCGAGAAATTCGAAGCCGTCGACCTCCGGCATCATAAGGTCGAGCAGAATGAGCGCCGGCGTCTTGTTGATGGCGAGCCAGCCGAGCGCCTCACGGCCATTGGCGGCCTGCGCCGGCGTCAGCCCCGCGGCCTTGACGGTCGCCGACACGACCTCGCGCACGTCGGCATCGTCATCGACGATGAGGATGACCGAGTCGGGCTTGGCCGGCGCCAGCTTGCGCAGCAGCGCGGTCAGCCGGTTGCGATCGATCGGCTTGGTCATGAACTCCGAAGCGCCGAGCGAGAAGCCAAGATTGCGGTCATCGACGATGGTCAGCATTATCACCGGGATGTGCTCGAGCGCCGGCTCCGACTTCATGATGCCGAGCACCGACCAGCCATCGACCTTCGGCATCTGCACGTCGAGCGTGACGATGTCAGGCGGCGTCTTGCGCATGATGGCGAGCGCTTCGGCGCCGTCGCGGGCATGCAGCAGCACGTAACCCTCGCGGCCGAGCGTCGCCGACAGGACGTCGTGCACCGCCGGATCGTCATCGACGATCAGCACCGTGATCGACGAGGCGACGCCTTCGGGCGCGAGACCGAGATCGTCGGCAACCGACGTTGCCGCCTCGCCGCCTTCGCGGTCGGGGAGCACGATGCTGAAGGTCGTGCCCTTGCCCGGTTCGCTGACGACATCGATGGTGCCGCCGAGCATGGTGACGAAATGCCGGGTGATGGTGAGGCCGAGGCCCGTGCCGCCGAAATTGCGGGTGGTCGAGGAATCCGCCTGGGTGAAGGCTTGAAACAGCCGGCCGAGTTGCTCCGGCGTCATGCCGATGCCGCTGTCGCCGACGTCGAAGCGCACCTGCGATACGCCGTGCTCGCCCTCTTCGCGCGCGACGCGAAGCAGCACCGTGCCCTGCTTGGTGAACTTGGCGGCGTTGCTCAGGAGGTTGATCAGGCACTGCTTGATCTTGGTGATATCGGTCCTCAGGCCGCCGATATCGGCCGGGCATTCGATCACAAGGCGGTTGCCGTTCTTGGCGATCATTGGATCGACGATGGTCTTGACGTCGGCGATGGCCTTCTGGAGATCGACGCGCTCCAGATAGATTTCCATCTTGCCGGCCTCGATCTTCGACAAATCGAGGATCTCGTTGATGAGCCCCAGCAGATGCTTGCCGGCGGCGCTGATCTTTTCCAGATCGCCGAGCGCCGCCTTGTCGCCGCGATCCTCCGCGTCCTCGGCCAGCAATTCGCTGTAGCCGATGATGGCGTTGAGCGGCGTGCGCAGCTCGTGGCTCATATTGGCGAGGAAAGACGACTTCACCTTGTTGGCGGACTCGGCATCCTCCATCGCCTTGCGCAGCGCCAGCTCCTGCTTCTTGCGCTCGGTGATGTCGGCATAGATGGCGATGAAGCCGCCGCCCGGTACGGGATCGCGCCGCACTTCCATCACCATGCCGTCCGGCCGCGTGCGCTCGAAGGAATGCGAGGTGGACAGCACTTTGAGGCGCTTCTCGAGCTCCTTCTCGATGTCGGCGTCCGGGCCGAATTCGCCGCGGGCGCCGAGATAGCGGATGTAGTCGGAGAAGGTGCGGTCGGTGCCGAGGAATTCCTCGGGCATGGCGAGGTAATCGACGAAACGCTGGTTCCAGGTCACCAGCTTGTGCTCGGCGTCGTACATGGCGACGCCCTGCTGCATGTTGTCGAGGGTCGCGCGCAGGAAGGCATGTTCTTCCTCCGCCGACAGAGTTCGCTTCAGATGAACTTGCACCGGTCAGCCCCAAAAATTCCGAGCAGCACGGCTGAGCTTTAGGCCAGCCGCCCTCATTCCTCCAGCAAAAAGTATGTCTCCATCGGGCCCTTGCCCTTGACCTCGATGGTGCCGCGCGGCTCCAGAGGGAAGCGGCCGCCCAGCGCCTGGCGCGTGGCCTCGGTCAGGTGGATGCGGCCGGTGACCGAATGCGATTCCATGCGGCTCGCCGTGTTGACGCTGTCGCCCCAGACGTCATAGGCGAATTTGTGGGTGCCGATGACGCCGGCGACGATCGGCCCGGTGTGGATGCCGATGCGGGCATTGAGCTTGAGGCCGGTCTCGGCGGCGACGTCCTGGACGGCGCGCATCATGCGCGGCGCCAGGCGCACGATACGCTCGGCATGGTCGGGCTGCGGCTCCGGAATGCCCGCCGCCGCCATATAGGCGTCGCCGATGGTCTTGATTTTCTCGACGCCGGCTTCGGCGGCCAGCGCATCGAAGACGGTGAAGATGCGGCCGAGGAAATCGAGCACGCCCTCGGCCGGCATGGTGCCGGACAGCACGGTGAAGCCGGCGAGGTCGCAGAACAGGATGGTCGATTCCGCGACGCGATCGGCGATCTTGAGTTCGCCCTCGCGCATGCGGGCAACGATGCTCGACGGCAGGATGTTGAGCAGCAGCGTTTCCGACTTCTTCTTTTCGGCTTCGAGGTCCGCGACGAATTTCTTCTCGCGGTCGCGCAGCCACTTCTTCTCCAGCGACGAGTTGATGCGCGTGCGCAGCAGGATCGGGTCGAACGGTTTCGGCAGGTAATCCTCGGCGCCGGCCTCGATGCAGCGCACGACGCTGTCGAGTTCGTCGAGCGCGGAGATGACGATGACCGGGATATGCGCGGTGCGCTCGTCGCTCTTGAGCCGCGTCAGTACTTCGAAGCCGCTGATCTCCGGCATGATGAGATCGAGCAGGACGAGGTCGAAGTCGCCCTCGGTCGCGAGCTTGAGCCCCTGCGCGCCGTCGGCGGCGGTGACGATGGCATGGCCTTCGCGCGTCAGCCGCCGCTCCAGCACGTCGCGGTTGGCGGCATTGTCGTCGACGACGAGGATGCGGCTCTGCCGGTCGATGAGATGCGAGGCGCCGGCCTGCAAGGGCTGCACGGTGCGCAGCACCTGCGCGACGATGCCGGCATGGGCGGCGAATTGAGCGGCGAAATTGTCCTCCTGCGCGATCGGCGCCTCGTCGGCGTGCGACAGCGCCACCATGGCGTCGATCTGGCCGAGCAACTGGTCGGCGGCCTGCTTGAGCTTGAGGAGATCGTCGCGCAGCCCTTGATCGCCGGCGCCTTCCAGATCCTCGATCAGCATCTCGCTGTAACCGATGACGGCGTTGAGCGGCGTGCGCAGGTCGTGACGCAGACGGCGGTTGAAGTCGTGATCGTCTTCGGCGGCCAAGCCCTGGCCTGCGACCACGGCGGCGACAAAGGCGTTGAGCTTGCCGGCCGCCGCCTGCATGCGCTCGACGTCGCTCGATATATCAGAGAGGCCGAGACGGCGCGTTTCCTCGCTCAGGATGTCGAGGAAATCGGCGATCGCCAGCGCCGGTGCCTGGATTTCCTGCCGCAGATACGCGGCAAGCGCCCGGTTGAGGCGCTGATCTTTTTCGTCGCTCGGCAAGCGATACCCCCAACTTCGACGGGCGCGACATTAGAATTGCCGCACTGCGATTGCAAAAGAGTTGGTGACAATTCCGCCGCAATCCGTTCAGACGCAATTCAGCCGCGGAACTGCACCATGCCATCCGCGTTAACGAAAGGTTTCCTGGCCCGCGCCGGGCCGTTTGGCGAATTCGCGTCCCGCGGCCGTCGCGCCGCCTTCCCCTTTATTCCGGAGCCCTGCCACGATGACATCAGCCAGATCGTTCATGCTCGCATGCACCGCGATGACCGCGGTCGCGAGTTTTGCAGTGCCGGCCTCGCAGGCGCAGACCGCGCCGGCCAATCTGGTCATCGCGCAGGCTCAGCAGCAGCCACCCGATCAGAAGAAGAAAGACGAAGAGCGGAAGAAACCGCAGCCCCCGGCCGCCAAGCCGCCGGCGCCACACGCGCAGCCACCCGCTGCCAGGCCGCCGTCGCCGCCCCCGGCCGTGCAACGCCCGGCCGCACCGCCGCCGCCCGCCGCTCAGCGTCCGGCACCGCCGCCGCCGCCCGCGGCGCAGCGTCCGCTGCCCCACCGCCACCCGCCGCCCAGCGCCCAAGCGCACCGCCGCCTCCCGCGGCACAGCACCCGCCGGCGCCAAAGCCACCGGCGCCTCCTGCCGCTCAGACCAAGCCGGCTACTCCGCCGCCGCCACCGGCTGCTCAGACCAAGCCGAACACGCCTCCTCCGCCGCCGTCGGCTCAGGGGAAACCCAACACGCCTCCTCCGCCGCCGTCGGCCCAGGGCAAACCCAATACGCCGCCGCCTCCGTCGGCTCAGGGCAAACCCAACACGCCTCCTCCGCCGCCGTCGGCCCAGGGCAAACCCGACACGCCGCCGCCGCCTCCGTCGGCTCAGGGCAAACCCAACACGCCGCCGCCACCCCCGTCGGCTCAGGGCAAACCCAATACGCCTCCTCCGCCGCCGTCGGCCCAGGGCCGACCCGGCGGGCCGCCGTCACCGCCTGCGGCGCAAGGCCAGCCCGGAGCGCCAAACCAGCCGCCGAACAGCATCGCTGGCCGCGCCGCTGTTCGGGCCGGCACGCCGGCGGCTGCGCCGCCGCCGCCGCCGACACAGCCGCGCTCTGCCGCCGACTTCATCCGCCGCGGCGGTGACAACAAGGGGCCGGCGCGCGGCGTGGACGATCTGCGCCGCGAACGCCGCGAAGTGCGTGACGGCAATCGGACCATCATCACCGAGGGCGATCGCACCATCGTGCGCGACGGCAACCGCCGCTTCATTCGCCACAACGAGGCCGACCGCTTCGCCATCGATGCCCGCGACGTGCGCGTGTCGCGTCGTGGCAGCGACACGGTGAGCATCATCGTGCGGCCGGATGGCTCGGAGATCGTCACCACGACCGACCGCTACGGCCGGCTGTTGCGCCGGGTCCGCCGCGACAACGGCCGCGACGTCGTGATCATCGACAATCGCTACCGCGGCCCGCGGCAGGACTTCTTCATCAATGTGCCGCCGCCGCGCTGGCAGGGCCCGCGCGAGCGCTACATCCTCGACGCCGACAACGCCTCGCGCGCCGCCATCTTCACGATCTTCGAAGCGCCGCCGATCCAGCGCATCGAGCGCCGCTATACACTTGATGAGGTGCGCTACAGCGAGCCGTTGCGCGCTTACATGCCGCGCGTCGATCTCGATGTGCACTTCGAAACCGGATCCTGGCAACTCGGCCCCGAGCAGATCGACCGGCTGGCCGAGATCGCCGACGGCATCAAGCAGGCGGTATCGCGCAATCCGCGCGAGGTGTTCCTGATCGAAGGCCACACCGACGCGGTCGGCGAACCGGAGGACAACCTGTCGCTGTCCGACCGCCGTGCCGAAGCCGTGGCGGTGGCGCTCACCGAGCAATTCCAGGTGCCGCCGGAAAATCTGGTGACGCAGGGTTATGGCGAGCAATATCTCAAGGTTCAGACCGACGGTCCGTCCAAGGAGAACCGCCGCGTTGCGGTGCGGCGCATCACGCCGCTGATCGATCAGGAGGCGGCCCGCTAAACGGCGCTCCGTAGCTTGTTCGGAAGATCAAACGGCCCCCGGGCGTACCGTCCGGGGGCTGTTTATTTTTCAAGCCGCCACGATCCAGCCGAATTCTCCGGAACTTTCGTCCGTCCCTCCCGTTGTCAGGGGCATCGCCGCTGCAGCAATGAGTCGCAAGGCTCGCAGTCGGCGCACTGAGGCGACACAAGATTCCCAAGGAGACCGTGCGATGTCTGTCGGCACAATCATTCTGATTATTCTGGTCATTGCCCTGCTCGGTGGCTTCTCCGGCATCGGCGGCGG
Organism: Pseudolabrys sp.; assembly: GCA_026125895.1. Lineage (GTDB taxonomy): Bacteria > Pseudomonadota > Alphaproteobacteria > Rhizobiales > Xanthobacteraceae > Pseudolabrys. The sequence goes on along the minus strand of JAHCKG010000005.1, from coordinate 164,708 downwards.
CCCGTTCTACGGCACCGGCTATTACGGCGGAGGCGGCCTGGGCCTGGTGATCATCGTCCTGCTGATCCTGCTACTGATGGGACGACTGTAGTTCGAGCGGCACCCCGCAAATAGAAAGCCGGCGCATGCGTGACGCATGCGCCGGCTTTGCTTTGTTGATCTTGTAGCCCGGATGAGCGGAGCGAAATCCGGACTACGAACTAGGCCTACTTCTTGTTGTAGGCCGCCAGGATCGCTTCGCCGTCGGCGCCGGCCTTCTTCTTCCAGTCGGCGGTGAGCTGCTCGCCGATCTTCTTCAGGCTGGCCTTGAGGGCATCGCTCGGCGGCGCCACTTTCATGCCCTTGGCCTTGAGCTGGTCGAGGTACCAACCGGCCTTCTCTTCCCACATCTTCCAGCCGCGCGTCTCGGCGGTGGCCGCCGCCTTCAGCACTGCTTCCTGCGTCGGCTTGTCGAGCGCGTCGAACGCCGCCTTGTTGACGAAGGTGATGTCCTTCGGGATCCAGGCCTGCACGTCGTAGAAGTTGGTCAGCGTTTCCCAGGCCTTCGAGTCGTAGCCGGTGCCGCCCGACGACATGAAGGAGTTGACGACGCCGGTGGCCAGCGCCTGCGGAAGTTCGGCCGCCTGGATCGTCACCGACTGGGCGCCGACGAGTTCGCCGATCTTGGCGGTGCCGACGTTATAGGCGCGCCACTTGAGGCCCTTCATGTCCTCGATCGTATTGAGGTCCTTCTTGGTGTAGATGCCCTGCGGCGCCCACGGCACGGCGAACAGCACCATCAGGCCCTGCGCGGCGAGCTTCTTCTCGATGACCGGCTTGGAAGCGTCCCACAACTTCTTCGCATCGCCGAAACTGGTGGCGAGGAACGGCACAACATCGACGCCGAAAACCGGGTCTTCGTTCTCGTGGATCGAGATCAGCACTTCGCCGGCCTGCGCCTGTCCGGTCTGCACCGCGCGCTTGATGTCCGGCGCCTTGAACAGCGACGCGCCCGGGTGAACCGTGATCTCCAGCTTGCCCTTGGTCGCCTCGGCGACGTCTTTGGCGAACATCGTCAGGTTGACGCTGTGCGGATTGTCCGCCGGATAGCCGGCCGGCAGATTCCACTTGGTCTGCGCGGCGGCGGGCTGCACGCTGAGCGCAGCGGCGGCCAGCAGACCGAGCATGGCAGTACGGGTCATGTGTTTTGTCATTGATTGCCTCACACCTTGCTGTTGATTGTGCAAATCCTAGCAGAAAACGTCCCCGCCGAAGCAAGCCCCCTCAACCGGGCGGGAACGCCAGTCGCGGTAGAAACAGAGCGATTTGAGGGAATTCCGTGATGATGAAGACGGCGGCCAGCAACAGGATGAAGAACGGGAACGCCGCCTTGGCGACGGTCATCGTGTCCTTGCCGCTCATGCTTTGCAAAACGAACAGGTTGAAGCCGACCGGCGGCGTGATCTGCGCCATCTCGACGTGAATGATCAGGTAGATGCCGAACCAGATCAGGTCGAGGCCGGCCTGCTGCACCATCGGCAGCACGACCACCGCGGTCAGCACGATCATCGAGATGCCGTCGATCAGGCAACCGAGGATGATGTACATGATCGACAGGTACAGCGCGAGCATGCTCGGCGTCAGGTTCTGGCCCTTGACCCATTCGGCGAGCGCCGCCGGGATGCCGGTATAGGCCATCGCCGCGGTGGCGAAGGCGGCGCCGGCCAGGATGAACATGATCATGCAGGTGAGCCGCGTCGCGCTCATCACGCTCTCGAAGAACGTCTTGCGCGTCAGCGTACCGCTCCACCAGGCCAGGATGAGCGAGCCTGTGACGCCCCAGGCCGCGCATTCGGTCGCGGTGGCAAAGCCCAGCACCAGCGCGAAGAACACCGCGAGGATGAGCACCATGCAGGGAATGAGCTTGGTCGATTGCCGCAGCTTCTCCTTGAACGGCAACGGCGGATCGCGCGGCGGCACCTTGGACGGGTTAAGCAGCGACCAGCCCATGATGTAGCCGGAGTACAGCGCCATCACGAGCACGCCCGGCAGGAAGCCGGCGAGAAAGACCTGCAGCACCGAGACGTTGGCGGTCACCGCATAGACCACCATCGGGATCGACGGCGGAATGAGCAGGCCGAGCGTGCCGGAGCCGGCGAGCGAACCGAGCGCGAGGCCCGGGTTGTAGCCGCGCTTCTCCAGTTCGGGCAGCGAGATCTTGCCGATGGTGGCGCAGGTCGCCGCCGACGAGCCGGACACCGCGGCGAAGATGCCGCAACCGATGACGTTCACATGCACGAGGCGGCCCGGCAGCCATTGCAGCCATGGCGACAGGCCGCGGAACATCTCCTCGGACAGCCGGGTGCGGAACAGGATCTCGCCCATCCAGATGAACAGCGGCAAGGCGGCGAGCGTCCACGACGCGCTCGAACTCCACACCGTGGTCGCCAGGACGGCGCCGACCGGAACGCTGGTCGTCAGCATCATGGCGATATAGCCGACGATGCCGATCGCCACGGCGATCCAGACGCCGCTGCCGAGAATGAAGATGAGCGCCGCGAGCAGGATCAGCGCCAGATCGACGAGGGGCAAGGACATCAGCCGGCTCCCCCGGAAGCGACCCGCTCGACGAATTCATCGGGCGATGTCGGCGGCTCCTTCTCGTAGCTCGGCTTGTTGCCCCGCAGCACGTGGATCATCTCGTCGATCAGCGCGATCGAGAGAATGATGAGGCCGGCGCAATAGCCGAGTTGCGGAATCCACAGCGGTACCGAGATGACGCCGGTCGACATGTCATTGAAGCGGAAGGAATCGTAGGTCATCCGCACCGCGTACCAGGCGAAGTAAAGCGTGAAGACGGTGGCGATGCCGAGCGCGAGCATTTCGACGGCCCAGCGCTTCTTGCCGGTCACCTTCTCGACTACGAGGCCGACGCGGATCATCTCGCCCTTCTTGAAGGTGTGCGCGAGGCCGAGAAACGCCATCGCCGCCATGCACCAGGAGGCGAAATCGTCGCCGGCAGGAATGTTGAGATCGAACTCGCGGCCGACCGACATGATCATCATGATGGCGAAGATCGCCACCAGGAAGAAGCCGGAGGCATAACCCGACCACAGATAGAGCTTGTCCAATGCAACGCGGATCATGCGATCTCCATTCTGATGATGGCCGCGGTCGCGGTTCCGGCGCAAGTCGCGCAGGCGGCATCCGGTTTTGAACTTTGGTTCAGCATTCGCTTGTCTCTCACAGGCTTGCCGCGGCGCGGGCGGCCTGATCGTAGTGCCCCGACAGCGCCCGCATCAGCGTCGCGATCTCCGACAGACGCTTCTCGTCCATGCCGGCGCTCTTCACCGATTCGACCAGCAGCGCTTCGCGCACCTTGCGATAGCGCTTCACCACCTCCTCGCCCCGCGCCGTGAGGCTGACGGTCTTCTCGCTGCCGCGCTTGCCGCTGAGCAACAGCTTGTGGGCGTCGAGCTTCTTCAGCGAATAGGTGACGAGGTGGGTGTCCTCGATATTGAGGACGAGGCAGATGTCGGCGACGCGCTTGGCGCGGCCGCGATGGGCGATGGTGTGCAGGACGAGGACGTCGAGCGGCGACAAATCGGGCACGCCGGCGGCGGCGATGCAACGCACCATCCAGCGCTCGAAGGCATGATCGAGCAGGATCAGGCCGAATTCGAGTTCGGACAGAACCGGCATGGCGCCCGTCGCCAGATGCGCCGATGAAACGATCGGCCCCAGCGCCACCGGCATGTCGGTCTTTGCCGCGCTCCCCGTCTTTGACATCCCAGCCCCTCGCGAGATTTGGAAAAGCGTACCGGCCTCCGATAAATTGTCAACGAATTATTGACGATTTTTTTCAGCTCTGTTTTATTGGCGTCAGGCAAGGAGGGCGGCATGGCTCCAAAGGCGACGAAAAAGGCGGCGAAGAAGAAGGCTGCGAAAAAACAGGTGGCAAAGCAAGGCGCGGGCCAGACCTCGCGCCACGGAGCGCGGGCCTGGGATTTCTGGATCGATCGCGGCGGCACCTTTACCGACGTGGTCGGCCGACGGCCCGACGGCGCCCTGGTCGCTCACAAGCTGCTGAGCGAGAACCCGGAAGCCTATGCCGACGCCGCCGTGCAGGGCATCCGCGACCTCTTAGGCCTCAAGGCCGGCGAGCCGATCCCGGCCGGTCGCGTCAATGCCGTGAAGATGGGCACCACCGTCGCCACCAATGCCCTGCTCGAGCGCAAGGGCGACCGCGTGCTGCTGCTGATCAGCAAGGGTTTCCGCGACGCGCTGAAGATCGGCTACCAGGCGCGGCCGAAGATCTTCGCCAAGCACATCATCAAGCCCGACATGCTCTATGAGCGCGTGGCGGAAGTCGACGAGCGCGTCCGCGCCGACGGCACCGTCGAGCAGCCGCTCGATTTGGGCGGCGCGCGCGCCGCCCTGGAAGCCGCCAAGGCCGACGGCATCGATGCCGTCGCCATCGTCTTCATGCACGCCTACCGCTTCCCCGAACACGAGAAGAAGGTGGCGCAGCTCGCCCGCGACATGGGATTCGCCCAGGTCTCGGTGAGCCATGAAGTCTCGCCGCTGATCAAGCTGGTCGGCCGCGGCGACACCACCGTGGTCGATGCCTATCTCTCACCGATCCTGCGCCGCTATGTGGCGCGCGTCACCGATGCGCTCGACACCAAGGAGTCCGGCGCGCGGCTGATGTTCATGATGTCATCGGGCGGCCTCACCGCCGCCGAGCTGTTCCAGGGCAAGGACGCCATCTTGTCCGGCCCGGCCGGCGGCGTGGTGTCGATGGCGGAGACCGGCAAGCAGGCCGGCTTCGACCGCCTGATCGGCTTCGACATGGGCGGCACCTCGACCGACGTGTCGCATTTCGACGGCGAGTACGAGCGCACCTTCGAGACCGAAGTCGCCGGCGTGCGCATGCGCGCGCCGATGATGCTCATTCACACGGTCGCCGCCGGTGGCGGCTCGATCCTGCATTTCGACGGCTCGCGCTTCCGCGTCGGCCCCGATTCCGCCGGCGCCAATCCCGGACCGACGTGCTACCGCCGCGGCGGGCCGCTGGCCGTCACCGATGCCAATGTCGAGGTTGGCAAGCTCATTCCCGAGTTCTTCCCGAAGATCTTCGGCCCGCATCAGGACCAGCCGCTCGACGCCGACGCCGTGCGCAAGGCCTTCGACGAGCTCGAGGGCGAGATGCGCGGCGGCCTCAAGCGCGAACAGATCGCCGACGGCTTCATCAAGATCGCCGTCGAGAACATGGCCAACGCCATCAAGAAGATCTCGGTGCAGCGCGGCTACGACGTCACCCGCTACGCGCTCAATTGTTTCGGCGGCGCCGGCGGCCAGCACGCCTGCCTCGTCGCCGATGCGCTCGGCATGACAAAAGTGCTGATCCATCCGTTCTCGTCGCTGTTGTCGGCCTACGGCATGGGGCTCGCCGATATCCGCGCCACGCGTGAACAGGCGATCGAACTGTCCTTCGGCGCCAAGGGTCTCGCCGCGCTGAACCGCACCGCGCAGCGCCTCGGCAAGGAAGCCATGGCGGAAGTCGCCGGCCAGGGCGTCGCCAAGGCCAAGCTGATCGTGCGCGCGCATATCCGTTACGCCGGCACCGACACCGCGCTGGTGGTGAATGCCGGCGCCCTGCCCGCCATGCAGCGCGCCTTCGAGGCGGCGCACAAGGCGCGCTTCGGCTTCATCGACCGCAACAAGGACATGGTAATCGAAGCCGTCTCGGTGGAAGCCGTCGGCGGCGGCGCCAAATTCAACGAGAAGTCGGCACGGCGCGCGGCCGCGGCGTTGCCGAAGCCGGCAAAGAAGACCAGGTTCTTCTCGCAAGGCGAATGGCACCAGGCCAATGTCTATACCCGCGATCAGCTCAAGATCGGCGCCAAGGTCAAGGGCGCGGCGATCATCATCGAGCCGCATCAGACCATCGTCGTCGAGCCCGGCTGGCAGGCCGAGCTGACGCCGAAGAACCATCTGGTGCTGGCGCGCATCAAGAAGCTCAAGCGTGTCGCCGCCATCGGTACGCATGCCGATCCGATCATGCTCGAGGTGTTCAACAACCTGTTCATGTCGATCGCCGAACAGATGGGCGTGTCGCTGCAGAACACCGCTTATTCGGTGAACATCAAGGAGCGGCTCGACTTCTCCTGCGCCGTGTTCGCCGCCGACGGCACCCTCGTCGCCAACGCGCCGCACATGCCGGTGCATCTCGGCTCGATGGACCGCTCGGTCGAAACGGTCATCCGTGACAACAAGGGCAGGATCAAACCGGGCGACGTCTACGTCATCAACGCGCCCTATAACGGCGGCACCCACCTGCCCGACATCACCGTCTGCACGCCGGTGTTCGATGACAGGAAGAAGAACATCCTGTTCTGGGTGGCCTCGCGCGGCCATCACGCCGACGTCGGCGGCATCTCGCCCGGTTCGATGTCGCCGAACGCGACCGACATCGAACAGGAAGGCGTGCTGTTCGACAACTTCAAGCTGGTCGATCGCGGCAAGTTCCGCGAGAAGGAGCTGATGGCGGCGCTCACCGGCGCGAAGTATCCGGCGCGCAACCCGATCCAGAACATCAACGACATGAAGGCGCAGATCGCCGCCAACGAGAAGGGCGTGGCCGAACTGCGCAAGATGGTGGCGCAGTTCACGCTGCCCGTCGTCAAGGCCTACATGCAGCACGTCCAGGACAACGCCGCCGAGAGCGTGCGCCGCGTCATCGACCGTCTGCACGACAGCGAATACGCCTTCGAAATGGATCAAGGCACCTTCATCAAGGTGAAGATCACGGTCGACAAGAAGAAGCGCGAGGCCACCGTCGATTTCACCGGCACCTCGGACCAGCAGCCGACCAACTTCAACGCCCCGGAGCCGGTAACGCGCGCCGCGGTGCTCTACGTGTTCCGCGTCATGGTGGACGACGACATCCCGATGAACGCCGGCTGTTTGCGGCCGATCAACATCGTCATCCCGAAGAAGACGATGCTGACGCCGGAATATCCCGCCGCCGTGGTCGCCGGCAATGTCGAGGTATCGCAGGCGGTGACCAACACCTTGTTCCTCGCGCTCGGCGCCTTGTCGGCGGCGCAAGGCACGATGAACAACCTCAATTTCGGCAACAAGAAGTATCAGTATTACGAGACGATCTGCTCCGGCTCGCCCGCCGGTCCCGGCTTCGACGGCACCGACGCCGTGCACACGCACATGACCAACACGCGCCTGACCGATCCGGAGATCCTCGAATTCCGTTACCCGGTGTTGCTCGAGGACTTCCACATCCGCAAGGATTCCGGCGGCAAGGGCGAGTATCACGCCGGCGACGGCATCCGCCGCACTATCCGCTTCCTCGAGAAGATGGAATGCACCATCCTCTCCGGCCATCGCCGCGTGCCGCCGCCGGGCCTTGCCGGCGGCGAGGCCGGTCAGGTCGGCGAGAACTGGGCGCGCCGCAAGGACGGCAGCATGGAGCGGCTGAAAGGCTGCGACGACACCACGATCGACGCCGGCGAAGCGGTGATCATCCAGACGCCGACCGCGGGCGGGTATGGGAAGAAGAAGTAGACGTAAGCGAACCCGTTTACACCGCTCACCCCCGCGAAAGCGGGGGTCCAGATGGCGATCTCTTAGCCACGAGGCTTAAGACTGGGTCTCCGCTTCCGCGGGGACGAGCGGTGTTTGAGCCTGTGGCCTTTCCCGCTCTCTACGCCCTCACCTCCTGGCGCTGGAAGGCAACGTAGCCGCCGACGAACAGCAGGATGCTCGCGGCGATCAGGCCGACGATCTGCGGCCACGCCACCATCACGCTGCTCCACAGCGACAAAGGCGAGCCCATCACCGCGCCTTGCAACTGGCTAATGTAGACGGGGCCCAAAGTCCGCGTCGCCGGATGCAGGATCGCCGTCACCGCTTCGGCATAGAGCACCGAGGGCGACAGCCGCGCCAGCGATTGCGCCGCGATCACCAAGGTCGCCTCGTCGTTGCTTGGCACGAAGGCCGTCACGATCGCCGGCGACAAAGCCGGCCAGATCAGCGTGATGAACAGCCAGAAGCCGAGCGTCACCAAAGCCGCGGTCGCCGCCGAGCGGAACACGATCGACGACAGCATGGCGAGCGCCAGCCACACGCCGGCATAGGCGATGGTCACCAGGAGGAAGATGAAGGCGCGCGCCATCTCCTCGGCGCCCGGCGGCACGCCGAGCATGATGAGGCCGAGGCCGATGGTGATCAGCCACAGCACGACCAGGCTGACCGACAAGGTCGCGAGCCCGGCGAGGAATTTGCCGAACAGCAGCGCGTCGCGATAGATCGGTTGCGACAGGATGCGCGACAACGTGCGGCGCGAGTGCTCGCCATTGACCGCATCGAAGCCGAGGCCGATCGCCATCAGCGGCACCAGGAATCCGAGGAAGGCGGTGAACGACGGCAACGGATCGCGCGCCGTGGTGAACAGGCGTAGGAACAGGAACGGGTCCTCCGCCGTCGAGTCTCTCACCTGTGTGATGGCGGCATAGACCGCCGCCAGCGCCACCAGCACGACGAGCCATTCCAGCACGCGCATGCGCGCGCTGGTCATGTGGTCGGACAACTCCTTGAGCGTCACCACGCCGAGCCCGCGCAGGGCCGATCCCTCACGCCGCATGGGGCACCTCCCTCGGATTGTCGTGGCTCTGGAAGTAGCGCGTATAGATGGTCTCGAGGCTTGGCCGGTCGAGCGAGAGTTGTTTCAGCCGCCCCTTCCCCGCCACCACTTCGGCGGCGGCTTCGGCGCGCAGGTCGCGGTCGCAGATCATGCGGAAGCGGCCAGGCGCCGGCTCGGTTACCTGGCGCACACCGGGCAATGCCGCCAGACGCTTCGCGAGACTGTCGCCGCCATCGGCCTCGACCTCGACGGCAAAGCCGCCGCCGAGCACCTGGGCGCCGAGTTCGCCGACCGTGCCCATCAGCGCAATCTTGCCCGCATTGAACAGCGCGACGCGGTCGCAGATGCTCTGCACGCGGTCGAGCAGATGCGACGACAGCAGCACCGTCATGCCATTGGCCTTGAACGAGCGGATCAGATCGAGCAGTTCGAGGCTCGCCTGCGGGTCGAGGCCATTGGTCGGCTCGTCGAGAATGGCGATGCGCGCTTCCTTCATGACGATCTCGGCGAGACCGAGCCGCTGCCGCATGCCACGCGAGAAGGCGCCGACCTTCTTGTCGGCGACGTCCTTGAGGCCGACGCGGTCGAGCGCCGCGGCGATCTTCTTGCCGCGTTCGGCTTTCGCAATGCCGATCAGCCGCGCCGTGTAATGCAGGTTATCGGCGGCGCTGATGTTGTCGTAGAAGCCGACGGTGTCCGGCAGATAGCCGATCAGCCGCTTGACCTGCAGCGGCTCGCGCATCGGATCGTGACCGAAGACACGCGCCGTTCCGCCGCTGATGTCGCTCAGGCCGAGCAACATCAGAATTGTCGTGGTCTTGCCGGCGCCGTTCGGACCGAGCAGGCCGAAGATTTCGCCGGCGGCGACATTGAAGGTGATGCCGTCCACCGCCGTGGTCTTGTCGTAGCGCTTGGTGAGCCCGTTCACCGCGATCACCGTCTGCGCCGGCGCGGCTGATGCAGCCGAACCGGCGCGGGGCATGGCGAGCGCGTCCATCAGCGCCGTCCGAAGCGGGCGACCGCGCCGACCATGATCAGCAGCGCCGCGCCGATCAGGCCGGCGCCGGCGATGCCCCACATGGTCGAGGTGGTGACGGCGACGCGGAAGCTGGCATTGCCGGTTTCGCCATGGGTCGATGCGCTCAGCCCCGTCACATAGTCGCCGGCAATGGCCTTGGCCGGCGGCGTGATCAGCGCCTGCACCTGCGCATGCTGGTTGGGCGCAATGCGCTCGATGCTCTTCGGCTCGAACGACACCTTCCATCCGCTCGGCGCATTGCTCGAAAGCTTGACGTTCTCGGCGGGCGCCGTGCCGGTGTTGCTGATGACGACAGGCACCGAACTCTGCTTGCCGGCGGTCGCGGCGGCGCTGAGCAGGCCGTCGCGGCCGGCGAGCGACAGTTTGGGCTGGCCGGTGATGTCGAGCGCGACCTCGGAAGAGGCCTTGGCGTCATCGGCGACGACGTTCACCTTCACCGGATAATGCCCGGCATCGACGTTGTCGGGCGGCGTGACCTTGAGCTTCACATCCTTGGTCTTTCCGGCATCGACCGGAATCGCGGTCAGTTGCTGCGTCCCATAGGCTTCGGTGAACGAGGTGTCGAAATTGTTCGGCGCCTGGGCCGCGAGGCTGACCAGCAGCTTCTTGCCGCTGTCGTTCTTGATAGTGAAAGTATACTCGAAGCTCGAATGCACGTTGCCGCGCAGCTCCGGCAGTTGCGACGACAGCGACAGCTTCGCCGGCAGCTGCTTGGCGAGCGTGACCGCAACCGGCAGCGCGATATGCGTGTTGGGACCGTCGGCGTTCACGGTGATGGTCTGGGTGCCGATCTGCGCGTCCTTCGGCACGTCGAGCCGCAGGTCGATCGTCGTGGTGTCGTCGGCCGCCGGCATCGCCGCGGCGATCGGCTGGCCGCCGCCGAGCAAGGTCGCGGTCCAGCCTTTCGGCACGCCACCGACCGACAACGCCAGCCGCTCCGGCGCCATGTCGTAGTTATGCAGTTTGATATTGACGGTGGACGTCGCGCCCGGCTGCACGGTGACAGCCGGATAGTCGGTCAGGAGATAAAGACCTTTGACGTCGTGGGTGTCGGCGGCGAAGGCCGGCGCGGCAAAGGCGCACAGCGCCGCGGCGATAGCGAGAAAACGATGATTCATGGCGAGCAATCCCCGAGCCCGGCCCATCAGGCCGTGCACGCGATGACGTCGCCCCCATGTGAAAAGCCACGACGAACGCCGTGGCAACGGTCAGTCGTGTCTCGCACAATTTGGACGAAATTGGTGCCGCATTTACGTGGACGAACATTAAATTACTGCAATATTTTTCGCAGCCGCGAAACGCGGTCGCGGCAATGTCGGTCACGGCAATGTCGGTCGCGGCTGGCCGTCCCCATTATTGCTCGCTTGCTGCGACACCGGACCTTGATGCAGGAAAATCTCGAGCGACAACAATACTGAAATCCAGCTCGTCAGCATGAAGACCGAGACACCTGCAGCGAAATGCCCGGCCGCCGGTTGAAAGAATATTCCGAGCGACGCGAAAAACAGGAACGCGGCCGTCAGCAACTGCGCACCGTGATAAAGTTGAGCCGTTCTTGAGAGCGGCTTGTCGGTCGCCATGCGCCTGATGACCCATGGCCAGGAGATCGTGAAGGCGGCCATCAAGACGGCGGCACTGAGACTCGAGACGCGCCAGATGACCGCGCCGGGCAATTCGAACAGGGCCAGCAAGGGTGGAAGCAGCGCACAGACCGTGACGATCAGACTTCGCACCAGCGCCGAGCGGATAAGAAAGGCGTCATGCTTGGTGACCTGCCCGCCGACCATCTGACGGAACGCCGCCAACAACGCGGCGAAGCCGGCAAAGGTGACGGATATCATCGCGAGGTTATAAAGATAATTCGTACCCGGAAGCTCCATGTCGCGCCCCCCGTAAGGCTGCCCGGCAGCCACGGGTCAGTGTGCGACGGCCCGGCTGAAACGTCGAGCCCGCCTCGAGGTCGCTCGGGTAAAACAGCGAGGCGCCGGCAGGTTGAGCCGACAAAAACTTTATAACGCCGCGAGTGCCACTCGCTCGCGGCAGGCCGGGTCAATGCCCGCCGCCGCCGCCGCCGGCCGGGGCCTGCGGCTTCTTCATCATGATGCCGGCGGCCGCGAGGCCGACGAACATCACGGTCAGCATGAAGAAGACGTCGGCAAAGCTCATCACCAGCGCCTGCTGCCGCGCCATCATCGACACCTGCTTGAGCGCGAGCAGCGCGCCGTCGCTGCCGCCGAACTTCTGCGTCAGTTCGTTGAGCGTCTCGGTCGCGGCGACACTGGCGCCGTTGACCGCCTCGTGCAGGCGCACGAGATGCAGATCCATGCGGTCGTTGAGCAGCGTGTTGATGACGGCGAGGCCGATGGCGCCGCCGAGATTGCGCGTCAGGTTGAACAGGCCGGAAGCGTTCTTCAGCCGCGCCGGATCGAGCGTGCCGAGCGCGGTGTTGGTCACCGGCACCATCGCCGCCATCAGGCCGACGCCGCGGAAGATCTGCGGCCACAACAGCTCCCAGAAATCCCAATCCTTGGTCAGCCCGGTCATCTGCCAGGTGCCGATGGCGAACAGCAAAAAGCCGGTCATCAGGATGTAGCGCGGATCGACGCGCTGCGTGAGCTGGCCGACAATCGGCGCCGTCATGAACATGGCGACGCCGGAGACGAACATGGTTTCGCCGATCATCAGCGCGTTGTAGCCGCGCACCTGCGCCAGATAGACCGGATAGAGATAGGTCAGGCCGTAAAGGCCGATGCCGAGCACGAAGGAGAACAGGCTGCCCATCGCGAAGTTGCGGTTGGTGAAGGCGCGCAGATCGACGATCGGATTCTTCGCCATCAGCGAGCGCGTGAAGAAGGCGACGGCGCAGGCCACCGAGACGATCGCCAGCAGCAGGATCTCCTCCTCGTCGAACCAGCCCTTGCGCGGCCCCTCCTCCAGCACGTATTCGGCGGCGCCGAGGAAGCCGGCCATCGACAACAGGCCCCACCAGTCGAAGCGGCTGAGCAGCGTGTGGTCGGGCTTGTCGATGTCGATCAGCATCCAGGCCAGCAGCGACACGGCGATGCCCGGAACGATGTTGATGAAGAACAGCCAGTGCCAGGACAAAGCTTCGGTGACGTAACCTCCGACAGTCGGGCCGATCGTGGGGGCAAGGGTTGCGATCAGCCCGACCACCGGAGCCACCATCTTCTGCCGGGGACCGGGGAAGATGATGTAGGCGGCAGCAAACACGGTGGGGATCATGCCGCCACCGATGAAACCCTGCAGCGCGCGCCACAGGATCATGCTGTTGATCGAGGAAGACAGGCCGCACATGACGCTGGCCAACGTGAAGCCGGCGGCGGCGACGGTGAACAGAACGCGCGTACCGAGGGCACGCGACAGATAGCCAGACAGTGGGATCGCGATGACTTCCGCGATCAGGTACGAGGTCTGCACCCACGGGATCTCGTCGGCGGAAGCGGACAGGCCGGCCTGGATCTCGCTGAGCGAGGCCGAGACGATCTGGATGTCGAGGATCGCCATGAACATGCCGAAGCACATCACGACGAAGCCCAGGAGCCTGCGCCTGGCGGCTAAAGATTCCGCGCTTCCGGCGCCGCCTGTCGGGGAACGTGCGGCAACCGGAAGCGCGTCGTTGGCGGTAAGCGTACTCATGATGCGCTTTCGCTTACCGCCGGAGAGACTGGTCGTTCGATGCGGACTGCGTGGCGGCCGGCGCGGCATTGGCCGCGAACCAGGAGCCGCCGTCCGCGACGGAGGAATTCTTGGCCGACTTGGTGTTGACGCTCACCACTACCGACATGCCGGGCCGCAACAGCTTGCGGTTGGCGACATCGGCCGGCACCTTGATGCGCACCGGGATGCGCTGAACGATCTTGGTGAAGTTGCCGGTGGCGTTGTCGGGCGGCAGCAGCGAGAACACCGATCCCGACGCCGGCGACATGCTGGCCACCGTGCCGTGGATATCGTGCTCGGGCAGCGCATCGACGCTGACGTCGACCGGCTGGCCCGGCCGCAGCCGCCTCAACTGCGTTTCCTTGAAATTGGCATCGACATAGACGTCGTCGAGCGGCACCAGGCTGGCGAAACGCTGGCCGGTCTGCATGAAGTCGCCGGTCTTGGCGGCGCGGTTGCCGATGACGCCGTCGATCGGCGCGCGGATTTCGGTGAAGGACAGGTCGCGCTCGGCCTTGGCCTGCGCGGTCTTGAGTTCGTCGAGCGTGCGCGAGGCCTCTAACTGCTGCGCCTTGAGCACATCGACATTGGCGTTGGCGGCGACGATCTGCGCCTTGGCCGAGACGACGGCGGCGCTGGTCTGGTCGCGGTTGGACTGCGCCTGCTCCAAAGTCTGCTGGCTGGCGAAGGCGTTGCCGGCGAGCTTCTGCTGGCGCGCGAGTTCGAGTTCGGCGCGCTTGGCTTGGGCTTCGGCGGACAGAAGCTGCGCCTGCGCCTGCGTCACCATCGCCTGCTGGGCCTCGATCTGGCGGCCGATGCGGGCGACGGTCGCATCCTGCGTCGCCACCTTGTCGCGGGCGGCGTTGACCGCGAGCCGGTAGTCGCCGTCGTCGATGCGAGCGATGACGTCGCCGGCGTGAACGTATGAGTTGTCGTCAACGGCGATGGACGCGACGTAGCCCGACACCTTGGCGGCGAGCGTGGTCGAGTCGGCGCGGACATAGGCGTCATCGGTCGAGACCAGGTAGCGGCCGGTGACGACGTAACTGATGCCGCCCCACACCGCCGCGACGGCGACGACGGCGCCGACGCCCATGAGCACGCGCTTGCGGTTGCGCTTCAGCGCGGCGCCAAGGCCCGCCTTGGCGGCCGGCGTTTCCGGCTGCGCCGCCTTGGCGTCCTCTTTGGCGATCGGTTGTTCCACGGCCTCGCCCGCCGGCACCGCCGCAGCGGCTTGATCGGGGGCGGCCTGATCCGGGGCGACGACGCTGAGCCGGGACCCGTCGGAACTCTTGGCGCGCTGCAACATAGAATAGCTCCAAATGACCGAACCGTTCGGTCAACGATGCAAATACGCCGGTACTGGGAGGCTGTCAATATTGACCGAACGGTTCGGTCATTGATTCTTTAGATGGATTGCGCCATATAAATTTATGTGCGCAACGGGCGGTTTCGTCGGGGGACAAGCCGTCCGGGGCCAGGCAAAGGACTGACGTGACGATAGAATTCGTCTCGGGGAGAGCAGCGATGAATGAGAGCCAGGCGGACAGCCTGCTGGACCGGCCGAACGACACCGCTGATGACAGCGCCAAGCGGCGCCAGATTCTCGACGGCGCCCGCAAGGTCTTCCTCGACCGCGGCTTCGACGCCGCCAGCATGATGGACATCGCCAAGGCGGCCGGCGTGTCGAAGGGCACGCTGTACGTCTACTTCAAGGACAAGGACGACCTGTTCGACGGCATGGTGCGCGGCGAGTGTGTCATGCAGCTCGACGGCGTTTTCGACTTCGACCCCAACGACCATGACGTCGAGGCGGTGCTGCTCCGCCGCGGCAAGGCCTTCGTCAAGGCGCTCGGCAATCCGCAGCGCCTGTCGTCCTGGCGCACCGTGATCGCGGTCGCCGAGCGCATGCCGGAAGTCGGCCGCAAGCTCTACGAATCCGGCCCTGCCCGCGGCGTCGCCAGCCTCGCCGCCTATCTCAAGGCGCAGACCGACGCCGGCATCCTCGCCATCGACGACCACGAGATCGCGGCGGCGCAGTTCATCGAGACCTGCCACGCCACCATGCTCAAGCCGATGCTGTTCAACTTCGGCCCGCCGCCGACCGAGGAACGCATCGCCTATGTCGTCGGCATTGCCGTTCGCACTTTCATGGCCGCGTACAAGGTCCGTTAATCATACCGCGCCGATTTGCTGATCCGCGGGCCCGGCCGCCGTGTTAGAAAGAGGCATGGCCAAGGCATCGATCATCGCCGCGCTCGCCGCCGTTGCTTTGACGGCCGCGCCGGCGCTCGCCGACATTTATCCGATCTCGGGAAGCTGGGGCGTCAGCGCCTCGACCGAGAAAGGCCCGATCGATTGCGCCCGGCTGCGCGTCATCTCGTTCAGCGGCAATCAGCGCACCGACAGCAACAGCGGCGTTCCAGCCTACCGCAACAAATCGGTGCAGCGCGGCGGCGCGTCGGAATATCGCGTCGTCGATGTCTTCACCACCGGCCAGATCAGCAACGCGCAGGCGCGTTACACGCTCAAGCTCATCGATGCCGACCGCGTCGAGATGGACCAGCAGCCGGGCGGGCGGGTGACGCTGAGGAAGTGCAAGTGAATTGATCGTCGTCCCCGCTTTCGCGGGGACGACCAATTCAATTCCTCGCGATGATCTCGCGCTCGTCGCGATACACCGCCATCGCCGGCGCCAGGCAGCCCGGCTTGCGGCGCGCGAGGAATGTCGGCCGGCGGCGCTTGTGGGCGCTGTGCCGGCGGCGGCGCGGACGCACCTTCGCCGCCCTCACCTCGCCGATGCGGCGCCAGCCATCCTTGGTGTCGTTGACGATCATCGGCAGGCCGAGCGCGTCGCTCCAAACCTGCCATTCGGTCATGAACTCGTCGCCCTGCTCGCCGGCATAGAGCGACACCGTCAGCCCCGGATCCTTGTGCTCCAGCGTGATTTCGGCGGTGCCGGGCGCGCCATGGCGGCCACGCACCAGCTTGAGGGCGACGCCCTCATAGGCCGACATCGGCATGTTGAGCGCCATCACCATACCGGACAGCGACCGCCGCACGACCACGCGCTCAGGATAAATCTCGACCACCCGCACCCCAGCCGCGCCGTCGCTTGTCGCAAACGTCACCGGTAGGGCGAACGGGTCGAGCCGCTCCTGACGACTCGACCCGGCGGGACCCCCGCCACTTCGCATATTTGACGCCTCAAACTCTCCCAGCGTCGGGCTTATTGCCCGTATCGCCTGGAGCCCACTTTGCCTCACGACCGTCCGAAACCCCTTAAAAAGCGCGGTTAATCGGCGTTAGCATTCTGGGGATTGCGCCTCATGCTTGACGGTGCGTTGCCGGCCATGATTGACGAGGTGTTGATGGCGGCGGCACAAATCGGGACAGTGCCGTTGCGCCGGAACTGCACAAACGCCATCTGAAGTGTTCTGTTATCAGGGTTCCTTCCTACGAAAGAGGCCGCATGCTCGCTCCCGTCCAGTCGTTGTTCGATCAGTCCACCCTCACCGACCGCGCCGAGCGCCTGGTGAAGGCCGCGCTCGCGGCCGGCGCCGACGCCGCCGATGCGGTTGCCGTGCGCGGCCTGTCGCAGTCGATCGAGGTGCGCGACGGTCAGGTGGAAGAGAGCGAGAGTTCGGAGGGGGACGATCTTGGTCTGCGCGTGCTGATCGGCAAACGCCAGGCGGTGGTCTCGACCAACGATATCGCCAGCGACGGCTTTCAGGCGCTGGCCGAGCGTGCCGTCGCCATGGCGCGCGTCGCGCCGGAGGACAAGTTCGCCGGGCTCGCCGATCCGGCGCAGCTCACGCATGAGTTTCCCGATCTCGATCTCATCGATCGCAATTTGCCGACCGTCGCCGATCTCGAAGCGATGGCCCGCCAGGCCGAGGAAGCGGCGCTCCGCGTCAAGGGCGTCAGCAAGTCGGGCGGCGCGTCGGCCTCCGCCGGCATCGGCGGCATGGTGCTGGTGACCAGCCATGGCTTCCGCGGCGCTTATCTCGGCTCCAGCCACAGCGTCTCGGCGATGGCCATTGCCGGCGAAGGCACCGGCATGGAGCGCGACTACGATTATTCCTCGACGCGCCACGCCGCCGATCTGGAATCGCCGCAAGCCATCGGCCGCAGCGCCGGCGAGCGCGCCATCGCCCGGCTCAACCCGCGCAAGGTGACGACGCGCAAGGTGCCGGTGGTGTTCGATCCGCGCGTCGCCTCATCGCTGGTGTCGCACCTCGCCGGCGCCATCAACGGCTCGTCGATCGCGCGCAGGACCTCGTTCCTGCGCGACAAGATGGGGGCCAAGCTGTTCGCCGACGGCGTGCGTATCATCGACGATCCGTTGCGCAAACGCGGTCTGCGCTCGCATCCGTTCGACGGCGAGGGCGTCGCCGGCAGGAAGCTGGCGCTCATCGACGACGGCGTACTCACCACCTGGATCCTCGATTGCGCCACCGCGCGCGAACTCGGACTGACGACGACCGGCCATGCCTCGCGCGGCGTGTCGTCCTCGCCGTCGCCGTCGGCGTCCAACCTGCACATGGAGCCTGGCAAGGCGTCGCCGGAGGATCTGATCGCCGACATCAAGGACGGCTTCTACGTGACCGACCTGATCGGTTCGGGGGTCAACGGCGTCACCGGCGACTACAGCCGCGGCGCCTCCGGCTTCTGGATCGAGAACGGCAAGCGCACTTACGCGGTAAGCGAAGTGACCATCGCCGGGCATCTGCTCGACATGTTCAAGCATCTGACGCCGGCGAACGATCTCGTTTTCAAGCACGGCATCAACGCGCCGACGATTCGTCTGGAGGGATTGACCGTTGCCGGCCAATGATATCGCCGGCGAGGTCGCCGCGCTGCGCGAGCCGCTCGAACTCATCATGCGCGAGGCGGGCCAGATCGCCCGCGAGACCGCGCGCGGCGAGTTCAAGCGCTGGACCAAGGGCGCCGACAATTCGCCGGTCAGCGAGGGCGACATCGCCGTCAACAATTTCCTGCGTGCGCGGCTCGGCGCCCTGGCGCCGGCGGCCGGCTGGCTGTCGGAAGAGACCGAGGACGTTCCGGCGGCGCGCGCCATGGAGACGGTGTGGATCGTCGATCCAATCGACGGCACGCGCGCGTATATTACGCACCGTCACGACTGGACGGTGTCGGTGGCGCTGGTCGCCGCCGGACGGCCGCAGCTCGCCGCGCTCTTCGCGCCGGTGACCGACGAAATGTTCATCGCCGTCGCTGGCGGCGGCGCGACCCGCAACGGCGTTCCGATGACGGTGTCGCCCGGCGCCAGCCTGAGCGGCGCGCGCGTGGCGGGCCCCAAGCGTGTGCTCGACCAGGTCGCCGCCGCCTCGCCGGACGCGCAGCCGCAGGCCAAGGTATTTTCGCTGGCGCTGCGCCTGACCCGGGTCGCGGAAGGCGCTTTCGAGGCGGCATTGTCCACACCCGGCAGCCACGACTGGGACCTTGCCGCGGCCGATCTTTTGGTGCACGAAGCCGGCGGCGTTCTGACCGATGTTGCGGGCAAGGGGTTGCGGTATAATCAATCGCAAACCACGCACGGCGCCCTGATCGCTGCCGGTCCCGCCCGCCATGGCACGCTCATTGAACTGATGCGCGACCGCCTGCCCGAGTTCGCGTAGAACGGGTTCCATGCCTCGTTCTGCGGTAGTCCATTAGGTCCGACGCCGGGACCTGTCGAAGGAACAATTGATGTCTGCGCAAGCCTCCAAACAGCTGCTCCATCTGGTGATCGGCGGCGAACTGACCAGTCTGGACGGCGTCGAATTCAAGGATCTCGACAAGGTTGACCTGGTCGGCGTCTATCCGAACTATGCGTCGGCTTACGCGGTGTGGAAGGCCAAGGCGCAGCAGACCGTCGACAACGCGCAGATGCGGTACTTTATCGTGCACATGCACCGTCTGCTCGATCCGGACCATCCGGAGAAGAACTGACGGCCGCCAGGACGAATCGTTTTTACCAAGCCCACCGAAGAGTGAGTGCCGATGCCATTGATGAAGCGGATCGTCGCATCGGCCGCATTTCAGTCCGCCGCGGGGTCGCTGGCGGCGAATTACCTCAGGCTGGTGTGGAAGACGAGCCGGCTCACCTGCGATCCGCCCTACATGTACGAAGAAGTCGAGATGCCGGCGATCATCGCCTTCTGGCATGGTCAGCATTTCCTCGCGCCCTTCATCAAGCGCAATCACGACACGCACCGCACCAAGGTGCTCATTTCGCGCCACCGCGATGGCGAGATCAATGCGCGCGCCGCCGAGAAGCTCGGCATCGACACCATCCGCGGCTCCGGCGCGCATAACGGCGAATTCCACCGCAAGGGCGGCGCCGCCGGATTTTCCGCGATGCTCGATGCGCTCGAGCAGGGCTTCAACGTCGCGCTCACCGCCGATGTGCCGAAGGTGTCGCGCGTCTGCGGCATGGGCGTCATCAAGCTGGCGCAGCATTCGGGACGGCCGATCTACCCGATCGCGCTCGCCTCGAGCCGGCGCATCGAACTCGACAACTGGGACAAGAGCGCCATCAACCTGCCGTTCTCCCACGTGGCTTTCTGCGGCTGCGGTCCCTTCCTGGTGCCGCGCGATGCCGATGCCGCCACGCTCGAAGCGAAACGCCAGGAGGTCGAAGCCGCGCTCAACGACATGACCGCCCGCGCCTATTCAATCGTCGACGGAAAAGCGACGGCCGCGGTGACCGCCCGCGGAGACATGGCGGCATGAGCGACGCGCCCCTGACACTGACGCTGCATGCCTACCGGCTGCTGTCGCGGCTGGCGGCGCCGCTGACGCCGCTGCTGATGGCGCGCCGCCTCAAGCGCGGCAAGGAAGTCGCGGCGCGGCTCGGCGAGCGCTACGGCCGCAGCTACGACGCGCGGCCGAACGGTCCGCTGGTGTGGCTGCACGGCGCCAGCGTCGGCGAACTCATCAGCGCCATGCCGCTGATCGAGCGCATCGCCGCGCAGAATATGAATGTGCTGGTCACGTCCGGCACGGTGACATCGAGCGAAACGGCGGCGCGGCGATTGCCGCCCGGCGTCATCCATCAATTCGTGCCGCTCGACGCGCCGTCCTTCGTGCGCCGATTCCTCGACCGCTGGCAGCCCGATCTGGCGCTGATGGTCGAATCCGATCTGTGGCCCAACATCATGATCGAAACGTCGCGGCGCGCGGTGCCGATGATCCTGATCAACGGCCGCATGTCGGAGAGTTCGTTCAACCGCTGGCGCCGCGCGCCACGCACGATCGGCAGCCTGTTGCGCCGTTTCGACCTCTGCCTCGCCGGCACCCAGGCCGATGCCTGGCGCCTCGGCGAACTCGGCGCCCCGCGCGTCGTCACCACCGGCAACCTCAAGCTCGACGTGCCGCCGCCGCCGGCCGATGCCACCAAGCTCCAGTCATTCCGCGACGCCATCGGCGGGCGGCCGATGATCGCCGCCGCCTCGACGCATCCCGGCGAGGACGCGCTGATGATCGAGGCGCATCAGCGCCTGCGCGGCAATTTCCGCGGCCTCCTCACCGTGATCGCGCCGCGCCATCCGGACCGCGGCGAGGAGATCATGCAGATCGCGCGCAATGCCGGCCTCAACGCAGCGCTGCGATCGCGCGGCGAGCCGATCCGGCCCGACACCGACATCTACATCGCCGACACGATGGGCGAGCTCGGCCTCATCTATCGGCTGGCGCTCGCGGTGTTCGTCGGCGGCTCGCTGATCGAGCATGGGGGCCAGAATCCGATTGAACCGGCGAAGCTGGGCGCCGCGATCCTGCACGGCCCGCATGTCTGGAATTTCGCCGACATCTACGACGCCCTCGACGCCGCCCACGGCGCCGAAGTGGTGGATAGCGCCGACCGGCTGACGGCGGCATTCGCGGCGATGCTGTCGAGCCAGGAGACGCGCGACGGCGTCGCCGCCAACGCGCGCAAGACTGTCGATTCGCTCGGCGGCGCGCTTGCACGCACGCTGCACTCGCTCGATCCTTACCTGATGCATCTCATCATGTTGCGCCAGCGCGGCGACCAGAGAGGCGACCATGCGTGAGCCGGGCTTCTGGTGGCGCCGGCCAGGGCTCGTCTCGAGCCTTTTGGCGCCGCTGGGCCTGGCTTACGGTTCGGTCGCGGCGCGGCGCATGGGCAAGCGCGGCGCAATCGCCGGCATTCCCGTCATCTGCGTCGGCAATTTCACGCTCGGCGGCACCGGCAAGACGCCGACCGCGCTGATGCTGGTCGCGATGCTGCGCGACCTCGGCGCGACGCCCTTCATTCTCACGCGTGGCTATGGCGGCACGACCGAAGGCCCGCATTGCGTCGATCCCGACAAGGACAGCGCGGCGCAGGTCGGCGACGAGGCGCTGCTGCTGGCGCGCGCCGCGCCGACTGTTGTCGCGCGCGACCGCGTCCTCGGCGCCGCCTTCGCCAAGGCGATGGGCGCCAGCGTCATCGTCATGGATGACGGCTTGCAGAATCCGTCGCTCGCCAAGACACTGACCATCGCCGTGGTCGATGGCCGCCGCGGCATCGGCAACGCCGAGGTGTTTCCCGCCGGCCCCTTGCGCGCGCCGCTGGCCGCGCAAATGGCGCGCTGCGACGCGCTCCTCGTCGTCGGCGAAATCGAAGGCGCCCGCCACGTCATCTCGCGCGCCGGGCCGCGGCCGGTGCTGCATGGCGCTCTGGTGCCGGACGAGGCGGCCGTCACGGCGCTACGCCAGCGCCCGGTGCTGGCCTTTGCCGGCATCGGCGATCCCGACAAGTTTTTCGCCACCGTGGAAGCCTGCGGCATCCAGATCGCTCAGCGCCGCGCCTTTGCCGATCATCACCGCTTCAATGCCGAGGAAGCCGCCGCGCTGGTGATGGCGGCCGAGCACGACGCGCTGGCGCTGCTCACCACCGAAAAGGATCACGCCCGCATGACCGGCGATCCGGCGCTCGCCGCATTGGCGGCCAAGGCGCATGTGCTGCCGGTGACGATGGTGGTCGAGGAGAAGGACAAGCTGCGCGAACTCGTGGTGCGGGCCTTGGCCTAGCGCAAGGCCCGTAGCCCGCATGAAGCGAAGCGCAATGCGGGACCAGTCTCACCGCGCTCGGTACGTATCCCGGATTTCGCTGCGCTCCATCCGGGCTACAACCACCTACGGCCTTGGCGCGTCGCGATAGCGCTCCAGCACGGCCTCGGGCGTGGCATAGGCCTCCTGGCGATCGACGCTCCAGTACTTGAGCTCGTCGAGCGCGATCGGCGCGCCGGTCACCGCGCAGCGCACGAAATTGCCCGGCCGCACGACGCGGAAGTCGCCGTCGAGGTATTTGACCTCGGCCTCTCCGCCGGATGGCTGGCTGGGATCGAAACGATTGAGCACGGGCATTTCTCCGCAAGGCGCGCAATCTGGCGACGCGACGTCTCGAACATAATGCCTCGCTCGCCTGAGCGAAACCCGTCGCCGCCTCCCTAAGCCGTCGCCCCAAGCCGTCGCCTCCGCGAGCGGTTTATCCCGGTCCCGGCTTGACTCCTCGCTCTATATGTAATGTTATAATATTACATTTCTGGGGTCGGCTCGTCCGCTCTTAATCTCGGGGTATTTCATGTCGCTTCGGTCCCGCCGCAGCTTGCGGCTCGCTGTGTCTTTTTCCGCCCTCGTGGCCGCCGCGCCGGCTCTGGCGCAGACCGCGCTGACGCTGCCGCAGGTCAACGTGACGGCAGCGAGCCCCATCCAGCGAACCGCCCCCGACACCGCCAATGCCGCCCAGGGCACCCTGCCCGTCGTCACCGACCAGTTCGCCACCGTCACCGTGGTGCCGTCGCAGGAGCTGCGCCGCAGCGGCGCCGCCACCCTCGGCGACCTGCTGTTCGACAAGCCCGGCATCACCGGCTCGCAGTTCGCCCCTGGCGCCTCGAGCCGGCCGATCATCCGCGGCCTCGACGTCAACCGCGTCCGCATCCAGGAGAATGGCATCGGCGCCAATGGCGCCTCCGATCTCGGCGAGGATCACTTCGTCCCGGTCGATCCGCTCGTGACCGAACGCGTCGAGGTCATCCGCGGCCCGGCCACCTTGCGCTTCGGCTCGCAAGCCATCGGCGGCGTGGTCGAGGCCGACAACAACCGCATCCCGACCATGCTGCCGCCGCGCGGCATCGGCGCCGAGGCGCGCTTCGGCTTCTCGTCGGTCGACAAGGGCATCGACAGCGCCGTGCTGCTCGACGGCGGCGCCGGCAACTTCGCGCTGCATGCCGATGCCTTCGGCCGCAACGCCACCGACTATCGCGTGCCGTCCTATCCGTATCTCACGGCGCCCGATGCGGCCGATCTGCCGAACGCGACGCAGCCCGGCGGCTTCAACGGCCGGCAGCCGAACTCCAGCCTGCGCAACAGCGGCCAGGCGCTCGGCGGCTCGTATCTGTTCAACGACGGCTATATCGGCCTCGCCATCGTTCAGAACAACGCGCTCTATCACATCCCCGGCGCCGAGCCGGAGAGCAACCAGACGCGCATCGAGGCGCACCAGACCAAGATCCTGACCAAGGGCGAATGGCGCGCGCCGAATTCGGCGATCGACGCCATCCGCTATTGGGGCGGTTTCACCGACTACAAGCACAACGAGATCGGCCTGTCCGATCCGGCCGACTTTACCAGCACCGGCATCCAGCAGACCTTCATCAACAAGGAGCAGGAAGGCCGCGTCGAGGCGCAGCTCGCGCCGTTCGACCTGCGCTTTGCTTCGCTCACCACTGCGATCGGCGTGCAGGGCGGCCACCAGATGCTCGACGCGCCGGCGCCCGGCGGCATCGGCCTGTGGGACCGCAACACCAACAACCGCATCGCCGGCTACATGTTCAACGAACTGAAACTCAGTGACGTGACGCGGCTGCAGGTCGCCGGCCGCATCGAGCGCGTGGCGCTGGACGGCACCGGCCGCACCTTCGACACCGTCGGCACCCTGACGCAGACCGCCGCCGCGCGCGACTACACGCCGAAGAGCGTCAGCTTCGGCATCCTGCGCGATGTGCCGCTCGACCTGACCGCGAGCCTCACCGCGCAATATGTCGAACGCGCGCCCAAGCCGGCAGAGCTCTATTCCGGCGGCGTGCATGACGCCACCACCACCTTCGACAAGGGCAATGTCGATCTCGGCATCGAGGCGGCGCAATCGCTCGAACTCGGCCTCAAGCGCGCGAAAGGTCCGTTCCGCTTCGACGCTTCGGTCTACTACACCCGTTTCAAGGGCTTCATCTATCGCCGCCTCACCGGCAACACCTGCGACGAGGCCGGCGACTGCAGCGGCGCCGCGGAGCTCAACGAGGCGATCTATTCGCAGAACGACGCCACCTTCCGCGGCGGCGAATTCCAGAGCCAGTGGGACATCGCACCGCTCGGCTCCGGCCTCATCGGCATCGAGAACCAGTTCGACGTCGTGCGCGCCACCTTCGCCGACGGCACCAACGTGCCGCGCATTCCGCCGGTCCGCGTCGGCGGCGGCGTCTACTGGCGCGACGCCAACTGGTTCGCGCGCGTCAAGCTGATCCACGCCTTCGCACAGAACGATATTGCGGCCGTCGCCGAAACCACCACCGGCGCCTATGACGATCTGCGCGCCGAACTCAGCTACAACTGGAAGAACGCGCAGCCGCGCTTCGATCAGATCAGCGAATTCACCGTCGGCATCCGCGGCGCGAACCTGCTCAATCGCGACATGCGCAACGCCGCGTCCTACAACAAGGACGAGGTGCTGATGCCCGGCGCCAGCGTGCGAGTGTTCGCGAGCGTGAAGTATTGACGGAGCCGTGCCCCGGACGCGGCGCAGCACGAAGTGGTGCGCCGCAGATCCGGGGCCGCTTCGAACTGGGCGGTCCCGGGTCTGCAACGCGTCACGAAGACGTGCCGCATTGCGCCCGGGACAAGTCCCTACCCGAACAAACTGCCCTGCCCGCCGCCGCCTTCGTCGCCGCCGCGCGGCTTCTTCGGTTTTGACGGCGGCTTGGCGGCCACCTCGACCACCGTCGTCTCGGTGACCACCGTCTCGCGCACGACAACCGCCGGCCCGCCTTCGGCCACCGCCGCGACGCGGCCGTCGGCGAACTCGATGTCGAGCACCGCGCCGCTGGCGACCTGCGCCGCCGCGCGCAGCGGCTGGCCCTTGTCGTCGCGCACCAGCGCGAAGCCGCGCTTGAGCACCTCGCGGTAGGAGAACGCCGCCAGCAACCGCTCGGCGCGCTCGATGCGGACATGATGCTGCTTGAGCAGCGCATCGGTGGCGCGCCGTGAGCGCTCGCCGAACGCCGTGACGCGCTCACGATAGCGCAGCAGCCGCGCCTGATGCGCCTGCGCATTCGCCAGCAGCCCGGCCTTGAGCCGCTGGTTGAGGCTGGCATAGCGCTCCTTGCGCCGCTCGAAGGTGTTGATCAGCAGCGGCGGCGCCAGCCGCGTGGCGACGCGGGTGTACTGCGTGTGGTGCACCTGCGCGTTGGCGCGCAGCGCCCGCGGCAGGCGCTCGGCCAGAGCGTCGAGACGCTGGCGCGGCTCGGCGAGGATGTCCTTCGGCAGCGCCCGCGACAGCATCGTCAGTTCGCGCTTGTGCCGCTCGAGGCCGCGCTGCCAGCAGGCGAGCTTGCGCGAGGCCAGCGCGTTCAAAGACTGCAACAGCTCCGAGCGCACCGGCACCGCCATCTCGGCGGCTGCGGTCGGCGTCGGCGCGCGCTTGTCGGAGGCAAAGTCGATCAGCGTGATGTCGGTCTCGTGGCCGACCGCGGAGATCAGCGGGATCATGCTGCCGGCCGCGGCGCGCACCACGATCTCTTCGTTGAACGACCACAGGTCTTCAAGCGAACCACCGCCACGCGCGACGATGATCAGATCGGGGCGCGGAATGCGGCCGCCTTCCGGCAGGTTGTTGAAGCCCTCGATGGCCGCGGCGACTTCGCCGGCGGACTGCTCGCCCTGCACGCGCACCGGCCACACCAGCACATGGCGCGGGAAGCGATCCGACAGCCGGTGCAGGATGTCGCGGATCACCGCCCCGGTCGGCGAGGTGACGACGCCGATCACCTCGGGCAGGAACGGCAGCAGTTGCTTGCGCGCCTCGTCGAACAGGCCCTCGACCGCGAGCTTCTTCTTGCGCTCCTCCAGCAGCTTCATCAGCGCGCCGACGCCGGCGGGCTCGAGGCTGTCGATGACGATCTGGTACTTCGACGAGCCCGGGAAAGTCGTCAGCTTGCCGGTGGCGATGACGTCGAGGCCCTCCTCCGGCTTGACGCGCATGCGGCCATAGACGCCCTTCCAGATCACGCCCTCGATCACGGCGCGGTCGTCCTTGAGGCGGAAATAGCAGTGGCCCGAGGGCGAGGCGCCCTTGAAGCCCGACACCTCGCCGCGCACGCGCACGAAGCCATAGGCGTCCTCGACCGTGCGTTTCAGCGCGGCGGACAGTTCCGAAACGGTCCATTCGGTCAGATTGGACGCGGGCGCATTCATCGCTCAGTCGACCTTGTCTTCGTCGCGGGGCGTCTCGCCGCCTCTGCGGCGCATCAACCGGTCGAACGCCTTGAAATCCACACGGGCGCGCCGATCGGCAAAGAACTCGGCGGTGCTCATGGCCGCGAGTTTCTCGGCAACCGCCGTCGCCACGAACTGGTTGACGCTGGTGCCGTCCTCCTCGGCGCGGCGCTCGACCGCCTGCTTGAGGGAGCGCGGCAGGCGCAGCGGATAGGTGCTTTGATTCTTCATCGTCCCAATCTCCGCAACAACTCGTTCGGCTTCAAGACTTCGATACCAAATGTCGCCGGCACGGCGCCGAAATCCCGCTGGTTGAACGTCACGATGGCTGCCGCTCGCCCGTTGACCGCCGCTTCCAGCACGAACTCGTCGCCCGGATCGCGCAATTGCGGGCGCCACAGAAAGTGTGTCTCCACCGGCTCCATCATCGCCAATACGGCATGGACAAAGAGCTCCGTCTGTGAAGGGTCCAGGCCCGCCGCGAGGCGGTGCTCCGCGAGGCCACAGACGGCCTCGTATTCCAGCGCCAGCCCGATATTGCCGATCAATGTGACGCCGCCGCGGCGCGCTTCCATCAGCAACGCGGCAGATGCCCCGGCAGGACTGCGCATCGCCGTTACGACCACGTTGGTATCGAGAACGCACCGCATGGCCGATTATGATATCACATCGCGGGCGATATCACAATGTCCCGCGACCGCGTGGTGGATAACCGACTACCCGGTCCCCTCGCCGCCCGGGCCGACATGCTAGATGCTGCGCTTCTGAAAGGCTTTCCATGAACATCCTCATTCTCGGTTCCGGCGGCCGCGAGCATGCGCTGGCCTGGAAGATCGCCGCCAGCCCGCTGACGACGACGCTCTATTGCGCGCCGGGCAATGCCGGCATCGCCCAGGAAGCGACATGTGTCGCGCTCGACATTGCCGACCATCCGGCCGTGATCGCCTTCTGCAAGACCAACAAGATCGACTTCGTCGTCGTCGGCCCGGAAGTGCCGCTGGTCGCCGGCATCGTCGATGATCTCGAAGCTGCCGGCATCAAGGCCTTCGGCCCGACCAAATGGGCGGCGCGGCTCGAGGGATCCAAGGGCTTCACCAAGGACCTGTGCAAGGCCAACAACATTCCGACCGCCGCCTATGAGCGCTTCAAGAGCGGCGACCTCGCCAAGGAATACGTGCGCAAGAAGGGCGCGCCGATCGTCGTCAAGGCCGACGGTCTCGCCGCCGGCAAGGGCGTCGTCGTCGCCTCGACCGTCGCGGAAGCCGAAGCCGCCATCGACATGATGTTCTCCGGCGGCCTCGGTGAGAAGGCCTGGGAGATCGTGATCGAGGATTGCCTCGTAGGCGAGGAAGCCTCCTTCTTCGCGCTGTGCGACGGCGACACCGCGCTGCCGCTCGCTTCGGCGCAGGACCACAAGCGCGCCTATGACGGCGACAAGGGCCCGAACACCGGCGGCATGGGCGCCTACACGCCGGCGCCGATCATGACCGAGGCCATGAACAAGCGCGTCATGGACGAGATCGTCATCCCCACGGTGCAGGCACTGAAGAAAGCCGGCGCGCCGTTCAAGGGCGTATTGTTCGCCGGCCTGATGATCACCAAGGATGGCCCGCAGCTCATCGAATACAATGTCCGCTTCGGCGATCCGGAAACCCAGGTCATCATGCTGCGCATGATGTCGGATTTGTTACCGGCGCTGATCGCGGCGCGCGACGGGCAATTGAAGAATTTCGATCTGCGCTGGTATCCCGACGCGGCCCTCACCGTCGTGATGGCGGCGAAGGGTTATCCGGGCAGTTACGAGAAAGGCACCGCCATCAAGGGCCTCGATGCAGCGGCGCAACTCGACGGCGTCGAAATCTTCCACG
Organism: Pseudolabrys sp.; assembly: GCA_026125895.1. Taxonomy (GTDB): domain Bacteria; phylum Pseudomonadota; class Alphaproteobacteria; order Rhizobiales; family Xanthobacteraceae; genus Pseudolabrys. The sequence goes on along the minus strand of JAHCKG010000005.1, from coordinate 135,988 downwards.
CCGGCACAAAGAAAGAGAATGACGTCATTCTCGCTAATGGCGGGCGCGTGCTCAATGTCTGCGCGCGTGGCAAAACCGTGGCGGAAGCCCAGGCGCGCGCCTATGCCGCCGTCGATAAAGTAGATTGGCCGGACGGCTTCTGCCGCCGTGACATCGGCTGGCAAGCGATCAAGCGCGAACAGCAACAACGCTGACGGCGCGCCGCGCTTACGCCTTTCGTCGTAACCGCGCCATCACCGCTGCGCTCGATCACGTAGTCGCGATATAAAACACGCTTGCGCATATCACGCCTGCGTGACGCTCCTCTTCACTTCATCGGCCCTCTGCCTAGCTCACCGGCGGGGCAGAAAAACGAAGTGGAATTGGAGTCGAACTATGAAGAAAGTTCTCATCGCCGTTGCTCTCGCGGTTGCCGCTACATCGCCGGCGCTCGCGGCGTCGCGGTACCACCACACGGATGCGACCCGCGCTTACGATTATGCGCCGCAGTCGCCGTTTGCCTCGGCCTACGGCCCAACCGCCGGCACCACTGTCGAATCCGACGGCCAGGTGATCGGCGCCGATCCGGATCCGTTCATCCGCGAGCAATTGCTGCGCGAAGGCAACCCCGGCGATCTGGCCGGCGGCGGCAACTGAGCGACAGCATCGACGCGACGCAAAGCCCGGCACACTGCCGGGCTTTGCCGACTCTTCGGCGCTGTCATCGGACCGCTTTTCCGGCATAATCAAGCATCCGATGCCGGAGGTCCGATGACGTCATTGCCCGATCTGTTTCCTGGTTTTGCCGCCCGCGAGGTCGATACCTCGGCGGGGCGGCTGTTCGTCCGCGTTGGCGGCAAGGGCTCGCCGCTGCTGCTGATCCATGGCTATCCGCAGACGCATGTGATGTGGCATCGCGTGGCGCCGCAGCTTGCCGAACGCTTCACGCTCGTTGTGCCCGACCTGCCCGGCTACGGCGCCTCCGCCGCTCCGGAAAGCAATGCCGAACACGCGCCTTACGACAAGCGTTCGATGGCCAAGGCGCTGGTCGAACTGATGGCCGCGCTCGGCCATGAGCGTTTCAGCCTCGCCGGTCACGATCGCGGCGGCCGCGTCGCCTATCGTCTGGCGCTCGACCACGCCGCGCGCGTCACGCGCCTCGCCACGCTCGACATCATTCCGACCGGCGAGATGTGGGCGGGCATGGACATGACGATGGCGATGAAGACCTATCACTGGCTGTTCCTCGCCCAGCGCGCGCCGCTGCCCGAACAGATGATCGGCCACATGCCGGTCGCCTATCTCGAATGGACGCTGGCGAGTTGGACCAAGGCGAAGAACCTGTCCGCCTTCGCGCCGGAAGCGCTGGCGCATTATCGCGCGGCTTATGCTGGACCGCATATTCACGCGCTGTGCGAGGACTACCGCGCCGGCGCCACCACCGATCTCGCCCACGACAACGCCGACCGCGCCGCCGGCAGGACCATCAATTGCCCGATGCTGGCGATCTGGGGCGATGCCGGCATTCCGGACGAGACGTCGGCGCCGCTCTCCACCTGGCAGCGCTGGGCGACCAAGGTCGAAGGCCGCGCCATCGACTCCGGTCACTTCCTCGCCGAGGAAAATCCGGCCGAGACGACGAAGGCCCTGCTCACCTTCTTTGCGGCGTGACGCATCATGGCCATTGACCGTCAGCAGGCCTTCTCCGGCACCAAGGAAACCCCGGTCGCGTTGCGCATGGACGAGGCGCGGCTCGCCGATTATCTCGCCGCGCATATCGGCGGCTTCAAAGGTCCGCTGACGGCGCGGCAGTTCAAGGGCGGCCAGTCGAACCCGACCTATTTGCTGGAGACGCCGTCGCGCCGTTACGTGCTGCGCCGCAAGCCGCCGGGCAAACTGCTGCCGTCGGCGCACGCCGTCGATCGCGAATATCGCATCATCGGCGCGCTGTTCGCGCAGGGCTTTCCGGTCGCCGAGCCGCTCTGCTATTGCGCCGACGAAAGTGTCGCCGGCACCTCGTTCTATGTCATGAGCTTTGCCGACGGCCGCGTGTTCTGGGAGCCGCAAATGCCCGGCTCCGACCCGGCCGAGCGCGCCGCGGTTTACGATGCGATGAACGACACCATCGCGCGGCTGCATGCCTTCGATCCGGCCTCGATCGGCCTTGCCGATTTCGGCAAGGGCGAGAACTATGTGGCGCGCCAGGTCGATCGCTGGTCGAAGCAGTATCGCGCCTCGCAAACCGAAACCATCGAGCCGATGGAGCGGCTGATCGAGTGGCTGCCGTTGCATCTGCCGCCGTCGGGGCCGGTGCGGCTGGTGCATGGCGACTACCGCATCGACAACCTGATCATGGCCAAGGACGAGCCGCGCGTCATCGCCGTGCTCGACTGGGAGCTCTCGACGCTCGGCGATCCGCTCGCCGACTTCACCTACCATCTGATGGCCTGGGACATGCCGCAGACCGAGACCGCCGCCGGCACCGCGACTTTGGCCGGCCACGATCTCGGCGCGCTCGGCATTCCGTCGATGATGGACTACGTCGATGACTATGTGGCGCGCACCGGGCTCGACCCGCGGCCGCATCTCAATGTCTATCTCGCCTACAACTTCTTTCGCATCGCCGCGATCCTGCAGGGCATCATCGGCCGCGTCCGCGACGGCACCGCGACCTCCGAGTTCGCACCCGCAAGAGCCGAACTGATCCGGCCGCTGGCCGACAAGGCCTGGGCCTTCGCGCGGGAGGCCGGCGCGGCGGAATAAATAACCGAAAATCTGTTGTTTATTTGATTCGTATCGAAGCGGTTTTATCCGCGGTTCCTTTATACGGACCTGCCTAGTTTGACCGATCGGAGGTCAAGCCATGACGGACTCGAGCATCGGGATCCAGGCGATTTCGCCATTCAGCGGCACGTCGCAGGGCCGCAACGAAGCATTCCGCGATCAGAGCGCGCAGGCCGCCGCCCAACTGGCGCGGCAGCAGGACCAGCAGCGCGACGATCAGGAACAGAGCGGCTCCTCGGGCGATTCGGCGCACCAACTCGACGTCACGGTTTGACGGCCGGCGCGTGCCGCCTCAGCGCCGCGCCGCGAAGAATTCCCGCAATAGCGCAGCACATTCGCCTTCGCCAATGCCGCCATAGACCTCCGGTCTGTGGTGGCAGGCGGCGTTGTCGTAGAAGCGCACGCCCGATTCCACCGCCCCGCCCTTCGGGTCGCTCGCGCCGAAATACAGCCGCCGGATGCGCGCGAACGAGGCCGCCGCCGCGCACATCGTGCACGGCTCCAGCGTGACGTAGAGGTCGCAGCCGGTCAGCCGCTCGGTGCCGATTTTGGCCGCCGCGGCGCGGATGGCCAGCAACTCGGCATGCGCCGTCGGGTCCCGGTCCGCCAAGGTCCGGTTACCGGCGCGGGCCAGCACCTCGCCGTCGCGGACGATAACGCAGCCGATCGGCACCTCGCCGCGCGCCGCCGCGGCGCGGGCTTCCTCGAGGGCGAGTTGCATGAAAGTGGGCGATGCCATAAACGCCGTCATAGCCGGGCATCACGGCGGAGACAAATGAGCGACAAAACCAGCAGCGGCGAGCGCATCGCCAAGGTCATGGCCCGCGCGGGCCTCGCCTCGCGCCGCGAGGCCGAGGCCTGGATCACGCAAGGCCGCGTGTCGGTCAACGGCAAGGTCATCACCTCGCCGGCGCTCAACATCACCGCCGCCGACCGCATTGTCGTGGACGGCCAGCCGATGCCGCGGCGCGAGCGCACCCGGCTGTTCCTCTACAACAAGCCGCGCGGCCTGGTGACCACGCATTCTGACCCGGAAGGCCGCCCGACTATCTTCGGCGCGCTGCCGAAGAAGCTGCCGCGCCTAATCAGCGTCGGCCGCCTCGACATCAACACCGAGGGCCTGCTGCTGCTCACCAATGACGGCGGCCTCGCCCGTGCGCTGGAACTGCCGTCCACCGCCTGGCTGCGCCGCTACCGCGTGCGCGCCAATGGCCGCGTCGAGCAGGCCGCGCTCGACCAATTGCGCGACGGCATCACCATCGACGGCATCCACTATGGCGCCATCGAGGCGCTGCTCGAGCGCCAGCAGGGCGCCAATGTCTGGCTCTCATTTGCCATCCGCGAGGGCAAGAACCGCGAAGTGCGCAAGGTGCTGGAGCAGCTCGGCCTGCGCGTCAACCGGCTGATCCGAGTCTCCTACGGACCGTTCATGCTCGGCGAATTGCCGGAAGGGACCGTCAAGGAAGTCGAGACCGCAGCGCTGCGCAACGAACTGGGCGAGAAGATCGTCGCGCAAAGCGGCGCGGATTTCTCGGCGCCGCTGGTCAGCGATGACGAGCGTGTGCCGCGGCGCCGTCATCCTGAAGTGCGAGCGCGCGATGCGCGCGAGCCTCGAAGGATGGCAGGCAAAGCGAACGGGCCGTCGTCCTTCGAGGCGCGGCAGAGCCGCGCACCTCAGGATGACGGGGATAGGCCTGCACGCGCCACGCATAAAAAGCGCGCCCCGCGTCGCGACCGTTCCAAGAGCGGCCCGCGGCCGAAATACCCGCGAGCCAAATAATGCGCGTCGTCGGCGGCCGACTGCGCTCGCGCCCGATCGCGGGGCCGAAAGGCGAAGGCCTTCGTCCGACCGCCGATCGCCTGCGCGAGTCGCTGTTCAACATTCTCGCCCACGGCTACGGCAATCCGGTCGAGGGCGCGCGCGTGCTCGACCTGTTCGCCGGCACCGGCGCGCTCGGCATCGAGGCCTTGTCGCGCGGCGCGGCCTATGTGCTGTTCGTCGATGACGGCGTCGAGGCGCGCGCGCTTCTGCGCAACAACACCGAAGCGCTCGGTCTCGGCGGCACCAGCCGCATCTTCCGCCGCGATGCGACGAAGCTGGGCCCCGCGCATCCGATCGAGCCGTTCACGCTGTGCTTTCTCGATCCGCCCTACGGCAAGGGCCTCGCCGAGAAGGCGCTCGCCTCGGCGCGCGACGGCGGCTGGCTGGTGAAGGACGCTTTGGTGGTGGTCGAGGAAGCGGTCAGCGCGAAGTTTGTAGCGCCGGACGGCTTCGAGGAGCTCGAGCGGCGCGCGTATGACGATTCGGAATTGGTGTTTTTGCGCTTTAACCCGTCATCCTGAGGTGCGACCTCCGCGAAGCGGAGGGAGCCTCGAAGGACGACGGGCAAAGAATCCCGGGCCGTCGCCCTTCGAGGCTCGCGACCTTCGGTCGCTCGCACCTCAGGGTGACGGCTTACTTCCTCCCGAACAACCGCTCGATATCGCCCAGCTTCAGTTCGACATAAGTCGGGCGGCCGTGGTTGCACTGGCCGGAGTTCGGCGTCGATTCCATCTCGCGCAGCAGCGCGTTCATCTCGTCGGGCTTGAGGCGTCGCCCGGCGCGCACCGAGCCGTGGCAGGCCATCGTCGCGGAGACGTGCAGCAGCCGCCGCTCCAGCGGCAGCGAGTCATCCCATTCCGCCATATGCTCGGCGAGATCGGTGACCAGGCCGCGCACATCGACATCGCCGAGCATCGAGGGCGTTTCGCGTACCGCCACCGCGCCCGGGCCGAATGCTTCCAGCACCAGGCCGAAGCGCTCCAACTCACCGGCGCGCGCCACGAGCCGCGCCGCGTCGGCCTCGTCGAGTTCGACGATCTCCGGGATCAATAGGATCTGCGGGCCGATGCCGCTCTTCTCCAGCGCCGCCTTCATGCGCTCGTAGACGATGCGCTCATGCGCGGCGTGCTGATCGACGATGACGAGGCCATCGCGCGTCTGCGTCACGATGTAAGTCTCGTGGATCTGCGCCCGCGCCGCGCCCAAAGGCTTGTCGATCAGATCCGGCGCCGATGCGAAGCTGTCGGCGCGCGCGTCGGCCGACGGGCCGCCGACATCGAAGACCGCTTGATAGCCTTCCTGAGCGACCTCCTCGAAACCGAGCGCGACATTGCCCTGCGTCGGCGTCCACGGCGTCGGCCGCGACGGCGAGTTGCGCCAGTCATAGGGCGCGCGCCGCGGCATCGTCACCGGACGAAACGCGGCGATGGTCGCGCCGCCGCCGGTCGATGCCGCACGCTGGCCCTCGCGCGCCAGCGCGTGCTTGAGCGCGCTGACGATCAGGCCGCGCACCAGCCCGGCATCGCGGAAGCGCACTTCGGTCTTGGCCGGGTGCACGTTCACATCGACTTCGCTGGTCGGCAGCGTCACGAACAAAGCCAGCACCGGATGGCGGTCGCGCGGCAGGTAATCGGCATAGGCGCCGCGCACCGCGCCGACCATCAGCTTGTCTCGCACTGGACGGCCGTTGACGAACAGATACTGGCCGAGCGAATTGGCGCGCGACAAAGTCGGCAATCCGGCGAAGCCTTCGACGCGCACGCCCTCGCGCTCGGCGTTGATGGCGATGGCGTTGGCGCGGAAGTCGGCCCCTAACACGTCGCCGAGCCGCACCAGCGGCTCTTCCTCGCCGGCCGCGCTCCAGGTCAGCGGCGCGCGCTCCTCGCCGGCGAGCGTGAAGGTGACGTCGGGCCGGCTCATCGCCAGCCGCCGCACCACCTCGCGCACCGCCTCGCCTTCGCTGCGGTCGGTCTTCAAGAACTTCAGCCGCGCCGGCGTCGCGTAAAACAGATCGCGCACTTCGATGGTGGTGCCCTGGCTCAGCGCCGCCGGCTTGATCTCCGACTTGTCGCCGGCATCGACGGTGAGGCACCAGGCATGCGGCTCGCTCGCGTGCCGCGTCGTGATGGTGAGCCGCGCCACCGAGCCGATCGACGGCAAAGCCTCGCCGCGGAAGCCGAGGGTGTGGATCGCCATGAGGTCGTCGGCCTCCAGCTTGGAGGTGGCGTGGCGCTCGACGCAGAGGTCGAGATCGGCGCGCGTCATGCCGGCGCCGTCGTCGGTGACGCGAATGAGCCGCCGGCCGCCGCCGTCGGTCAGCACGTCGATGCGGTGTGCACCGGCATCGAGCGCGTTCTCGACCAGCTCCTTGACGACGCTGGCCGGGCGCTCGACCACCTCGCCGGCGGCGATGCGGTTGACGACGGCTTCGGACAACTGGCGGACGGGCATAGGCGGACTTTCACGCGATTCGCCCGCAATTTAGCGGCCGAAAGCGCCTGCCGCGAGGCGGCCGGGCCGGCTTTGCCCGTTATCCCGCCTCGATGTCGTCCCCGCCAACGGGTCCGCGCGAAGCGCGGCCCGATGACAGGCTCCGGCGGGGACCCATAACCCCGGCCTGTCCGTATCGCGACTACAGGGGATATGGGTCCCGGGTCTCCTTCGCAGCGCTCAGTCGCCCGGGACGACGGGGTCAATCCCACCGGGCCTTGCCCCGGCCGGCCTTGATCTCGCTGCGGCGTTTCTTGCCCTCGACCCGCTTCTTCTTCTCGGATTTCGGCACTTTGGTTTCGCGCCGCACCGTGGGTTTGACCGCCGCCTGGCGGATCATGTCGAACAGCCGCTCGCGGGCCTCGGCGCGGTTGCGCGACTGGTCGCGGTATTCCTGCGCCACGATGACGATGACGCCTTCCTTGGTCAGCTTCGAGCCGGCGAGCTTCATCAGGCGGATGGCGACGTCGTTGGGGAGCGAGGGCGAGCGCCGCGCGTCGAAGCGCAGTTGCACCGCCGACGACACCTTGTTGACGTTCTGCCCGCCCGGGCCGGAGGAGCGGACGAAGGATTCCTCGAGTTCGGAGTCGTCGATGGAGATGGAATTGGTGATGCGGTGCATGATGAAGGCACTTTACCCCGTCATGGCCGGGCTTGTCCCGGCCATCCACGCCTTTGCAATGCTCTTAAGACGTGGATGCCCGGCACAAGGCCGGGCATGACGGTTGTTATTCCACCCCCTCCGCGAACACCAAGGTCCGGTCGAGCGCGGCGTAGCGGAATTTCAAGGCCTCGGCATATTCCGGCGAGCGGTACCACTCGCGCGCCTTCGCCATGTCGGGAAACTCGACGATGATGAACTGCTTGTCGCGGTCGCGCTCGCCCTCGACGAGCTCGACGGCGCCGGAGCGCACCAGATAGCGCCCGCCGTATTTCTCGAGGCTGGCGGCGGCGCGCGCGCGATAATTGCCGATCAAATCCTGATCGAGAATACGCACTTCGGAAATCACATAAGCGGGCATGGCGCTACGCGGTGAGATATTTCTTGGCCAGCACCTTGCCCTCTTCCACCGCCGGCTGGTCGAAGGCATCGACGCCCATCAGATGCGCGGCGATGATGGTCTCGAGCATGAAGTGCATCAGCAGCTCGCCCATGCTCTCCTCGTCGATCTGCGGCACATGCAATGTGCGCACCGGACAGCCGTTCTTGGCGAGCGTCTCCGCGGTCGCGCGGCCCTGCGCGGCGACGAGATCGCCGATGGTCTTGCCGCCAAAGCCGGATTCACCGGCGACCTTCGACAATTCCTTGTCCATGCGCGGGCCCTTGCCGGCGCGGTCGGTGGTGATGACCGTGAACAACTTGTCGCGCGGGCCGGCGATGAAGAGCTGCAACTGGCTGTGCTGATCGACCGGGCCGAGCGCGCCGATCGGCGTCGTGCCCTTGCCGTCCTTGCCGAGGCTTTCGGCCCAGAGCTGCACGTACCAGCGCGTGAAGCGCTCGAGCCGGTCGGCATAGGCCATGACGACGCTGATGCCCTTGTTCTTGGTCTCGGCGAGCGCGACCGCGAGCGCCGCGCCGACCGCGGCCGGCACGTCCTTCGCCTTTTTCTTGTCGAGCACCGGCTTGAGCGCCAGCGACGCGCCTTCGCGAATGGCGACGACGTCGAGGCCGAGCATCGCCGCCGGCAGCAGGCCGACATTGGTCAGCACCGAGAAGCGGCCGCCGACGCCGGTGTGATGGTCGAGCATCGGCACCTTGTACTGGCCGAGCAGCTCGCGCAGGCCGTTCTTCTTGCCCGGCTTGTCGGGCTCGGTGAGGCCGAGGAAAATATCGGGAATGCGCGGGCCGAGGCTCGCTTCGTGCAGCGCCGACAGCACGGCGATCGTCTGCATCAGCGTCTCGCCGGTGCCGCCGGACTTGGAGATCGACACGAAACGCGAGGTCTGCAGCGGCAGGTGCTTGAGCAGCGCCGCGAACGACTCCGGATCGAGATTGTCCATGAAGTGCAGCCGCGGCCCGGCGCGCAACGCGCCGACGCCCGGCACCATGTGGCCGGCGAGCTGCGCCAGGGTCTGGCCGCCGAGCGAGGAGCCGCCGGTGCCGAGCAGCACGATGTCGGTGGCACGGTCGGCGAGCGCGACGGCGCGGTCGCGCAATTCCGGCAGATCGCTGTGGGTCGCCGGCAGTTGCAGCAGCGGCAGTCCGCCATCGGCGTGGCGGGCGCGCAGCCAGTCGAGCGCGCCCTCGGCGCGTGCCAGCGCCGCGTCGAGCGCCTCGGCCGGCACGCCGTGCTGGCCGATGTTGTCGTGAAGCGCGCTGTCGATGGATTGGATCAGAGGCATGATGACTCCGTCTTGCAATTGTTACTCGTCATGGCCGCACTTGTTGCGGCCATCCACGTCTTTCCTGGTCATTGAAGCAAGACGTGGATGCCCGGCACAAGGCCGGGCATGACGGAGAAAAAATTCTAACGCGCGAACGGAACAATCGTTCACTGCGTGCTCGACGCTAAGCCTTTCGGCCGGCCGGCGACCGTCACCAGCATGCCGGCGCCGTAGAGCCGCTTGGCGACGCGTTTGGCGTCGTCGAGCGTCACGGCGTCGATCATGGCGCCGCGGCGCTGGATATAATCGATGCCGAGCTTGTCGAGCTGAATCTGCGTGAGCTGCGCCGCGATCTTCGACGAGGTGTCGAGCGACAGCGCATAGGCACCCTTGAGATAGTCCTTGGCCGCGGCGAGTTCGTCGGCGGTCGGGCCCGCCTCCGCCATCTTCTTGGTTTCGGCCTCGATGATCGCCAGCGCATCCGCGGTGCGGTCGGCGCGGGTCGCCGTGCCGCCCATCAGCAGCGCCGTGTGGTCGAACCAGGCCAGGCTCTCGGACACCCCGTAAGCCAGGCCGCGCTTCTCGCGCACTTCCTTGTAGAGCCGCGACGAGAACGAGCCGCCGCCGAGGATGTGATTGACGATATAGGCCGCCATGAAATCCGGATCGTTGCGGGCAATGCCCGGACCGCCGAAGGTGATCACCGCCTGCGGCACGTTCAATTCCGCGACGATGCGGCGGCCGAGGCCTTGCGGCTTGACGTCGGCAACCGGCTTGAGATCGTTCGCCGCCGGCAGATCGCCGAACGCCTTGTCGATCAGCGCGCCGGCGGTCTTGTCGTCGATGTCGCCGACGATGGAGACGGTGAGCCCGTTGCGCGCAAAGACGCGCTTGGTGAAGTCGCGCAGGTCGGCGGGGGTGATCGCCGGCACGGTCTCGAGCGAGCCCTTGGTCTCGAGCCCGTAGGGATGACCGGGAAACGCCGTCTGCCACCAGGTGCGGCCGGCAATGTTGTTGGGGTTGGTGATCTCGCGGCGCAGCCCCGCCAGTTCCTGACCGCGCACGCGCTCGACCGCCGACGGCTCGAAGCGCGGCTCGGCGAGCGCCTTGCGCAGCAGGTCGAAGGCCTCGTCGCGATGTTCGTTGAGCGCGCGCAGCGAGCCGCGGAATTCGTCGCGGTTGGCGCTGAACGACAGTTCGATGGCGCGCCGTTCCAGGCGGTCGTGGAATGCCTTGCTGTCGAGATCGCCGGCGCCTTCGTCGAGCGTGTCGGCGACCAGATTGGCGGTGCCGCCCTTGCCGGCCGGATCCTGCGCCGCGCCGCCCTTGAAGGCGTAGTTGAGCGCCACCAGCGGCACGGCCTTTTCCCGCACCAGCCAGAAAGAAATGCCCTTGGGGCTGACCACCGGCTCGATGGTCATGGCGGCCGCCGGTGCGATCTGCACCAGCGCCAGCATCAGTGCGCCAGCGGCGCCTGCGAGAAGCCGCATCATGACCGCTTCTCCCCGGTGCTGCCGGATTTTGCCGGCGGCGCCTGCTCCGCCTTGTTGACGGCGGGCGTCGTTTCCTTGACTAGATAGCCGGTGACCGAACGCTTCCTGTCGAGCCATTTGAGCGCCGCGTCCTTGACCTGCGCCGCGGTGACGGCGCGGATGCGCTCCGGCCACTTCTGCACGTCGTTCACGGTGGCGCCCGACATCAGCGCCTGGCCGTACCAGCGCGCCATCATCGCCTGGTTGTCCTGCGCGTAGATGGCGTCGGCCACCAGCCGCGATTTCGAGCGCTCGAGTTCGTCGTCGCTGACGCCCTTGTCGATCATGTCGGCGATCACCGCGTCGATGTCGGCTTCGAGCTGCGGCAGGCTCACGCCCTCGGCCGGCGCGCCATAGACGCCGAACTTCGACAGGTCATAGGCGGAGGAGTCGTAATAAGCGCCGGCGCTGGTCGCGACATGCTTGTCCACCACCAGCGCGCGATAGAGCCGGCTGTTCGAGCCGGCGCCGAGAATATGCGCCAGCACCTCGAGCGCCTCGGACTCGCCCGCCTGGGCGGTGTGGAACGACGGCACCAGATAGGAGCGCTGCAAGGTCGGCTGCTCGACGCGCGGATCGGCCAGCGTCAGCGAACGCGCCGCGGCCGGCGGCGGCTCCTGCGGCCGCGCCCGCGGCGCGATGTCGGCGTGCGGCTTGAGCGCGCCGTAGGTTTCCTTGGCGAAAGCCAGCGCCTGCTCCGGCTCGATGTCGCCGGCGACCACGACCACGGCGTTGTTCGGTCCGTAGAAGCGCCGGTAGAAACCGATGGCGTCGTCCTTGGTCAGGCCTTCCATCTCGTGGCGCCAGCCGATCACCGGCCGGCCATAGGGCGAATTGAGGAACAGCGCGGCGTCCATCTGCTCGCCGAGCCGGGCGCGCGGATTGTTCTCCATGCGCTGGTTGCGCTCTTCGAGGATGACGTCGCGCTCGGGCAGCACGACGGCGTCGGTCAGCACCAGGCCGGTCATGCGGTCGGCTTCGAAGCTCATCACCTGCTTCAGCTTCTCGCTCGGCACGCGCTGGTAATAGCCGGTGTAATCGCTCGAGGTGAAGGCGTTTTCCTGGCCGCCCATGCCGGCAACGACCTGCGAGAAGCGTCCCGCCGGATTCTTCGCCGTGCCCTTGAACATCAGATGCTCGAGGAAATGCGCCAGACCGGATTTGCCCGCGGTCTCGTCGGCGGCGCCGACCTTGTACCAGATCATGTGCGTGACCACCGGCGCGCGGTGATCGGGAATGACGACGAGTTCGAGGCCGTTGTCGAGCTTGAAATCGGAAATCTTCGGTCCGCTCTGCTCGGCGGCGTTAGCCGGCGCAAACGACAGCGCAAGCGCTGCCGCCACGGTCATGGCGCCGGCGCGTTCGACGAGTTGTCTGAAATCCACGAAGCAGACCCTATGGCGTTAGCGTTGGCGTCGCCCCACGCGACGGCTCATCAGGCAGACCGGCGATGACGCTCACGCGAACGGCGCGCGACGCGCGCGTCAGTGCTGAATGTCGCCGCCCTTGCTTTCCAGATAATTGGTCGCCTTCGGCGCCTGGTTACGATCGCTGCCGGCGCCGTAGGGTTGATCGGCCGACGGCGTCTGATAGCCGGCCGGCGGATCGGTCAGCGACGCGCGCGGCGGTTCACCGGTGAAGCGCGCGCTTTCGTCGTCCTTCTTGCCGCCGAACAGGCTGCCGAACATGCCGCCGTTGTAGCCGAGCTGCGACGGCGTCAGCCGCTGGTTGCTTTCGCTGAAGGTGCCGGCGGTGCGGTTGCCGGTGCCGACGCGCGGCATGCGGTTGGTGGCGCTGGCGCCCGGCGTCATTTCGCTCGGATTGAGCACGCGATTTTCTTCGCGGAACTTCTCGTCGGCCGATTTCGACGCTTCGATGCGGGCCTGCCGGGCCGCTTCCTTCTTGCGGGCGACATCGGGGTCCTTCGGCCAGGCCGGGTTGCCGGCGATGGCGGCATCCGTCTTCTCCGGCGTCGGCAGATCGGTGGACGGCGGAATGACGAGCGGCGCGCGCTCCTGATAGACGATCGCGTCCTTGTTCGGCGACTGCAGGCCGAGGCCTTCGAGCAGGTTGCCGATCAGCTTGGAATCCCACGGCCGATCGTCACCGGCGTCGGCAGCGCGCGCCGGCAGGGCCAGCGCAGCAACGGAGAGGCCGAGCACCAAAGCCGCGAGCGCGGCCTGACGGGAGGAGCGACGAGCGATCATGGAACTTGCCCCTTCTGTTCGGGTGTCCGCCGGATTGGGCACCAACTTCATCCTGAACCGGCCTATTGCCGCCTATTGCATTGGGATCAGGGCGCTTTTACGGCACGTCCGCCGAAGAAGGACTCATACAGCAGACCCGCCACCCCGGCAACGATGGCCACGTCGGCGAGGTTAAAAACGTACCATTTGAACTGCCAACCTGCCCCGGAAACGTGAAAAAACACGAAATCGACCACCCAGCCATGGAGCAGGCGGTCGATGGTATTCCCGGCCGCGCCGCCGATGACCAGGCCGAGCGAGGCCGCCGTCAGCCGGTCCTCCGCCTTGGCCAGCCAGGCCCACAGCAGCGCCACCGCCAGCACCTTGAAGCCGACCAGCGCCCACTGCCCGGCCTCGCCGGGCATCTGCAGCAGGCCGTAGCTGATGCCGTAATTGCGGGTCAGCACGAAGTCGAAGAACGGCCCGAGCCGCATCGGGTTGGCGTCGAGATCGTGGACGAAGACGAGATAGAGCTTGCTCGCCTGGTCGATGACGAGCGCCAGCGCCGCGATGGTGACGCCGAAGGCGGTGAGCGGACCGGAGAGATATTGCTTCACGTTCATTGACGTCTCTCCGCCTCATCCTGAGGAGCGCACACAGTGCGCGTCTCGAAGGATGGGCGGCCCCATGGTTCGAGACGGCGCGTTCCGCGCCTCCTCACCATGAGGCCGGTTAAACACTGGGCCGCCCCGCCCTACACCGCCGCCTTCTTCATCGTCTCGCGTTCGCGCAGCGCCTTGGCGTCGCGCGGCGAAACGTCCGGATAGTCCGGATCGGCGCCGATGGTGGTGAGAATCTTCCACGACCGCGCGCACTTGGTGCCCTCGGCGAGGTTCGGCACCACGGCGACGCCGCTCACGTCGGGCTGACGGAAGGCGCTCTCGGGCCCCTCGCCTTCGACCAACGTCAGCGCCGAGGTGATGCAGACTTCGGCCATGTCGACGTCGAGCACCGCCTCGTAGAGTTCGCCGTTCGACACGTGCACGATCGGATGCGCCTCGAGCGAGGAGCCGATGCGCTTCTCGGCGCGCGCCACTTCGAGCGCGCCGGTGACGGCGCGGCGCACGGTGCGCACCTTGCGCCATTTTTCAGCCAGAGCGTCGTCGCGCCATGACGCCGGCACCTCGGGGAAGGTTTGCAGATGCACCGATTTGGCGTCGACGCCGTAGCGCGACAGCCACGATTCCTCCGCGGTGAAGCACAGCATCGGCGCCAGCCACGTTACCGTGCAGCGGAACAGGTGGTCGATCACCGTCAGCGCCGCCTTGCGCGTCACCGACGAATACGGATCGCAGTACAGCGTGTCCTTGCGGATGTCGAAGTAGAACGCCGACAGGTCCGACGTCATGAACGCCGACAGCGCCGCGAAGATCTTCTTGTAGTCGAATTCCGCATAGGCCTTGCGCACGACGTCATCGAGCTCGGTGAGCCGGTGCAGCATCAGCCGCTCCAGCTCCGGCATCGCCTCGACCTTGACCGCCTCGTCGGCATGGAAATGCGCCAGCGAGCCGAGCATCCAGCGGATGGTGTTGCGCAGCTTGCGATAGGTGTCGGCGGTGGTCTTGAGGATTTCCTTGCCGATGCGCAGGTCGTCGGCGTAGTCCGAGGCGCAGACCCACATGCGCAGGATGTCGGCGCCGGATTCCTTGATCACGTCCTGCGGCGCGACGACGTTGCCGAGCGACTTCGACATCTTGCGGCCGTTCTCGTCGAGCACGAAGCCGTGCGTCAGCACGACATCGAACGGCGCGCGGCCGCGCGTGCCGCAACTCTCCAGCAGCGACGAGTGGAACCAGCCGCGATGCTGGTCGGAGCCTTCCAGATACATCACGGTGTCGTCGCCGCCATCGACCTTGCGCTTGATGCCGGCGAGCTGCGGGAAATGCACCGGGTCCTCGAGCACGAAAGCGTGCGTCGAGCCTGAGTCGAACCAGACGTCGCAGATGTCGTCGACCTTTTTCCAGCTATCGGCGGACAGCTTGGCCCCAAGGAAGCGCTCGCGCGCGCCTTCCTTGTACCAGGCATCGGCGCCTTCTTTGTCGAAGGCCTCGACGATGCGCAGCTCGACTTCCGGGTCCTGCAAAATTTCGACCGAGCCGTCCGGTTTTTCCTTGATGAACACCGCGATCGGCACGCCCCAGGCGCGCTGCCGCGAGATCACCCAGTCGGGGCGGCCCGAGATCATGCCGTTGATGCGGTTCTCGCCCGCCGCCGGCACCCAGCGCGTCGCCGCGATGGCGTCGAGCGCCACTTCGCGCAAGGTGCGCTGGTCGTTCGGCGCGATGCCGCGCGGCGTCGCCGCCACGGCCGCCACGCTCGACGCGCCGGCGAACGACTGGTCCATGGCGATGAACCACTGCGGCGTGTTGCGGAAGATGATCGGCTTCTTCGAGCGCCACGAATGCGGATACTGATGCTTGAGACGGCCACGCGCGATGATGTTGCCGGCTTCGGCCAGCGCCGCGATCACGGCGTTGTTGGCGTCGCCCTTCTCGCCCTTGTCGTTGATGACGCGCTTGCCCTCGAAGCCCGGCGCCTGTGCGGTCAGCGCGCCGTTTTCATCGACGGTGTAGGGAATGGCGGTGTTGATGCCGCGCGCTTCGAGCGCGGCTTTGTTATCCATCCAGACTTCGAAGTCTTCGCGGCCATGGCCCGGCGCGGTGTGGACGAAGCCGGTGCCGGCATCGTCGGTAACGTGATCGCCCGCGAGCAACGGCACCTGAAAGTCGTACCCCTTTCCGGCGAGCGGATGCTTGCAGACGATCGCCGCCAGCGTCTCGGCCGAAACATCGCTCACCTTCTCGAACGCGGCCACCTTCGCCTGCTTGAACACATCGGCGGCGAGCTTGTCGGCGAGGATCAGAAGATCGCCGACCTTGGCCCAGTTCTCGGCGGGCGCGTCGGTGACCTTGTAGAGTCCGTAAGCGATCTTCGGCGAAAACGAGATGGCGCGGTTACCCGGCAGCGTCCACGGCGTCGTGGTCCAGATGACGACCGAAGCCTTCGCCACATCGCCGGTGCTGTTCGCCACCGGAAACTTCACCCAGACCGTGTCGCTCGTGTAATCCTCGTACTCGATCTCCGCTTCCGCGAGCGCGGTCTTCTCGACCACCGACCACATCACCGGCTTCGAGCCGCGATAGAGCAAACCATTGGCGGCGAACTTCATCAGCTCGCGCGCGATCTGCGCCTCGGCCGGATAGCTCATCGTCGTATAGGGATGATCCCAGTCGCCCTCGACGCCGAGCCGCTTGAACTCGGTGCGCTGCACGTCGAGCCACTTCTGCGCATAGGCGCGGCATTCCTGGCGGAACGCGACCATCGCTGCCGGGTCGGAGAAGTTCGGCTTCTGCTTGTTCTTGGACCGGTAGTTCTCTTCCTCGATCTTCCATTCGATCGGCAGGCCGTGGCAGTCCCAGCCCGGCACGTAATTGGAATCGTAGCCGAGCATCTGCTGGCTGCGCGTCACCACGTCCTTGAGGATCTTGTTGAGCGCGTGGCCGATATGAATGTTGCCGTTGGCGTAAGGCGGGCCGTCGTGAAGCACGAACTTCTCGCGGCCCTTGGCCTCGGCGCGGAGCTGGGCATAGAGGTCGCTGTCCTGCCAGCGCTTGAGCAGCTCGGGCTCCTTCTGCGGCAGGCCGGCGCGCATCGGGAAATCCGTCTGCGGCAGGAACAGGGTCTCGGAATAATCGCGTTCGGGCTTGGACATTCGACTTTTCGGGCAAAATCAGGGGGTCGGCGGGGTGTTTAGCAGGGGCACTTTAGCGGCGCAAAGGCTTCGGCCGGGTAAACGGCCGGTCCGGCATGACAGCCCCGCTTGACGGTCTATAGTCCTAGGATTATAGTTTCAACCGGTCCGGCCGATGCCTCCGCCGCCGTCATGACGCGGCGGGCGCGGCGGCCGGGTCCGGCGCCCGACAATGGCGCCGTGACCGGTCTTCGCCCTTGGGGCGCGAGACCGGCGGTGGAGCGCCGGGAGGCGCAGCGCCGTGGCGGCGGGCCTCGCAACCCTGCCGTCCTCCGGCGCGCGCGCCTCAAGGAGCGGGCCTCGTAAGCCCGCACCCGAACGGCGTGCGGGCTTTCCCGATCGCAAGGGGGGCCCACAAAGGGGCCTCGCCAGCCCCTTGGCGCCTCCCGGCGCTCCATTTCTCTTCGGAGAAGGGAAAAAAAAAGGGAAAGGCTCGCCCCGGGCCTTCAAGAACAGGGGCGATGTCGCACGCCCGCTGGCTAAATCTTCCCCAACCGCGGGAACGCCTTGCCGGAGCGCAGCAGCGAGGCGCGCGCCTGGGCGACGTCGGCGATCATGTGCTTCTTCAACGCCTCGATCGACGGGAATTTCTGCTCATGACGGATCCAGCCGATGAAAGCGACGTCGAGCGACTTGCCGTAGAGATCGCCCTCGTAATCGAGCAGGAAGATCTCGAGCAGCGGCGCGCCGTCGTCGAACATCGGCCGCGTGCCGAACGAAGCGACGCCATCGACGCGCTGGCCGTCGATATCGGCGCGCACCGCGTAGATGCCGTGCTTGAGCTGGCACGACGGATCGAGCCTGATATTGGCGGTCGGAAAGCCGAGCTCGCGGCCGCGCTTTTCGCCGTGGATGACTTCGCCGGTGATGAACCATGGCGCGCCGAGGAGTTCGGCGGCTTCCACGACCTTGCCTTGCGCCAAAGTCTCGCGGATCGAGCCGGACGACACCGGCCTGCCCTCGTCTTCCAAGGGCGGCACGACATCGACCGGAAAGCCGAGCCGCGTGCCTTCGAAACTCAGGAAGTTCGGCGAGCCGGCGCGGCCCTTGCCGAAATGGAAGTCGTAGCCGATGGCGACGCCGCCGATGCCGAACTTCTCGACCAGGATGCGGCGCACGAAATCCTCGGCCGTCGTCGAGGCGAAGGCGGCGTCGAAGTGGAACACGATGGCGCCGTCGAGGCCGGTGGCGGCCAGCAAGCGCAGCTTGTTGATATCGCTCGACAGCGAGAACAGCGGCGTCTCGGGGCGGAAGAACTTGCGCGGATGCGGCGAAAACGTCAGCGCCGCCGCCTTGCGGCCGAGTTGGGCGGCGCGCTCGAGCGCGGTGCCGATCACCTGGCGGTGGCCGCGGTGCACGCCGTCGAAATTGCCGATGGCGACCACGGCGCCGGCAAGCGCGCCCGGCTCGCCATCGGTCACGACGGTAAAGGGCCGGTCGGACGAAACTTCGCTCATGTCGGGTCGGGTTCTCGCGCCAAATCGGGCCGTTGTGTCAGCGGGTTGCCGCTCTTTACGCTTTGGCCACCATGTGTGGCAACCGCCATATCCAAGTATGGACAGAGTTAAGAGTTATTAGTCCGTTACCAAACCTTCAAGTTAACCGGATATTCAAAAGCGGAACGTTAGAGTACGAACAATAGCGGTGGGGACGCCCTGGGCGGGGCGTGGATGAGATCATGGCCGTCGACCTGTCGATGCCGGTGCTGGTCGTGGACGACTATTCCACGATGGTCCGCATTATTCGCAATCTTTTGAAACAGCTCGGCTTTGTCGAAATCGACGAGGCCAATGACGGGCGCGCGGCGCTGGCCAAGATGCGCGAGCGCAAATACGGCCTCGTCATCTCCGACTGGAACATGGAGCCGATGACCGGCTACGACCTGCTCCGGGAGGTCCGCGGCGACGAAGGGCTGGCCGAGACCCCCTTCATCATGATCACCGCCGAGTCCAAGACCGAGAACGTCATCGCCGCCAAGAAGGCCGGCGTCTCCAACTATATCGTCAAGCCGTTCAACGCCCAGACCTTGAAGTCCAAGATCGACGCGGTGTTCGAACCGGCCGACGCCCCGGCGGCGTAAACGCAGCCATTGTAGCCCGGGTGAAGCGAAGCGAAACCCGGGAATGCCGTTCCCGGCTTTCGCTGCGCTCAGCCGGGCTACGATGATGCCTTTCCCTTGGCCTTCCCTCATCGCCCGCGCACGCTATATTAGCGTCTTGCCCGGAGACGTATGATGACCATACCGGTGAAGCCGCCCGCCGAGACGCCGCGCTACATCAAGCTCAACGATGCCGACAACGTCGCCATCGTCGCCAATGCCTTCGGCATGCCGGCCGGCTCGCGCTTTCCCGACGGCCTGACGCTGAAGGACTACGTGCCGCAGGGCCACAAGGTGGCGCTGACCGACATACCCAGAGACCGGCCGATCGTCCGCTACGGCGAGGTCATCGGCTACGCGGTGGACGACATCGCCGCCGGCGCCTGGGTCGAGGAATCGCGCGTGCGCATGCCGGCGCCGCCGAGCCTCGAGGGCCTCGAACTCGCCACCCGCACCCCGCCGGCGCTGCCGCCGCTCGAGGGCTATACCTTCGAGGGCTACCGTAACAAGGACGGCACCGTCGGCACCAAGAACATCCTCGCCATCTCCACCAGCGTGCAATGCGTCGCCGGCACGCTGGAGATCGCGCTCAAGCGCATCAAGGACGAGTTGCTGCCGAAATATCCGAACGTCGATGACGTCGTCGCGGTGACCCATGTCTATGGCTGCGGTGTCGCCATCAACGCGCCGAAGTCGGAGATCCCGATCCGCACCTTGCAGAACCTCGCCCGCCATCCGAACTACGGCGGCGAAGTCATGGTGGTCGGCCTCGGCTGCGAAAAATTATCGCCGGAGCGCCTGCTGCCCGCCGGCAAGGACGCCGACCAGGAGATCATGCGCCTGCAGGACGAGAGCCTGACCTCATTCGGCGCCATGATCGAACTGATCATGCGCATGGCCGACGAGCGGCTCAAGGTGCTCAACGAACGCCGGCGCGAGACCTGCCCCGCCTCCGACCTCGTGGTCGGCATGCAGTGCGGCGGCTCGGACGCGTTTTCCGGCGTCACCGCCAACCCGGCTTTGGGCTTCGCCTCCGATCTTTTGGTGCGCGCCGGCGCCACCGTCATGTTCTCGGAAGTGACCGAAGTGCGCGACGCCATCCATTTGCTCACGCCACGCGCGGCGAATGAGCAAGTGGCACGCGACCTGATCCGCGAAATGCAATGGTACGACGATTATCTCGACAAGGGCGGCGTCGATCGCTCGGCCAACACCACCCCCGGCAACAAGAAGGGCGGCCTCGCCAATATCGTCGAGAAAGCGCTCGGCTCGTCGGCCAAGTCCGGCTCGTCGGCGATCAGCGGCGTGCTGGCGCCGGGCGAGCGCGTCAAGGACAAGGGGCTCATCTTCGCCGCCACCCCCGCCTCCGACTTCGTCTGCGGCACGCTGCAGCTCGCCTCCGGCATGAACGTGCACATTTTTACGACGGGGCGCGGCACCCCCTACGGGCTGTCGTCGGTGCCGGTGATCAAGGTGGCGACGCGCAAGGAGCTCGCCGAGCGCTGGTCGGATCTCATCGATCTCAATGCGGGCACCATCGCCACCGGCGAGGCCACCATCGAGGAGGTTGGCTGGGAGCTGTTCCGCCTCATCCTCGATGTCGCGAGCGGCCGCAAGAAGACCTGCACCGACAAGTGGGGCTTGTACAATCAGCTCGCGCTGTTCAATCCCGCGCCGATTACGTAACCCATCGTCGTCCCCGCGAAGGCGGGGACCCATAATCCCCGAGGTTGCGATAGAAAATGAGAATCAATAACCGCATCACGTCAAAGCGACGCTGCGGCCTATGGGTCCCCGCCTTCGCGGGGACGACAGTTACCAAATAAGAAGCTTCATCACCGCGGTCGGCATTTCGCCGGCGGCGGCGAACACCGTCTTCATCGCATCGCGCTGCGGCATGTCGCGGCCGCCGAATTCCTCGGCGTGGATGCCGGCGGCGATGAACAGCATATCGACGCCGAAGGCGCACGCGCCCTTGAGATCGGTGCGCACGGAATCGCCGATCGCCATCACGCGCGACCTGTCGACCTTGCGGCCGAGCGCGGCTTCCGCTTTCGCCAGCGCCATGTCGTAGATCGGCCGATACGGTTTGCCGGCATAGAGCACTTCGCCACCCATCGTCGCATAGAGATCGGCGATCGAGCCCGCGCAATAGACGAGCCGCGAACCGCGTTCGACAACGAGATCCGGATTGCCGCACACCATGAACAGCTTGCGCCTCAGCGCGATCTCGAGCCGTGCGCGATAGTCTTCCGGCTTGTCGATTTCGTCGTCATAGAGGCCGGAGCAGACGATGTAGTCGGCTTTCTCGAGCGGAGCGAATTCGACGTTGAGATCCTTGAAGATCGCATGGTCGCGCTCGGGGCCGATGTGGCAAATGCTTTGCCCCTTGCGGTGAGCGATGACGTCACGGGTGACGTCGCCGGACGAGACGATGCCGTCGTAGGCTTCGCGCGGCACATGCAGATGGTCGATCTGGCGGATTACCGACTCGCCCGGCCGCGGCGCATTGGTGATGAGGATCACGACCTTGCCGGTGGCGCGCGCCCGCATCAGCGCGTCGCAGGCGTCGGGAAACGACACTTCGCCGTTGTGCACGACGCCCCAGACATCGGACAGGAACACGTCATAGGCGGACGCAAGCGCCGAAAAATGAGGCTCTAGATTTGGCAAATTGGGTACCCGTTAAACGGTATGCGCGTTGGCGGCGAGGTATTCGCTCAACGTCTTGGTGGCGGCGGGATTTTCCGGAGCCGGCGGCGGCGATGCGGCGCCTTGCAGCGCTTCGGCACGCACCGGACGCGGCGCCGAGAACAGGAATCCCTGGCCGAAGCGCACGTCATAATCGAGCAGATCGACCACCGTGCTTTCGTTCTCGATGCGCTCGCCGATGAGATCGATGCCGTTGCGCGCCAGAAGATCGGCGAGATCCTCCGCCTGAATGTCGCTCTGCGCCGTGGCGGCACGGTTGAGCAGCAGGTTGGCCGGCACCTTGACGAAACGGAACGAGCGGTCGGCCAGTTCCTTCGGCTCGAAGCGCAGGTCGGTCACGTGGTCCATGGAAAACCGGAAACCGCAGTCGGCCAGCGCAGCAAGGCTTTCGTGTTCGATCGGGCCGAACGAGCGATAGGCCGCCTGGGTGAATTCGAACATCAGCGAACCGCCGAGTGCGCGATTGGCGCGCATGAAATCGAGAAACTGCTTGAAGAAGACGGCATCGGTCAGCGTCGTGCCGTTGATGTTGCAGAACAGGCCGACGTCGCGGCTCTTGAGTTGCAGGCGGCGCACGACCTGCACGCAACGGAACACCAGCATGTTGTCGATCTTGGGCATCAGCCCGGCGCTTTCCGCGATATCGACGAAATCGACGGCGGGGATGATCTCGCCGTCCTCGGTGCGCAGCCGCGACAACGCCTCGTAAAAGCGCACCTTGCGCTGCGGCAGCGTTACGATCGGCTGCAGATAGAGATCGATGCGGTTGGCGTCGGCGGCGCTGGCGACCATGTCGCTGATCTGTTCGCGCGACAGGCTCTTGAACCGGCGCGGCCCGCTCACGGCGTCGGTTTCCTTCAGCGCCAGCGGCGCCTCGGCCTCGTCGGGCGCGGCCGGTGCGATCGCCATGGCGGCGGCCGGCGCCGCCGCCGGCTGATGCTGCACGCCGTTCGGCGTGCCGAGCATGCTCTCATGCGCGGCGACGGTCTCGGCCAGTTGCCGCACCAGACCGCCGAGTTCGCCGATCTCGGCCGCGATCGGATCGACAGCGCCGCGCGCGCGGTTGACAGTCTGCTCGACGCGGCTTTCGACCGCGGCCAGCCGCCGCGACATTTCGGCCATCTGCCGCGACAGGTCGGCGGTGCCGCGCGACAGATCGGCGATCTGGTCGCCGAGCACGCCGCGGTCGCGCAGCCGGCTGGTGATGGAATTGTAGAGCGCCATGACGATCAGCGCGCCGAGCGCGGCAATGGCTGCGGTACGCACGTCCAGCTTGAGGCCGAAATACAGGACGGCGCCGATCGAGCCGGCGATGAGCACCATGCAGACCGCGATGAAGATGGCACTGAGACGAAGCATTTGATTCAGGGTCCCGCGGAGCCTCGGCCAGGGTCTTTACAAGTCGCGCACTTGGGCAGTTCGGACCGTTTCTGGGCGGCGGCAGGTGATTCGCCTCCGCCCGCCTCAATGTCCATGAGCCGACGCGCCTGTGCAACCGGGAATTCCTGCTATGGTAACGGCGTTAAGCCACCCTTCCCCAGCACATTTGGCGCAGGCCGGTTAAGCGGCTAAGTCGGAGCCAAGGGCCGACCCAACCGGAACTTCACGCCGATGCAGGCTTCGCGTTCGACGTCCATTTTCGCCAGGATCGCGGCCGCTCCGGAGCGAGCGCTGGTGGCCATTCTCGCAGCCCACGCCCTACTGTGGACGGTGCTCCCGGACCTGCTCTACCCCAACCTGCCGCTCGACCTGATCGAAGCGCTGACCTATGGCCGCGAATGGCAGCTCGGCTACGACAAGCTGCCGCCGCTGCCGTGGTGGCTGGTCGAGGTCGCAAACCTGACCCTCGGTCATGACTACGCCTATTACCTGCTGGCCCAGATCGCCGTCGTCGCGGCGCTCGCCCTGGTGTTCGTTACCGCCCGGCCATTGGTCGGCCCCTTGGGAGCGCTGGTCGCGGTGCTCATCGTCGATGGCCTGCACTACCTGAATTACACGGCCGCCAAGTTCAATCACGACGTCGTCCAGCTGCCGTTCTGGGCGCTGGCCGGCTACGCGCTGCACCGAGCCTTGCGCGGCGGCCGCCTCGTGCACTGGCTGTTGCTCGGCATCGCGGTCGGCATCTCGCTGTGGGCGAAATACTTCGTCGTCGTCCTGGTGGCGCCGATGGTGGCCTTCGCGCTGTTCGACGGGGACGCCCGCAAGTCACTCAAGACGCCGGGGCCCTATATCGCCGCCGCGGTGGCGCTGATCATCGCCGCGCCGCACCTGATATGGCTGGTGCGCAACGATTTCCTGCCCTTCGCCTATGCCGAGCACCGCGCCGTGCTGCCACGCGGCTGGTACGACCACTTGCTGCATCCGTTCGAGTTCGGCATCGGCCAGTTGTTCTTCCTCATCCCGTCGCTGCTGATCGCCGGACCGCTGTTCATCCCCAAGCGCCGCGCCGACGAAGCGCCGCCGGCGGCACTTGCGGCCGACGCCTTCGACCACCGCATCGTCACCTGGCTGGCTTTCGGGCCTTTCGTTGTCGTGCTGCTGATGGGCCTCGTGTCCGGCCGCGGCGCCATCGCCATGTGGGGCTATCCGCTGTGGCTGTTCCTCGGTCTGTGGCTGGTGCTGATGGCTCGGCACGGTATCGCCGGCTTCCGTCTGGCGCGCATCGTCGTGACCTGGGCCATCGTCCTGGTGCTGCTCGCGCTGGCCTTCATCACCAATTACGAGATCCTGCCGCGCTTCGACCACCGCTATCGCGCCGTGTTCTTCCCCGGCAGCGCACTGGCCGACGAGATCGCGCTACGCTACCGCGCCGTCACCGGCCAGCGGCTCGCTTACGTCATCGGCTCGATGTGGGACGGCGGCAATATCGCGCATTACGCGCCGAGCCATCCGCGGGTGCTGATCGACGGCAAGCCGGAACGCGCGCCGTGGATCGACCTCAACGACCTGCGCTCGCGCGGCGCCGTCATCGTGTGGACCGATGCGGATCTCAAGGTCGTGCCGCCGGCCTATCGCACCGTGGCGCCGGACGCGGCGGTGCAGCCATCCTTCACGCTGCCGTATCGCCGCGGACCGGGGCAGATCGCCGTCGGCTGGGCGATCGTGCTGCCGAAGCCGTCGTTTGCGTCTTTGCCCCGGACGCGGCGCATCACGCAGTGATGCGACGCAGAGCCGGGGCCGTTCCAAACTCCGAATGCGTAACGGTCCCGGTTCTGCATCGCGCACGAAGTCGTGCAGCGCTGCGCCCGGGACAGGAGAGCCTTACGCCCCCTGCTTGATGATCGCGGCGACCTTGGAGATGATCTCGTCGATCTGCTCTTCGGTCACGATCAGCGGCGGCGACATGGCGATGGCATCGCCCGAGGTACGGAACATGATGCCGTGATCGTGGAAGCCGCTTTCCATCGCTTCATAGCCACGCTTGCCGACGGCGTCCGGCTTCGAAGCGAGATCGATGCCCGCCATCAGGCCGACGACGCGGATGTCGAGGACGCCCGGCAGGCCCTTGAGGCTCATCACCGCGTCGGCCCAGACCGGCTCCAGCTTCTTGGCGCGTTCGAACAGCTTCTCATCGCGATAGACGTCGAGCGTCGCAAGGCCGGCGGCACAGGCCAGAGGATGCGCCGAATAGGTGTAGCCGTGGAACAGTTCGATGACGTGATCCGGCCCGGACATAAACGCGTCGTGGATGTGCTTGCGCGCGATGACGCCGCCCATCGGCACGCTGCCTGACGTAATGCCCTTGGCGAAGCAGATCAGGTCCGGCGTGACGCCGTAGCGCTCGGCGGCGAAGGCATGGCCAAGGCGGCCATAGCCGGTGATGACTTCGTCGAACACCAAAAGGATGCCGTGCTTGTCGCAAATCTGGCGCAGGCGCTTGAGATAGCCCTTCGGCGGCGGCAGCACCGCGGTCGAACCGGACACCGGCTCGACGAAGACGGCGGCGATGGTCGAGGCGTCATGCAGCGCCACCAGACGATCGAGTTCGTCGGCGAGATGCTCGCCCCAGTCCGGCTCGCCGACCGAGAACGCTTGCTCGGCTCTGTTGTAAGTCGATTGCAGATGATCGACGCCGGCGAGCAGCGTGCCGAACTGCTTGCGGTTGGCGACCATGCCGCCGATTGAGGTGCCGCCGAAGCCGACGCCGTGATAGCCGCGCTCGCGGCCGATGAAGCGCACGCGCGTCGCCTCGCCCTTGGCGCGGTGATAGGCCAGCGCGATCTTCATCGCGGTGTCGTCGGCTTCCGAACCGGAGTTGCAGAAGAACACATGGTCGAGGTCGCCCGGCGCCAGCGCGGCGATGCGGCTCGCCAGCTCGAAAGCCTTGGGATGGCCGAACTGGAAGGTCGGCGAGAAGTCGAGCTCCGCGGCCTGCTTCTGGATGGCGGCGACGATGGGTTCGCGGTTATGGCCGGCATTGGTGCACCACAGGCCGGCCGAAGCGTCGATGATCTTGCGGCCTTCCGGGGTGAAATAGTGCATGTCCTTGGCGCTGGCGATCATGCGCGGCCGCGCCTTGAAGGCGCGGTTGGACGTGAAGGGCATCCAGAACGGCGCAAGGTCGTTGGGGACGGAGGTCGATGCGATTTTGGGGGCCAAAGCCATGGGTGCACTCGCTTCCTGCCGCCAGGTGGCGGATGATCGGACAAGCCCCTGAGATATCCGCTTTTGCCTCTAATGACAAAGCACGAAACGGCTGCTACGACGCGCGCGCCATAATTTAAAGCTGATTTTGCACCGATGACCGACACAAAATCCGGTAAAAAGCCGCAGAAACTCAAGGCGCGCCTGCCGCGCGGGCTGGCCGATCGCGGCCCGGCCGAGATCGCCGCGACCCGCGCCATGGTCGAGACCATCCGCACCACGTTCGAGCGCTACGGCTTCGAGCCGGTGGAGACGCCGACCTTCGAATACACCGACGCGCTCGGCAAATTCCTGCCCGACCAGGACCGGCCGAACGAAGGCGTGTTCTCGCTGCAGGACGACGACGAGCAGTGGATCTCGCTGCGCTACGACCTGACCGCGCCGCTCGCCCGCTTCGTCGCCGAGAACTACCAGCATCTCGCGGTGCCCTACCGCAGCTATCGCCACGGTTTCGTCTATCGCAACGAGAAGCCGGGCCCCGGCCGCTTCCGCCAGTTCATGCAGTTCGACGCCGACACCGTCGGCTCGCCGTCGATGGCCGCGGACGCCGAGATGTGCATGCTCGCCGCCGACACGATGGAAGCGCTCGGCGTTCCGCGCGGCGACTATGTGGTGAAGGTCTCAAACCGCAAGGTGCTCGACGGCATTCTCGAAGCCATCGAGCTCGGCGGCGACGCCAATGCGGGACGCCGCCTCACCGTTCTGCGCGCCATCGACAAGCTCGATCGTCTCGGTCTGGACGGCGTGCGCGATCTGCTCGGCCCCGGCCGCAAGGACGAGAGCGGCGACTTCACCAAGGGCGCGGGCCTCGACGAGACTGCCTGCGACACCGTGCTCGGCTTTCTGCGCGTCGAAACCAACAACGTGCCGCAGATGCTCGATCAGATGGAAGCGCTGGTGTCCGGCTCCAATGCCGGCCTCGACGGCGTCAACGAACTGCGCGCCATCGGCGACCTCGTGCGCGCCGCCGGTTACGACAACGGCCGCGTTCGCATCGATTCCTCCGTGGTCCGCGGCCTCGAATACTACACCGGCCCGGTCTACGAGGTTGAGCTGACCTTCGAGATCAAGGACGACAAGGGCCGACCGGTGCGGTTCGGCTCGGTCGGCGGCGGCGGCCGCTATGACGGCCTCGTCTCGCGCTTCATGGGCCAGCCGGTGCCGGCGACCGGCTTCTCGATCGGCGTGTCGCGGCTTCAGGCGGCGCTGACCGCGCTCGGCAAGCTGTCGAGCAAGCCGGAGCCCGGCCCGGTGGTCGTCACCATCATGGACCGCGACAATGTCGCCGCCTATCAGCGCATGGTCACCGAGCTGCGCAACGCCGGCATCCGCGCCGAGCTCTATCTCGGCAACCCGAAGAACAATGTCGGCCAGCAGCTCAAATACGCCGACAAGCGCCACAGCCCTTGCGCCATCATCCAGGGCTCGAACGAGCGCGAGGCCAAGCAGGTCATCATCCGTGACCTGATCGCCGGCGCGCAGAGCGCCGCGTCGTCGGAAGGCGACCGCGAGGATTATCTCAAGAAGCAGGCCGAGGCGCAGTTTTCGGTCAGTGAAGCTGACCTGGTCGCCGAAGTCCGCAAGGTGCTGGCGAAGCACAAGGGCTGACGCGTGTCATTTCACACACGCGTCACAAACCGGTAATTCTGTCGCAGCCGGAATCCCCGACCGTGCGCGGAACGAAAAACGTTCCGGCGCATTATTGGCACCGATCCAACCAATAATAACAACGGGGAGTCGGTCCGATGGACGATCGTTGGGCCTATCCAATTCCGATGACAATGCAGCGCCAGGCCGGCTCGGCGCCGAAGCCGCGGGCGGTGAAAAGCCCGCCGGTGGCGCCTTCTGCCGTGCCGGACGAGACTGCCGGCGCCAGGACCACCGACGCTCCGGCCGCTTCCGACGTCCGCTGACCTCAGCGGCGCGGCGCGCCCGGCGGCGCCATGTCGAGCACGTTCATCGTCATGCCGTTCGGCATGACGATGTCGCCCGGCTTCTGCCCGGCGGCGCAGGGCCCGAGCCATTTCGCCGCGATCTTCATGTGGCTCTTGCCGCCGCCCGGCATCGGCGGCCCGCCCTCGCGGGTCGATTGGACGTCCACCGAATAGGCGCTGTCGAAGCTGCCGGAGACCACGGCGTGCGAGGTCACGGTAGCCGGGCCGAACTTGCACACGGAATCGATGGTCATGACGCCGCCGGCGTTCGAAACGTCCTCCTTGGCGCAGGCTTCCTTGCTGGCGCCGCCATAGGCCTGGTTCATCAACTTGTCGGTCGCCGCATCGATGCACTGCTTCATGGTCTGGCCCGGCAGCTCGCGGCCGACGAAGTCCATCTTCAGTTCCCACAGTCCGGCTTTGCGTGCCGGCATGTCGAGAGCCAGTGCAGGCGTGGCGGCGAGAATTGCGAAGGCGACGGCGGACAGATGGCGCATGCTCGGTCTCCGAACGATGGAACGGTCGGAGATTATCCCCCAGCTCAAGGAAGCGGCGTGACGGCCATCACAGAGCCGGCGTTCAGACGATCGCGATATTGCCGTTCGCCAGCGGCGGCGCGTCATCGACGTCGATGACATGGCCGAGCACCTGCTCGGCGGCATCGAAGCTGTCCATCAGCGACACGTTTTCGATCAGCCTGCCGTCCTCGAAACGGAAGAAGTTGGCGATGCGGTAGCTGATGGTGCGGCCGTCGGCCCGCATTTGCGCGGTCAGGCGCGTCAGCGCCGCACCCTGGTTTCCCTGGATCAGGAACTGCTCGCGCGCGATGTGGGTGACGCCAAGGACACTGCGGGCCCGGCGCGCCATCACATCGATGACGGCGGCTTTGCCGTGGTGAACCCCGCAATAGGGAATGACGTCGATCGGACCACTGATCATCCAGCGTACGTTGTCGTGCAGATAAGTGGCGAAGGTCTCGGTATCGCGCGCCGCAAAGGCGTTGAAATAGGCTTCGACGAAGGCGCGATCGACGACCTGCTCGGCCGTACCGGGGTTCAGCGTCATAGGAACACCAGATCGTTGAGCTCAGCCGGCGTGGCCCCCATCATGGTGAGCACGCCGTCGCGCGGCAGCGCGTGGCCGAGGACCTGCTCGGCGGCATTGAAGGTGTCGATGATGGTGGTGGTCTCGATCACCTTGCCATCCATGAAGCGGAAAAAGTGCGCGAACCGATAGGTGATGACGCGGCCGTCGGCGCGGCGCTGCGCCGTCTGGAAATTCAGGGCCGCCGCGCGGTCGCCGTCGATGACCAGCGACTCGCGCACCAGCTTGATGTCTGTGAACACGGTCGGAAGCGTCTTGGTGGCGAGCTCCAGGACCTGGGCCTTGCCGTGGTGGGTGCCGCAGAACCTGAGAACGTCGATGGGGCCGCGCGTCGTCCAGCGCACGTCGTCGTGAACCAGATCGGCAAGCTTGTCGCCGTCCGGTTTGACGAAGGCGTCGTAGAACGCGTCCACCACCTCTTTGGTGACGGTATAGGGCATCGGGCACGGCCTCCTGATACCAGTGAAACCGCCTTATGTTGAAAATTTCTTACCTACAACGCAGGGATTGTCCCGGCCGCAGCCGTCCTGCCGCCGGAAATTACCGAGCCGAACCAAGGCGGAAAATTTGTTAACGACACCAGCCATTTACCGAGAGGCACCGTTAACGGCGGGCGGCATTCGTCGTCGAAACCTTAAACTTGACGTGCTAAAGGGCCGCCAGACTTGAGGTTATGAGACGGCGATGGACGGAAATTCGGAACAACTGGGCTTGGGGGCCGCGGCCCCGGACGTACGCGCCGAGGCGCTGGTCGCCTCCTATGAGCGCGCCGGCTACGCCCGCGTTGCGCCGGCCATCCTGCAGCCGGCCGAGCCGTTCCTCGACCTGTCCGGCGAGGACATCCGCCGCCGCATGTTCCTGACCACCGCCCCCGGCGGCTCCGAACTCTGCCTGCGGCCGGATCTGACCATCCCGGTGTCGCGCGATTACCTCGCCTCCCCGGCGGCCGGCCGGCCGGCATCGTTTTCCTATCTCGGCAAGGTTTTTCGCCACCGCGCCGACGGCCCGGCCGAATTCCTGCAAGCCGGTATCGAAAGCTTCGGGCGTCCCGATACGGCAGCAGCGGATGCGGAAATGCTGGCGCTCGGGCTGGAGGCGACCGCCGGATACGGTCTGGCGGCGCCGGAGATGCGCACCGGCGACGTCGCTTTGTTCGCGGCGCTGATCGCCGCACTCGACCTGGCGCCGGCGTGGAAGCGCCGCCTGATCAAGGATTTCAACCGCAAGACCAACCTGGCGCAGGACCTCGACCGCCTCATGCTCGGCGGCAATAACGGCCGGCCGGAATACCAGGGCGTGCTCGCCGCGCTCGCCGGCTCCGACCCGAAAGGCGCGCACGCGCTGGTCACCGACCTCCTCTCGATCGCCGGCATCACCGCCGTCGGCGGCCGCTCGGTCGCCGAGATCGCCGACCGCTTCCTCGAGCAATCGGCGCTGGGCGCTTCGACCAAGCTGCCGCGCGACGTGCGCGGCCTGATCGAACGCTTCCTCGCCATCGCCGGCGATCCGGACGACGCCGCCGCCGACCTGCGCGCGCTCGCCGCCGACGCCAATCTCGCCAGCGAACTGGCGCCTTCACTCGATCTGCTGGAAAGCCGCAACGGCTTCCTCGCCGCGCGCGACATCGACTTGAAGCGCGTGCATTTCTCCACCGCCTTCGGCCGCGGCTTCGACTACTACACCGGCTTCGTGTTCGAACTGACCGATCCGGCGCGCACCGGCGATCCGCTGGTCGCCGGCGGCCGTTATGACGGCTTGCTGACGCGCCTCGGCGCCGCCGAACCGATCCCGGCGGTCGGCTTCTCGGTGTGGATCGAACGCCTCTCCGACTATGGAGGCGCAGCATGAGCGCGCCGCTCGTTCTCGCCGTGCCCGCCAAGGGCCGGCTCCAGGAAAACGCCGAAGCGTTCTTCGCGCGCTCTGGCCTGCAACTCGTCAAGCCGCGCGGCGCCCGCGACTATCGCGGCGCCGTCGCCGGCCTCGACGGCGTCGAGGTCGCTTATCTGTCGGCCAGCGAAATCACCGCGCAACTCGCCGCCGGCTCCGTGCATATGGGCGTCACCGGCGAAGATCTGATCCGCGAACAGATCGCCGACGCCGACGACCGCGTCGTGCTCATCGAGCCGCTCGGCTTCGGCTCGGCCAATGTCATCGTCGCGGTGCCGCAGGCCTGGATCGACGTGCGCACCATGGCCGACATCGACGACGTCGCCACCGGCTTCCGCCAGCATCACGGCCGCAAGATGCGCGTCGCAACCAAGTACATCAACCTGACGCGCGAGTTCTTTGCCCGGCATGGCGTCATCGACTATCGCATCGTCGAGAGCGCCGGCGCCACCGAAGGCGCGCCCGCCGCCGGCACCGCCGAGATGATCGTCGACATCACCACGACCGGCGCGACTTTGGCCGCCAACGCGCTGAAGATCATCGACGACGGCATCATCCTGCGCTCGCAGGCCAATCTCGTCGCCGCGCGCAAGGCGGAGTGGACGGCCGAGCAGCGCGAGACCGCGCGCGTCATCCTCGATCGCATCGCCGCGCAGGCCCGCGCCCGTGCCTTCCGCGAGGTGCGCTCGCGCTTTGCCGCCTGCGACGGCAAGGTGGTCGATGACGCGAAAGCGAAGTTCGGCGTCGAAACGCCGTTCGGCGGCCCGACCTCGTCGGGCATGCTGACGCTGCACTGCCCGCCGGCGCAAGTCTACGCGCTGACGTCGTTCCTGCGTGAGCGCGGCGCCGAAGCGGTCGCAGTCGCCGACCTCGATTACGTGTTCTCCAAGGACAATCCGCTCTACGCCAGGCTGGAAGCGGCGCTGTAAGCGGCGTTTAGACGGTCTCTTCGCCACCGCGGCGCGACCACCACAGCGCCAGCGGTCCGAGCAGGATCGAGCCGGCAAGCAGCACGAACACGGCGAGCCACCCGGAAGTACTTTCTGGTCCGCCGGCCAGATCCAGCGTCACGCCCGCGCCCCAA
Source organism: Pseudolabrys sp. (assembly GCA_026125895.1). Classification (GTDB taxonomy): domain Bacteria; phylum Pseudomonadota; class Alphaproteobacteria; order Rhizobiales; family Xanthobacteraceae; genus Pseudolabrys. The sequence goes on along the minus strand of JAHCKG010000005.1, from coordinate 103,596 downwards.
GCTCCGAACGCCGAGAGGCCGAAGCCGACCGTGGTGTGCATCGCCATGGTCGCGCCTTTGTGCGAGGGCGCGGCGCTCATCGTCATGCCGGAAGTCAGCGTGCCGGAGTCGGAGGGCACCGAAAATGCGTACAGCAGAAGCAGAAGAAGCAGCAGCAGCGGCGGGGCGCCGGCCGACAGGCCGATCGTGAGCGCAATCACTGCCGAGGCGATCATCAACACGGTCAGTGCGCGGTGGCGGCCGAAACGCAGCGCCCATTCGTTGCCGAGGATGCTCGCCGGCATCGCCAGGAGCGAGAACAGGACGCTCACGGCCACGGGACCGAGCACGGCCGCGCCGCCGTTGTGCATGACGACAAAGCTCCAGAACGCCACCAGCCAGGTGCGGATGCCATAGAGCTCGAAACAATGCGCGCCGTAGCCGAGCACATAGCCCATGGCGGTGCGGTTGCGCAGGACCGGACCGAAATCGAACAGCCGCCGCTGCACCGGCAGGGGCTTCACCGACCCCATGGCCAGGCACGCCGCCACCATGGCGAAGGGGCCGAGCCCCGTGATGAAGAAGGCGGCGCGCCAGCCGAGCCATTCTGCCGCCAGTTGCGCGACCAGAAAGGACAGGCCGACGCCGAATGAAAAGCTCGACGTGTAGAGCGTGACGCTGCGCGACACGTCGCCGGGCGGCAGGCGGTCCGTCAGCGCCTTGAGGCCGGGCATGTAGGCGCCGGCAAAGCCGATGCCGGCGAGGCCCCAAATCAGCGACGCCGACCACAGGCCGCGCGCGAACAGGCCGAAGGCCAGAGTGGCCAGCGCCGTCGCCGCCGAACCGACGAGCAGGATCAGCCGCGCGTCGATGCGATCCGTCAGCGTCGTCAGCACCGGCACCGCCAGCATGTAGCCGAAGGCAAAGGCGCTCGCCATCAGGCCTGCCTCGGCGCCGCTCAGCGACCATAACGGCATCAGGTGCTGCGGCATGACGGCGGGCACCGCCACGTGCGGCAGCAGATTGCCGAGCTGGCCGAAACACATCGCGACGACGAGCGGACGGCCGGTCAGGCGCATGGCCGATCCCCCGCCGTCGCCCCGCTCACGCGGCCTGTCCCGTCGGGCCGCAGCCGCAGCCGCTGCCGGTCTGCGCCTTCGCCGTTTCGTCGGCGGCGCAGCAGGCGCTAGTATCCGCCTTCGCCGGCCCGCCGCAACAGCCGGACGCTTCACCGGCAACCGGCGACAGGCTGCACACGCCGGTTTCCGGCAGCACGAGTTCGACGCGTTCGGCGCCGGCCCGGTCACCAACGATATCGGCGACAATCGAGCGGACCTGCTCGTAGCCGGTGAGCATGAGGAAGGTCGGCGCCCGGCCGTACGATTTCATGCCGGCAATGTAGAAGCCCGGTTCCGGCTGCGCCAGCTCGCGGGCGCCATGCGGCCGCACCGTGCCGCAACTGTGCTCGTTCGGATCGATCAGCGGGCCGAGTGCCTGCGCGGATTCGAGTGCCGGATCGAGCGCCACCCGCATCTCGCGCAGGAACGACAGATCGGGCCGGAAGCCGGTCGCCACGATCAGTTCATCGACCACGACGCTGCGGCCGCAGCAGGACGATCCCGCGCCGATGCGCAGGCCGTCGTCGCGCAACGCGATGTGAGTGACGGGGAAGCTTGCCTGAACGTCGATGGCGCCGTCGCCCACCAGCTGCGCGAGGCGCGCGCCGAGCTCGCCGCGCGCCGCCAGCTTGTCGTTGGCGCCGCCACCGAAGGCCTTTTCGGGCCGGTCGCCGCGCACCAGCCAGATCGCTTGCGTCGCCGGTTCGTCCTGCTTGAGGCGGACGAGATCGATCAGCGTACCGACGGCGGAATGGCCGCTGCCGAGCACCGCGACTTTCCGGCCGGCATAGCGCGCTCGGTCGCGTCCGAGTACGTCGGGCATGGCATAGGCGATGCGGGCCTGCGCCTCCGTTTCGCCGATCGCGGTCAGCCCGTCGGCGCCGGCCGGATTGGGCGACGTCCACGAACCCGAGGCGTCGATGACAAAATCGGCGCGCAACGTCCCCTGTCCTGCCCCGTTCCGATAACGCAGCTCGAAGGGCGCATGCTCGCGGCCTTTGGTCTTCACCTTGTCGAAGCCGACGCGGGCGATCGCCGTGACGCGGCTCGCCGTGCGGATGTGATCCTTGAGCGCGGTGCGTTCGGCGAGCGGCGCGAGATAGCGCTCGGCCAGTTCGCCGCCCGTCGGATATTGCTGCGGATCGGGTGAATTCCAGCCCACCGCCTTCAGGAGTCGCTCGGCGGCACGGTCGATGTTGTATTCCCAGGGCGAGAACATGCGCACATGACCCCACTGGCGCACGGCGTGTCCCGCCTCGACGCCGGCTTCGACCACGACCGGTGTCAGCCCGCGCTCCAGCGCATGCGCCGCCGCCGCGAGACCGACCGGTCCGGCGCCGATGATGGCGACCGTCTTGCCCTGCGTACCCATGACATCCATCCTTCTAGAATTATCGAACTAGCGAGCAAAAAAATCAGGCGACCTTGGATTTCGCGGCGGACGGCGCGCAGCCGGCGTCGGCGCAGCATTCGTCGGCGAGGAAGCCGATGAGGCCGTGCATGGCCTTGTAGTTGGCGCGGCAGATCAGCGTCGTTGTTTGCCGCTCCTGGGTGATGAGTTCGACCGCCATCAGCGTCTTGAGATGATGCGACAACGTCGAGGCGGCGATATCCAGTTTGGCCTGCAGCTTGCCGACCGGAAGCCCCGGATCGCCCGCGCGTACCAGGGCGCGGTAGATCTGCAGGCGGGTCGGATTGCCGAGGGCTTCGAGGCGTGCGGCGGCGTCATCGATCTTCATGCCCTGACGATAGGCGCAGGGCGGCGGCGAGTCAACCATATTTCTAGAATTATCGAAATATAGAGGCCCGCCCCGGCTGGATGGCGCGGCAGGCGGTGGGCCGCCTCAGATGATCGCCTGGCGCACCTTGGCCGAGATCCATTCGCTGAGCACCACGCTGGCGATGATCACCAGCAGGATCAGAGACACCTGCGTCCAGGCCAAAGTCGTGATCGCCGAGTTCAGCGGCAGGCCGATGCCGCCCGCCCCGACCAGCCCGAGCACGGTCGACTCGCGGATGTTGATGTCCCAACGGAACACCGAGATGCCGGCGAAGGCCGGCATCACCTGGGGCACGATGCCGTAGGCCGTCACCTGCGGCGAACTCGCGCCGGTGGCGCGCACCGCGTCCACTTGCGACTCGTCGATCTCCTCGATCGCCTCGTACAGCAGCTTGGCGCAGAAGCCGATCGAGCGCAGCCCGATCGCCAGGATGCCGGCGAGCACGCCGGGGCCGATGATCGTCACCAGCATCAGCGCCCAGATCAGCGAGTTGATCGACCGCGACGAGACGATGATGAACATCGCGATCGGCCGAACGATGGCGGCGCTCGGCGTGGTGTTGCGCGCCGCGCAGAAGGCGACCGGCACCGCGATGACGATGCCCATCACCGTGCCGAGCGTCGCCATATTGATCGTGTCCCACATCGGCCGCCATAGCGCGCCGATGAAGCCCCAGTCCGGCGGCACCATGCGCACGCCGAGATCGGCGGCCTGCTGCGGCGCGTCGAGCACGAAGGCCCAGATCGTCTTTTCGCTGATGAAGCTCCAGCTCACCACCAGTACGGCGACGCCGGCGAGCCACGCCGCCCAGATCGCGAACTGCGCGGCGCGATCGCGCCGCTGCCAGACCTTGGTGCCCTGCCGGATCGCCACCGCCATCACTGCACCCAGCGCCGGATATAGCCGGAGAGATATTCCATCAGCATCACGATGCCGATGATGACCAGCAGAATGGCGGCGGCGGAATCGAACTCGTAGCGGTTGAACGCGGTGTCGAGCGTGGCGCCGATGCCGCCGGCGCCGACGATGCCGACCACCGCCGACTCGCGGAAATTGATGTCGACGCGGTACAGCGCGAGGCCGAGCATGCGCGGCAGGACCTGCGGCTGGATGCCGAAATTGATCCATTGCAGCCAGCTCGCGCCGGTGGCGCGCACGGCCTCGGCCTGGCTCGGGTCCATGTCCTCGATGTCTTCGGCGAGCAGCTTGCCGTAGAAGCCGATGGTGGCGAAGGCGAGCGTCACGACGCCGGCGAACGGGCCGAAGCCGAACAATTTGACGAAGAAGATCGCCAGAATGATCTCCTGGAAGCTGCGCGACACGGCGAGGAAGCCGCGGCAGACATAATAGACCGGTGCCGGCGCGACGTTCCTGGCGGCGCCGAGGCCAACCGGGATCGACAGCACGATGCCGATCGCCGTGGCGACCAATGTCATCCAGATGCTCTCGAGAATACCGTCGAAGATTTCCGACGAGCGCGTGGTGAAGTCCGGCGGAAAGAACGCGGCGAAGAACCGCGCGCCGCGCGGCAAGCCTTCCCAGACGCGGCCCCAATTCACCTCGGTGGTGCCGAAGGCGGCGGCGAGATAAAGCGCCGCGCCGAGCGCGATGCTCCAGCGCAGCGCCGGGCTCTTGATCAGCGGCGGCTTGCGCCAGACGCGCGGGACGGCAGGCGCGGTGCCGGCGAGGCTCATGTCACGTCAGCCCCGCGAGGCGGCCGCGGTCGAGCGGGCCCGGCTCGAGCCCGGCGAGCGGTGGCGCCGCCTCGTCGTCGTCGGCGTCCTGCCCCTGCTGCACCGTCGCCGACCAGTCCTCCTCGCCGTAGATCCGTGTGAGGACTTCCGAGGTCAGGCCGTCCGGCGGGCCGTCATAGACGATCTTGCCCTGGCGCAGGCCGACGATGCGCGAGGCGAACATCTGCGCGAGCTGGACGTCGTGGATGTTGACGATGGCCGACAGGTTGCGCTCGCGGCAGAGTTCGGTGATCAGCCGCATGATCTGCCGCGACGTCTTCGGATCGAGCGAGGCCGTCGGCTCATCGACCAGCAGCAGATCGGGGTTCTGGATCAGCGCGCGGCAGATGCCGACGCGCTGGCGCTGCCCGCCCGACAGCGCGTCAGCGCGCTTGTCCACCATGTGATCGAGACCGACGCGCGACAACAGCCGGAACGCTTCGTCGATGTCGGCCTGCGGAAAGCGGCGCAGATAGCTGCGCCAGAAGCCGACATAGCCGAGCCGGCCGCTGAGCACGTTCTCCATCACCGACAGCCGCTCGACCAGCGCGTATTCCTGGAAGATCATGCCGAGCTTGCGCCGCGCCCGCCGCAGCGCGCCCTTGCCCAAGGTGGTGAGCTCGACGTCCTTGAGCGCGATCGTGCCGGCGGTCGGCTCGACCAGCCGGTTGATGCAGCGGATCAACGTCGACTTGCCGGCGCCGGACGGGCCGATCAGCGCGACGACCTCGCCTTGCGCGACGTCGAGATCGATCTTGTCGAGCGCCAGATCGCCGGTGCGATAGCGCTTGGTCAGTCCGCGGATGCGCAGCATGGGCCCGGACGGGGCTACTTGCACGAATACTTCACGCCATTGGCCGCATCGATCTTGCGAATGACGTTCCAGTCCTTCTTGTAGGTGATCGGCACGAAGCGATCCTGCTGCTTGAACTCGGCCTTGAGCGCCGAGCCTTCCCACGGGAAAGTGAAGAAGGCCTGCTTGATCTTCTCGGTCAGCGCCGGATCGAGATTGTGCGCGACGCCGTAGCCGGTGGTCGGGAACGTGTCCGACTTGTAGATGGTGCGGATCTTCGCCTTGTCCACCACGTTACGGGCAAACATGCGGAACATCACCTCGTTGGCGATGGCGGCGGCTTCATAATCCTTGTTGGCGACGCCGATCACCGAATTGTCGTGCTTGCCGGAGAACACGGCGGTGTAGTCCCGATCCTTCTCGAGGTTGAAGTCCGCCTTCAGGATCGCCGACGGCGCCTTGAAGCCGGAGTTTGAGGTCGGTTCGGTAAAGGCGATCTTCTTGCCCTTCAGATCGGCCGGCGATTTGACTGCGCTGTCGGCCGGTACGATGATTTCCATTTCGTAGCCGAATTCGCCGTTCTTGCCGCCCATGATGGCGAAGGGCACGAAGCCGGCGCAGTTCACCGCGATCGGATTGGAGCCGGTATTGAAGCCGGCGACGTGCAGACGGCCGGAGCGCATCGCCTCGATCTCGGCGGCGTTCGACTGCACCGGGAAGAACACGACCTTCTTTCCGGTCGTCTTCTCCATGTGCTTGATGAAGCCGTCCCAGACCTTGCCGTAGACCGCGGGGTCCTCGACCGGCGTGTAGGCGAATACAAGGACGGAGGGATTGACGCGCTGCTTCGGATCGGTCGGCGTGTCCGCCACCATGTCGCCGTCGGCGTCGCAATAGGCCGCATCGAGCGCACCGCGCTCGCAACCCTGCGCCTGGGCTTGCATTGGCGCCGCTGCCGTGCCGATCAGATAGGCCGCGAACAGAGCGGCGAGCGTGGTCATGGAGCGTGCCATGGTTCCCCCCATATTGTTCCGTTACGCCGGAAATTGGGGGAAGCTTAGCATCGGCTCCTCAACACACAAGCGCGCTATCGCGGCTGTGCTCAGCCTTGCGCCAGCGCCTGGGCGATGTCGGCGACGAGATCGTCCGGATGCTCGATGCCGACCGACAGGCGGATCGTGGTGTCGAGGACGCCGATGCGGGCGCGCACATCGGCCGGCACGCCGGAATGCGTCATCGCCGCCGGATGACTGGCGAGCGACTCGGTGCCGCCCAGGCTGACGGCGAGCTTGAACACTTGCAGCGCGTTGAGGAAGGCGAAAGCCTCCGCCTGCCCGCCCTTGATGTCGAAGGAGAAGGTCGAGCCCGCGCCGCTGCATTGCCGCTCATAGGTGTCGCGCGCTGCGCCCTCACCGAGGAACGGCAAGTAATGCACCTTGCCGACGCGTGGATGATCGCGCAGGAATTCGGCGACGACCTTGGCATTGGCGTTGGACTTTTCCATTCGCAACGCCAGCGTCTCGAGAGAACGGCCGAGCATCCAGCACGAATGCGGATCGAGCTGCGTGCCGATGGCGCTGCGCAACGCCTTCACCGGCCCGATGACCGCCTTGCTGCCGAGCGCCGCGCCGGCGATGAGGTCGGAATGGCCGCCGACATATTTGGTCAGCGAATAGAGCGACAGGTCGGCGCCGAATTCCAGCGGCCGCTGAAACACCGGCCCGAGCAAGGTATTGTCGCAGGCGATGATCGGCCGGTGGCCTTGCGCCTTGCCGATCTCGTCGGCGAGCCGGCGCACCAGCGCGATATCGACCAAAGTGTTGGTCGGATTGGACGGCGTCTCAATCAGCACCACGGCGACGCGGCCGAGCTTCTGCGCTTCGGCGAGCGCCGCGCGAATGGCGGTTTCGCTGACGCCGTCGGCGAACGGCACCGACTTGATGCCGAACTGGGCGAAGGTCCTGCTCAGCAAGGTCTCGGTGCCGCCATAGAGCGGCTGCGAATGCACGATGACGTCGCCGGGGCGCGCATAGGCCATCAGCGACGTCGAAATCGCCGACATGCCCGACGAGAACAGGATGGCGGACTCGGCGCCCTCATAAACGGCAAGACGATCCTCGACGATCTCGCTGTTTGGATGGTTGAAGCGCGAATAGACGAGGCCCGCGCCGGTACCGGCCGGCGGCGTCTTGCGCCCAGACACATAGTCGAAGAAATCGCGCCCTTCTTCCGCGGTGCCGAACACGAAGGTCGAGGTCAGGAACACCGGCGGCTTCACCGCCCCTTCCGACAGCATGGGATCGTACCCATAGCCGAGCATCAGGGTCTCGGGCTTGAGCACGTGATTGCCGATCTTGGTCTTGGAGGCGCGCGGCGCGGCCATGGCGGTGTCCCTCTCGGATGCGAAACGGCCCGATTCACAAATCGGACCGATCGTGCACCGCATTCTGTCTCGACGTCATGCGAAAGTCGAATACAGCGATCGCGCTTGCGCAACAGGAACTCGCCCGCCGTCGTGCTCGGCGAGGAGAACGCCACCTTCGCCCTGTCTTACGCCGACCGCGTCACGGCGCCGGCTCGCCGTGCTCGAGCGGCACCGAGTCGATCGCCATCCCGCTTTGGAACGGCACCTGCCCCGCAACGCATTGTGCGTAGAAGTCGTCCCACTCCTCGCGCTCGACATGAACGCCGCGCACCCAGCCGAGCCGGAAGCATTCGTCATAGGTCGGGGCGTTGGCGGACGCCCGGGCGGATGCCTCATTGCCGAGCGGATGCCAGGTTTGCAGATAGGAGTCCTCGCCAAGGCAAGGGGTGACGATACCCGCCGCCATGATAATGACGGCAAAGGTCAGGCAGCGCATGTCGTTCTCCGTGACGCCCCCAAGCGTTACGCGAAACTAGGAGGCGGCCGCGCTGCTGAAACGACAAAAGGTTCTTTAATAATCGGCGCGCCGCGTAGCTATGGTGTAGCGGGCGCGTAGCGGAGCCATAAACCGCATTTGGATGCGGAATTACAGCGCGGCGTAATCGATCGGCTTCAAGCGATCGAGCTTCTTCTCGATCTTCGGCAGCGGATATTTCAAACCGCTCGCGCAGTTGAACAGCACGACGCGATCCGACTTCGACACGCGGCCGTCGGCGAGCGCCTGCTTGTAGGCGGCATAGGTCGCGGCGCCCTCGGGGCACAGCAGGAAGCCCTCCTCGCGCGCCATCTCGTCGAGCGCCAGTTCGATCGCCGGGTCCTCGACCGCGATGGCGAAGCCTCCCGACTCGCGCACGGCGCGGAGAATGAGGAAATCGCCGACCGCCTGCGGCACGCGGATGCCGGAAGCGATCGTGTGCGCGTTCTCCCAGCGCGGCGCGTGCTCCTTGCCTTCGTCGAAAGCTTTCACCATCGGCGCGCATCCGGCCGCCTGCACCGCGATCATGCGCGGGCGCTTCGAACCGATGAAGCCGATCTTCTCCAGTTCGTCGAACGCCTTCCACATGCCGATCAGGCCGGTGCCGCCGCCGGTTGGATAGAAGATCGCATCCGGCACGCTCCAACCGAGTTGCTCGGCGAGTTCGAGGCCCATCGTCTTCTTGCCTTCGATGCGGTAGGGCTCCTTCAGCGTCGATGTGTCGAACCACCCGACCCTGGCCTTGCCCTCGGCGACGATCTTGCCGCAGTCGTCGATCAAGCCGTTGACGCGGTACACGGCCGCGCCCTGCAGCGCGATCTCACTGACATTCACCTCCGGCGTGTCTTCCGGGCAGAAGATTGTCGTCTTGATGCCGCAGTGCGAGGCGTAAGCCGCCAGCGCCGCGCCGGCATTGCCGTTGGTCGGCATCGCCATGTGCCTGATGCCGAGCGCTTTGGCCATCGACACCGCCATGACGAGGCCGCGCGCCTTGAACGACCCGGTCGGCAGACGGCCCTCGTCCTTGACCAGGATTTCGCCGCCGCCGAGCTTTTTCGCCAGCTTCGGCATCGGCACGATCGGCGTCATGATCTCGCCGAGGCTGACGATGTCCTCCTTGCGCCGCACCGGCAGCAGTTCGCGGTAGCGCCAGAGGTCGGCGGGACGTTGCGCCAGTTTGTCCTTGCTCAGCGCCTGCTTCACGCCGGTGAGGTCGTAGCGCACCAGCAGCGGCTTACCGGCACGCGAGAGGTTATGCACCTCGTCCGCCTCGTGGCGCTCGCCGGTCATCGAACATTCCAGATGCGTGACGAAGTTCGGCAGGTCGGCCGTCAGGTTGTCGTCATGGCGCATCGGAAAACTCCCTGGCGCAGGGTAGGTTACTCGGCCGTCTCGCGCTTTCTGAACACCACGAAATGCGACAGCGAGAAATTGACGGCGAAGGACACAAAGATCGCGACCAGCTTGCCGCCCCAGGCCGGAATGTGGGCGAGTTCGACCATGCACCATACCGTCAGCGTGTTGGCGAGGAACCCGGCGAACTGCGACAGCGCGAAGCCGATATAGCGATCAAAAGCGAGTTTGCGGCCGGACTCGGTGGCGAAGGTGATGGTCGAGTTCATCACGTAGGAGCCGCTGACCGCGACCACCCAGGCCATGCTGTTCGACACCAGGATGGGCAGTGCCAGGAAATAATAGGCGAAGGAAAATACCGCAAAGTCGATTGCGGAATTGACAACGCCGATCAGCGCGAAGCTGATCGCCTTGAGCGCCACGGCGCGCTCGGCCCAGGCGACGCGCAATCGTTCACGGAGGTCGTGCAGCGGTTGAATCATGCCGCCTCCATACCATCTCGAACCGCCAAGGTCTTGCCCGAAAAGGCGGTTCCGTCCGAGCGCCGATGGCGCGGCGCATGGCGACAAGGCCATCACCATGCGCTATAGATCGCGCCTTGAGCGGAGAATTGCGTGCCTAAATCGCCGGCAAAAACCACCCGAACGGCCAGCCGGGCCGGCCAGAGCAAGCGCGCCGGCGCCGGACCCCGGGCCGGACTGTCGATCGTCGTCCCGGTGTACAACGAGGCCAAGGGCCTGCCGGGCCTGCACGAGCGCGTCGCCGAGGTGGCCCGCTTCCTCAAGAGCAAATACGGGCTGGCGGTCGAGGTCGTCTATGTCGACGACGGCAGCCGCGACGGCTCCAGCGAGGTGGCGATGTCCCTCCCCGCCATCTCGCTCGACGTCCAGGTCGTCACCCTGTCGCGCAATTTCGGCAAGGAGGCCGCGCTGCTCGCCGGTCTCGACCATTGCCGGCTCGGCGCCGTCATGTTCATGGACGCCGACGGCCAGCATCCGCCGAGCCTGATCGAAACCCTGGTCATGCGCTGGATCGATGACGGCTATGACGTCGTCTATACCGCCAAGGCGCACCGCGAGAACGAATCCTTCCTGCGCCGCACCGGCGTGCACTGGTTCTACTGGCTGCTCAACTGGCGCGCCCGCCTCAAGATCCCGGAAGACGCCGGCGATTTCCGCCTGCTGTCGCCGCGCGCCGCCGACGCGCTGCGGCAGATGCCGGAGCGCAACCGCTTCTTCAAGGGCCTGTCGACCTGGATCGGCTTCAAGCAGGTGCGTGTCGATTACGAACCGGCCGAACGCGAGCACGGTGTCACCTCGTGGAACATCTGGTCGCTGGTCGGCCTGTCGATCGAGGGCCTGACCTCGTTCTCGGTGGCGCCGTTGCGCGTCGCCAGCCTGCTCGGAGCTATGATCGCGGCCTCGTCGTTGCTGTTCGGCTTCTGGATCTTCCTCGAGACCGTTCTGTTCGGCGAGGACGTGCCCGGTTATCCGTCGATCGTCATCGGCATGATGGTGCTCGGCGGCGTGCAGTTGATGATGATCGGCATTCTCGGCGAATATATCGGCAAGCTTCTGTCCGAGATCAAAGGTCGGCCGGTCTATTTCGTCGCCGAACACAATCTCAAGCAGGTTAAGCAGGACGAGGAGCCGCGCAGCACGTCGTCGCGCGCGGCCGAGTGAGCCTGTCCCTCTTGAGCAGCAGGACCCGCCGCGTCTGGCTGTGCGCCGACGATTACGGCATGGCGCCCGGCGTCAACGATGCGATCCGCCAGTTGATCGCGAACCGCCGCATCAACGCCACCTCGGTGATGACGGCGGCAGGTCACCTCGACCGCGACGAGGCCGACGCCCTGGTCGAAGCCAATGGCGACGGCAACGCCGCGATCGGCCTGCATGTCACGCTGACCGCGCCCTTCAAACCGTTGAGCGCCAACTTCGCGCCGCTTCGCGGCGGCGCCTTCCTGCCGCAGATCGACCTGATGCGCGCGGCGATGACGCGCCGGCTCGATATCGACATGCTCACCGTTGAGATCGCGACGCAGGTGGAAGCGTTCGTCGAGACCTTCGGTACACTGCCCGCCTATCTCGACGGCCATCAGCACGTGCAATTGCTGCCGCAGGTGCGCGACGCCTTCCTCAAGGTGGCGGCTGAAACCGTGCCCGGCGCCTGGGTGCGGCAATGCGGCCGGCCACGCGGCGCGCGCCCGCTGCACGACCGCAAGGGCCTGGTCATCGACATTCTCAATCTCGGTTTCCGCAGCCGCGCCGCCCGCCTCGGCGTCACCACCAATCCGGCCTTCGCCGGTGTTTATTCGTTCAGCACCAAGGCGAACTTCGCGGCGATTTTCCCGCGGTTCCTGAAGAACTTGCCGGGCGGTGGCCTGATCATGTGCCACCCCGGCTTCGTCGATGCCGATCTGACCGCGCTCGACTCGCTGACGACACTGCGCGAGCACGAATTCGCCTTCTTCAGTTCGGATGCTTTTCCGGCTGCGCTTGCCGCCCACGGCGTGGCCTTGATCGACCCCTCTGGCAGAGACGGCGGCGCTGCCTAGATCTTCCGGGCGCACGGCCGTGCGCGCCGAGGGAGAACGGTGATGACGCCGCAGGAACGCCAACTGATCGACGAATTGTTCGACCGCATCGCCAAGCTCGAAACCGGGCCGCGCGATCCGGAGGCCGAACGCGCCATCGCCGCCGGCGCACAGCGCGCGCCGCACGCCCTCTACGCGCTGGTGCAGACCGCGCTGGTGCAGGACGAAGCCCTGAAGCAGGCCGAAGCGCGCATCCGCGAACTCACCGGCGCCGAGACGGCTGCCGGCAGCGGCGGCTTCCTCGATTCGATGCGGAGCGCTTTGGGCCGCGGCTCGGTGCCGAGCGTACCGCGCGCCGGCGGTGGCGAACCGGACCCGCGCTGGAATACCGGCGGCGCCCTCTCGCCGGGCGGAGCGCCGCAATACGCCCCGCAGGGCCAGCCGGCCTCGCCCTTCAACGCGGCGCCGCAGGGCGGCGGTGGCGGCTCGTTCCTCGGTACCGCCGCGGCGACGGCCGCGGGCGTCATCGGCGGCTCGATGCTGTTCAACGCGCTGGGCGGTATGTTCGGCGGCCATCGCGGCAGCGGCAGCACCCTTGCCGACGCGCCGCGCGATCAGGGCTCGAACAATCCGTGGGGCGGCGGCAAAGACAATGCGGCCGGTAGCGATCTGTCGCGCGATGCCGGGCTCAACGATGTCGGCGGCAACGACCGCAGCGCCGGCCTGTTCGACGACGGCGACAGCGACAATGCCAGCGACTTCGACGTTGCCGACAGCGGCGATTTCGATGGCGACTTCAGCGGCGACGACAGCGCCTGACTTGTCCCGGGCGCGGCGCAGCACGCAGTGATGCGCGGCTGAACCGGGACCGTCGCGGACCTGAGCCTGGAACGGCCCCGGCTCTGCGGCGCTTCGCGCCGCGTCCGGGGCAAGAGGTTTACATCACCACGACCTTGGCGCCGACCTTGACGCGCTCGTAGAGGTCCTCGACGTCGGCGTTGCGCATGCGGATGCAGCCTGACGACACGTTGCGGCCGATGGTCCACGGTTCGTTCGAGCCATGGATGCGATATAGCGTCGAGCCGAGATAGAGCGCGCGCGCGCCGAGCGGATTGTTCGGCCCGCCATCCATGTGGCGCGGCAGATAGGGCTGGCGCTCCAGCATCTCCTTCGGCGGCGTCCAGTCCGGCCATTCCTTCTTGGCCGAGACGCGGTGCGTGCCGGCCCACATGAAGCCCGGCCGGCCGACGCCGACGCCGTAGCGCAGCGCCCGGCCGTCGCCCTGAACGAGATAAAGAAACTTGTTCGGCGTATCGATGATGACCGTGCCGGGCTCTTCGCTCGTCCGGTAGGCGACTTCCTGCCTCTCGTACACGGGATCGATTGGATAGTTCTGCAGCGCTTCGCCGCCGACCGGCCCGGTGCTGGCGTAGATCGGCTGCGCCGGCGTCTGCGGCGCCGCGTAGTACTGCTGCTGCTGCTGCTGCTGCTGCTGCTGCTGCGACGACAGCGGCGCGTAGCCCTGTTGTCGATCGCTGCCGCCGTTGCCGAAGATCGCCTCGATGAAGCCGCCGCCCATTTCGTTGCGCATGCGCTGCGGCTGCGCGACCACGACCATCTGCGGCGGCGCGGCCGGACGCGCCATCGCGCGCGGCGCCGGCGCGGGCGCCGACTGATAGGGCGCGGCGGCGTAGTATTGCTGCGGCTGATAGCCCTGCGGTGGATAAGGCTGCGCGGCATAATACTGCTGGGCGCCAACCGGCGCGGCGACCGCCGCGGCCGCAAAGCCGATGATGAAAGAGATCTGACGCATCACGCTACTCGCACACGAAGAAAAGAATGCCGCCCGCACCACCTCACAATCAAACATCGGATTGGTAAACCAGGCCGATCGCCTTGCGCGCTTTGCGCACGCTTCGTGGGGCTAACGTTTATTTTGAGTAAAATGCGAAACGACGTGGTTAATGCTTCGTTGCCGTCGCAGCGGCAAAGTGCGCGGCATTCTAGCGCTGCAACGCGTCGTTAATTCACCATGCGCTACACGCTATGGCGGATAAGGCTGAGGATCAGGCCGTGCAGCGCAAGGCTTTTCGGATCGAATCGATGCTGACGCCGCGCCGGAACGGCGCGGCCGCGTCCTATGCGGCCGACGTCGCCGTCGATATCGATGCCCTGTCGACGTTGCGCAGCGAGATCGCCGCCGCCCGCGAAGCGATGGCGCGCAACCGCCAGGATCTCACCGCGCTGGTGGGTGACGCCAAAGAGCGCCGCCTGCCTCGTGCCGCCGCGCAGCTCGGCGCCGCGGTCGATGACATGCGCAGCGCCACCGACCAGATCCTCAACCTCGCCGAAGCCGCCGACGACAATGCGCGCGCCCTCGCGGCCAGCCTGAAGGACGATTACAAGCGCGGCCTCGCCCAGGAAATCCAGGATCAGATCGTCAAGATTTACGAGGCCTGCAATTTCCAGGACATCGCCGGCCAGCACATCGGCAAGGTGATCAGCCTCCTGGGCACGATGGAAGGCCAGCTCGACGCGATCATTGCGCGCAGCGCCGGCGCGCATCGGGAAGCACAGCCGCGCGGCAAGGCGACGATCAGTGACGGGCTGTTGAACGGGCCGAAGCTCGCCAGCGACACCGGCCACGCCACCCAGCACGACGTCGACCGGATTTTCGGCTGAACACGCTCAGCGCGGCCGCCGGATCACGACGAAGCAGATGAGCCCGATGGCGGCGAAGGCCGAGGCCATTGCCAGCGCGGCGGCGTCGGACGCGCGATCGACGACCATCGCCATCACTAGAGGCGCGGCCGCCTGCACCATCAGGAACGGGAAGGCGAGCCGCCCCATCAGCCGCCCGTAGCCGGCCGCGCCGAACAGCGCGAGCGGCACCGCGCCGCGCGCGATGGTGATGAGACCATTGGCGCCGCCGAAGATGATGGCGAAGGCGGCGGCGACCGGCGTCGCGATGCCGAAGACGCCGACCATGACGAAGCCGGCGAGCAGCGCGGTGAGCGCAATGCGCGCGATCCACAGCGGATGCATGTTGCGGCCGAAGGCGAATTCGATGACTCGCGCGCCGACTTGCGCCGGACCGAACAGCGCGCCGATCATCACCACGGTGTCGCCGTCGATGCCGGCGCGCGTGAAGATCGCCAGGAGATGCGCGGCCAGGCCCGACGGCACGAAGGCGTAAATGGCAAAGCCGCCCGCCACCAGAAGGAACGGCAGGCCACGCGCCGGCAGCACGCGGTCGGGCGCCTTGGCGCCGGGCTGCGGCGTCGGCGGACTGAACTCGACGCGCTCGCGCGGCAGCAGGAAGGCGTGCAGCGGTGCGGCGACGACGAGCAGCAGCCCGGCATAGATCAGATATGTGCCGCGCCAGCCGACCGCCTCGCTCAGGAAATGCGTCGCTGGCCAGCCGACCGTGGAAGCAAACCCGCCGGCGAGCGTCAGCGCCGTGATCGGCCGGCGCGCCGCGGCGCTGAAGATGCGGCCGAGCGAAGCGAAGGCGGCATCGTACAGGCTTGCCGACAGAGCAATGCCGAGCAGGATCCACACCGCGACATAGGCGATGCGGTTGTCGGCGACGGTGATGAGCACGAGGCCAAGCGCCCCGAGGAGCGAGCCGATCGTCATGACGACATGGCCGCCATAGCGGTCGATGGAGCGGCCGACATAGGGCGCGGCCAGTCCGGCCGCGAGCAGCGCGAACGAGAAGCCGCCCATGGCGAACGACATCGACCAGCCGTGCTCGCGGGCGATCAGCGGCACGATCAGCACGGGCGTGTAGTAGATGCCGCCCCAGGCGAGGATCTGCGTGACGCCGAGAACCGGCACGGCACGCCAGGGGCCTGAGAGGAAGTTACTAGAAGAAATCATCAGCCACGCATGCTGACCAACTCCCCTCCCCCTTGTGGGGAGGGGCTGGGGGTGGGGGTCAATAGCGATGACATCCTACACCCCCACCCCGCTCATCTCGCTAGCGCTCGATGAGGGGAGGGTAAGAGCATCAGCGCGCCGGCGGCTTCGGCGCCGGTTTGGCGGCGGGCCGGCGCGGCTTGGCCGGCTTCTTGGAGCCCTCGGCACCGCAGCGCACGTAGATCATGTTGCCGTAGCGGCCCTGCACTTCCGGGTCCATCCAATGCAGGATGAGAACGCGGCCATCGAACTGGACGACTTCGCGGTCCTGCTGGCTGCCCGGCGGATCGTCGGCCGGACCGATGTAATTCTTGCCGCCCGGCGCGCCCTTGACGCGCAGCTCGGTCGGCGTCGACTGGTCGGCAAGGTGCATCATGATGCCCCCGGTCGGACCGGCGGTGATGACGTAGGGCTGGCGGCACTGGCCGGCGGCATTGTTCTCGGTGCGCGTACGGTCTTCCTCGCGGTGGTAGGCGGCCAGACCCCAGTTACCGACCAGATTCTGCGGCGGGAACGACGGCGGCAAGGTCGGCACCACCGGCGGCGGCGGCGGCTCCGGCGGCGCACTCGGCGTGGTGCTGCACCCCGCGATCCCGAGCGCAATCACGCCGAGAACCAAACCTGCCCGCAAACCGGCGGGAGAACGGGTTTGGCTGAATGAACCGTGGCGGGAGAAAAAGCTCATCGGGGCTCCTGGAAAACGCGAGGGCGGGGCGACATTGCGAGGCATTGACAACGAGTGCAAGTAAAAGCCGCAAATCGTCGATAACCAACGCTTGTGCCCGGATTGCGGCCAAATGGCCGCCTTTGCCGTCCAAACTTGACTCCCAACCCTTAAGGCAATATCTCCGCTGGCGCAATTAGCACTCTGTGATCAGGAGTGCTAAAGGGTTATACGCCCTGCACTTTCCGTCTCGCGTCCCGGTTCAGGTGGCGCAGAAAACGGCTCCGCCAGTTTTCGCTATTTGCGATCTAGTCAACGAGGAAGCCCCAATGGCCAAGACCAAGTTCCGCCCGCTGCACGACCGCGTCGTCGTGCGCCGCATCACCGCCCAGGAGAAGACCAAGGGCGGCATCATCATTCCCGACACCGCCCAGGAAAAGCCGTCCGAAGGCGAAGTGATCGCCGTCGGCCCCGGCGGCCGCGACGAGGCCGGCAAGCTGGTGCCGATGGACATCAAGGCCGGCGACCGCGTGCTGTTCGGCAAGTGGTCCGGCACTGAAGTGAAGATCGACGGTGAAGATCTCCTGATCATGAAGGAGAGCGACATCATGGGCGTCGTCGGCTAAGCGCACCGACCTCAACCCGTCATCCTGAGGTGGCCGCGCAACGCGCGGCCCTCGAAGGATGAGCGGCCAAGTCACTGCCCGCCATCCTTCGAGGCTCGCTACGCTCGCACCTCAGGATGACGGATCAAAGTAACCCCCTATTGGAGTTAAACTCAGATGGCTGCCAAAGACGTCAAATTCTCCGGCGACGCACGTGACCGCATGCTGCGCGGCGTCGACATCCTCGCCAACGCCGTCAAGGTGACGCTCGGCCCGAAGGGCCGCAACGTCGTCATCGACAAGACCTTCGGCGCGCCGCGCATCACCAAGGACGGCGTCACCGTCGCCAAGGAGATCGAGCTCGAGGACAAGTTCGAGAACATGGGCGCGCAGATGCTGCGCGAGGTCGCCTCGAAGACCAACGACACGGCCGGCGACGGCACCACCACCGCCACCGTGCTGGCCCAGGCGATCGTGCGCGAAGGCGCCAAGTCGGTTGCCGCCGGCATGAACCCGATGGACCTCAAGCGCGGCATCGATCTGGCCACCGCCGCGGTGATCAAGGACATCGAAAAGCGCGCCAAGAAGGTGTCGTCGTCGTCGGAAGTCGCCCAGGTCGGCACCATTTCGGCCAACGGCGACGTGCAGATCGGCAAGATGATCGCCCAGGCGATGCAGAAGGTCGGCAACGAAGGCGTGATCACGGTTGAAGAAGCCAAGGCGATGGAGACCGAGGTCGATATCGTCGAAGGCATGCAGTTCGACCGCGGCTACATCTCGCCCTACTTCGTCACCAACGCCGAGAAGATGATCGCCGAGCTCGAGGACGCCTACATCCTCCTGCACGAAAAGAAGCTGTCGGGTCTCCAGGCGATGCTGCCGGTGCTCGAAGCCGTTGTGCAGTCGGGCAAGCCGCTCATCATCATCGCGGAAGACGTCGAAGGCGAAGCCATCGCCACGCTCGTCGTCAACAAGCTGCGCGGCGGCCTCAAGGTCGCGGCCGTCAAGGCGCCGGGCTTCGGCGATCGCCGCAAGGCGATGCTGGAAGACATCGCCATCCTCACCGGCGGCCAGCTCATCTCGGAAGATCTCGGCATCAAGCTCGAGAACGTTTCCGTGAACATGCTCGGCCGCGCCAAGAAGGTCGTGATCGAGAAGGAAAAGACCACGATCGTCAACGGCGCCGGCAAGAAGGCCGAGATCGAAGCGCGCGTGCAGCAGATCAAGGCGCAGATCGAGGAAACCACCTCGGACTACGACCGTGAGAAGCTCCAGGAGCGTCTGGCCAAGCTCGCCGGCGGCGTCGCGGTGATCCGCGTCGGCGGCGCGACCGAAGTCGAGGTCAAGGAGAAGAAGGACCGCGTCGAAGACGCGCTCAACGCCACCCGCGCGGCCGTGCAGGAAGGCATCGTGCCGGGCGGCGGCACCGCGCTGCTGCGCGCCAAGAAGGCGGTCGGCAAGCTGTCGAACGACAATGCCGACGTTCAGGCCGGCATCAACATCGTGCTCAAGGCGCTGGAAGCTCCGATCCGCCAGATCGCCGAGAACGCCGGTGTCGAAGGCTCGATCGTCGTCGGCAAGATCACCGACGAGAAGTCGGAGACCTACGGCTTCGACGCGCAGAACGAAGAGTATGTCGACATGATCGCCAAGGGCATCGTCGATCCGGCCAAGGTGGTGCGCACCGCTTTGCAGGACGCGGCCTCGGTCGCCGGCCTGCTCGTCACCACCGAAGCCATGGTCGCCGAACTTCCGAAGGAAGCCGGTCCGGCGATGCCGCCGGGCGGCGGCATGGGTGGCATGGGCGGCATGATGTAACGCGACAGCGTTATCCCGGGCGCGGCGCAGCGTGAAACGGTGCGCCGCTGATCCGGGATCGCCAAGACCTAAGAGAGGCCCGGTAGCAATGCCGGGCCTTTTTATTTGAAACTCCGGGAGGCGTGCGGCGTTGAAGTTCCATCCGCAGGAACCTCAGCCTTCTCGTCCATGGCCGCCTCGCAATCCAGAACCGTCGTCTACGCGGCCGCCGCCGGCAATCTGCTGGTGGCGCTGGTGAAGTTTGTCGCGGCCTGGTGGACCGGATCCTCCGCGATGCTGTCGGAAGCGATCCACTCGGTGGTCGATACCGGCAACCAGTTGCTGCTGCTCTACGGCCTACGTCAGGCGTCGCGGCCGCCGGACGCGAGCCATCCGCTCGGCTACGGCCGCGAACTGTATTTCTGGAGCTTCATCGTCGCGCTGCTGCTGTTCACGCTCGGCGCCGGGGTCGCGCTGTACGAAGGCGTGCAGCATGTCCTGCACCCAACCGAGATTGTGTCGGCGCATGTCAACTACATCGTCATCGGCTGCGCCATGGTGTTCGAAGGCGCGAGTTGGTACGTGGCGCTGCGCGAATTCCGCCGCGCCAAGGGCGGCGCCGGTTACATCGAAGCGGTGATCCGCAGCAAGGATCCGCCGACCTTCATCGTTCTGTTCGAGGATTCAGCGGCGCTGATCGGGCTGGCGCTGGCCGCACTCGGCACCTTCGCCTCCGATTATTTCGGCCGGCCCGAACTCGACGGCGCCGCCTCGATCGGCATCGCGCTGGTGCTCGGCGTCACGGCCCTGACCCTGGCGCGCGAGAGCAAGGGCCTGCTGATCGGCGAGCCGGCCAGCCCGCGCCTGCGCGATGCGATCCTCACCACGGCGCGCGAGATCGACGGCATCGTCAGCGCGCATATCGCCTTCACCGTGCACATGGCGCCGGATCAGGTCATCGCCGCGCTCAGCCTCGAGTTCAAGGATGATCTGGAAACGCCGGACATCGAACAGGCGATCGACGCGCTGGAGCGCGCCATTCATCAGCGCCATCCGGATGTCATCGCCATCTTCGTCAAGCCGCAGGCTGCCGCCTCGCAGATCACCCTGCCCGGCCGCTTCCCCGGCAGGGCGCGGCGGTTCGCGGCGTTGCCGGGCGAAAGCCCTAGTGGCTCGACAGGCTGAAGCGCAGCGGCGCCGCGCCGTCCGGGCCGGCGAGCGAGATATGATCGCCGCGGCGCTGCCAGTTGCTCGCCTGCGTCAGCGCCGTCAGCGTATCGACGTCGGCCCGCATGCGCTCCTCGCTGCATTGCCCCGAGCTCATGTATTGCGGCAGCGCCTCCGGCAGCGGCGCGGTCTCGATGCGGATGCCGGCGCCTTCGACGGTGAGGCGCGCCGCCACGGTCTTGCACCACAGATCGATCGTCGCGGTGCCGTCGCTCTCGGTGGTGATCACCGGCACGCGCTTGAGCGCACCGATGCGCGGAGCGTCGAGCACCAGCACCTGACCGAGCGGAAAAGATTGCGCCACGGCCGCTCCGCCGCTCGCGAACGTCAATGCCGCAAGCGTCAGGGCAACGGCAGTCCGGCTCGCGGTCAGGCGATGGGAAATCATGGCGTCTCCGGGTAATGCGAGCCCGCACCGGGCCGCGCGGGGAAAGGACCATTGAAATGACGCGCGGGCGCTGCGGCGTCAAGCCATGCCGGCCATGCGCGGCGGATCGCCGCGATACACCGAATTTATTTTGTCGCGGCCGCCGCTTGACGCAGCATTGCACGCAATGCCGCCGCGACAACCGGAGCCCCGCATGGATCAGCGCCCGACCGACCAACGCATCGTCGAACTCTATGACAGCTTCACGCATGGCCAGATCGATCGTCGCACATTTCTCGACCGGCTTGCCGCCATCGCCGGCTCGACCGCCGCGGCGCTGGCGTTGCTGCCGCTGTTGCAGAACGATTATGCGCGGGCCGAGACCGTTCCGGCGGGCGACGCGCGGCTGACGACGGAGACGGCGACGTATGAAGCCGCCGGCACGCGGATGTCCGGCTATCTCGCGCGGCTGAAGGGCGACGCCAGAAGGCCGGCCGTGATCGTCATTCACGAGAACCGCGGCCTCAATCCGCATATTCAGGATATCGCGCGGCGGCTGGCGCTCGACGGCTTTCTCGCCTTCGCCGTCGATGCGCTGTCGCCGCTCGGCGGCACGCCGAAGGACGAGGACAAGGGCCGCGAGATGATCGCCACGCTCAACGCCGGCGAGACCGCGCAGCGCATCGCCGCCGCGGTGCCTTTCCTGGCGACACATGCCGGATCGACGGGCAATGTCGGTGCGGTCGGCTTTTGCTGGGGCGGAGGCATGGTGAACCGCATCGCCGTGCTGGCGCCGGATTTGAAAGCCGCCGTCGCCTATTACGGTGCGCAGCCGCCCGCCGCCGATGTGCCGAAAATACACGCGGCACTGCTTCTACACTATGCCGGGCTCGACAGCCGCATCAACGCCGGCATCCCGGCATACGAAGAAGCGCTGCGGAAGGCCGGCAAGACCTTCACCATCGACGTCTATCCGGACGTCAATCACGCCTTCAACAACGACACCAGCAGCCGCTACGACAAGGCGGCCGCCGATCTCGCCTGGAGCCGCACCGTCGCCTTCTTAAAGGAAAAGCTCGGCGCGCCGCCGAAGGGCTGAGCGCACAGAAAAAGCGGTGGTACGCCGCCCGCGGCGCCGCTACACTGGCGGGAACGAACAAACAACCTGGCTCGAGGAACGCATGGCGGACGCAATCACAGCTTTGATCGGCGCTATCATCATGATCGGCTACATGCTGCTGATCGCCGGCAAGCTCGCCGCCCTGCCGCTGTGGATCTGCTCGCTGATCGGGCTCGCCTTGATGCTGTGGGCGTTCTGGGGCGACGACTGGAAGCCGCTCTTCGCCCGCACCCCAAATAGCACGGCGTCCCGTTAGCTATCCAATTGCTCGATCAACCAATTGGCGGTGCGCAAGAGCCGCGCATCGTCGCGCGTTGCGCCGACGAGCTGCACGCCGAGCGGCATGCCGCCCTCGCCATTCAGGAGCGGCAGCGTCACCGCCGGCAGGCCAGTCAGGCTCCACAGCGTGTTGAACGCGGGGCTGCCGGTTGCCTCGCCGACCGGCGCCACGCCCGGCGTCGATGGCGTCAGGATGGCGTCGAACTCGTCGAACAGCTTGCCGATGCCGGTGGCGTAGGCCTTGCCGTTCTGCCGCGCCTGGAGGTACCGGACCGCCGAGAATGAACGGCCCTCGGTCATCAGATCGCGCAACTGCTGGCTCAGCACATCGCCGCCGCGTTGCAGCAGGGGATCGAGATTGTGCGCCATGTCGGTCGCCATGATGACGTGGTGATCGTCCCAGGCGGCCGCATAGTCGTCCGGCAGATCGATCTCCGACACCTGTTCGCCGAGGCTGGCCGCGAGTTCGGAGAAGGCCGCATGCGTCGCCGGATCGGCCTTGTCCCAGGCCGGCGTGCGCACGAAAGCAAGCCGCGGCGGCACCGGCGGCGGCTCGGCCACCTGCTCGAGATAGTCGGGTGAAGCCACCGGCCGCGTATCGGCGTCGGCCGCATCGTAACCGGCCAGCACTTCGAGGATCAGCGCGGCGTCGGCCAGCGATCGCGCCATGACGCCGACATGGTCGAGCGTCCGCGACAGCATCAGCGCGCCGGCGCGCGAGATCAGACCGTGGCTCGGCTTGACGCCATAGACGCCGCAGAACGCCGCCGGCCGGATCACCGAGCCATTGGTCTGCGAGCCGACGGCGAGCGGCACCATGGCGGCCGCTACCGCGGCGGCGGAGCCCGACGACGAGCCGCCCGGCGTGCGCGTCAGGTCATGCGGATTACGCGTCGGTCCGGGTGAGAAATAGGCGCATTCGGTGGTCACCGTCTTGCCGATGATGACGGCGCCCGCCTCGCGCAAGCGCGCGGCGACTGCCGAATCCTGCATCGGCTGCCGGCCCTTGAGCACGGCCGTGCCGCACTCGGTCGGGTAATCGGCCGTATCGAAGATGTCCTTGATGGCGACCGGAATGCCGTGCAGCAGGCCGATCGGCTGGCCGTTGCGCCGGCGCTCGTCGACCTCGCGCGCCTGAGCCAGCGCTGCGTCGGGGTCGAGATGCACGAAGGCATGCACCTCGCCGTCGATCGCCGCGATCCGGTCCAGGCAGGCGCCGACATACTCCTCGGAGCTGAAGTCGCCGTTCGCAATGTGCTCGGCCGCTTCGATCGCGGTCAGCCCTGTCAGTTCGTCGTCCGTCACACCCAGCTCACTCGTATTTAGGCCGCACTCACTTGTAGAGCGTGTGCGGCAGCCACAACGCAATGCCGGGGTATATATAGACCAGCGTCATCGACAGGAACACCAGCAAAACGAACGGCAAGGAGCCGGAGAAAATTTCCGTCAGCTTGACCTGAGGCGGCGACACACCTTTCAGGTAATAGGCCGCCATCGCCATCGGCGGCGTGTTGAACGAGGTCTGGATGTTGAGCGCGACCAGAATGCCGAAGATCAGTGGGTCGACGCTGAAGGTCTTCAGCAGCGGCAGGAAGATCGGCACGAAGATGATGATGATCTCGGTCCACTCCAGCGGCCAGCCGAGCAGGAAGATGATGACCTGGGTCAGGATGAGGAAACCGGTCGAGGACAGGTTCGCCGCCAGCACCCAGTGCTCGATCACCTCGTGACCGCCGAGATACGAGAACACCGAGGAGAAAGTCCACGACCCAATGAACAGGTAGCAGACCATCGCCGAGGTGCGCGCGGTCAGGTACACGGCCTCCTTGAGGCGCTGGAATGTCAGCGACCGATAGGCCGCCGCCAGCAGGATCGAGCCACCGGCGCCGACCGCCGCCGCCTCCGACGGCGTCGCGAGGCCGAACAGGATGGCGCCGAGCACCGACAGGATCAGCACAGCCAAGGGGAAGAACGACGTGGCCAGCGCCCAGACGACTTCGCCGAGCGGGATCGGTCTGTCGAACTCCGGTGGCCGCGGCGCCAGCTTCGGATTGATCATCACACGAGCGATGACGTAAAGGATGTAGAACCCGGCCAGCATGAATCCCGGTATAAAGGCGGCGGCATAGAGCTGCACCACCGACACCGAGGTCGTCGCGCCGTAGAGAATAAGCAGCACGCTCGGCGGAATGAGAATGCCGAGACAGCCGCCGGCGCAGATCACGCCGGCGGAAAGCTTGACGTCGTAACCCGCCTTCAGCATCGCCGGGAACGCCAGCAGCCCCATCAAGGTCACCACCGCGCCGACGATGCCGGTCGCGGTCGCGAACAGCGCGCAGGTGATCAGTGTCGCCACCGCCAGCGCACCCGGCACGCGCCGCGCCGCCATCTGGATCGAGTAGAACAGCCGATCGAGGATGTTGGAGCGCTCGACCATGTAGCCCATGAACAGGAACAACGGCACCGCGGTCAGCACGTCATTCGACATCACGTCGTAGGTGTTGGTGACGAGCAGATCGAAGATGCGCGACCCCATGGCGTAATAGCCGAATATCACGCCCATCGCGACGAGCGTGAAGGTAATGGGGAAGCCGAGCAGGATGATGACGATGAAGCCGGCGAGCTGGATGATGCCGACTTCCGGATTGGTGAAGGTCATTGCTTGGCCCCCACATGCAACTCATCTTCAATGCGCCGCCGATCCTCGGCCTCGGCCATGATGGCCGACTCCATTTCCTCGACGTCGTGCAGGCGCGCCGGCCACATGCCGTCGCGAATGCACACGATGCAGCGGACGATTTCAGCAAAGCCCTGCAACAGCAGGAAGAAGGCAGCGATCGGGATCAGTGTCTTGTGCGGGTACACCGGCGCGCCGGTCGGGCTGTAGATGCTGACCTCGTGGATCTGCCAGGAAATGTGCGCGTAAGGGATGCCGTACCAGAGCAGCGCCCCGACCCCGGGCAGAAAGAAGATGATATAGAGCACCAGGTCGATCGAAGCCTGCACCCGCACGGGCATCATGCGGTAGATGACGTCGCCGCGGACATGGCCGTTGCGCGATAAGGTGTAGGCGCCGGCCATCATGAACAGCGCGCCATACATGAAATAGGACAGGTCGAAGGCCCAATTGGTCGGCGCCCGAAGCACATAACGCACGAACACCTCGTAACAGGTGCCGAGCGTCATGATGATGATGCACCAGCCGAAGGCCTTGCCGACTCCGGCGCTGAGCCGGTCGATGAACAGCAGAGTACGTTCCACGGGAAGATCAGCCCCTTATGCAGCAAAGTGCTGCCGGGGCGGTTGTGCCGCCCCGGCGCCAGAGATTGTGTCCGCCTAGACCTTCATCGGTCCGAAATAGTGCTCGTAGGCGGACTTGAAGTCGGCTTCGTTGTTGATCGAGTAGAAGGCAACGCGCTTGGCGTAGGCCTTCTGGCTCTCGAGGATCTTCTTGATCATCGGACCCTGCGCTGAATCCGCACCGATTTCCTCCACCACCTTGTCCCAGGCGGCGAGCTGCGCCTTGAACACCGACACCGGCGTGCGCTTGACCTCCACCTTGTGCTTGCTCATCAGGTCCTGGAGATCGTTCGAGTAGATGTCGGAGGCCTTCCAGCCACCGTCGGCCGAGGTCGCCTGTACGGCGATCTTGAGAAGTTCCTGCTGCTCCTTGGCAAGGCTCTCATACTTGCCCTTGTTGAAGACGACTTCGATCGCTTCCGAGGCCTGGTGATACGAACCCAGGTAATAGTTCTTGGCGACGTCCTGCGCGCCGAAGCGGCTGTCCGAGGTCGGGTTGTTGAACTCGAACGCGTCGATGACGCCCTTTTCCATGGCCGGCAGAATTTCTGGCCCGGGGAGTTGGGCGACGCTGGCGCCCATCGCCTGCATGACATTCGACGCCAGGCCGACGGTGCGGTACTTCAGGCCCTTGAGGTCTTCCGGACCGTTGATCGGCTTCTTGAACCAGCCGAGCGGCTGGGTCGGCATGGCGAAGGAGAAGAAGCCGACGACGTTGAGCTTCAGGACGTCCTGCGTCAGCTCACGATAAAGCTTGTCGCCGCCGCCATAGTAGAACCAGCTCATGTATTGATCGGCGTTGGTGCCGTAGACCGGGCCGGTGCCGAACAGAGACGCGGCACGGTGCTTGCCGTACCAGTAGGCCGGAACGCTCCAATTCGCATCGAGCACGCCGGTCGACGTCGCATCCATCACCGAGAACGGCTTGACCACCGCGCCGGAATTAAGGAAGTCGATCTTGAGGCGGCCACCGCCCATGGCGTTGACCTTGGTCACGTAGTCACGGCCGTAATCGCTGAGAATATCGGTCGGGCCGAAACCGCTCTGCATCTTCAGGGTCACGGTTTGCGCGCGTGAGACCTGGGGCATGGCGATCGTGGCCACGCCGGCGACCGCAGCGCCGCCGAGAAACCGGCGACGGGACGTCGTCGAAGACAAGCTCTTGGTCATCTGAATCCCTCCCTTGGGTTGCTTTGTCGCGCTTTGTTCTTGTTATTAAACGTTTTTAATCGGGTCTTATTCCTTAGTCTAAGCCGGAAGGCTAATACCAAGGTAACCCTTGAGAATTCATCGTACGGTTAGCGAGAGCGGTACGCAACCATGGGCAGGGTTGGGCGGCCCGGCAAAAGCCCTATTTTCGGATATCCAGTGCAGTCAAATTGACACAGCCTGTGCCGTTGCCTGCATTTCATTTCGCCCGCGCCAAAGGAGCCTTCCTTGAGAGGCATTATCGCAACGCTTGCCACCGTGTGGCGCATCGCCAGCCCCTACTTCTGGTCCGAGGACCGCTGGCCCGGGCGCATTCTGCTCGCCGCGGTCATCGCCATCGAACTGACGATCGTCGGCATCACGGTGCTGCTCAATTCGTGGAATGCCAATTTTTATAATGCGCTGCAAAACAAAGACTGGAACGCCTTCGTCTATCAGCTCGGCTATTTCACAATACTGGCAGCGGTTTTTGTCGGCCTTGCCGTCTATCAGCTCTATCTCAACCAATGGCTCCAGATCCGCTGGCGGCGCTGGCTGACACGGCATTACCTCGACGAATGGCTCGCCGGCGCCAACCACTACCGCATGCAATTGTACGGCGAAGCGGCCGACAACCCCGACCAGCGCATCGCCGAAGACGTGACCTCGTTCGTCTCGAGCACTCTGTCGATCAGCATTCAGCTGCTCAGTTCGCTGGTGACGCTGTTTTCCTTCATGGTCATCCTGTGGAATCTGTCGGCGGCGGCGCCGCTGCATTTGTTCGGCATCGACTACAACATCCCCGGCTATCTGTTGTGGGCGGCGCTCATCTACGCCGTCATCGGCACGGCGCTGACGCATCTGATCGGCCGGCCGCTGATCGCGCTGAATTTCCAGCAGCAGCGCTACGAAGCCGATTTCCGCTTCAACCTGGTGCGCGTGCGCGAGAACGCCGAGCAGATCGCCCTGCTCGAAGGCGAGGCGGCCGAGCGCGACCGCCTGCTGATGCGGTTCGGCAACGTCGTCTCGAACTGGCTCGCCATCATGTCGCGGCAGAAGAAGCTGACCTTCTTCACCGCGACCTACTCGCAGGCCGCCGTGGTGTTTCCCTTCATCATGGTCAGTCCGGCCTATTTTGCCGGCGCCATGCAACTCGGCGGCCTGATGCAGACCGCCAACGCCTTCGGCCGCGTGCAGGATGCGCTGTCGATCTTCGTCACGCTGTACCGCAGCCTCGCCGACTGGCGCGCGGTCATCGAACGTCTCGACGGTTTCGACCGTTCGGTCGTGAGCGCGCAGGCGCTCGCCGTGACGCCGCCGGTCGTCGAGGTGACGCCGGGCGACGGCCAGGCCATCATCATCACCATCAAGGATCTCGCCGTGAAGCTGCCGACCGGCGCACCGCTGATCGCCGCCCGCGACCTGACCATCGGCGCCGGCGAGCACGTGCTGGTCACCGGGCCGTCGGGCTCCGGCAAATCGACCTTCTTCCGGGCGCTGGCCGGGATCTGGCCGTTCGGCTCCGGCGCCGTCCATGTACCCAAGGGCGCCCGGGTGATGATGCTGCCGCAGCGGCCCTACTTCCCGATCGCGCCGCTCGCCGCCGCGGTCGCCTATCCGCTCGAGCCGGACAGCGCCGACAACGCCGCGATCGGCGACCTGATCGCCGCCGCCGGTCTGCCGGGGCTGGTGCCCCGGCTCGAGGAAGAAGCGCACTGGAACCGCATGCTGTCGCTCGGCGAGCAGCAGCGCCTCGGCATCGCCCGCGCTCTGCTGCTCAAGCCGGATTATCTGTTCCTCGACGAGGCCACCGCCTCGCTCGACGAGGCAGCGGAGGCCGCCGTCTACAAGCTGTTGCAGGAGCGGCTGCCCGGCACGACCATCGTCTCGATCGGCCACCGCTCGACGCTGGCGGCGTTCCACCGCCGCCGTCTCAATGTCGAGCGCGAGGCCGAAGGCTCAAGGCTCAGCGAGGGCACCCTGGCCCCGGCCGAGTGAGACCACCGGTACTCAAAGCCGGGCAATAAAAAACGGCGGTCCTTGCGGGACCGCCGTTTTCGTTTGGCCGATGAGGGCCGTATCCGTTCGGCCTACTTGAGGGCCGAGAGCGTGGTGTCGAACTTGAGCGAGGCGATGAACGTGTCGCTGCACCAGCGGTTGGCCGAAACCGGCGAGTTGGTCGCCAGGAAGGCGGCGCACTTGTCGTCGCTCTGGTTGGTGCCGTGGTAGCGCAGGTCGAGTGTCAGCGCCTTGTAGGTGAAGCCGATGCCGGCGTTCCAGTAGGTGTAGTCCGGGTCGAGGCCGCCGCCCGCGACCGCGCCCGCCGGGCCGAAGCCCGCGGCGATGAACTGGCTGCCGTCGATCCACCAGTGGCCGAGTTCGCCGCTGATGAAGGAGCCGATGCCGCTATAGGTCCACGGCGTCGTCCACTTGGCGGTCAACGACGCATAGGTCGCACCGACATTGCCGCCGCCGACGCCGACCGTGGCGAAGGTCTCGCTGTAGTTCAGGAGGTCCGGCGTATAGAAGACGTTGGCGCCGATCGACAGGTCCGGCGTGATGGCGTAGGCGAACTTGCCGTAGATTTCGTAGAAATCGCTGTCGTTGGTGAAGCCGTTGAAGGTTTCCTTCGGGTAGTAATAGTAGATGAACCCGAGATCGACCGAGAAGGCGCCGAAGGTGTTGCGCCAGCCGCCGTACAGGTCGACTTCGGCGGACGGATCGGTGAAACCGAGATTGGTCGGCCAGCTGATGCCGTAAGCCGCGATGCCTGCGTAGAGCGTGCCGAAACCGATCGAGAGCTGCGGCTCGAAGTAAGCGCCGCCCGAGAAGCCGCGGTTCGACTGCGAAACGCCGCGGAAATTGTAATCCGACATGACGACGCCGCCGATGGCGATATCGAAGATGCTCGGCGCGGGCGCCGGGGCGACCTTCGCCGCTTTCACCGGCATGTCCGCGGCAAACGCGGGCGCAGCGGACAAAGCCACCGCGGCGAGAGCTGACAACACAACCTTCTTCATAGGACCCTGCCCCTTTTGCATTTCGATCGACGCAACGCCGATCCACCAGCAACGCCCCCTTGCGGTCTCGGCTGGCCGTACCCCCGGCTGCCGATCTCGCGCTCTGACGCAACGAGGCGCGCGTTGGGATTATTTTTCGTCCGGAGTCATGCAAATCGGCAAGGCGAAAACGTTGGCAGTTGCTGCCTTATTAGGCGAACAGCCCGACTTTCCAGAGATTCAAAACACGGTGTTGCGGCGAAGTCACAGAGCTGCCCCCGGTAGAACGAAACCGCTTGCGGCCAAATAGCCCCTGTTTGATTGCCTTTTTAAGAGGCAGCGGCAATCGATCCCGCGGCCGCCGTGCTCAGCCATCCGTATATAAAACAAATAAAAAGGCCGGCCTGTCCGCATGACAGGCCGGCCGGATCGGCGGTATCGCCGCGTGATTCGGGGCTCAGGCGGCCTTCTTGCGGTTGGCGGCGAGAAGCTCGTCAACCAGGGCAACCCCGGCATCAATGACAGGATGGCTCAGCCCCTTTTGCTTGGCGATCAGCTGGACCAGCTTGTCGGCCCGCTCGATGTTCGGCGCGCCGTTATAGAGGGCGCGGGCCGCCGAGGCTGGACGCGACAGGCTCTCGGCCGCGGCGGCGTATTTCTCGAACGGCACCAGGTCGGACGGCGAGGCGCCGAGCTTGACGCACAGGTCGAACACGAAGTTATAGACCGAGCGCGATTCCTCGATGTTGGTGTGCACGGCCTCTTTGGCGGTGCGCATGCCGTCCTTGGTGATGCAGCGGTAGTTGCCGGCGAGCAGCATCGACCACTTGGCGAGCGGCACGAAGATCGAATCGTAGACCTTCAGCTTGACCGGCAGTTCGATCTTGCCCTCGGGCGCGTCGAAGCGCGCCGCCTCGACATCCTTCTCGAGCTGACGCACCAGCGCCGTGTCCTTGTCGTCCTCGAAGCGGGCGCATTTGAAGTTGGTCGGCAGCGTCACCAGCAGTTCGTTTGCCTTGCCGTCGGGCGGACGGATCGCCTGCGGATCGGGACTGTTGAGCGTAATCTTCTTCGGATCAACCGAATCCCATACCGACGCGTCGGTGTAGGCCGCCTTCAGCGGCTCGTAGTCGAGGCCGGGGATGCGCTTGATGTATGGCAGCGGCGGCATGTTCATGATCGACATGCACGGCTTCTTTGATTTGCCGACGGCGTCGAGCAATTGCCGCACGCCCTCCGAGCGATATTGCGGCTCCTGCATGCACAGACCGATGAGATCGTAGTCGGCCGGATTGACCCCGGCCGCCGGCCCCGCGGTCACCTTGCCCGGCAGCTTGCGCGATTCCAGCAGCACCGGCTCGGCGCGCCCGCGCACCGGCAGCTTCACCTTGAAACCCTCGGCGTTGATCAGGTCGGCTTCGGCCGGCAGACACACGAGGTGGATCGAATGCCCGCCAAACAGCAGCTTGGAGGCCAACAGCGACCCGTAGGATGCGCCCATGAGTAGAATTTTGTGCGGCATGGATTGGCTCTCCCTCTCGCGTTTCTGGACGGACGTTTCTGGATGACGGCCCGCAGGCCGCCAAACGGTCAATTTAGGCGGCATGGCACACCGATGCAATCGGCGCGCCCGCAGACCCGTGCTTCGCAGCTCAGGATTGCTCGGTTTCAGCGACAGTCAGCGGGACAGACCGCCGCGGCAGGCCGGGAATCATCGCCACCAATGCCGTGAAAGCACGGCCGAAAGGCGTAATGAACTCGCCGGTGATCGTGTGGGCATTGGCCTGCGCCGGTTCGACGCCGAATGTGAGCTTCTCCGGCGCCTTCGATGGAACATGCAAGGTGCCGAACAGCCAATCCCAAATCGCCAGGCAACTGCCGAGGTTCTTGTTGAAGTGGACCGGATTGGTCGAGTGATGAACCTGATGATGCGCCGGGCTCAGGAAGACGCGGCCGAGCAGGCCGCGGAACGCGATCCACATATGGGTGTGCTGCAAGTGGACGTAGATGTGGATGAAAGCCACGAGGATGATGTTGCTGCCCGACAGTGCATATTGATAGGTCGTGTCGCCGAAAGTGTAGGCGCCGACGCCGTTGGTGATCGCGGCGACGATGGCGAGGATGTTGCCGAAGACATAGCTGTCGAGCGGATGCATGCGGAAGGTCGTCAGCGGCGTCAGCACCTCCGCGGTGTGATGCACCTTGTGCACCTCCCACAGGAACGGCACCCGATGCTTGAGATAGTGATCGATCCAGTAGCCGAGCTCGTAGGCGAGAAACAGCATCACGGTGATGACGGATCGTGACGCCCATTCCGGCCAGGTCGAGGGCGCAGGCTTGCCGAACAGCGCGATCAGGCCGTTCAATACCCCATTGGTCAGGAACTGATACGAGACGGCGACGAAGCTGACGATGGCGCCGAAAACGAAGACGTTGAACAGAAAGTAGCCGATATCGGCGACGGTCGAGGGGCTGCGCAGGATACGGCGCGGGAACAAGGCGCGCCCCAGCGCCCGCAGCCGAAGCGGCCGGCCACGGCGCAGCCTCCGCCAGACGACGAACGCGACGGCCACGGTCAGGGCGCAGAGCAGCGAGTTGATCGAGAAATCCGAGCCGACCCTGAAGAAGACATTCAAAAGGTGGTCGAAATTGCGCGTCAGCGCGGCCCACAGGAATTCCAACAGCCTATCCTCGCGTCGTTGACGGACGCGCGATCCTAGCGGGGCCTTGGTAATGATTTGCTTACAAAGAAGGGCCGATTTTTTCGCGTCCCCGGTGAAACGCGACGGGCGGCCGCCGGCTGGCGACCGCCCGTCTCACGGTGACGTCGCGGCGGCGAAAGCCGCGCGCTTATTGTCCGTCGCCCATGCCGCCCATGCTCGGCGCGGCCGGCGCCGGGGCCATCGGCGCGGGCGCCGCCGGCTTGGGGGCCGCCTTCTTCCTGGGCGCCGCCTTCTTGGCCGGCTTCGCCGCCTTCTTCGCGGCCTTCTTCTTGGTCTTCACCATGCCCTTTTTCTTGGCCGGTGCAGCCTTCTTGGCTTTCTTCTTCGACGTCTTTGCAGCCTTCTTCCGCTTCTTCGCCATGATCGACCTCCGATCGGTTTAGGCTCAACGGGATTACGTTTGGTCCAACCAAAGGCCGCGGCCACTCATTCCGCGACCTTCACACGAAACAATCAACCTGCCGGTTCGCGCCCTAGCCGGCGCTGGCTTCGTCAAGGCTGAGACCTTGTCGGGCGAGCGGCTCCGGCACCGGGCCGCCGGTCGCCCAATCGATCAGCTCGACCGTGTGGACGACCGGTATCGACGTTCCGGAAGCGATCTGAGTCATGCAGCCGATATTACCGGCCGCGATCACATCCGGCTGGAGCTGTTCGATATTGGCAACCTTGCGGTCCCGCAGCCGCGCCGCGATGGCCGGCTGAAGAATGTTGTAGGTGCCCGCTGAGCCGCAACACAAATGCCCCTCGCCAATATCTTTGACGACAAACCCCAACTTGGAAAGCAAATCTTTCGGCGCATGCACTACCTTCTGGCCGTGCTGCAACGAACACGCGGCGTGATAGGCGACGTTGAGCGGCTGCGCCGTCGCGTTGGCCACAAGGCCGAGCGTAGCGAGGTATTCGCTGACGTCCTTGGCCAATGTTGAGACGCGCCTGGCCTTGTCGGCGTAGGCCGCATCGCCCTGGAACATGTGGCCGTAGTCTTTGATCGTGGTGCCGCAGCCCGACACGGTGACCAGAATGGCGTCGAGCGGCTCGCGCTCGATCTCCCGTATCCACGCATCGATGGTGCCCCGCGCCTGCGCGAAAGCCTGTTCCTCGCGGCCCATGTGGTGGGTCAGCGAGCCGCAGCAGCCTTCGCCTTCGGCGATCACCACCTCAACGCCGTGGCGGTTGAGGGTGCGGATGGCGGCCTCGTTGGTGGACGGGCTGAGCACCGGATTGATGCAGCCGCCGAGCAGCGCCACGCGGCCGCGCCGCTCGCCTTGCGCCGGATAGACCTTGCGGGCGCGGTCGGACGGCGGCGCCGGCGAGGTCACCGGCGTCAGCCGCACCATGGCCGCCAGCCGCGACAGGCCGAGCGCAGAGAAAACCGCCGCGAATGGCCGGGCGAGCTTGCCGCCAACCACTGCGAGACGGAACAGGCTCTGGTCAGTCAGCACCCGCGCCAGCATGGCCCGGATGGCCCGGTCCGGCAGCGGCCGCTTGTAGGTCTTCTCAATGTGGTCGCGGGCATGATCGACCAGGTGCATGTAGTGCACGCCCGACGGGCAGGTCGTCATGCAGGACAGGCAGGACAGGCAGCGGTCGATGTGCTTGACGGTCTCGCGGTCGGCAGGCCGGTCGTTCTCCAGCATCTCCTTGATCAGGTAGATACGGCCGCGCGGGCTGTCGAGCTCGTCGCCGAGCAGCACGTAAGTCGGGCAGGTCGCGGTGCAGAAGCCGCAATGCACGCAGGCGCGCAGGATCTGGTCGGCCTCCGCGATCTGCGGATTGGCGAGCTGGGCCAGCGAGAAGTTGGTCTGCATCGAGAAAGTAACCCGGGCTGTCGGCGCGACGGCGCCGGATGGATCGAAGCCCGCTTTTCCCGGGCCGGTCAATCCTTGACGTCAGGCTGTGAACCGAACCTCGCGCTGGAGGGTGTCGCGATCCATCAAATAGAGTGCGTCGCAGAGCTCGGCCGGCAGATGACCGGGCCCGCGGCAGTTCCGCGCGGCCACAGCGCCGGCGGCGCCGTAGACGGCGAGCGCGGCGATGGCCGCCTGCCGCGGCGGACGCACCGCGGTAAAGGCAGCCACGACGGCGCTGAGCGTGCAGCCCAGCGCGGTCGATAGCGGCATCAAGGCGTCCCCGCTTTCGATGGCCTGGTGGGCGGTGCCCTCGACGACATGGTCGATGGCACCGGTGGCGGCGACCACCGCGCCAGTCCGGCGCGACACAGCCTCGGCCGCGGCGGCGGTCGCCGCATCGGCGCCGGCCACCGAATCAACGCCCTTGGTCGCGCCCGCCCCGGCGCCGGCCATGCTCTGCACCTCGCCGGCATTGCCGCGGATCACGGCGGGGCGCAGGACCGCCAGTTCATCCGACACTCGGGTCCGGTACGGCGTGGCGCCACAGCCGACCGGATCGAACACCCAGGGTTTGCCGAGCGCGTTGGCGCGCGCCGCCGCCTTGCCCATGGCCTCGACCCACGGCGGCGACAGCGTGCCGATGTTGATGCACAGCGCGTCCGAGATGGCGACGAAGTCCTCGACCTCCTCGGCCGCGTGCACCATGGCCGGCGACGCACCGAGCGCCAGCAGCACGTTGGCGGACACCGTCATCGCGACGTAGTTGGTGATGTTGTGGACCAACGGCCGCTTGGCGCGCAGTTCCTCGAGCGCGGACCAGACGGCATCATGGGTATTGAGGATCGCCATCCACTTCCCTCCGCCGGAACGACCCGGATCAGGTTCGACGGGTTGGCGGCAAGCCGCCTCTCAGCCCCTCGCGGGGCACCCCGATGGAAACGTCGATGAAACTAGGCGCCGCCGGGCGGTGGCGCAACCGTTAGACGCCGGCCCACATCCGGCCCGGGTTGAGCACCGCCTTGGGATCGAAACTGTCCTTGACCCGCTTGCTCAGGGCGGCGAGCCCCGGCTCCTGCGGCTGAAACACGTCGATCGAGGCCCGCAGCGCCGCCGGCGCGCGGACAAG
Source organism: Pseudolabrys sp. (assembly GCA_026125895.1). GTDB lineage: Bacteria > Pseudomonadota > Alphaproteobacteria > Rhizobiales > Xanthobacteraceae > Pseudolabrys. The sequence goes on along the minus strand of JAHCKG010000005.1, from coordinate 68,237 downwards.
CGTCGCGTGGCCGCCGAGTTCCGCCACGGCGCGGCGGATCGAGCCGACATCCGCCTCGCCCTCGAACGGCATCCCCACCCAAACCAGACCGCCGCCCCAGTCGTAGAACATCTGCGCGGCCGGCGTGATGAGATCGACCAGCCGGTGCGCCTGTGCCGGCGCCGTCGAAATCCGCCACAACGGCCGCGCGCGTGCATTGTCGCCGGTGAACGGGGCGACCTGCCGCACGCTGCGCCACAGCTTCTTCGAATGGGCTTCGTCGAGCGCCACCACCGCGCCGAACGACTGCAAGAGCTTCGTCAGCATGGCCATACGATGCGCGACCGACGGCGTCACCCCTTCCAGCCGCAGCACCGTCGCCGCTTCCGGTTTCGGCAAGCCGTCGAAGTAGGACGCTACATGATCCGGCAGATGCGCGGCGGCGGACACGTCGCAGGACGAGCCGAGCGCCGCGGCCATCGCCGCACAGGCCTGCGCGTCGTCGAGGCCTCCGACCACCACCGTCATTTCGGTTTCCGGTTTCGGCAGTACCTTGACGGTGACATCGGTCATCGCACCGAGCGTGCCCCAGGAGCCGGCCAGCACCTTGCACATATCGTAGCCGGTGACGTTCTTGACGACGCGGCCGCCCGACTTGATCGCCTCGCCGCGGCCCGTCACCGCCGTGACGCCGAGGAAATGATCGCGCGCCGCGCCGGCCTTGATGCGGCGCGGGCCCGACAGATTGGTGGCGATGACGCCGCCGATGGTGCCCTGCCCGGCGCCCTGGCCGAGCAGCGGCCCGTAATCCATCGGCTCGAAATCGAGCTGCTGGTTGTTGTCGTCGAGCAGCTTCTCGATCTCGGCGAGCGGCGTGCCGGCGCGCGCCGACAGGATGAGCTCGTCCGGCTCGTACAAAGTGACGCCGGTGAAGGACCCCAGATCGAGCGTCATGTCGGTCTGGCTCGGCCGCCCTAGCGCACGTTTGGAGCCGGAGCCGACCAGCTCGAGTGTCTTGTCGTTGCCGAGCGCCCAGCGCACGGCTTCTTCGACTTGAGAGGTGTCGGTGGGCTTGAGGACGTCGGTCATTCACAGAGTCTCTAGCATTAATCCGTCACCCTGAGGTGCTCGGCCGAAGGCCGAGCCTCGAAGGGCGACGGCCGAGGCCCCGCTCCAAAATTGATGGGGCCGTCGATCCTTCGAGGCTCGCTGCGCTCGCACCTCAGGATGACGGGTCAGAACCTTCACCGCCACCTCAAAACCTCGGCAGATCCGGGAACGGCACCCGGCCGCCCGAGATGTGCATGCGGCCGAGTTCGGCGCAGCGGTGCAGTTGCGGAAACACCTTGCCGGGGTTGAGCAGTCCCTTGGCGTCGAAGGCGCATTTGACGCGCTGCTGGGCGGCAAGATCGATCTCGGAGAACATCGCCGGCATCAGGTCGCGCTTCTCGACGCCAACCCCATGCTCGCCGGTGAGGACGCCGCCGACCTCGACGCAGAGCCGCAAGATGTCCGAGCCGAATTCCTCGGCGCGGTCGAGCTCGCCCGGCTTGTTGGAATCGTAGAGGATCAGCGGGTGCAGGTTGCCGTCGCCGGCATGAAACACGTTGGCGACGCCGAGGCCGTATTTCTCTGACAACTCCTTCATGCGCTTGAGCACCAGCGGCAGCTTGGCGCGCGGAATGGTGCCGTCCATGCAGTAATAGTCCGGCGAAATGCGACCCGCCGCCGGGAATGCGGCCTTGCGGCCGGCCCAGAACAACAGCCGCTGCTGCTCCGAGGTCGAGGCCTGACATGACACCGCGCCGCATTCCTTGGCAATGCTCTCCACCCGGCCGATGAGGTGATCGACCTCCGCTGCCGGACCGTCGAGTTCGACGATCAGCAGCGCCTCGACATCGAGCGGGTAGCCGGCGTGAACGAATTGCTCGACGGCATGGATCGCCGGTCTGTCCATCATCTCCATGCCGCCGGGGATGATGCCGGAGCCGATCACCTTCGACACGCAGGCGCCCGCCTCTTCCGAGGTCGGGAAACCGATCAGCACCGCGCGCGCCGTCTCCGGCTTCTTGAGGATGCGCACCGTTACCTCAGTGACGACGCCGAGCAGCCCTTCCGAACCAACGACCAGACCGAGCAGATCGTAGCCCTCCGAGTCGAGATGCTTGCCGCCGAGCCGCAGCACCTCGCCGGTCATCAGCACGATCTCGCAGCCGAGCACGTTGTTGGTCGTCATGCCGTATTTCAGGCAATGCACGCCGCCGGAATTCTCCGCGATGTTGCCGCCAATGGTGCAGGCGATCTGCGACGACGGGTCGGGCGCGTAATAGAAGCCGGCATGGGCGACGGCGTTCGAGACCGCGAGATTAGTCACGCCGGGCTCGACCACCGCGACGCGGTTCTCGAAATCGATCTCGCGGACCTTGTTAAACTTGGCCATGCCGAGCAGCACGCCATCAGCCAGCGGCAGCGCGCCGCCGGACAGCGAGGTACCCGCGCCCCGCGGCACCACCTTGATGCCGTTGTCGTGGCAATATTTGAGCACTTCGGAGACCTGCCGGGTGGTCTCGGGCAGCACCACGACCATCGGGAGCTGGCGATAGGCGGTCAGCCCGTCCGATTCGAAGGGCTTCATCTCGCGCTCGCGGTCGATCACGCCCTCGCCTGGCACGATATCCCGCAGCGTCTTGACGATCTGGGCGCGCCGGCCCAGGACTGCGGCATCCGTTTCCGGCATTTTGACCGACATCGATTAAGTCTCCGGACTCGAAGGTCATATCTCGGCAATTGTCGGCGGCGACGTTATCAGTCAATCGCGCGGGTTGACACCGGGCGCCGGCAGAAGCATTCAGTTATTAGAATATAAGCGAAGCGGGGCCCAATGTCGCCCGAACCGAGGAAAGGAAATACCCGATGAGCAAGGCGTATGTCTGGGGCGCATTGTTGGGCGCGGCGGCGCTCGTTGTGGCGGCGCAAAATGCCGCGGCGCAGGACCTGGCGGCAGGCGAAGCGTCGTTCAAGAAATGTCTGCCCTGCCATGCGATCGGTGAAGACGCCAAGAACAAGGTCGGCCCCGAGCTCAACGGCATCGACGGCCGCCACTCCGGCACGGCGCCGGGCTATTCCTACTCGGACGCCAACAAGAATTCCGGCATCACCTGGGACGAGACGCAATTCCTCGATTACATCAAGGATCCGCGCGCCAAGATCAAAGGCACCAAGATGATCTTCCCCGGCATCAAGAACGAGACCGAGGCGAAGAACCTGTGGGCCTACCTCAAGCAGTTCGACGCGTCGGGCAAGAAGAAGTAGCGCAGCAGCTCCCCGCCTGACGGCGGTCAATTCGACCGCAATCGTGATATTGATTGCCAGCCACCGGGGTTCGGCAACACGACCGAAAGCATGGTAGCATTTGACCTTGGTCAAAGCTGCCGTGCGGGGAACCGAGCATAAACCGGTTGCCAATTTCAGGCGCACAGGTCGCAAGGGAGGCCGTTATTATGATCAAGGATGTTGTCGTCAATCTGGGCTTGGGCGCCAAGGACCCCGCCGGCGATTTCGCCGTCGCAGTCGGCGAAGCCTTCGAGGCGCACGTCGCCGGCATTGCCGTAGCCTACGAGCCGATCATTCCCGGCGCCGTCATGGGCGGCATTCCGCCCGAATTCATCGAGGCGCAGCGCACCGAATCCGAGAAGAAAGCCAAGCAGGCGGCGGCGCGCTTCGAAGCCGCCGCCAAGCGGTCCAGCCTCTCGGCCGAGACCCGCACCTTGACCTCGAGCGTATCCGGCGCGGCGGATCAGTTTGCCCGCATCGCGCGGCGCTTCGACCTCGTGGTCGTCGGCCAGCCCGATCCGAACGAAGGCATCCAGGACGAAGTCATCGACGAAGCCGCTTTGTTCGAGTCCGGGCGGCCGGTGGTCTATGTGCCGTTCATTCACAAAGGTGGACTCAAGCTCGACCGCGTCATGGTTTGCTGGGACGGCGGCCGCGCCGCGACCCGCGCCGTCGCCGACAGCATGCCGCTCCTGCGAAAGGCCAGGCAGGTCGAGGTTGTCATGATCGGCAACAAGGCCGGCAAGGAAAACGAAATCGCCGGCGCCGACCTCGGCCAGCATCTGGCGCGTCACGGTCTCAAGGTGGACGTCAAGCGCATCACCTCGCCCGACATCGACGTCGCCTCGACGATCCTGTCCTATGCCGCCGATTCCAGCGCCGACATGATCGTCATGGGCGGCTATGGTCACTCGCGGCTGCGTGAATTCGTGCTCGGCGGCGCCACCCGCGGCATCCTCGAGAGCATGACCGTCCCGGTCCTGATGTCGCACTAGCGGCGGCCCGGCTTGACGCCCGTTCTTGCCTGCGCAGCAATGGCTGCCGATTGACGCAGGAACCAACACTCCGGTCTCCGCATTGGCGGAGACGTGTGGAGGAACATGCTCAGCCGCCACGTCAAACTGCTCAACGGCGAAATGGTGGTGCTCCGCCCGCTTCGGCCGGAGGACGCCGCGCTCTATCCCGACTTTCTTGCCAAGGTGACGAGCTTCGATCTGCGGCTGCGGTTTTTCTCGGCCATCCGGGAATTGTCGCCGGAGATGATCGACAAGCTGGTTCATTACGACCCGGCAAACGCGATGGCGTTCGTCGCGCTCGATGCCGACGGCAAACTGCTCGGCGTCGTCCGCCTGCATGACGACGAACAGCACGAGACCGGCGAATTCGCCATCCTGTTGCGCTCGCATCTCAAGGGGCGCGGTCTCGGCTGGCTGATGATGAAACACATGATCGCTTATGCGAAGGAACACGGCCTCAAGGCGGTGCGCGGCCAGGTGCTCGCGGAGAACACCACGATGCTGCAGATGTGCGCCGAACTCGGCTTTCACAGCAGCCACGACCCGGACGACCCGGGCACCTACCACGTCGAGCTTCCGCTCGCCGACGTGCCCGCAGAGGCGATGGTCTGACCGTCGGCCCTAAGTCAGCACGACCTGCGCTACCAGACCGCGGGCCCGCGCGTCGATGACGCCGAGCGCCCGCAGCGACAGCAGCGTCACCGTCTGCACCGCCTCGCGAGCCTGCGCGGCATCCTCATAGGCCGGCGCCAGCGGGCTGAGCAGTCCCTCCATCAGCGCGCCGACGATGGCGGGTGCCGCGAGCCGCGCATCCTGATCCGGCAGAAAGCGCAGGCCGATGGCGATGTTGATGCGCCGCTCCAGTTCGCCGGCCAGCGATTGACGGAAGTCCATTCGCAGGACATCGACTTCGGCATCCACGGCCTCGCCAATCACCGCCCAGGCCAGCCGCCGTTCGGCCAGCGCCCGTGCCGAAAACCGGGCGATCGCCGAGGCCAGCGCCGACAGCGGTCCCGGCGCCGCATCGGCCGCCGTCTGCATGGCCTCGAGTTCGCGGCCGGCCACCGCCGCGATCAGTTCGGCCACGAGGTCGTTCTTGGTGGGGAAGTAGCGATAGACGGTGCCGGCGGCGATGCCGGCGCGGCCGGCCACCGCGACGATCTGCACCGCCGCCATACCACCCTCGGCCGCCAAGGCGATGGCGGCATCGAGAATGGCCTTCTCGCGCTCGGCGAGCCGGCGAACGACATTTTCCGTGCGACGGTATGGCATTGAATGAGTGAATAGCGATTCACCCAAACCTGGCAAGCGCCCGGGCCGGGCCGGACCGACGCAGGGGTGGACAGCTATTTGCCCGACAGCGCCTTCTGCCGGATCGCGCTCATCGACAGGCCCGGGGTCAGCGGCTCGGCGTCGACCTTGAGGTGGATGATGGACGGCAGGCCGGACTTCTGCGCCTGCGCAAACGCCGCCGGGAAGTCGGCGGTCTTGTCGACGCGGATGCCGAAGCCGCCGAAGGCCTTGGCATAGGCGGCGAAGTCCGGATTGCGCAGGTCGGTGCCAACCACGCGGCCCGGATATTCGCGCTCCTGATGCATGCGGATGGTGCCGTAGGTGCCGTTGTCCCAAAGGACAACGACAATCCCGAGCCCGTATTGGACCGCAGTCATGAAGTCCTGGCCGGTCATCATGAAATCGCCATCGCCCGCAACGCACACCACGGTCCGCTCGGGATACAAAGTCTTCATCGCCAGCGAGGCCGGCAAGCCGTAGCCCATCGAGCCGGAGGTCGGCGCGATCAGCGTCGAGTAGCGGCGGAAACGATAGAAGCGGTTGATCCAGGTGGCGAAGTTGCCGGCGCCGTTGGTGATGATGGCGTCGGGGCCGAGGTTATCCCGCAGCCACACCATCACCTCACCGAGATTGATGTTGCCGGGCTGCGGCGTCGCCTTCTCGCCCCAGCTCAGAAAATCGGAGTGCGCGGTATCGGCCGCGCCCTTCCAGGCGATGTCGTTCGGCGGCTGCAGCCCTTCGAGAGCCGCGCAGAACGCGGTCGGCGACGCATTGATGGCCAGCGCCGGGTGGTAGACGCGGCCGAGTTCTTCCGATCCCGGGAACACGTGCACCAGCTTCATCTGCGGCACGGGAATGTCGAACAACGTGTAGCTCTGCGACGACATCTCGCTCATGCGGTCGCCGATCAGCAGGACGAGGTCAGCCTCCTTCACGCGCGCCAGCAGTTTCGGATTGGGGCCGATGCCGAAATCGCCCGCGTAACAAGGGTGCATGGCATCGAACAAATGCTGATAGCGGAACGTCGTCGCCACCGGTAGCGCGAAGCGTTCGGCAAAGCGCATCATCGCCGCGCTCGCCGCTTCCGACCAGCGCGAGCCGCCGATCAGCGCCACCGGCTTCTTCGCGGCCCACAGCATCTTCTGCAGCCGGCTCATGTCGTTGAGGCCCGGCCAGGTCTCGACCGGCTCGAAGGCGGTGGCGTCCACGGCCACGGCGCGCTCGGTCAGCATGTCCTCCGGCAGCGCCACCACCACCGGCCCCGGACGGCCGTTGCAGGCGGTGAAGAACGCGCGCGAGACGATCTCCGGAATGCGCGTGGGATCGTCGATCTCGGTCGCCCACTTGGCGATGCCGCCGAACACCTGGCGGTAGTCGAGTTCCTGGAACGCCTCGCGCTCGCGCATGTCGCGGCCGACCTGGCCGACGAACATGATCATCGGCGCGGAATCCTGCTTGGCGATATGCACGCCGGCCGAGCCGTTGGTGGCGCCGGGGCCGCGCGTGACGAAGCAGATGCCGGGCTTGCCGGTCGCCTTGCCGACCGCCTCGGCCATCATTGCCGCGGTGCTTTCGTGCCGGCAGATCGTCAGCTTGATCGGCGCGTCGTGCAGCGCATCGAGCGCCGCGAGATAGCTCTCACCCGGCACGCAGAAGGCGTGTTTGACGCCGTGCAGCACCAATTGGTCGATCAGGATTTCGCCGCCAGTGCGGGTGCCGTCGTTCGAACGCATGAGAGAAAGCTCCGATACCGTTGCGGACCGTCGCCAAGGACCATGGCCCGCCGCCCCTTGAATTTGGGCCATCTATAGACGATCGGCGTCGGGCCCGCGAGAGGCCCGACGCCGCACGTTCAGACCTTGCGCTTCGGAATTGGCGGCGCGAAAGACACCGGCGTCATCAGGCTGGTCTTCTGCTCGAGCAGGTATCCCGCCTTGGCGCTTTCGGCGAGATAGTTCTTCCATTCCGGGTCCTGCATCATGCGGGCGCGCTTCTGCTCGCGGTCGGCGGCGCTGTCATAGACCCAGATGTGCACGATGGAATTCATCTCGCCGCTTTCGGCGTTGGCGTAGCACAAGGGCTCGCCGAGATGGCGGAGCTGCGCCGGATAGCCGAGGCGCTCATAGAGGGCGAGATGCGGGGCCATGCAGCCCGGCTTGATCTTGTAGGTGCGAACGTCGAGCAACACGCGAGAAACCTCCCTGTCCATCTGCTGCGCCTGCGGGCGGCGCGGCTTGGGAGGCAATGTTCAGGTCGTTGCCCCGGCGGTCAATAGGCTTCGCCGACGGTCAGCCCGCCGCCTGCGGCACGGCTGCCTTCGGCGACTTTTCCTTGCCGGCCACCGGCCTTTCGGAACGCTGCTCCGCGGGCTTGCGATAATGCGACAGATTGCTCGCGGTGTTGACCAGAGCGAGATGGGAGAAAGCCTGCGGGAAGTTGCCGACCTGCCGGCCCGCGCGCGGCTCATATTGCTCGCTGAGCAGACCGAGATCGTTGCGCAGCGCCAGCAGCCGGTTGAACAGCGCCTCGGCATCGTCGGCGCGGCCGAGCATCAGGTAGGCGTCGACCAGCCAGAAGCTGCAGGCCAGGAACACGCCCTCGCCCGGCGGCAGGCCATCATCGGTTTTCGCCGTGTCGTAACGCAGCAGCAGGCCGTCGCGCATGAGATGGCGCTCCACCGCTTCCACCGTGCCCTTGATGCGCGGATCCTCCGGCGGCAGAAAGCCGAGCTCGGGCAGCAGCAGCAGGCTGGCGTCGAGCTCCTTCGAGCCGTAGTACTGCGTGAAGCTGTTGAGCTCCTCGTCGAAACCGTTCGCGCAGACGTCGCGGAAAATGCGATGCCGCACCGAGCGCCAGTGCGCGACGGGGCCGGGCAGATTGTGCATCTCGGCGCTCTTGATGGCGCGGTCGAAGGCCACCCAGGCCATGACCTTGGAATACGTGAAGTGCTGACGCTCGCCGCGCACTTCCCAAATGCCCTCGTCGGGCTGGTTCCAGATGGTTTCCAGGTGCTCGAGCAGCGCGCATTCGAGATCCCAGCCCGCTTCGTGATGGCCGAGGCCGCCAGTACGCGCCTGATGCAGCGCGTCCATCACCTCGCCGAAAATATCGAGTTGCAGCTGGTGATAGGCGGCGTTGCCGATGCGCACCGGCTGCGACTTTTCGTAGCCGTCGAGCCACGGCACAGTCCATTCGCTGAGCCGCCGCTCGCCGCGAATGCCGTACATGATCTGGATCTGGTTCGGCGAGCCGGCGGCGGCGCGCAGCAGCCAGTCGCGCCATGCGCGGGCTTCGTCGTAATAGCCGGCATTCATCAGCGCCAGCAGCGTCAGCGTTGCGTCGCGCAGCCAGCAGAAGCGATAATCCCAGTTGCGTACGCCGCCGATCCATTCCGGCAGCGACGTCGTCGGCGCCGCCACCATGCCGCCGGTGGGCGCGTAAGTGAGCGCCTTGAGCGTGATCAGCGAACGCACCACCGCTTCGGTGTAGGGACCGTCGATCTGGTTCCTCGCCGACCAGTCCTGCCAGTAGCGCTCGGTGTGGGCGAGGCTGGCGCCGACGTCGAGCGCCGCCGGCAATCCGTCATGCGACGGCGCGTAGGACAGGCTGAAATTGTAGCTCTGCCCCTCCTTCATGACGAAGTCGGCGCTGGTCTTGAAGTCCTTGTCGCGGAAGGGGGCCGAGGAGCGCAGCACGACCATGTCGGGACCGGCGATGGCGCGCAATGTGTTGCTGTCGATGCGTGTCACCCACGGCACCGTCGCGCCATACCCGAAGCGCAGGATCAATTCGCCATGCAACTCGATGTGTCCGCGCTCGCAGGTGAGAATCCGCATCAGGTGCGAATCCCCCTGGCGCGGCGGCATGAAATCGATCAGCAGCGCACTGCCGGTGTCGGTCTCGAAACGCGTTTCCAGGATCAGCGTGTTCGGCCGATAGCGCCGCGTGATCCGCACGTCCGGATCGTTGCAGCCGATCAGCCAGCGGCCATTATCGGGTGTGCCGAGCAGGGCCGAAAAGCACGCGTCGGAATCGAACCGCGGCCAGCACAGCCAATCGATCGAGCCATCGCGGCCCACGAGCGCGGCGCTGCCGAGATCGCCAATCAGGGCGTAATCTTCGATTCGCAAAGTCATACGGCCTCGAAGGTAATCAATGTGCCGGGGAATCCAAGGCGTCGCTGAAATCGAGCACGACCTTGATGTCGTCGTCGCGCCGCTCAAACGCCTCGCGCCAGCGCGACAGCGGCACGCGGCGGGTGATGAGACGCGACAGCCAGTCCCGATCCGCGCTGGCGAGCGCGGCCGCCGCGGCGGCGTAATGGCGATGATTGGCGTTGACCGAACCGAAGACGGTCTGGTTGTCGAGCACCATGGCGCGGTTGAAGCCGCCGACGTCGAAGGTAATTTCGTGGCCCGTCCCGGAGACGCCGGCGAGGCAGACGATGCCGGCCGCTGCCGCATTGCCCATGGTCTGCTCCACCACCGGGGCGGCGCCGGTGCATTCCATGACGATGTCGGGCGCGAGCTTCCCGAGATCGGGAAAGCCGCCCGTGTGATAGGTCGCGCCAAGATCCCGCGTCAGCGTGGGCTTGGCGCCTTCCGTGTTGCGATCATAGACGTGAACGTCGAGGCCCTGCTGCACGCCGATCATCGCCGCCAGCAGACCGATCGGCCCTGCCCCGGTGATCAAGGCCGTGCGCGGCCGCCAGGCGGCGCCGCGATCGCCGATGCGCAGGCATTGCTCCCACGCCTTTGCGACGATTGAAGTGGGTTCCATCAACACGCCGAGTTCGCTCATCGCCGGGTTGAGCTTGAGGGTGAATTCCGGCTCGACGCGGAAATGTTCGCTGCCATATCCGTTGCGCGCCTTGATGCCGCGCTCGGTGTAGCGGCCGTTGCGGCACATGTCCCATTCGCCGGCGGCGCAGGCCGGGCATGGCACCGGATCGGGACGGCGCACGATGCCGACGACAAGGTCGCCGCGCTTCAGGTGCGAGCCTTCGGGCGCTTCCTCGACGCGGCCGAGCGACTCGTGCCCGATGATGAGACGCCGTTCGCCGGGCGGCGCGGTGCCATAGTCGCCGGAGATGATTTCGCGGTCGGTGCCGCAGATGCCGAGCGCGAGCGCGCGCACCAACACGGCGCCGTCGCTCGGCGGAGGAGCGGGTACGTCTTCCAGGGTGATCGATTGGGGCTTACCGGGCAGGACGGTGAGAGCAAGCATCACGAAACGCCAGTGAATTGATGATGATCGCCCCGCTTATATAAGCATGGAGCCGCGCTCGGGTTCCCGCGGCCGCAGCAGCGTCACCGCCTGCGTGCGATTGTCGCGCAGGAAGCGCGTCAGCGGCTCATCGACGACGCGGCGGCGGCTCTGCGCGGCGTGGCGCAGCCACAGGCCGCCGTGATCGTCGGCGACGACGAAGCCCGAGTGATAATAATCGAGCCCGGGCCTGCGCGACATGAAGCCGATGATGTCGCCGGTGGCGAGCTGCGCCTTGTGCGCCAGCAGCGCCGTCGTCGGCAGCATGATCATCACCGAACGCTGCGGCGGCAACCCGGGCTCCGAGTTGAGCCGCTTGGTCACCGTCTCGCTGCCCGGCAGCAGCAGCGGGCGGCAGACCTTGTTGGCGACGTTGTCGCTGCACCAGTCGGCGAAATAATGATGACGAGCGCGCCACTCGACCACGCCGTCGCGGTAGCGGATCAGCCGCAGTTGCGCTTGATACTCCGACACATCGCGCGAGCGCGCCGCGGCCAGCACCGTTTCGCAAAACGTGACGCAATCGAAGACGTCGTCGCGCACGACGAAGTGCTCGGGCCGGCGCGGCCCGCCGATCAGCGTGTAGGCGCGGTACGGCGAGCCGATCAGTGCATGCGAAATGAAGCCGATGCGCTGCGCGACCGCCGGCAGCCGTGCGGCCTCGCCAATGAGGCGCGTGATGCGGGCATCGCGCACCGGATTTGCCGTCAGCGCCAGCGCCGGAGAAAAACCCGCCGCGACGCCGCTTGCCGCGCCCCCAGCCATCGCCGTCAATATCTGGCGTCGCGTGATGACGGCTTGTGTCATGGTGTCCCGCCGCTAGTCGCGGATCACGACCAGACGGTCGGTGCCGGATTCGGCGCCCCACAACTCGCCAGGCCGGCCGAGCATCTGGCGCACGTCCGCGCGCTTGCGATTGCTCGGGAATCGCTCGAACTTCTCCGTCGCCGGATCGAAGCGCACGATCGCATTCGCATTCCAGTCCGACAGCCAGACCTTGTCCTTGTCATCGACGAACACCGCGTAGGCGCCGTCATTGGCGTCGGGCAGTTTCCAGACGCGCCATACCTTGTTGAGCGGATCGTAGCGGCCGACCTCACCCGTTCTCCAGAAGCTCACCCACAGGATGTTCTTGGAGTCCGACCAGATGCGGCGCGGACCGACGCCGGGGCGCGGCGGCGCCACCACCAGCGCGTCGCCGGACACCGTGTCGATCTTGGCGATGTGATCGCCGGCGAGCGAGGCGTACCAGACATCGCCGTTCGGCGTGGTCGTGATGCCGTAAGGGCCGACGCCTTTCGGCGCCTTCCAGGCCTCGACCTTGCCGGTGGCCGGATCGACGCGGCCATAGACGCCGTTCTGGCCGGTGAACCAGAGAATGCCTTTGCGGTCGAAGGTCGCGGTATTGAGATTGGCGTTGGGAAACGCCGCCGGCAGCGGGAAGGTCTTCACCGCCTTCGTGGCCGAGTCGTAGCGCACGATGGCGTTCAGCCCGCCGTCGGTGATCCAGGCGGCGCGGTCCGGCCCGAGGATGACGCCATGCGGCGCCGAGTCGGCGCCGAGCGGCACCTGCGTGACCTTGCCGGTCTTGGGATCGAGAATGCCGAGCGCGCCCTGATGCTGCGCGGTGTACCAGACGAGCCCATCGGGCGCCGGTGCGACATCGTGCGGATGCGCGCCCTTGGTCACGTCGAAGTAGGCCGTCTCCGCCGCCGGCGCCGGCCGCGCCGTGAGCGCCATCACCGCCACTGCCGCCATCACGAACGGGATCATGAACCCTCTCCGGCTATTCGGCGGCCCGGCCGCTCGACCGGCCGGACTTCGTCCAGCGTGCGGCCGCCGCATCGTCATCGGCCTTGGCTTCGACCCAGGTTTTTTCTGAGCCGTTTTTGCCGGATGCCTTCTCAACCTGCTTCCAGAACGGCGCCCGGGTCTTGAGATAGTCCATCAGGAAATCGGCGGCGGCGAAGGCGGCAGCGCGGTGCGACGACGCGGTGGCCACCATCATGATGTCATCGCCCGGCGCGATTCGGCCATAGCGGTGAATGACGATGACGCCGCTCAGCGGCCAGCGTTGCGCCGCCTCGGCGGCGTGGCTTTCGATCTCGGCCTCCGCCATTCCGGGATAGTGCTCCAGGTTGAGCGCCGCGATCGGCTCGCCGTTCTCGTCGCCGCGGCAGATGCCGGTGAAGGTGACGAGCGCGCCGACATCGGTGCGCCCGCGCGTCAGCGCCGCCGTCTCGGCCGAGACGTCGAAGGGCTCGCTTTGAACTTTGACCGCGATGGTGGCTGGCATTTAGCTATTTTAGTGCACCGCGCTCGATCCGTCATCCTGAGGTGCGAGCGGCCAACAGGCCGCGAGCCTCGAAGGATCGACGGCCAAAAGAGGAGTGGCCCGGGCCGTCGTCCTTCGAGGGCCGCCTGCGGCGGCCACCTCAGGATGACGGATTTAGCCCCCCGTCATCGGCGGGAAGAACGCGATTTCCTTGGCCCCGGCAATCGCCGTCTGCGGCTTCACATGATTGCGATCGATGGCGGCGCGGATGACCTTGGGGTTCTCGAAGGCGTAGCCATATTCCTCGCCGCGGCCGGCGAGCCAGGTCATCAACTCACCCACGGTGACGATGCCGGCGGGGATGTCGAGGTCCTCCTCCGGCTTGCCGATGCGCTCGCGCACCCAGGCGAAATAGCGCAGCTTGATGGCCATTCTCGTGTTTCCCTGCGCATCATCTGGTCCGAAAACCGGTTTCCACTTTTCGGGATGATGCGCTCAGTCCTCGATCATGTGGCGGAGTCCCGCGCGCAGGTAGTCCCAGCCGGTGTAGAGCGTCAGGATCGCCGCCAGCCACAACAAGGTGATGCCGACTTCGATGGTGATCGGCAGCACCTTCTCGCCCGCCTCGCCGGCGATCAGGAAGCCGATGGCGAACATCTGCACGAAGGTCTTCCATTTGGCGAGCGTCGTCACCGGCACGCCGACGCGCAGTTCCGCGAGATACTCGCGCAGGCCCGAGACCAGAACCTCGCGGCACAATATAATGATGGCGGCGAGCAGCGCCCAGCCGCGAATCGTGGTTCCGGCGGCGAGCATCAAAAGACACGAGGCGACGAGCAGCTTGTCGGCGATCGGATCGAGCATGCGGCCGAGCGAGGATTGCTGGCCCCAGGCCCGCGCCAGATAGCCGTCGAAGAAGTCGGTCACGGCGGCAATAATGAACACCGCCAGCGCCACCCAGCGCAGCCACAATCCGCCGCCCATCAGGCTCTGCCAGAACAGCAGGCCAACGACCACCGGCACGGCGGCGATGCGCGCGTAGGTCAGAATATTCGGCAGCGACAGCGGGTTCGCCGGCAGTCGGGTGGATTGGGTGGCGTTCATGCGGGTGACAAGGAACACCGCGACCGCCATCAGGTCAACCGCCGGCGGCGATCACCCCGCATGCGGCCGGGGAAGAGTTTTACCGTTACTCGATCGGGGCTTTCGGCAGGCGGGCGAGACCGGGCTCCATCACGAATGTCTGATCCAGCGAATACCACTCCCCGCTCACGTCCGGCACCGGCGCCGGGCCGTCGTGGCGCACGAAATCGCCGATCAGGGCGCGGGTGACGCCGAACTGGACGTCGGTTTCCAGGCGCTCGTCGTCCGGCGTGTAGATCTGCGAAATGTGGGTCTTGAACCCTTCCTTGAAGATCAGGAAGTGCAGATGCGCCGGCCGGTAATTGTGCCGCCCGGCGTGACGCAGCAGATCGCCGACCGGGCCCTCGATGGGGATCGGATAACCGGCCGGCTTGACGCTGCGGAAGCTGAAGCGGCCCTCGGCGTCGGTCGTGAACTTGCCGCGCAGGTTCATATCGGCCTGGTTAGGGTCCTGCTGCTCGTAAAAGCCCTCCGGCGAGGAATGCCAGACATCGACCTCGGCGCCGGCGACGGGGCGGCCTTGCGTGTCCTTGACCGTGGCGGTGACGAACAGCACCGGTCCCGGCGTCGGTGAGCGCACGATCGAACCGCCATTCTCCGTGCGCGGTGAATTCAATCGCCAGAACGGGCCGAGCAAATTCGCCGTGGTTTCGGTCTGGCCGTTATTGCCGTTGTTCAGGAGACACACCAGCGCCGAGAAACCGAGCGAGCCGCACATCAGCACCACTTCATTATGAGTGGCGTTGGTCATCTGGCCGAGCCGCGCGACAATTGCCGCGCCCTTGTGGAATTCCTCCTCGGTGAGATGCACCTCGCGGGCGAAGGCATGCAGGTGCTTGACCAGCGCAGCAACGATCTCGCGCAGCCGCGGATCGTCAATCTTGCTGTAGGCCTCGAGAACGGCCGGCGTGACGTCGGCTTGCGATTTGATGATCATTGGCTTCCACCGCTGTTTGTCTTGTCATGGCCGGCATGACGGACTCTGCCGCACGACGTTACTTCGCCGGCGCCTTGTCGTGGAAGAACTCATAGATCTTTCGCGCCATCTCTGCATTGATTCCCGGTACGTGCTGCAGGTCGGCGATGCTGGCGCGCTCGATGGCCTTGAGCGTGCCGAAGTGGCGGAGCAGCGCGCTCTTGCGGGTGGGCCCGATCCCCTCGATCTCCTGCAGACCGGCTTCGCGGATATCCTTCTTGCGCCGCGTGCGGTGCGAGCCGATGGCAAAGCGATGGGCTTCGTCGCGCAGCCGCTCGACGAAATACAGAACCGGGTCGCGCGGCGGCAGCTTGAACGGCGTCTTGCCCGGCATGAAGAAGGTTTCGCGCCCGGCCTCGCGGTCGCGGCCCTTGGCGATGGAAACCAGCGGCACATCGGTGACGCCCATCTCGGCCAAAGTCTGCTGCGCCGCGCTCAACTGCCCCTGCCCGCCGTCGATCAGCAGGAGATCGGGCCAGGGGGAGTCGGCGGGCTCGTCGTGTTCCGCTTGCTCGCTTCCCCTCTCCCCATGTGGGAGAGGGTGCCCGAGCGCAGCGAGGGCGGGTGAGGGGTCGGAGCTCGTTACGGATGCCGACCCCTCACCCGGTTCGCCGCTATGCGGCTCACCACCCTCTCCCACAAGGGGAGAGGGGGAAGAAGAAAGAGAGGCAGGCGACACCGCCCTTGGATTCTCCGCCAGCAGCCGCTTGAACCGCCGCTGCAGGACCTCGCGCATCATGCCGAAGTCATCCCCCGGCGTGATGTCAGTCGAGCGGATGTTGAACTTGCGGTACTGGTTCTTGCGGAAGCCTTCCGGCCCGGCGACGATCATGCCGCCCACCGCGTTGGTGCCGGCAATGTGGCTGTTGTCGTAGACCTCGATGCGGCGCGGCGGCTTTGCCAGGCCGAAGGCCTCGGTCAGCGCCGCGAACAGCCGCTGCTGCGAGGCGGTGTCGGCGAGTTTGCGGCCGAGCGCCTCGCGCGCATTGGCCAGCGCATGCATCACCAGCTCCTTGCGCTCGCCGCGCTGCGGCAGCGCCACCTCGACCTTGCGCTCACTCTTGGCCGTCAGCGCCTCGGCGAGCAGCGCGCGCTCATCGAATTCATGCGACACGAGGATGAGGCGCGGCGCCGGCTTGTCGTCATAGAACTGCGCCAGAAACGCGCTGAGCACTTCGCCAGGGCCAAGCGCACGATCGGCTTTGGGGAAATAAGCGCGGTTGCCCCAGTTCTGGCCGGTGCGGAAGAAGAATACCTCGACACAGGAATAGCCGCCGTCCTGATGGACGACGAAGACGTCGGCTTCCTCGATGGTGCGCGGATTGATGCCCTGCGTCGACGTGATCGCCGACAGCGCCGCCAGACGGTCGCGATAGATCGCGGCGCGCTCGAAATCGAGCGCCTGCGACGCCTGATCCATCTCGACCGCCAGTTCCTTCTGCACGTTGCGGCTCTTGCCGTCGAGGAAGGCGTTGGCCTCGCGCACCAATTCGGCATAGCCCTTGAAGTCGATCTCCTGCGTGCACGGGCCCGAGCAGCGCTTGATCTGATAGAGCAGACACGGCCGTGACCGCGACTCGAAGAACGAGTCCGAGCAATTGCGCAGCAGGAAGGCGCGCTGCAGCGCGTTGATGGTGCGATTGACCGCGCCGGCATTGGCGAAGGGGCCGTAGTAATGGCCGGGGCGCGTCCGCGCGCCGCGATGCTTGAGGATCTGCGGCGCCCAGTGGTCCGACGTGATCAGGATATAGGGAAACGACTTGTCGTCGCGCAGCAGCACGTTGAAGCGCGGCCGCAGACGCTTGATCAGGTTGGCTTCGAGCAACAGCGCTTCGGTCTCGGTCGCCGTCGAGACGAACTCCATGGACACGGTTGCCGCAACCATGCGGCCGATGCGCGCGTCATAAGCGACCGGCCGCGTATAATTGGCGACGCGTTTTTTGATGCTCTTGGCCTTGCCGACATAGAGCACGTCGCCCTTCGCATCGATCATGCGATAGACGCCGGGGCCCGCCGGGGCATGCTTGACGGCGCGAGCGATCGCGGCGCGGCCATGCGCCAGCGTGCCGACGTCGGCTTCAATGTCGCCCAGATCGAGTTCGGGCAGCGTCGGCGCGTCGTCGTCCTCGCGCAGTTCGCTGTCCGGATCGATGTCTTTTCGGCTGCCGTTCATGGCTGGAATATAGGCTGCGCCGCGCCGTTGACCACTGCCCTACTCCGGCACGTCGGCATCCGGCGTCTGCCAGGCGAGGTGCTGGCCGCCGTCCACCGCGATCGTCACGCCGCTGACGCTTCGCGCACCGGCCAGATAGACCACCGCCTCGGCGATTTCCTCCGGCGCCGGCCCGCGGCCGAGCGGCATCAGCGCCGCCTGCTCGGCGAATTGCGTCTCGTTCTGCCGCGGGCTCGGCAGCGTCGGCCCCGGCGCCACGGCGTTGACGCGCAGCGGCGCGAAGGCCTGCGCCAGGGTCGTGGTCGCCGCATGCAGCGCCGACTTGCTCATGGCGTAGGAGAAGAATTTCGGCGTCGGCCGCAGCACGCGCTGATCGACGATGTTGACGATCGACGAAGCCGCATCGCGCGGCGCCTGCGCCGCGAAGGCCTGCGCCAGGAACAGCGGCGCCGTGAGATTGACGGCAAGCGTCCGCTCGAAAGCCTGACGCGTCACGGTCGCGGCGTCGTCGTCGTCGAACAGGCTGGCATTGTTGACGAGCAGCGTCAGGGTGCCGAATTTGGCCGACGCCGCCGGCACCATGTTGCCGACGGCCTCGGCATCGCCGAGATCGCCGAGCACGACGGCGGCATTGCCGCCGGCCTGTCTGATCGATGCGGCAAGCGCGTCGGCTTCGTCGCGCGAACGGTTGGCATGCAGGACGACGGCGTAACCCTCACGCGACAACGCCAATGCGATGGCGCGGCCGATGCGGCGTGCCGCTCCGGTGATGAGCGCCGCACCCGGCGCGTGGGTTTCAGGATGTCCAACCACGTCAATGCAACTCGGCAATACAGGTTTTTTAACTATACCGGAATTCACCACGGAAAACCGGGTCGCGACTTCACAGCCATAGCCGCACGCGGGCGCATGGTAAACGGCGCGGAAAGCATAAGGCGCAACTGTTCCTTAGGGATAACGCGGCCTCAGGGTTAGCGGGTAATAACCGCTTAACCGACAAAGCGCGATAAATCGGCAACGAAAAATTGTCCAAGCTCGCTAACCCCGACGCGGACATTTTAACCAAGGCCGCGGTGCGCGGAGCGCGAAAAGCGCGCGGATGCACCGCTTGTAAGTCGCGTGAGTAGGTGGAGAGTAAAATGAGAAAGCAAATTCTGGCGTTGACCGTGCTGGCAGTCGCTGCGGCGACCGGCGCCGCTACCGCCGCCGATCTGCCGCGCGGTTCCTATTATTCGCAACCCGCGCCCGGCTCCTATTACAACTGGGCGGGCTGGTACGCCGGCGCGACCGTCGGTTATCAGTGGGGCGACGTCCCCGGCACCAACACCAAGCCGAGCGGCGTGCTCGGCGGCCTGACCGGCGGCTACAACTGGCAGCAGGGCCAATTCGTGTTCGGCGGCGAGACCGATCTGCAGATTTCGGGCGCCGACGACACCTTCGCACCCTACAAGTTCTCCAACCCCTGGTTCGGCACCTTGCGGGGCCGCGTCGGCATGGCCTGGAACAACATTCTGTTCTACGGCACCGGCGGTATCGCCTATGGCGGCCTCAAGGGCGAGAGCGGCGCTCTCTCGGAATCCAAGACCCATGTCGGCTGGACCCTCGGCCTCGGCGTCGAACTCGGCCTCGCCCGGCAGTGGTCGGCCAAGATCGAGTACCTCTATGCCGACCTCGGCAACCGCGCCTACTCGATCACCGGCACCAGCAACGGCCTGGAATCGAACTTCATCCGCGTCGGCGTGAACTACCACTTCTAGCGAACGGGTGGATGCCCGCCTGCTCGCGATCGGGCCCCGGACCTCTGGTCCGGGGCCTTTTTCTTGGTCGCTTGAGTAGTCCATTGGGATGCGCAAGGGTTAGCGCGGTAAAATCCGTATATATTTTGACGCCAACAAGTATTCGCTGCCGGTAATCATGGCTTAGGCCGCTCGAAATTACGGCCACAAAATGACTTTTGATTGTTTGTAACGTGTCATGAAACTCAGGATAACTTGTTGTTATCTGTGGCTTATTTGCACTAGACGCGGCATCGAAACCGAATACTGTGCGGCCAGGTTTTGTGGGGCTTCATGACGGAGAAGTTTGAGATGAAGCGTTTCGTTTTCGCCGCCGCTGCTTTGGCGGTCCTGTCCTCGATGACCGCGGCCAACGCCGCGGACATGCCGCGCCGCGAGGCGATGCCGACCAAGGCCCCGGCTTACTTTGCCCCGATCTACAACTGGTCCGGCTTCTATGCCGGTATCAACGGCGGCGGCGGCTGGGGCAATGCCTCGGTCAGCGGCCCGTTCTCGACCGGCGGCAACTTCGACACCTCGGGCGGCCTGATCGGCGGCACCCTCGGCTATAACTTCCAGATGAACCAGGTCGTGTTCGGTCTGGAAGGCGACGTCGACTGGAGCAACCTCAAGGGCGATGCAACCTGCGCCGTCGGCGTCTCCTGCGAAGCCAAGAACAACTGGCTCGGCACCGCGCGCGGCCGCATCGGCTACGCCTTCGATCGCTTCCTGCCCTACGTCACGGGCGGTCTCGCCGTTGGCGACGTGAAGACCTCGGCGACCGGTTTCGGCAGTTCGTCGGAAACCAAGGCCGGCTGGACTCTCGGCGGCGGCGTCGAAGCCGCGATCTCCGGTCCGTGGACCGCGAAGGTCGAGTATCTCTACGTCGATCTGCAGGACGCCAGCGCGCCGCTCGGTTCGACCACCGACTTCCGCAGCAACATTGTTCGCGGCGGCCTGAACTATCGCTTCTAAGCAGCGTCAAACAACAACACTGCGAAAGACCCCGGAGCCTGCTCCGGGGTTTTTTGTTGCCTTCACCGCTGTTGCGCGCACGCAACAGCGGCCAAGTTCCTGCATTAACTCGCCGAACCCGCTGTGCCGCACCGGAACAGTTCGACGGAACGCGCGTTTGAATTGGCATCGGGGGACGGCGCAGCCGCGTCCGTCCGAATGTCTCACATTCGAGTGATGAGGTGCGTCATGAAAAAGCTTCTTCTCGCCACCGCCGCGATCGTCGCGATGGGTGTTGTCTCGGCGCAGGCCGCCGATCTGCCGCGTCAGGTGACCAAGGCGCCGGCTTATGTGCCGCCCGCGCCGGTGCTCTATAACTGGACCGGTCCCTATGTCGGCCTCAGCGGCGGCGGCTCCTTCGGTTCGGGCTCAGACGCCGGCATCGTCGGCGGCACGCTCGGTTACAATTTCCAGACCGGCCCGTGGGTGTTCGGCCTCGAAGGCGACATGAACTGGCTGAGCCACACCAACGCCGCGGTTCGCAACAACTGGCTCGCGACCATTCGGGGCCGCCTCGGCTACGCCATGGGTTCGAACGGTTCGATCCTGCCCTACATCACCGGCGGCGCCGCTTTCGGCGACGTCAGCAACTCGGTGGCCGGCGTCGGCATGGTGAGCGACAACGAGAGCGGCTGGACCCTGGGCGGCGGCATCGAAGCCGCGATCTCGGGCCCGCTGACCGCCAAGCTCGAATATCTCTACGTCGACCTCGGCGACGGCCCGACTTTGGCCGGTGTCGGTTCGAACTATCACTCCAACATCGTTCGCGCCGGCTTGAACTACCGGTTCTGATCGACGTTCGAACTTCCAAAGACTCCAAGACTGTTGAGAGACTGCTGAGCAGACTGCAAAGCCCCGGCCTTCGCGCCGGGGCTTTTTTTATCGCGTCGCAGCCTCAAGCCGGTTTGGTTTTGCCGAAGGCCGGCACGCGCGCGGCGAACTGATCGAGCCAGGCGACGAGCGTGGGATGGTTATTGCGCCAGCGGCCTTCGAGACGAAGATCGAGATAACCGAGTGCGCAGGCCAAGGTGATCTGCCCGACGTCCGGCACCTCGCCGACGGCCGGCGGCGCCGCCTCGAGCACGGCAAGCGCGCGATCGATCTTGCCCAGCTGGCGGTCGACCCACGCCTGTACCTTCATTTCCGGCTTGCGGAAACGGCCCTCATAGACGATGAGCAGCGCCGCATCGAGGATGCCGTCGCACAGTGCCTGTGTGCGCAAGGCGGCGAAGCGCGCCTTCGCTTCGCGCGGCAGGATGCGGCCGCCGCCGGCGAGGTGATCGAGATATTCGACGATGACTGGCGAGTCGAACAAGGTCGAGCCGTCTTCCAGGACCAGCGTCGGGATCTTGCCGAGGGCATTCTGGTCGAGAAATCCGGCCTCCGGCGCGATCGTATCCGCATCGCGCAGTTCGATCCGATCGGTGAGGCCGAGAATGTCGGCGGCGATTTTGACTTTCCGCACGAATGGCGAAGCGGGGCTGTGACGCAAGATCATCATGGCGCATTCCATTATTGACGCATTGACGCGCGCCCTCGGGCGCGAGCCGTGACTGGCCCACACGCATGATGGCACCGTTGTCGGCTAACGCGCACCGAATGTGCGCACTTGACGATCTGTTACCGCATAACCGCGCGGTCCGCGCAAGCGGCGGCGCGCGGCCAGCGGTCAGCTGACGATGAGGTTGACCGCCTTGGGGCCCTTGCCCTTCTTGTCCGGCTCGACGTCGAAGGTGATCTTCTGACCTTCGTTCAGCGATTTCAGGCCGGCCTGCTCAACGGCGGTGATATGCACGAACACATCGCGCGCACCGTCGTCCGGCTTGATGAAGCCGTAGCCCCGCTCGGTGTTGAAGAATTTGACGACACCAGTTTGCGCCATCGAGAAGCTCCTCCCGCACTGCTCTTTTCACCGGCCCCACGCACGGTGAATCGACACGGCTTTCACGGACGGAGAAATCTCTGGCCTGACCGGGCCTAGTTATTCCGCCGGCCCCCCACAGGAGGCGGAAACGCCATTGCCAACCGGGGGAACTACACACCAAGTCCGCCCGCCTGAAAAGGGATTAGTGAGATCAGCCGCCCGGCTTGCGCGCTGCAACAGGCGTTGTTTCACCCGCCAGCCAGTCGACCCGCATGCTACCGCCGCCCGGTTCGCGCTCGAGCAGCCGCGCCAGGACCGGCAGCAGGGCCTGCAATTCGCCTTCCAGCGTCCAGGGCGGATTGACGACGATGAGCCCGGAGCCGTTCAGCCGGCTCTGGTCCTTGAGCTTTGAAACCAACAACTCGGCCCGCAGCACTTTGGCGATACCGAGCTTGCGTACACGCTTGGCGAGTGCATCGGCTTCACCGCGCCCCTTAATCGGATACCATAGCGCGTAGATGCCGGTCGCCCACTTGCGGTGGGCCAGACCAAGGTTGTGAGACTGCCGATGGAAGTCGGCTTCCTCCTCGAACGGCGGATCGACCAGCACCAGGCCGCGGCGTTCGGGCGGTGGCACATAGGTTGTCATCGCCGACCAGCCATCGATGGTCATCACCTTGATGCGGCCGTCATTGCGCAGCTGACGTTCCAGTTGCGCCGACGCCTTCGGTTCGACCTCGCAGGCGATCAGCCGATCGCCGGCCCGGAGGAAAGCGCGGGCGATCGCCGGCGAACCTGGATAGAGCTTTATCGCGCCGCGCTCGTTGAGCGCGCCGATGACGTCAAGATAAGGCTCGAGCAGCGCTTTGGCGCGGTCCGGCAATTCGCCCGCGGCGGCCGCGCCCACCAGCCGGCCGATGCCGGCCTGCCATTCGCCGCCGCGTTGGGCCTCGGCACTCGCCAAATCATAGATGCCGGCGCCGGCATGGGTGTCGATAACGCGGAATGCCGCCGGCTTTTCGGTGAGATAGCTGAGGATGCGGCACAGCACCGCGTGCTTGAACACGTCGGCGACGTTTCCGGCATGAAAGGCGTGGCGATAATTCAACTTCGGCTCACCGGCAAGAGGATCGGCAGACCGGTTACGCCATTATCGCCGGAGCTTCAACGCGGTGCGCGGCGCAGCCCGAATTCGCGGCGGGGCGGCACCCAGCGCGGCGGCGGCAGTGCCGGCGGTTCCGGGCGCATGGCGTTGACGCCTTGCCGCAGCGCCAGGCGCCACCGCGCCGGCGGCTGCACCGCCCGCAAGAGCCGGCGCAGCACGAGCCACAGAAGGCGCGCCGTCACCCACAACGCCGCGAGCGCGCCGACGCCATGCAAGGCCAGCGACAGCATCGGCTGCGCGACCGCCAGCGGCCACAGCGCGATGTAGCTGAGGCCGACAAACCAGACGGCAAAACTGATGTAATTTCTGACCCGATCCATCGCCCGCATTCCCGCCGCATCGGCAAGCGGCGTTAATCTGCGTCAATCGTGATTCAAATTTAAGGGACAATCGAGCAGCACGCGAAAGCTTTGCCCGCGAAATACCGGCGAGCGTTAGCAGCCGTTTAATGCAATCGCAGAGTCGCGGCAGGCTGCGCTCAATCCGCGTCGGTACAGCGGCAAAGGTGTCGCAAATTGGTGCTGATTGCGGCGAATAAACAACCGGCCGTCAGCCGCCGCGGATCGCCGGCATCACCACCTTGTCGCGACGGCAGGCACGGCGCGTCGTTTCAGGACAGGCGCGGAACGAGAAATCCTTGCCGATGCAGATGCGCACTTCGCTCAAGCGCTTGCTATCGCAGGTGACGGCGATCTCGTCATGCGACAGGCCGGCATTGGCCTTGATGAAGGCGCTCACGACCTCGCCGGGCGACACCATCATCGGCCTGGCATGGTCGAGAAACTGGTCGGGAATCTTCACCACCGAGCGCGCCTTGCGCACCGCTTCGAAATAGGCGCCGGCTGACAGGCCCGAACACGTGCCGTGCCGATCCCACTCGTGATAGACTAGCCGCGGGCTCGGCATCAGGTCGAGCATGGCGCCGACGATGGCGCGGTTGAGCCGCGGCGCCGGCACCTTGCAGTACGACGGGAAGCCCTGATCGTATTGCGGCCACAAGCCATGCACGACGAAGGCATAAGGCCGCCCGGCGCATTGCTGGTCCCGGGCGCGGCCGCCATTGCGCTCGGCCGCGGCCTCGCAATAGGACGGCGACCACGACAGCGACAGCACGTAGAAGTCGAACTGGCCCGGCGCGTTCTGGCGCCGGTCGGTCTGGGCGAAGGCGACGACGGCGAACAGGAAGACGAAACACGAGGCGACCGCGCCGGTGCGCGCCGCCCGGCCGAACCAGGCTGCGGCCAGCCGGCCGCGGTCGCTCGCTCGCTTCAAGGCGCGCTGCGCCGGCATGGATGGCTGCGTGCGTAACGTCATCGCGGTCTCCGGGAGAACAAAGCCCGAATTGATCTGCGGCAAAGTTTCATCACAGTTTAGCCTCAATATGTGAACATATCAAGAACAAACAGCGATCAAAATCGACGAGATTTACAGCCCGCCGCCGTGCGAGCGGCGGTTAGGGAAGCCTTTGCGGTAACAGGTTGCGTGCTCAGGGGCGCGCCATCTTGCAGGCGGGGCTGTAGGCCATGTTGCGGTCATAGCCGACCACGCACCAGGTCACCCCCCAGGAGGCGCCGATCTCGCCGCCATCCTCGGTGATGTAGTAGTCGACCCGGTGCCTGCGCCCATCGCTGACCTCAGCCACCGCCGTGCAGAACCGGCGCGGGATGGTGCCGCGAGCCCAGGGGCGGAACGCCACCTGGCGGACCCGCTCATAGCCGAGGATCTGGGCGTTCGAGTTCCAGAACCGGCTTTCCTTGGTTTCGAACCGGGAGGAGATGGTGCCGAGCGCCGCCTCGCAGGACGGGACGTCGCCGTCGTAATTGGTACCGGAGAGGTAGAAGTTCTTCTCCAGCCAGCTCGCCGCCTGCGCGCTGCCGCCGGCAAACGCGGCCGCGACAAGGCCGGCCATCGCCGCCATGCCCGCACGCCGGGCGAAACGATCGAACGTCATCATGAACCCTTACTCCGACTGACGCGGCATCCTAGCGCAGGCCTTCGGCCAGCGAAAAGACGGAAAAAAGTCGCTAACCACCGGCACCGCCGGAGATGAGGGTACCATGCTTCGCGGCCCTGCTTCGCGTTAGTCACAGATTCGGTGAAGCGGGCGCCGAGTTGACCACAGATTCGGTCTCTCCAGGACTCGCGACTCCGCTTGCAGCGCACCATGATCCTGCGCACGCGAATCGAGTCGCTTGTAGGATTCGCCCTTGATGAGTACCGATCGCGTTGCGTCACGATCGGCATCAGTAGAGTTCGCTGCGTCGTGTTTCGTCGCGTGGCGCTGACGCGAAGTTGCGTTGAAAAGTTGTGGTGGCGTTGCGTGGCCGCATGCGACCGCGTCGCTTGCGTTTGTCGTGTGCGTTTTGCGTTGCGTTGTTTGCGTCGCGTTGTTTGCGTGGCGTTGTTTGCGTGGCGTTCTGTGTGTTGGCGTTGTGTGCTTGTGTGTTGCTTAGCGCATTGGCCGCGTGGCGTTGCGTACCGGGGACGTTACTGACTGGCCATCAGGCGTTGCGGCGTTGGCTGCCGGCATGTGCCGGCAGCCGCGCCGAAAGTATCGATTTCAAATATCGATTTCCGAAATATCGATTTCATTGTGTCGCGCGGCGCGGTTGTCACGAGCGCCAATTGCCCAGCACCGCCTGCGTCAATGTCAGCGCCGCGACCGCGGCGGTGTCGGCGCGCAGGATCAGCGGCCCGAGCGAGAGCCGCACGATGTTCGGCCGCTGCATCAGCAGCGCGCGCTCCGCTTCGGAGAAGCCGCCTTCCGGCCCGATCAGCACCGCGAGCTTCTGCACCGCCGCGGCGTCGGACGGAACCAGCGCGCTCGGCTGCGGCCGCGCCTTGCCGAGCGCCATGATCGCGTCGGCCACCTCGGCATCCTCGTCGCAGAAGATCAGCAGCCGTTCGGGATCGGCGGCGGCCACGGTCTTGAGCTGAACCGGCTCGCCGACATCGGCGATCGTCAGCACGCCGCATTGCTGCGCCGCCTCGATGACATTGGCGCGCATGCGCTCGAGATTGATGCGCGTGACCTGCGTGTGCTGCGTCAGCACCGGGCGGATACGCGTGACTCCGAGTTCGACCGCCTTCTGCACCATGTAATCGAGCCGGGCGTGCTTGAGCGGCGCGAACAGGAAATCGAGATCGGCGCGCGGGGGCTGCGGCCGAAGCTGCCGGTCCAGCCGCGCGGCGATGTGCTTGCCGCTACCGGAAAGTTCCGCGCCCCATTCGCCGTCGCGGCCGTTGAAGACGAGCACGGCGTCACCGGCCTTGAGCCGCAGCACGTTGCACAGGTGGTTGGCCTGGTCGCGGTCGAGCGGTACCTGGGCGCCGGCCGCCAAGGCCGCATCGACATGGATGCGCGGCGTGCGGAAATCGTAACGGGGCATGCTGGCAATGGGTCCGGATTTGGCATTTGACACGTCGTGGCGGGGCCGAATTAACGGCCGCGGCGGCGATTTAACGCAAATTGCCGCCTTCCCGACTTATTCGATGGGTTGTTATAAGCCTCTTCACGGCCCACAGCTAATATTGTGCGCTCGCCGGGAAAGGAGCCGCTCATGAGCCTGTGCCGGGCTTTGACTTTTGCCATTTGCCTGTCGCCGCTGCTCGCTGGCGCCGCGACGGCGCAGTCCGCTTGGCCCAAGCCGCAGCAGCCCTCGGGCGCGTGGCCGGCCGCGGCCCCTCAGCAGGACGCCGCCCAGCCCGAGGCTGCGCCAGCGCCGGAAGCGGCGCCCGCCGCCGCTTGGCCCGCCCCCGCTGCCCGCACTGCGCCCTCCGGCGCCTGGCCGGCGCCGTCGGCCTCGACCGCGCCGCAGCCGGGTTTGGTGCCGCCGCCAACCGGCTTCGGCCCATCGCTCGGCGCGCCACAGCAGGCGCAGCAGGAACCGCCCTGCTTCCAGGACTTCATGAAGCTGCGCCAGGAGGCCGACAAGAAGGGCCGCGCCATCCAGGAAGCGAGCAAGAAGAAAGTTCCGCCGACGGTGGCGTGCAAGCTGTTCAACGAATATTCGGCGTCCGAAAACAAGCTGGTGAAGTACGTCAGCACCAACGCCAGCAAGTGCGAGATCCCGAAAGAGGTCGTCGACAACCTCACCAAGAACCACGCCAAGACCGACGAGGTTCGCGCGCGCGTCTGCCAGGTTGCCGCCGCCGGTCCGCCGAAGCCGCGCGGTCCGAGCCTGAGCGACGCGCTGAGCGCGCCGGTGCCCGATGCCGGCAATATCCGAACCGGCCGCGGCGGCACCTTCGATACGCTCAGCGGCAATCCGCTCAAATGAGCGACGGCGGCGGACGCGTTGCCGATGCGACCGGCAACTGGGTCGATCTGCGCGCGCCGGCCGCCTTCCGTCCGTATCTCAGACTTGCCCGGCTCGACCGGCCGATCGGCTCATGGCTCTTGCTGATGCCGTGCTGGTGGTCGGTCGGCCTCACCGGCCTGGCGATGAACCATTCGCCGAACGGCTGGCACATCGTGCTGTTCCTGATCGGCGCCTTCGCCATGCGCGGCGCCGGCTGCACCTGGAACGATCTGGTCGATCGCGATCTCGACGGCAAGGTTGAGCGTACGCGCTCACGGCCGATCCCATCCGGCCAGGTGACGGCGCGGCAGGCCGCCATCTTCATGGCGGCGCAGGCGCTGGTCGGTCTCGCCGTGCTGCTGCAATTCAACCGCTTCACCGTGCTGACCGGGCTCGCCTCGCTGCTGGTGGTGGCGATCTATCCGTTCATGAAGCGCATCACCTATTGGCCGCAGATCTTCCTCGGGCTCGCCTTCTCCTGGGGCGCGCTGATGGGTTGGCCGGCGGCATTCGGCCGGCTCGATTGGGCCCCGGTCGTGCTTTATGCCGGCTCGATCTGCTGGGTCATCGCCTATGACACGATCTACGCCCACCAGGACCGCGAGGACGACATGATGATCGGCATCAAGTCGACCGCGCTTCTGTTCGGCGACGACACCAAACGCGCGCTGGCGCTCTTCTATACGGCGGCGGTGCTGCTGATCGGCGTCGCCTGCCTGATGGCGGGGGCGGGATGGATCACTCTGGCCGGCCTCGCGCTGTTTGCGGCGCATCTCGCCTGGCAGATCTGGCGCATCGATATCGACGATCCGGCACTCTGCCTGATGCTGTTCCGGTCCAATCGCGAGGCCGGGCTCATTTTATTCGCCGCGCTGTTGATCGACGCGGCACTTTAAGCGTTAGCAGTGAAGGAGCTGGACGTCGGGGGCGGCGATTGGAGCCTGCACCATGGACCGCACGCGCGTTCTCATTTCCGGCGGCG
The DNA here is from genome assembly GCA_026125895.1 of Pseudolabrys sp. Lineage (GTDB taxonomy): Bacteria > Pseudomonadota > Alphaproteobacteria > Rhizobiales > Xanthobacteraceae > Pseudolabrys. Next base: position 39,683 of record JAHCKG010000005.1, on the reverse strand, counting down.
GCATCGCCGGATTAACCTGCGCCATCGAGCTCAAGCGCAACGGCTTCACCCCCATCGTGATCGAGAAGGAGCACGGTCCGCGCGCCGAAGGCTACATGATGGACTTCTTCGGCACCGGCTGGGACGTCGCCGAACGCATGGGCCTCACCGAGGCGCTGCGAAAGATCCGTTATCCGATCGACTGGCTCGCCTTCGTCGATGCGACGGGCAAGCCTTATTGCCGCGCGCTGGTCGAGCGGCTGCGCGCCGCGCACGACCATCGCTACACTTATCTGCGGCGTCCCGACCTCGAGCGGATTCTGCTCGACGAAGCGCGGCGCGCCAAAATCGAGATCCGCTATTCCTGCGCCATCGACAGGCTCGACGAGCACGCCGACGGCGTGTCCGTCACCTTCAGGGACGGCACCCGCGACCATGCCGCCATCGTCGTCGGCGCCGACGGCGTGCACTCGCGCGTGCGCGAGCTGGTGTTCGGTCCGCAGCCGCAGTTCGCCCGCTTCCTCGGCCTCTACGTCGTCGCCTTCCACGTCTCGCGGCGCAATTTCCCGATCACCGACACGGTCAAGATCTACGAAGAGCCGAACCGCATGGCGATGTTCTATCCGCTCGACGAAGAGCGCATGGACGCGACCTATGTGCTCCGGCATGGCGAAATCGACGTCCGCCGCACCGGCCGCCTCGCCTTCCTCCGCGGCGAGCTCGGCGGCGCCGGCTGGATCATGCGCGACGTCGCCGACGCTCATCCCGGCGATGCGCCGGTCTATTTCGACAGCGCCACGCAGATCGACATGCCGCAGTGGCACCGCGGCCGCGTCGCGCTCATCGGCGATGCCTGCGGTTGCCTGACGCTGCTCGCCGGTCAGGGCTCGCACATGGCGATGGCGGGCGGCTATGTGCTGGCGCGCGAACTCAAGCGCCAGCCGACCTATGAGCGCGCCTTCGCCGCCTATCAGGCCGTGCTCAAGCCGCATGTCGATGCCAAGCGGCGGCAGTCGGCGCGCTATGCCCGGCTGTTCGTGCCGCAGCCGTCATCGTGGCCGTGGCTGCGGCGGCTGACGATCCGGCTGCTGTTCAGCAAGCCGCTGATGAAATACGGCATGCGCCTGTTCGGCGCCCGCAGCGCGCTCGCCGATTATCGCTAGGACGGCGCCGCGCTAGAAATCCGCCGGGTTCTTGGTCGTTGCCGCCGGCCGCGACCTGAGCACGACGGGCCAGCCGCGCGGCTTCTTGCCGCTCCGGGCGACCTCTTCCGGATCGTCGTCGTTCATCGGAATGACCACCTTCTCGGTGTTGCCGATCGAACCGGTGACGTCGCTGTCGTCCTCGTCGAACAGGCCGTCGGCGCCGGGGATCGCGTCGATCAGCTTCTTCAGCTTGTCCTTGTCGGTGTTGCCGATCGAGCCGGTGTAATCCTTGCCGCCATGCTTGGCGGCATAGACGGCGCGCGCCTTGGCGGCGGCGACTTCGCCGGGGATGGCGTTGGGCCGGCACGGTTTGCGGCCCGAGGCGCGCCGCATCAGATCGACATGGATGTGATTGTAGTGCGCGGCGTTGTAGCCCGGCGCCAGCACGGTGTTGAAGTTGTCGCAGGCATTGAGCTGCACGTCGTGCAGGAACCCCTGCTCTTCCGGCGTGCCGCGCCAGCCGTGCTGCACGGAAATCTTGCGGCCGTCGGCGAGGACGAAGCCGGCGATGTCGAGCGCGTTGCCGAAGGCGTGTTCGGAAATTCCGTGGCCGCCCGAGCCGTTCATGCCGCGGCACGAATAGGCCGAAATCTGCTTGATCTCCGCGACCGGCGAACCGAACCAGCGCAAGGCAGCCGGCTGCACGCCACTGCTCACCCAGCGGTCGAGCGCCGAGACGATCGGGCAGGACAAGGTCGCCGCCGGCTTGAGCGTCGCCGGAGGCACCGCGCCGGTGCGGATCGGCGCGTCGAAGCGCGAGTCGCGCGACGGGCCGAGCGGCGGCGGCGTGTACGTCGCCTGATTGCGCGACGGCGGCGAGTTATAAGCCGGCCGTTGTGGCGACGGTTCGTCGTCCGGCAGTTCGGCGTCGTCGGGAATGTCGTCCGGCTGCGGCGCGTTGACGCCGGGCGGATAGATCGACATCGGCGCGGGACCCCCGCGCGACGGCGGCGGCTCATAGCCGCGCGGCGCGTTATAGGCCGGCTGATAGGTCTGCGGGGCGCCTACCTGCGGCGCGCCCTGCGGCGGTGCGATCGACTGTGGCGCATTACTTTCCGGCGCATTGGCGGGCGGCGGCCCCTCCATCCAGCGCATCTGGCCGCCGCTCGGCGGCGGCGCGTAATTGGAATTGCTCACCGGTGCACGCGAGGTCGTCGCCGACCAGTCCGGCATGGCGCCGCGCGCGATGCCGCCCGGCGGCCGCGGCGGCTCGGCATAACCCGTCGCCACGGTGTCGTCGCCCAGCGCCGCGACCTTGAGCGGAATGTCCATGCCGCAGACGCCCGGCCCTTCGATGGGCGAAATGCGCACGACGCCGCTCGTGAGCTTGACCGCGCCGGACTGCATGCATTGGGCTTCGGCCTCGGCGCGCCACGCGGCGCGCTCGCCCTGCCACATCATGCTGCGCCCGCAGCCGGCGAGCGCCAGCAACGCAGCAAAGCCACAGCCAAGGAAAAAACGCGCACCGGCTTTCATGGCCGGTAAAATGCGGCGGTTATCTTTAACGAGACTTCAATGCGTTACGTCAGGAAATCGGTAAGGCTAAGGAACCGTTAATCGCGCCTGCCCTCACCTCGCAACAAGACCGCCCCGTTGCCGGGACGGTCTTTCGCTCCATCGTCGTCGCGCTACTGCGCCGGCTTGATGCCGAGCACCTTGCCGATCTCGACGACCTTGTCGCTCTGGTCCTTGAGCGCCGCGGCGAATTCCTCCGGCGAGCCGGGATTGACCACCTGGCCGGTGGCGACCAGTTTGGCGTTGAGTTCCGGATCGTCGAGGAAGCCGCGGATGTCGGCGGCGATCTTGCTGCGCACGTCAGGAGCCACGGCCTTCGGGCCGAGCACGCCGACCAGACCGTCGAGCTCGAGCGACTTGTAGCCGGCCTCGGCCGCCGTCGGGATGTCGTTGAGCGACTTGGCGTGCTCGACATTGGTGAGCGCGATGACCTTGACCTTACCCTGCTGCACGCGCGGCCGCATGATCGCATAGGCGCCGACGAAAGCCTGAATGCGGCCCTCGGCCACGTCGTTGATGGCGCTGACCGGGTCCTTGTACGGCACCTTGGTCATTTCGAGCTTCTCGGTCTTGAGGAAGGCGGCGAACAGGAGGTCGTTGGCGCCCGTGACCGACGCATAGTTCAGTTTGCCCGGCTCGGCCTTGATCTTCGCCACCAGTTCCTTGATCGACGACACGCCGAGATCGGCCGGCACGCCGAGCGCGATCAGCGTATTGGTGACCCGGGCGATCGGCACCAGCGCGTCGCGCTGATAGGGCAGCTTGTCGTGCAGCAGCGGATGGGCGGTGAAGGTCGAGGCCGGCGCGAACAGCAGCACGTGGTCGTCGTTGGCGTTGAGGACGGCGTTGATCGCCAGCATGGCGTCGCCGCCCGGACGGTTCTCGACCACGACCGACTGGCCCCACTTGGTTTGCAGCTTGTCGGCGAGGATGCGCGCGGTGATGTCGGCGCCGGAACCGGGGCCGAGCGGAATGATGAAGCGTACATTGCGGCTCGGCCAGTCCGCCGCGTGCGACGGCGATACGGCGCCGACGACGCCGACGACGGCACCGAAGGCGAGCAACACACCGGCAAGCGCTCGAAGAAAACGCATAGTACCTCCCCTGGCCGATGTCTTGTTCGTATCGCACCCTTTCGCGCGCGGCCGTCGCGTCGAACGGTTGTCGGTGCTCGGTATGGCAGTCCGCTCGCGAGCGTCAAGACCTGCGTGCGGCGGCACGCTGGCGCACGATGCGCCCATGCATTTTTGCCGTACGCGGTAGCGGTGGGCGACGGCGTTGGGCCGACAACGAGTCAAATTGGGCCGTCTTCGCCGTCGAATGACGCGGCCGCGCCCCGATCCATTGCCGAAACTTTCGGCACCACCGATATTTGCAACGCGGTTTCAGACATTTGCCGCCGGCATGCCGTCAGCGCATGAAGCTTTATTTCGTTTTGCCGTTTTCGCAGCGCAACACGCTTCGGATGCCACAATTGCCCTGATAGATTCTCTGACAAACAACCAGGGAGGCAGTCGTGAACCTTGCTCTCCGCTTGAACGTCCTGGCTGTGTGCGCCGTGTTCGCGTTTGTTGGCGCTGTTCTGCTGGGAGCCTTCTAGGAACAGGACGTAACGCCCTCACCCGACGACAACCGGCACCGGAGAGAACCCTCTCTCCGGTGTTTTTATTTGACCTGAGGCCGGGACCCTACGCCGCCGCCGTCTTCGGCGCTGCGTTCGGGTTGTAGTTGAGGATAGGCGCCAGCCAGCGCTCGGTCTCCTCGACGCTCATGCCCTTGCGCGCGGCGTAATCCTCGACCTGATCGCGCTCGATCTTGCCGACGCCGAAATAGCTCGACTGCGGATGGCTGAAGTATAGCCCGCACACCGCGGCGCCCGGCCACATCGCGTAGCTTTCCGTCAGCTTGACGCCGATGCGCTCGGCCTGGAGCAGGTTGAACAACGTGCCCTTCTCGGTGTGATCGGGCTGCGCCGGATAACCCGGCGCCGGCCGGATGCCCTGATACTTTTCGAGAATGAGATCCTCGTTCGACAGGCTTTCGTTCGGCGCGTAGCCCCAGAACTCCTTGCGCACGTTCTGGTGCAGCCGCTCGGCGAAGGCTTCGGCCAGGCGGTCGGCCAGCGCCGACACCATGATCGCCGAGTAGTCGTCATTGGCGCGCTTGAAACGCTCCGCGATCACGTCCTCGCCGATGCCGGCGGTGACGGCGAAGCCGCCGATATAATCCTTGAGCCCGGAATCGCGCGGCGCGACGAAATCCGAGATAGAATTGTTGAAGCGGCCCTCGCGCTTCGACAACTGCTGGCGCAGGCCGTGCATCACGGCGATGGTCTTGTCGCGGTTCTCGTCGGCATAGACATGGATGTCGTCGCCGACCGAATTGGCCGGCCAGAACCCAAACGCACACGACGCCTTGAACCACTTCTCGGCGACGATCTTCTCCAGCATCGCCTTGGCGTCCTTGTGCAGCGAGCGCGCCGCCTCGCCCACCGTCTCGTCCTCGAGGATGTTCGGATAGCGGCCCGACAATTCCCAGGTCTGGAAGAACGGCGTCCAGTCGATGACGCTGACCAGATCCGACACCGGATAGTCGGCCATCACCTGCGTGCCGATGAAGCTCGGCTTGGGCGGCACATAGGCGCCCGACCAGTCGAGCCTCAGTGCATTGGCGCGCGCCGCGGCGAGCGGCAGCCGCGCCTTGTCTTCCTGGGCGCGGGCATGGGCGTCGGCGATCTTGCGATATTCGCTGCGCAAATCGGTGACGTAGCCGGTCCGCTGTTCAGCCGACATCAGCGCCTGCGCCACGCCGACGGCGCGCGAGGCGTCGTTGACATAGACGGCCTGGCCGCGGCGATAGTTCGGATGGATCTTCACGGCGGTATGGACGCGGCTCGTCGTCGCGCCGCCGATGAGCAGCGGCAGGTCGAGGCCCTGGCGCTCCATCTCGGCCGCGACGTGGCACATTTCGTCGAGCGACGGCGTGATCAGGCCGGACAGGCCGATGATATCGGCCTTCTCGGCCTTGGCGGTCTCGAGGATCTTGGCCGCCGGCACCATGACGCCGAGATCGATGACCTCGTAATTGTTGCACTGGAGCACGACGCCGACGATGTTCTTGCCGATGTCGTGGACGTCGCCCTTGACCGTCGCCATGACGATCTTGCCATTGGACGAGCGCTCCTGCGCGCCACCGGCGGCGCGCCGCTCTTCCTTCTCCTTGTCCATGAACGGCATCAGGTAAGCGACCGCCTGCTTCATGACGCGCGCCGACTTGACCACCTGCGGCAGGAACATCTTGCCGGAGCCGAACAGGTCGCCGACGATGTTCATGCCGTCCATCAGCGGGCCTTCGATGACGTCGAGCGGGCGCTTCGCCGCGGCGCGCGCCTCTTCGGTGTCAGTCTCGACGAAATCGGTGATGCCGTGGACCAGCGCGTGCGCCAGCCGCTTCTCGACCGGCTGCTCGCGCCACTTGAGATCGACCTGCTTGGCCTCCTGCCCGGCGCCGCGGAATTTGTCGGCCAGCGCCAGCAGCCGCTCGGCCGCGTCAGGACGCTTATTGAGCACGACGTCCTCGCAGGCCCCGCGCAATTCCGGATCGAGGTCGTCATAGACAGCCATCTGCCCGGCATTGACGATGCCCATGTCCATGCCGGCCTTGATGGCGTGATACAGGAACACCGAATGCATCGCCTCGCGCACGCGCTCGTTGCCGCGGAACGAGAACGACAGGTTCGATACGCCGCCCGAGACATGCACGCCCGGCAGGTTGGCGCGGATCCAGCGCGTCGCCTCGATGAAATCGACGCCGTAATTGTTGTGCTCCTCCATGCCGGTAGCGATGGCGAAGATGTTGGGATCGAAGATGATGTCCTGCGGCGGGAAGCCGACCTTGTTGACCAGGATGTCGTAGGCGCGCGCGCAAATCTCGGTCTTGCGCGCGAAGGTGTCGGCCTGGCCCTTCTCGTCGAAGGCCATGACGACGACCGCGGCGCCGTGGCGGCGAACCACCTTGGCATGCTCGATGAACGCGGCTTCGCCCTCCTTCATCGAAATCGAGTTCACCACCGCCTTGCCTTGCAGACACTTGAGACCGGTCTCGATCACCGAGAACTTCGATGAATCGACCATCACCGGGACGCGAGCGATATCCGGCTCGGCGGCGATGAGGTTGAGGAAGGTCTTCATCGCTTCGTCTGAATCGAGAAGCCCCTCGTCCATGTTGACGTCGATGATCTGCGCGCCGTTCTCGACCTGATCGCGCGCGATCGACAATGCCGTCGCGTAGTCGCCGGCCATGATCAGCTTCTTGAACTTGGCCGAGCCGGTGACGTTGGTGCGCTCGCCGACATTGACGAAGGGGATTTCCGGCGTCAGCGCGAAAGGCTCGAGCCCCGACAGACGAAGCTGCGGCACGATCTCCGGGATGGCGCGCGGCTTGTGCGGCGCGACCGCCTTGGCGATCGCCGAGACGTGGTCAGGCGTGGTGCCGCAGCAGCCGCCGACGACATTGACCAGACCCGCAGCGGCGAATTCGCCGACCAGCTCGGCCATGTATTCCGGGCTCTCGTCGTAATAGCCGAATTCGTTGGGCAGGCCGGCATTGGGATAAGCGCAGACGAAGGTGTCGGCGACGCGGCCGATTTCCTCGATATGCGCGCGCATTTCCTTGGCGCCGAGCGCGCAGTTAAGCCCGATCGTCACCGGCTTGGCATGCTGCACGGCGTTCCAGAACGCCGCCGGCGTCTGGCCGGACAACAGGCGGCCGGACATATCGGTGATGGTGCCGGAGATCATGACCGGGACGTCGATGCCGCGCTCGGCGGTGATCTCCTCGATGGCGTAAATCGCCGCCTTGGCGTTGAGCGTGTCGAAGATGGTTTCGATCAGCAGCAGATCGGCGCCGCCGTCGAGCAGGCCGCGCACCTGTTCGCCATAGGCCGCGCGCAGTTGATCGAAAGTGATGGCGCGGTAGCCGGGGTTCGATACGTCCGGCGAGATCGACGCGGTGCGGTTGGTCGGGCCGAGAGCGCCGGCGACGAAGCGCTTTACGCCGTCTTCGGCTTCGGCATCGGCGGCTGCCTCGCGCGCGAGCCGCGCGCCGGTGAGGTTCAACTCATAGGCGATGCCTTCCATGCCGTAGTCGGCCTGGGCGATGGTGGTCGACGAGAAGGTGTTGGTCGAGACGATGTCGGCGCCGGCCTTGAAATACTTGTAGTGGATGTCGCGGATGGCGCGCGGCCGCGAGAGGTTGAGCAGATCGTTGTTGCCGCGCACCTCGCGGTTCCAGGCGTCGAAACGCGCTCCGCGATAGCCCTGCTCATCCAGCTTCAGTTCCTGGATCATGGTGCCCATGGCTCCATCGAGCACGAGAATGCGCTCGCGCATGGCGGCGGTGAGAAGAGAGCGGGTGATGGGCTTGTCTGTCATGGCGTCAATACTCTGACTTGTCATTCCGGGGCGCGAGCGCAGCGAGCGAGCCCGGAATCCATAACCCCCAGCGCTGCGGCGTATGGATTCCGGGCCCGCCACTGCGTGGCGTCCCGGAATGACGGAAAAGGATGCATCACGCCGCTTCCTTCACCGCCGGGCGCAGGCCCAGCAGGTGGCAGATCGCGTAGACGAGGTCGGCGCGGTTCATGGTGTAGAAGTGAAACGTCGTGACACCGCGATCCAGGAGATCGATTGCCTGCTCGGACGCGACCGCGGCGGCGATCAGCTTGCGCGTTGCGGGATCGTGATCGAGGCCGGCGAAGCGCTCGGCGAGCCATGCCGGCACCGTGGCGCCGGCACGCGTCGCGAAGTTGCGCGCGGCGGCGAAGTTCTGCACCGGCAGAATGCCGGGCACGATCGGAATGTCGATGCCGCGGGCGCGCACGCGGTCGAGATAGCGAAAGTAAAGATCGTTTTCGAAGAAGAACTGCGTCATCGCTCGCGTCGCGCCGGCGTCGACTTTGCGCTTGAGCATGTCGATATCGGCTTCGACCGTCGGTGAATCGGGGTGACGCTCCGGATAGGCCGACACTGACACCTCGATATCCGGCGCGATGCGCTTGATGCCGGCGACGAGATCGGCGGCGTTCTCGTAGCCCCCCGGATGCGGCGTGTACTTGTCGCCGGCGCCGGACACCGGATCGCCGCGTAGCGCCACGATGTGGCGCACGCCGGCGTCGTGGTAGGTGCGCACGATCTCATCGACCTCATCGCGCGTCGCGGCGACGCAGGTCAGGTGCGCGGCCGGCGTCAGCGCCGTTTCATTGAGGATGCGCTTGACGGTGGCGTGCGTGCGCTCGCGCGTCGAACCGCCGGCGCCATAGGTCACCGAGACGAACTGCGGCGCCAGCGGCGCCAGCCGTGTGATCGAATCCCACAGTGTCTTCTCCATCGCCTCGTCTTTGGGCGGGAAGAATTCGAAGGAGACATCGAGCCGGTTATGGCCGGGCGGCATGAAGCGGCTCGGACGCAACGCACTGATCATTACGCAACCTCTCGTCTTGCGGGCTGCGCCATCAGCGCGCGCACATCGCGCGCCAGCCACAGCGACACCGCGATTTTTTCTGCGGTCTTGCCGTCCGGTCCCGGCTCGGGCCGGAGGCTCCTTTGCATCACCGGCTCGAGGCCGGACTGCGTCATCCACTGCGTCACCGTCTCCGGCGCGAAGCCGAGGCGGCGATGCGCGAACTGCTCGCGCAGGAATTCCTGCTCGTGCGGCGCAAAATCGACGACCAGCAGCCGGCCGCCGGGCCGCAGCACGCGCGCCGCTTCCTTGATGGCGCGGCCGCCGTCGTCGAGGAAGTGCAGCACCTGGTGCAGGATGATGACGTCGAAGGAATCGTCGGCGATCGGCAGGTCGTAGAGATCGCCCTGCCGCACGCTGCAGTTCTTCAGGCCGGCGCGTTCGAGGCGGTCGCGCGCGAGCAGCAGCATGTCGAGCGACAGATCGAGGCCGAGGCCGCGTTCGATTTCCGGGCCGAACAGTTCGAGCATGCGGCCGGTGCCGGTGCCGAGATCCAAAAGCGACCGGAACGGCTTGTCGGCCAGCGCCTGCCGGATCGCGGCTTCCACCGCCTCGTCGGCGACGTGCAGCTTGCGGATGCGGTCCCAGTCGGCGGCGTGTTCGCGGAAATAGGCCTGCGCCGCGGCGGCGCGCGCCGCGCGCACCGAGGCCAGGCGCTCGCGGTCGCGGGCGATGGTCTGGTCACGCGGATCGAGATGGTCGAGCAGCGCGCGCGCCACTTCGGCGCTGCCGCCGTGCTCGGTGAGACGGAAGAAGGCCCAGGTGCCCTCGCGGAAGCGTTCGATCAGCCCGGCCTCGACCAGCAGTTTGAGGTGGCGGGAGATGCGCGGCTGCGACTGGCGCAGGATGTCGGTGAGGTCGGTGACGGTCAGTTCGGCCTCGGCCAGCAGCGCCAGAACGCGCAGGCGCGTTTCCTCGCCGGCCGCCTTGAGGGTGGCGTTGAGGGCATCGAAACCTAGCTGGAGGCGGTCCTCAGTCATCGGCTCTGGCTTAAAGGCAAAAGGCGCCCCTTTTGGGCGCGATCCCACTATATAAGGATATCTTTATACCTTTAACAAGAGGGAGGCAAGGCTGGGGAGGCATGGTGCTCCACAGCTGGATATGATCCGGATTTGGCGGGCCGGCACCGGCGCACGGCTGACCCGGGAACGAAGGCAGGAGCAGGCAATGGCGCAAAATCCCGAGTTCGGCCCCCGCGAGGGCGAGGTCGCCATCGAGCTGCCGGGTGAGTTCGACGCCGGGCTCTACTTTATCGGCCGTATTCGGACGCCATGGACCGAGCGCAAGCAGTGCCCAAAAAACGCCCGCGAGAGCGACGCCGTCTGCACAATCGAACTCGATCCGCGGTGGGCGCCGGCCCTCAAGGAGGTCGAAACCTGCTCCCACCTGGTGTTGCTGTATTGGATGGATCGAGCGCCGCGTAATCTGGTGCGCCAGGTGCCCGGCCAGTACGGCGTGCAGCGCGGCACCTTTGCCCTGCGCTCGCCCGCGCGGCCAAATCCGATCGCCATGAGCGTCGTCAAACTCAACGACATCGACGGCAACCGCCTGTCGGTCGTCGGCATCGACTGCCTCGACGGCACCCCGCTGCTCGACATCAAACCTTATTTCGCCTCGACCGACAGCGTCCCCGACGCAATTGTGGGCTGGCATCGGCAAAAGTAAGGCAGCGAAAAATCCCGCAATTACAGACGGTTCCAACGCACTCCGAAATTTGAGCGATTTGTGATCGGGAACACATGAACCTCGATCGCCGTTCGCTACACGAATGTCACGACACTTCGTGGTCGGAGGGTAAGATGCTTAACAATCGCAAGACCGTCATTTCACTCGCCGCGCTGATCGCCGGCTTCGCCCTGACCGGCGCCGCGCAGGCGCAGTCGATGCAGGGCCAGTCCTACGCCTTTTACGCGCCGCCGATGCAGCAGCAGCAGGCGCAGCAGCAGCAGTACGCGCCGCCGGCGCCCTATCAGGGCCAGATGCAGAGCGAGGACAGCCAGTACGACAGCCAGATCGGCAGTGAGGACGCGCAGCTCGATCCGCGCCTTCAGCGCCAGCTCGTCGACTATCCGAGCCAGGAAAAGCCCGGCACCATCATCGTCGATACGCCGAACACCTATCTCTATCTCATCATGGGCAACGGCAAGGCGATGCGTTACGGCATCGGCGTCGGTCGCGAAGGCTTCACCTGGTCGGGCGTCAAGCAGGTCGCGCGCAAGGCCGAGTGGCCGGACTGGTATCCGCCGTCCGAGATGATCGCGCGCCAGCCTTACCTGCCGCGCATGACCGCCGGCGGCCCCGGCAATCCGCTCGGCGCCCGCGCCATGTATCTCGGCACCAGCGAATATCGCATCCACGGCACCAACGATCCGACCACCATCGGCAAGAACGTGTCGTCGGGCTGCATCCGCCTCACCAACGAGGACGTCATCGACCTCTACAACCGCGTGTCGGTCGGCGCCAAGGTCATCGTCAAGCCGCAGACCGTCGAAGCGCGCGGCAAGTCGCCGGCGCAGGCGCAGTCGGTCATGACCATTCCGGACGAGGCCACTTCCTCTTACGCCGCGGCCTCTCCGGCCGAGAGCACCTGGGCCCAGATCCGCCCGCGCGGTCTCTACTAAATTCGACCCGTTCGCGATCGACGGCCCGGCACGATGTGCCGGGCCGTTTTTCGTTGCGCGCATGGCTCGCCTGCGTCACGTCACGGTGACTGACGCGCCCGCCCCGATGGGCTAGAAGAGCGCACGACAGATCGGGAGATATCGTCATGCGTATTGCGGCAATGGCGGCGGGTGCCGTCGGCGGTTATTTCGGCGCGCGGCTTGCCGCCGCCGGTCACGATGTCTTCTTCATCGCCCGCGGCAGCAATCTCGCCGCGATCAAGGCCAATGGCCTCAAGATCGAAAGCGTGCACGGCGACCTGCATTTGCCGAAGCCGAATGTCACCGACGATCCGCGCGAGGTCGGCCCGGTCGATGTCGTGCTGTTCGCCGTCAAATTGTGGGATACCGAAGCCGCCGCCGAACTGACGAAGCCGATGGTCGGCGATCAGACGCGCGTCATCACCTTGCAGAACGGCGTCGACAGCGTCGAGCGCCTCGCGCCGATCCTCGGCGCCGAGCGCACCGTCGGCGGCGTCACCTACATCGCGACGACGATCGCCGCGCCCGGCGTCATCAAACACACCAGCGCTTTCGCCAAGATGGTTTTCGGCCGCGCCGATAAAAAGCCGGATGCGGTGCTCGACCGCTTCCTCGCCGCCGGCAAGGAAGCCAAGCTCGACGTCCATCTGGCGGCCGACATCGAGCGCGAGCGCTGGGAGAAATTCATCTTCCTCACCGCCATGTCGGGCTCGACCGCGACCTTCCGCTCTTCGATCGGGCCGATCGCCGCCGATGACGAGCTGCGCGATTTCTTCCGGCAATTGATGGACGAAGCCTTCGCCGTCGGCCGCGCCAAGGGCGTGGCGCTGGACCATGCCTATGTCGAGGAACGGCTGGCGGCGCTGCGCGGCAAGATCGAGCCCGGCATGAAGGCCTCGATGGCCCACGACCTGGAGCGCGGCAACCGCCTGGAGCTCGACTGGCTGGCCGGCAAGGTGCGGGCGCTGGGCCGCGAACTGGGCGTGCCTACCCCCGCGAGCGATACGGTGTACCGCGTTCTGAAGTTGCACCGCATGGGCCGGTGACGCCGTCGCGAACAGACAGGGCGGCCGGCGCTCGGCGGCGGCCTGTATAGCCAAAAAATCACGTCCTTCCTGCGATTTCCCCTTTACCTGCCCCTCCCCCGCTCCATAGGGTGCGGCGGCGTGCCGCGCGTCAGGACGCCGCAGGGAGGAAATCCGCATTGTTTGCTGAGCAATTGAAGAAGCGTGACTTCTATGCCGGCGGTCTGATCGTGCTGCTCGGCGCCGCCGTCGCGCTCAACGCCTACACCAATTACAACCTCGGCACCCTGACCCAGATGGGGCCGGGCATGTTTCCCCTCATGCTCGGCTGCGCGCTGACCTTCGTCGGCCTGCTGATCCTGGGCTCCGGGCTCGCCACGGCGCGCGACCCCGCCGAAACCATCCTGCCGGAGCAGCGCGAATGGCGCGGCTGGGCCTGCATCCTGCTCGGGCCGGTGCTGTTCATCGCCCTCGGCCAGTTCTTCGGCATGGCGGCGGCGACCTTCAGCTGCGTCTTCGTCTCCGCGCTCGGCGACCGCACCGCGACCCTCAAGAGCTCGCTCATCCTCGCCGCCATCGTCACCGTGTTCGGCTGCCTGCTGTTCGCCTACGTGCTCAAGCTGCCGTTCCCCATCTTCAAGTGGGATTACTAAATGATCGAAACCGCGCTGACGGATCTCTGGTACGGTTTCGGCGTCGCGCTCGAGCCCCACAATGTCATGTGGTGTTTCCTCGGCGTGCTGATCGGCAACATGGTCGGCGTGCTGCCGGGCATGGGCCCGCTCGCCACCATTTCGATCCTCCTGCCGCTCACCTTCGGCATCAAGCCGGTCGGCGCCATCCTGATGCTCGCCGGCGTGTTCTACGGCGCGCAATACGGCGGCGCCATCTGCTCGATCCTGCTCAACCTGCCCTGCCACCCGCCGCATGCGGTGACGTGCCTCGACGGCTTCCCGATGACGAAACAGGGCCGCGGCGGCGCCGCGCTCGGCGTCACGGTGATCGGCTCGTTCATTGGCGCGTCGTGGGGCATCACCGAAATGATCTTCCTGTCGCCGATCCTGGTGAAGGTCGCGCTGGAATTCGGCCCGGCGGAAATATGTTCGCTGATGCTGCTCGGCCTGCTCGCCGGTTCGACATTGGCGCGCGGCTCGCCGCTCAAGGGCGTCGCCATGACGCTGCTCGGCCTGCTGATCGGCATCGTCGGCTCCGACATCGACACCGGCGCGCCGCGCTTCACCTTCGGCATTCCCAATCTCTATGACGGCGTCGAGATCGTGGCGCTGGCGCTCGGCCTGTTCGGCATCGCCGAGTTCATGAAGAGCGTCAACCAGATCAACATCGTCGAGACCAAGTACACCAAGGTGCGCTTCGCCGATCTTAAGCCGACGCGCGACGAACTGCGCCGCTCCTGGCCGGCGATGTTCCGCGGCACCTTGATCGGCAGCCTGTGCTCGCTCATTCCCGGCACCGGCCCGACCATCGCCTCCTTCATCGCCTATGCGACGGAAAAGAAGCTCTCCAAGACGCCGGAGAAATTCGGCACCGGCATGATCGAAGGCGTCGCCTCGCCGGAAGCCTCGACGCACTCCTCGGTGCAGGGCGACTTCATCCCGACCATGAGTCTGGGCATTCCCGGCGATGCGGTGATGGCGCTGATCCTCGGCGCGCTGCTGATCCAGGGCATCATCCCCGGCCCGCAGCTCATCCGCGAGCATCCGGATATCTTCTGGGGCCTGGTCGCCTCGTTCTGGATCGGCAACATCATGCTGGTGCTGCTCAACGTGCCGATGATCGGCATCTGGGTGAAGCTGCTGGCGATCCCGTACAAGTATCTCTATCCGAGCGCGCTGTTCTTCGCCTGCATCGGCGTCTATTCGGCGAACAACGACATGTTCCAGGTCGGCGAGACCGTGGTCATCGGCCTTGCCGGCTACATCCTGCTGCTGCTCGATTTCCACCCGGCGCCGATTCTGCTCGGCTTCGTGCTCGGGCCGCGCTTCGAGGAGAACTTCCGCCGCGCCATGCTGATCTCGCGCGGCGACATCCTGGTCTTCCTCAAGCATCCGATCAGCCTCGCCTTCATCTCGCTGTGCGTGCTGCTGATCGTGATGCAGATCTACCTGCGGCTGCGACAGCCGAAGATGCTGGCCGAGGAAAAGGCGCTCGACGCCGAGATCGACAAGGTCGCGGCCGCCGAGCCCTGACCGGCGCTTCCTGACGTCAATGTCGCGCGCCGGTCATACCGGCGCGCGATTCGCCGCATCTGGCTAAGCCTGCCGCTGCGGCCTACCATCGGCCAAACTCCGAATCGCGAAGGAGCCGGCCGATGGGTGCGTTTATCGACGCCATCTTCTACATCATCACCGCGCCGCTGCGGCTGTTCGGCCGCTCGCGCGCCGTGCGCGTGATTGTCGTCGCGGTAGTCGTCGTCGGCCTGTTCTTCGTCGCCACCTTGTGGGCGCTCGAGCGCTTCTTTCCCCCGACGCAGACGAGCCGCGTCGCCGCCAACCTCAAGCCGTTACCGCCATTGCCGCCGTTGTCGCGGCAGTCCTACGTTATCGCCCCCGTGGCGATCTCGATCGACGCCATCCAGAAGGCCATCGAAGCGTCGGCGCCGCGCAATTTCAGCCAGCAGACCAATCAGAGCCTGTCGGGCGTTTTGCAGAACGGCACGCTCGGCATCAACATCAACCGCGGCAACATCGCGGTGAACGGCCGGCCCGGCGAACTCTCGGTGATCACGCCGCTGTCGGGCACGCTGCATGTCGCCGGTCAGCTCGGCGCCGTCGCCGGCAATGTCGTCGGCGGCACCGCTGGCGGCATCGCCGGCGCGCTTGGCGGTCTGCTCGGCGGTTCGCGGCTGGGCAACGACATCAACAAGGCGGTCGGGGGCCTCGCCGGCAAGACGCTCGACCAGAACATCGAACTGCGCAGCCAGGTCGTGGTGAATTCGAAGCCCGCCTTCGCCGCCAACTGGCGCCTGCAACCCAATCTGTCGGCGCAGGTGACTCTCGCCGACACCGCGGTGAACATTGCCGGCATCAAGATCAACATGGCGGGTGAGGCCAAACCTCTGATCGAGCAGCAGGTCAATCAGCAGGTCGCCAATTTCGAAGCGCGCGTCCGCAACGATCCGATGATCGAACAGTCGGCGCGCGAACAATGGACCAAGATGTGCCGCTCCATTCCGCTCGGCGGCGGCGACACCGGGCTGCCCGAACTGTTCCTCGAGATGAAACCGGTGCGCGCCGCGGCGGCGCAGCCGCAGATCGACGCCAAGAACATGACGCTTGCCATCGGCGTCATGGCCGAGACGCGCATCACGCCGCAGGCGACCAAGCCCGCCTGCCCGTTTCCGCAATCGCTTGAACTGGTCCCGCCGATGGAAAACGGCAAGCTGGTGGTCGGCCTGCCGATCGACGTGGCCTTCAAGGATCTCAACAAGCTGATCGACGCCCAGATGAAAGGGCGCCGCTTCCCCGAGGACAAGAACGCGCCGGTCGAGATCGAGGTGCTCAAGGCGAGCCTCGCCGCCTCCGAGGACAAGCTGCTGATCTCGCTGCGCGTCAAGGCGCATGAGCGCAAGAGCTGGTTCGGCTTCGGCGCGCAGGCCGATGTCGCGATCTGGGGCCGGCCAAAGCTCGACCCGCAGACGCAGGTGCTGCGGCTCACCGACGTTTCGCTCGCGGTGGAGTCGGAAGCGGCCTTCGGCCTTCTCGGCACCGCGGCGCGCGCGGCGATGCCGTATCTGACCCAGGCGATCGCCGACAACGCCGTGATCGACCTGACGCCGTTCCTCGCCGACGCCAAGAAGAAGATCGCCGCCTCGATGGCCGACTTCCGCCAGGCCGGCAATGGCGTCACCGTCAACACCTCGATCGACACGCTGCGGCTCAACGGCATCGCCTTCGACTCCACCGTGCTGCGCGTCATCGCCGAGGCCGAAGGCACCGCGAAGGTGGCTGTGACCCAGTTGCCGCGGATGTGAGGCGGCGCGGTACTCCGTGCCGGACGCGAGAAAGACATCCGGCACGACCCGCGGCGGTTGAAGCTCCAACCTCGTCAATGAGAACCGGCGATGACCGGACTTTTATGTTTATTTGATCGGCGGCCCGACTAGCTCTACAAACCTTCGCAGATGGGGTGACGGAGGGCTAAATCCATGATTCGCAAGGTTGGCGCTTTGGCTGTCTTTCTGGCCGTCGCGGCGTTGCTCGCTTCGGTGCCCGTGCGGCAGGCGGCGGCGCAGAACAATACACTCGGCGGCGCGATCATCGGCGGCGGCATCGGCGCGATCGTCGGCGGCGCCGCGACCGGCAAGGCCGGCGGCGCTGTCGCCGGCGGCATAATCGGCGCCGCTGCCGGCGCGGCGATCGGTTCGCAGATGGAGCCTCGCGGCCGCTACTACTGGTACGAGGGCCGCTGCTGGCGCAAGAATCGCGATGGCAGCTATAACCGCGTGTCGCGGAACAACTGCTACTGAGCAGCGCGCGGCGCGTCAGCGCGTCGCGCCGCCTGTCCTCACATGGACGACGGCGACGTCGTCGGCATAGGCGCGCGTCCAGCCCGGCGTGCGGTCGAGCAGACCGACCGCCGGCGTGCCGGCCGCCAGCATGGTGACGTCGATGGCCCGCTCCTGCAGCAGGCGCTCGAAGGCCGCGACGTTCTTGAGGTTCACCGCCGCGTCATAACGCAAGAAGAAATCGGCGCCGTAGAGTTCGGTGCGGCCGTCGATGAAGGGCCGCACGCCCTGCGCGATCAGATAGCCGCCGAAATCGTATGAATTCAAAAGATGCGTCTTGCCCGACGCCTTCACCGCCGCGGTGGCGGCGGCCGGCGTCACCAGCGCGCGCGGTTCGTAGCGCAGATACCGCGGCAGCAGCAGGGTTGCGGCAAGCGCCAGCGTGCCGAGCGCGGCCACCAGCGGCAGCGCAAAGCCTTTGCCGGCATCGCGGCCACCGAGCTGCGGCGCCAAGGGCGCGGCGGCGAACAACGGCGCGATCAGGCCGAGCATCTCGCCGTTGCGCGACTGGCTCAGCGCCATGTGCAGCAGGCCGAGCACGACCAGGATGCGCACCGGCGGCAGCGTGATGCGGCGATACAGCATGAAGCCGATCGCCGCCAGCAGCACCATCTCGAAGCCGCCGAACCTGGCGAAGCTCTCCGGCTGCCATTCGCCGATCAGCGCCAGCGCCGGGCCGAGGCCGAGAATGCGCCGCGTCACCAGAATGGACTCGGGGCCGTAGGGCGTGACGCAGGCGGCGGCGAGCGCGGCGAGCCCGAACAGCGCCCAGCGCGCCTGCACGCGCAGACGCTCCTGCGGCGCCGCGCCGAGCAATGCTTCGAGCGCGACCGGCGCGATGAGGAAGATGCCGAAGGTGAAGCCGCCGTGCAGATTGGCCCACAGCGCGATCAGCGGCAGCAGCCACCAGGACGGCATGCGCCTCTCGTCGGCGGCGCGCACGAGGCCGGCCGCCCACATCACCATCACCGGCAAGGCGAGCGCATGCGGCCGCGCCAGCATGTGCGGCGCCGCCAGCACGAAGCCGCCCATCGCCATCGCCAGCGACGGCAGCAGCGCGAGGCGTTGCATCAGATAATAAGTCAGCAGCCCGAAAGTGCTGGCGATGGCGAAGGCGCTCGCCGCGACGACGCCGCTCCAGCCGGCGGCGTGATAAAGCGCGGCGAAGACAACCTGCGCCAGCCACTGGCTGGAGATCCACGGCTCGCCAGCGAAGGTCCACGAATAGACATCGACATGCGGCGCGGCGCGGTTGGCGATCATCCAGTCGCCGACCGCGATCTGCCAGTAGGTGTCGGCGTCGTTGAGCAAATGCGTGCCGAGCGCCAGGAGCAGCACGTAGAGCAGCACCGTCACCGCCAGCGGCCACGCCACCGCCGCGGGCACGCGCGCACTCGCAGGCGCGGCAGGTCTGGCGTCGGCGGCTGGATAGACCACGGCAAATTCCCCAAGAGCCGGCGCGCCTGGACCTGGCGCCTGATGACGCCATTCTCTCTGTCAAGGCATAACCGTCGGTAAACGTGATTTCCTGCGTTGTGCCAAAGGCATGGCCTTGACTGGAACCACGTCCGCGATCCGCGCCTGTAATGGCCAGCGCCGGTGCACAGGCTCGCTTGCCGGATCGAACGGTTTTCGAGAACCAACGGCGGCCGTCATGCGGAATTGAAAAAGTCCGCCGGCGGAGTTCGCCATAAGGGCCATGGAGCGACGCAAGTCGAAGGAGCAGAGCCATGGAATGGCTTCGCGCCGGGTTCGATGCAAGCCGCTCAGGTGGGTTGGCCAGCTATCGTCGGGGGATCGCGTGCTGCGTCGTATTCTGATTGCCGTTCTCGCCATCGTCGTCGTCGCCGGCGGCGGTTTTTTCGCATGGGCCTGGCACGGCGAATTGCCGGCCGAGCCGAGCCGCGACGTTTCGACATTCGATCCGGCGGTCGTCGCCAAGGGCGCGAACCTCGTGGCCATCGGCTCCTGCGCCGTCTGTCACACCGCGAAGAATTCGCCTTCCTTTGCCGGCGGCTATCCGGTCGAGACGCCTTTCGGCGTCATCTATGGCAGCAACATTACGCCGGACCGTGACACAGGCATCGGTACCTGGTCGCCGGCGGCGTTCCGCCGCGCCATGCGCGAGGGCGTCGACCGGCTCGGCAACCATCTCTATCCCGCATTCCCGTACGACCACTTCACGCACGCCACCGATAGCGATCTCGATGCGGTCTATGCGTTTCTGATGACGCGCAACGCGGTGCAAAAAGCGAACCGCGAACCGGCCCTGGCTTTCCCGTTCAATATTCGTCTGTCGGCGGCCGCATGGAAGCTCCTGTTCCTGCATCCCGGTCCCAATCCCCCCGATCCTTCGAAGAGCGCCGAGTGGAATCGCGGCGCGTATCTGGCCGAAAGTTTCGGGCACTGCGGCGCCTGCCACACGCCGCGCAACCTGCTCGCCGGCGAGCAACGCGGCAAGGCGTATGACGGCGGGTTTGCCGAAGGCTGGCTGGCGCCGGCGCTCAACGCGAAGTCGCCGGCGGCGGTGCCGTGGACCGCCGAGGCCGTCACGCACTATCTGCGCGAAGGCTGGGACGCCGAGCACGGCCACGCCGCGGGCCCGATGGCGCCGGTGATCGACGGCACCAGCCGCGCCAACAGCGACGACCTGCGCGCGCTCGGCGTCTACGTCGCCTCGCTCAACGGCGCAACCGCCGCCGAGATTGCCGCCAAGCGCGAGGCCGCGCTCGAATTCGCCGCCGCGCGCACGCTGCCGGCGCACGGCACGACGGCGCAAACGACGGGCGCCGCCCCCGGCCTCGCCAATGACGGCACGGCGATCTTTGCCGGCGCCTGCGCCACCTGCCACCACGCCGGCGGCGAATTGCCGATCTCGCGCCCGATCGATTTGTCGTTGAGCTCCACCGTCAACGAAGCCGATGCGCGCGACCTCATTCAGGTCATTCTGCGCGGCATTCACCCTGCCACGAATGAGCGCGGCCGCATCATGCCGGCCTTCGACGGCGTGCTGACCGACCGGCAGATCGTTGCGCTGGTGAATTACGTCCGCGGCCACTTCTCCACCCAGCCGATGTGGAGCGATCCGGCGAAAACGCTGGCGAATATCAGAAACGGCAAAGGATCGTGAGCGCCATGACCACCCTCATCGTCAACGGCAAAGAGCACGTCACCGACGCCGACCCGGCAACGCCGCTGCTCTACGTGCTGCGCAACGAGATCAAGCTCAACGCCGCCAAATTCGGCTGCGGGCTCGGCCAATGCGGCGCCTGCACGGTGCTGGTCGAGCACACGCCGATCTTCTCCTGCCTGACGCCGATCTCGGTGCTCGAAGGCCGCCGTGTCCGCACGCTCGAGGGTCTCGGTACCGCTGAACATCCCGGTCCGTTGCAGGCCGCCTTCGTCAAGGAGCAGGCGGCGCAATGCGGCTACTGCATTCCCGGCATGGTCATGCGCGCGCAAGCATTGCTGGAGCAGAATTCGTCGCCGAGCGAGGCGCAGATTCGCGAGCATATGAGTACCAATCTCTGCCGCTGCGGCACGCAGATGCGCATTTTGCGCGCCATCGACCGTGCCGCGCGGGAGATGAAATCGGCGGACCTCGGAGCCAAGCCATGAACGCCCCCATTCGCCTCGACGTGACGCGGCGGGCGCTGCTTGCCGCCGGCGGCGCCGTGATCGTGAGCTTCGCGCTGTCGCGGGCCGGCCTTGCCCAGGAAGGCGAGTTGGCCGGCGGCGGCAATGCCAAACTGCCCGGCAGCCTCAGAATCGCGCCGATGCTGGATTCCTGGATCGGTATCGACTCCACCGGCCGCATCACCGTTTTTACCGGCAAGTGCGAACTCGGCCAGGGCATCGCCACCGCGCTGATGCAATGCGCTGCGGAAGAACTCGCGGTCGATTTTGCCTCGATCAACCTCGTCACCGCCGATACCGAGCGCACGCCGAACGAAGGCTTCACCGCCGGCAGCCATTCCATGCAGGACTCCGGCACCGCGATCCTCAATGCCGCGGCGCAAGTGCGCGGCATATTGATCGAACTCGCGGCAACCAGGCTGGGCGTCGATGCCGGCACGTTGTCCGCGCGCGACGGCGCCATCGTCGCGGCGGACGGCAAGAGCGTGCCCTACGGCGACCTCGTCACCGGTCAGGAATTGCACCGCCAGGCGCAGCCGCAATCGCCGCTCATCGAGCCGAAGAATTTCCGCGTCATCGGCCAGGATGTTCCGCGCATCGACATTCCCGGCAAGCTCACCGGCGCGCCGATGTACGTGCAGGACATGCGGCCTGACGGCATGCTGCACGCCCGCGTGCTGCGGCCGCCGAGCTACGGCGCCAAACTCACCACGCTCGACACCGCGCCGGTCTTGCGCATGCCGGGCGTGGTCGATGTCGTGCGCGACGGCAGCTTCGTCGCTGTCGTGGCGCGAGGCGAATGGCAGGCGATCAACGCCATGAACGCGCTGTCGGAGCACGCGCGCTGGGACGAGAACGGCAAGCTGCCGCCGCGCTCCGACATCTACAATTATCTTCAGGCGCTGCCGGCAAACGATACCGTCATTCTCGACAAGGGCACTCGCGGTCAAGGCCAGCGGCGGCTCAAGGCCACCTATCTGCGGCCCTATCAATCGCACGGTTCGATCGGACCGTCCTGCGCGCTGGCGCTCTTCGCTGGCGGCAAGATGACGGTGTGGACCCATACCCAGGGCGTGTTTCCGTTGCGCGGCGCGCTGGCGCAGATGCTCGGCCTGCCGCCGCAACAGGTGCACTGCATCCAGGTGGAAGGCTCGGGATGCTACGGGCACAACGCCGCCGACGATGTCGCCGCCGACGCCGCGCTGATTGCCCGCGCCATGCCCGGCCAGCCGATCCGCGTGCAGTGGATGCGGGAGGATGAGTTCGGCTGGGAGCCTTACGGACCGGTGATGGTGATGAAGGCGGAAGCCGCCGTCGACGACGCCGGCAAGCTTGTCGATTGGAATTATGAAGTGTGGAGCAATACCCACACCATGCGGCCCGGTAGCGCCGGCAATCTCCTGCCCGCGCAATATCTGCAAACCCCGTTTGCGCCCGATGCGCCGATGCCGATCCCGCAGCCGGAAGGCGGCGGCGACCGCAACGCCATTCCGCTCTACACTTTACCGAATGCGCGTGTCGTGAGCCGTTTCATTCCGGCCATGCCGCTGCGGGTGTCGGCGCTGCGCGGGCTCGGCGCCTATGCCAACGTCTTCGCGCTGGAAAGCTTCATGGATGAGATGGCGCAGGTGGCGCAGGCCGATCCGGTGGAATTCCGGCTGCGTCATCTCGACGATCCGCGCGCCCGCGACGTCGTCACCCGCGCGGCCAGGGAATTCGGCTGGGACAAGAACGACAAGATGCCGGCGGGCACCGGGCGCGGCTTCGCCTTCGCGCGCTACAAGAACCTCGGCGCCTATTGCGCACTGGCGCTCGACGTCACCGTCGACCGCAACAGCGGTGAAATCCGCATCGGCCGCGTCGTCGCCGCCGTCGACAGCGGCCAGGCGGTCAATCCCGACGGCATCAGGAACCAGATCGAAGGTTCGATCATCCAGTCGATGACTTGGAGCATCGTCGAAGAGGTCACCTGGGGCGACCGGGCCATCGAAAGCCGCGACTGGTCGGGCTATCCGATGCTGCGCTTCCCCTCGATGCCGGCCAAATTCGACGTCCACGTCATCGACCGGCCGGGCGCACCCTTCCTCGGCACCGGCGAGGCCGGCCAAGGCCCGGCCGGCGCCGCCATCGCCAATGCGGTCGCTCATGCCACCGGCGCCAGGATCCGGCAATTGCCGCTGTCGCCGCAGCGCGTGCGCGCCGCGCTGGCGCCGTAAGTCGCGGGCCGCACTGTCCTGTCCCCGGCCGGTTCCGCGCCCCAATTGACAGGGCAGCGCGCGAGCCTAGATTAGCCCCATTCCGAGGGGTGCCCGGCGTGACGCCGGGCTGAGAGAGTCCCTTTGAACCTGATCCGGGTCATGCCGGCGAAGGGACAGGACACGTCGATGCACACCACCTATTTTCTGGCGCGGCTGATCGGTCCGGTTGAGGTCGTGCTCGCCATCGGCATTCTCGCCAACCGCGCGATCTACAAGGACGTGACGGCGCAGCTCCTCGGCAATCCGGCGCTGGTGTCGATCACCGGCATCCTCGGCCTTACCGCCGGCCTCGCCATCCTCAACGCCCATGCGCGCTGGACCAGCGACTGGCGCAGCCTGATCACGCTGCTCGGCTGGTTCCTCACGCTGGTCGGCGTGTTCCGCATCTTCGCGCCGGACCTCGTGCGCTTTCTCAGCCTTCCATCCAACAACACGGCGATCACCGTCGCCGGCGTCCTGCTGCTCGTGTCGGGCGGCATTCTCACGTACCAGGGCTATGCGGCCGAGCCGCAGCGCCTGCGCAAGGAGACTTGAAATGAACAAGCCCGTCGCTCCCGCCGATCTCGCCACGCCGAAGGTCACCACCGGGCCGCTGCCCGCCTCGCGCAAGGTGTATTCGGTGCCGGAAGCCGCGCCCGATCTGCGCGTGCCGGTGCGCGAGATCATCCTGTCGCCGGAAGCGAAGGAGCCGAACCTGCCGGTCTACGACACCACCGGCCCCTACACCGACAGCGACGTCGCCATCGACGTCGAGCGCGGCCTCAAGCGCGCGCGCATCGAGTGGGTCAAGGAGCGCGGCGGCGTCGAGGAATACGAAGGCCGGCCGATCAAGCCGGTGGACAACGGCAATGTCACCGGCAAGCACCTTGCCCGCAACTTCCCCAACACGCCGAAGCCGTGGCGCGCCTTGGACGGCAAGCCGGTGACGCAATACGAATTCGCCAAAGCGGGCATCGTCACCAAGGAAATGATCTACGTCGCCGAGCGCGAGAACCTCGGCCGCAAGAAAATGCTCGACCGTGCGCCGGCCGCGATCGCCGACGGCGAGCAGTTCGGCGGCGCGCTGCCGGCCTTCATCACGCCGGAATTCGTGCGCGACGAGATCGCGCGCGGCCGCGCCATCATCCCCTCCAACATCAACCACGCCGAACTCGAGCCGATGATCATCGGCCGCAACTTCCTGGTGAAGATCAACGCCAATATCGGCAACTCGGCCGTCACCTCCTCGGTCGAGGAGGAAGTCGAGAAGATGGTGTGGGCGATCCGCTGGGGCGCCGACACGGTGATGGACCTGTCGACCGGCCGCAACATCCACAACACCCGCGAATGGATCCTGCGCAACTCGCCGGTGCCGATCGGCACCGTGCCGATCTACCAGGCGCTGGAGAAGGTCGACGGCGATCCGGTCAGGCTCGACTGGGAGGTGTACAAGGACACGCTGATCGAGCAGTGCGAACAGGGCGTCGATTACTTCACCATCCACGCCGGCGTGCGGCTCGCTTACGTGCCGCTGACCGCATCCAGAGTCACCGGCATCGTGTCGCGCGGCGGCTCGATCATGGCGAAGTGGTGCCTGTCGCGGCACAAAGAGAGCTTCCTCTACGAGCGCTTCGAGGAAATCTGCGACATCATGCGCAAGTATGACGTCTCCTTCTCATTGGGCGACGGCTTGCGTCCCGGCTCGCAGGCCGACGCCAACGACCGCGCGCAGTTCGCCGAACTGGAGACGCTCGGCGAGCTGACGCAGATCGCGTGGAAGAAGGGCTGCCAGGTGATGATCGAAGGCCCCGGCCACGTGCCGATGCACAAGATCAAGATCAACATGGACAAGCAGCTCAAGGAATGCGGCGAGGCGCCGTTCTACACGCTCGGGCCGCTGACGACCGACATCGCGCCGGGCTACGACCACATCACCTCCGGCATCGGCGCCGCCATGATCGGCTGGTTCGGCTGCGCCATGCTCTGCTACGTGACGCCGAAGGAGCATCTCGGCCTGCCCGACCGCGACGACGTCAAGGAAGGCGTCATCACCTACAAGATCGCGGCGCACGCCGCCGACCTCGCCAAGGGCCACCCGGCGGCGCAACTGCGCGACGACGCGCTCTCGCGCGCGCGCTTCGACTTCCGCTGGCAGGACCAGTTCAATCTCGGCCTCGATCCCGATACGGCGCGAAGCTATCACGACGAGACGCTGCCGAAGGAAGCGCACAAGGTGGCGCATTTCTGCTCGATGTGCGGCCCGAAATTCTGCTCGATGAAGATCACGGCCGATGTGCGGGAGTATGCGGCGAGCCTGGGCAATAACGAGAAGTCAGCCCTCGGCCTCGACGCCGCGCAGAAGGGCATGGCGGAAATGTCGGACAAGTTCAACGCCATGGGTAGCCAAGTCTACATCGACGCCGACAAGGTCGAGACGCCGAAGGCCACGGCTTCGTCGTCGGAGGCGGAGCATCAGGCGAAGAATGCGGGGTTGGTCAAAGAAAGCAACAAGGCCCTGTAAGCAGCTTGTCCGCCGAAGCGCGTGAGCGCGAAAGCGGATGAAGGAGAGTAATAGGGCGTTGTAGCCCCGCATCAAGCAATCTCGCTGGGCCACTTTTCGGCTACGAGGTCATATAATCTGCCGTATACACTTAAGGGTCCGTGGCAACTGATTTGCATTCCTCTAGCTTTTGGACTCTCGTAAAAGGGGACGCCGAGCAGTCGCTTTGCGACTATTTCAGGCGCCCCCTCCTGTTCAGTAAAATAAATCCGCCAAAGCGCTCCGCCGCTAACGCCTGCGAAACTGCTCGGCAGGGGAAAATCCGGATAGGTGGTGGCACTAAACTCAAGAATATCGAATCCATGCTCAAATCGCTCGCTCTCGATAATTCCATCGAAAATAATTGCGGAAAAAGCCATTGCGCGCATTTTCGGCCTCGGCGCAGGAATCTCTTTTGTTAGCTCGTCGACCATTCCTACGACGGCATCGACATGGTTTGGTGCAGGCGCTTGACTCGCAAGTACATCGTCCCGACGTTTTGAAACGTTATAAAATGTGTTGGTGGCTTTCAGCCACCCGACATTTTCCTGTGGGAGACGTAGGAAGCCTATATCGGGGCCGTTTGGGCCAAATGAATCACCGGCGACAGAGACTTGATCGGTATATTCCATCCTAATCGTTTGTTTTTGGACTAACCCGTTTCGGTATAACACGATGCCGACCTCGCCACTCGTCGGAAGCTTTTCCAGGACATGAGCTGCCGTTAGAAGGCCGTCTAGACGACCAATCGTTACTAGTGTTCCTGAACCAGCACACAACGCATCCTCAATTCGGCCGTGTACCGTTAGACGCGCGAGTCCGATCATTAGATCGGATATCTCCTCACCTATCTTCGCGGTAGGAATACGCACAAGTCGCGGCATCTGAGACTCCCGAAGCCGCACCGAACGGCCCTAGGGCGGATTTGCAGAGTTAAATTCGCTATTTCATTGCGTCAATGTGGCGCCCTTACGCTATTGGCTAGCGACCGCCTTCTCAGGTCGCCCTACTGGCAAGTATGCGCCCGACGTCCTTAATCATGCCCGCCACATCTTCCTCGCGAAATTGATCACCATGACCGTGAGCTGCGCTATTCCTAATAGCTGCAATGGCCGTAATTTGTTTTTGGACAAGCTTATTGTAGACGCCAGCCTTCGCAAGGTCAGCGTTCATTTTGTCTATTTTTCCGATAACAATGCCGTTGTCGGCGCACATCTCGCGCAATCCAGTCTCAAGCACAATACCGGCAACGACCGCCGCGGGAACCATATAGCCGGAAGATAGGAGCTCAGCCGCCTGCTCCAATTCACTGTCAAATACGTCGCTCTGTACAAGTATCTTAAGTGAGTTCAAGTATCCTCCCTCATAATCCTCCTTTGCCGCAAGAAATACGGCTCTCAAATCCCGAAACATGTCATGATTAGTCTGCATAGACTGCGGCTTTTCGCATTCGACGAATTGCTTAAAGTGCTGAGATTCCTCGCCGCAAGCCAATACTAACAAATTCCGTGCCTTCACCCGCCAGTTCATGAACTTTTCGGCGTCGACACTATAACCCCAGCCGAAATCTCCCGTGTTTTTAGTCTTAGCCGCCTCAATTGCCTCCGCCTGTTTATAAATCTCATCAAACCGTTGGCCGAAGTCAGCGCGCATAGCTTACGCCCCAATACAAATCCGTCAGACACAATCCGCCTTGCCGACAAATTCACTCCGGAATCGGATTCCGCACCACCGGGAACCGCCGCTGTTTTCACTAAGGCGATTCGACAACCTCGTAAGGCCAGTTGTGATGCGTATGCAAGAACGGCCGACTTCCTTCCTTGTCAGTTAATTTGGCATGGATGCGAAACCTAGTGCCGACCGGATACCTTCGCCTCATCTCTTTAGGAGAGCGGACATGCAAATCTTGGGGAAACTGCTCGCCAGCAATCGGCCGAACATGAATGTCCCCATGCAGTCCTGAGCCGCTGGCATAATAGGTTTCGACAACGATAGTGTAGTAGGGCTCGTCTGCATTCCCATGTAATGCCTCCCGCAGGAACCGTTGCCGATTAGCGTAACGTCATGCGGGCTTCGCTTCAATTGGCACGTGTGTCCGTCTCGCGCCGCACTCGACCGCCCCTACTTCCCCGCCACCTTCCTCAGCGCCGCATTGATCCTCTCCTGCCAGCCCGGTCCATCCGCCTGGAAGAAATCCAGCACGTCGCGGTCGAGGCGCAAGGTCACCTGCTCCTTGGCGCCGGGGATGGAGGGTTTGTCCGGCGGCAGCTCCGCCGGCTTGGTGGTCGCCTGCTTGAAAGCCTTCTCGGCTTCGCTGCGGGAATCGCGGAAGGGTGTGCGTGCCATGCCGCGATGTTAGCATGGCCCCGCGCCGCCGCGCAGCCGCGATAATGCCGGCCGGCGCGGCCAGCCGTCCGGCGAAGGAGCCCGTGATGACGACGAAACGCATCGCGCCCGCGCGCCTCAAGGTGAAGCGCGCCTATGCGCCGCCGGCGCGCGGCGACGGCGTGCGCATCCTGGTGGACCGGCTGTGGCCGCGCGGCGTGACTAGGCAAGCCCTCGCGCTCGACGCCTGGATGAAGGAGATCGCGCCGAGCACCGCGCTGCGGCAGTGGTTCGGCCACGAGCCGCGGCTGTGGAGCGACTTCCGCCGCCGCTATGCCGCCGAGCTGCGCGCGCAGGAAGAGGCGCTCGAGCAGATCCGCGCGCTGGCGCGCAAGCGCCCGGTGACGCTGATCTATGCGGCGCGCGACGAGACGCGCAACCACGCGCTGGTGCTGCGCGACATCCTGCTCGGCGGCTGACGCCGCGCCGGTCCGGCGCTTCGCGCGGCGCGCCCGCTTTGCTATCGTGCGCCCGTTGTGAACGGGAGACCTGTCATGCGAGTCCTGCCGGCCGCGCTGGCCCTGACCATCGCCGCGCTTGTCGCGCCGGCCTTTGCCGCGCCGGCCTTCGCGGCACCGGCCTTGGCGGCCGGGCCGATGAGCGAAAGCCAAGCCCGGACCGCCGCCGTCGCCATTCTCAAGGGCGATCCCTACGGCACCAGTGACGCCGCGGTTCAACAGAACATCGTCGCGGCCCAGCTCATCACCGCCGGCAGCGTCTGCGGCGCCCGGCTGACGCGCCCGGTCTGGCGGCTCGAGGTCTTCGTGCCCAAGGCGCGCAACCCCTCGGGCGACGCCGACATCGCCGGTCCGCTGGTGATCGACGCCCGCACCGGCAAGCTGGTGTGCGCCGGCCTGCCGTTCCTCGATTGACGGCGCGCCGTCTCGACTTGGAGCCGAGCGCGGCCTAACCTCGCCGCCGTCAACTCGGGGGCGAGAATGACCGTCTTCATCCGCACGCTCATCGGCATCGATGCGCTGGCCGCGCTGGTCGTCATCTATTTCTTCTTCGTCGGCCTGGCCGACGGCTCGGTGTCGTCGTTCAACGGCGGGCTGTGGTTCGCCCTGCTCGCCGCCGTCGCCGTCATCCTCGGCGGCGGCTGGGCGCTGCAGGCGAGCGGCCGCCGCGGCCTCGCCACCGCGCTGCTGCTGGTGCTCGCGGTGCCGGCGGTGGTCTATGCGCTGTTCATCGCGCTCATCCTCATCACCCAACCGCGCTGGAATTAGTGAATGCGATTTGTCCTGCCTGCCGTCTTCATCCTGCTCGCCGCCTGCAGCACCGCCGCCGTCCCCGACGACACCGCCAAGCTCAGCGAGGCCGACCGCGCCTGGATCGGCGCCTGCGTCAGGCAGTTGGCCAACGAGCCGGCGCCGAGCGAAGACGTCAAGCAGCGCTATTGCACCTGCATGCACGAGCAGTTCGACGACAACCAGCCGGTGCGGCAGACCGATATGGAGCGCATGTATCCGCCGCTGCACCGCGCCTGCAACAGCGAGTCCGGCTGGAAGTAGCGCCCGCCGGAACCCGCGCGATGTGTGACCGGTGTCACAGTGCGGCGGCGCCGGCGCGCTAGCATCGCGTGCGACGCTGGCACGAACCCCGGGGTGCATGATGAAGTTCCATTCCGCGCTGTGGCTCGCGATCGCGGGCCTGTTCGCAACATCGCTCGCCGCGCCGGCTTTGGCGCCCGCGGCCGCGCAGGCGGTCCCCGGTGTCGAGAAGATGAACGCCTATGTCGGCTGCATCAACCGGCTGTCGGAGCGCTCCTACCAGTCGCGCGATCGCTATTTCGACTGGGTCAAGGGCAAGAACGGGCCGACCGGCAAGGAGCGCATCGTCTACGGCACCTACACCATCTACGACACCACCGATTGCAAGAAGAACGTCGAGAAGGCCAACGCGCTGGAGCCGCATGACGCCGCGCTCGAAGCCGCCGCCACGGCTTACGCGGCCGCCGTCGGCGCGCTGGAGCCGCTGCTCAAGGAAGCCGACGACTATTACAGCCAGGAGAACTACAAGGACGACAAGATGGCCAAGGGCAAGGCGCTGCATCCGCGCCTGGTCGCCGCCTGGAGCGCCTTCGCCACCGCCGACAAGGGGCTGCGCGAGAACGTCGAGGCCATCAACGACAAGCGGGCGCTGGCGCGGCTCGCCGAAATCGAAAGCAAGGAAGGCCGCAAGGCGCGCTTTCACATCGAGGCGCTGATGATCGAGGCCAAGCGCGTGCTGCGCGCCGAAAA
This sequence comes from Pseudolabrys sp., assembly GCA_026125895.1. GTDB lineage: Bacteria > Pseudomonadota > Alphaproteobacteria > Rhizobiales > Xanthobacteraceae > Pseudolabrys. The sequence continues at coordinate 9,236 of JAHCKG010000005.1, read as the reverse complement.
CACCGAAAAGCCCGACATCGGCGCCATCACCAAGGCGATCGCCGATTACGAGGCGGCGGTGAAGGCGGCGGAAGACGTCTCGGGCACGGACCCGGCGCAGAAGATCGGCGGCATGTTCATCAGCAACGCCAAGTCCTATCTCACCACGGCCAAGCAGCTCATGCGCCGCATCCGCGACAAGACGCCCTACTCGGCCGGCGACCGCATGATGCTCGGCCAGCAGGGCGCCGGCTGGATGGTGGAAGGCTCGCCGCCGCGGCTGCTGCGCGACTACAACCAGCTCATCGACGCCTATAACCGCGGCGCGCGGATCTAAGGCCGCGCCGCGGCCGCCCGCCTCACTTGGCGACGCGGAGCTGCGTCAGGCCGGTGCCGATCTGCTTGAACACCGTGCCGATGCCGCTGGCGCTCGTCACGATGAAGAACTTCGACGGATCGATCATCTTGTCCTTCGAGCCGGCGCAGTTCTGCAGCAGCGTCGAGGTCGGGTCGCCGCTGGTGTTGACCTGAATGGTGTAGATGGTGACGCCCGCGGTCTTGATGTTGTTGCAGGTGCCGGCGCCGGTGCTCGAGACATACATGCGGCCGTCCACCGCGGTCGAGACGGTCGAGCCGTTGCCGTACCAGCGGTCCTGGGTGTTGAGGCCGTCCGACATCAGGATGATGATGTCGGAATATTTGTAGTTGGCGTCCTTGGCCGGCGCCGTCAGCGGACCGCCGCCGACCAGCGACTGCCAGCCCCACACCAGGCCGATCGGCTGGTTGGTGGCGCCGCTCGGCTGCATCTGATCGACCAGGCTGTTGAGGTTGGTCCAGTTATAGGTCAGGCCCATCATCGCCGCCGGACAGGCATTGTGCTGTTCGGCCGGCCATTTCGAATTCGCCGTGCCGTTCGGCAGCGTCACGACCTGGTCCCAGGTCGAGGAGCCGGGGCTGCTCGACGGGCCGCGATCGGTGACGCAGCCGTTCCAGGTGTTGTGATTGGCCGGCCCCCAGCTGCCCCAGCAGGTGCCTTTATACATAAACCCGCTGCAGACCTGGTTGTCGGCGTTCCAGTCGGTCCAGTCGATGTAGCTGGCGTTGTAATTGCCGGCGCCGATATTGACGTCCTTGGCAAACGGAATGATCGAGACATAGACGTCGCCATCGACCGACGCCGCGCCCTTGAGCTGCGTCAGCAGATTCTTGGTCGCCGTCTTCAGCGCCGTCATCTTGCCGTCGGAGTCCATCGACCCGGTGTTGTCGAGCACCAGCGCCACGCGCAGCCGCGTCGTGCCCCAGGCCGTCGTCGACGAACCGCTGATCGTCACGTTGTTGACGCCGATCACGCCCATGAACACGGTCGGCACCGAGACCGAACCGTTGACGACGACCTTGCTGCCGCCGTCGCTCGTGTAGGCGGCGCTGACGGTGATGTCCTTGGCCTGCGGCTGGTTCAGCATCGCCTGCACGTAGTTCGTCGCCTTGGTGTTGAGCTCGGTAGTGCTCAAGGTCGCGGCGTCGCGCGACAGCATCAGCGCGGCGGAGTCCAGAGCGCTTTGCAGCGCGGCCTTGGTGCGGTTGGCCTGGCTGAAATCGACCGCGGCGCCGACGGTGCCGACCAGCGGCAGCGCCGCGAGCGCGAAGGTGATGGCGACATTACCGCTGCGGTCGCGGCGGAAAGCCGTCAGTCGGCGATAGATCTGCCTTAACATGCGTTGCTCCGGCTGACGCTAAGACGGATTCACCAATGCGTCAGAACGGCACCGTCATAGTTTCCACTTTTGAAGCCGCCGTATATCGGCACGCGGAAAAACCGGGGTGGCTGCTAAGCCTGTGCGCGATCACGCGCCGGCAAGCCAAGCATCGTCAACGGCTTGTAAGGTAAACCGGACTTATCCATTATCTGTCGAAGGCCGCTGACGATCGAAAGATGTAGACGCTGGCGCAGCGCGAGCGGCACCGGAACGCCACCGGTCGATAAAATTGTCGCGAAAGATTCAACGCTTGCTTCATGACGACAACGGCCGGAGAGCGTTGGCTCCCCGGCCGTCGTATCGCGTCCGCTTCAATGCGGCCGCGCAGGCCTAGTAGCGCACATAGCGATCCGGCGTGTCGGTCGCCGCGACGCCGACCAGCGTGCCGCCAACGGCGCCGATGCCGGCGCCGACCAGCGCACCGCCGCCCGACGTCAGCGCCGAGCCGGCGATGGCGCAAGGCGGACACACCGCCGCGCCGATGACGGCGCCGATCACCGCGCCGCCGATCGGATAGAGCCATGGATCGGACGGCAGACCCGCTGTGGCGTAGACCGGACGACGGTCGTAATAGGTGCGTTCGGCGGCGTAGGCCGGCACGCGCTCATAACGATGGTGATAGGCGTGTTGGCGATGATGCTGACGATAATGGTGCGGCTCGGCGGCCGAAGCCGATGCGGGAATGAGGACGCCGAGCACGGCGGCGGCGGCGAGTCCGGTAGCAAACTTACGCATGGAGCTGTCTCCTGGTTACCAGCCCCGCTCGCTAACAATGCGATGCAGCATCCGTTCCGCTGAATTCATGTGTTGGCGGCGCCCGGTTCGGCCACGATTTCTCCACAGTGGAACCCACAATCGGCTCCTGCGTTTTGATCTCGGTCCATCATCGGAGTTCCTGCCGCCGTGAGTTCCTTCAACGATCTCATCAAGACCCTCGAGCAGCCGGATAATGCGGTGCGTCTGCGCCATCTCGGCGCGACCGCCGACGTGCTGAAATATGCGCCGCCGCGGCTGCGCGCCGATGCCGGGGATCGGGTCGTGGCGCGCGCGGTCGCCGATGCCGCCTACTGGCGCGAGCGCGCCTTCAAGGCGGAGACCAAACTGCGCGCGCTGGAAACGCGGGTGCAGCAGCTCGCCAAGCGCGCGCAGGATCGCGCCGAAGGCCGCTGAGCCCCCTCGCCGCGCGAATTCTCGGCCGCCCATAGACCCAAGCCGCGACGCCGGCCGTATAAGCGGCATGACACGGCAAAACCTCACCCGCCTGCGCGCCATCATGCGCGTCACACTCGCCGCCTTTTTTATTGGCGGCCTGTTCCTGCATCTGCGATCCACCGACGCCCTGGTGCGCATCACGCCGGACTGGGTGCCGTTTCCGCGCGAAGTGGTGCTCATCACCGGCTGGCTGGAATTTGCGGGCGCACTGGCCCTAGTGTGGCCGCCGACGCGCAAGGCCGCCGGCATCGCGCTAGCGCTTTACATCGTCGCGGTGTGGCCGGCGAACATCAAGCATGCGGTCGAACACATCGTGCTGCCGCCGATCCCGGATTCCTGGTGGTACCATGGCCCGCGCCTGGCGCTGCAGCCCGTGCTGGCGTGGTGGGCGTTGTTCTGCGCCGGCGTCATCGACTGGCCAGCGCGGCGTTGAACGGCACCCTGCTCTCTTCCTTCCCGCGCTCTCTCCCGCCGTAAGCGCCCGCCACCGTCGCCCCCGTCATCCCCGCGGAAGCGGGGATCCAGCCCTTCCGGCGATCGCAGACAGTGCTGGATCGTCGGCCTTCGCGGACGATGACGGGATAATTCGCACAAGGCAAGAGGTGAAGAGCGAAAGCCAGGCCTACAGCCTCACCGTCCCGATGATCCGCGCGCCGAGCCCGATCAGCACCGTGCCCAAGGCACGCTCGATCCAGGTACGCGCCTTCGCATAAGCCGCCTGCACGCGCGGCCGCGAGAACACGAAAGCGACCAGCGTGTACCAGGTGATCTCCTGCACGCCGACGATCGCCACCGCGGCCAGCCGCACCCACAGCGGCGCGTCATGCGGCAGCAGCGCAACGAAAATGCTGGAGAAGAAGATGATGATCTTCGGATTGCCGAGGCTGAGCCAGGCGCCGGTCAACACCGCGCGGCCGACACCGTCGCGCGCCGCGCTGGGTTGCGGCGCCACGGTCTCGACCGCCGGTGTATTGCGGCTGTGCCGCCAGGCATTGATGCCGAGCCAGATCAGATATGCGCCGCCGGCGAGCTGGATGACGCCATACAAGGTGACGAACTGCGTCATCAGCAGCGCGATGCCGAAGCAGGCCGCGGCCGCCCAGAACGTCGCGGCGATCGCCACGCCGGCGCCGAGCCCGACGCCGACGCCCAGACTGCGCCCGGCCGCAGCCCGGCTCACCATGAGAAAAGCCGGCCCGGGACTGATGATGCCGAGCATGTTGGCGAAAGCCAGTGCGGCCAGCGGCAGGGCATAGGACATGCGCAATCTCTCTCATTGCCATCGATGTGGAAGGCAAGATTGCGCCGCCGCGCGCCGCCAGACAAGCCGTCGAACGCTGCGCCTCTATCGTCGTCCGGCGACGAGCCAGATCAGCAGGCCGAGCACCGGCAGCAGCAGGATGAGGAGAATCCAGAACAGCTTCGAGCCGCTGGTGTGGCCGCCCTTCAGGATTTGCAGAATGGCCCAGATATCGGCCACCAGAATGATGAGGCCCAGAAGGCCGCCTTCGATGCCCATCGCCCGTCCTCTTCCTCGCTGTCGTTGTGAAACAACGGCGAGGACGCGGCGAAAGTTCCGGCCAGGCTCAGGCGTCGGCGGTGCTGCGCACTTGCGCGCCAGGCGCAATCGTCGGCGGCGCGGCGTTGAGCTTCTCGATGGCAAAGCCCGCCGCCGCCTTGTAGCCGGCCATGAAGGCGGTGCGCTCGTCCGGCGGAATCACGTCGTCGATATTGTCGAAGGTGCCGCCGCAGCGCTCATCCACCAGATTGAGCAGGCCGAACGGGCCGGCGCCGCGATTGCGCAAGATGAGCTGCGAGATCGGTCCGCAGAACGCCTTGTCGTAAGCCGCCAGGGCCTCGGCGGTGGCGCCGTGCTCGACCATGCAGGCGCCGAGCGTGCGCGCATCGACGATGGCCTGGCTGCCGCCGTTCGAGCCGGTCGGATACATCGCATGCGCGGCGTCGCCGAGCAGCAGCACCGGGCCGTCTTGCCAGGTCGGCACCGGATCGCGGTCGATCATCGGATTCTCGAAGGCGCAATCGGCCTGCGCGATCATCGCCGGCACGTCGAGCCAGTCCCAGACCCAACCGTCGAAGTGATGGATGAACTCCGAGGTCTCGACCTGACGGAACCAGCCGCTCTGCTTCCAGCCTTCCGAACTGTCGAGCGTCACTTCGGCGATCCAGTTGATCGTCGACAACCCGGTCTTCGGATCGGGATGCGAGATCGGATAGAACACCACGCGCTCACGATGTGTGCCGAGACCGACGAAGGACGCGCCGGAGCGGATCGGCTTGCCCTGCGTGGTGCCGCGCCACATCACCGCGCCGCCCCAATGGATCGGCGGCTGCTTGGGATGCATCTGCGCGCGAATGGCGGAGTGGATGCCGTCGGCGGCGATCAGCAGCGCGCCGTGCGCTTCCTCGGTCGAACCGTCCGGATGCTCGATCAACGCGATGACGCCGTCCGCGGTCTTGCGGTAGCCATTGACGCGGCTGCCCAGCTTGACGGCGGCGCGGCCAAGGCGCGCGACCACGGCGTTGTACAGCATCAGATGGAATTGGCCGCGGTGCACGGCGTATTGCGGCCAGTTGTAGCCGGCGCCGATGCCGCGCGGCTCGGCGTAGATGTCGTTGCCATTGAGGCCGACCAGCGCCCATTCCTTGGCCGGGAGGCCGACGCGGTCGAGATCGGCCTGGGTGAAGCCGAGGTCGTAGAGTTCGCGCACGGCGTTCGGCTGCATGTTGATGCCGACGCCCAGCGGCCGCATCTCGCGCACCGCCTCGTAGACGACGCAGGGCACGCCGATCTGGTGCAAGGTCAGGGCCGTCGCCAGGCCGCCAATGCCGCCGCCGGCAATAATCACGCGATCACGCATACGCACTGCTCCCCCCGGGTCGTTTTCTTTAACGGGAACAGAGGGATGAGGCAAGCCAAGGCCGCCTCCGGGCGTTCCCGGAGTGACAGGCCGGCGCCGGACGTGGCAAACAGGAAGCCAATTGCACCATTTCGAGCCGAATACGGAGAATGCCGATGGCCAACGAAACGACCCTGTCCCGCGCCGAGCTCGACGACCGGATCGCCATCTTGCGCGACAATATCCGCCAGCTCACCGAGCAGGCCGCCGCCTTTTCCGGCGCTGCGGACGAAGAGCGCGCTGCTAACCGTATCGCGGAGCAGCAGGACGAACTGGATCGCCTGGTCGCGCAACGCGACAAGCTCGGCAAGTAATCTCCCCTCGGCAAGTAATCCCCCGCGCGGCGTCCCGTCGCGCGCCTCCCTCCCCGGTATCATGTTAGGTTTCCGCCATGGGTCCGGCATCGCAGCGCCGGCCGATGGAGGAATGCCGAATGCCGACACCGACCATTGCGCGGATCTGGCGCGGCCGCACCACCCGTGCGCGCGCCGACGAATACGAAGCCTATCTCACCGAAAACGGCGTCAAGGTGCTGGCCGAACGCGCGCTGGCCGTCTCGCAGTTCCGCGAAGATCGCGAGACCGACAGCGAGTTTATCACGGTGTCCTACTGGGAAAACGTCGAGGCAATGTCGCGCTATGCCGGATCCGACCCGCGCAAGATCCATCACCTGCCGCGCGACGAGGAATTCCTGCTCGAATTGCCCGAGAGCGTGCAGGTTCTGCGCATCACCTCGGCGTTCCGGCTGTTCGGTGCGTAAGCTGCTTAGAACTTGTAATTGAGGATGTTGTCGTCATCGACGATGTCGGACAGATCGGCGTCCATGTCCTGGATCAGTTCGGCCTGCGGCGTCACGCCGGCGGGCGCGACGTTGTCGGGCTGTTGCAGGCGCTTGCGCATGTCGCGATAGGCCTCGAGCGCAATGGCATTGCCGAGGAACACGCATTTGCACAGATCGGGATCGGCGTAGAGATAATAGCGCTGACCGTTCTTGGTGCGGGAGACGAAGCGGCGCGGCGGCAGTCGCTTGACGTGGGCGAGCTGTTCGGCGGTGCTGGCCGGCCGCATGATGAAGCCGGCATCCTCGAGCTTCATGTCGGGCCCGAGCTGCGCAAAGGCGCTGCCCAGGAATATGCCAAGCACGCCCAGCACTGCCGCCGTCACAATCCGCATCATCGCCGCCCCTGTATCGCACCGGCAAATACCGGCTGCGCTTCCTTATACGTCGGCGCAAGCCATAGCAGCAATGCGCTGGCGCCGAATGTGCTGCCGATCACAGCACCTCGCCGGCAATGCCTGTGCTATGGTTCGGCAGCTGGGGTATCGGAGACCGCCCATGTTCGATAAAATTTTCGCCGTTCTTGTTGCGAGCGCGGCGTTGATCGCCGCGTCCGGACCGGCGCCGGCGCAGCAGTCTTTCGGCGGCAGTTATCCGATTACCATGCAGGAGCCGGATCCGGGCGTCGATCACACGGCGCGCGATATCGAACTGCCGCCGGAATTGCGCCGCACCTCGGTGTTCTATCGCAGCGACTATCCGTCGGGCACGGTGATCGTCAACACCGCCGACCGTTTCCTCTATCTCATCATCGATCACCAGCGCGCGCTGCGCTACGGCGTTGGCGTCGGCCGCGACGGCTTCCAGTGGGGCGGCACGCACAAGATCACGCGCAAGGCCGAATGGCCGGACTGGACGCCGCCGCCGGAGATGATCGAGCGCCAGCCTTATCTGCCGCGCTTCATGGCCGGCGGCCCCGGCAATCCGATGGGCGCCCGCGCGCTCTATATCGGCACCACCGTGTATCGCATCCACGGCACCAACGCGCCGGAGACCATCGGCCAGGCCGTGTCGTCCGGCTGCTTCCGTCTGGTCAACGACGACGTCATGGACCTCTACACGCGCGTCACCGTCGGCGCGAAGGTGATCGTGAGGCATTGACGCCATGACCTCGAACGTCACGTCCGCTGCGCCGGCGCAATCCCCATGGCCGCGGCGGAGCATGACCTGCGGGCGGTGCGGCGCGGCGTTCGATTGCGGCAGCGGCGGCCGCGACGGCGGTTGCTGGTGCGCCGATGTGCCGCTGCGCATGCCGTTGCCGTCCGGCACGAACGAGGATTGTCTCTGCCCGGCCTGTCTGCGGCGCACTGCGGCGCTGCAAACGAGTGGGAATTCGGAATGACAAAGTCCATCCGGTCGTGCGCCTTCGCCGTTCTCGCACTGCTCGCCTGCGCCGTGTCCGGCGCACGGGCCGACGACATTTCCATCATCGGCCGGTGGGAAATCGTGGAGGCCATGCCGGCGCCATGGACCAAGCCCGAGGAGCGTTCGACCCTGGTCGCGCGCGGCCGCGGGCTCACCAAGCTCGTCATCACATTCGCGCCGAACAGCGTGTCCTCGAAGTTCAAGCTGTTCCAATGCAAGCGCGGCGTCGACTACGACCATCTGCGGCTTCAGGTCGACGCGCTGTTCCAGGGCAACCTGCCGGAGCCGAACCCGACCGCGGAGGCACGTCGGCTTGGCTTCCCCCGCGGCGACATTCCGAGCGTGGACGTGCGTTGCATCAACGCCGTCTTCAGCTTCCATTTCCGCGACCGCGACACCGCGCTGTTCGCTCTCGACAACGTGATCTACACGCTGAAGCGGCGGTAGCGCCGCGGATCGGCCGCCGCCCACAGACGGCCCGCCACCGTCTGGCCAAGAAGCGCGATTAGGTGCATTGATCGCGCCATGTTCCGCCTGTTCGAAAAAGCCCTCAACCCGACCGACCGGCCGGCGGAAACGGAGCCGCCGGCGCGGCTGGTGGCGTTCTATTGGCACTTCGCGCGCCAGGCCAAGGGCCTGTTCGCGGCGCTGTTCGTGACCGGGTTCGTGGTCGCGGTGCTGGACGCCTCGATCCCCGCCTTCATGGGCCGGATCGTGACGCTGATCACGTCGAGCACGCCGGAGACGATCTGGCGCGACAACTGGGCCGTCCTGCTCGGGATGGCTGTGGTGCTGCTGATCTTAAGGCCGGCGGCGATGACGGCGCAGAATCTGGTCAGCAACCAGGCGATCGCGATCAACGTCTCCAACATGATCCGCTGGCAGAACCACTGGCATGTGGCGCGCCAGTCCTGGGCGTTCTTCCAGAACGACTTCGCCGGCCGCATCTCCAACCGCGTGATGCAGACCGGGCCGGCGGTGCGCGAGAGCCTCGTCGCGCTGATCACCGGCGTCTGGTACATCCTGGTCTACGGCACCGCGGCGCTGATCCTGCTCGCCTCGGCCGACCGCTGGCTGGCGCTGCCGATTCTGCTGTGGTTCGCCGGCTACCTCGCGATGCTGTGGCACTTCGTGCCGCGGATGCGCGACCGCTCCAAGGACGTGTCG
>JAHCKG010000049.1 GCA_026125895.1 Pseudolabrys sp. | reverse complement strand
GTCGAAAGGACAGATCCATGAAGAAGCAACTGCAACACATCGCCGTCGCCGCGCTGGTCAGCGCCGTTCTTGCCTCGGCGAGCTGGGCGCAATCCGCGCTGATCGACGGCACGGTGACCAAGGTCGATGCGGCGGCGAGCAAGATCACCATCAAGCACGGGCCGATCAAGAAATTCGACATGGACGAAGGCATGACCATGGTCTTCACCGCCAAGGACAAAAGCCTGCTCGGCAAGGTGAAGGCCGGTGACAAGGTCAAGTTCGACGCCGACAACGTCAACGGCCAGTTCATCGTCACCGCGATCGAAAAAGCCAAATAATCCGGGCTTGCCGTCGCCGCCGGGCGCACTTACAAGGCTCGGCGGCGACGATTTTGTCGGATTATTGAGGAGTTTCGATCCATGCGACCCAGCCAGCGCCAGCCCGATGAAATGCGCGCCGTGTCGCTGGAGCGCAGCGTCGTCAAATACGCCGAAGGCTCCTGCTTCGTGAAATTCGGCGAAACCCATGTGCTGGTCACGGCCAGCCTGGAAGAGCGCCTGCCACCGTGGCTCAAGGGTCAGGGCAAGGGCTGGGTGACGGCCGAATACGGCATGCTGCCGCGCGCCACCCATAGTCGCACCCGCCGCGAAGCCGCCTCCGGCAAGCAGGGCGGCCGCACCGTGGAAATCCAGCGTCTGATCGGCCGCTCGGTGCGCACCATCGTCGATCTGCAGGCGCTCGGCGAACGCCAGATCACCATCGACTGCGACGTCATCCAGGCCGACGGCGGCACCCGCACCGCCTCGATCACCGGCGCCTGGGTGGCGCTGGCCGACTGCCTCAACTGGATGAAGTCGCGCGACATGATCAAGCAACCGGTGCTGCGCGACCACCTCGCGGCGGTCTCCTGCGGCGTCTACCGCAACGTCGCCGTGCTCGATCTCGACTATGCAGAGGACTCCGAAGCCGAGACCGACGCCAATTTCGTCATGACCGGTACCGGCAACATCGTGGAACTCCAGGCCACCGCCGAGAAGACGCCGTTCAGCGAAGACGAGTTCAACGCGCTGCTCGGGCTCGCGCGCAAGGGCATCGCCCGCCTCGTCGACCTGCAGAAGCTGGCGGTGACGTGAGCGCGCCAGCGACCTCGCGCGACGGAACGGCGGCGCATCGGCAACTGACCGGCCGCGTCGTCATCGCCACGCACAATTCCGGCAAGCTCGTCGAGATGCGCGACCTGCTCGCGCCTTACGGCGTATCGGTCGTCTCGGCCGGCGAGTTGAAGCTCGCGGAACCGGAGGAAACCGGTACCACCTTCCGCGCCAATGCCCGCATCAAGGCGGACGCCGCCGCGCGGGCGACCGGCCTGCCCGCCTTCGCCGACGACTCAGGTATTGTCGTCGATGCGCTCGACGGCGCGCCCGGCATCTATTCGGCGCGCTGGGGCGGCCCCAACAAGGATTTTCAGTTCGCGATGCGCACCATCGAGGACAAGCTTCAGGCGCTGAAGACCGATAACCGCCGGGCGCATTTCGTCTCGGCGCTGTGCATCGCCTGGCCCGACGGGCATCTGGAGGAAGTCGAGGCACAGGTCGACGGCGTGCTGGTGTGGCCGCCGCGCGGCACGCAGGGTTTCGGCTAC
>JAHCKG010000048.1 GCA_026125895.1 Pseudolabrys sp. | reverse complement strand
CGTCACCGGCGAGATCCAGCACGTCGATGCCGGTTATCACGTCGTCGGCATCAAGCATCCGGACGCGCCGGACTTCCCGGTGAAGTAACGACAGTCGATGCCGACGGTCTATTACATCCGTCACGGCGAGACCGATTGGAATGCGGCCGGCCGATTGCAAGGCCATCGCGACATTCCGCTCAACGACAAGGGCCGCGCGCAGGCGCGGCATTGCGGCGTGGTGCTGCTCGACCTGCTCACGAAGGAAGGCCGCGATCCGTCATCGCTCGACTATCTCTCGAGCCCGCTGTTGCGCGCCAGCGAGACGATGGAATGGGTGCGCGATGCGCTCGGCCTGCCGCGCGAGGGTTTCAAGCGCGAGCCGCAGCTCATCGAACTGTCGTTCGGCGACTGGGAGGGCGCGACCATCGCGCTGCTGCACCAGAACGATCCGGTGCGCATCGCGCAGCGCGAGCACGACAAGTATCACTTCGTGCCGCCGAACGGCGAGAGCTACCAGATGGTCGAGGCGCGCATGAAGCGCTGGTACGACAGCCTGAGCGGCGACGTCGTCGTGACCTCGCATGGCGGCACCTGCCGCGGCCTGATGACCTGCCTCGGCGTGGCGACGCCGGCACTGGCGCCGCTGGTCGATATCATCCAGGGCGAGGTCTATGTGTTCCGCGGGCGAGAACTGACGCGGTATGCGTGACGCTGCGCCCTCAACTCGCCTCCATCCGCCTCGTGATCAGAAAAATCTGCATCCCTTCACGAAGGTCTCGGTCGCATTCTAAGCCCTATTGGCGCCGGCTGCTCGGCCGATCCGCTTTTTTGGCTGGCGCTGCCGAAGGTGCCGCGAGAATGTTTCGAATGATGGGGCTCCACTGCGCCTGCTCCTGCTCGATGAAGTTGGCGAGTTCGGCCGTCGACGGAAAGGCCGGATAGATCCCAAGGGCGATCATTCGCTGCCTGACGCCGGGTTGGTCGAAGATGCGGCGGATATCGGTGTGAACCTTATTGACGATGTCGTCCGGCACGCCGATCGGAGCCATCAGTGCTGCCCAACCGATGGCGACAAACCCGGGCGCGGTCTCGGCGACCGTCGGCACCTCCGGGAAATTGGGCAGGCGTTCACGTGCCGAGAAGGCGAGGAGGACGAGCTCGCCGGACTGGATTGCGCCTTTGATCGCGAGATAGTTTTCGATGATCAGGCTGGTCTGACCGGACAGGACGCTGGTGAGCCCATCGGCTGCGCCGCGGTAGGGTACAAAGGTCAGTGAGGCACCGGTGCGCGACTTAAAATACTCGCCGGACATGTGTGGCAATGAGCCTGTTTGATTCGCAGCATAGAAGATCCTGTCGGGCTCGCTTCGCGACAACGCGACGAGTTCCTTGATTGATGTGACGCCGAGCTTGGGGCTGACGGCGAATGCCATCGGCGATGCGCCGAGGAAGGCGACCGGTTTCAAATTCGTGCCGATCATGACCGGCGCGTGCTCCTGGCGAATTGGCAGGACGGTGAAGGCCGAAGCAGATGCGACCAGCAGCGTGTAGCCGTCCGGTGCAGCATCGGCCGCCCGTTGCGCCGCAACGATGCCTCCTCCCGCGCTGTTGTTTTCAACGATTACCTGCTGCCGCCAGAGGCGAGACAGTTCGTCGGCGATGATCCGGGCCAGCACATCGGGGCTGGAGCCGAGGCCGGCGTTGGTGATGATACGAACATGGCGGTTGGGGTAGGCGCCCTGCGCGCTTGCCGGCGCTGCACCAGACATTGCTCCCAAGGCGACCGGAAGCGCCCAGAGCAGGAGGCAAAAGTACAATCGAACCGG
>JAHCKG010000047.1 GCA_026125895.1 Pseudolabrys sp. | reverse complement strand
GGGATGCACGAACAGCATGTCGATCTTGGTGTTGCCGACGAGCGAAGCGAAGGCCACCGGCGAGCCTTCCAGCGTCGCGATCAAGGTGAGCTGCTTGCCGAGGCGGCCTGCGAAGGATTCCAGATCGTCGGCGCGCGACACCCACGCCTCTTGCTGCGCCTCGCTGTAGTCGTCGCCGGTCAGCTCAAGGATGCTGTCACGAAAGATCTCGGCGAGGAGCGGCGTATCCTCGGGAAGATAAGGCCGCAGCGCGAGCTTGGGGGTCGCTGTCGCCATCAGCGCGCTCCGTGCGGCGGCCATTCGGCCGTATCATGATCGGGGTGCTGATAGGAGACGACCGCAACCTGAAAGGCCGCGAGCTCGGGCTCGGCCCCCGGCGGCCGCATCGGCAGCGCGCACATGCCGTCATAGAATGGCTGCATGCTTTCCGGATTGAGCTGCAGGGTCGGCGGCGCCACCGTGGGATCGTCGAAAGCGCAGACCGCGATCTCGACCGGGCCGCCGTATTCATAAGTGAGCGGCGTGCCGCAATCGGCGCAGAAGCCGCGGCTCACCTTGTTCGAGGAACGGAAACGCTTCGGCTCGCCGCGCGTCCATTCGAGGTCGTGCACCGAGACCAGCAGCGCGAACGGCGCCCCGAAGGCCTTCTGGCACATGCGGCAATGACAGATCGAGGCGCGGCCGAACTTCGAGCCGCGGAAGCGCACTGCACCGCACTGGCAGCCGCCGGAGTGCATGACGGTCATCGCGCGATCTCCCAGGTGGTGCCTTCCTTGGAGTCCTTGAGCACGACGCCCATAGCCGCGAGTTCGTCGCGAATGCGGTCGGACTCGGCGAAATTCTTCGACGCTCGCGCCGCCTTGCGCGCCGCGATCAGACCTTCGACCTTGGCCGCATCAACGCCGCTGCCGGTTTGCCGGCGGGCGGCCCATGCCGCGGCGCTCTCGCCCAGGAAGCCGAGCGCGCGCAAGGTGCCGGCGAATTCGCCGCGCAATTGCTCCTCGCCACCCTGAATGCGGTTGCGCAAGCTGTGCAGCGCCGTGATGACCTGGTGGGTGTTGAGGTCATCGCACAGTGCTTCCAGCACCGGCGCGGCGATCCCCTTGCCCGGCGCGTCATTGGCGATCCAGTACCAGTCGTCGAGCGTTTTCCAGGCCTCTTCCAGGCCCTTCACCGTCCAGTCGATCGGCTGGCGGTAGTGCGTTTTGAGCATGTTGAAGCGCGCCACCTCGCCCGGCCAGTCCTTGAGCACGTCACGGATCGTGATGAAGTTGCCGAGCGACTTCGACATCTTCTCGCCTTCGACCTGCAGGAAGCCGTTGTGCATCCAATAGTTCGCCATCACGTTCTGATGGAAGGCGCAGCGCGATTGCGCGATTTCGTTCTCGTGATGCGGAAAGACGAGATCGATGCCGCCGCCGTGAATGTCGAAGGTCTCGCCGAGATGCTTCCACGACATCGCCGAGCATTCGATGTGCCAGCCGGGCCGGCCCGGCGTCTTGATGCCGCCTGGCGACGGCCAGCCCGGCTCGCTGGCTTTGGACGGCTTCCACAGCACGAAGTCCTGCGCGTCCTTCTTGTAGGGCGCGACCTCGACGCGGGCGCCGGCGATCATCTCGTCCATCGGGCGCTTGGAGAGCTGGCCGTAATCCGTCATCGACGGCACGTTGAACAGCACATTGTCCTCGGCGACATAGGCGTGGCCGGAGGCGATGAGACGCTCGATGATCGTCTTCATCTCCTCGATATGTTCGGTGGCGCGCGGCTCGACCGTCGGCGGCACGCAGCCGAGCGCCGCGACGTCCGCCTTGAAATTCTGATAGGTCTCTTCGGTGAGCTCTCGGATATCGACACCGCGCTCGGCGGCCCGAGCGTTGATCTTGTCGTCGACGTCGGTGATGTTGCGGACGTATTTGACGTGGTCCGCGCCATAGAGGTGGCGCAGGAGCCGGAACAGCACGTCGAAGACGATGACCGGCCGCGCATTGCCGATATGGGCGAAGTCGTAGACCGTCGGCCCGCACACATACATGCGCACGTTCGCCGGATCGATCGGCGTGAAGACGCGCTTCTCGCGCGACAAGGTATCGTAAAGCCGCAATTCCATAAGGGTCACCAAGTGCCGGCGCTTCCGCTGGCCGGAGGTCCCTTTGTATCTCGATTCGAGAAAAGACGGCCTCAGCCAGCGTTTGGGCGCTAGCTAATAATCTCCCGGCAAATGCCGCAGATGAGGGTCGGGCCAGTCATGAGCGGCACCATGCGCGAACTGAGGGGCCAGCGTCAAGCAGGAGAATCCCAAGCTCGCAGAGGTGGTTGACGCCCGCTCGGCGTCGGCCGGGCGGCGGTTAAGCGGGCCTTAACAAAGCCCCCGCAATATGAGGGCCCGGCTTTATCAAACAGCCTCATCGAACCAGCGCGGCCTCCCCCGCCATGAGAACGGATGTGTCCAATGCGTAGCCTCCTGGCCGGCATCGGCCTCCTTGTCAGCCTCCTCGCCCTCGCCCCGTCCGCCCAGGCCGAGCGGAAAATGTTCATCATCGGCGCCGACGCCAAC
>JAHCKG010000046.1 GCA_026125895.1 Pseudolabrys sp. | reverse complement strand
GCGTCGCCGACGAGCTGCGCGACGTGCCCGGCGTCACCACCGCGATGATGGTCAAGCTCGGCGAGAACGACGTCAAAACCGTCGAGGATCTTGCCGGCTGCGCCACCGACGATCTGACCGGCTGGACCGAGCGCAAGGACGGCGAGAGCAAGCGCGAGCCCGGCTTCCTCGACGGTCTCGGCGTCGATCGCGACGAGGCGGAGGGGATCATCATGCAGGCCCGTCTCAAGGCCGGCTGGATCACCGAAGCCGAACTCGCCCCGCCGCCGGCCGAGGAAGCGGCCGAGCCCGCGGAACAGCAGGCGTAAGGGAGAACAGCCACGGTGTTGGCGGTCGCGCAGGACAACGAACTCGATCGCGGCGCGGCGAAAGTCGCGTCCGGCGACGAGCGGTTCTGCGCGCTCACCCGCACCGCGAAGCCGGTCGACGAGATGATCCGTTTCGTCGTCGGGCCGCAGGACGAGGCGGTTCCCGACATCAAGCGGAAGCTGCCCGGCCGCGGCCTCTGGATCACGGCCACGCATGCGGCGGTCGCCGAGGCGGTCCGCCGCAACGTGTTCGCCCGCGGCTTCAAGCGGGCGGTGCGCGCCGACGCCGCGCTGGCCGACCGGACCGGCGAGCTGCTCGGCCGCGCCGCACTCGACGCCCTCGCCATCGCCGCCAAGGCGGGCCGGGTGGTGACGGGCTTCGGCAAGGTCGAGGATGCGACCGTCCAGCCGGACCTCGCCGCGGTGCTGGCGGCCGCCGACGGCGCCGCCGACGGCAAGCGCAAGATCGCCGCCGCGTTGCGCCGCAGCGCGACCGAGCGCGCGGGCGCGGTGCCCATTGTCGGCTGCTTTACCTCGGCGCAATTGGATTTGGCATTGAACCGCTTAAATGTGGTACATGCAGCCCTGCTCGACGGACCGGTCAGCGAGACCTTTCTCGCCCGCACGGCGCGATTTGAGCGGTATCGGGCCGAGAATCCCGGCGAAACGGATCGAAATCACCTGGAACAGTCGCCCGTTGCGGCGGCCGAGGACGAAAGAACGGCATGAGTGAGACGAAGACCCCTGGCGACAAGAAGCTGAGCGTGTCCGGCAAGACGCTGACGCTCAAGCCGCGCACGGAGACCGGTGTGGTGCGCCAGAGCTTCAGCCATGGCCGCAGCAAGTCGGTCGTCGTCGAGAAGGTCAAGCGCCGCTCGGTCGGCGGCCCGGCCGAAGCGCCTGCGCCGGTGGAGACGCCCGTCAAGCGCGCCCCCGCTCCGACCGGCCGCGCGCCGTCCACCCCCTCGCCGGCCGACAAGCCGAAGACCTCCGGCGTCGTGCTGCGCACGCTGACCGAGGAAGAGCGCGCCGCGCGCGCTCACGCGCTCGCCGACTCGCGCCTGCGCGAAGCCGAGGAACGCAAGATCGCCGAGGAAGAGGCGAAGATCCGCGCCTCCCGCGAGAAGATCGAAAAAGCCGAGCGCGACGCCGCCGAGGCGCGCAAGCGCGAGGAAGACGACCGCCGCAAGCATGAGGACGAAGCCAAGCGCAAGGCCGACGAAGTCGCCAAGAAGCATTTCGGCGACGAGCGTCCCGCCGGCGCCGCGCCGCGCATCACCACCGTCGAAGCCGAAGAAGAAGAGACGCCGAAGTCGCGCCGTCCCGGCGGCGCCGCGCGTCCCGCGCCGCCGCCGCGTCTCGCGCCGAAAGTCGGCGGCGAGAAGCAGCGCGGCCGTCTGACGCTTGCCAACGCGCTCAACCAGGACGAGGTGCGCGAGCGCTCCGTCGCCTCGTTCCGCCGCCGCGTCAAGCGGCGCATGGGCCATGCCTCCGACGAGCCGAAGGAAAAGCTCGTGCGTGAAGTCACGATTCCCGAGGCGATCTCGATCCAGGAACTCGCCAACCGCATGTCCGAGCGCGCGGTCGACGTCATCCGCATGCTGATGAAGCAGGGCCAGATGGCGACGATCAACGACGTGATCGACGCCGACACCGCGCAACTGATCGCCGAGGAACTGGGCCACAGCGTCCGCCGCGTCGCGGAATCCGACGTCGAGGAGGGCCTGTTCGACGCCGCCGACGATCCGGATGCGCTGGTGCCGCGCCCGCCGGTCGTCACCGTGATGGGCCACGTCGATCACGGCAAGACCTCGCTGCTCGACGCGATCCGCTCCGCGGATGTCGCGGCCGGCGAAGCCGGCGGCATCACCCAGCATATTGGCGCCTATCAGGTCACCGCGCCGTCCGGCGGCAAGGTCACCTTCATCGACACGCCCGGCCACGCCGCCTTCACCGCGATGCGCGCGCGCGGCGCCAAGGTCACCGATATCGTCATTCTGGTGGTCGCGGCCGACGACGGCGTCATGCCGCAGACGGTCGAGGCGATCCATCACGCCAAGGCGGCGAAGGTTCCGATCATCGTCGCCATCAACAAGATCGACAAGCCGGGCGCGACGCCGGATCGCGTGCGCACCGAACTGTTGCAGCACGAGATTCAGGTCGAATCGCTCGGCGGCGATGTCGTCGATGTCGAAGTCTCGGCGCTGAAGAAGACCAACATCGACAAGCTGCTCGAGATGATCGCTCTGCAGGCCGAGATCCTCGACCTCAAGGCCGATCCGAGCCGTCCGGCCGAAGGCACCGTGATCGAAGCCAAGCTCGATCGCGGCCGCGGCCCGGTCGCGACCGTGCTGGTGCAGCGCGGCACGCTCAAGATCGGCGATCTGGTCGTTGCCGGCGCCGAATGGGGCCGTGTGCGCGCGCTGGTCTCCGACACCGGTACGACCGTGCAGAGCGCGGGTCCTTCGACGCCCGTCGAAGTGCTCGGCTTCTCCGGCACACCCGACGCCGGCGATCGTCTCGCCGTGGTCGAGAACGAAGCCCGCGCCCGCGAAATCACCGATTACCGTCAGCGCCAGAAGCGCGAGAAGTCGTCCGCGCGCGCCACCGGCATGCGCGGCTCGCTCGAACAGATGATGGCGCAGGCCAAGACCGCGGGCCGCAAGGAATTTGCGCTCGTGATCAAGGCCGACGTGCAGGGTTCGCTCGAAGCCATTGCCGGCGCGCTCGACAAGCTCGGCACCGACGAAGTCGGCGCCCGCGTCCTGCACTCCGGCGTCGGCGGCATTTCGGAATCGGATGTCACTTTGGCGGAAGCCTCGGGCGTGCCGATCATCGCGTTCAACGTTCGCGCCAACAAGGAAGCGCGCGAAGCGGCCGAACGTGCCGGCATCGAGATCCGCTACTACAACATCATCTACGATCTCATCGATGACGTGAAGAAGGCGATGTCGGGCCTGCTGCCGCCGACATTGCGCGAAACCATGCTGGGCAATGCGCTGATCCTCGAAGTCTTCAAGGTGTCGAAGGTCGGCAACATCGCCGGCTGCCGCGTCACCGACGGCACTGTCGAGCGCGGCGCCAGCGTTCGCCTGATCCGCGACAACGTCGTCGTGCATGAAGGCAAGCTGAGCCAGCTCAAGCGCTTCAAGGACGATGTGAAGGAAGTGTCATCCGGCATGGAGTGCGGCATGGCCTTCGAGAACTACCAGGACATGCGCCAGGGCGATGTCATCGAGTGCTACCGGGTGGAGACGATTCAACGCTCGCTGTAAGTCCAAGTCTTACACGCGCGTATAATCGACCGCCTCAAACACCAACGCTGTCATGCCCCGCGAAAGCGGGGCATCCAGTAGCCCGGCAACCGCTGTGGCTACTGGATCGTCCGCTTTCGCGGACGATGACCACGAGGATTGTCATGTCTCGTCACAAGAATACCCGCCGCCACGACGCAGCGCCCGCCGGCGGCTCGCAACGCCAGTTGCGCGTCGGCGAACTCATCCGGCACGCCATCGCCGAGATGCTGACGCGCGGCGACGTGCATGACCCGGTGATCGAAGGCCATCTCATCACCGTGCCGGAAGTGCGCATGTCGCCCGACCTGCGGCTCGCCACCGTCTACGTGATGCCGATGGGCGGCCGCGATGCCGCCGAAGTCGTCGCCGCACTCGAGCGCAACAAGAAATACATGCGCGGTGAAGTCGCCCATGCAGTGAACCTGAAATTCGCGCCTGACCTGCGCTTCCACATCGACGATCGCTTCGCCGAGGCCGAGCGGATCGACAAGCTGCTGCGCTCGCCGCAAGTGGCCCGCGACCTCGAAAAGGACGACGAGTGACCGAAACCGAAGCCGACAAGCTCGTCTCTTCCTTCACCTCCCCCCTTGAGGGGGAGGTCGCCTCGCGTAGCGAGGCGGGAGGGGGGGGTTCTTCATCCACACCGAATGCGTCGCCTACCCCCCTCCCCAACCCTCCCCCACAAGGGG
>JAHCKG010000045.1 GCA_026125895.1 Pseudolabrys sp. | reverse complement strand
AAGCAATCCGTCACCGAGGCGATGAAGAAGCCGCGCGAGATCGACACCGCGCTGGTCGATGCGTATCTCGCCCGCCGCGCGCTCGATTATCTCGTCGGCTTCACCCTCTCCCCCGTGCTGTGGCGCAAGCTGCCCGGCGCGCGCTCGGCCGGACGCGTGCAGTCGGTGGCGCTGCGCCTTGTCTGCGACCGCGAACTGGAAATCGAGAAGTTCGTCGCCCGCGAATACTGGTCGATCGTCGCCAAGCTGAAGACGCCGCGCGGCGACGAGTTCGACGCCCGTCTGGTCGGCGCCGACGGCAACAAGCTGCAGCGCCTCGACATCGGCACCGGCGTGCAGGCGACCGACCTCAAGACCATGCTCGAGGGCGCGTCTTTCACCGTGACCTCGGTTGAGGCGAAGCCCGCGCGGCGCAATCCGCCGCCGCCGTTCACCACCTCGACCATGCAGCAGGAAGCCTCGCGCAAGCTCGGCTTCGCGCCGGCAATCACCATGCGCCTTGCCCAGCGTCTCTACGAGGGCACCGACATCGGCGGCGAGACCGTTGGTCTCATCACCTATATGCGTACCGACGGCATCGATATGGCGCCGGAGGCGATCACCGACATCCGCTCGATGATCGGCAAGAACTACGGCAAGGAGTACGTGCCGGGCTCGCCCCGCACCTATCAGAACAAGTCGAAGAACGCCCAGGAAGCGCACGAAGCCGTGCGTCCGACGTCGGCTTCGCGCACGCCGCAAGAAGTCGCGAAGTATGTCGATCGCGATCAGGCCCGGCTCTACGAACTGATCTGGAATCGCGCCGTCGCCTCGCAGATGGAATCCGCCGAGCTCGAGCGCACCACCGTCGATATTGTTGCCAAGAACGCCGCGCGCGTCGCTGAACTCCGCGCCTCCGGCCAGGTGGTGAAGTTCGACGGCTTCCTCACGCTGTATCAGGAAGGCCAGGACGACACCTCCGACGATGACGAGTCAAAGCGCCTGCCCGCCATGAGCGAGAAGGAAGCGCTGGCGAAGCAGGCGATCGAGGCCGCGCAGCACTTCACCGAGCCGCCGCCGCGCTTCTCCGAAGCCGCGCTGGTCAAGCGCATGGAAGAACTCGGCATCGGTCGGCCCTCGACCTATGCCTCGATCCTGCAAGTGCTGCAGGACCGCGGCTATGTGCGCATCGACAAGAAGCGCCTCATTCCCGAGGACAAGGGCCGCGTCGTCGTTGGCTTCCTCGAGAGCTTCTTCCACAAATATGTCGAGTACGACTTCACCGCTTCGCTCGAAGAGCAGCTCGACCGCATCTCGAACAACGAGATCGCCTGGAAGAAGGTGCTGGAGGACTTCTGGGTCGACTTCATCGGCGCCGTCAACGAGATCAAGGAAGTCCGCATTACGCAGGTGCTGGACGCCCTCAACGATCTCCTGGAGCCGCACATCTTCCCGC
Organism: Pseudolabrys sp.; assembly: GCA_026125895.1. Lineage (GTDB taxonomy): Bacteria > Pseudomonadota > Alphaproteobacteria > Rhizobiales > Xanthobacteraceae > Pseudolabrys. The sequence goes on along the minus strand of JAHCKG010000045.1, from coordinate 4,903 downwards.
CGCGCGCCGACGGCCATCCCGCGCGCGAATGTCCGCAGTGCGGCAACGGCCAGCTCTCCCTTAAGGTCGGCCGCTTCGGCGCCTTTATCGGCTGCTCGAATTACCCGGAATGTAACTACACCCGCCAGATGACGCCGGGTGCGGCCAGCGCGCAGGCGACCCGCGTGCTCGGCCAGGATCCGGAAACCGGCCTCGACGTCACGATACGTGGCGGCCGCTTCGGCACCTATTTGCAGCTCGGCGAAGAGATCAAGGCGCCCAAGCGCAAGAAGGGCGAGAAGAAGGACCCGGATGCGCCGGAGCCGCAGAAGCCCAAGCGCGCGTCGCTGCCGAAAGGCATCTCCGCCGACGACGTCACGCTCGAGCAGGCGCTCGCGGTGCTGTCGCTGCCGCGCGAAGTCGGCATCATGCCGGAAGACGGTCAGCCGATCCTCGCCGGAGTCGGCCGCTTCGGGCCTTACGTCAAGCACGACAAGACATACGCCTCGCTCGAGGAAGGCGACGACGTTCTGACCATCGGCCTCAATCGCGCGATGCATTTGATCGCCGAGAAGATCGCCAACCCGAAGAAGGGCCGCAGATTTGGTCCGGCGCCGGGCAAGACGCTCGGCGAGCATCCCGACAAGGGCGGACCGATCGTCGTCAAGAACGGCCGCTTCGGCGCTTACGTGTCGAACAACGGCGTCAACGCCACCTTGCCCGCCGACAAGACGCCGGACACGATCACGCTCGACGAGGCGGTGGTGCTGCTCGACGCTAGAGCCGCCGCGCTCGGCAACTCGCCGCGCGCCGCCAAGAAGGCCGCGCCGAAGAAGGCAAAAGACAAGGCGGCCGCCGCCGAACCCGCCGATGACAAGCCGGCGGTAAAGGCGAAAGCCCCCGCCGCGCGCAAGAAACCGGCGGCCAAGGCCAAGGCCGCGGCGAAGCCGAAGAAACCGGCCGGCAAGGCGCGCAAGGTTTCGGCGGCGGAGTAGCCTGCCGGCGCGAGCCAGTTACTCCGCTCACCCCCGCGAAAGCGGGGGGTCCAGGACCAAGCAAGACTGGGTCCCCGCCGTAGGCGTTCTGGAAAGAACGCCGTCCTTTGGACGGCTATGCGCGGGGACGAGCGGAACACGATCTGGCGCCGGTCCGGTTTGACAATTACATTAAACCCGTAGCGCCGCGTCGGCGCCGGACATGACTTTTGAAGAAACCAACACCACACGATCCGAATACCCTTCCCTCCAAGGCCGCCATTCTCGACTTCATTGCCGGCAACCCCGGCAAGGTCGGCACCCGCGAAATCGCCCGCGCCTTCGGCCTGAAGAACAACCTGCGCGCCGAGCTCAAGCAGTTGCTGCGCGACCTCGCCGCTGACGGCGCCGTCGCCCGCGGCGGTCACAAGGGCAAGAAGCTGCACCACCCCGGCGCGCTCGCCTCCACCCTGCTCGCCGACATCGTGTCGCGCGACCGCGACGGCGAGTTCATCGCCGTGCCCGACGAATGGGACGAGGACGAACACGACGCCGCGCCGCGCATCCGCATTCATTCACCGCGCAAGCCGAGGCCCGGCGAAGCGGCCGGGTTAGGCGACAAGGTGCTGCTGCACGTCGATGAGGTGGAGCCGGAAGACGGCATCCGCTATCGCGGCCGCATCATCAAGATCATCGAACGGGTCAAGCACCGCGTGCTCGGCATCTTCCGCGCCGACGCGCGCGGCGGCGGCCGACTCGAGCCGGTCGACAAGAAGATGCTCGGCCGCGAGTTGCACATCCCGCAAGGCGCCACCGGCGACGCGCAGGACGGCGACCTCATCGCCGTCGAGGCGCAACGCACTTCCCGCTTCGGCCCGCCGAACGGCCGTATCGTAGAGCGGCTCGGCTCGCTGAAGAGCGAAAAGGCGGTCAGCCTGATCGCCATTCATTCGCATTCGATCCCCGACGTCTTCCGCCGCGACACCATCAACGAGGCCGAAGCGGCCAAGCCCGCGACGCTCTCGGGCGGACGGGAAGACTGGCGCAAACTGCCGCTGATCACGATCGACCCGGCCGACGCCAAGGATCATGACGACGCCGTGCACGCTGCGGCCGACGACGATCCGGCCAACCCCGGCGGCTTTGTCATCACCGTCGCCATTGCCGACGTCGCACACTACGTCACGCCCGGCTCGGCGCTCGACCGCGAAGCTTTGGTGCGCGGCAATTCGGTGTACTTCCCCGACCGCGTCGTGCCGATGCTGCCGGAGCGCATCTCCAACGACCTGTGCTCGCTAAAGCCGCATGAAGATCGCGCCGCGCTCGCGGTGCAGATGATTGTCGGCGCCGATGGCCGCAAGCGCTCGCACAAATTCCACCGCATCATGATGCGCTCGGCGGCCAAGCTCGCTTATGAGCAGGCGCAGGCGGCGATCGACGGCCGCCCGGACGATACGACCGGGCCCCTGCTCGAGCCGATCCTCAAGCCACTCTACGCCGCCTATGAGGCCCTCAAGCGCGAACGCGAAGAGCGCGGCCCGCTCGACCTCGATTTGCCCGAGCGCAAGATCCTGCTGAAGCCCGACGGCATGGTCGACCGCGTCGTCGTGCCGGGGCGGCTCGATGCGCACCGGCTGATCGAGGAGATGATGATCCTCGCCAATGTCGCCGCCGCGGAGTCATTGGAAAAGGCGCGCACGCCGCTGATCTATCGCGTACACGACGAACCCGGCATCGAGAAGATCAACGCGCTGCGCGAATTCCTCGCCAGCCTCGACATCAATATCGCCAAGGCCGGCGCGCTGCGCGCCGCGAATTTCAACTTCGTCCTCGGCCGGGTCAAGAACACCGACCGCGAGACATTGGTGAACGAGGTGGTGCTGCGCTCCCAGGCGCAGGCCGAGTATTCCGCCGAGAACTACGGGCATTTCGGCCTCAACCTGCGCCGCTACGCGCACTTCACCTCGCCGATCCGCCGCTACGCCGACCTCATCGTGCATCGCGCGCTGATCCGCGCGCTGCATTTGGGGCACGACGGCCTGCCCGCCAGTTTCGGCCTGCCGGAGCTGGCGGAGATCGCCGCCGAGATTTCGGCGACCGAGCGCCGCGCCATGCTGGCGGAGCGCGAGACCAAGGACCGGCTGATCGCGCATTTCCTCGCCGACCGCATCGGCGCCACCTTCGAAGGCAAGGTCGGCGGCGTCCATCGCGCCGGCCTATTCATCAAGCTGTCCGAGACCGGCGCCGACGGCTTCGTGCCGGCGCGCACCATTGGCGATGAGTATTTCCGCTACGACGAGGCTGGCCATGCGCTGACCGGCACCCGCACCGGCGAGAGCTTCCGGCTGGGTGACAGCGTCACCGTGAAGCTGGTAGAGGCAGCACCGGTGGCCGGCGCGCTGCGCTTCGAATTGCTCTCGCACGGCCGCCGCGGCACACCGCCGGCGGGCCGCGAGCGCGTCGAGCGCGGGCGTCTGGGCAAGAAGACGAAGTTCAAGGATTACGGGCGCAAAGCGGACAAGACCTTCAGGAGCGACACCGCCAAAGGCCACGACGAGAAGAAGCGCAGCGAAGAGCGCCGCCGCAAGTTCGGCAAGAAGAATAGCCGACACAAGGTTCGCAAGAACAAGGGCAAACGGAAGTAGAAGCGGAAGTAAGAGGACGCGGAAGACAATGAGCAGCACTGATGGCGACCGACTCCTCAAGCGCATGACCGAGATGGAGCGCGACCAGTCCTTTCCCGACTCCGAGCCGCGCGACGCCGCCACCATCATGCTGATCGATCGCGCCGGCCCGCAGGCGAAAGTGCTGCTCGGCCGCCGTCATCACGGCCACAAATTCATGCCCGGCAAGTTCGTCTTCCCCGGCGGGCGCGTCGAGGCGCATGATCGCACCATGCCAGCCGTCAGCGAGCTGCATCCCGATACGCAGGCGAAGCTTCTCGCCCGTGTCGCCAGTCCAGCCCCGGATCTGGCGCGTGGTCTAGCGCTCGCCGCCGTTCGCGAGATGGCGGAGGAGACCGGCCTGCTGCTCGGCGTTCAGGGCGATCAGCCGCCGCAGACGCCGGGCGAGATCTGGGCGGAGTTCGCCAAAGCGAAGATTCACCCCGATCTCGGCCAGTTGCATTTCATCGCCCGCGCCATCACGCCGCCGAAGCGGCCGAAACGCTTCGACACCCGCTTCTTCACCGCAGATGCCACCGCCATCGCCCACCGTATCGAAGGCGTGGTCGGACCGAACTCCGAACTGGTCGAGTTGGTCTGGGCCCCGGTCGAGGAAGCGGCGCAGTTCGACATGCCGACCATCACCAGCGTGGTCCTCGAAGAACTGGCGGCGCGGGTCGCCGCCGGCATGGCGCATGATCTGCCGGTGCCGTTCTATTACATGCAGGACCAGAAGTTCTTCCGCGAACTGCTGTAGGCGCGGCCCGCTTCAGTCGCGGCAGTAGAACGGCGGGAACGTGCTCGCCATGCCGGCATTCATCGCCATGATGATCATCGCATTCGCGAGCGCGATTTCGCGGTCAGACCGCGCGCAGACATCGGCTTTGGCGGTACAGCCGGAGGCCAGGAAGGCGGCGTGGCGCTCGAGGAACGTGGCGCTCAGGCCCTGCGTGCCCATCCGGGCGAGGCCCTGCTCCCAGGCCTTCGTGTAGCGGGCGCATTTCTCCGCGACCCAGTTTTCGGGTTCCGCGGCGCGTGCCGGGGCGGCCAGTGCCCCCGCCATCAGCGCGGCCCCGGCGATGGCCACGACGCTGCGCCTTAAGGCGCTGATTTGCTGACTCGGAGCCATGAACATCGTCGAAACCCTGTTTTCGGGCACGAAATCCCGCGATTGCGGCGCAAATAGCGCGGCAAACCGCTTTTCTTGACATTCGGCCCGTTCTGGCTAGTTTCCGCGCCACGTGGCCGCCCAGGACCGTTGGCGTGGCCCCCGAAATCCTATTCCAG
>JAHCKG010000044.1 GCA_026125895.1 Pseudolabrys sp. | reverse complement strand
GATCAGGGATAGAAGTTGCGCTGGGCGCGGAACATGCCCGACCACCAGCTGTTGTCGCCGATCGTCGGACCGGTGAACGCAGTCTGCTGGGAGTTGTACATGACCTCGACGCTCAGATCGAGGTTGGTGACCGGCGTCCAGACGGTGCGCGAGCCAATCTGCCAGTAGGACCAGTTCGCCGACGAACCGGCGACGGTGCCGGCAGCAGCGAGCTGCAGCGCGGCGCTGGCGGCAGCCGAGTACTCAAGCTTGCCGTACGAACCGTACAGCGAGGACTTGAGGTTCGGCACCCAGAAGTGCTCGAGACCGCCGGTGATCGACCAGCCTTCGGTCAGATCGGCGGTGCCCGCACCGGTGACAACCGAGTCAAACGCCGGGCCGTACGAGATCGTGCCGCCCTGAGTGGTCGTCTGCGCCTGAGCCAGGCCCGAACCGACATAGTCGATCGCGCCCTTGCCGTAGGTGAACTGGGTGATGAAGTAGTCGCCCTTGCCGAGCATCGGCAGGTTGATCTTCACGCCCGCACCGAGGGCCCAGCCGGTCTTGTCCGACGGGTCGGCGACGACGCCGTAGTTGACCTGGTGAGCAGCGGCCATGATCTGGGCCGAACCCCAGGCCTGGTCGATGCGCAGGTTGCCGACGATGTCGGGCATCGTCTGACCGCCGCCCAAGCCGCCACGCCAGCCGAAGTGGCGATACCGAGACGGTGACCGTTGTTGTTTTCCGCCGCGATCGACGCCGACAGGCCGTTGCCGAGCTGCGCGGTGTAGGCCCACAGATCGACGCCGTTGCCGCCGTTGTTCGACGACCAGACGTTCGACTGGTTCGAGTAGGGCTGACCGTCGAAGTCGAAGAACGAACCGGTCTTACCAGCGGTGAAGCCGGCCCACTGGATGAAGCCAGCCGGAGCGTACAGACGGGTGTAAGCGTCAGCGCCGGTGCCGTTGGTCGGAGCGCCAGCGGTCGAGTTGTCCGACGTCGCCGACAGATAGACGTAGGCGCGCAGGGTGCCGTAGGCGGTCTGCGAGCGAGCGTCGGCGGTGATGCCGGCGCGCGAGCGCCAGTTGTTGTTGTTGTAGGTACGGGCATCGCGGTTGGCGAACGACGGAGCGAACGAGCCGCCCGCGTTGAAGTTCACCTCGGCGCGCACGAAGCCGCCGATCTTGATGCAGGTATCCGTGCCCGGCATGTAGTAGAAGCCAGCTCCGTAGAGCGAGCAAATCTTCACGTACTGGACCGGTTTGGCCTTGACGGGAAGATCGGCCGCCTGCGCGCCAGCAGCAGCGACGAGACCCGCCGCGGTGCCGAGCAGAAGGCTTTTCACCATCTTCATTTTGAACCTCCAAAAGACTGTTTATCGTGAGAGGGTTCTGTATCCGTCCAGTGCGACAGCACCGTTGGAACTTCCCCTAGCTCCCCGCAACCCGGTAAATGACCGACCCAGTCGATGCGTCCGAGTGCCGGACCTACCCTCTGGAGCCATCCATCAACCTGGAAAGCACGACCTGGGGATGCCCCCTCCGTCGCAGGTCGAACATTAGCCATTGAGCCCCTAGGCGCAACGAAGAAGCGCCTCGCGCACAGGCATCGGCGGCGCTTTTCAAAGGAGTGTTGCGCAAAAAACACGCACATTCGGCTGGCTCTAAATCGGTCATTAACGACGATTATCCTGCCAGCGGAAGCTTTCCGTTCTATTAAGTAAAACAACGCGTTAACGAGAGACGCCAACGGTGGTCAGCGACCGCGCCGTGGCGCACTTCCGGGCGCCGGTACCAGCTGCTGCACGAACACACCGCACCTGGCCACCATTGTCGCGCAGCCGGTTGGCAGAGCCAGCCAGGGTCGTTTTTCCCCTTTTGGGACAGACGGCGATTCGATTCTCATGCGCGCGGATCGAGCGGTCGAACTCAACGCTCGTCACGTAGCTTGCTTCGCGCCAGCCGAACCCAGCCGTCCCGCGCACGGCGTCGCGCCGCCGCGCGCAGCAAAATCGAGAGCTCGACGATGGAAAAGGAGAAGAAATTGGCGGAGCCGGAGGGATTCGAACCCTCGATACGCCTTTACAAGCGTATAACGGTTTAGCAAACCGCCGCCTTCAGCCACTCGGCCACAGCTCCGACGCGCCATGGCGTACAGAACCGGGCCTAGCCCGTCAATTCGCGTGAGGACCTCGCGCGCCCTATATTGCGGACACCGCCTGTCGCTGACGACCTCCCGCTCCTCACGAGCGGAACCCGGCCCGCTCGGCACAGGCTCATCGAACGGGAGCCTTCCGCCGTGCGCCTCATCACATCCTGCGCTTTCGCGACGCTGCTGATTGCCGGCCCGTTCCTTGCGGCCCCGAAACCGGCCGCTGCGGAAACGATCTATCCCTGGTGCGCGATCTACAGCGAGCGCACCGTCGGCGCGACCAATTGCGGGTTCAGCACCCTCGCCCAATGCCGCGCGACCATCAGCGGCATCGGCGGCATGTGCGTGGAAAATCCGGAATACCGGCCGGCCGAGCGGCGGACCGCGCCGAAGCGCAGCCCTCGCCACTGAACGCCGGCCGCGTTCGTCAGGCGGCGGCGCGGATGAAGGCCGGTGCGGTGGCCGGCTGGTGCGCCTTGAGCCAGTCGCGGGCGGCGCGCTGCGCGCAACCGATCTCACTGTCCGCCATCTGATCGGCGACTTCGCGGCGCAACTGCGACGCCTCGCCGTGACCGCGCATCGCCGCGATGTTGAACCACTTGTGCGCCTCGATCAGATCGACCGGTACGCCGGCGCCCGACGAATGCGCCATGCCGAGCCTGAAGCAGGCCTCGGCATCAGCCGGCTCGCTGTTCTCGACGACGATCGCAAGATTGACCATGGTTGGCTCCCGTTTGCTCCGCGGCCTTTGCCGCGTCTTCGCGTCCCTGTCTTGCGCGAGGCTTTCGCTCGCGTGTTGGGGCGATCTTCGGGATAAAATTTGAATAGGAGTTTAAACGTCAGCGTGAATCGCCGGTGAACAATAAGGCGAGATTGCGCCGCATGGGCGCAGAAAAGCTCATGGAATCTGGCTTTTTAGGGGATGGCCACGACGCCGCAACAAAAAGCTAACTGATTTGATTGGGATGTGAGTAACCAAATCCCAATGTTGCAGTTATATGACAAGAAGCGCCGCACGCCGAAAGTTTCAGGCATTGCGCGGCCGGGCGAAACCAGAACAGCGACTTTTCGAAAGGCAGCAATGAAATTTTCGCATTTTCGGCCGGTCATGATCGCCGCGATCATGCCCGCTCTCCTCGGTTTGTCCCTGGCAGTCGGCGCCCGGGCGGCAACGCCTGTCGCCGGTACCTGGTTGTCGGCCGACGGCGGCACCAAGGTCCGCGTCAGTGACTGCGGCGGCAAGCTGTGCGGTAAGGTCGTCTGGCTCAACGAGCCAATCGACAAGACCACGGGCAAGCCAAAAACCGACAAGCACAATGCCGACGCCGGCAAGCGCGGCCGGCCGCTCATCGGCGTCCAGGTCGTGCAGGGCATGAAGCCTTCCGGCGACAACAAATGGTCGGGCCAAATCTACAATGCCGACGACGGCAAGACCTATCAGGCCAACGTCACACTGGTCAGCGACAACGCCATGCGCGTGCAGGGTTGCGTGCTTGGCCTGTTGTGCAAGAGCCAGACTTGGACGCGCGCCGACTGAGCGCACGCCTCGCCCCAAAAAACACGAAAGCCGGCCGTGGCCCTCCACGGTCGGCTTTTTCAATGCCGGATCGTGCGGCCGTGCCCTAACGCGCACGCTGGCCGAACAGCACCGCCTGCACCTTGGGATTTTTCATGTCGACGCCCTGGCGCAGCTCCTGACCCAGCGCCAGGCCGCGCGCGACTGCCGGACGGGCTTTCATCCGAGCGATCCAGCGCTTCAGATGGGGGAACTGTTCGATATCCTGGCCTTGCCGCTCCCAGCCGCTGACCCAGCCGATCAGCGCCATATCGGCAATCGAATAACGACCGGCGATGAAGTCGCGATCCGCCAGCCGCTTGTTCATGACGCCGTACAGCCGGTTCACCTCGTCGACATAACGGGCGATCGCATAAGGGATGTTCGTGCGCGCATAGTTCTTGAAATGGTTGGCCTGGCCCGCCATCGGCCCGACGCCGCCGACCTGCCAGAAGAGCCACTGATCGACCTCGACGCGGCCGCGCTCGTCGTTTGGATAGAACTTGCCGGTCTTGCGAGCGAGATATTGCAGGATCGCGCCGGACTCGAAGATCGAGATCGGACGGCCGCCCGGACCGTTCGGATCGACGATGGCGGGAATGCGATTGTTGGGCGAGACGGCAAGGAAGTCCGGATCGAACTGTTCGCCTTTGCTGATGTTCACCGGCTTGATGGCGTAAGGCAGCCGGCACTCCTCGAGCATGATTGAGATCTTGAAGCCGTTGGAGGTCGGCCAGTAGTAGAGTTGGATCGGCTTTGCGCCTGTGGCCGTCGCCGCGCTGCCGGCCGCGGCCCAGAATTTGGATACGGCAGCGCCTTTGCCCTTCGGCGCCGCCCTCCCAAGGCCCGAGCCGCTGCGGGTCTTGCTCCTGCCGCTGTGCGATTTTGTTGGACGCGCCATGTCACAGCCCCCTGAGCGATGGTCATTTCCTTCTACGGCCCGGGCCGGAATCCGCAACCGAGCACCAGCGCTTCTGACGCGTTCGTGTCGCAATCGGTCGGTGCATGTCTGGACGAACACAACTTATATTCGATAGGATGCCATCCATGGTTTGTAGTGGCGCGCAGCGGCAAGCCGCGGCGGCGGTGCAACAGCCCGATCGAGGTCAACACTGTCTGGGGTAGGAAGCCATGTTCAAGTTCGAGACGAAGCTGTCCAGCGTGCTGGTAGCAATCATCGTCGCCGCGGCTTTGGCGACGGCGCCGGCTGCGGCGCAAACCGCCACCACATCAACGACAACGACGACCACTGCAAAGCCGAAGCGCCCGCTGACGCCGGGCCAGATCGCTGCGCGAGAGCGCATGAAAAAATGCGCCGCCGAATGGAAGGCCACGAAGGCAGCCGGCAAGGTCGAGAAAGGGATGAAGTGGCCGCAGTACTGGAGCGCGTGCAACAAGCGGCTCAAGGGCGCCGCGACCTGACGGTCCCCCGCTCATCTCGATAAGGACGGAGGCAGTCCGGCTCGTTGCCGTTCGACGCGGTCCCTAGAAACTCGGAGGGCGTCGGCGAGACATGATGTCTCGCCGACGCCCTCTGATGTCACCGGAACCGGGTGCTCTGGAAATCGACTGCTTGCGCTATCGCTCCCGATGCACACCGGCTCCCTAATGACGCGGTCCTCAACGCATGAACGCCGAAGACCGGGAAGTGGCGTTAGACCTAGAGCTTCTTCTTCCGCTTCTTGGTCTTCTTCGCCGCCTTCACTGCCTTCTTCTTACGTTTAGCCATTGCTGCCCTCCTAGCCATATAGAATGGCGGGTGTCGCATTAGTGCGGTCGGGGATCGACCTGCACCACATTTGGTTTACACCAGCGCAATAAAAAAAACAGTAACTCCCTCGTTTTGTGTGCGTAACTGCGCCGGCCGCGTTGCGTGTCGGAGCGATCGCAAGTGACAACGACGAGCGTTGGACGGCGGCATCGCCAAGCCCGTGCCATAGCGCGGCATTCAAACAGCCGATACAAAATCATCCGATGAAATAAGGGTTTTTCGCGCATCACGCCGTGAGCCGAAAACCGTCCACGGAAAAATATTTTTGTGCGCGTAGCGCCTGGAAAAACGTTTGCGGACAGCCGATGGCGCCACGTCACGCTGTTGAAAAAAATTTCAGCGAAAACGTCCGCGCAGCGGTAGCGGCAACCCCAAACCGATCAAAAACGCGCGAATCGGGTGTCGCTGATTCGGGCCGGCACGGCGTATCAACAGGCCGACGAGGACCGCATGCGATGCCGCGGACACCGCTTTCGAAGTTCGCGCGCGGCTTTGGATGCAGCGCAGTGCGACGCACGCGCGCACCGGAAGCGCGCACGCATCAACCGCGTTGCATCACAAACCGAGTTTGGTTTTTAGGAGATCGTTAACCGCCTGAGGGCTCGCCTTACCGCCGGACGCCTTCATCGCCTGCCCAACGAACCACATCATCGCCTTCGGGTTGGCCTTGGCTTGTTCGACCTTGTCTGGATTCTTGGCGATGAGATCGTCGACGATGCCGCCGATCGCGCCGAGGTCGGTCACCTGCGCCATGCCGCGCGCCTTTACCACCTCGCGCGGGTCGCCGCCTTCGGTCCAGATGATCTCGAACAAGTCCTTGGCGATCTTGCCGGAAATCGTCTTGTCGCCGATCAGGTCGAGGATGCCACCAAGCTGCGCCGCCGATATCGGCGACGCCGCGATGGTGTGGCCTTCCTTGTTGAGACGACCGCTGAGTTCGTTGATCACCCAGTTGGCGGCAAGTTTGGCGTCGCGGCCCGACGCGACTGTTTCGAAGTAGTCCGCGGTGTCGCGCTCCGCCACCAGGTGGCTCGCGTCATATGCCGACAGGCCGAGCTCGCGCATGAAGCGCGCCTTCTTCTCGTCGGGCAGTTCGGGCAGCGCCGCCTGCAGCGCGCCGACCATATCTTCGCTCAGTTCCAGTGGCAGCAAGTCGGGATCCGGGAAGTAGCGGTAATCGTGTGCCTCTTCCTTGGACCGCATCGGGCGCGTTTCGCCGCGGCCTGGATCGAACAGCCGGGTTTCCTGGTCGATGACGCCGCCGTCCTCGATGATCTCGATCTGCCGGCGCGCCTCGTGTTCGATCGCCTGACCGATGAAGCGGATCGAGTTCATGTTCTTGATCTCGCAGCGCGTGCCGAACGGTTCGCCGGGACGCCGCACCGAAACGTTGACGTCGGCGCGCAAGCTCCCCTTCTCCATGTCGCCGTCGCAAGTGCCGAGATAGCGGAGGATCGACCGCAGCTTGGTGAGGAAGGCCATCGCCTCCTCCGAAGAGCGCAGGTCGGGCTTCGACACGATCTCCATCAACGCGACACCGGAGCGGTTGAGATCGACCGCCGACATCGACGGATGGCGGTCGTGCACGCTCTTGCCGGCGTCCTGCTCCAAATGCAGGCGCTCGATGCCAACGGTCACCGCCTCGCCGCTGTCGAGATCGACGACGACCTCGCCCTCGCCGACCACCGGCTGCTTGTACTGGCTGATCTGGTAGCCCTGCGGCAGGTCCGGATAGAAGTAATTCTTGCGGTCGAACACCGAACGCCGGTTGATCTGCGCCTTGAGGCCGAGACCCGTGCGCACCGCCTGGCGGACGCACTCCTCGTTGATCACCGGCAGCATGCCGGGCATCGCCGCATCGACCAGCGACACATGACTGTTCGGCGCGCCGCCGAACTCGGTCGAGGCGCCGGAAAACAATTTGGCCTTGGACGAGACCTGGGCATGGACCTCCATGCCGATCACGACTTCCCAGTCGCCGGTCGCGCCTTTGATGAGTTTGGAGGGCTTCTGCTGCACGTTCATGGCCCTACCCGTACCTCCCGGGCGCGGGCCGGGCAAGATGGGGCCCCGCGGCTAGCCTTAGAACTCGAGTTCGCGGCCCAGAACTTGCTCGACAATGTCCAGGCTGTCGGTAAAGCCGCGATACTCTGTCACCTTGCCATCGCGGAAGCGGTAGAAGTTGCCGGTACGGATGCGGATCGTGCGTTTGGTCGCCAATTGCAGCATCTGGCCGACCGAGTAGGTCGAGGCCCAGTCGCCGTCCGCCAGCATGGCTTCGACGTAATATTCGGTGATGCGATAGCTCTGGAACAGGACCTCGAAACCCTTGAACACCTCGGCCTTGCCGCGCCGCTTACCCGCGAACGGAAAGACCGTAGCCGGCGCCAGGAACAGCCAGTCAACATCGTCATCATAACATGCCGACAGGCGCTCGCGGTCGCCGCCGGTGAAGGCCCCGAGCAGATTGGCGAGCGCCGCGCGAGTCGCCGCCGTTTTCCGCAGTTCCAATTCCGACGGCTGGAGTGGCATCGCGGTCGGCCCCCGTCCAGTTTTGTCGAGCTTACAGCGTTGCCGCCGCGGCGCCAGAACCTTTCACGACACTCATCGGTGCTCCACCGTGCGGTTGGCGGCAGGCGCCTCGCCACTAGCCGCGCTGAACTTTTGGCAGCCACGGGCTTGTCGGCGGTGAACCGGCCGACCAGACGTCGAGCTCATCGTCGAAGCTGCCGTCGGCGGCACCGAATTGCCCGGAGAAGCCTCGATACTCGATCATCTTGCCGCCGCGGAAACGCTGGAAGCTGGCGACATGCGAAGCAATGACGCGACCGCTCGCACGCTCCATCAGTTCTAAATCGGAGATCATGGCGGCGCGGTCGCCTTCGACCATGATCAAAGGCACCTTGTAGCTGAAAATGCGGAAATCCCGATAAAGGCCGAGCAGCCCGGCCAGCACCGCATTCTTGCCGCGCCTGACGCCGGCGGAAGGCAACATCGCGACCGGCGCATGCAACAGCCAATCGAGATCGTCGTCGTAGCGATCCGCCAGTCGCGCATGGTCGCCGCACCGAAAGGCGTCGATGATGTCGTCGATGACTGCTCGTACTGCTTCGCCCATCGTCGCTGGCCCCCGCCGCGAAATCTGTTCACAGCGGAATACCGCGTCAGGGTTGCAGCGGGAAGCGACAACCAGCAAAAATCTATGCTGAATCCACGCTTACGTTAATCTGCGCCACAAGTACGGCGCGCGCCGTCACCACCACGGCTTGGCGACGAAGCGACCCGCCGCCTGCTCGATCACCTCGCCAAGCGCGAACAAAGTCTCCTCGTCGAACGGACGGCCGATGAGTTGCAGGCCGAGCGGCAAGCCTTGAGCGTCGCTGCCCGCCGGGACTGCGATGCCCGGCAGGCCGGCCATATTCACTGTCACCGTGAAGATGTCGTTGAGGTACATCTCGACCGGGTCAGCGCCTCCCTTCTCACCGACCCCGAACGAGGCTGACGGCGTCGCCGGGGTCAGCATGGCGTGGATGCCCTGCTCGAAACATTGTTCGAAGTCACGCTTGATCAGCGTGCGCACCTTCTGGGCGCGCAGGTAATAGGCGTCGTAATAGCCAGCCGAAAGCACATAGGTGCCAATCATGACACGGCGGCGCACTTCGCCACCGAAACCTTCCGCGCGAGTTTGCTCATACATGTCGGTGATATCGCGCCCGGGAACGCGCAGGCCGTAGCGCACGCCGTCATAACGCGCCAGGTTCGACGAGGCTTCCGCCGGCGCGACAATGTAATAGGCCGGCAGCGCATATTTGGTGTGCGGCAGCGACACGTCGACCAGTTCGGCGCCGGCGGCCTTGAGCCACTCGCAACCCTGCTGCCAGATCTTCTCGATCTCGGCCGGCATGCCGTCGAGCCGGTACTCCTTCGGAATGCCGATACGCAACCCCTTCACCGAGCGGCCGACCGCGGCTTCGTAATCCGGCACCGGGATATCGGCGCAGGTGGTGTCCTTGGCATCGGGACCGGCCATCGAGCGCAGCATGATGGCGGCGTCGCGCACGGTCTTGGCCATCGGTCCGGCCTGATCGAGCGATGAAGCGAACGCCACGATGCCCCAGCGCGAGCAGCGCCCGTAAGTCGGCTTGATGCCGACGGTGCCGGTGAAAGCCGCTGGCTGGCGGATCGAACCGCCGGTGTCGGTGGCGGTGGCGCCGAGACAAAGCTGCGCGGCCACTGCCGCCGCCGAACCGCCTGACGAGCCGCCCGGCACCAGCGGGGTGCTCGAGCCGGCACGCCGCCACGGTGATTGCACCGGGCCGAAATACGAGGTCTCGTTCGACGAGCCCATGGCGAACTCGTCATTGTTGGTCTTGCCGAGCATCACCGCGCCGTCGCGCCACAACTGCGACGTTACCGTGGACTCGTAGGTCGGCACGAAATTGTCGAGGATGTGCGAGCACGCCGTCGTGCGCACGCCCGCGGTCGCGAACAGATCCTTGATCGCCAGCGGGATGCCTTCGAGCGGCCCTGCCTCGCCCTTGGCGATGCGCGCGTCGGATGCTTTCGCCATCGCGGTCGCCTGCTTCGGCGTCTCCAGCACAAAGGCATTCAGCGGGCGCGCCTTCTCGACCGCGGCGACATGCGCGGCAGTGAGCTCGGCCGAGCTCAGGTCCTTCTTGCGCAGGCGATCGCGCGCCTCGGCGAGGGTCAGGAGGGTCAGGTCATTCATTTCGGGCTGTCGCAATCAAAGGTCTTTTTGTTCAGAGCCGCGATTTCGGCTGGCGAGCGCTGACGGATGAGGATCGTGCCGTCAGCCTGCGTCTCGCGGTACAATTCGCCCGGCACCGGCAGCCCCATGGCGCGCAGGTCGTCCGCCGTGTGGCCGTCCGGTAGCTTGCCGGTGGAGATGATGTTGATCATCTCCCAGCGCTGCTCCATGTCGGCCATTTCGCACGCCTGGCACATTTATTCGATCACTTTGGGCACGAGGAAAAAGCCGTCTTCGCTTTGCGGCGCATTGGAGAGCACCGCCTCTGGGTTATCGCCGTCGGTGACGACGTCGGCCCGGCTCTTCATCGCCATTGGCGTCACCGAAGTCATCGGCTCGACACCTTCGACATTAACCTCGCCGAGTTGCTCGACGAAGGCCAGAATGGCGTTCAGCTCGCCTTGCAAATGTTCGACCTCCTCGTCCTTGACCGCGATACGGGCCAGACGGGCGATACGGCGAACGGTGGTGGCGTCAACAGACATTGATTTCGTTAAGCTTTTTCTGGCGGTGCCGGGGCGTGGCGCCGCCGAAGCGGCCCGCCCCGCGTATAGCAGAGCCGCCGAATTGGCCGCAACCGCCGCGCCCGGCAGCCCCGCGCCGCGTCAGCCGGGCTGACGTTCGACGATGGTCCAGCCCAGCGCCTTGAGGCGCTTCCTGGCCAGCGGCGTCGCTTGACCGGTGATGCGGATATCGCCTGTCGATTTCGCCACCAGCTGGTTGCGTGCGGTGGTGAAGGCCTCGAACCGGGCCGCGCTCTGCTGCGTCCACGACAGCGCGTCGATCGGGGCCACCGTGACGAAGCGGCCGTCCTTGGCCACCAGGAACGGCAGGCCGCCGAGCGTGACGATGTGCTCGTAGCGGCCGTGGCGCTTGTATTCGGCCGCCAGCAGTTCGGCCTGGCGGCGCATGAAATAGGCATTGGAGCGCGCATCGGCTGCCGCCGCCGCGTCAAAGAACACCGCCCGCCCCTGCACGGTCTTCATGTTGTCGATCGCCGCGACCATCGCCGCCATGTCGATCGGCGTGTAGTTGCGGTTGGCGAGCAGCGCGTCGATCAGTTCCTGCGGCACGCCCATCTCGGTGAGCTTTTTGCGGTTGAGATCGAGGATCTGCGCAGCGGTGTACTGGCGCGCCAGGTCTTCGATGGAGATGTTGTTGAGCTTGTTGGCGGTCGACAGGTTGGACACGACGATGCCGGCGGCGCCGGGCACTGCGATCAGCGCGCCGGTGACGGCGAGACCGCCGAGCGCCGCCGCTTCCGACAATTGCTTGAGCTTGGCGTCGAGCGGCGGGAAATCGGTGTAGGGATCGACGCCATAGGTCGCGGCGAGCGTGCGTCGCTCGCTGGTGACGCCGAGCAGGCTGCCGAGCGCGCTGTCCTGCGACTTGCCGGCATTGTTGAGGCCGGCGCCGATGCGGTCGAACATGCTGCCAATGCCCGACAGCGTGCCCTTGATGGTGCCGATCGGATTGGTGATCAAACGCCCGGTGTATTTGAGCGGGTTGAGGCCGGCATTGACCAGCGACTTGGCAAAGGTGTCGGAGCTCGCGACCTTTTCAAGCAGCGCCAGCGCCTTGAGTTCGTTGATGCGCATCATGGCCATGGCGTCGCCCTGGGCGTCGACCTCGCCGTACGGCGTGGCAATGTCGTAGAGCCGCATCAGACCGTCGCTGCGCACCGGCGACTGAACGGTGTAGTTCTCACCGGTTCGCACGATGCCCTTGATCTGCGCCGCGTTGAACGACGGCGGCGCCTCGAAGGCTTGCGCCAT
>JAHCKG010000043.1 GCA_026125895.1 Pseudolabrys sp. | reverse complement strand
CCCCACCCGTCCGCGCGCTAAAGCGCGCGTCCACCCTCCCCGCTTCGCGGGGAGGGATTAGGCGTCACCCCCACGGGCCGCGGCTGCTGCCGCCGCCGCCGCCACCCCAGGGACCGTCGGACGGTCCGCGCGAGGAGCCGCCGCCCTGCCCGCCGCCCCAGACGCCGTGGCGCGGCCCGGCCGCGGCGGCAGCCGCCGCCGGTCGCATGCCGACGGCGGCCGCAAGCTGCTGCAGGGCGGCGATGCGGTTCTCGGTCGCCGGATGGGTGGCGAACAGATTGTCCATGCGCGCGCCGGACAGCGGGTTGATGATGAACATGTGCGCGGTCGCCGGCTGATGCTCGGCCGCCTCGTTCGGCACCATGTGCGCGATGTTGGCGATCTTGCTCAGCGCCGAAGCGAGCGCCATCGGCTCGCCGGAAATCTGCGCGCCGAGATTGTCGGCGGCATATTCGCGGGTGCGGCTGATCGCCATCTGCACCAGGAGCGCGGCGATCGGCGCCAGGATCACCATCGCCATGGTGCCAATGAGGCCGAAGCCGTTGTTGTTGTCGCGGTTGCCCGACAGGCCGGAGAACATCGCGAAATTGCCGAGCATGGAGATGGCGCCGGCAATGGTCGCGGTGATCGTCATGATCAACGTGTCGCGGTTGGCGATGTGCGCCAGCTCATGCGCGACGACGCCGGCGATCTCGTTGCGGTCGAGCGCGCGCAACAGGCCCGTCGTCACCGCGACGGCGGCATTCTCCGGATTGCGGCCGGTGGCAAAGGCGTTCGGCTGCGGATTGTCCATGATGTAGACGCGTGGCATCGGCAGGTTGGCGCGGCGCGCCAGCTCCGCGACCATCGCGTAGAGGTCCGGCGCCGAGCGCGGATCGACCTCCTGCGCGCCGTGCATCGACAGGACCATCTTGTCGGAATTCCAGTAGGCGAACAGGTTCATGCCGGCCGCGACGACCAGCGCGATCATGGCGCCGCCGGCGCCGCCGATGAGAAAGCCGACGCCCATGAACAGCGCGGTCAAACCCGCGAGCAGCAGCGCCGTGCGAAAATAGTTCATGGCCGTCCTCGTCCCCGGCGCGGGATGCCCCGCGCGCGGCAGCGCCCGCTTCGCCCGGGAAGCGGCGCGCCGGTGTTCCGTGTTTCCGCGAAAAATGTCGGTATGGCCGCGCTTTAGCGCAAGTGAACGCAGCGCCGCAGGGGCGATGACAGGATGACGCAGGGCGGCCGATCTCGTGCGGCAGCCGCCTCTCCCCGCCCACAACAGCGGTACCTTCGGACACGCCGACGCCCCCGTCCTCGGTGGCGGCCGCTTTATGCAGCCGGGTGCCGACGGGGGCGACAAACGTTTACGCACAACCTGAACCTGACGGACCCGCGAGCCCGTGACGTCCGTCCGGCCTTAACGGCCGGACTTTTTCTTCAGCTTCGCACCGGCCTTTGCAGCGGGCTTGGACTTGGCTTGAGCCATTGCCTTCGCCTTGACCTTCTCCGCCGCCTTGCGCGCTTCGTTGGCGGCCAGCACCTCGGCCGATTTGGCGCCTGAGCCGGCGCCCGTTTTGGCACCCGCGTCGGACTGTGCCGTTGCCGTCGTATCCGGCGTGGTCTCGTCCTCGGCGGGCTTGGTCTTCAGTTTACCTTGCGAACGCTGCTTGGCGTTCTTGCGCTTCTCCGGTTTGGCCAGTGGCGTCACCTGCTCCTCGGCTTTCGCCTTGGTATCTTCCTTGGTCGCGGGCTTGTGCTTGGCCAGAACGATGATCTCGCCGGTGGACGGCTCGATCGTCTCGATCGCGGCCGCAGCCTCGATCGCCGGCTTCACTTCAAGGGTCGGCTTTTCTTCATGGGTAGGCTTGTCATTGGCAGGCTTGGGCGCTGCAAGCGAAGACGCGGTCTTCGCCTGTGCCGGATTCGCGGCGGCTGCCGCCTCTCCCGCTACGGAGAGGCTTTCACCGCCGGTGCCGGCGCCGGAGCGTGGCGCAATGCCACGGTCATCCGGCGTGCCCGGAGCTTTTCAAGCCTCGGCAGCGGCGTCGTCGTCCTTGTCGGCGTCGGGACCGGCGTCGATCACTTCGGCAATGACGCCGGAATTGGCGCGCACCGCGGCTTCGATCTTGTTGGCGACATCGGGGTTTTCCTGCAGGAACACCTTGGCGTTCTCGCGGCCCTGGCCGATGCGCTGGCTGTCGAACGAATACCAGGCGCCGGACTTCTCGACGACATTGGCCTTGACGCCGAGGTCGATGAGTTCGCCGGTCTTGGACACGCCCGCACCATACATGATGTCGAATTCGACCTGCTTGAACGGCGGCGCCAGCTTGTTCTTGACCACCTTGACGCGGGTCTGGTTGCCGATGACCTCGTCGCGGTCCTTGATGGCGCCGATGCGGCGGATGTCGAGGCGCACCGAGGCGTAGAACTTCAGCGCGTTGCCGCCCGAGGTCGTCTCCGGCGAGCCGTACATGACGCCGATCTTCATGCGGATCTGATTGATGAAGATCACCATGGTCTTCGACTTGCTGATCGAAGCGGTGAGCTTGCGCAGCGCCTGGCTCATGAGGCGCGCCTGCGAACCCGGCTGCACGTCGCCCATCTCGCCTTCGAGTTCGGAGCGCGGCACCAAGGCGGCGACCGAGTCGACCACCAGCACGTCGATGGCGCCGGAGCGCACCAGCGTGTCAGCGATCTCGAGCGCCTGCTCGCCGGCGTCGGGCTGCGAAATCAGCAGATCATCGGTGGAAACGCCGAGCTTGCGGGCATAGACGACGTCGAGCGCGTGTTCGGCGTCGACGAAGGCGCAGATGCCACCCTTCTTCTGGGCTTCGGCAATGGTGTGCAGCGCCAGCGTGGTCTTGCCGGACGATTCCGGCCCGTAGATTTCGACAATACGGCCGCGCGGCAGGCCGCCGATACCGAGCGCCACGTCGAGGCCCAGCGACCCGGTCGAGATCGACTCGATGTCCATGGTCTTGTCGTTCTTGCCGAGCTTCATGATCGAGCCCTTGCCGAACTGGCGCTCGATCTGGCTCAGCGCCGCGGAGAGGGCTTTCGACTTGTCCATGGACGATCCTTCGACGACACGCAGGGCAGGCTGACTCATGATGGCGCTCCTATATGGCCTCAGATTCGACCCCCGACAACGAAGGCTTGGGTCTTTCCCCTCCCCCGGCAGCCCGTGATCGACGTTGAATCAACCGTACACTATTTGTTCTCTGTTCGCAATATGTTCTTTTCTTGCAACTTACTCGCTTTGCGTGTATAATCGATGTATGCAATCAATGGAGGCGCGCATGGCTGACGACAAGCATCCTTCAGAGGCAATCCAAGTCGCCCTAATTCAGGCAGCGGCCACGGCTGCTGCGGGCGCCAATCCAAAACTGAATGAGATGGATGGAGCGCTGCGCATCGGCTTCGAAAAGGTCGTCGCCTACTATAAAGAGCACATCCAGAAACTGACGTCTTAGGTCAGTTGTCGGCCACTATTTTCGTCTCAATGCCCGATTAGGCAGAGGCCGCTTTTAGCGGCCTCCTCTTTTATTTTGAGTGCCCCCCTCACACCGGCACGATCGGCGCTTTCTGCGTGCGCAGGCCGTCGATGAAGCCCTGATCGACCTTGAGGTGCGCCTTCACCAGTTCCGGCGGCGACACCGCGAGCCACTGGTTGAACGACACGTCGGCGTAATAGTCGCTCTTGAAGATCTCGAGGAAGCGCAGCGGCGTATTGCCGGTGTTCTCGACATAATGCCCGGTGGCGAACGGCACATAGCCGACATCGCCGGCGCGATAGTCGAAGGTGCGGGCCTGGCCCTGGCCGGCGAACACGGTCATCCGCCCCTGCCCTTCGATGTAATATTGCCATTCGTCGTTGTTGGGATGCCAGTGCATCTCGCGCATGGCGCCGGGCGCCACCTCGACATAGGCGGCGGCGATGGTCTTCGACACCGGGAAGATCGACGAGTCGGCGATGCGCACCGAGCCGCTCTGGCCGGCAGCGACCGGCTTCTGCGCCAGCAGGCGATGGCTGAACTTGCCGGGGATGGTCGGCACGCCGCGCGGGTTCTCCTGATCGAGCGGCTTCGGCACCGGCGCCGCGAACATGTAGAGCTCGTCCGGCGACGGCACCTTGGCGAAAGCGGAGGCCGGCATGCCGAAGTTCTTGGCCAGCACCTCCGGCGGCGTGTGCTTGATCCAGTCGCTCAGCAGGAAGGTGTTGTTCTCGTCGAAGCCGCCGTCGTCGAACACCAGCAGGAATTCGCAGCCGTCGCCGTCGAGGCCCTGGATCGAATGCGGCACGCCCGGCGGGAAATACCAAAGGTCGCCGACACCGACATCCTCGACGAACAGCTTGCCGTCGAAATCCATCGCCGTGATGCGCGCGCGGCCGTACAGCATGTAAGACCACTCGGCCGCCTTGTGCCAATGCATCTCGCGGATGCCGCCGGTGTTGAGGCGCATGTCGACGCCGGCGACCGTGGTCGAGACCGGCAGTTCGCGCTCCGTCACCTGGCGCGTCCAGCCGCCGGTGCCGAGGCGGACATGGGCGTCGGAAAACGAGAAGGCGAGATTGGGCAACGTGCCGGAGTCGGTCGCCGGCGGCACCAGGATGTCGGGCTTCTGCCGGTCGAGCGCGACATTGCGCGGTCCCGGATCGTTGCCGCCATGGCCTGAGCGTTGCGGCTGCGGCAGGCCCTCGGCCGCGTTCGCGCTGAGCGACATCAGGCCTGTTGCCACACCGGCGGCCGCGGTCGTCGCCAGAAGCGTTCTGCGTGAGAGCTGTTCCATGATCCTGTTCCTTCAACGGGAGTGCGCAGGAAACATATGGGTCGTGGCGCGGACGGCCTCTTTCGAGTCTGCATGATCGAGAAGTTGCCGGCGCAACCGCTTTTCGATTCCGAACGATGTCGTTCCGTCTGCGTTCATCTTCGACGCTGTTGAATGGCCCCGGCTGGGCGACGGAGGTATATCGACATGAAGACAGTGCTGGTTGCGATGCTGGGCGTGGCGGCTTTTGCCGCGGTGCCGGCGCCGTCCCAGGCGGCCGATGGATGCGGCCGCGGTTACTACGACAACGGCTATCGCTGCGCGCCGATGCGCGGGCCGCGCTACGGCTATTATGAAGAGCGGCCGCGCTACTACTACCGCGAGCATTATCGCCGCCCGCGCCATGCGGATCCCGGCCATCCGTACGGTTACAATTACGATTACGGCGATCCGCGCTGCGGCCGGCCGAACTTCACCATCCAGGACGGCGTCTGCAAACCGTATCGCGGCCGCTGACGCCGCACGAGCGAACAAGGTGGAGGCCGCCGCAGCGCAGCCTCCGCCCCATGCTTTCTGCCAGCGCGCGCGGAAAAGTTCCGCGGCGCCACCTCGCCAAATCATTCGTTGTACGTATCGGGTTTCTGCTGCATGGTTGGGCGATCGGCCGGCACACTTTTTGGCACCGGGTGACTGAGAGACGCGACCGCGCTCCCGCCAGTAACCGCGGAGGCCGCCGTGTCCGATCAACAGCAACCAACATCGATATGCACTACTTGCGGCGGAGCGATGAAGATCGCCGCCGGCAGCATCGCCAAATTGTCCGCGCCCGGCTTCGTCGATTTCCTCAAATGCGACGGCTGCGGCAGCGTCATCGCCAGCGATCAGAAGCCGGCGTCGAAACAGGACGAGCCGCCGCCTTGATGGCTATGTTGATTCACAACAACAATCAGGCTTGGCAGTCGCACCGCCAGACTGCCGAATATTCCGCTCGACTCCGCTGGATATATGCGGGACGCTTTGCCATCGCCGGCTTCTACATGAGGGCTGCCGGCGCTTGTGAGACCGGTCGTGCTCGCGCCTGATGTGGGGCCGACATGCTGATCGATCATCCGGAAAGTTTCGGCGCGCGCGATCGCCTGACCTGCACCGAGTGCGGCGGCGATACGATTCTCATTCGCCGCTCGCCGCATCCGGAATTCGGCAGCTCCTTTGAAACGCAGGTCTTCCGCTGCCTGCAATGCGACCGCGAGCTGACGCGCAGCGCCGACGTCGCCGGCAAACCGCATTCGTGACCGCCGCGCGCAATTGCCGAACGACGAACTAACTTAACGCATCGTTTCCACACGAATGAGTTTGTCGGGTGGCGCATCGATCGACTGTGGCGCCAGCGTGGCCGGGCGCCGGCACGCAAAGCGGTGTATTTCGCCGCGCTGTGTCTTTTGACACTACACTTCTCGACGATGAAACTTACATTCGGTGCATCACCGGCAACGGCACTTGCTCTGGGCGCCGGTGGCAGAGAGACAGCGCGTGCTCCCGCCTAGCCAACCGGCAGGAGGCGTGCGATGCCAACCATTCAAGTCAATACCGCGAACCTGTCCGACATCGACCGGCCGAACTGCCGAACATGCGGTTCGCGCATGTGGCTGTCACGCGTGTCGCAGCCGGTCGAAGGCCGCGAATGCCGCACCTTCGAATGTCCGGTGTGTGAGGTCTCCACCGCCAACGGTGCCGGCGCGCCTGGCGGCCGTGGTGCTTCGACGCCCATCTAATAAACACGAACCGTCAACTCGTCTGATTGACCTTGTCGAAGTCGCCCTGGCGGTCTTCTTTCTTCGGCACCTTGGGCGAGGTTTCCTGCGAGGCCTGGCCCGGCTTCTTCCACGGCTCGTGCGTGCCCTGCTGGCCGGTCTCGATGTTTTTCTCGTGCTGCTTCGTCGGCATGCGGCGCTCCCGCTTTGTTGTCCCGGTGAAGCGATGAAAACGTCCGGCGCTCCGCCGCGGTTCCGACAGCGCTTCGCCGCAGCGCAAATATCAAATGATCATCGCATTGCCTAAAGCTGTTGCGGCGGCGGAACTGCCGCCAAAAGCTTGCGTTGGGGAGGGAATTCACACCAGCAGGAGTATGCCATGCCCGGTCAGAACAAGACCCTGGAAGATCTCTTCCTTGAGAACCTCAAGGATATTTATTACGCGGAGCGCAAGATCCTTGTCGCCCTGCCGAAGATGGCCAAGGCCGTCAATTCCGATCAGCTCCGCGCCGCCTTTGAAAATCATGTCGAGGAAACCAAGGGACAGGTCGAGCGTCTGAAGCAGGTCTTCAAGATGATCGAGCAGTCGCCCAAGGGCAAAACCTGTCCGGCCATTCTCGGCCTGGTCGAGGAAGGCGAGGAAGTCATGGAGGACTTCGAGGATTCGCCCGCGCTCGATGCCGGCCTGTTGTCCGGCGCGCAAGCCGTCGAGCACTACGAGATGGCGCGCTACGGCACGCTGGTCGCCTGGGCCGAACAGCTCGGCATGAAGGAAGCCGCCAAGCTTCTCAACCAGACACTGGAAGAAGAAAAGAAGACCGACGCGTTGCTCAACAAGCTCGCAGGGTCGGCGATCAACCAGAAGGCCGCCTGACGGGATGGGCGCTTCGGCAACGAAGCGCCTTCCTCGTTCTGACGATGCTGAACCGCTGACAAAAACAGGAAGAGCCCGGGTTTGCACCCGGGCTCTTCCATTCCTCGGCCCTTCCTCATCGACGCGGACATCTCCTTGTCGCGAGAGGTCGAGGCCTTTGGCCAACCAACGCGGCCGCACGCGAAAGGTTCTATCCGCGCCGCCGCCGGCTATACGGCGAGCGGTTGATCGGCTTGAGCGAAATGCCTTCGCGCTGCGCCTTGCTGCGGATCGCGGTCGGCGGGCGGCCGAGCTTGAGGCTGAGCACACCGGTCGGCGTGTTCCGTCGGGCGAGCGAGCGTAACTGACGCAGTTCCTGCGGCGTCCAGCGCTCGCCGAGACGGCGCTTGTATTTCGGGTTGGCTTTGCGCGGGCCCTTCTTGCCGATGGGCGAGCCGGGCCGCTTCCATGCTGCTTGTGCCATGGCGCCGCTCCCTAAACCTTCGCGCCCGACTGTTCGGTCTCGGGCACCGCCGAAGCGTTGACCGACAGCTTCACGGTGTCGCCTTCAACGGCGCCGACAAGCTTGCGGTCGATGTAATGGTGATGGCCCTCGTGTCCGGCGCCGCTGTCCTTCTTGGTCAGCTTGATGCGGTCGCCTTCGACGCGATCAACGGTGCCGACCGGGGCGCCGTCCTTGCCGATGACCTTCATGTGCTCCTTGATGTCAACCATGAGTTCCTCCAATTAATTTCAAACTCCGTATCGTTGGGGACCAACGCCGAAAGCCGCGTAATGTTCAAAGGCTTAGATACGATGCGATCACGCAGCGCCTTGCATCGCCCGATGGGCGGATGATTCGCCACGCTCGCAGCGCGCCGACGCATCGCGAAAAATCGATGAGTTTCAAGGACAAATGCGAGTCGTCGAGCATCGATGATGCGTCGCGATGCGGCACCACAAATCCGTCATCATTGCCGTGGTACGTAAGATCAAGCATCGTTGCAGAGTTGCCCTACGCCGCTTCTGCGCACTTGGTGCAATCAACATCAAGTACTCAAAAGTCAGCATCGGTGCCGAGAGACAGGCCTCCCGCCTCGCTCCATGCAGGAAGGGACGACAATGTCGAAGACCCAGGCGAACACCGCCAACGCTCCCGACATCGACCGGCCGGCCTGTGGCCAATGCGGCTCGCAGATGTGGCTCGCCCGGATTTCGCCGGACGTCAAAGGCCGGGAGTGGCGGACGTTCGAGTGCCCGGTGTGCGAGGTCTCGATCGAGACCGGCGCGGACGACCGGCACCAGGCCAGCGCCGCCGGCGGAGTCTGACGCACACCCCAGTGCCTCTGCCCCGAACCTCCGCAAAAGCGGCTGCAACGCCTCGCGCTTTCGCCTGCCGCGACGCCCTGTCCTCTCGGCCCGGAGGTAATGGGGGAATTTCATCAAAGTACTGTTTTACAGCCAACTTTCCCGATATCCTGATACCGTAAAGCCGCAGCCATGGAGGGTTCCCATGGAAAATTTCATTCACCGCGCGAACTTGGAGCGCTTCCGTCGTCTATTGGCGCAGACCACGGATGAGGCCGAGCGTCGCAAGCTTGAGAAGCTCATCGCCGAGGAGGAGGCAAAGGAGGTACCGACGCCGAAGCGGGACCAATAAGGTCTTGCGGCTGTCTGTGCTTGCGATGCCAGGCTGTCTTGCCATGCGGCCTTCAGTCTTGTGAATCGGTGCAGCGGGCCGCCTTCCGGGCGGCCCCGTTGCTTTTCGCGTATCGTCACCGGCGAACTTTCGCTCCATTCGTTCGCGGAGAACCTTGTGTCGACTCCTGACCGCATCCAGCAGAGCTTTGCCAAACAAGGATTGATGACGACGCTCGGCGCCGAGCTCACCGCCGTCGAACCGGGCTTCGTCGAGATCGTCATGAAGCCCTCGCCCGCCGTCTCGCAACAGCACGGCTTCGTCCATGCCGGCGCCGTCAGCGCCATCGCCGACAGCGCCGCCGGCTACGCCGCGCTCAGCGTCATGCCGGCAGGCTCCGGCGTGCTCACCGCCGAGTTCAAGATCAACCTGCTGGCGCCGGCGGCTGGCGAGCGCATCGTCGCCCGCGGCCGCGTCGTCAAGGCCGGGCGCACGCTGACCTTGTCGCAGGCCGAGGTGTTCGCGGTGAAGGACGGCGCCGAGAAACTCATCGCGCTGCTCACCGCCACCATGATGACGATCCACAGCCGCGACGGCATCGTGGATTAGCGCACCGGGCGCGCGCTCAGCCGTGGCGCAGCTTCAACGCCAGGATGGCGCCGGCGAGGCACAGCGTCACGCCATTGGCGACGATGAGCGGCACGTCGGCGATCAGCAGGCCGTAGACCAGCCACAGCACGATGCCGGTCACCATCAGCAGGAACATGCTCAGCGAAATATCGGCGGTGGAACGCGAGCGCCACGCCTTGAGCGCCTGCGGCGCATAGGCAACGGTGGTGCAGAAGGCGGCGGCGAGGCCGAGCGCCATCGTGAGAAGCGAACCTTCGGTCATCGGCAACGATCCGCGAATCACACGCGCCGCGGTGCGGCGGCGCCGGTTGATACATCAGCCGCGGGAACTACGCTTGCGGTATTTCACGGCGATGACACAGGCCGCGCGGTAGCCGATTAACGCACCGTTCACCTTGCCGCTCTAATGCCGCATCGCTGTCCTGAAGCGGCCCGTTTTCGATTTTACCCCTTCGGACTTCGGAGCCTGGGGAGGCTCCGCGCGACATCTTCGGCCAATTCAGGGGAATTGGCGTCGCGGCCACTTGCTTCGCGGTTGAGGGGACATCATGCAGGCCAACGGTACCGATCAGTGCGTGCGACTGGGATTCGCACTCGTTCTGATCGCACTCGTGTCGCTTTCGCTCTATCAGTTTTCCGGCCACGCCGACCTCGGCGGCGCGACGGCGCACCTTGTCCCGCCGCCGAACTGATCGCGCGCCGCCGGGCGCGTTTTGACCTTTATCAACTCGCCGGCGCGCCGCGTCCTTAGGATACCGGATCGTTTGACGACCGTGTCCGGACCGGAATGCCCCGCCGCCCGCCTCTCCGCCATTGCCCGCTCTGCGGCGTCGCCATGCAGGCGCGAAAATCGCGCGGCGACGTCCCGCATTTCGACCGCTTCGAGTGTTTGAACTGCCACACCACGATCGTCGAGACGCCGAAGCCGAGTCCCGCGTCCGAGGGCGACAAGCCCCGATAGAGCCCGTCAATTATGTGACGGGTTTTTGACATCGCTCAATAATCCACACCGCGAACGCGACTATCGGTTGCGCATGAGCTGGTTCAACGAATGTCCAGCCAAGCCGCGCCACCCGAGGAGACCGTCGCAATGTCGGAAGCGTCCCACAACCCGCAAGCCATGGCCGCGCAGAAGCACGCGCGGCCCAATCCGGAACTGAGCCACAAATCGGCGATCATCAAGCGTTCGATCGAACTGCACGGTCACAAGACCAGTGTGTCGCTCGAGGACCAGTTCTGGGACGGTCTGCGCTTCATCGCCGAGGTCAAACGCACACCGCTGCCGGTGCTGCTGCAGACCATCGACGCCCAGCGCGGCTACGCCAACATGTCGTCGGCGATCCGCGTCTTCGTGCTCGAATATTACCGCAACGCCAGCGCCACGCAGGCCACCCAGGCCGGGCGGCCGGCGGCCTGAACCGGCGCGGGGCGCGCGCGCACCCAAAGCGCCGCTCCGTCCGATCGCACGACCGGCGCGGCGCTGCCTCCCCCCGCGGCGCCCGCCGGGCGTCGCTCGCGGCAGCCGTCAGCGCTTGTCGCGCTCCATGAACAGCCAGACGCCGCCACCTCGCGCCGACAGCGCGCGGATGCGCACCTCGCGCAGCGGGTTGGCAAGATCGCCCGGCAGCGCCAGTTCGAAATCGACCGGCCCCTCGTCCATCGCCCGCGTCAGCCTTTCGCGGAAATCGCGCTTGCCTTCGCAGCGCGATGCATCGAAGAAGTCGCGGCCCATCGGCGTCATGCCGTAACCGCTCTCGCGCGCTTCGGTGGCGCTGTAGAACTGCACCACGCACCGCCGGTCGAGCAGCACGACGCCGTAAGGCAATTGATCCAGTTGATGCTGGCTGAGTTGCTCGATGCGCGCGGCCAAATCCGGCGCATCGAAGTCGATGCTGTCGTCCGCCATCCGCGGGGATCCCTCTTCACCGTCAGTGTGCTAGGCGCGTTTCTTGTTTATACGGTACCAGGCAACCGTAGCGTTGCATGCAGGCGCGTGAGTCCACAAGCGGATTTCGAGACGCTCGGTTAACGGAAGCGACGGCGGCTACAACGCGCGGTCGTAATTTGCGCGTTCGGCGTTCAACCGGCGGGCGATGAACGCGATGCGTTCGGCGCGCGCTGCGTCAGGCGGACAACGTTCAGCTTTTCTGCTGCGCCGCCCACATGTTGTCGACGAGATTGGGATAAGGCCGGCCGGCCTTCTTGGCGCGCGCCTCGGCCTTTTCGCGCTGCGCCGGCGTCAGCTTGCTGTGCGTCTTGCGCGGGTTCTTCTTCTTCCACGGCGGGGTCTTCGCCTGCCTGGTCTTGATGCCGTCCATGATGCGCGGGCTCCTCGCAAGCCATAACGCATGACGGCGCCGGATGGATCACCCGGCGCCGCCAAATTGATCGCGAGGGCGGAACGCGTCAGCCCAAATTCAATTCCTTGAAGAAGTCGTTGCCCTTGTCGTCGATGACGATGAAGGCCGGGAAATCGACCACCTCGATCTTCCAGATCGCTTCCATGCCGAGCTCGGGGAATTCCTGCACCTCGACCTTCTTGATGCAGTGCTCGGCCAGATTGGCCGCCGCGCCGCCGATCGAGGCGAGATAGAAGCCGCCGTGCTTCTTGCACGCATCGCGCACCGCCGACGAGCGATTGCCCTTGGCGACCGAGATCATCGAGCCGCCGGCCGCCTGGAAGGCATCGACATAAGAGTCCATGCGCCCCGCCGTGGTCGGGCCGAAAGCGCCGGAGGCATAGCCGTCCGGCGTCTTGGC
>JAHCKG010000042.1 GCA_026125895.1 Pseudolabrys sp. | reverse complement strand
GTAGTGTCTCAGTTTCAGCGTTCGTATAGGATTGCGTGCCGCTTGCCCTGAATGACGCGCATTTCCCGGGCGTCGATAATTTCAACGAGGTCGGCCATCGTCAGGGCCTTATCCGTTAGACCGGCGGCCATCGCGGGCGTCTTGCCATGTGCCTTGTGCTTCCGCATCCAGTTATAGAACACGAAATACAGGGCCAGCGAGTGGCAGTGGTTTTCAAACTTCTTGCTGAAAGCGTTGGTCAACCGAGTGAACCGGCGCATTGACATACGCATGGTCAGGTTCTGGCGTTCGGCATGGGACGTACTGATGTGATCCGCGTTGGGGTTGCCTGAAACGACCTTTGTTTTGGTCCCGGTGCATTCCGCCGGACTGTAGCGGCCAGCGCCGCCCTTCGTTTCCTTGTAGATTTTGATTAGCTGCGCAAAGTCCACGTTCTCACCAAAGGTGAAATCGACAGCTTCCAGATAGGCCCCATGGCCGTCCGTGGTGAGTTGAACGCGATCGGCAAGCCGGGATTGTAGGTCATCGAGGAAATTGAAGCCGGTGGCGCTGCTACGGTCGCCCACCCACCAAGAAACCATGAGCTTAGAGTCAGGGTCGATGGCGGTCCAAGTCCAGACGCTGCCAGACCCATCTGGGGCCGCCTTGGCGGTCTTTACGTTCCGTTCCTTGGCGTAGCAAAACGACCAAATCTCATCGGCCTGAATGCGCTTTGCATCGACCTTCCGGACCATTTTGTCGTGATAGGCCGCGCAAACTGTGCCCGCATCTACCAGAAGCTTGGTGACCGTATTGATCGAGACGCCACATACCCTGGAGGTCGAGCGAAGGCTCGAACCCTCTACCAGCATGGAGAGGATTTGGACGCGCTTGAGCACAGGAAGTTTGTTCATGCCGAGCATGATATGAACTTTTATGCTTAGCGTCAAGAATTTACTTCAGTACACGAAAACCCTTCGGAGGGTCGTCCGATCTAGGCTTAAAGTCGCCTCTGCCGAACAGTTTCACAACGAGGTCAAGTGAGAATCCAAGCTCGTCCTCAAGTCCAGCTTCCCGGACGATTTTTCGTTCGGTTAGAAGCTGCCAACATTTCAGAAGCCACTGAGGTTGCTCCATTGGAATAACATCATCCAAAGGCTCATTCCTGTGCCAACGATTGAAACTTATTTGCTTCCTAAACAGGATATATTGGTGATCGTCGATGATGCCGATTTGCTTGGCACGATGAGCAATCGCCTGGATTGATACCCGCCATCGCTCCTTAAGACCTTCGAGGTGCTTCATTCGGGATGAATAGAACTCTCGGAGCAAAGAGGCTTTCGGCAAAAGAAAAGAACCAGCAAACATGTTTGCTTCGCTTTCAATAAGATCGCGAATTTTTTTATCCTCTAAATCTTCTTGGCCAACATGTCGGTGCAGAAGCAAATGACCTAACTCGTGAGCCGCATCGAATCGGCTACGGGAAGCGGATTTCTTCTCCGAACCAAGCAGGATGTATGGACGCTGTTTAATCCAGCAGGAAAAAGCATCGATTTCCTCAGAGCCTAATTCGAAACGGGTGACGACAATTCCGTGCGTTTCAAAAAGCGCAATCACGTTCGCGAGGGGGCCGTCGCCGAGATTCCAGTGGCGGCGAACGAGCGTCGCAATCGCGTCGATTTCATCCGTTGTATATCCATCCGCGTTGACTGGTGCAGGTATGTCAGGGAGGTTCACAGGCGGAAGCTTTATATGCTCGCTTACAAATCCAACAATCTCCCAAAGCCATTTAGTTTTCACGTCTAAGGCGTTATTTACTTTATTCGACCGCGTTCCAATGCTCCTAAAAAACCGAGTGCCGCGAACACCGTCAAATGATTGGCTTGACCGAAGAAAGAACGAAACCGGCTGTTCAAGAACGTCCGCCATGCGAAGAAGGACCGACATGTCGGGGCGGCGGTCGCCGGACTCGTAATAACCGATTGCTTGCCCAGTTAACCCCAAATCTCGCGCCAATTCTGCGCGTGACATCTGACGCGCTAATCGAGCTTCGACTAGGCGATGGGCCACAAACCCTGTCGCGCGATCGGGAAATGCAACAAGCCTATTCATCGTCTTTCAGGTGCCTTTCGAAATTCTCAAACGCTTCCGGGTTTGGCGATTCTGATGGACCTTCGGGCGCGGGAAGATCGGATGACACTTCATGAGGAAGCTGCATCAAGTTGCGCGAGCGATAGATGTGTCTATTGCGCTCTGGGTGCGGATAAGCGATGTGAGCAAAATCAAGGTCATGATAGCCGTGCAATATGTGCAGCAGCCGCCGCGCGCCATCGCGTTCCGCCTCTTCGCGCGCACGTTTTAATTCGTCGTCGAAGCTGTCAAAAAGACCAGCTTCGTTAAGTTCAGCATAGTTGTTTCGAAAGACGGCGCGCCGAGGCTTTTTCCTCGGATCCTGAACCTGGTTCAGGGTGATGCGGGCGCGGGACGTTAGCATCACGAAGTGCTTGCCTGTCGGCTTTGCAAAGAACTCCCAGGTTCCGTCGAACCCGGGTAAAAGGCCCCTCTTCAGCAATTGCTCGAACTCGTAGGAGGCCGCCAGCATGATCAGATCGCCGCGCTGATATTTCGCACCCGGCGTCGCGAGGTAGTCGTCGCGTTCCATAGTGATATCGGCGGCGGAATATGCGCGGCGCAGAGCGGCAGGGAACAATGGCCTTAATTCCGCAGGCACTTCGGTATCAGTAAAATGTTCAGCCGGGTTATCGGGCTGCATGTCGTGGCTCCGTTTGCAATTTGCGCCAGACAACAAAATCCGATATTAGTATCAAAATGTCAACAGACCGCTAACGCTCTCCCCAACGGCCTTTTGCCGCCTTTTTTGCTATTTCCTTCCTCCGCTTAGCTGACATACCGGCTGCCCGAGCCTTTCCGCCCATCCTGCCGAGCGCCACAGCGGCGGCATTCTTGCCGTCCTCAGTCGTGTCGTCCTCGACCTCGCCGGTGGCGATCTTGGCGATCATGACGGCCCGCTGGTTCACGTCAGCGGGGCGCTTTTCGCCTTTTGGACCTTTTGCCATATAATACTTAGTGCTCTGGTTCGTGCTTGGCGGTAAGCATATCAGAAAGAACCATGTGAGAATAGATCGATATGGCAGCCTTCGCAGTCCTCGCTCCCGCAGACAATTATCTACTGCAAAGCGTCTTAGAGAGGACCTTCCCGCGTAGGTTTCACCTAGCGCCCGGACAATGGGTGGTGGCAGAACCTGGCGTAACGGCTCAACAAGTCGCTGAGCGAATCGGAGTTACCGGCGGATCGGGGCTGTTCGTAGTGTTCTCGATAGCCGGCCATTATGGCTACTACCGGAATGACCTTTGGGAATGGCTAAAAATTAACTCGGGTTGAAGCCGTGGCAAGAGAGCGCGCAACACAAGCTCCGGAACCAGGTATTGGGCCGCCCCCTCGGGATCAATCGCGCTCGTTCGACGTTTTGCTTACTGAAATGGCAAAACTGCAATCGGACGCTGAATATCTAAAACGTGATTTGACTGAAACCCGTGCGGACATGAAGGACGTCCGTGACAGAATGGCCAAGCTCGAAGTTAGGGTCGATCATCTGCCGAGCAAGGGTTTCATAGTCTTTGTCGTTACTACCGCGCTCGTTATAGCGGGCGGCCTACTGACGATTGCCCCCAAACTATGGACGCTTACTGGAATAGCCAGCGCTCCATCGGTTGTTCCGCCGGCACCGGCAACAAAATAGTTGCCTTATTCAAACTGAGACACGACCCCGGATCGGACCCGGCAAAGCTATCCTATGCTAGGAATAATAGTCAAGGACTATTTTCTGGGAGTCATTCCGAGGCGGCCGTCAGGCCGAATCCGGAATCCGGCAAAGTCCTCATGCGCCGCTGGATTCCGGGTTCGCCACTGCGTGGCGCCCGGAATGACCACGCAAGTCGCCCGGCCGAGCAGCTATGCGTGATCGCACCGCCCTTGGCCCGTGTCTTGCTTCATTTCGGATGCCGGTTTGCAGTTTTGGAGCGTTTCGCCATGTCCGTGTCGTCGATGTCCGCGCCGGCCGCATCGTCCTTCTCGACCACCCGCTGGACCCAGCTCGGCCTGGGCCTGATCGCCATGATGTCGATCTCCAGCCCGCAATATGTCTGGACCCTTTTCACAAAGCCCCTTCAGGACACGCTGCACGCGCCGCTGTCGGCGATCCAGGTGACGCTGACCATCCTGATCGTCCTGCAAACCTGGCTGTCGCCGGCGCAGGGCTATCTCGTCGACAAGTTCGGTCCGAAGCTGCTCATCGCCGCCGGCTGCGTACTCTCCGGCCTCGGCTGGGTCGCCGCGGCCTACGCCACCAGCCTGACCACGCTCTACCTCACCTACGGCGTGCTGTGCGGCGCCGGCACCGGCATCGTCTATATCGGTATCGTCGGCCTGATGGTGCGCTGGTTCCCCGACCGCCGCGGCTTCGCCACCGGCATGGTCGCCGCCGGCTACGGCTTCGGCGCCATCGCCACCACCTTTCCGATCGACGCCATGCTCAAGTCTGTCGGCTATCAGCACACGCTGGTCGTGTTCGGCATCATCCTCGGCGCCGTCGGCGCGCTCGCCGCGCTGATGATGCGCTCGCCGCGCAGCGACGACATGCTCCCCGCCCCGGCGATCGAAACCTCGCTGCGCGACGTCGCGCCGAAGGAGATGCTCAAGACCCGCGTGTTCTGGCTGATGTTCGTCATGATGACCATGATGTCCACCGGCGGCCTCATGGTGATTTCGCAGTTCGCCACCTTCTCGCGCGCCTTCGGCGTCGCCGACGTGGTGATCTTCGGGCTGGCCGCGCTGCCGCTCGCCCTCACCGTGGACCGCATCACCAACGGCCTGACGCGGCCCTTCTTCGGCTGGCTCTCCGACCGCATCGGCCGCGAGAACACGATGGGCATCGCTTTCCTGTTCGAAGCGCTCGGCGTCGCGGCCATGGTCTATTTCCGCACCGACGCGCTGCTGTTCGTCATCCTCTCGGCGGTGGTGTTCTTCGGCTGGGGTGAAATCTTCTCGCTGTTCCCCTCGACGCTAACGGACACCTTCGGCACCAAGAACGCGACGACGAATTACGGCTTCCTCTATATGGCGCAGGGCGTCGGCTCGGTGCTCGGCGCGCCGGTGGCTGCCTATATCGCCGAAAAGACCGGAAGCTGGCTGCCGGTGTTCTCGATCATCATCGCCATGGACGTGATCACCGGGCTCCTGGCGTTGTTCGTGCTCAAGCCGCTGCGCAAGGCTTACACCAGCGCGGCGTAAGCGTCGCCGCTAATGCCGCGTCGGCTGTACCGTCAGCCGACGCGGAAGCCGCGGGTTTCTTCGCTCGGGCGCATGTCGGCGAGGATCGTCTCGCCGGCGAGCGCCGTCTGGCCGACGGCGACCAGCGGCTGGGTGCCTTCCGGCAGATAGACGTCGAGGCGCGAGCCGAAACGGATCATGCCGAAGCGCTCGCCGGCGCCCAGCGGCTGGCCTTCCTTGACGTAGCAGACGATGCGCCGCGCGATCAGGCCGGCGATCTGCACCACGGCGATGCGGGTGCCGCCGGTGGCGATGACCAGCGAATTGCGCTCGTTGTCGACCGAGGCCTTGTCGAGATCGGCGTTCACGAACTTGCCGGGCTGATACAGGATCTTTTCGACGCGGCCGACCACCGGCGAGCGGTTCACGTGGCAGTCGAACACGCTCATGAACACCGAGATGCGCAGCATCGGCGCGGGGCCGAGGCCGAGTTCGTGCGGCGGCGGCGCGGTGGTGACCTGGCTGACGCGGCCGTCGGCGGGCGAGACGATCAGGCCGTCGCGCACCGGAGTGACGCGCGGCGGGTCCCGGAAGAAATAGATGCACCAGACGGTGAGCACGGTGCCAATCCAGCCGAGCGGCGTCCACAGCCAGAACAGGATCAGACTGACCAGGGCGAAGGCGCCGATGAAGGGATAACCCTCCGGCGTGATCGGCACGAACTGCTTGCGGATCGAGTCGTAGATGGACATGGCGAATTAGCTTCCAGGCTCTTTCTGTCCCCTCTCCCCATCGGGGAGAGGGTGGCGCGCGAAGCGCATCTGCGCATCCTCAACGCGCTAGGGCGCACCGCCAGCGGTCATAGCAAGCCCGCTGGCGGCTGCAAGCCGCATCGTACGCGGTGGGACAGCCTACCACAGGCTCTTATGGCCGAAGGACGGCCCGATTCCGGGTTGCGGCCCCTCGCCGGAAGCCCGTAAATGGCCGCGGGGAGCGACGCGACCAGTGAAGGCCGGCTCATGGCGACAGAACCGAATTCCACGACAAAACTGACGCAAAGCTACGTCCACGGCGCCGCCACCACTCCCCTGATCGGGCAGACCCTGGGCGCCCATTTCGACGCCGCCGCCGCGCGCTGGGCGGACGACCTCGCTCTGGTGGTGCGACAACAGGACATCCGCTGGACCTACCGGGAACTGGCGCGGCGCGTTGACGACCTCGCCGCCGGGCTGCTGGCGCTGGGCCTTAAGACCGGCGACCGCATCGGCATCTGGTCGCCGAACAATGCCGAGTGGGTGATCACGCAATTCGCCACCGCCAAGGCCGGGCTGATTCTGGTCAACATCAACCCCGCCTACCGGCTCGCCGAGATCGAATACGCGCTCAACAAGGTCGGCTGCAAGGCGCTCATCACCGCCGACAGTTTCAAGACCAGCGACTATGTCGGCATGCTGCGCGAGCTGGCGCCCGAGCTCGACCGCTGCGCGCCCGGTGCGCTCGTCGCGAAGCGTCTGCCGTCGTTGTCCGCGGTGATCCGCATTGGCGACGACGAGCGGCCCGGCATGTTCCGTTTCGACGACGTCATGCGCGCCGGCACCGAGACGCATCACCGGCAATTGCTTGACATCGGCCCGAAATTGCAATTCGACGATCCCATCAACATCCAGTTCACCAGCGGCACCACCGGCGCGCCCAAGGGCGCGACGCTGACGCATCACAACATCCTCAACAACGGCTTCTTCATCGGCGAGGCGCAGCGCCTGTCGCCGGCCGACCGCGTCTGCATTCCGGTGCCGCTCTATCACTGCTTCGGCATGGTGCTCGGCAACCTCGCCTGCGTCACGCACGGCGCGGCGATGATCTATCCCGGCGAAGGCTTCGATCCACTCGCCGTGCTGGAAACGGTCGAGGCCGAACGCTGCACCGCGCTGTACGGAGTGCCGACCATGTTCATCGCCGAACTCGGCCATCCCGACTTCAAGAACTTCGACCTGTCATCGCTGCGCACCGGCATCATGGCGGGCTCGCCCTGCCCGATCGAGGTGATGCGCCGCTGCATCAGCGAGATGAACATGAGCGAAGTGACCATCGCCTATGGCATGACAGAGACGAGTCCGGTCAGCTTCCAGACGTCGTACGACGATCCGCTCGAACGCCGCGTCGGCACCGTCGGCCGCATTCATCCGCATGTAGAGGTGAAGATCGTCGATGGCGAAGGCCGCATCGTGCCGCCGGGCACGGCGGGAGAACTCTGCACCCGCGGCTATTCGGTGATGCTCGGCTACTGGGACGATGCCGAACGCACCGCCGAAGCGATCGACCGGGCGCGCTGGATGCACACCGGCGATCTCGCCACGCTGGACGAGGACGGCTACTGCAACATCGTCGGCCGGCTCAAGGACATGGTGATCCGCGGCGGCGAAAACGTCTATCCGCGCGAGATCGAGGAATTCCTGTACCGGCATCCCAAGGTCGCCGACGTGCAGGTGGTCGGCGTGCCCGACGTCAAATACGGCGAGGAGCTGTGCGCCTGGATCAAGCTCAAGCCGGGCGAGACCGCGGACGCCGAGGAGATCCGCGCCTTCTGTCAGGGCCAGATCGCGCATTACAAGATCCCGCGCTATGTGCGCTTCGTCGATGCCTTCCCGATGACGGTGACCGGCAAGGTGCAGAAGTTCCTGATGCGGGCCGAGACGGTGCGCGAACTCGGCTTGAGCGAACAGAAGACGGCGTAGCGGCCGGCGCTACTCGGCGGCGTCGATGGCGGGCTGCGCGAGCGCCGGATCGTCGACCGGCGGCGGGTTGCGGTTCGGCGCCGCTTCCTCGTCCACGGCGCGGGCGAGACGTTCCCGCGCCTCCTCGGCCTCGCGCTGCCGGTTCCACATGCTGGCATAGAGCCCGTCCTGCGCCAGCAGCGCGTGATGGCTGCCGCGTTCGACGATCTGACCCTTGTCGAGCACGATGATCTCGTCGGCGCCGACGATGGTCGAGAGCCGGTGCGCGATCACCAAAGTGGTGCGGCCCTTGGACACGCGCTCCAGCGCATCCTGGATTTCCTTCTCGGTGTGACTGTCAAGCGCCGAAGTGGCTTCGTCGAGCACCAGGATCGGCGGGCCTTTGAGGATGGTGCGGGCAATGGCGACGCGCTGCTTCTCGCCGCCGGACAGCTTCAGCCCGCGCTCGCCGACTTCCGCCTCGTAACCCTTCGGCGCCAGACGGATGAAGCCGTCGATCTGGGCGAGCTTGGCGGCCTCCTCCACCTCGGCGTCGGTCGCTTCCCAGCGGCCGTAACGGATGTTGTAGCGGATGGTGTCGTTGAACAGCACGGTGTCCTGCGGCACCATGCCGATGGCCTGACGCAGCGATTTCTGCGTCACCTTGGCGATGTCCTGACCGTCGATGGTGATGGCGCCGCCGGACAAATCGTAGAAACGGTACAACAGCCGCGACAATGTCGACTTGCCGGCGCCGGACGGGCCGACCACGGCGACCGTCTTGCCGGCCGGCACCGTGAAGCTGATGCCCTTGAGGATCGGCCGCGCCGCCTCGTAGGCGAAGGCGACATCGTCGAAGCGGATGTCGCCGGCGGTCACGGTAAGCGGCTTTGCCCCCGGCGCGTCCATGATCTCCGGCGGGCGGCCGAGGATCGAGAACATCAGCTCGATGTCGGTGATCGCCTGCTTGATCTCGCGATAGACCATGCCCATGAAATTCAAGGGCTGATAGAGCTGGATCATCATGGCGTTGATCAGCACGAAATCGCCGACCGTCTTCGAGCCGCCGCGGATCTCGTAGGCGCACATCGCCATCGCCGCCGCGAGACCGAAGGTGAAAATGATGGCCTGCCCGGCATTGAGCACCGCGAGCGAGGTATAGGCGCTGGTCGAGGCCTTCTCGTAGCGCGCCATGGCGCGGTCGTAGCGCTCGGCCTCGCGCTCCTCGGCGGAGAAGTATTTGACGGTCTCGTAGTTGAGCAGCGAGTCGATCGCCTTGACGTTGGCGTCGGTGTCGCTGTCGTTCATCTTGCGGCGGATGCCGATGCGCCACTCGGTGGCGTAATACGTGTAGACGAGATACAGCGTCACGGTGACGAGGATGACGGCGACATAGCGCCAGTCGAACTGCCACATCAGCACGCCACAAATCAGCGCCAGCTCGATGATGGTCGGCGCCAGTTGCAGGATGACCATGCGCACGATGGTCTCGATGCCGTTGCGGCCGCGCTCCAGGACGCGCGTCAGGCCGCCGGTCTTGCGCTCGAGATGGAAGCGCAGCGACAGTTCGTGCATGTGCACGAAGGTGCGGTAGGCGAGCCGCCGCACGGCATGCATCGCCACCTTGGCGAAGACGCCGTCGCGCATCTGCGTCGTCACAGCCATGACGATGCGCATGCCGCCATAGGCCAAGGTCATCGCGATCGGCGCGGCCAGCGCCCAGACCAGCCACTCATTGGCGCCGACCGGGGCGCTGCCTTCGCCGGCGAGCGCGTCGGTCGCCCACTTGAAGGTGAAGGGCGTGACGATGGTGGCGAGCTTGGCGGCGAGCAGCAGGACGGCGGCGCCGAGCACCCGCAGCTTGAGGTCGCGCCGGTCCGCCGGCCAAATATAAGGCCAGAGATGGACGATGGTCGCCATCAGCGCGCCGCGGTCCGCTGACACGCGGGGCTGCTGGTCGGGGGTGTTGGGAGCGGCGGTCATCAAGGGAATCCGGGCGGCGTCAGGAACCTTCATATAGGTCCAAACTGCGGGCCGGGCACCCTTTCCGCCTGTATTTCCTATGGATTTTTCGCCGCCATCTTGACGGTACGCCGCCCGGTGGGCACATCCACGGCATGAACGTCCCTCAGAAAACCGCCTCCATTGGGAAAATCTGCGTCTATTGCGGCTCCGGGCCGGGCACCGACCCGGCCTTCATCGCGGCCGCCACCGCGCTCGGCGCGGCCATGGCCAAAGCCGGTATCGGCCTCGTCTATGGCGGCGGCGACATGGGCATGATGGGCGCCGTGGCCGACGCCGTGAAGCGTGGCGGCGGCGCCGTGACCGGCATCATCCCGGAGTTCCTGCTCAACAAGGAGCGCGCCGGCTTCAACGGCGACGGCCTGATCGTCACCCGCGACATGCACGAGCGCAAACGCAAGATGTTCGAGATCGCCGACGCCTTCGTCGCCATGCCGGGCGGCATCGGTACGCTGGAGGAGATCGTCGAACAGATGACCTGGGCCCAGCTTGGCCGCCAC
Organism: Pseudolabrys sp.; assembly: GCA_026125895.1. Lineage (GTDB taxonomy): Bacteria > Pseudomonadota > Alphaproteobacteria > Rhizobiales > Xanthobacteraceae > Pseudolabrys. The sequence continues at coordinate 2,867 of JAHCKG010000042.1, read as the reverse complement.
AAGAAGCCGATCCTGCTTGCCAACATCAAGGGCTTCTGGGACCCGCTGTCCGCTTTGCTCGACCACATGAAGACGCTGGCCTTCATCCGCGACGGCATGGAGTTCGAACTGCTGATCGCCGATCAGGTGGACGACATTATCCCGATGCTGCAGCGCGCGGCGCAAGCCGTGCCCGAAGCGGCGAAGGAGATGCCGGACGCGGTGAAGGAGAAGTTGTAGGGCTTGTCCCGGGCGCAGCGCAGCGTGCAACGATGCGCTGCAGACCCGGGACCTTCACATACGCGGGCAATCGCGACGGTCCCGGCTCTGCGGCGCATCACTGCGCAAGAGCTTCGTGCTGCGCCGCGTCCGGGACAAGTCACTTCGTAAACGTCACCGCCTCGATACGATTGCCATCGAGATCGCGGATGAAGGCGGCGTAGTAGCCGCCCTCACCGTCATGTTCGCGCAAGCCCGGCGCGCCGTCGCTCAAACCGCCCGCTTCGAGCGCCGCGGCGTGGAAAGCGTCGACCATGTCGGTCGAGCGGGCGCGGAAGCAGACATGAGCGCCGCTGCCGGCCGTGACCGGCGCCATGTCGCGGCGCAGGTTGATCCAGAACTCGGAGTATTTCTTGCCGTAGCCGACGGTGGCAGCGCGGACGTCAATCGCCGTCATGCCGAGCGCGCCGAGCACGGCGTCGTAGAAGCGCGTCGCTGCGGCGAGATCGAGGACGGCAATGGAGACGTGGTCGATCATGGTTGTTGTCGTCCCCGCGCATAGCCGTCCAAAAGGACGGCGTTCTTACAGAACGCCTATGGCCGGGGACCCATAACCCCTGCCTGGCCGTACAATGACCACCGGGGATATGGGTCCCGGGTCTCCCTCACTGCGTTCGGTCGCCCGGGACGACAGTATGAATGCGCGCCGCCCTAAGCCGGCGCGCCGGACTTCACCAGCTTGTAGACGATCGAATCCATCAGCGCTTGGAACGAGGCGTCGATGATGTTCGGCGACACGCCGATCGTGGTCCAGTGCTCGCCGTGCTCGTCCTCGCTCTCGATCAGCACGCGCGTCACGGCTTCGGTGCCGCCATTGAGGATACGCACGCGGTAATCGGTGAGCTTGAGGCCCTTGATATAGTCCTGATACTTGCCGAGGTCCTTGCGCAGCGCGTGATCGAGCGCGTTGACCGGGCCGTTGCCTTCGGCCGCCGAGATCAGGCTGTCGCCGCCGACCTGGACCTTGACCACCGCCATGGTGACGGTGACGCGCTGGCCGAGCGCGTTGTCGCGCTGCTCGACATTGACGTCGAACTGCGACACGTCGAAATAATCCGGCACGGTCCCGAGCGTGCGCCGCGCCAGGAGTTCGAACGAGGCGTCGGCGGCATCATAGGCATAGCCGATCGCCTCGCGCTCCTTGACGATCTCCAGAAGCCGGCCGATGCGGCGGTCGTCCTTGTCCACCTTGAGGCCGATGCGCTCGAGCTCGGCGAGTACGTTCGACTTGCCGGCCTGATCCGACACCAGCACCTTGCGCTTGTTGCCGACGGCGTCCGGGCTGACATGCTCGTAGGTCTCCGGCTCCTTCATGATCGCCGAGGCGTGGATGCCGGCCTTGGTGGCGAAGGCGTTCTCGCCGACATAAGGCGCGTAGCGGAACGACGGCCGGTTGAGCCGCTCGTCGAGCGCGCGCGACACCTTGCCGAGCGTCTTGAGCTGCGCGTCGCTGATGCCGATGTCGAATTTGTCGGCGAACTCGGCCTTCAGCTTCAGCGTCGGGATGATGGAGACGAGATTGGCGTTGCCGCAGCGCTCGCCCAGCCCGTTGAGCGTGCCTTGGATCTGCCGCGCGCCGGCGCGCACCGCGGCCAGCGAATTGGCGACCGCCTGCTCGGTGTCGTTGTGCGCATGGATGCCGACATGATCGCCGGGGATGATCTTGACGACTTCGCCGACGATGCGTTCGACTTCGTGCGGCAGCGTGCCGCCATTGGTGTCGCACAGCACCACCCAGCGCGCGCCTTCGTCATAGGCCGCCTTGGCGCAGGACAGCGCAAACTGCGGATTGGCCTTGTAGCCGTCGAAGAAGTGCTCGCAGTCGAGCAGCACTTCCTTACCCGCGGCTTTGGCCGCCTTCACGCTGTCGCGGATCGAGGCGAGGTTTTCCTCGGGCGTCGTCTCCAGCGCGACCTTGACGTGGTACTCCGACGACTTGGCGACGAAACAGATGGCGTCGGCCTTGGCCTCGATCAGCGCGGCGATGCCGGGATCGTTCGAGGCCGAGCGGCCGGGCCGGCGCGTCATACCGAACGCCGTGAACTTGCCGTTGTGCGGCCGGCTCGTGGCAAACAACTCGGTATCGGTCGCGTTGGCGCCCGGATAACCGCCTTCGACATAATCGATGCCGAGTTCGTCGAGCATCGCGGCAATGGCAATCTTGTCGGCGAGCGTAAAATCGACGCCGTTGGTCTGCGCGCCGTCGCGCAAGGTGGTGTCGAACAGGTAGAGCCGTTCTTTACTCATGACGCACCGCCATTCTGCTCACCACAAACCGAAATACTTTGTCGCCAGCGCGATCGCGCCGGCGATCACCACGACCTTGAGGACGATGTAATAGAGCCAGTGCCGCGGAAACGGCGTGTCGGGCTTCTTCATGACGGCCTCATTGCCTCCGGTTTGGCGAGCGCCTTGGACAAGGTGGTGTTGGCGAGCCACTCGTCGCCGACCGACACCGAATTGCGCTGCTGCGCGGTGTAGCCGCGCTTCTCGAAGAAGCCGCGCGCGGTGTCGCTGGCGTCCACGGTGAGCTTTTCCGAACCGCGGCTGCCGGCGAGTTTCTCCAGCGCATCGACGAGCAGCGCCGCCGCGCCCTGCCCGGCCGCGGC
>JAHCKG010000041.1 GCA_026125895.1 Pseudolabrys sp. | reverse complement strand
AATTCTTCTTCAGCAACATGTCCTCGCGCGCCGCCAAGATGCTGGTGGACGACATGCAGGCGATGGGCGCCGTGCGCCTGCGCGATGTCGACGAAGCGCAGACCTTGCTGGTCAATATCGCCAAGGATCTCGCGGCCAAGGGCGAAATCCTGATCGCCAAGAACCGCGGCGGCGACGACGAACTCGTGTACTAAGGCAATAAAGATATGGCTGCTGCTGCCAAGTTCATGTTCGACGAGGACTTCGCCACCGGCGAGAAGCCGACCATCACCGTGGTCGAAGCCGAGCGCCGGCGCGCCGACGCCGAATCGGTGGCGCAGCGCCGCGGCTTCGAGCAGGGCCAGGCGCAGGCCCGCGGCGAGCAGAACGAACGCATCTCCCGCGCGCTCACCACCATGGCCGAGCAGATGAGCCGGCTCGATGCGCAGCTCAAGTCGATCGAGGCGCGACTCGAAAGCGAGGCCGTGCACGTCGCATTCTCGGTCGCCAGCAAGCTGGCGCCGGAGCTGATCGCGCGCGAACCCTTCGCCGAGATAGAGGTGCTGGCGGCCGACTGCTTCCGCCAGCTCGTGGCGACGCCGCAGATCACCATTTTCATCGGCGCCGACATCTACGACAGCGCCAAGGCGAAACTCGAGGAGATCGCGCGGACGCGCGGCCTCGAGGCGCGCCTGTCCATCCTGTCCGACGCCGCGATGGCGCCGGGCAATTGCCGCATCGAATGGGCCGAAGGCGGCGTCGTGCGCGATCGCGACGCCACGCTCAAGACCATCGAGGAAGCGGTCAACCGATATGTCGCGGCGCGCATCGCGCCGCAGTCGTAACAGGGGTTTCGGAGACAGATCATGAGTGACAACGACAGCAAAGTGCCGCTTCCCGACCTCGAAGGCGGCTCCATGCCGCCCGAAGTTGTGGATGCCGGCCCGCTGGCGCCGGGCGACGAGTCCGTGCATCGCGGCGCCGCCGATCTCGAGGCGGTGTTCGACGTGCCGGTGCAGGTCTCGGCGGTGCTCGGCCGCACCCGGATGGAAGTCGGCGAACTCCTCAAGCTCGGGCCGGGCGCGGTGCTCGAGCTCGACCGCAAGGTCGGCGAAGCGATCGATATCTACGTGAACAACCGTCTGGTGGCGCGCGGCGAAGTCGTGCTGGTCGAGGAGAAGCTCGGCGTCACCATGACGGAAATCATCAAGGCGGATACGAACTGATGCCGGGGATCGCCACATCCTCAACCGTCATCCCCGGGCTTGTCCCGGGGATCCACGTCTGCCTGACGTTCGGGTCTAAGACGTGGATGGCCGGGACGAGCCCGGCCATGACGAGGCAGGTGGCAAAGCCCTCGACGACGAACAAAGGAATTTAGCGATGCGACTCCTCATCATCGGCACGCTCGGCGGCCAGCTCACCGTCGCGAGCAAGATCGCGATGGACAAGGGCGCCTCGGTCACCCACGCCGACTCCATCGACCAGGGCCTCGCGGTGCTGCGCTCCGGGCGCGGCGCCGACCTGCTGATGGTCGATGTCGCCATCGACATCCAGGATCTGGTGACCAAACTGGAAGCAGAACGCATCCACGTGCCGATCGTCGCCTGCGGCGTCACCAACGACGCCCGCGCCGCGGTGCGCGCCATTCATGCCGGCGCCAAGGAGTACATCCCGCTACCGCCGGATCCGGATCTCATCGCAGCGGTGCTGGCTGCCGTCACGCAAGACACCCGCGACATGATCTATCGCGACGACGCCATGGCGGCCGTCGTCAAGCTCGCCCGGCAGGTCGCCGGCTCCGAAGCCTCGGTGCTGATCACCGGCGAGAGCGGCACCGGCAAGGAAGTGCTGGCGCGCTTCGTCCATTCGCGCTCGCAGCGCGCCAAGAAGCCCTTCATCTCGGTGAACTGCGCCGCGATCCCAGAGAACCTGCTGGAGTCCGAACTGTTCGGCCACGAGAAAGGCGCCTTCACCGGCGCGCTCGCCCGACGCATCGGCAAGTTCGAGGAAGCGGACGGCGGCACGCTGCTGCTCGACGAAATCTCGGAGATGGACGTGCGCCTGCAGGCCAAACTGCTGCGCGCCATCCAGGAACGCGTCATCGATCGCGTCGGCGGCAACAAGCCGGTCGCCGTCGATATCCGCATCATCGCCACGTCGAACCGCAATCTCGCCGAAGCCGTGCGCGCCGGCAGCTTCCGCGAAGATCTGATGTTCCGCCTCAACGTCGTGAACCTGAAGATCCCGCCGCTGCGCGAACGCCCGGCGGACATTCCCGAACTCGCGACCTATTTCGTCAAGAAATACTCGGAGGCCAACAGCCTGCCGGTGCGGCCGCTGTCGGTCGAGGCGCGCCGCGCACTCAACGCCAACCGCTGGCCCGGCAACGTCCGCGAACTGGAGAACACGCTGCACCGCGCCGTCATTCTCTCGACCGGCACGGAAATCGGCGTCGATGGCATTCTGTCGCCGGACGGCGCGCGGCTCGATGCCTCGCGCGGCACCGGCGTCGCCGAGCAGGCGGCGATGGCGGCCGAACAGGTCACGCGCAATCTCGTCGGCCGCACCGTGGCCGAGGTCGAGCGCGACCTGATCCTGGAGACGCTCAAGCACTGTCTCGGCAACCGCACCCACGCCGCCAACATCCTCGGCATTTCGATCCGCACCTTGCGCAACAAGCTCAACGAATATTCGGCCGACGGCGCGCCGATCCCGCCGCCGCACGGCGGCGAGATGAAGGGCGCGGCATAACGCTGCACGAAGCTCAACAAGGGCCGGTGGACCGTTCGATCCACCGGCCCTTTTTTTGTATTTGGGATGACCGGGAACTTCGGGCCTGCCCTCGGGTTAGGTCCGGCATGGTCAAAGTCCTGCTCTGTCACAATCCGAATGCCGGCAATAAAGGTCACGATCGCGAAAGCCTCGAGGCCGCGCTCAAACTTGCCGGTCACGATGTCCGCTACGCGTCGGTGAAGGACGAGAAATTCGTCCAGGCCTTCGACAAATCGGTGGACCTGATCGTCGCCGCCGGCGGCGATGGCACCATCGCCCAGGTGCTCACCGTCATCCCCGACCGCGATATCCCGGTGGCGCTGCTGCCGCTGGGCACGGCCAACAATTTTGCCCGGTCACTGGGCATTGCCGGAACGCCGCAGGAATTGGTGGAAATGTGGGACCCCGAACACACCTGCCCGGTGTCGCTCGGCTCGGTCACCGGGCATTGGGGGACCAGCCTGTTCCTCGAAGCCTATGGCGTCGGCGTGTTTCCGCAATTCCTGCTCGATGCCAAGAAGGGCAAGAAGCCCGAAGGCGCGCGCAATCTGCAGCAGGGCCGCGCGCTGTTTCAGAAGGCCATCAAGCGCGCCAAGCCGATCGAGGCGACGCTGATCATCGACGGCAAAATGCACGAACGCGAATTGCTCGGCGTCGAGATCTGCAACATCGCCTTCACCGGGCCGGGCCTGCCGCTCGCCTCGACCGCCGACGTCAGCGACGACAAGCTCGACCTGGTGCTGATCGAGCCGGACGACCGCAAAGCCCTGATCGAGTGGGTCGAGACGCCGATGGAAGACAAACCGCCGGTGACGACCCGCAAGGGCTCGAAGATCGAGGTGACCTTCCGCGACGCGCCGACCCGTCTCGACGATGAATCCTTCGACGCGACCGGCGGCAAGCACGCCATCGAACTGGTGTGCGAGGAGAGCCAGCTCAACATCGTCATTCCGCGCAAGCACCCGGTGCAGAAGACGCCGGAGAAAAAGGCGGCGACCGCATGAGCGATGCCGCCTCTCCGCCCTCCTCCGTGCAAGGCGTTTCGCGCGACACCTTGCGCGACATCGAGCATCTGGCGGTCGAGCTCGCCGCCATTGCCGGCACGGAGATCGCCAAGGCGCTCGGCGGCCTGCTCGCGGTAAAATACAAGACGGCGGTGAAGGAAGACGAGTGGCGCGACCCCGTTTCGGAAGTCGACGGCAATGTCGAACGCATGATCCGCAAGCGGCTCGCCGAGAATTTCCCCGATCACGACATCATCGGCGAGGAAATGGACGAGCGGCCCTCGCGCGGCAGCGACTTCGTCTGGTCGGTCGATCCGATCGACGGCACCGCCAACTTCGTCAACGGCTTTCCGCTGTTCTCGGCGTCGATCGGCGTGCTGCACAAGGGCGTGCCGGTGGTCGGCGCGCTGTGGTGTCCGATCAGCCACGCGTTGCGCGCCGGCGTCTATCACTGCACCAAGGGCGGCAAGGTTCGCTTCGACGGCACCGACGTGACGCCGAAAGTCAATCCGGCGGTGCGCCGCCGCCTCGTGGGCGTTCCGGTGGCCACGGTCAGCGACGGCTTCTGGGAGACGCGCAAGACCGGCTCCGCCGCGCTCGAATGCGCCATGGTGGCGGCCGGGTTGTTGCAGGCTGCGCGCTTTGCCGCGCCGAACATCTGGGACGTCGCCGGCGGACTCGCCCTGATCTTCGCCGGCGGCGGCATCGTCCGGCGGCGCGAGGGCAAACGCTGGGTGCCGATGGCGCACTTCGAAGCGACCAAGGAGCAGCCCGATCTGCGCTTCTGGCGCAACGAGCTCATCGTCGGCGAGCCGACCGCCGTCGAGCGCATGTGCGAGGCGCATGAGACGGAATGAAAAAAGCCCGGCTCGAAGGCCGGGCTTTTTACTACGCTGATGATCGTCCGCGGCGTCAAATCTTGCGCTTGGCTGCCGGCCGAACCTGTTCATCCTTGTTTCGCTTGTCGCGTTCGGAATCGAGCTCCACGGCCTTCGCCATCAGATCGTTGCTGATGGCCTCGAGCCTGTCCGCCATTTGCCGTCCCGCGCGCGCCAACTCGACACAACGATCGGCCGTGTCGATGAGGTACTGTTCGATATCACGCATATGATTCCCATCGTGTTGCCGTGGAAATAGAACCGGAATCCGGCGTATTCAAGCTCGACGCACGGTCATCGCGTGCGTTATTGGCGGGGAGCGTGAAATATTGTGACGCCAGATCGGCAATTCGGGGCTGTTCGTGATGCTTGTTTATAAAGTCTGTACGGAAACGCTGTGGGCGGACGCTGTGCGCGCCGGCGCGTTCAAGGGCGCGCCTGTCGATCTTGCGGATGGGTATATCCATCTCTCGACACAGGAACAGCTTGCGGAGACGCTGCGCCGGCATTTCGCCGGTCAAAGCGGCCTCGTTCTCGTCGAAGTCGATGCCGCGCGGCTTGGCGATACGCTCAAATGGGAGCCATCGCGCGGCGGCGCGCTGTTTCCGCACCTCTACGGCGATCTCGACCCCGCGGCCGTCCGCCAGGTGCAGCCGCTGCTCCTGACGAAAGACGGCGGGCACCAGATACCGCCCCTGCCCCTTTGGTCGAATTTATGCGTTGCAACCCTCCTATGCGCCAGGAACGCTCGAGGGGCGCCGGCCGTTATTGCTGCGGGCATCAGCACAGTTCTCCCATGACCATTTTTAGTGCACATCAGAACTTCATCCACCGCTCGGTGTTTCACCGCATCGCCGGTCCGGCGGAGGAAGCGATTGCCGCGCCGCGTCGCGCCGGCGCCGTTCGCTATCGCTGCCCGGAGTCCGGCAGCTTCGTGTTGCTCACCGATGCGGAGAGCCTCGCCGGCTTCAACGGCGGTGACGATACGTTGCGACACCGCTGCGGCGCCTGCGGCGAAATGCATCTGCTGCGCATCGAGGACAGCGGCGAGAGCTGAGCCGCGCCCTCCCCCGCTTATTTATATTCCAGCGATTGGCGAACCCGCCGCAGGTCGCCTAGTCTTCCTTCATCCGGCGTGACCGACGCCGGTTTTTGGGGGAGCGATCATGCCCATTCTGATGTCGGCGGCCGCAGCGCTGCTGATCATGACGATGTCGGCTTTTGCCGCCGATCCGGTCGGCAGCTACACCGTCAAGGGCACCAATCCCGGCAACAAAGGCAGCTATAGCGGCAAGGTCACCGTGACCAAGACCGGCGAGACCTACAGCGTCATCTGGATCGTCGGCAGCACCAAGTATGTGGGTACCGGCATCGGCAACAAGGACTTCATCGCCGTCTCCTACAAGTCCGAAGAAGGCACCGGCCTCGCTTTGTACGGCGCCGACGGCGGCAACTGGGCTGGCGTCTGGACCTATTCCGGCGGCCGCCAGGTCGGCGCCGAGATGTGGAGCCGGAATTAACGGAATCGGAGAGCGCGCCGCGGACATCGCGGCGCGCTCGCTCGTCGTAATCCTTCAGGCATGTGCCAGCCGCGCGCGGCCGGCCGCGCGGCCGATCGCGTAGGCGCCCTCGCCGAGCAAAGCCTGTACCGCCGACGTGACGATCAGGAAGGCGGCGTATTCCCAGCCGCCGTTCGGATACGAAAACACGAAGCCGTTCGGCAGATGCACCTTCAGGGCGCCGAGCAGGATCGGGATCAGCAGGATTGCTACTGCGCGAACCTGCACGCCGGCGATCAACAGCACGCCGCCGATCAGCTCCGCGGCCACCACCGCATAGGCCGTCCAGCCGGGGAAGCCCTGGGCGACGAAGAAATTCACGGTGACGGGCATCGACAGCGTGAAGATCTTCCACAACGCGTGCGACAGATACATCGTGCCGAGCGCCAGGCGCAGCACCAGTGCAGCCAGTTCATGGGGACGTTCGTTCATGGCAGTTCTCCAGTGATGGTTTGATGTGTCGGTGGGACGCTCAGGCGCTGCGCCGGGCGGGCGCGCCGCTTTCAACCGGCAGTCCTGCGTCGATCCAATCGGCCTTGCCGCCGGCATAGGTGCGGACGTTTTGATAGCCGAGCGCGCTCAGGCGGTTCGCCGCGTAGTCCGAGTTACGGCAGGTGATGCTGGCGCAATAAACGACGATCTCGGCGCTCTTGTCCGGCAGCAGGCCGGCGGCCAGAGCGTCGACGGAATCGTGCGGAATGTTCAGCGCACCAGGCAGATGCGCCTGTTGGTAGTAGGGCGCGGGCAAGGATTCGACGAGCACCGGCTTGTGCCGGCTGTCGAGTTTGGCGCGCAAGGTCTCGCGGTCGATCGTTTGGGTCATGGGTCTCTCCGTTGGGCACCGTCAGGGGCGTCGGTGCGGCAGACCTAGACGATGCAGAATTGCAATGCGATAAGCATCCACGCCAATGGTATTTGCAGGAATGCAAACATGTTCGTCTGGGACGATTTGCGCTTCGTGCTCGCCATCTCCCGCAGTGGCAATCTGCGCGCCGCCGCCGGCACGCTTGGCGTCAATCATTCGACCATGTTCCGTCGCCTTACCGCCGTCGAACGATCGCTCGGCTCGAAACTGTTCGAGCGCCTGGCGACCGGATATCGCCCCACCGAGAGCGGCCAGCGCCTGATCGAAACTGCCGAACGGATGGAAACCGAAGCACTGACGCTCGACCGCGAGTTGACCGGTCGCGATACGCGTCTGGTCGGCACTTTGCGCGTGACCGCCTCGGAAACGCTTGCCTTCGGTGTGCTGGCCGGTCAGATCGCCCAATTCCGGGCCACGCATCCCGGCATCCTGATCGAGCTCCTGGTTGATAACCGGGTGCTGGACCTGTCACGCCGCGAGGCCGACGTCGCGCTGCGCGCGACGCGCCCGGTACATGGCGATCTGTTCGGGCGCAAGCTGACCGATATCGGCTGGTGCTTTTATGCATCGAAGCGCTACCTCGCCGGGCGCGCGCCGCCGAAGCGCGTGGCCGATCTCACCAAGCATCCGGGAAAGCATCAGGTGATCGGCTGGGGCGAGGCCATGCAGCCGACCAAGGCGGCCGCCTGGATCGCGCAGCATGTCCCGGCGACGGCGATCGGCTACCGCACCGGCAGCCCGGTCAACCAGTTCATGGCCGCCAAGGCCGGCCTCGGGCTGGCGCTGTTGCCCTGCTATCTCGGCGACGCCGACCCCGGCCTCGTGCGGGTCATGGCGCCGCTGAGCGACCTCAGCACCGAGCTCTGGCTGGTGACGCATCGTTCGCTGCGCGATACCGCCCGGATCCGCGCCTTCATGGGCGTGGTTGGCGACGGCATCAAGAAGGCGCTGCAGTCCCCGGCCCGCTAGCCCTTCAGCGATCCGGCGGTCGCGCCGTGTTCTCGGATCGGCCGAATGTGATCGCGACGCGGTGAGACCTTTCGCCGCGTTCGACGACGGCCGTGTCACGCGTCCGTGATGAGCGCGCCGATATCCACGCCGCCGCCGCTCCCGTACCTGTCAGCATCTCCAGCATCCGCGTCGGAGACAGCAAAAACAGAACGGGAGTCGATCATGAATTTCGCTTGCAAGTCCGCGCTCGCGGGCGCCGCTTTGGCGCTTGGCGTCGCGATGACCGCCGCTTCCTTCGTGCCGGGCTACGCCGCGGAGACCAAGATGGTCGGCGGCGCGACGATGTATCCCAACAAGAACATCATCCAGAACGCGATGAACTCGAAGGACCACACCACACTGGTAGCGGCGGTGAAGGCCGCGGGCCTTGTCGAGACGCTCGAGGGCAAGGGACCGTTCACGGTCTTCGCGCCGACCAATGCAGCCTTCGCCAAGCTGCCGAAGGGCACGGTCGATACCCTGCTCAAGCCGGAGAACAAGGCCCAGCTCACCAAGATCCTGACCTGCCATGTCGTCGCCGCCGATGCGATGTCGTCGGCGATCAAGAAGATGATCAAGGACGATGGCGGCGCCCACAAGGTCAAGACGGTCGGCGGCTGCATGCTGACGGTCAAGAACGCCGGCGGCACCATCACGATCACCGACGAGAAGGGCCAGACCGCGAAGGTGACCATCGCCGACGTCAAACAGTCGAACGGCGTCATCCACGTCATCGACACCGTTCTGCTGCCGGCGGGCTGATGCCCGGCGGCCGGGACGGGCTCCCGAGGCCCGTCCCGCCCCTCCCGTGTCCCCAACCCGCGGGAGGGGTTCCGGCCCTCGCGCCGTTAACCACTCGCTAACCATAAACTGGGCAATCTTTGCCGGGTTGCCGGCATTCGCGCCGGGCGCCTCCTTTAGACGTCCGCACCGCGAGCGCCTGCCCCCATGACCGACACGACCGCCGCCGCTCCCGCCAAGACCTCGGCGCTCGGCAATATTCCGAGCCTGAGCGACATCTCGGGCTTCATCCGCCGCGGCGACATCGGGCTGGCCATCGGCGTCCTGACGATTCTGGTCGTGCTGATCCTGCCCTTGCCGGCGGTGCTGCTCGACGCCTTCCTGGCCATCTCGATCATCCTGTCGGTGCTGATCCTGATGACGGCGTTGTTCATTCAGACGCCGCTCGAATTCTCCGCCTTCCCGACCGTGCTGCTGATCTCGACGATGTTGCGGCTGTCGCTGAACCTCGCCTCGACGCGCCTGATCCTGTCCCACGGTCATGAAGGCACCGACGCCGCCGGCCACGTCATTCAGGCCTTCGGCAACTTCGTGATGGGCGGCAACTTCGTCATCGGCATCATCGTCTTCGTGATCCTGGTGATCGTGAACTTCGTCGTCATCACCAAGGGTTCGGGCCGCATCGCCGAAGTTGCCGCGCGATTCCACCTCGACGCCATGCCCGGCAAGCAGATGGCGATCGACGCCGATCTCTCCGCCGGCCTGATCGACGAAAAGGAGGCGCGCCGCCGCCGCCAGGTGCTCGAAGACGAAGGCGGCTTCTTCGGCGCCATGGACGGCGCCTCGAAATTCGTGCGCGGCGACGCCATCGCCGGCCTGCTGGTCGTGTTCATCAACGTCATCGGCGGCATGATCATCGGCATCGCGCAACAAGGGTTGTCGTTCGGCGACGCGGTGCATTCCTACACGCTGCTCACGGTCGGCGATGGCCTCGTCACCCAGGTGCCGGCGCTGATCGTCTCGACCGCGGCCGGCCTGCTCGTGTCGAAGGCCGGCATCTCCGGCTCCGCCGACAAGGCGCTGATGGCCCAGCTCTCCGGTTATCCCAAGGCGCTCGGCATGTCGGGCGGCGTCATGATGATCATGGCGCTGTTGCCCGGCATTCCCTTCCTGCCCTTCACGCTGCTCGGCGGCGGCGCCGTCAGCCTCGCCCTCATCGTCAACCGCCGCACCAAGGAGCTGGCGGCGCGCGAAGCGGGCAAGAAGGACAGCGAGACCAAGGCGGCGCAGGTGACGGAGGAGCCGATCTCGGCCGCGCTCAAGATCGACGACCTCAAAGTCGAACTGGGTTACGCGCTGCTGCCGCTGGTCAACGCGCCGGACGGCACCGACCGCCTGACCGAGCAGATCAAGGCGCTGCGCCGCTCGCTCGCCGGCGAGATGGGCTTCGTCATGCCGGCCGTGCGCATCCTCGACAACGTCCAGCTCGACGCCAACACCTACGTCATCAAGATCAAGGAAGTGGACGCGGGCTCCGGCAAGGTCTGGGCCGGCCAGTACATGGTCATGGACCCGGCCGGCGGTCAGGTGCGGCTGCCCGGCAACCACACCACCGAGCCGACCTTCGGCCTGCCGGCGACCTGGGTCGACGCCGCGATCAAGGACGAGGCGGCGATCCAGGGCTATACGGTCGTCGATGCCGCGACCGTGCTGTCGACGCACCTCACCGAACTGCTCAAGGGCAACATGGCGGAGCTCCTCTCCTATGGCGAGGTGCAGAAGCTGCTCAAGGAGCTGCCGAAGGAACAGGCCGAACTGCTCAAGGATCTGGTGCCGAGCCAGATCACGCCGTCCGGCATCCAGCGCGTGCTGCAGATGCTGCTCACCGAGCGCGTCTCGATCCGCGATCTCTCGACCATCCTCGAGGGCATCGCCGAAGGGCTCGCCTCGACGCGCAACCCGACGGCGCTCACCGAACACGTGCGCATGCGCCTGTCGCGCCAGATCTGCGCGCAGTACACCAGCCCGAACGGCTACCTGCCGCTGATCGCGCTGTCGGCGAAGTGGGAGCAGGCTTTCGCGGAGTCGCTGATCGGCACCGGCGACGACCGCCAGCTCGCCATGCAGCCGTCGAAGCTGACCGAGTTCATCACCCTCGTCCGCCAGAGCTACGAGGCCGCCGCCCGCGAGGGCGAAGCCCCGGTGCTCGTCACCTCGGCCGGCATCCGGCCCTTCGTGCGCGGCATCGTCGAGCGCTTCCGCGCCCAGACGCCGGTGATCTCGCAATCGGAAATCCACCCGCGCGCGCGCCTGAAGACGGTGGGGAGTATCTGAGGCACCGCTACCGATCGGCTGAGCCTCAACAAACTCCGCTCATTCCCACGAAAGCGGGAATCCAGAAAAACACATCGCGACATGCGCTTTCGTTTTCTGGGTCCTCGTTTTCGCGGGGACGAGCGGGATCGATCTGACGCTATGCCAGCCGAACTTGCGCCGTCGGCGTTCCTCGTCTAATTCTCGCCTTGGGCGCTTCACCGCGTCCGGTGCCGCCGGTCTCAACCGGCCGTAAGCGTCTAACGTCATTCAACGCAATCAACGCCCCCCGGTCGCAACGACTCTTGGTCGCAACGGCTGGCGCCGGTCGGATTGCGTTTTTTGTTGTCCGCTTGCGCGGGTCCGTTGGCGACGAGCACCTCTAAGGAATGCCATGACGTTTTCTTCGACCAAAGACCCGTCCAACGGCCAGCTCATCTTGCTGACCGCGGTCCTGTTCATCTCCTATCTCTGCGTCGCCATCCCGCTGCCCGTGGTGCCGGTCTTCGTCACCAAACAACTGGACCTGAGCAATCTGTTCGCGGGCCTCGGTGTCGGCATCGCCTTTCTCGCCACCATCGCCTCGCGCGGCGTCGTCGGCGCGCTGACCGACCGCCGCGGCGCGCAGATCGCGGCCCGGCGCGGCCTCGCGCTCTATGCCATCGGCGCGCTCGTCGCGCTCGCCGCCGGATTGCTCGCCGCCACGCCGTGGATCGCCTTCGCCGTGCTGCTCGCCGGCCGCCTGCTCGTCGGCCTCGGCGAGAGCCTGATCACCGTCAGCGTCGTTTCCTGGGGCGTCGGCATCGTCGGCCCGGCGCGCTCCTCCCGCGTCCTGGCGCTGATGGGCGCGGCCATGTACGGCGCGCTCGCCGTCGGCGGGCCGATCGGCGTCATTCTGTTCGACCAGTTCGGCTTTGCCGCCACGATGGGCGCCGCCGCCGTGCTGCCCGTGATCGGCTGGCTGATGACCTTGCGGCTACCCGCGGTGGCTGCGCATCCGGACGCCGAGCGGCCGTCCTTCCTCAGCATCGTCGGCCGCATCTGGTGGCACGGCGCCATCGTCGGCCTGCAGGGCATCGGCTTTGCCGCGATCGGCGCGTTCTTCGTCCTGTACTTCCGCGATCAGCACTGGGGCTACGCCGGCCTCGGCCTCACCGCCTTCGGTGTCGGCTTCGTGCTGGTGCGCGTCCTGTTCGGCCACATGCCGGATCGCGTCGGCGGCCTGCCGGTGGCTATTGTCTCGCTCGCCGTCGAGTTGATCGGACAGATCCTGATCTGGACCGCGCCGCATCCCGCCTTTGCGCTCACCGGCGCCTTTCTCACAGGCCTCGGCTGCTCGATGGTGTTTCCGGCGATGGGCCGCGAGGTGATCCGCCTGGTCGAGCCGCATCTGCGCGGCACCGCGCTCGGCGGCTTCGCCGCCTTTCAGGATATTGCCTATGGCCTCACCGGGCCGCTGGCCGGGCTGCTGGCCGACCGGGCGGGCTACAGCCGCGTCTACCTGATCGGCGCGGTCGGCGCGGCGGCCGGCCTCGCCATGGCGCTCTATCTGCGCCGCAGGCAACGGCGCCCTGCAGCTTGAGATTGCCGCCGACGAACGGGGCGGCCGAAAAGTTCCATTTTGCAGCGCGGCGCTGCGCTACGTGTTTTCACGGAATGGATTGTTAGGCGGCGATCGCCAAGTCTGGCTGATGCCTCCCGCCCCGCATGAACCGGCCGAGCCGAGCCCACAGCCTGTCTGCTGCTCGTGCGGCGAGGCCATGACGCTCGTCAGAACGCATCCCAAGGTCAGCAGCTTTCCGGAGCTGCGCACTTTCCGCTGCGAGCAGTGTGAGCGCAC
The DNA here is from genome assembly GCA_026125895.1 of Pseudolabrys sp. Lineage (GTDB taxonomy): Bacteria > Pseudomonadota > Alphaproteobacteria > Rhizobiales > Xanthobacteraceae > Pseudolabrys. The sequence continues at coordinate 4,786 of JAHCKG010000041.1, read as the reverse complement.
CAAGACGATCGAAGCCTGAAACCGCGCTGCTCCGCGCCTCATTTCGGCGGATCGTAACCCGGCGCCTTGAAAATCGTGTCGAGCTTGGCCGCGATATCGGGCCGGTACACCTTGTCGCCCCACGCCTCCGGCGCGACGTCCTCGATACCGACGGAGATCGATTTTTCGCTGCTGCCGATCGTTTCCATCAGGGTCCGGGTCAGCGCCTGCGCGAGCTTCTGCTTGTCCTCATCGGACCGCCCGGCGAACATTTTGACGACGATATGAGGCATGACGGGTTCTCATCACTCGAATGCAAACTGGACTAATCGCTTTGGTCGCAAGACGTTAAGGATACCACTTCGGGTACTCCCCAGCGCTGCGAAAGTGCCGCCCGGCCACTGGATTGCCTCAGTTTTATGACTATATTGCAGAAGCAAATCCACGCCGGTTTTGCCAGCCTTTGGCCCGGCCGTTCTGGAGACATCATGAAGAATATCGACTTTTCCGCGCCGGCGGAGCTTTTTCCGTCGCGCAACCGCAAGGTCGCGAGCAAGGTTCGCTATCGCCGTTTCGACAAGGCGTCCGAAGCGATCCGCTTTGCGGTCGAGGAACTGCCGGAAGCCCAGCTTCTCGGCGCCTATATCGAGATCAACGAGGCTCGCCTGAGCCACCAGGATATTCGCGCGCTCTACGAGAGCGAAGCCTATCCGCTCAAGCGCGCGGCCAACGCCTGACGCCGCTCGCACAACCTTTATAAACAAGCTCAGAAATCGCCCGGCCATCGCGCCGGGCGTTTTCTTTTGGTGCATCGGCCTTCGCCGCCGCGGCGCCCCGACGGACGCGCCGCCCGGCACGAAAGGCGAAAATTAAAAACAATTCATCTTGGGCCCGCCGCGCAGGAAGTGCGGCGCCGCGGCGTTCAATGATGCAGCACGAAAAGGCGCCCAACCGGGCCCCGGCGAGCGGAAAAGGCCCCCGATCACGGCTTTTCACTGTTCCGTGAAAAGCGCAGCGGAACCAGCCGACCGTCCCCACGTTGTTTGTGCGAATGGTGCGCCGCGTTTGAACCTTTGTGGGTCCCGAACATACCCACGTTTAATGGCCCGCTGGGCCGCCGCCGTTTACGCCAATGGTATCCCGGACAGGGAATGCTGGAGGACGATGAGATGAACTGGTCGATGTACACCGCCGATCGCACCACCCACCTCAAGATCGTGGTGGTCGGCCTTTTCGCCGCGCTGGTGATCGCTGTTATCGGCATTTCGGCCACCCAACTCAATCTCGGCGTCGATGTCATGTCGGCGCAGGGCCCGCAGGTTTACAAGGCCGGTCAGCCGGTGGTCATGACGGTGCGTGACGGCACCGTGATCCGCTGATCCGGACGACGAGTTTCTGACTGGACGACGACTGAGACCTCTGACGTGAACTGACTGCGTTTGAACTGAACTTCTGACTGAACCTCCCCCAAGACTTAACGCGCCGGCAGTTCCGGCGCGTTTATTTTTTTGCCGCGACGATAGCGCGCAAGTGGGCCGCTGGCCCTTGCGCCGTCGCGCAAATGCCGCAGGGTGGTGCGGTAACCGAATCACCTCACCTGCTGCCGATCGTTGTCCATGCGCCGCGCACTCTTCGCCTCGCTTATCGCTCCCTTCGCCGTCACTTTGTCCGCCTGCGCGCCCGGCGTGTCGGCGACATCGACCTTTGCCGCCGCCGGCGATTACGAAAGCAAGCTCGCCGCCTATGAAGCGGCGCGCCGCCCCTACGAGCAGGCGGCCGAGGCCTACTGGGACGCCATCAGCGACAAGCGCCGCATCCGCAACGCCAAGCGCCGCAACAAAGAGCCGGTCCTGCTCGAGGACTACGTGCTGGAACAGCCGCCGGTCTATAACGGTCCGCCACGGCCGCGCGATCCCAATGCGCCGCCGGGACCACAGCCCGGCGAGCGGGCGCCGATCCCGGTGATCGCCGATTTCATCGCCAACGCCAAAAGCCAGTTCGGTTTCGTGCCGGATCTGCCGGCATCGGATCTGGAGTTCAAGCGCGCCTATGCCCGCGTGGCGCTCGCCGAAGGGCTGACGCGCGAGCAGATCGTCGGCGTCTATGCCTTCGAAACCGGCGGCAACGGCACCTACGACACGCAGGCCGGCGTCACGCCGAAGCGCGCGACCGCAATCTCGCCGGCGGTCGGCTACAACCAGTTGCTGTCCACCAACTCCGTCTCGATGCTGGCCGAGCATTCGCCGCTCATCCTCAACGCGCTGCGCGCCAAGGAGCGCGCGCTGACCGGCGAAGCCAGACGCGCCATGACGCGCAAGATCGATGCGGTGCGCCGCATGATCGCCTATGCCAAGTCGGTGCCTGGAAAATGGAGCGAGTACGACAAGCTCGCCAAGCAGACGCCAGGCGGCATCGGCATCCACGCCATCGTGCTCGACCGCGACATCGGCCCGCTCGTGCAGACGCAGAAGCTTCTGAACTCGGTGCTGTTCGCGCGCATGAAGGGCTATCACACGCCGCTCCGCGCCGCCGAACTCGAACTGATGAACCTGACCGGCGATTCCACCGGGCTCGACATGGTGACGATGCCGGCCGAATACCGCGCCAAGGTGCCGACGGCGAATTTCTTCCAGCAGATCGGCTACGAGCGCAATCCGGTGGCGCGGCGCACCGGCGTCGTCGGCAATCTCATCGCCGACATCGACAACCAGATGCAGCGCGGCGCGCAGGCCGCCGGCGCCAAGGAACTGGCCGCCGCGGCGAACTGACGACCTGTCCCGGGCAAGCCTGCCTCAATCCAGCAGTGCCTTCGGCAGCCAGGTCGAGATCGCCGGAATATACGTCACCAGCATCAGCGTGATGAACATGGCGATGTAGAACGGCCAGATCTTGCGCGTCACCTGCTCGATCGACAGTTTTGCCACCGCACAGCCGACGAACAGCACCGACCCCACCGGCGGCGTCACCAGGCCGATGCCGAGATTGACCAGCATGATGATGCCGAAATGCACCGGATCGACGCCGAAGCTGGTGACGACCGGCAGCAGGATCGGCGTGCAGATCAGGATCAGCGGCGCCATGTCCATCAGCGTGCCGAGGAACAGCAGCAGGATGTTGATCAGGAACAGGATGACGTACTTGTTGTCGGAGATGGTGAGGAAGAACGCCGTCACCTTCGCCGGCAGCTGCGCCAGCGCCATGATGTAGCCGAAGCTCGAGGCGAAGGCGATTAGCATCATGACCAGGCCGACGGTCTTCATCGTGCGGTGCACGAGCAGATGCAGATCGCGCCAGCGGTAATCGCGGTAGATGAACATCGTCACGAAGAAGGCCCAGACGCAGGCCACCGCCGCCGCCTCGGTGGCGGTGAAGATGCCGCCGAGGATGCCGCCGGTGATGATGATCATCGTCACCAGGCCCCACATCGCCTCGACCGCGTACTTCACGGCCGTGCGGAACGGCACCACCTCGCCCTTCGGGTAGTTTTCCTTGTAGGCGACGATCAGCACGAGACAGGCGAGCGACAGGCCGAGCAGCAGGCCGGGGAAGAAACCGGCGACCAGCAAGTGGCCGATCGACACCGAACCGCCGACGGCCAGCGAATAGATCACCGCGTTGTGGCTCGGCGGAATGAGGATCGCCTGCACCGAACCGCAGATGGTCACGTTGGTGGCGAAGACGCGCGAATAGCCGGCCTTCTCCATCTGCGGGATCATCACCGAGCCGATCGACGAGGTGTCGGCGACCGACGAGCCGGAAATGCAGCCGAACAGGCTCGAAGCACAGATATTGACCAGCGCCAGGCCGCCGCGAATGAAGCCGACGAAAATACTGGCGAAGGCGATGAGGCGGCGCGCCATGCCGCCTTCCGCCATGATGGCGCCGGCCAGCACGAAGAACGGAATGGCCAGCAGCGAGAACTTACTGATGCCGTCGGAAATCTTGAGCATCACCGCTTCGAGCGGGATGTCGATCCAGAATGCGCCGACCAGGGCGGCGGCGCCGAGCGCATAGGCGACCGGCACGCCTATGGCGATGAGGACGAAGAGACTGCCGAGCAGGACAAGGGCTTCCACGTTTTCTCTCCGCTCTCAGTCGGCGCTGACGGGTTCGCGATGGACCACTGAATCTTCGCCCGGCGGGCCGATCCAGACCTGTTCGATGATGAACAGCAGCGTGATCAGGCCGCCGATCGGGATCGGCAGATAAGTGACGCCGACCGAGAGGAAGGGAAACTCACCGATGGTGTTGCCCCAGGTCACCTGGACGAGCTTGATGCCCCAGATGACGGCGAACAGACTGATCGCGGCCATGACGAGGTCTCGGGCATAGCGCGCGATCCTCGCCTGAAGCGGCGGCAGCGCATCGACGACCATGGTGACGGCGATATGGACGCTGGCGCGGTAACAGGCGGCGCCGGCGATGAAGGTGAAGAGCACGACGAGCAGCACCGCCAGCGGCTCCGGCCACGACGAGGCGCTGTTGAGCACGTAGCGCGTGAAGACCCCGTAGGGGATGATCAGTGTGACGATGACGAGACAGCCACCCGCGACGATCGCGCAAAGAAAATACAGGGCTTCCATCGCCCTGGCATATGCAGCCTTCATGGCCTTCCGCCCCCGAAACGTCCCGAACACCTGATGCAAGACCGGCGCGGACGTAACGCCCGCGCCGGCCCGCGACTGCGTCAGCTTACTTGGTTTCCTGGATCTGCTTGACCAGCTCGGCGTACTTGGCGCCGTACTTGTCCCAGACCGGCTTCACCGCGTCCTGGAAGGGCTTCTTGTCGGCGATGGTGATGACGTTG
>JAHCKG010000040.1 GCA_026125895.1 Pseudolabrys sp. | reverse complement strand
TCGGCGTCGGATTGTCGAGCCGTTCGAGATAAGGCTTCGAGGTCAGGACCGCCGGGCTCTCGACCAGATAGAAGTTGAAGAACGCCGACGCGCCGGAGATCGCCTGATGGCGGCGGCCATAGATGAAGCCCGGCACGCCGAGCCGCTCCTGCAAATGCTCGCCCTGAAACCAGGTCTCGAAATCGGCTTCGCGTCCCGGCGCGACGTTGTTCCAGATGGCGAGGATGCCGGGCTCGTCCATCGTCAGGCCTTCGCGCGCTCGATATTGCCGCTGCGCGTGGGCACGCCGAACTCGCGGCGGCACACCTCGGCCAGCACCTTGATGCCGTCGCGGATTTCCTGATGCGTCGGGCTGGCAAAGCAGATGCGAATGCGGCTTTGGCTGTGCGCCTTGTCGGTGGACCACTCCGGGCCGGGATTGATCGCGACGCCTTCCTTGAGCGCCGCCTGATAGAGCTTCAGGCTATCGACGTTGTCCGGCAGCTTGACCCACAGGAAGATGCCGCCTTTGGGATCGTCGAACTCGGCCGCGGTGCCGAACTGTTCGTTGAGCGCTTCCATCAGCGTTTCGACCTTCTTGCGCAGGCCCTTGCGCAGCGCCGGCACGTGCGTCGTGAAGTGCGCCGCGCAATATTCGGCGAGCACCATCTGCTCCAGTGCGCCCGAGCCGGCGTCGGTCTTGAGCGCCAGCATGCGCGACATCACCGCCCACGGCGCGACGATGAAGCCGACCCGTAACGCCGGCGCGATCGACTTCGAGAACGAGCCGATATGAATGACGTTGTCGGACTTGCTCATGGCGTAGAGCGCCGGCGGGCGCTCGCCGCTCCAGATCAGGTCGGCATAGCAGTCGTCCTCGACGATCGGCACGCCGTATTCGTCGGCCAGCGCCAGCATGCGGGCGCGGCGGCTCTGATCGAGAATGGTCGCGGTCGGATTCTGCACCGTCGGGATGGTGTAGATGAATTTCGGCGTGACGCCCTTGGCCTTGAGATCCTTCAGCGCCGCTTCCAGCGCGTCGATCTTCATGCCGCCCTTGTCGAGCGGAATGCCTAACGCGGTGACGCCGAGCCTGGTGAAGCGATTGAGCGAGCCCTGGTAATTGTCCTTTTCGACGATCACGGTGTCGCCGCGTTGCAGCAGCGCCGCGTTGACCAGATCGAGCGCCTGCAGCGAGCCGGAGACGATGAGGATGTCGTCGGGCGTGCAGGTCATGCCGGCATCGCGCTTGAGCTTGGCGCTGAGGAATTCACGCAGCGGCCGGTAGCCTTGCGGGCCGCTGTTCAGGCCGTAGGTGGCGAGCGTGCGGCCCTCGCGCTGGAGCACCGATTGCGCCGCCGCCATCAAGCCGTCGAGCGGCACCTCGGCCGGGTCGTTGTTGCCGCCGACGAAATTGTATTTCGGCGCCCCGGTCCAGCGCACCGCCGGCGGCGGCAAGGTCGACGGGAATAGCGGCGCGAAGTCGAAGGGCATGTTTCCTCTCCTCCCGCTCGTCCCCGCGAAGGCGGGGACCCAGAGCCCCATCTGGTGCTTTGCTTTTTGGCTTCTGGACCCCCGCTTTCGCGGGGGTGAGCGGTCTAGTAGTGGTCAGTGGCGGGCGTTATTTCGCCGCCTGCACCATGATCTCGACCTTGTATTCCGGCGCGGCGAGCTTGGCCTCGACGGTGGCGCGGGCCGGCGTGTTGCCGGGCGACACCCAGGCATCCCAGGCGGCGTTCATCGCGGCGAACTCCGACATCGAGGTGACCCAGATGTTGGCCGACAGCAGCTTCGACTTGTCGGTGCCGGCCTTGGCCAGATAGCCGTCGATCTGCGACAGAATGTCCTTCGTCTGCGCCGTCATGTCCTTGCCCTTGGGATCGTTGGCGACGATGCCGGCGAGATAGACGGTGTTGCCGTGGACGACGCACTTGCTCATGCGCGGATTGGGATCGATGCGTTCGATGGCCATCAGGACCTCCTTGCTCGTTTCGTGAACCGGGCGACGTTCTAGCGGTCTTTGGCGGCAAAGGGAACTCGGAACCCGGCTCGCGATTTATAGCGGCAGGTTAGACACCCAGCGCGCGCGCCGTCGCCGCGCCGCAACAGGAGAGGTCACGATGGGCTGGTTTTCCTCCGATATCGACACGTTCGAAGAACTGTTCATCCACACGCTGCAGGACATCTATTACGCCGAGCACCAGATCCGGAAGGCGTTGCCGGACATGATCGAGAAGGCGTCCGACGCCGAGCTCAAGAAAGGCTTCCGGATGCACCTCAAGCAGACCGACGGCCAGATCAAGCGGCTCGACCGCGTCTTCAAGCTGATGAAGTCGGTGCCGCAGGGCACCAAGTGCCCGGCCATCGACGGCATCATCGACGAGGCCAACGAGATCGCCGGCGAGATCGAGAACAAGGTGATCCTCAACGCGGCGCTGATCGCCGCGGCGCAGGCGGTCGAGCATTACGAGATCACGCGCTACGGCACGCTCGTGGCCTGGGCGCGGCTGATCGGCCGGGCCGACGTCGCCAAGATTCTCAATATGAATCTCAAGGAAGAGAAGGCGACGGACAAGAAGCTCGGCGGCATCGCCAAGCGCAAGATCAACAAGAAGGCGGCGGCAACCAAGCTCAAGCGCCCGACCCGCGCCGAGCAGGCCGAGAACGCGATGCTGGCGGCGGCGGCGGGGATACCGGCGATATAGGTTGACCTCGCCGCGTGCACAGCGCGCGCCCTCTCCCCTTGGGGGAGAGGGTTGGGGTGAGGGGGCAAGTGACTTTCGATAGTCAGTAACCCCTCACCCGGCACGCTACGCGTGCCGACCTCTCCCTATGGGAGAGGTGAAGAGAAGCGCTCAGCCCCCCTTCACGCCCTGCGTATTGACGTAGAGCGCATAGAGCGAGTGCGACGCCGCCATGAACAGGCGGTTGCGCTTGACGCCGCCGAAGCAAAGATTGGCGCAGCGCTCGGGCAAAGAGATGTGGCCAATCGGCTCGCCCTGCGGCGTGAACACGCGCACGCCGTCGAGCTCCGGCGTCATGCCCCAGCCGCACCACAGATTGCCGTCGATATCGACGCGGAAGCCGTCGGGCGTGCCGTCCGGGCCGGCGTTGATCAATTCCTTGCGGTTCGACAGCTTGTCGCCGGCGCCGACATCGAAAGACAGGATCTTGCGCGGCTCGCTGCGCGACTCGACGACATAGAGGATTTTTTCGTCCGGCGAGAAGGCGAGCCCGTTCGGCGCATTGATGCCGTCCATCGCCACCGTGACTTTGCCGCTTGCGCCATCGACGCGATAGACGTTCATCGGCAACTCCGGATCGGCCTTGTCGCCTTCGTAATTGCCGAGGATGCCGAACTGCGGATCGGTGAACCAGATCGAGCCGTCCGATTTCACCACGACGTCGTTCGGCGAATTGAGCCGCTTGCCATCGAACTTGTCGCAGATCACCGTGATGGTGCCGTCATATTCGGTGCGGGTGACGCGGCGGGTCAGATGCTCGCAGGTGATCAGGCGGCCCTGGCGGTCGCGGGTGTTGCCGTTGCCGTTGTTGGACGGCGCGCGAAACGGGCTGACCTGCCCGCTCGTCTCGTCCCATTTGTACATGACGTTGCCGGGCACATCGCTCCAGATCAGGCAGCGCGCGTCGCCGAAATAGACAGGTCCCTCGCCCCAGCGCGTGCCGGTGTAGAGCTTCTCGACGCTCGACAGCGGCAGATGATATTTCTTGAACTTCGGATCGAGCGCCGTGATCAGCGGATCGGGATAGCGCAGGCTGGGCGACCACTGGCCGGACAATACGGCGGCCTTGGAATCGAGCGACATCGGATATTTCCCCCGGGAGGCTTTTCTGGTGAATCTAGTCTAGCGCAGCGGCGAGCACTTTGCGCATGACATTCGGCAGGGCTTCATCGCGCAAATGCGCGACCTCAGCCCAGCGCGCGCCGTTCGGTGCCTTTGCGGTCTTCGGCACCTGTGCGACGAACACGGTGAGCGCCAGCGGAAAATGCGTGAAGACGTGCGTCACTTCACCGGGCAGCTTGCGCCACTTCGCTTTGGCGAATTTCGGCGCGGCGTCGAGCGCGCTTCCGACATCGAAATCGTGCGACCAGTCGCTGCCGGGCACCTCTGTCATGGCCCCTAACAGGCCCTTCTCCGGCCGCTGGCGCAGCAACACCCGGTTATCCGCCCGCAGCACGACGAAGGCCGCGCCGCGCCGCAATCTGCCTTCGCGCTTGGGCGCCTTGCGCGGATAGGTCTCCTGATCGCCGCGCGCGCGGGCGACACACTTGTCGTTCCACGGACACAGCGCGCAGGCCGGCTTCTTCGGCGTGCAGATGGTGGCGCCGAGATCCATCAGCGCCTGCGCGAAATCGCCGGTGCGCGATTCCGGCATCAGCGAGGTGGCCAGCCGCTTGATCTCCGGCTTGGCCGCCGGCAGCGCCTCTTCTACCGCGAACAGCCGCGTCACCACGCGCTCGACATTGCCATCGACCGGCACCGCCGGCAGATCGAAGGCGATCGAGCCGACCGCCGCCGCGGTGTAGTCGCCGATGCCGGGCAGCGCGCGCAACGCCTCCATGTCATCCGGAAATACGCCGCCATGGCGTTCGACGACGGCAATGGCGCAGGCATGCAGGTTGCGGGCGCGCGCGTAATAGCCGAGCCCGGCCCAGGCCCGCAGCACGTCGTCGAGCGGCGACTGCGCCAGCGCCTCCACCGTCGGCCACTTTGCCAGAAACTTGGCGTAATAGGGCCCGACCGTCTTCACCGTGGTCTGCTGCAACATGATCTCGGACAGCCACACGGCATAAGGCGGCGTACGCTCGCCCTTGCGCGCGCGCCACGGCAGCACGCGCCGGTGGCGGTCGTACCAGGCGAGCAGAGCTTGCGAATTAATAGATGGCCAGGCGTCGTGCTCGGAGCTTCCCCTCCCCCCATAGGCGAGCGGACGCTCGCCGTTCGGCGAGCTATGAGGGGGAGGGTTAGGGAGGGGGGTATTTTTCTTGCTCAGAGCTTGTCGCTTACCCCCCTCCCGGCTCGCTACGCTCGCCGACCTCCCCCTCAAGGGGGGAGGTGAAGAAGAGACGTCGTGCTCGCCTTCTGCGACGCAAATTCCGGTTGTCTTTCTGCTTCGCTTGCGCGCTGCTACGTTCATGGCCCGGACGATGCCAGAGACCTATTCGATGACCAAGCCCGCCAGGGGTTTTCCCCGCCCGCTTTCCGAGTTCACCGCCGCGAGCCTAGGCGGCGTGCTCAAGGCGCAGGGCTTTGCCTCGATGGAAATCGTCACACGCTGGCGCGAGATCGTCGGGCCCGAAGTGGCCGCCTATAGCGAGCCGATGAAGATCAACTGGCCGCGGCCGAAGACCGATGTCGGCGACGTCGAGCAGGCGGAACCGGCCACCCTGGTGCTGCGGGTCGAAGGGCCGGCGGCGCTGGAAATCCAGCATCTGTCGTCGGTCATTCTGGAGCGGGTCAATCGGTTCTTCGGCTGGCAGGCCATCGGGCGCCTGGCGCTGCGCCAGGCGCCGCTGCGCCGGAAACTGCCGAAGAAACAGCCGCCCCCGCCCGATCCGGCCATCACCGCCCGTTTGGCGGCATCGATGCCGGAAATCGAGGACGACGACCTGCGCGACGCGCTGGCCCGTCTCGGCAGCGCCATCAAGACAAAGTGAGGCACGGTCCCGCCTTGGCGGAACGGCCTGCCATTGCCACAATCGTCCTGTCCAGCTAGCAAATATCGAACAGCAAATATCGAGCCCGCGGCCGCCCTTTGGCGCCCCATGTGACGGAGACATCCTTTGCGCCTGACCCGACGTGAATTCTGCCAGAGCACGGCTTTCGTGGCGCTTGCCACCGCGGCGGGACTGTCCGCCCTGCCGTCCCTGACCGATCAGGCGCTGGCCGCAGAGGGTCCGGCGGTCTCCGAAACCGAGCTCATGGCGCCCGGCGCCCTGCCCGACATGGTGCTGGGCGATCCGAAGGCGTCGGTGACGGTCATCGAATACGCCTCGATGACCTGCCCGCACTGTGCGCATTTCCAGGAGACGACTTATCCGGAGATCAAGAAGAAATACATCGACACCGGCAAGATCCGTTACATCTTCCGCGAATTCCCGCTCGATAACCTCGCCGCCGCGGTGTTCATGCTGGCGCGTTGCAACGCCGACACCAGCGCGGACAAGTATTTCTCCTTCATCGACGTCATGTTCAAGCAGCAGCGCACCTGGGCGGTCGAGAAGCCGCTCGACCCGCTGCTGACCCTGTCGAAGCAGGCCGGCTTCACCAAGGAGAGCTTCGACGCCTGCCTGTCGAACCAGAAGATCCTCGACGGTATCGAGGCCATGCGGCAGCGCGCGGTGGACAAGTTCAAGGTCAATTCGACGCCGACCTTCTTCATCAACGGCAAGTCCTATTCCGGCGCGCTGACCACCGACGAGATGTCGAAGATCATCGATCCGCTGATCAAAAGCTGAGCCGGCCGGGCGGGCCCCGCCGGCCCCTTATGCGGGCCGGCCGGCACCCCAACATCTAGGCCCCCGGTACAAGGGTAATTTTGTTCCAATCCACAACCGAAAGGTCTGGAAAACCGGGCTTTTCGGGGCCATGTGAGTTGCTCCGGCCGCCCCGAGATTTCATTCTCGCGGCGAATGCGGCATACGACCCTTAGCGTCCGGGCCATGCCCCCGGCTGGCGTTTAAACCTATTCATCAGGCACCCCGAGCAGCCCCGTCTGGCGTTCACCTGCTCCGGGTCGAAGGCGTTGAAGTATGATCCTTACCCGGCTGCGTCTGCTCGGTTTCAAGACCTTCGTGGAGCCGACCGATTTCGTCATCGAGCCGGGTCTGACCGGCGTTGTCGGACCGAACGGCTGCGGCAAGTCGAACCTCGTCGAAGCGCTGCGCTGGGTGATGGGTGAGAACTCATACAAGTCCATGCGCGCCTCATCGATGGACGACGTCATCTTCTCCGGATCGAACACGCGGCCGGCGCGCAACAACGCCGAAGTCGCGATCATGATCGACAATTCGGAGCGTTCGGCGCCGGCGCAGTTCAACGACACCGACATGCTTGAAATCGCGCGCCGCATCGAGCGCGAGGAAGGCTCATCCTATCGCATCAACGGCAAGGAAGTGCGCGCCCGCGACGTGCAGATCGTGTTCGCGGATGCGTCCACCGGCGCGCGCTCGCCGGCGCTGGTGCATCAGGGCCGCATCGGCGAGATCATTCAGGCCAAGCCCGAACAGCGCCGCCGCGTGCTGGAAGAAGCCGCCGGCGTGTCCGGTCTGCATGCCCGCCGCCACGAAGCCGAGCTGCGCCTCAAGGCCGCGGAAACCAACCTCACCCGCCTCGAGGATGTCATCGGCCAGCTCGCCGGCCAGATGGAAGCGCTCAAGAAGCAGGCCAAGCAGGCGATCCGCTATCGCACCGTGTCGGCGCAGGTGCGCAAGACCGAAGCGACGCTCTATCACCTGCGCTGGTCGGCGGCGAATGTCGAACAGACCGACGCCGAAGCCGCCAAGGATCTGTGCGTGCGCGAAGTCGCGGCCCGCACCGGCGCGCAGGCCGAAGCCTCGACGCGTCAGGCCGAACTGGCCACCACCTTGCCGCCGCTGCGCGAGGCCGAAGCGCGCGCCGGCGCGGCGCTGCATCGCCTCAACGTCGCGATGCAGGAACTGGAGCGCGAAGAGCAGCGCGCCAAGGACCGCATCACCGAACTCGACAAGCGGCTGGTGCAGCTCGCCGCCGACAGCGAACGCGAGCAGAAGCTGGTCGCCGACGCCGAGGCCGCCATCGCGCGGCTCGCCGAAGAAGAAGAGATGATCAAGGCCGAGGCCGCGGAGAGCGCCGGCCGCCGCAGCGGCGTCGATGCCCGCGTCGAGGAAGCCAGCAGCACGCTGGCGGCCGCCGAAAAGGTGTTCGCCGAACTCACCGCCCGCCTCGCCGATCTCACCGCGCAGCGCAATCAGCTCGAGAGCGCCCTGCGCCAGCACCGCGACCGCGCCGCCAAGGTCGAGGCCGAGGTCGCCGAGGTCACCCGCGAGATCGACGCGCTGCAGGCTTCCGCCGGTCCCGATCTCGCCGCGCTGACGCAGGAGGTCGAAGACATCCAGCAGGCGCTGGCCGCGGCTGAAAACGCCGCGATCGACGCCGAGGCCGCGCATGCCGCCGCCCGCGCCGCGCTCGAAGCCTCGCGCAATCCGCTGACCGAGGCCGAGCGCCGCGTGCAGCGCCTCGAGACCGAAGCCAAGACCTTGTCGAAGGTGCTCGCGGTCGAGAGCAAGAACCTGTGGCCGCCGGTGATGGACAACATCACCGTGGACAAGGGCTTCGAGAAGGCGCTCGGCGCCGCGCTCGGCGACGATCTCGACGCGCCGATCGATCCGTCGGCGCCGATGCGCTGGGTCGGCTCGGTCGTCGATGCCGCCGATCCGAAGCTGCCGGACGGTGCCACGCCGCTGTCGGCCCATGTCCGCGCGCCGGATGAACTGACGCGCCGTCTCAATCAGATCGGCGTCGTGGACAAGGATGCCGGTGCGCGTCTCGCCGCGCAGCTTCGTCCGGGTCAGCGGCTGGTGTCGCCGGAAGGCGACCTGTGGCGCTGGGACGGCTTTGCCGCCGCCGCGCATGCGCCGACCGGCGCCGCGCGCCGTCTCGCCGAACGCGCGCGTCTGGCCGAGATCGAGTCCGAATTGCTCGTCGCCAAGGCCGATGTCGAAGCGGCCCGTCAGGCGATGGAAGCCGCGCAAGGCGCGCTCGGCGCCGCGGCGTCTGCCGAGACCGAGATGCGCAACGCGGCGCGCGAGCGCCAGCGCGAGGTCAATGCCGCGCGCGACCGCCATGAAGCGGCCGAGCGCGAGGTCAACCGCAACGCCGCGCGGCTGTCGGCACTGACCGAGGCGCAGAACCGTCTCACCGCCAACCATGACGAAGCGACATCCGGCATCGCGCAAGCCGAAGAGGCGCTCGCCGCGCTGTCGCCCGCCGCCGAGCTCGAATCCGAACTCACCGGCGTGCGCGACGACATCGCCGGCAAGCGCGCCCATCTCGCCGAGGTGCGCGCCGAGCAGCAGGCCATCGTCCGCGAGGCGGAGATCGCCGATCGCCGCCTGCGTCAGGTCGGCGAAGAGAAGGCCGGCTGGTTCCAGCGTCAGGAAAGCGCGCGCGGTCAGACCGCGACGCTGACGCAGCGTATCGAGGAAGCCCAGCGCGACCGCACCGAACTGGAGAACGCCCCGCAGGTGTTCGCGGAGAAGCGCGACGCGCTGATCAGCGAAGTGCAGCTTGCCGAGACCGACCGCCAGGACTGCGCCGATCGCCTCCAGGAAGCCGAGAACGCGCTGGCCGAAGCCGACCGCGACGCCCGCGCCGCGCTGGAGGCTGCCTCTACCGCGCGCGAAGAACTGGCGCGCGCCGAAGAGCGCTTCGAAGCCTCGAAGCGCCGTCTCACCGACATCGCCCGTGAAATCCACGACATGCTCGAAGTCGAACCGCAGGCGGTCGCCGCACTGGCCGAGCTGACGGAAGGCGAAGCCCTGCCCGACCTCACCGAGATCGAGGCGACTTTGGAACGGCTGCGCCGCGAGCGCGAACGGCTCGGCGCGGTCAATCTGCGCGCCGAAGAAGAGCTCATCGAAGTCGAGACCCAGCACACCTCGCTGACCACCGAGCGCGATGATCTGGTCGAAGCGATCAAGAAACTGCGTCTCGGCATCCAGAGCCTCAACCGCGAAGCGCGCGAGCGCCTGATGGCCTCGTTCCAGCAGGTCAACACGCACTTCCAGCAGCTTTTCACCAAACTGTTCAACGGCGGCACCGCCGAGCTGCAGTTGATCGAAAGCGACGATCCGCTCGAGGCCGGCCTCGAAATCCTGGCCAAGCCGCCGGGCAAGAAGCCCGCGACCCTGTCGCTTCTGTCGGGTGGTGAACAGGCCCTGACGGCCATGGCGCTGATCTTCGCGGTGTTTCTCACCAATCCGGCGCCGATCTGCGTGCTGGACGAAGTCGATGCGCCGCTCGACGATCACAACGTCGAACGCTTCTGCGACATGCTCGACGAAATGACGCAGTCCACCGATACACGTTTTGTAATCATTACCCACAATCCGATTACCATGGCGCGCATGAACAGGCTGTTCGGCGTCACCATGGCGGAGCGTGGCGTGTCGCAACTCGTCTCGGTCGATCTCGAAGCCGCCGTTCGCTTCCGCGAAGCCGGCTGATCGAGCGCGTAATTGACAAAGATCGGCGGCCTGCCGCCGATCTTTTGTAACAAATAATCCAGATTAAACATTTGGTTGAAGACGCGGCACATACGCGGGCCGCGCAAAAAACATTTGGCAATCTCTCAATTGGGGGATAGGACGCAGACGCGCGTGAATTTTGTGAAGCTTATCTGATGAAGGAATCTGGAATGGCTAAGAAGTCCAAGTCCGCGAAAAAGACCAAAAGTGCCGTCAAGAAAATCCGGCGCAGACCCTGGACCAACGAAGAGTACAAGACCTTGAAGGCGCATTCGAAGGCGCGCACGCCCGTCGCCAAGATCGCCAAAGAACTCAAGCGTACGCCCGGTGCGCTGCGCCAGCAGGCGCTCAAGCTCAATATCGGCCTCGGCCACCAGCGCTAAGTATCGGGGAACCGTGACGTGGCGGCGTGCCGCCACCTCTTCCCGCCCCAGACCTTAAAAAATCGTCACCAGGCAGGAACCAACCGAGGTCGGCGCCGTTGTTGCGGTGACTGTTCAGTCGGGCGGCTCCCCCCTTACCCCCCGAATAGCCGTCTGGCTTAGAGCCCCGAACCTCACGGTTCGGGGCTCTTTTTTATGTAATTGCTCTGTTACAGCCGGTTTTCGCCGCGCCCGCGCCTTGTTCCGGTCTGCTATAGTGGGCGGGTTCCGTCTGACCTCATCACCGAACTCCCCCTTTCGAACGGCATTCTGAGGAGCGCTGCCATGTCCACCACCGGCTGGGTCGTTCTCGGCGTCATTGTCGTGATCGTGCTCTGGGCGATTTCCGTCTACAACGGCCTTGTCGCGATGCGGCAGAGGGTCAATCAGTCCTTCGCCGACATCGATGTGCAGCTCAAGCAACGGCACGACCTCATTCCGAACCTGGTCGAGACCGTGAAAGGCTACGCGGCGCACGAGCGCGGCACGCTGGAAGCTGTGGTGCAGGCGCGCAACACCGCAATCGCGGCGCCCGGCGTCGAGCAGAAAGTGGCGGCCGAGAACATGCTGACCGGCGCGCTGCGTCAGCTTTTCGCGCTGTCGGAGAGCTATCCCGACCTCAAGGCCAACCAGAACTTCCAGCAGCTTCAGGCGGAACTGTCGGATATCGAAAACAAGTTGGCCGCGGCGCGCCGCTTCTTCAACAATGCGGTGCAAGAATACAACACCGGCATCCAGCAGTTCCCGGCGGCACTGTTCGCCGGCATGTTCGGCTTCCACGCGCAGCAGTTCTTCGATCTGGGCGAAAGCCGCGCCCAGCTCGATCAGGCGCCGAATGTGAAGTTCTGATGTTGGTGTCCCGGGCGCAGCGCAACATGAAATGATGCGCTGCAGACCCGGGATCGCCAAATCCGAGACCGTAACGGTCCCGGATCTGCGGCGCACCGCAAGTGCGCTGCGCCGCGTCCGGGACAAGTGAACCATGGCCGCCTACGGTCTCTACACCCACATCCAGTCGAACCGGCGGCGCTCGATCGCGCTGCTGATCGGCCTTTTCATCCTCATCTACGTGCTGGTCTATGCCGGGGCGTTGCTCGCCGAGGTGATGAGTGTCGGCGATGCGCCGCTCGATTATCTCTTGCGCGCTGCGGCCTATGATTTCGTCAAGGCAGCGCCCTTCGCCACCATCGGCACCATCATCTGGGTGGCGATCGCCTACAAGTTCCATCAGTCGATGATCGACGCCGTCACCGGCGCGCATCAGGTCACCCGTGCCGAGGAACCGCGGCTCTATAACCTGCTGGAGAATCTCTGCATCTCCCGCGGCATTCCGATGCCAAGCCTGCGCATCGCCGACGACGACGCGCTCAATGCCTTCGCCACCGGCCTCAACCCGAAGCAATATTCGATCACCGTGACGCGCGGCCTCATGGCGGCGCTGAACGACCGGGAGATCGAGGCGGTGCTCGGCCACGAGCTCACCCATATCCGCAACGGCGACGTGCGCATGCTGGTGATCGCCGTGGTGATCGCCGGCGTCATCTCGTTCTTCGGCGAGATGGTGTTTCGCATCTTCTTCCAAGGTGGCGGCTTTCGGCGCCGCAGCAGCGACGACCGCAAGGGCGGCGGCGCGGGCATCGCCATTCTCATCGCCATCGTGCTGATCGTGGTCGCCTGGGTGCTGTCAGTGGTCATCCGCTTCGCACTGTCGCGCCAGCGCGAGTATCTCGCCGACGCCGGCTCGGTCGAACTGACCAAGGACCCGGACGCCATGATCACGGCGCTGCGCAAGATCGAGAACCGCGGCGAACTGGCGAGCGCGAACTCCGCGGTGATGGAGATGTGCGTCGACAATCCGCGGCAGGGTTTCAGCGACATCTTCGCCACGCATCCATCGGTCGATGCCCGCGTTGCGGCGCTGGTCAAATTCGCCGGCGGCCACGATCCGGGCCCGCTGGCGCTCGATCCGCCGGCGGCCGAGCAACTGCCGTCGCCCGAGCAAGGTCCGTGGAGCCCTGAGTCACCGCCACAGCCACAACCGGGCCCGTGGGACACGCCGGGTGTTGACAACCCGGCCGATGGCGGACCCTGGGGACCGAAACCGCGCTAGACCGGTCGCGGGATCTGCAACCTGCCGGAGGCATCGATGGCGTGGCTCGAACCTGTATCGCTCGCGGGCGCGCATGTCCGCCTCGAGCCGCTGTCGCAGACGCACCGCGCCGGCCTGATCGAGGCGGTCAAGGACGGCGAGCTGTGGACGCTATGGTACACCGCCATCCCCACACCCGACGGCATGGACAAGGAGATCGACCGCCGGCTGGCGTTGCAGGCGGCGGGCTCGATGCTGCCTTTCACGGTGTTCGATGCCGACGGCCGCATCGCCGGCATGACGACCTACATGAACGTCGATGCCGCCAATCGCCGCGTCGAGATCGGCTCGACCTGGTATGCGCGGCGCGTCCAGCGCAGTCCGCTCAACACCGAGGCCAAGCTGCTGCTGCTCACGCAGGCCTTCGAGCGATTGGACTGCATCGCGGTCGAATTCCGCACCCATTTCTTCAACCACCCGAGCCGCCGCGCCATCGAACGCCTCGGCGCCAAGCTCGACGGCATCCTGCGCAGCCACCAGATCGGCGCTAACGGCACGCTGCGCGATACCGCCGTCTACAGCATCATCGCTTCGGAATGGCCGACGGTGCGCCAGCATTTGTCGTTCGCGCTGGAGCGCACGCCGCGCTGACCGCCGCCGCCTCAGTGCCCCGCGAAGGTCACCAGCGTGCGCACCGGCACGCCAAGGCCGCGCAGCTTCGCGGCGCCGCCGAGATCCGGCAGGTCGATGACAAAGCACGCGGCCAGCACCTCGGCACCTAACTGCCGCAGCAGCTTGATCGCCGCTTCCGCCGTGCCGCCGGTGGCGACCAGATCGTCGACCAGCACCACCTTCTCGCCCTTGATCAGCGCATCGGCGTGCATCTCGATCTCGTCCTCGCCATATTCCAGCGCGTAGGTCATGCTCACGCGCTTATGGGGGAGCTTGCCCTTTTTGCGGATCGGCACGAAACCGGCCGACACCTGATGCGCTACCGCGCCGCCGAGGATGAAGCCGCGCGCCTCGATGCCGGCGACCTTGTCGATCTTGGCGCCCGCGAAGGGCTGCACGAGTTCGTCGACAGCGCGGCGAAACGCGCGCGCGTCACCGAGCAGCGTCGTGATGTCGCGAAATATGATGCCGGGCTTCGGATAGTCGGGGATCGAGCGCACCGCTTCGGCGAGGTCGCTGCGCATGTCGGTTGCATTCATCGGAGATCTCACTGTTTGAACAGGCGGCCGGCGACGGCGTCGAGCTTCTTCATCAGGGCGGGATCGCGTGCCTCGGGCTGCGTGATCAGCGCGTTGTCGAGCGCGCGGTCGGACCCGATCGGGCACGCCTCGTGCTCGCGCGGAAAGTCGCGCGCCAGCCGCGACACCAGCCGCTTGGCACGGTCGGCGTTGTCGAGCAGCACGCCGACGATATCGGCGACCGTGACGGCGTCGTGATCGGGATGCCAGCAGTCGAAATCGGTGACCATCGCCACGGTGGCGTAACAAATCTCCGCCTCGCGGGCGAGCTTGGCCTCCGGCATGTTGGTCATGCCAATGACCGAATAGCCGAGCTGCTTGTAGGTCATGCTCTCCGCATAGGTGGAGAATTGCGGGCCTTCCATGCAGATGTAGGTGCCGCCGAGCTTGGGCTCGATGCCTTCGAGGAGCGCGGCCTCGGCGATGCGGGCGCGCAGCCGTGGCGACACCGGGTGCGCCATCGACACATGGGCGACCAGCCCCTTGCCGAAGAACGAGCTTTCGCGTTTGTGGGTGCGATCGACGAACTGATCCACCAGCACGAAGGTGCCGGGCGGCATGTCCTCGCGGAACGAGCCGCAGGCCGACAGCGACACCAGATCGGTGAC
The DNA here is from genome assembly GCA_026125895.1 of Pseudolabrys sp. Taxonomy (GTDB): domain Bacteria; phylum Pseudomonadota; class Alphaproteobacteria; order Rhizobiales; family Xanthobacteraceae; genus Pseudolabrys. The sequence goes on along the minus strand of JAHCKG010000040.1, from coordinate 5,315 downwards.
GCCGACCCGCTTGAGCACGTCGATATTGGCACGGTAGTTGATGTCCGACGGCGACAGCCGGTGGCCCTTGTCGTGGCGCGGCAGGAACACCACCGGCAGGCCATCGACGTCGCCGATGCGCAAGGCGCCGGAGGGCTCGCCCCAGGGCGAGGCGATGCGCTCCTCGCGGACGTTCTGCAATCCCGGAAGGTCGTAAATGCCGGAGCCGCCGATGATGCCGAGGACTGCTTTGGTCATGGAATGCTTTGCTCGGGTAAGTCCGGTCATTCCGGGACGCCGCAAAGCGGCGGACCCGGAATCCATACTCCGCAGTGCCGGGGTTATGGATTCCGGGCTCGCGGCCTTCGGCCGCGCCCCGGAATGACGGAGTGAAATTCAGCGGCCAGACTACAGCAGACGCGGCAAAAACAAAGGGCCCCGCGAGGGGGCCCTTCGATCAGGTTCCGGTGATCGATCCTTAGTGAACCGCCGACCACACCTTCTTCTTGGTGAAGTACAGGAGGCCGGTGAGGACCAGCAGGAAGATCATGACCTGGAAACCGATGCGCTTGCGCTGAACCATGTGCGGCTCGGAAGCCCACATCATGAAGGCGGCGACGTCGTGCGAATACTGCTCGAGCGTCTGCGGCGCGCCGTCGTCATAGGTCACCTGACCGTCGGTCAGCGGCTGCGGCATGGCGATGACGTGGCCGGGGAAGTATTTGTTGTAGTGGCCACCCGACGGCACGGTAAAGCCCTTGGGCGCTTCCTCATAGCCGGTCAGGATGGCGTGGATGTAATCCGGCCCCTGCTCCTGATACTGGCTGAAGATGTCGAACACGAACCACGGGAAGCCGCGCTCGTAGGTGCGCGCCTTGGCCAGCGTCGAGAAGTCCGGCGGGGCGACACCGTTGGCGGCCGCCGCGGCGGCCTCGTTCGGGAACGGCGCCGGGAAGGTGTCGGCCGGGCGGCCGGCACGCTCCATCGGCTGCCCCTTGTCGTCGAGACCCGCGATCTTGTACTCGGCCGCGAGCGCCTCGACCTGCGCTTCGCTGAAGCCGGGGCCGCCGGGCTCGGCGAGATTGCGGAACGACACCAGGCTCATCGAGTGGCAGCTCGCGCAGACCTCCTTGTAGATCTTGAAGCCGCGCTGCAACTGACCCTGATCGAAGTTGCCGAACGGGCCGGAGAAGCTCCATTTCTGGGCCGGCGGCTTCGGCGTGTTGTGCTCCTGCGCCTGCGCGGCGCCGGCGGCGCCGAGCGAGGCGGCCAGAGCGAGAGCAATGATGGTGCGATGCATCGTCATGGTCGTTCTCCCGCTCAAGCCTTGCTCAACACCGACTCGGAAATCGAGTTGGGCAGCGGCTTGGTCTTCTCGAAGATACCGAGCAGCGGCAGCACGATGATGAAGTGCGCGAAGTAGTAGAAGGTCAGAACCCGCGCGATGGTGACGTAGATGCCTTCGGCCGGCATGGCGCCGAGATAGCCGAGACCGATGCAGACCGCGAAGAACAGCCAGAAGAACTGGCGGAACAGCGGGCGATAGCGCGCCGACCGCACCTTCGAGGTGTCGAGCCACGGCAGGAAGGCCAGGATCAGGATCGAGCCGAACAGCGCGCAGACGCCGAGCAGCTTGTTCGGGATGGCGCGCAGGATCGCGTAGAACGGCAGGTAGTACCATTCGGGCACGATGTGCTGCGGCGTCACCGCCGGGTTGGCCGGGATGTAGTTGTCGGCGTGGCCGAGGAAGTTCGGCGTGTAGAACACGAACCACGCGAACATGATGCAGAACACGGCGATGAAGAAGCCGTCCTTCACGGTCGCATAGGGCGTGAACGGCACGGTGTCCTTGTCCGTCTTCGGCTCGATGCCGGCCGGGTTGTTCTGACCGGCGACGTGCAGCGCCCAGACGTGCAGCACGACGACGCCGGCAATCACGAACGGAAGCAGGTAGTGCAGCGAGTAGAAACGGTTCAGCGTCGGGTTGCCGACGGCGTAGCCGCCCCACAGCCAGGTCACGATCGCCTCACCGACGCCGGGAATGGCGGAGAAGAAGTTGGTGATGACGGTGGCGCCCCAGAAGCTCATCTGGCCCCACGGCAGCGTGTAGCCGAGGAAGCCGGTCGCCATCATCAGCAGGTAGATGATGACGCCGAGGATCCAGAGCACCTCGCGCGGCTCCTTGTAGGAGCCGTAATACATGCCGCGGAAGATATGGATGTAGACCGCGAGGAAGAACATCGCGGCGCCGTTGGCGTGCACGTAGCGCAGCAGCCAGCCGTAGTTGACGTCGCGCATGATGCCTTCGACCGACTTGAAGGCGAGATCGACATGCGGGGTGTAGTGCATCGCCAGCACGATGCCGGTGACGATCTGCACGGCAAGCATGAAGGACAGGATGCCGCCGAAGGTCCACCAGTAGTTCAGGTTACGCGGCGTCGGGTAGGCAACGAACGAGGAATGAACAAGGCCGCCAATCGGCAAGCGGCGTTCAAGCCACTTCATGAAACCGTTTGTCGGCTGATAGGTGGAATGCCCGGTCATGGTCGAACCTTCAATGCGGATGCGCGCGGATCAGCCGATCCGGATCTTGCTGTCGGAAACGAATTCGTATGGCGGCAGGAAGAGGTTCTTCGGCGCCGGGCCGCGGCGGATACGGCCGGAACTGTCGTACTGCGAGCCGTGGCAGGGGCAGAAGAAGCCGTCGTAATCGCCCTGATGGGCGAGCGGGATGCAGCCGAGATGGGTGCAGATCGCGATCAGCACAAGCCACTGGTCGTGGCCCTTCTTGACGCGATCACTGTCGGGCTGCGGATCGGGCAGGCTCGAGAGCTGGACGTTCTGCGCCTCCTCGATCTCTTTCTTGGTCCGATGCGAGATGAAGATCGGCTTGCCGCGCCAGAACACCTTGATGACCTGGCCTTCGGCGACCGGGCCGAGATCGACCTCGATCGGCGCGCCGGCCGCGATCGTCGAGGCGTCCGGGTTCATCTGCGACACGAGCGGCACGACGGCCGCGACGGCACCGACCGCGCCGACGGCTGCGGTGGCGATGTAAAGGAAATCGCGGCGCGAGTGCTCCGCCGAAGACACGGTCGTCACGTCTGGATCCCTCTCCTCCGGCTGGCGTCCGGCTGACATTGAGATGCCGCCCGCGGCTCGGAAGCCGGCTGAATTCGGAGGCCGGCGGCGGGTGGGCCGCCGCAACAGTCCAGGTCAAGGCAGGATGGCGCCGGCGAGGTTCTATTGGCACCCTTGCGGTGCAAGCGCAAGCCCGCTATCGCGCCAATTAAGCCTTGTCGCACAAGTCATTTGGCTGCTGCATTTTACTGCCTCTAAACCGCCCCGCCGGCCGCGCCGCCATGATCCGGATCGCCCTCTACCAGCCCGATATCGCGCCCAATACCGGAACGATTCTCCGGCTTTGCGCCTGCTTCGGCATGGAGGCGCATATCATCGAGCCGGCCGGCTTCCCGGTCTCCGACCGCGCCTTCCGCCGGGCCGGGATGGACTACATGGCTCAGGTCAAGCTGACGCGGCATGTCGACTGGGCCGCCTTCGAGGCCTGGCGGCGCGCCGAGGGTGCCCGCCTGCTGCTGATGACCACCGCCGCGACCGCGAGCCACCTCGACCACCGCTATGCCGCCGGCGACGTCCTGCTGTTCGGCCGGGAAAGCGCCGGCGTCCCGGCCGAGGTCCATGCGGCTGCCGACCTGCGGCTGCGCATCCCGATGCGGCCGGGTTTGCGCTCGCTCAACGTCGCGATGGCCGTCGCGGTCGTATCGGGAGAGGCGCTGCGGCAGACCGGTACCTTTCCGGCGGGATAATCCCGGCCCGCGCGGTTGACGGTTTCTGTATATGACCATAATATACAAACATGATCGACCTCGGCTCCATCGAAGGCTTCGAATGGGACGATGGCAATCTCGACAAGAGTCTCCGCAAGCATGGTGTGAGCCCGGCCGAGGCCGAGCAGGTTTTCGCGGGCGAGCCGCTGCTCGCGCAAGATGCCAGGCACAGCGAGACAGAAGCCAGGTTTCATGCTCTCGGCGAAACAGCCGAAGGACGCCGGCTGCACGTGACGTTCACTGTGCGCGATCATGGCAAAGCGCTTCGGATCATTTCCGCACGCGACATGAACCGGAAGGAAAGAGCAATTTATGAACAAGAAGCTTAAGCCAGTGCCGAAATTCCACAGCGAAGCGGAAGAACGGAAATTCTGGGAAACGCACGACACCACGGACTATGTCGACTGGAGTCAGGCGCGGCGCGCGCGCTTTCCCAATCTCAAACTCTCGACCACCACGATTTCGCTCCGGATGCCCCAAGGCACGCTCGACCGCATCAAGGTCGCCGCCAATCGGCGTGACGTGCCCTACCAGTCGCTGATCAAGGTGTGGTTGGAAGAAAAGCTCGATGCCGAGTGAGCGTGCCGGAATGACATCGTCGGATATGGAGACCGCTCTGCTGGATACGCGCAAGGCCCGCGCCCGCGCCTGGTTCGAAAGCCTGCGCGACGACATCTGCTCGGCCTTTGAACGACTCGAGGACGAGGCGCCGGCGATGCCGCAGACCGCCGCGCTCCCCGCAAGCCGCTTCGTGCGCACGCCGTGGCAACGCACCGACCATTCCGGAAAACCCATCTCGGGCCTGCCCGAGATGGGCAATAAAAATCCCAAGTCGGGTAAACCCGACCTGGGTGGCGGCGGCGGCGTGATGTCGATGATGCACGGCCGGCTGTTCGAGAAGGTCGGCGTGCATTGCTCGACCGTGCACGGCGAATTCGCGCCGGAGTTCCGCGCCCAGATCCCCGGCGCGGCCGACGACCCGCGCTTCTGGGCCTCCGGCATCTCGCTGATCGCGCATCCGCACAATCCGAACGTCCCGGCGGTGCACATGAACACCCGCTTCGTGGTGACGACCAAGGCCTGGTTCGGCGGCGGCGCCGACCTGACGCCGGTGCTCGACGCGCGCCGCACCCAGAGCGATCCCGACACCCTCGCCTTCCACGCCGCGATGCGCGGTCCTTGCGACGCGCACAAGGACGTCGCCGACTACGACAAACTGAAAAAGTGGTGCGACGAGTATTTCTTCCTCAAGCACCGCAACGAGCCGCGCGGCATCGGCGGCATCTTCTACGACTACTTCGAGGGCGACTGGGACAAGAGCTTCGCCTTCACGCAGGATGTCGGCCGCGCCTTCCTCGCCATCTATCCGACGCTGGTGCGCGCCAACTTCGCCAAGCCGTGGACGGACCGCGAGCGCGAGGAGCAGCTCGTGCGCCGCGGCCGCTACGTCGAATACAATCTGTTGTACGACCGCGGCACCATCTTCGG
>JAHCKG010000004.1 GCA_026125895.1 Pseudolabrys sp. | reverse complement strand
AGGCTGATAACATGGTGGAAGGTCATCGTTTATCTCCCTGCGCCAACATGTAGCTGTGACTCCGCCGGAAGCAGCCAACGTCCGGTTCGGACGCCGCGATAGCCGGCGCCGAGCATCAGGCCGCCTCGGCAGCCGAATGTCCAAGAGGATTGACAGAGAGCAGGCCGCAGAATTTCTGCGGATTAGCCTGTCGTACTCAAAGCGGATGGCAGAGGGGACCGAGCGCCTCTGTCACGCCTTTCAGAGAAGAGCGGATCGCACCGCTCAGGCCGGCCTCGTTGCGAAATGGCGGACGCTGGGTCGAGGACGCGAGGAACAATGTCCGCCTGACGGCTGGTCTGATGATGGGGCGCGCATCGAGAGCGCCATTGCGAACCTCGTCCATCACCGAGAAATAGGGCAAAATGCTTGCCACGGCGCCGCGCTTCACCATGGTTTTCATCGCCGAAACGGAGCGCACCTCGTAGTCGATCTGCAACTCGAGTCCGAGCTCCCTCGCTGCACGTGTCACGGCATTGCGCACGGTGTCGCCCGGCTCGGGCATCGCGAGGCATTCGTCCAGGGCCTCGGCAAAGGTGATCGGCTCGCCTTTTCGAGGCCTTGGAAGCGTGACGAGCACAAGATCGTCCTGGAAAAGCGGCGTGCGCGACAGTTGGGGTAGGTCCGGAATGTCGTAGCAAAGGATGAAGTCGAGTTCTCCGCGGATCAACGTGTCGACGAGGACATGGCTCATCTCCTCGACCAGACTGAGGAGAATCTGCGGGATGTGTTCGCGAACATGGATGACAAGCTCTGGGCCGACAATCGGCATGAGGGCCGGCGTCGTTCCGAGACGTATGGGTTCGCTGTCCTCGCGATCACAACGCGACACCTCGTAGCGGATTTCCTCGACCGACTTCAGGATTGCCAGCGCTTTCGCATGGAGCAGCTTTCCGGCCTTGGTCGGCTCGACACCTCGCGAATGGCGAATGAGGAGGGCGACGCCCAGATCTTCCTCAATCTGGCGGATCTGCATGCCCAGGGCAGTTTGCGCAACATGAAGCTGTTCGGCGGCACGGGTCATATTGCCGGCTTCCACGACACTTACGAAGTATTTGAGCTGGCGCAGATTCATACGCGTCCCTGGATGACGGCATCCGACAGCCTAGCAGGCGCACGGCGAGCATTGGAATCGGCTCCTCCCTACCGAGCAAGCTCCGATTTGGCGGGCGGAGGAAGACCTTGGCATTCTCCAGTTCGATCTTAACACACGGGGCGGCACCTGCCGCGGCCTGATGACCTGCCTCGGCGTGGCGACGCCGGCGGTGGCGCCGCTGGTCGATATTATCCAGGGCGAGGTCTATGTGTTCCGGGGCGAGAAACTGAGCCGCTACGCCTGACGCGGTCGTCATGCCCGGCCTTGTGCCGGGCATCCACGTCTTCCTTGGCTAAACAGAAAGGCGTGGATGGCCGGGACAAGCCCGGCCATGACGAAGAAATTGCAGCCATTTGACCCCCGAGGGGCTGCGGGGTACGAAACCTCCAAATCTTGGAACCACCATGTCCTTCAACACCTTCGGCCACCTGTTCCGGTTCACCAGCTTCGGCGAAAGCCATGGGGCGGCGATCGGCTGCGTTGTCGATGGCTGCCCGCCGCGGCTCCCAATCACCGCCGAGGAGATCCAGGCGTTTCTCGACAAGCGCCGGCCGGGCCAGTCGCGCTTCACCACGCAGCGCCAGGAGCCGGACGCGGTCAAGATCCTGTCCGGCGTCTTCACCGACGAGGCGAGCGGCCTTCAGGTGACGACCGGCACGCCGATCATGCTGCTGATCGAGAATGTTGATCAGCGCTCGAAGGACTATTCCGAGATCAAGGACAAGTACCGCCCCGGCCACGCCGGCTTCACCTATGACGTGAAGTACGGCATCAACGATTATCGCGGCGGCGGCCGCTCGTCGGCGCGCGAGACCGCGGCACGCGTCGCCGCCGGCGCCATCGCCCGCAAGGTCGTGCCGGGGCTGAATGTGCGCGGCGCGCTGGTGCAGATGGGGCCGCACAAGATCGACCGCTCGCGCTGGGACTGGGACGAGGTCGGAAACAACCCGTTCTTCTGCCCCGACCCGGTGCAGGCCAAGTTCTACGAAGAGTATCTCGACGAGGTGCGCAAATCCGGCTCGTCGATCGGCGCGGTGATCGAGGTCGTCGCCGAAGGCGTGCCGGCCGGCCTCGGCGCGCCGATCTATGCCAAGCTCGACGCCGAGATCGCCGGCGCGCTGATGGGCATCAATGCCGTCAAGGGCGTCGAGATCGGCGACGGCTTTGCCGCCGCGGAACTGTCCGGCGAGGACAACGCCGACGAGATGCGGATGGGCAATGACGGCAAGCCGTTGTTCCTGTCGAACCATGCCGGCGGCATTCTCGGCGGCATCTCCAGCGGACAGGCGATCGTCGCGCGCTTCGCCGTCAAGCCGACCTCGTCGATCTTGACGCCGCGCAAGACCGTCGATCGTTACGGCGCCAACACCGAATTGTTCACCAAGGGCCGCCACGACCCCTGCGTCGGCATCCGCGCGGTGCCGATCGGGGAGGCCATGGTGGCATGCGTCGTCGCCGATCACTATCTGATGCATCGCGGCCAGGTCGGCGAAAGCCTGCCGTGGCCGTTCGAGAAGAAGTAGTCGGCGCCCGGCGCCTGAGGATCGATCACGTGTCAAATACCCACAGTAAAGTCGAAGCGGCAATCAAGGCTTTCGCCAAGGGCGAGATCGTCGTCGTCACCGATGACGACGACCGCGAGAACGAAGGCGATCTGTTCGTCGCCGCCTCGCTGTGCACGCCGGAGAAGATGGCCTTCATCATCCGCCACACCTCGGGGATCGTCTGCGCGACGATTACCGCCGCCGACGCGCGGCGCCTGCACCTCGACCCGATGGTGGCCAAGAACGACGCGCCGCTCGGCACCGCGTTCACCGTAACCATCGACGTCAAGCACGGGCTCACCACCGGCATCTCGGCGGAAGAGCGCACCAACACTGTGCGCGCGCTCGCCAACGACAACATGGGCGCCGCGGATTTCGCGCGGCCCGGCCACGTGTTTCCCCTGATCGCGCGCGAAGGCGGCGTGCTGATGCGCACCGGGCATACCGAAGCCTGCACCGATCTTTGCAAGCTCGCCGGTCTGCCGCCGGTCGGCGTGCTGTCCGAACTGATGAACGACGACGGCACCGTGATGCGCGGCCCGCAGGTCGCAGCCTTCGCCGCGCAGCACAAGCTGATGCAGATCTCCGTTGCCGATCTTATCGCCTACCGGCAGGCGCGCGAGAAACTGGTGACGCGGGTCGGTGATTTCTCGCTCACCTCCGACATCGGCGCGATGCAGGGCTTTGCCTATGTCACGCCGTTCGACCGCGTGCATCACATGGCCTTCGTCTACGGCGACATCGGCGACGGCAAGGACGTGCCGGCGCGTCTGCACCGCGCCGACGTGATCGGCGATGTGTTCGGCGGCGCCAAGTCGATCCGGTCGGCGCTGAAGGTGTTCAAGTCAGCGGGCCGCGGCGTCATCGTCTATCTGCGCGACGGCACCGCCGGCGTGCCGGTGACCGAGATCCCGCAGGAGGGTGCCACGGAAACCGACACGGCGCGCTCGCAGCAGTGGCGGGATGTCGGCCTCGGCGCGCAGATTCTCAAGGATCTCGGCATTTCCTCGATCCGGCTGCTGTCGTCCAGCCATCGCACCTATGTCGGCCTCGGCGGCTTCGGTATCGAGATCGCCGGAACCGAGGTGCTGGAAAGCTAGGCGCCGGAAATCTGAGGGAGCCATGCGCCGGCGGCATTTTACCGGCCGGCGCGTCATGGCAGCATGATGCCCCTGTGCATTGACGCAGGAGGGCGGCATGAGGCGGACACGTCTTTATGGTGCTGCGGCGGGGGCCTTGTGCCTCGCCTCTGCCATTGCCGCGTGGGCCGCGCCGCACGCGCGCCTCGCGGACCTCGGCCCCAACGCCATCCCGGTCGATGTCGAACTCGTCCTCGCGGTCGATATCTCCTATTCGATGGATCCCGACGAGCAGGCGCTGCAGCGCGAAGGCTATGCGCAGGCGCTGACGTCGCGTGAGTTCCTCATGGCGCTGCGCGAGGGCGCCCATGGCAAGATCGCCATCACTTATTTCGAATGGGCCGGTGCCGGCGACCAGCGCGTTGTCATGCCGTGGCGGCTGATCGACGGGCCGGAGTCGGCCGACGCGGTCGCCAGCGAGATCATGCGCGCGCCGTATCGCCGCGCTTCGCGCACCTCGATTTCCGGCGCGTTGAAATTCGCCAAGCCGCTGTTCGACAACAGCGGCTATCGCGGCGCGCGCCGCGTCATCGACGTGTCGGGCGACGGCGCCAATAATTCGGGCGATTTCGTCGCGCCGACGCGCGATGAAGTCATCAAGGCCGGCATCACCATCAACGGCCTGCCGATCATGCTCAAGCGCTCCAATTTCGCGACGCTCGATATCGATCAACTCGACATCTACTACGAGGATTGCGTGATCGGTGGGCCGGGGGCTTTCGTTGTGCCGATCAAGGAGCGCGAGAAATTCATCGAAGCGACGCGCACCAAGCTGATCCTCGAAGTCGCCGACCGTGAGCCGGAGGCGAGGGTCATTCCGGCCAGCGCCGACAAGCCGCGCATTTCCTGCACCATCGGCGAGAAGATGTGGCAGGACCGCTGGGGCGGCGGGATGGATTACAGGTAGGCTTGCAGAACGCGGTCTATCCACCGCTCGTCCCCGCGGAAGCGGGGACCCAGTCTCAGGCTGCACACTCAGTGGAAAGAGCTGGCCCCCCGCTTTCGCGGGGGTGAGCGGTATCTCAAACTACCGCTCAAATCTCCCCACCACTTCCACATGCTGCGAATAGCGGAACTGATCGACCGGCGTCACGCTCGTCAGTTTGTAGCCGCCGTCGATGAGAAGGCGGGCGTCGCGGGCGAAGGTCGAGGCATCGCACGATACGGCGACGACGAGGGGCACCTTGCTCGCCGCCAGCTCCTGCGCCTGACGTTCGGCGCCCTGGCGCGGCGGGTCGAACACCACCGCGTCGAAGGCTTTCAATTCCATCGCCACCAGCGGATTGCGAAACAGGTCGCGAGTCTTCGCCTCGATCGGCTTGAAGCCCGGTGCGCTTTTGATGCCGCGCTCCAGCGCCTTGATGGCGCTCGCCTCGCCATCGACGGCGATGACGCGCGCGGTCTCGGCGAGCCGCAAGGCAAACGTGCCGAGGCCGCTGAACAGGTCGGCGACCTTCTTCGCCTTGCCGACATGGGCGAGCACGAGACGGGCGAGGGTGGCTTCGCCCTCGGCGGTCGCCTGCAAAAACGAGCCGGGCGGCAGCGGCACGTCGGCGCGGCCGATCTTGAGGACGGGTTCGATCCGTTGCAGCACCAGTTCGCCGTGCCGGGTGATGCGGGCGAGGCCATGCTTGTCGGCGAGTTTGGCGAGTTCGGTGAGGCGTGCGGAGGGCAGCGGTCCCGAGCCGCGCACATCGACATCGAGGCCGCGGTCGCTGGCGGTGAAGTGGATGTCGAGCGGCTTGCCGGCGGACTTGAGAACTTCGGCGATGGCCCAGGCGGCGGGGATGCAGCCGTTAAGGCCCGGCGCCAGGATCGGGCATTCGTCGATGGCGACGATGTGATGGGCGCGCGGCGCGGCGAAGCCGACCTGCAACAGGTTGGCGCCGGGACGCCGCGCATGCAGCACGGCGCGGCGGCGGCCTTTGCCGTGGGCGTCGATGATCGGTTCGACCGGCGCCTCGATGCCGGCATGGCTGAGCGCATCGGCGACCAGCGACTGCTTCCAGTTGAGGTATCGGGGAAACGTCCAGTGCTGCACGGCGCAGCCGCCGCAGACGCCGAAATGCTTGCACACCGGCGCGATGCGTTCGGCGCTCGGCGTATCGACGTGCAGCAGGGCGCGGCGGTCGGGGTGACCGGCGACCGGCTCCACCGTCACCGTCTCGCCCGGCAGCGTGTAGGGCACATAGGCCGCGCCGGCCGGCGTGTCGGCGACGCCGTCGCCGCGGTGGCCGATGCGCGCGATGCTGAGCTGTTCCGTCATGAGAGGGACTTAACCTGCTTGGCCCTCTCCTGAAAGGGGAAGGCGTTCAGGCGTGCGCATGGCCCGGCAGATCGGGCAGGTAGCCGTGCCGGGTCAGCGCGTTGAAGCGCCAGACCAGCAGCAGGGCGTAGACGCCGAGGCCGACGGTGAAACCGATCCAGATACCGATGGCTGCCAGCCCCGCCGGGAAGGCGAGGCCGTAGGACGTGGCAAAGCCGATCACCCAGAAGCTGATGGCGGCGAACACCAGCGGCACGCGCGTGTCGTTGAGGCCGCGCAGCGCGCCGGCGGCAATGGTCTGCACGCCGTCGGCGATGAAGAAGGTCGAGCCGGCGGCGAGCAAGGTCGCGGCGAGCGTCAGCGTCGCGCTTGCATCGGCGCTGTTGGCGTTGAGAAAGGCGAGCGGGATGACGTGGCGCGTCGCCAGGATGAGAACGACCATCAGCGCCATGAAGGCGGCGCCCAGCGCGATCGCCGCGAAGCCGGCGCGCCGCGTGCCGACCGGATCGCGGCGGCCGACGGCATGGCCGACGCGCACCGTCGCGGCCATCGAAATGCCGAACGGCGCCATGAACAGGATCGAGGCGATCTGCAACGCGATCTGGTGCGCGGCGAGCGCCGTCGTGCCGATCCAGCCCATCAGGATCGCGGCGATGGCGAACAGGCCGTATTCGAGCAGAAACGCGCCGGCGATCGGCAGGCCGATGACGAACAGCTTGCCGGTCAGCGCCCAGTCCATGCGCCAGAAGCGGCCGAGCACCTGAAATTTGCGGAACGGCCGCTGCGTGTAGCAGACCCACAGGCACGCGGCGCACATGCCGAGATTGACGATGGTCGTGGCGATGCCGGCGCCGACCATGCCGAGCTGCGGCATGCCGAATTCGCCGAAGATCAGCATATAGGCGAGCAGCAGATTGGCCGGGATCGCGGCGAGCATGACCCACAAAGCGGGCTCGGGGCGATTGACCGCGCTCATGAAACCGCGCAGCGCGATGAACCACCAGCCCGGCACCAGGCACCAGGACAGGCCCATGAGATATTCGCCGGCAAGGCGCGCCGCGGTTTCGTCCTGGCCGAGCGCGCGCAGCATGTGCTCGCCGCCGAACATCGCCGCGGTGAGCGGCGCGCCGATGAAGACGGCGGCCCACAGGCCGACACGCAAGGCGCGGCGCACCATGCGCGGCTCGCGCGCGCCGTAAGCCTGCGCCGCCAGCGGCGACACCGCCGACATCAGCCCCATGCCGAGCACGAAGCAGGCGAACAGGATGATGTGCGCCAGCGCCGCGCCGGCGATGGCGACATCGCCGAGCCGGCCGATGAGGATGAGATCGCTCGTCATCATCGCCACCTGGCCGAGCTGCGTCAGCGCGATCGGCAGCGCGAGCTTCACCGTGGCGCGCAATTCATGGCGCCAAAGCGAAGGGCCCGCCGGCGCCTCGAGCCCGGCGGCATAGTTGGTCGGTTCTGCCGTCATGGCGCGGGACTAACGTCTTCGATGTGGCGCAAGAAAGGCTCCGCGTTGCCGCAGGCGCGCTTTCGCCGTGTTGCGTGGCGGAACAGCCACAGAATGATGAGCGTAAGCGATGGGTCGCATCGCCGCCGGTTATGAAACCTCGGCGCCGATCAGATATTCGATGTTGCCGTCGCCGCCTTCGATCGGCGAGGGCACGACGCCGATCACATCGCCGCCGAGGGATTTGACGAGTTCTTCGATATCGGCGCACACGGCCTGACGCACCGCTTCGTCGCGGACAATGCCTTTCTTGAGTTGCGCGCGGCCGGCCTCGAACTGCGGCTTGATCAGCGCGGCGAGTTGCGCCGGCTTCGCGGCAAACGCCAGCGTCGTCGGCAGCACCTGCTTGAGTGAGATGAAACTGACGTCGCAGACGATCAGATCCGGCTTCGGATCGAGCGTTGCGGCGCCGAGCTTGCGAATATCGGTCTGCTCGAGCGAGACGATGCGCGGATCATTGCGCAGGCTCGGATGCAGTTGCGCGGTGCCAACATCGACGGCGTAAATGCGGGCGGCGCCGCGTTCGAGCAGCACCTGCGTGAACCCGCCGGTCGAGGCGCCGACGTCGAGACAGACGCGGCCCTTTGGATCGAATTTGAAATGATCGAGCGCGGCCACGAGCTTGAGCGCGCCGCGCGAGACGTAAGGATGCGCGGGCGACGCTTCGATGACGGCGTCGGCAGCGACTTCTTCCGAAGCCTTGCCGATCGTTTTGCCGTTGGCCTTGACCAGTCCCGCTTCGATCGCCGCCTGCGCCTTGGCGCGGCTGTCGAACAGCCCGCGCTCCACGAGCAGGCGATCGATGCGGATGCGGGAAGGGGTGGTCATTCTCAGTGTCCTTTTCCCGGGCGCGGTGCATCGCGCAGCGATGCGCCGCTGACCCGGGATCGTTCCAGGCTCGGCGGGGCCTACATCATCAATTGATCGGAAAGGTCCAGCCAATCGGGGTTTAGCTTTTCAATCAGTTCGAATTTCCAAGCCCTCGCCCAACGCTTTACCGAACGCTCCCGGGCTCGTGCTTCGAGAATGGATGCGTATTCCTCGAAATAGACCAGCCGCGTCACGCCGTATTTTTCGGTAAAGCCGCGAGCATGCTTTCCTTTGTGCTCGGCAATGCGGCGAATGAGGTCGCTCGTTGCGCCAACGTACAAGACCCCCTTGGGCCGGTTGGTCAGGATATAGACGAATGCGCTGCGCGACATCGGCAAAGCCGTTGCAGCTGATGCTCAGTGCGTAACGGTCCCGGGTCTGCAGGACATCGCCTTGCGATGCCCTGCGCCCGGGACAAGCGGTGTCTACGCCAGCTTCACCGTCTCCGCGGTAATGTCCTTGCCGAGCGCCTCGAAGACCTTGCGCACGATGCCCTTGGCGTCGAGGCCGGCCGCCGCGTACATCGCCGCCGGGGTGTCGTGATCGATGAAGACATCGGGCAGCACCATGGCGCGGAATTTGAGGCCGGTGTCGAACACGCCGTGGTCGGCCAAAGCCTGCATGACGAAGGAGCCAAAGCCGCCGACCGATCCTTCCTCGATCGTCACCAGCACTTCGTGCTCGCGCGCCAGGCGCAGCACCAGCTCGAGATCGAGCGGCTTGGCGAAGCGCGCATCGGCGACGGTGGTGGACAGGCCGTGCGCGCCGAGTTCGTCGGCCGCCTTCAGCGTTTCCGCAAGGCGCGTGCCGTAGGAGAGCAGGGCAACCTTGTGGCCTTCGCGCAGCACGCGGCCCTTGCCGATTTCGAGTGGCGTGCCTTCGGCCGGAATGATGGCGCCGGTGCCTTCGCCGCGCGGGTAGCGCACGGCGGAGGGCCGGTCGTCGATCGCGGCGCAGGTCGCGACCATGTTGGTCAGTTCCGCTTCGTCGGCCGCGGCCATCAGCACGAAATTCGGCAGGCAGCCGAGATAGGCGACATCGAACGAGCCAGCATGCGTCGGGCCGTCGGCGCCAACCAGGCCGGCGCGGTCGATGGCAAAGCGCACCGGGAGGCTCTGGATGGCGACGTCGTGCACCACCTGGTCGTAGCCACGCTGCAGGAAGGTCGAGTAGATCGCGCAGAACGGCTTGAAGCCCTCGGTGGCGAGACCGGCGGCGAAGGTCACCGCGTGCTGTTCGGCGATGCCGACATCGAAGCAGCGGTTCGGAAACTCGTTCTGGAACAGGTCGAGCCCGGTGCCGGACGGCATCGCCGCGGTGATGGCGATGACCTTGTCGTCCTTCCGCGCCTCTTTGATCAGCGCGTCGGCGAATACCTTGGTGTATTGCGGCGCGCCGCCCTTGGACTTCGCCTGCGCGCCGGTGGCGACATCGAATTTGACGACGCCGTGATACTTGTCGGCCGAGGTCTCCGCCGGAGCGTAGCCCTTGCCCTTCTGCGTCACGACATGGACGAGGATCGGACCGATCTCGGCGTCGCGTACGTTGCGCAGGATCGGCAGCAGGTGATCGAGGTTATGGCCGTCGATCGGGCCGCAGTAATAGAAGCCGAGTTCTTCGAACAGCGTGCCGCCGGTGACGTAGCCGCGCGCGTGCTCGACGGCGCGGGTGATGGCGCGGTCCCACGACTTCGGCAGATGCTTGGTGAGCTGCTTGCCGACGTCGCGCAGCTTCAGATAGGTCGCGCCGGAGCCGAGGCGGGCGAGGTAGGCCGACATGGCGCCGACCGGCGGCGCGATCGACATGTCGTTGTCGTTGAGAATGACGATGAGGCGCTCGTTGCGCGCGCCGGCATTGTTCATGGCCTCGTAGGCCATGCCGGCCGACATGGCGCCGTCGCCGATCACGCAGATGACGTTGTTCTTGTCACCCTTGAGGTCGCGCGCCACGGCCATGCCGAGGCCGGCGGAAATCGAGGTCGAGGAGTGCGCGGCGCCGAAGGGGTCGTATTCGCTCTCGGCGCGCTTGGTGAAGCCGGACAGGCCGCCGCCCTGGCGCAACGTCCTGATGCGGTCGCGACGTCCTGTCAGGATCTTGTGCGGATAGGCCTGGTGGCCGACGTCCCAGATCAGGCGGTCGGCCGGGGTGTCGAAAACGGCGTGGATGGCGACGGTGAGTTCGACCACGCCCAGCCCGGCGCCGAGGTGGCCGCCGGTCTTGGCCACCGCGTCGATGGTGTCCGTGCGCAGCTCCTGCGCCAGCTGCTTCAGCTGCTCCGCAGAAAAATTCCGCAAATCGGCCGGTACATGCACGCGGTCGAGCAGCGGGGTCTTCGAAAGCTCGGACAAAAGAAACTCCGGTCGTCGCAAAGGCGTATTTCGGACCCGGTACGGCGTTCCGGTGCCGTTTTTATGGCTTACACCAGTTCGGTCGCGGGGGGCAATTCGCCCGCGCGCGGCGGCCAAATCCGTCGCTGACGGAGGCTAATCCACGTCCAGAGGCGTGGTTCCGGCCGGTTTTCCGGAAGCGTCGAGGGTGATCTTTTCCACCCGCGCCTCGGCCTGGCGCAGCAGTTCCTCGCAGCGGGCCTTCAGCCCTTCGCCGCGCTCATAGATCGCCACCGACTCCTCAAGCGGCACCTTGCCTTCCTCGAGGCGCTTGACGATCGACTCCAGTTCCGCGATCGCGTTTTCGAAGGTCAGCTTTTTGATGTCGGTGTTGGAAGCGTCGGCCATAAATCTCGATATCCCGGTTCGGCCCGTATCTTAAGGCCCGCGGCGCGCCGAAGATAGGCCGGGCGCCGCCGGTTATTCACATAGGCGCCCGCCGCTTGCGCCGCCAGCGCCAGCCGCCCAATCCGCGGATCACGGCGCGGGGCAGGAGGCGCGGCAGCAGAGTGACGATCCGGCTCGGCTTGCCGGGCACCACGACGCGGTGGCCGCCCATGAACCCGTCATAGCCGGCGCGCGCGATGCTGACGGCATCGCGCATCAACCCGGCGGGAAAACAGTCGGCCGGCAGCCCGGCGCGGCTGAAGAAGCCGGTGGTCGGCGAGGGGCCGGGGCACAGCGCGCAGGCACGCACGCCATCCTCCTTCAGCTCCTCGTGCAACGCTTCGCTGAGCGAGAGCACGTAAGCCTTGGACGCGTGATAGACAGCCATGCCGGGGCCAGGGAGGAAGGCGGCGATCGAGGCGACGTTGAGGATGCCGCCCTTGTGCCGCGTGACGCTGTCGATGAAGCGCAGCGTCAGATCGGTCAATGCGCGGTTGTTGAGATCGACGAGGCGGAGCTGTTCGTCGCGGTCGATGCGGGCGGCATCGCCGACGAGACCGAAGCCGGCGTTGTTGACGAGGGTCGCCGGTTCGACGCCGGCCGCGGCGAGCGCCCGCGCCAGTTGCTCGATGCCGTCCGCCGAACCGAGATCCGCGGCGATGACCAGTGGCCGCGGCGCGCCACGGGCGGCAATGCTGTCGGCCACGGCGTTCAATTCGTCCTCGCGCCGCGCGGTGAGCGCGACGCGGTGGCCATGGGTGGCGAAGACGCGCGCCAGCTCGGCGCCTATGCCGGCGCTGGCGCCGGTGATCAGGCAGACGGGCTCGAGAGGCTTGCTGCTGGATGACATCGCCGAGTGAATGCAACAGAATGCGGCGTCAAGGCAATGAAAGAAACGCGCGTGGAATCGCTCAAGGACAGAATCATTCTGATTACCGGCGCGGCTGGCGCCGTCGGCGCGGCGGTGGCCGAGGGCGTCCGCGCGGCCGGCGGCGTCGCCATTGCCACCGATCTCAAAGGCGCTGACCTGACGCTCGACGTCACGTCGGAGGAGGGCTGGCAGCGTGTCGTTGCCGAGGTGGGCGAGCGCCACGGCCGGCTCGACGGGCTGGTGAATGCCGCCGGCATCGTCGCCATCGGCAGCGTCGAGAAACTCGATTTCGCCACCTGGCGCCGCGTGTTGTCGATCAATCTCGACGGCACCTTCCTCGGCTGCAAATACGCCTTTCCGCTGCTCAAGGAGCGCGGCGGCTCCATCGTCAATCTGTCGTCGGTGTCGGGGCTGGTCGGTGGGCACAACCTTGCCGCCTACAACGCGTCGAAGGGCGGCGTCTCGCTGCTGACGAAGTCCGTGGCGCTGCTCGGGGCGCGCAACAGGCCGCCGATCCGCTGCAACGCCGTGTGTCCGGCGTTCCTCGAAGGCCCGATGGTCGATGGCATCGCCGGCACCGCGCGCGATCCGGGCAGCGCGATGGAAAAGATGAGCGCGGAGATTCCGATCGGCCGCCTCGGCAAACCGTCGGAGGTGGCGGCGCTGTGTCTCTATTTATTGTCGGACGAGAGCGGCTTTGTCACGGGCGCGGATCTGCCGATCGATGGCGGGCTGACGGCGCGGTAGCTCTCTTTCTTCAGCTCTCCCATAGGGAGACCCCAACCCTCTCCCCCAAGGGCAGAGGGGGCGCGCTTGCGCGTGCGGCAGGCTCTCACCCCCGCATCAGCGCGCTGACATGAGCGGCGACGGAGCGCGCGAGGCCCTGGAGGTCGTAGCCGCCTTCGAGCAGCGAGACGACGCGGCTTTGCGCCGTCTCGTCGGCGATTTCCATCAGCTTCTTCGTCGCCCAGGCGAAATCCGCCTCGACCAGATTGAGATTGGCGAGCGGATCGCGCGTATGCGCATCGAAGCCGGCCGAGATGATGAGCAGATCCGGCGCGAAGCGGCGCAGCCGCGGCAGGATCACGGTTTCGAAGGCTTCGCGGAACTGCTCGCCGCCGTCGCCGGCGCGCAACGGCGCATTGACGATGGTGTCGAACTCGCCTCGTTCCCCAATGGCACCGGTGCCGGGATAAAGCGGCATTTCGTGAGTCGATTCATAAAGCACGGACTTGTCGGCCCAGAAGATGTCCTGCGTGCCATTGCCGTGATGCACGTCGAAATCGACGATGGCGGCGCGCTCGATGCCGTGCTTCTTCTGCGCGTAGCGCGCGGCGATTGCCGCGTTGTTGAAGAAGCAGAAGCCCATCGGCTTTGCCGTCTCGGCATGATGGCCGGGCGGGCGGGTGGCGACGAAGGCGTTGGCGACCTTGCCGGTCATCACTTCATCGACGGCCAGCACGGCGCCGCCGGCGCAACGCAGCGCCGCCTCGAACGAGCCCGGCGACATCGTGGTGTCGGCGTCGATCCGTACCATGCCTTCGGAGGGCGAGGCCTCACGGATCGCCTCGAAATATTCGAGCGGGTGGGCGAGGCTGACGATATCGCCGTCGGCCATCGGCGCCTGTTCGCGCGCCAGCATCTGAAATTGCTCGGCGGCGAGCGCTTCGTCCACCGCGCGCATGCGGTCGGGCCGCTCCGGGTGACCGGCGGGAACCTCGTGATCGATGCAGGCGGGATGCGAGATGAGGAGTGTGGACATCTTGAGTATGTAGCTCTGAAGCTCGATTGATTCAATTGTCGGGCTACTTCAGCGCCTTCAGGCTCACGCCCGCCGGCGCGGGGATCGAATCCGGCACGAAGAAATCGACCTGCAGCGGCTGGCTTGGATTAACGCGATACCTGTCGAAATCGGTGACGCCCTCGCCGGCGAGGAAGGTGTCGTCGATCAGGAAGTTCCCGGTGAAGGTCTTCGGCTTCTGGAAGATGCGCCAGGCCGCTTCGGCGAGAATGTCCGGCGTGCGCGACATGTTGATGAGCGCATCGCCGCCGAGCAGGTTCTTCACCGCCGCGGTGGCGATGGTGGTGCGCGGCCACAGGGCGTTGACGGCGATCTTGCCATGCTGCTCGCCGGCGAGGCCGAGCACGACGAGGCTCATGCCGAACTTGGCCATCGAATAGGCGGTGTGCGGCGCGAACCACTTCACCGCCATGTCGAGCGGCGGCGACAGCATTAATATGTGCGGGTTCGCCGCTTTGGCGAGATGGGGCAGGGCATACTTCGACACCATGAAGGTGCCGCGCGCGTTGATCTGGTGCATCAGGTCGAAGCGTTTCATGTCGGTCTGCGCGACCGGCGTCAGCGAGATGGCGCTGGCATTGTTGACGACGATGTCGAGGCCGCCGAACGTTGCCGCGGTCTTGTCGAGCGCCTCCTTGACCTGCGCTTCCTCGCGCACATCGACGACGAGCGGCAGCGCCTTGCCGCCGGCCTTTTCGATATCCTCGGCGGCGGTGTAGATCGTGCCTTCGAGTTTGGGATGCGGCGCGGTGGTCTTGGCGGCGATGGCGACGTTGGCGCCGTCGCGCGCGGCGCGCAGCGCGATGGCGAGCCCGATACCGCGCGACGCGCCGGTGATGAACAGGGTTTTGCCCTTCAGTGACATATCCGCCCTCGTGTGCGTTCGATCGTTGCCGCCAATGTACTGCGGACCGTCCGGCGTTGATATGGGTCAAGACGGCTTTTGCCGGGTGGCCTAGTCTTCAACCATGGATACAGCAACCACCACGACCGATCTCAAGGCCCGGCTGAAAACGGCGCTGGCCGCCTTCGGCATCGCCGCCGCCGAGAAAGAGGGCGGCCTTTCCGGGCAGGCCGAAAAGATTCTCGCCAAATGGTGGCTCGGCAGCCGCAAGGTGAGCTACCGCATGTCGTGCCGCTTCGACGAGGCGGCGCGCACCGCGCATTTCCGCGAAGTCGTGATCGAGAAAAGTTCGGGCATGCCGCCGCCGACTCTGTCGGTCGAAGTGACGACCACCAGCGGCTGGCAGCGCTCCGGATCGCGCACCGACACGTCGCCGGCCGGCGGCGGCAAGGTGGACTACGGTGAGGTGCGCAACGCCGTGGAGCGGGCCGTGAAGGATGCCGGCTGGACGTTCGATTTCGAAGGCGGCCGGATGCCGTGAGGCGTTACGCCAGCGCCGCCTCTGCGTTGGTAATGCTCGCCGCGCCTTCGGTGACATTGCGCTCCAGCCCGTTCGAGGTCACCGCGATGTTCTCGGCGAAGAAGCGCGCCAGCGCCGTGCGCGCCGCGCCGTCGCCCTCACGCAGCGCGATCAGCGCCTGCTCGGCCAGCATGACGCCGCCGGCGGCGTTGCCGAACAGCCGCAGATACGGCGTCGCGCCGGCCAGCGCATCCGGCGAGTTCTTCTGCTTCAGCAGCCACTGCGTCGCGCGCTCCAGGGAATCCACGGCTTCACCCAAACGCGCCGCGGTGTCGCCGAAGGCCGGCACGTTGCTCGCCTTCACGTGATCGACGGTCTTGCGCAAGCCCGCGATGTAGCCGGCAATGGTGTTGCCGTTGTCGAGCGGCACCTTGCGGGTGACGAGATCGATGGCCTGGATGCCGTTGGTGCCTTCGTAGATCGCGGCGATGCGCGCGTCGCGATAATGCTGCGCCGCGCCGGTCTCCTCGATGAAGCCCATGCCGCCGTGAATCTGCACGCCGAGCGAGGCGACCTCGATGCCGATGTCGGTGGAGAAGGCCTTGGCGACCGGCGTCAGCAGCGAGGCGAGTTCGTGCGCCTTCTGCCGCGCGCCTTCGTCCTTGGCGCGGATCGAGCGGTCGAGCGCGACACCCGTTGCATATGAGATGGCGCGCGCCGCGCCGGTGAGCGAGCGCATGGTGAGCAGCATGCGCTTGACGTCGGGATAGTCGATGATGGCGTGACCCATCTGCTTGCGCTCGCGGGCGTAGGCGTTCGCCTGCTGCAACGCGCGCTCGGCAATCGCCACGCCTTGCAAGCCGACGGCGAGACGGGCGCGGTTCATCATCGTGAACATGCACAGCATGCCCTTGTGCTCTTGCCCGATCAGCCAGCCGACAGCGCCGCCTTTGTCGCCATAGACCATGGTGCAGGTCGGCGAGGCATGGATGCCGAGCTTGTGCTCGATCGAATGCGCGCGCACGTCGTTGCGCGAACCATCCGGCATGAACTTCGGCACCAGGAACAGCGAAATGCCCTTGGTGCCGGCCGGAGCATCGGGCAGGCGGGCCAGCACGAAGTGGATGATGTTGTCGGTGAGATCGTGCTCGCCGTAGGTAATGAAAATCTTCGAGCCGGTGATGCGGTAAGTGCCGTCGCTCGCGCGCTCGGCCTTGGTGCGCAGCGCCCCGACGTCGGAACCGGCCTGCGGCTCGGTGAGCTGCATCGTGCCCATCCATTCGCCGCTGATCAGCTTCTCGAGATATTTCTGCTTGAGCTCGTCGCTGCCATAGGCGTGCAGCGCATCGACCGCGGCCATGGTCAGCACCGGGCCGATGCCGAAGGCCATCGACGCCGCGTTCCACATTTCGATGCAGGCGGCGTTCACCGCGTGAGGCAGTTCCTGGCCGCCGAAGTCGGCGGGGGAGGCGAGGCCATTCCAGCCGGCGGAGGCCCACGAGGTGTAAGCCTCCTTCCAGCCCGGCGGCGTGGTGACGTTGCCGTCCTTGAATGGCGTGCCGAATTTGTCGCCGACGCTGTTGAGCGGCGCGATGACGTCGGAGGCGAACTTGCCGGCTTCTTCCAGCACGGAGTCGACGGTCGCCTCGTCGAGGTCGCCGTAGAGGCCCTCGTCGAGGGCGGCTTTGAGGCCGGCGGCGTGCTTGAGGGCGAAGGCGATGTCGGCGACGGGGGCGCGATATGTCATGGCGGGCAATCTAGCGGGCCGCGCCACCGCCTCCAAGCGGGGCGGGAAAGGATTTGTGGTCAATGGCTTAGACGTCCGTTGCGGATGCCGGACGGCGCCGCTATGGTCCGCGCGCCCGTGCCCGCTTCGCGGTCGGCACCGGGGCTTCCGGCGCATTGGGGCGTAGCCAAGCGGTAAGGCAGCGGATTTTGATTCCGCCATTCGGAGGTTCGATCCCTCCCGCCCCAGCCAGTCTCCGATTTTCCCCTCTTGTGACGTCGACGTGGAGCCGCGCGGCCGTCCTGCGGCAAGCGGCGGCGCTTATCCGCCGTGCCACGCTCGATGGATCAGCAGCCGCGGCAGATCTGAAGCGTCTTATCCAAATCCTTCTGGCGCTGCGTGCGCCTGCCTTCGCTGTGCGCAATGGCCTGCGGCAGGCCTTGAAGGGTCGGCTGTCGCTCGTCCGGCGGCGCCACGAAGGGCCGCGCCGGCGGCAGGCGAAAGGGCGAGCCTTCGGCCGCGCAGGTTGGTCCGCCGGCTAGCGCCAGCATCGACAGAAGCAGCAGCGCGAACATTCGGCTCATTTGCGATCGTCCTTTGTCACTTGGCTTGTGACGACATCCCGTGCGTTCGTTTTGCTCGCGGCAGCCCTTCTTCTAAATCGTACGCTCGGCTCCCTGGCTCATACCAAGGTATGTGCGCCGCCCGTGCCGACATACGTCGATTTCGAAAAGGGAGGGGGAACCAAAAAGAAGCGCTGCCTTCCGGTGAATAGGGTCTGCCGCGCCGACAACCTTATTTTCACACGGATGGAGATGCTCAATGCCCCGACTCAACAAGGTCGCGATGGCGTCCGGCTTTATGCTGACGCTTGGCGCCGTCGCCTTTGCCAATGATGCCGGCAACTGGCTGATGGGCCCGAACCAAGGCTACGCCGTCAACATGAAAGGCGAGCCGCGGATCATCAACCTGAATATCGATGACGCCATGATGGCGCGCGCTCAAGAGGTGCAGCCGGGCACCGTGCTGTTCCGGCACAACGGCAAGGTCCACATGGTGTTCGACCGCTCGATCATCGGACTGGGCTCGCGCTGAGCCGTGCCGACCGATGCCGCCCTGGTTGATACGATTGGGGCGGCGTCGATTCCTCTGGCCTGACACCGCGGCTCGCTCGGCCGCGCCATATCGCCGCCGATCCGGTGCATGGCGAGCGAATGCGCGGTGATAAAGAAGGCAAACAGGCGGATATTATTCCGCTCCTTCGAGGGTCCGGCCCTCCCGCCTCGCTCAGTGCGCGGCGACACTCCGATCCGCAATTCCGGGGCGTTCCTGAAACGAGCGGACGCCGCGCCCGGCGATGACATATTGCCGCCTTTCGCGCGATTCCGGATCGGCCTCTCTCGGCGTGCGGCCCGGCAGGGCATGCCGGCAGCCGCGGCGAAATATAACTTGAATAAGTAAGTCAACTATAATGTATATTATAGCATGACCGCGGATCCGGCCAGGGGAGAGAATACCGCGCATCCCCGGGCCGGAGCCCGGCCCTCGTTTTGCGCCTTCACTCCCAGCAGTCTTGAGGCATTTCAGTAATGACACCGACCAACATGGGTGTTCGTGACATCGAAGCCCTCGTTCACCCCTTCACGAACCTCAAGCGCCATCGGGATACCGGGCCGACCATTCTCGAGCGTGGCCAGGGCATCCACCTGTTCGACGACCGCGGCCAGAAATACATCGACGGCCTTGCCGGCCTGTGGTGCACGTCGCTCGGCTTCGGCAACGAGGAGCTGATCGAGGCTGCGGCCAGCCAGATGCGCAAGCTGCCGTTTTCGTCGATGTTCACCGGAAAGTCGCACGAGCCGGCCATCGAGCTGGCCGAGAAGCTCAAGGAGATCGCGCCGGGCTCACCCTCCAAGGTGCTGTTCTCCAGCGGCGGCTCCGACGCCAACGACATGCAGGTGAAGCTGACCTGGTACTACAACAATGCGCGCGGCATGCCGCAGAAGAAAAAGATCATCAGCCGCATGCGCGCCTATCACGGCATCACGGTCGCGTCCGGCTCGCTGACCGGCCTGCCGGCGATTCACACCGACTTCGATCTGCCCATCAAGAACGTGGCTTACACGTCCTGCCCGGACTTCTACCGCGGTGCCGCCGAAGGCGAGACCGAAGACCAGTTCACCGATCGCATGGCGCGGGATCTCGAGGAACTGATCCAGAAGGAAGGACCAGACACCGTGGCGGCCTTCATCGCCGAGCCGGTGATGGGGGCGGGCGGCGTCGTCATTCCGCCGAAGTCCTATTTCCCGAAGATCAACAAGGTGCTGGCGGCGCACGACGTGCGCATCATCTCCGATGAGGTGATCTGCGGCTTCGGTCGCACGGGTGAATGGTTCGGCGCGCAATCGCTCGGCTTCCAGCCGACCTCGATTTCGGTCGCCAAGGCCATCACCTCCGGCTACTTCCCGCTCGGCGCCATCACCATCGAGGAGCCGCTCTATCAGGCAATGCTGAGCGAGAGCGAGAAGATCGGCGTTTTCGGCCACGGCTTCACCTATACGGGCCATCCGGTCGGCTGTGCCATCGCGCTCAAGACCATCGAAATATATCAGCGCGAGCGCATTCTCGACCGCATCCGCGACCTGGCGCCCGTGTTCGCCGAGCGCATGCGCCGGCTCGGGCAGCATGAACTCGTCGGCAGCGCGCGCTCGATCGGCTTGATCGGCGGTATCGAACTCGTCGCCGACCGCAAGGCGAAGCGGCTGTTCGATCCGAAGCAGGGCGTGGGTATCTACTGCCTCAACGAGTGTCAGAAGCTTGGCCTGATCACGCGAGCCATCGGCGACACCATCGCCGTCTGTCCGCCGCTGATCATCACCGAAGCGCAGTTGAACGAACTGTTCGACATGCTCGAGCAGGCGGTCAAGAACACCGAAGCCTGGGTCGGCAGCAAGTCGCTCCGGAAGCCTGCGTAAGGGCGGCCGCCATGGACACGTCGGTAGCGCGCGAGCAGCCGGATAACATTGCCTCGAACCGTGAGATGAAATGGAACAGCGATCTCGCAGCGGAAATGCTGCGGATCCTCGATGTGCCCTACATCGCCATCAATCCCGGCGCGAGCTATCGCGGCTTCGAAGACAGCATCGTCAACTATCTCGGTAACCGCGATCCGCAGATGCTCGTGTGTCTGCACGAGGATCATGTGGTGTCGATTGCCCATGGTTACGCCAAGGTCACCGGCAAGCCAATGGCCTGCGCGCTGCACAGCAATGTCGGGCTGATGCACGGCCTGATGGGCATCTTCAATGCGTGGTGCGACCGCGTGCCCATGATCGTGATCGGCGCCACCGGCCCGGTCGAATTTGAAAAGCGGCGGCCGTGGATCGACTGGATCCACACCTGCAAGGACCAGGGCGCCATGCTGCGCCATTTCACCAAGTGGGACGACGAGCCGCGCTCCAGCCAGGGCATCGTGCAGGCCTTCCTGAAGGCTTCGCAGATGACGCGCGATCTGCCGCAGGCGCCGGTTTATGTCTGCCTCGATGCCGGTCTGCAGGAGCAGGCCATTGGCGCGGGCATCGCCTTGCCGGACCCGCGGCGCTACGCGCCGCCGTCACCCCCGGGAGGCGCCGAAGACGATATCGCGGCCGCGACGAAAGCGACGGCGCAGGCGAAACGGCCGGTGTTGCTGTTCGGCCGCGGTTCGCGTGAACAGGACGACTGGGACCGCCGCGTGGCGCTCGCCGAACTCAGCGGCGCGGCCGTCATCACCTCGCTACGCGAGCGCGCGCTGTTTCCGACCGCGCACCGGCTTCATGCCGGGCCGCCGATCGACGGCCTGACTGCGGCGGCGACCGATACGCTGGCGGCGGCAGATGTCATCGTCAGCTTCGACTGGGTCGATCTCAACGGCCTGTTCCAGGAGATGGCCGGCCGCGGCAAGCCGCTGAACGCGACGATCGTCCACGTCTCGCTCGACGTCGCGCTGCATAACGGCTGGAGCCTCGACCATTTCGGCATTCCGCCGGTCGATATCCAGATCAAGGCCGACGCCGATGTGGTCGTCGGCCAGATGCTGAAGCGTCTGCGAGAGGTGCGCCGCGAGGCACCGAAGGCCGCGGGCAGCGCCGTTGCCGCCGAACGACCGGCCGCGGCTCCCGACGGCCAACTGACCTATTTCGATATCGAAGTCGCGCTGGCCGAGGAGCGCGGCGAAGAACAATTCACCATCGCGCATCTGCCGCTGGTGTGGAGCGGCGGCGTCTATGACTATCGCGAGCCGCTCGATTTCCTCGGCCATGACGGCGGCGCCGGCCTGGCGGCGGGACCGGGCATCACCATCGGCGCCGCGCTGGCGTTGAAGGACAGCGGACGGCCGGTGATTTCCGTGATCGGCGACGGGGACTTCCTGCAAGGCGCCACCGCCTTGTGGACCGCCGCCCATTACCGCATACCGGCGCTGTTCATCATCGCCAACAACGCCTCCAACTTCAACGATGAGATCCACCAGAACGTGATGGCGAGCCTGCGCAACCGTCCGCGCGACAACCGCTGGATCGGCCAGCGTCTGTCGGATCCGGAGCTCGACATGGTCAAGATCTCGGATGGGCAGGGTGTCGAGGCGATCGGGCCGGTAACGTCGCGCGACACGCTGCGCGCCGCCATCAAGCAGGGCCTCGTGGCGGTGCGCGAGGGCCGGCCGTTCCTGATCGACGTGCGCATCGCCCGGCCGGATCTGCCGAAGGCGTCGGCGCAGGGCCGCATCGGCCGCTAACGGCGCTGCATCGCCGTTAGTGCTCGGCGGTGGACGCGCGCAGCTTGTCCATGCGCCGGCGCAGCAGGCCGATCAGGCCGAGGATGAGGATCGACACCACGATCAGCACGGTGGCGACCGCGGTGATGGTCGGGCTCAGATAATACTTGATGCCGTTGAACATCTGCCGCGGGATGGTGTTCTGCTCGGGCCCCGCCAGGAACAGGATCATGACGACCTCGTCGAGCGAGGTGGCGAAGGCGATGACGGCGCCGGAGACGACGCCCGGCAGCACCAGCGGCAGGATCACCTTGAAGAAGACGCGGACCGGGTGGGCGCCGAGGCTGAAGGCGGCGCGGACGAGGTTGTCGTCGAGCCCGGTCAGCGTGGCGCCGACCGTGATGACGACGAAGGGGATGGCCATCGTCGTGTGCGCCAGGATGATGCCGGTGTAGGTGCCGGTCAGCCGCAGCGGCGCGAAGAAGAAATAGGTGCCGACGGCGAGAATGATGACCGGCACCACCAGCGGCGAGATGAAGAAGCCGGTGATGATCCGTTTGAAAGGAAAGTCGGCGCGGTTGAGGCCGAGCGCGGCCAGCGTGCCGAGGGATGTCGCCAGCAGCGCGGTGATCGAGCCGACGACCAGCGAGTTCCAGATCGCCAGCCGCCATTCCGGCGACGTGAAGAAGTCCTCGTACCAGCGCAGCGAAAACGACGGAATCGGGTAGTTCAGGAAGGCGCTCGAGCTGAACGACAGCGGGATGATGACGAGCAGCGGCGCGATCAGGTAGGTCAGCACCAGGATGGTGATGACCCATAACGCCAGCCGCGTCAGGCGCTGCGACAGCGGGCGGTGTTCATGACCGACCGTCATATGATCGGCCTCGCCACCAGCCGTGAATACACAACGTACAGGATGAACGTTGCGGCCAGCAGCCACACACTGAGCGCGCAGGCGAGCCCCCAGTTCGCGGCCGTGTTGGTGTAGAACGCGATGTAGTAGCTGATCATCTGATCGGCTGCGCCGCCGACGAGCGCCGGCGTGATGTAGAAGCCGATCGCCACGGTGAAGACCAGCAGACAGCCGGCCGTGATGCCAGAGGCGCATTGCGGCAGATAGACCTTGATGAAGGCCCGGATCGGCCTGGCGCCCAGGCTCGCGGCCGCCCTCATGTAATTCGGTGAAATGCCTTTCATGACGCTGAAAAGCGGCAAGATGAAATAAGGCAGCAGAATGTGCGTCATGGCAACATAGGCGCCGAGCCGGTTATAGATCAGGGCGGTCGGTTCGTTCAGAATATGCAGGTCGACGAGTGCATGGTTCACGATGCCGCGGTTCTGCAAAAGCACGACCCACGCGGCGGTGCGAACCAGCAGCGATGTCCAGAACGGCACGAGAACCAGCACCAGCAATGGGTAGGCGAGCCGCGCCGGCAGGCTGGCCAGCAAATAAGCGACCGGAAAGCCCAGCGCGACGCAAAGCAGCGTGACGACGAGCGACATTTCGAAGGTACGAATGAAGATGTCGATGAAGATCGATGCTTCTTCGGGCTTCGCGCCGATCGACCCGGCGGAATCCGTTCGAAGATCAATTGCCGATAGCAGGTAGTACAACGAGACTGGTCCCGCCGCATTCCGGATCGCGCCCCAGTAATTCAAGTTGCTCCACGCCGGGTCGATACCGATGAGAAAATCTTTGACCGACGCCGTATCGGCCGGGGGCGGGCGCCGCGCGGTGCGAAACAATGCCTCGCGAAAGCCGCTGACGTCGTAGTTCAAGCGCCGCGCGGCAGGCGCCAGGGTCTCGTCGGCGCGGGCTTTCTTAATATCGGCCGCAAGGAGGCGAAAGACATTTTCGTCAGGCAAGCTCTTGCCGTCCCACGAGGCGAGAGCCGCAACGGTTTGCGGAAACGCCGTGCCGACTTCTTTGTCCGCAACCGATTGCCACAACATGGTGCCAATCGGAAACCCATATGAGAAAATCAGAAATATAAAGAGCGGAGCGACCAGCGCGAGCGAGGTCAGGTGGCGGCGGCGGTTGGAGGCGTGAAGCTGCCGGCCCAAAACATGACTATCGGTCATGAAGCCTTGCTCGCATTCGGGATCGTGAAGCCCTGCTCGCGTTCATCGTTATGATGCCTGCTCGCACCTGCCGGCTGAAGAAGTGCGGCAAGGGCCGAGGCCCTTGCCGCAGGGCGCCTCACTGCGCGACCCACTTGGTGAAGCGGTCGCTGAGCTTGTCGAAGTTGTCGAGCCAGAACTGGGCGCTGACTTCCATGGCGTGCGCCGAATTCGCCGGCGCCGAGGGCAGGTCGGCCGCGATCTTGGGATCGACCTTGGCGATGCTGTCCTTGTTGGAGGTGCCGTTCGCCAGCATGGTCATCTGCTTGGCCTGCTGGCTGGCATCCTTCATGTAGTTGAGCAGCTTGTAGGCGGCGTCGAGGTTCGGCGAGCCCTTCAGGATCACCCAGCTGTCCCAGGTGTACATGCTCTGGTTCCAGACCATGTTGAACACCTTGCCGGCATTCTTGGCGGCGGTGATGCGGCCGTTGAACACGCCGGTCATCGCCACCTCGCCGGAGGCGAGCAGTTCCACCGGCTTCTGGCCGGTCTGCCACCAGATGATGTTGGATTTGATGGTGTCGAGCTTCTTGAAGGCGCGATTGACGCCTTCATCGGTGCCCAGCACCTTGTAGACATCCGCCGGGGCGACGCCATCCGCCAGCAGCGCGCTTTCCAGCGTCAGCTTCGGTCCCGAGCGCAGCGCGCGCTTGCCGGGATATTTGGCGAGATCGTAGAAATCGGTCCAGCTCTTCGGCTCGCCCTTCACCTTGGCCGGGTCATAGGCCAGGACGAAGCTGTACAGCAGCGCGCCGACGCCGCACGAATTGACGGCCTCGGGAAAATAGATGTCCTTGCCGCCGATCTTGCTCCAGTCGAGCTTCTCGTAGAGGTTCTCCTCGCAGCCGATGGCCAGTTCGTCCGACTCGACCTCGACGACATCCCAGTCGGCGTTGCCGCTCTGCACCTTGGCGCGCAGGATGCCGATGCCGCCCTCCCAGGAAGCCTGGCGCAGCGGCGTCTTCGTCTCCTGAGCGAAGGGTTCGAGGAAGGCCGTGCTCTGCGCCTTCTGCACGGCGCCGCCCCACGACACAACGGTCAGATCGCGGGCGGCGGCGGCGGAGGTGACAAAGGCGGCTACGGCTGCAAGAGCGATACAACGCGGCAATCTGGACATCATGGTCGTCTCCCCTGAGGTGAACGCTAAACAGTCAGTGCCAACGCATGCCTTTCGGCCGGCGTATCTCGAGTCAGTGTTGCAGTCCGAATGCCCGGCAGTCCCTGGCGCGCCATCCCACCTTGACGGGCTGGCCGATGGTCAGGGCGGCGAGTTCGGACTTGTTGGTGACTTTCAAGACAAAGGTGCTGTCGCCGATCGTGACGTAGACCCGGATCTGATCGCCGAGATAGACGACGTCCTTGACAACGCCGTCATAGAGGTTGTCCAGGCCGCCGCGATCGGCGTTGAGTTCGATGCGCTCCGGACGCACCGACCAGGTCGTGTCGCGGCCGATACCGGCGGCGCCGACCGTAACGGCGCGAACCTCGCCCCACGGCATCTCGATGGCACATGAGCCGCCATCGGCCGAGCGGACACGGCCCTTCATGCAGTTGTTCTCGCCGACGAAGCCGGCGACGAAGGCGCTGGCCGGCGCCTCGTACAATTCCTTCGGCGTTCCGACCTGTTCGATCTTGCCCTTTTCCAGCACTACAATGCGGTTGGACATCGCCAGCGCTTCGTCCTGGTCGTGGGTGACATAGATGACGCTGATGCCGAGGGTGTCGTGGATGTGCTTGATCTCGTACTGCATCGCTTCGCGCAGTTGGCGATCGAGGGCGCCGAGCGGTTCATCCATCAGCACCAGAGCGGGATCGAAGATGAGGGCGCGGGCCAGCGCGACGCGCTGCTGCTGGCCGCCGGACAATTGCGGGGCCTTGCGGTTCTCGTATCCGGTCAGCCGGACGATCTCGAGAACGCGCGAGACCTTCTTGTCGATGTCGGCTTTCGTGGCCTTCCGCGCCTGAAGCGGAAAGGCCAGATTTTCCGCCACGGTCATGTGCGGGAAGAGCGCGTAATTTTGGAAGACGACGCCGATATTTCGCCGGTAGGCAGGCAGCCGGGTGATGGGTTTGCCGTCGAGCAGAATGTCGCCCGAGGTCGGTTGCTCGAAGCCGGCGACCATCATCAGCGACGACGTCTTGCCCGAGCCGGACGAGCCGAGCAGCGTCAGAAATTCACCGCGCGTGACGGACAGATTGAGATCGTCGACGACCAGTGCCTTGCCGTCATAGGTCTTGTTGACGTTGACAAAGCGGACAACAGGCTCGTTCACACGCGATCTCTTCTCTGTTCGCTTTGAGCATATTGCCGGCCGGGCGCTGATAACGCCGGCCGAGTTCCGAAGGTTACATATCGAAAATAGTAAAGTAAAGTAGGGTAATTAAGAAAGCTAAATGGGTGCGCTGGTATCCACGCGCTGACGGGCGTTGGCGATTAAAGACGCGCTGTGCCGCGGCGCCGCTGATATTCTTTGCCCGACCGGGCGACGACGCAGGAGCGCTCGCTGCGGCCTATGAGATATGCCGCGCAGCCACCGGCCGTTTTTCCGCGGTGGCTGACATGGCCGGTTCCGCCATCGCCGCCTATTGCGCATGCAACCTGCCGATAAAACGGCCTCTCGCCGCCGCGCTCCGGCGGGCTTCGGCGGCTTCGTTGCGGCGGCGAGCAGGGCCGATGCGGCGCGCGGAGTTGGCATCGAAGATGCAACGGCCCGATGCAAAGGCCCGACGCAATGGCGCGATGCAAAGAGGCAAGGCCAGGTGAGATGCAAAAGTTCGGGGGAGCCCTCGGGGAACTGCGGCGGCCGTGCTGGAGGACGCACCATTGGGCGCGTCATTCCGGGGCACGGCTGTTTCAATCGGCGCGATACAGCGGCCCGCCCGTCAGGGTTGCCTCTAAAATAAAACTATGTAATATAGCTACTGTATATATGTTTAGTAGCCGGAGGGCCGCCGCGGCGCGCCGGGCCGGCCTTCCGATCAGCCATTGCAGGGGCGCAAACGCGGCGCATGCGCGTGAATTTCTGAGAGTTTCTGCTTTTCGTGGGAATTGAACTGGAGCGCGGAAAAATGTCGGTCGGAAATGTCTGGTTGAAGCGTCTTGGTGTCACGTCGCTCGTTGTCTGCGGCCTTTTGTCCGGATTGTTCCAGCCTCGCGCTGCGGCAGCCGAGTTCCCCGACCGCCCCATCACGCTCGTCGTTCCCTTTGCCGCCGGCGGTCCCGTCGATGTCATCGCCCGCGCCGTCGCCGACGGCATCGCCAAAGAGATCAACGGCACCGTCGTCGTCGAGAACAAGGCCGGAGCGGGCGGCGCCATCGCCTTTGCCTATGTCGCGCGTTCGAAGCCGGATGGTTACACGCTGGTCGCCGTCGATATGTCGTTTGCCGTGCTGTCGCATTTTCACAACGACGTCGGCTACGATCCGGTCAAGGACTTCAAGATGGTCGGACAGACGACCGAGTCGACACTAGTCCTCGTCGTTCCCGCCGATAGCAGGACGCCAGACCTGGAGAGCTTCATCGCGAACGCGCGCAAGGCCGGAGACGGCGTGTCGATCGCGAATGCCGGGCTCGGCAGCACGCCGCATCTCGCCGGCCTGTCCTTCGCCAAGGCGGCCAAGATCGCGCCGCTGATGGTGCCTTATCGCGGCATGACGCCCGCCGTCACCGATCTGCTGGCCGGCCGCATCACCAGCGCTTTTGTCGGCCCGCAAAGCGCAGTCGGTCTGGTGCAGGAAGGCAAGCTGAAGATGCTCGCCGCCATCGGCCAGCAACGCCTCAAGGAGGCGCCCACGGTGCCGACCTTCGCCGAGAAGGGCATCGATCTGCCGGGCTTCAAGCAGGGCACCTGGTATGGCCTCGCCGCGCCGGCCGGCACGCCAAAGGCGGTGATCGACAAGCTTAATGCCGCGCTCAACCGCGCGCTCGACAAGCCCGACGTGCAGAAGCGCCTCGAGCCGCTCGGCATCTTCGTCAAGAAAACGACGCCCTCCGAGTTCGATTCATTCATCGCCGAACAGGTGACGCAGTGGAACGAGATCGCGGCACAGGTGAAGACTGCCAAACCATAAGGCGGCGATCGAGCCGCCGCTGTTCTGACGAAAGAAGGAATTGCCCCATGTATTTTGACAAGCGTTTCACCAAGCTCGGTCTTTCCGCGGCCGCCGCGCTGATGTTGCTCTCGGCGCAGGCCAACGCCCAAGCCAAGGACGAGATCCGCGTGACGATCCAGCGCACCACGACGGCGCTGCCGATCGTGGTGGCGCAGGAGAAGGGCCTGTTCGCCAAGCATAACGTCGCCGCCAAGTACACGATCTCGCAGGTGCAGATCTCCGATTCGATCGCGACGCTCGGCCGTCAGTTTGATATTGCGATGGGCACGCAGCCGGCGTTGATCGCCGCGGCCGGGCAGGGCTTGCCGGTCGTGGTGGTGACGGGCGCGGCGCTCGACACCACCAAGGTACCGACCTCCGACATCGTCGCCAGCAAGGAATCCGGCATCACCTCGATCAAGCAGCTCGAAGGCAAGACCGTCGGCACCCTGACGCTCACGGGCAACATTCACTTTGCCCTGCTCGACGGGCTGCAAAAGCAGGGCGTCGATTTCAAGCGCATCCGCTGGGTCAGCGGCACGGTGCCGCAACTGCCCGATCTGCTGAAGGCGGGCCGCGTCGATGCGATCGAGGAGATCGAACCCTTCGCAACCAGCGCCGTCGCGGCCGGCGGCGTGTCGCTCGGCAATCCGTTCCGCTCGATCGGCGACCGCGCTTTCGTCGGCATCCTGCTGGCGCAGCGCGAATGGGCCGACGCCAATAAGGATCGCATTCTCGCTTTCTCGGCGGCCCTCGAAGAGGCAGTGAAGTGGATTGAAGGCAATCGCGAAGAGGCGAAGACGATCCTGAGCTCCTACACCGGGCTAAAGGGGCCGATCCTCGATCGCGTGCCGATTCCGGAATTCCACTTCTCGACGACCGCCGAGGATCTCAAGAAGGAGCAGGGCAAGGACGTGGCGACCTGGATCGACATCCTCAAGCGCACCAGCGATTTTCCGCCCGTGAAGAAAGAGGCCTTGCTGCCGGCCTGGGCCCGGTAACGCCACGCTGAAGAATCGAGACTGCAATCATGACCAGCACCACCAAGGAAGCCGCTCTGGCGCAGCGGCTTCGCGACTGCCTCACTTCGGCCGAGCGCGAGATTTCCGATGCCGCGGGCTATGGCAAACGCATCGGCTTCGGCTCGCGTCCGGCGGTCCTGATCGTCGATGCGACTTACAGCTTCTGCGGGCGTGAGCCGAAGCCGATCCTGGAATCGATTGCCGCGCAGCGGCGCTCCTGCGGCGAGTTTGCCTGGGAGACGGTCGATTCCACGGCGGCGCTGATCGCGCAGGCGCGGGCCGCGGGCGCGCCGGTGATCTACAGCGCCATGGAAGATCCGGCGAGCCCGGAATACGAACCCGGGCTGTGGCGCGCCAAGAACCGCCGCGGCGTCGAGGACACTGGCATCAACCCCGACCCGCAGAAGGGCGAGAACCAGATCGTAAAGGAACTCGAGCCGAAGCCGGGCGAGATGGTGTTCTCGAAAAACAAGCCGAGCCTGTTCTTCGGCACCGGGCTGCTACCTTATCTCATCGCCCATCGCATCGACTCGCTGATCATCTGCGGCGGCACCTCGAGCGGCTGCATCTACGCGACCGCGGTGGACGGCTTCTCGCACAATTTCAAGGTCGCCGTGGTAGCGGACGCCACCTTCGACCGCATCCAGACAGCGCACTGGGTGTTCCTGGCTGACATCGACATGAAATACGGCGACGTCACCACGGCCGATGCCGCGATCGGGCATCTCAAGACCGTGAGCATGAAATGATGCCGCCGTCTGCGGCGACGTGACTTCGATGCGGAGGAAGGATTCTTGAGCGTGGCGGAGCGTGCGGTTGAGAGCGGCGGGTACCGGCCGGAGCAGAGTTCATCCGATGACGGGATCGCGTTTCGCTGCCGTTCGCTCGCGGTCGATCTCGGCATCGGCGACTACAAGCGGCGCATCATCGAGAATCTCAATATCGAAGTGCAGCGACAGCAGTTCGTCTGCATTCTCGGCGAATCCGGCGTCGGCAAGACGACGCTGCTGCGCGTGTTCGGCGGCCTCGTGCCGGCCGCGCCCGGTTCCACGCTCGAACTGAACGGCGAGGCGATCTCCGGCCCGCCGCGCGGTGCCGTGTTCGTCTTCCAGAACTATGCCGGCTCACTGCTGCCGTGGCGCAACGCGCGCAAAAATGTCGAGCTCGGCCTCGAAGAGACGCTGCCGAAGGCGGAGCGGCAGAGCCGCGCCATGACCGCGCTGGAGCAGGTCGGCCTCGCCGACCGCGCCAACGACTATCCACGGCAGATGTCGGGCGGCATGCAGCAGCGCGTGCAGATCGCGCGGGCGCTGGCGCTCCAGCCGCGGCTGTTGCTGATGGACGAGCCGTTCGGTGCGCTCGACGCCATGACGCGCGAGAACTTGCAGATCGAGCTGCGGCGCATCCATCAGGCCTCCGGCGCCACGATCATGTTCATCACCCATGACATCGACGAGGCGGTGCTGCTCGCCGACCGCATCATCGTGCTGCGCGGCAAGCCGGCGGCGATCGGCCTCGACGTCATCAGCCCGCTGCCGAAGGAGCGCGACCAGATCACCACCAAGGAAATGCCGGAATATCTCGAACTGCGGCACCGCATCTACGAGATGCTGCGTGGCCATGGCGCGCCGGCGTGAGCAGGATGTTGCAACGGATCAATCTTCCGGGCCTCGCCTTCATGGCGGGCCTCGTCGTGCTGTGGGAGATCTTCGCCCGCACCGTCGGTGCGCGGCTGGAGACCATCCCGTCGGTGTCGAAGATCCTCGTCGCGCTCCACCAACTCGTCAGCGACGGCGTGCTGATGCCGCAGCTCGCGCATACCGTGTTCGTCTCCATCGCCGGCTGGCTGATCGCCTGCGCCATCGGCCTCACGGCCGGGCTGGTCATCGGCATCTGGCGGCCGGTATGGACCTATTCGATGGCCAGCATCGACGTACTGCGCTCGATCCCGTCGATCTCGCTGATTTCGATTGCGCTGCTGTTGTTCGGCTTCTCCTCGAAGATGGAGATGGTCATCGTCGTTTATGTCAGCCAGTGGCCGGTGCTGCTGGCGACGGCGAGCGCCGTCGGCGCTACGCCGCGCAGCTATCTCGACTCGGCGCGCTCGCTGCGGCTGTCGGAGCGCGCCACGGTGATGAAGGTGCGCATCCCGGCGGCGCTGCCGGGCATCGTGGTCGGCGTGCGGCTGGCGCTGACCTTGTCGATCGCGCTGGCGGTGGTGGCGGAGATGGTCGGCAATCCGGCCGGTCTCGGCTTCGGCATCGTCTATGCGCAGCAGGCGATCCAGCCGGCGCAGGCTTTCGCTTATCTGCTGGTCATCGGCCTCATCGGCTGGGCGCTCAACGCGGCGCTGATGGTGGCGGTCGAGCGCGCCATGAAAGCCCATGCGGTGACGCCATGACGCCGCGCGATCCGCGCGCTGCAGGGACGGCGGCGCCGCCATTGCGCGGCCTGCTGCCGCTGATCGTCGGCTTGCTGGCCTGGCAGTTCTTCGGGCCGCGGGTGGCGTATTTCCCGCCGCCGCTGGAATGGCTGCGCGCGCTCGACGACCTGCGGCTGTCGGGCAGCCTGTGGCCGGCCATTCTCACCACCATGATGAGTTTCGCCGAAGCTTTGGTGCTGAGCATCCTGATCGGCTCGGCGCTCGGCATCCTGCTCGGCCGCTCGCAGGCCTTCGACCGTATGCTCGGACCGTCGCTGGAATTCTGGCGCACCATGCCGGCCGGCGCGCTGGTGCCGGTGGCGGTGCTCATTCTCGGCTACACCGAGCAGATGACGTTGTTCGTCGTCACGCTGACCAGCATCTGGCCGATCCTGCTCAACGTCCGCTCGGCGGCGCGGCGCATCAGCCAGGACCGTCTCGACGCCGCGCGCGTGCTGCACCTGTCGTGGTTCGCGACGCAGCGCAAAATCCTCATTCCCTCGCTGGTCGGCGCCATCCAGCTCGGCACGCAGATCGCGGCGCCGATCGTGCTGATCATCGTGCTTCTGGTGGAAATCCTCACCCAGGGCTCCGGCATCGGCCGCGAGATTTCGCTGGCGCAGAGCACCTTCCGCAGTTCGACCGTGTTCGGCCTGGTGATGCTGACCGGCATCCTCGGCCTCGCCGTGAACTTGCTGATCGGCTGGAGCGGCGCGCTGCTGCGCAATTTCGAGACCAACGTCTGAAGGAACCGCCATGACGTCCAAAGCCTTCAACGTCGTCGAGGCGACGATCGCCGATATCCACGCCGCGTTCGAAGCGGGCACGCTGACGGCGCGCCAACTGGTCGAGACGTATCTGGCGCGCATCGAGGCCTACGACCAGAAAGGTCCCGCCATCAATTCGGTGATCGCGCTGAACGACAAGGCGCTCGACGAGGCGGACAAGCTTGACGCCCGCTTCAAGGCGCAGGGCATGACCGGCCCGCTGCACGGCATTCCGCTGCTCATCAAGGACCAGATCGACGTCGACGGCATGGCGACCACCATGGGCTCGCTGCTGTTCAAGGATTTCCGCCCCGGGCGCGACGCCTTCGTTGTCAACAAGCTGAAACAGGCCGGCGCCATCATGCTCGGCAAGGTGACCCTGGGCGAACTCGGCGGCGGCGACACCCATGGCTCGCTGTTCGGCTCGACGCGCAACGTCTATGACCCCGCGCGCACCGCCGGCGGCTCGTCGGGCGGGTGCGGCGCGTCGGTGTCGGCGAATTTCTGCGTCGCGGCGATCGGGCAGGAGGGCTTCTCCTCGATCCGGCGGCCGTCGATCTGGAACGGCATTGCCGGCATGCGGCCATCGGTCGGGCTGGTGAGTCGCGGCGGCGTCTACGGCGGCTGGCCGACCACCAACGGCTCGCTCGGCCCGATGGCGCGCAGCGTCGCCGACCTGGCGAAACTGCTCGACGTCATGGCCGGCTACGATCCCGACGATCCGAGCACCGCTTATGGCGTCGGGCAGACAGCGGCGAGCTACAGCGCCTTGTTGAAGAAGAGCGGCCTCGCCGGTGTGCGCATCGGCATCCTGCGCGAACCGATAGGCTACGACAGCGAGCCGCAATCCGACGACTTCAGGAAGGTCGATGACGTGTTCAACAAGGCCGTCGCCGAGCTGAAGCAGGCCGGCGCCGAGATCGTCGATTCGATCGTCATTCCTGACCTCGTCGCTCTGCTGAAGAAGCGGGCGCGCAATCCGGACAACGACAACGAGATGTACGCGCTTTACGTCAAAGGCACCAAGCCGCCGTTCGCCACCCGCGAGGAAGTCGCGGCGTCACCGTTGTTCCAGAAAGTCTGGATCAATTCGCAGAAGCGTTGGTGTGACGCGCCATCGGACGAGAAGCAGCTCGCCTATCATCGCGCCCGCGAACAACTGCTCACCAACCTGCTCAAGGTGATGGCCGACCACCGGCTCGATGCCATCGTGCACAAGGCGGTCGAGCACCAGCCGACCTTGATCAAGGACGGCGTCGAGCCGCCGTTCGTCGATCAAAAGGGCGCGCCGCACCTCAATACGTTCCTGACCAATGTGCCGTCGGTCGTGGTGCCGGCGGGCTACACGACCGACGATCTGCCGGCGGGCATCACCTTCCTGGGGCGGCCTTATTCGGACGCGCGTATGCTCGAGCTGGCCTATGCCTACGAGCAGGCGACGCATCATCGCAGGCCGCCGCCGTTGATGCCGTAACGGCGGCGCAGCCGGCCCGCGTAGTCTGTC
Source organism: Pseudolabrys sp. (assembly GCA_026125895.1). GTDB lineage: Bacteria > Pseudomonadota > Alphaproteobacteria > Rhizobiales > Xanthobacteraceae > Pseudolabrys. The sequence continues at coordinate 193,538 of JAHCKG010000004.1, read as the reverse complement.
AGCCGTGCCGCGATACGATAATATTGGCGTAGCCAGGGTTGACGCGGGCATCGATGAAGAACGGCTTGCCGCTCTTCACGGCGTCGAGACCCGTTTCCACGGCCTTGCGCAATTCGCCGATCGTATTCACCGGCCCGATGGCATCGACGCCCTGTGCGCGGGCGATGGCGGCGAGATCGACGGCCGGATCGTCGATGCGCTGGCCGACCCAGCGGTTCTCCACCGGCCGGCCGCGTGTCTTGGCGACGGTTTCCTGATGCACCTCGTCGTTGAAGTTCGAGCGGTTGTTCGAGACGATGAACAGGCAGGGGATGCTGTAATGCGCTGCGGTCCACAGCGCCGTCGCGCCTTGCAGGAAATCGCCGTCGCCGAGCACGCCGACCACGATCCGGTCGGTGTCGCGCAGCGCCAACGCGGCACCGATGGTCAAACCCGGACCGGCGGCAAGGCCGGCGCCGCCATCATGGCCGAGATAATCGAGCGGGCCTTCCATCGGATAATCCGTCGAGGCCCAGCCGATGGTCGTATGCGCCAGCGTGATCGGGTGCTCTTTCTTCAGCTCGGCGAGCAGCGCCTCGATATCGTGGGGGACCATTTCACTTTCGGCACCATCGCTGAAGCCGCGCGGCGCCGCCGGGCCTCCCTTGAGCCACGGCGTGCGCGGCTTGCCGACACGCGATTTGATGGCTGGCAAAAGCTGTTCGATGAAGGCATCGGCGTCGGCCATGACATGGCGGTCGGCGGCGACCGGCGCGAAGTGGTCCATGCTCCAGCCGTTCTGCAGGATGCTTTCGAGCGACACGTGCACGATCTTCGACGCCAGACGATGTGTCTGGCGGTCGAACTGCTGCAGATAGCCGTTGAGGTCGACCCAGTCGAAGCTGACGATCAGGTCGGCTTCCTTGATCGCGGCCTTGGCGCCGGCGGTCATCCAGCCGCTGGGCGGTGAGATGTGCTGGGCATGCGTCGTCGGGAACACCGCGCGCTCGCGCAGCGAGGTGATCACAGCGGCACCGGCGGTCTCGGCGAGTTCGATGCGCCGGTCCCAATGCAGTTGCTGACGCGAGCCGCGGCCGATCAGAAAGACCGGACGTTTGGCAGTGGCGACCATGCCGGCCACTTCAGCGATGTCCGCCGGCGTGCCGCAGGGGGCGTCGGGCGCGGCAAAGCGTTCGAGGCCCGGCAGGTCCACCGCATCGGCAATCGGCTCTTCCTGAAGACCGGCGTCGAGGCAGACATAGACCGGCGCCTTGGGCGCGCTGGTGGTCATCTGTAGAGCGCGCGTCATGCTTTCGATGACGCCGTGAAGCGAGCGCGGCTCGTCATCCCACTTCACATAATGGCGGAGCAGGGCGCCTTGATCCTTGGCGGTGTGGATCCAGTCGATCCACGGCCGGCGCTTTTCCGGCTGCACCGGGCCGGTGGCACCGAGGATCAGCATCGGCACGCGATCGGCCCAGGCATTGAAGACGCCCATCAGGCCGTGCATGAGGCCGACATTGCTGTGCAGCACGCAGGCGAGCGGCTGATCGGTGGCCTTGGCGTAGCCGTGCGCGATCGAGACGACATGATCCTCGTTCAGACACAGCAGCATTTGCGGCGCCGCGTTGCCGAGATAGTTGACCAGGCTGTCATGCAGGCCGCGATAGCTGGCGCCGGGATTGAGGGCGACGAAGGGTATCTCGGACCGGCGCAACAACTCGGCGACCACATCGCTTTTCCAGGCGAGATCGTTGGATTTCACCGGGACGGTGGGGCGGTCGATGTCTTGCACGGCATGTCTCCCGAGACGTTTAAGCGACGGCGCGTTGATGACCGCGCACGTGAGATGCGGCCGAGAAAACAATAACATATAGCTTAGTTATGTATATCTTTTTGTCGCGCGTTCCGGCCGTACGGCCATGCGCGCCGCGGCCGCTAGACCTCGAGCGCGGCCGCCGTCAGTTCCGCCAGCGACAGCGAACTGGTCAGGCCCGGCGACTCGATGCCGAACATCTGCACCAGACCAGGCACGGCGTGATCGGCCGGCGTATCGATGAGGAAATCCGCCGCCGCTTCGCCGGGGCCGGTGAGTTTCGGCCGGATGCCGGAATAGTCCGGCGCCAGCGCGCCGTCCTTCAGTGCCGGCCAGTAAGTGCGGATGCGGTCATAGAAGGCGTCGGCGCGCGCAGGATCGACCGGGTAGTACTCCTGGTCGATCCATTCGACGTCCGGCCCGAAACGCATGCGGCCGGCGAGATCGAGCGTGACATGGACGCCGAGGCCGCCGGTCACTGGCGTCGGATAGATCAGCCGGGTGAAGGCCGGCTTGCCGGCATAAGTGAAGTAGTTGCCCTTCGCCAAGACCTGCTTGGGCACGCGCGCGGCGGGATAGTCCGGCATCGTCAGTGCGATTTTCTGAGCCGACAGGCCGCCGCAATTGACGATGGCGTCGAATTCCATCTCGCCGGCGTCGCTGCCGCCGAAGGCGACGAGCCACTGGCCGTTTCTGCGCACCGCGCCGGTCACCGGTGTGTTGAAGGCGATGGCCCCGCCGGCATCCTCGATGTCGCCGCGCAGCGCCAGCATGTAATCATGCGCACTGACGATACCGGTCTCGGGCGACAGCAGCGCGGCGGTGCAGGCCAGCGCCGGCTCCAGCGCTTTCGCCTCGGCGGCGCTCAGCAGGGTCAGACCTTCGACGTCGTTGATCTTGCCCTGCGCCCCGATTTGCTCGAGCTTGGCGGTTTCGGCGTCGTTGGTGGCGACGATCAGCTTGCCGACCTTTTTATGCGGTACGCCATGCGAAGCGCAGAATGCGTAGAGCAGCCGCCGGCCGGCGACGCAGTGCTTCGCGCGCAGCGAGCCGGTCGGGTAATACATGCCGGCGTGGATGACTTCGGAATTGCGCGACGATACGCCGGTGCCGATGGCGTTCGCCGCCTCGGCGACGATGACGTCATGCCCGCGTTGCGCGATCGCGCGCGCCGCGGCCAGGCCGACCACGCCGGCTCCGATCACCAGGACCTGCATTACAGGCGGCTCTCTTTCGCGGATGATTTTCGCCGCCGCTCGTCGCGCGCGCCCGGCCGGAAACTCTTGGCCAGATGAATCGAATTCGGAGTCTCGTCGGCGATGTGGCGGAGGAAGTTCGCCACGGCATTCATGTCGCGCGCGCGGTTGCCGGAGAACAGGCGGTCGTTGATCCGGCGCAGCAGCGGCGTCAGTTCGTGGAGGATGGCGGTGCCCTCCGCGGTCAGGCGAATGAGCACGGCGCGGCTGTCCTTCGGATGCGGCTGCTTGTCGAGGATGCCCTTCTTGACCAGCTTGCCGACTTCGGCCGTGACGTTGGCGGCGGCGACATGCAGTTGCCCGGCCAGCGTGTTGATGCCGACCGCGCCTTTCTTCTGCAGATGCCAGGTCGCGAGCAGGATCGCATATTCGGCGGCGCTCAAACCGACCGATGTGGCGAGCGCCCGGCGCAGCGCGAGCATGCCGGCCGCGGCGGCGAAGAGATCGGCGACCAGTTCGCGGAACTTGAGATCGGAGCCGTCGACGAGAAGTTCGGGCAGGCTGACGGTGAGGTTCTTGGCCGAAGCCCGGGGGGCCGATTCCGGGCCTTTTTTCACCGCAGGAGCGCGTTTATTCGGCATCGATGCCTCGTGGCCGTCAGCTAAGGACATCTGTCAAATACACGATCGTGGGGGGCCGCGGAACAGAATTGGCTCGTCACCAGCCGTGGAGCCACAGATTGTCTTCCGGCGCCCGGGCGCCGTCGTCATGGGCGAGCCGCCGGTAACGGCCGGAGAAGAACACCAGCGGCAGGGCGTTGGCGTGATGAACCGTGAAGCCTGTGACCTCGCAGACGAAGATCTCGTGGTCGCCGCCGTCATAGGTGGCGTAAGGCCGGCATTCGAGATGCATGAGGATGTCCGGCGGCAGCGGGCTGCCGTTGCCGGCGCGGCGCTCGGAAAGGCCGTCCCATTTACTGCCGGTCGCCCGCGCAAAGCGGTTGGACAATTCGATCTGGTGTTCGCCGAGCACTGAGATAGCCAGCGCCTTCGCCGCTTTCCACAAGGGCAGGCCGTAAGCGTTCCTGGCAATGCTGAACAGCACCAGCGGCGGCTCGAGCGACACGGAGTTGAACGAGCTCACCGTGGCGCCGATCTTGTTGCCATCGACCTCGGCGGAAATAATGGCGACGCCGGTCGCGAACAGGCCGAGCGCATTGCGGAATGCGCGGGCATCCAGTCTGGTGCCGGTGTTGCCGCTCACGCCTTCACTCACCCTTTCACTGATCCTTGGGACCACAATGGGCTGAACTGCGTCGCCACTACGTCCTCGTAGCGCGGATGGCCCTTGAGGATGCCGATATTGCGCGCGAAGGCGTTCATGCCCTCGACGAAGGAGGGCGTGATCGTCGCGTCGTAATAGGGCAGGTCGCGCCGGATCAGTTCGGCGATCAGTTCGGCTTCCGCGGGCGGAAACAGCTTGCGGCCGACGGCGGTGGCTTTCGACGGATCGGCTTTCAGCGCGGCCTGCGTCTTGACGATGGCGCGCACGGCCGCAGCCGCCTTGTCCGGCGACTGTTCGATGAAGCGGTCGGACGTGGCGATCGAGGCCATGGTGTAGTCGAAGCAGCCCTTCGGCCCGTCGCCGCGGCGGATGTCGAGCACGACGCTGCCGACGCCCCGCGTCACCGCAACTTCGGTGCCCATGCCGTTGGCCCAGAAGCCGTCGATCTTGCCGTCCTCGAGCGCCTTGGCGGCGGTGAGGCCGAAATTGACGGTGGCGCCGACGGCGCCCGGCACCGGCGCGATCGAGACCTGATCGCGTTCCAGATCGATACCGCCGGCCTTGAGCAGTTGCCGCAGGCCCATCTCGACCCACGGCGCAGCGCCGATGCGCTTGCCCTTGACGATGCTCAGATCGTTGCGCTTGGCCTTGAGGTCTGCGCGCATGACCAGGAACCAGTACATGCCCTGCGCCTGCGCGCACAGCAGCTTGACGCCCTTCCACTCGGGAAAGGCGGCGAGCGCCGAGTGCGCCGAGCCGCCGACGAAGTCGATGGTGCCGTCGCGCAAGGCGGCATAGCACTTGTCGACCGGGAAGATCAGTTCGAGTGAGACGTCGAGGCCTTCTTCCTTGAAGTAGCCGAGTTCGACCGCGGCCGCCGCCGGAAAATACGAGTTGGAAATCAGGTCGGGGACCGCGATCTTCATCGGTTGCTACTTCTTGTTCTGGGTTTCGTCGTAGTAGTGGATCTCGAACAGCATGCAGCCCTTCTCCGACTTGAACGGGCCGTGATAGGCGCCGGGCGGCCGGCAGGCATAGGTCAGCGGGTTGAACGGCTCGCCGCCCTTGCCGTTCTTGTCGTTGCCGACGGTGAGATCGCCGGAGAACAGGAACACTTCCTCCCAGTGATCGTGCACGAAGGGATCGACGGTGAAGACGCCGGGATCGAAGCGCAGGATGCGCGAGCGACTGCCGGTCTTGGCCGTCTCGTTGAGGTCGCTGGCCAGGATCTTCTGCTTGATGCCGGACGGATAGCCGGGCGGCGTCTCCCAGCCGGAGTTCATGTCGAGGGCGAAGAATTCGAGATGCGGCTTGTTGAAGGGCATGGGACCTCGCGTTTTAGCCGGCGATCGGCAGGGTGAGAGTGGTGTAGCGGTGGGTGATCTTGCGCTTGGCGACCGGATCTTCGAGTTCGAGCTCGAAAAGGTCGGCGCCGGCGATCTCGCCATGGACGGCCAACGTGCCGCAGAACATCGCGGTGCCCACCGGCAGCTTGGCGCCGGCGCCGAGATAGCGTGCGGTCAGGTCGTCGGGATGGCGCATCTTGGCGAGCGGGCCTTCCTGATAGAGGCTGCGCTTGCCATTGCGGGTGGCGAAGGAGCGCACCAGCAACTGGTCCCAGCGCGCCGACACGTCGGCGAAACGCCACAGCCGCTTCGACACCGGCTTGGCGCACATTTGCTTGGAGATGGTGATGCCGACGGTTTCGACCTGGCGATCGGTGTGATCGGAGCCGACGCCGAGCCAGAGGCCGTCCGGCAGGCTGAAGATCACCGGCTCGACTTCGCCGCTCGAATGGGTGCCGACCACCTCGATTTCCGGCGCCTGGGTGAGCAGCGAGGTCGCGCCGCGATAGAAGATCGGCGTCGAGGCCGGACGCTTTACGCCGAGCTTCTCCAGTTCGACGATATGCGCCTCCATGGCGGCCGGGTCGCGCCCGGTCCAGCCGGCGATGACGAGCGAGGAGACGGTGGCGTTCATGTCGCCGCTGGCGTCGTCGGACGAGAAGGTGAGCTTGATCTCGGGCATAACCGGTTCCTTTGCCTCAGTAACGCTTGATGAGCGGCAGCATGAAGAGCGAGCCGAGCACGCCGGCGCCGACCAGCACCAGCAGCCCCGCGTTGAAATTGCCGGAGGTGCCGATGATCCAGCCCATCAGCAGCGGCGAGCAGGCGCCGATCAGGTTGCCCGCGCCATTGTAGACGCCGACGCCCGAAGCCGTGACCTGCGGCGGAATGATCTGCGCCGCCATGGCGAACAGCGGCGGCAGCGCCGAGCCCCAGAAGCCGGCGCTCAACGCCATCACGACGGCGGCGGCGTAGGGGTTCGAGACGAAGGACACGACATAGATCAGCGCGCCGGCCATGAACAGGCCGATGAAGCAGACAATGGCGCGGCGGCCGATGCGGTCGGAAATATAGCCGCCGAGCAACTCGCCGAAGAACATCAGGATGAACGGCAGCGAGGCGAAGAAGCCGAGCGACTTGAGATCGAAGTGCTGCACCTTCTCCAGATAGCTCGGCAGCCAGGCATTGAGGCCCCAGAGATAGACCAGACATGCCGAATTGAAGATCAGAATCATCCAGAAGCGCCAGTCCTTCAGGAAGACGCCGATGCTGCCGGTCATCGATGTGGTGGAGGATTCCTCAGCGCGCGCTTCGGCCTCGCGGTAGGGCGGCCAGTCGCGCACCAGCATCAGCACCAGCGGCACGATGATGACGATGTTGAGGATGGCCAAGGCATAGAACGATGAGCGCCAGCCGAACGCGGCGACCAGCGCGATGGTCAGCGGGAAGCCGATGGCCGAGCCGAGCGGACTGCCGACCATCCACACCGAATTGGCGCGCGCCTGTTCGTGCTTGGGGAACCAGCGCTTGACCACCTTGTTCACCAGCGCGAACTGCGGGCCTTCGGCGAGGCCGAGCAGCACGCGGTAGACGATCATCGACGTGAAGGAACTTGCGGCGCCGATCAGCACCATGAACACGCCCCACAGCGTCGCGCCGACGGCGAGGCTGCGCCGCGGTCCGTAAATGTCGCCGATGAAGCTCAGGAATATGCCGGCCACGCCATAGGCAAGGAGGAACGATGTCATCAGCAGGCCGAGCATCGGCGGGTTGAAGCCGATGCCGATCGCCTGATTGAAATCGGCGTTGGTGAACAGCACCGCGATGCTGATGCGGTCGAAGAAACCGGCGATCACAACCAGCAACAGCACGCCGGCGACGAGCCAGCGCCGCTTCGCAGCCGGATTTGAAGTCAGGGTCGTGTCGGAGACCGAACTGGTCGTCATCTAAATTTCCTTGTTATCCCGGCCGGGTGCGGAATTTGATTGCTAATCTAACATACCTATGTTTTATAGCATAATGCAAGAGGCGGATCGGAGCCGTTATCCCCACGCCTCAGCGGAAGATTCATCGATCGCGGAGGTTAAGGAACGCCATGAACGTCGTTGAAAACGTGACGAAGGGGAGTTCCCGGAAGAGTTCCGGCACCGGATTGCGCACAGGCGCCGAATATCTCGAATCCCTGCGCGACGGTCGTCAGGTCTATGTCGATGGCGAGAAGGTCAAGGACGTCACAACCCACAAGGCTTTCTCCGGCGGCGCCAGGTCTCTTGCCCGCCTGTTCGACATTGCCGCCGCGCCGGAGATGCGCGAGCGCATGACCTTCACCTCGCCGAAGACCGGCAATCCGGTCTGGCGCGCCTATCAAATCCCGAAGTCTCATGCCGACCTCAAGGCCAAGCGCCTCGCCGCCGAGACCTGGGCGGAAGCCACCTACGGTTTGATGGGGCGCACTCCCGACCACGTCGCCGGCTTCTTTGCCGGTTACGCCGCGGTGCCGAGCGTGTTCGCCGCGGGCGGCCAGAAGTTCGCGGACAACGTCGTCAACTTCTATGAAAAGATCCGCGATACGCACCAGTATCTCAGCTACGCGATCGTGCCGCCGCAGATCGACCGCAGCAAACCGGCGCACCAGCAGAGCGATCCGACGCTCTATGCCGGCGTCGTCAAGGAAACCGATGCCGGCATCTATCTGTCGGGTGCGCAGCAGCTCGCCACCGCCGGTCTGTTTTCGGATTACATCTACCTGAGCTGCATCCATCCGCTGCAGCCGGGCGACGAGAACTACGCCAACGGCGTCGCCATTCCGGCCAATGCGCCCGGGCTCAAGCTCTATCCCCGCCGCGCTTATGCGAACGTCGCGGACAATTCCTACGACTATCCGCTGTCCTCGCGCTTCGACGAAGTCGATTGCTTCGTGGTCCTCGATAACGTCTTTGTGCCGTGGGAAAATGTCTTCATCTACCGCAATCCGGCGGTCTGCCGCGATCAGTGGTGGCGGACGCCGTCGCATCTGTATGGCAACTGCCAGGCGCAGGCGCGCTACGCGACCAAGCTGCGTTTCATGATCGGCCTTTCCAAGCGCATGAACGAAATGACCGGCAACGATTCCAATCCGGCCGTTCAGGTGCAGATGGGCGAACTCGCCTCTCTCGTGTCGATCGTCGAGAACATGCTGCTGTCGCAGGAAACGACGGCGACCATCGACAAGGACGGCGTGCTGTGGCCGTCGAAGACGGGCCTGTATTCGGTGATGGCGCTGCAGTCCGAGCTGAATTCGCGCATGCTCGAGATCATTCGCGAACTGAGCGGCGCCGGCATGATCACCGTGCCGTCGGCTTATGCCGACTTCCAGAACCCCGACATGCGCGCCGACATCGACCGGTTCATGCAGTCCGGCGTCGCGGATGCCAAGAGCCGCGTCGCGGTCATGCGCATGGCCTGGGACTTCATCGGCTCTGAATTCGGCAGCCGCCACCAGCAGTACGAGAAGTTCTACGGCGGCGCGTCGTTCCTGGTGAAGATGAACGTCTACCGCAACTTCGACTTCGCCCGGGCGACCGGCATGGTCGAAAGCGCTCTGGCGCTGCCGCCTGAAGGCGACGTCAGGTAGTCCTCACCGCTTCGGCCGCTTTGTGCTTTCAGCCAAAGCGGTCGGCGGGAAGGGGCGTTCGACGACGTTGCGGATGGCGAAGCTCGAGTGGATACGGGCAACTTTCGGCAACCGCGACAATTGGGTCTTGTGAATATGCTCGAAGTCCTCGATGCCGCGAGCCAGGATGGTGACGAGATAGTCGTCCGAGCCTGACATCAGCAGGCAGCGGATGACGGACGGGCACTTTGCCACCGCCGCCTCGAAGGACTGCAGCGCTTCCTCGCTCTGGCTTTCCAGCGTGATGCGCACGATGACCGTCGTGCCGAGACCGAGCGCGTGCAGGCCGAGCGCGGCGTGATAGCCGGCGATGAATCCTTCCTCTTCGAGAACGGCGAGACGCCGGGAACAGGCCGTGCTCGACAGCCCGACGCGTTCGGCGAGCTCGACATGGGACGCGCGCGCATTGCCGGCGACTTCCCGCAGCAACGCGATATCTATCTTGTCCAGATCGTGCATGAAACGAGCCGAAGACCGATGTTGCGCGCCGGAAAGCTGCGCGATGGACCAACATAGCGCAGGAAACGCCGGAAAAACAACCTCGTCCTGGTCTAGCGTTGCCGTCAACCAGGGAGGGGATCGCGCATGCTCGTCGGCGTTCCAAGCGAAATCAAAACTCATGAGTACCGCGTTGGCCTGACCCCGGCATCTGTCAGGGAATATGCCCAGCGCGGTCACCAGGTTCTTGTGCAGAGCGGCGCCGGCGATGGCATTGGCGCCGCCGACGACGTCTATCAACAGGCCGGCGCCTCGATCGCGAATTCCGCGGAAGAGGTGTTCAAAAAGGCGGACATGATCGTCAAGGTCAAGGAGCCGCAACTCGACGAGTGCGCGCAGCTTCGCGAAGGCCAGATCCTGTTCACCTATCTCCATTTGGCGCCGGACCCGAAGCAGACGGCGGCCCTCATCAAGTCGGGATGCACCGCGGTCGCCTATGAGACCGTCACGGACGAGCGCGGCGGCCTGCCGCTGCTGGCGCCGATGAGCGAAGTCGCCGGCCGCCTGTCGATCGAGGCGGCGGGCGTCGCGCTCAAGCGGCCCGCCGGCGGCCGCGGCCTGCTCATTGGCGGCGTGCCCGGCGTGCCGGCAGGCCGCGTCGTGGTGATCGGCGGCGGCGTTGTCGGCGCGCATGCCGCCCGCATGGCGGTCGGTCTCGGCGCGGAAGTCACCATTCTCGACCGTTCGCTGCCGCGCCTGCGCGAGCTCGATGAATTGTTCGGCGGCCGCGTGCGCACGCTGTTCTCGACCGGCGAGGCTCTCGACAACGAAGTCGCCGCAGCCGATGTCGTGATCGGCGCCGTGCTGGTGCCCGGCGCCAGCGCGCCGAAGCTCGTCAGCCGCGACAAGCTCAAGACCATGAAGAAGGGCGCGGTCATCGTCGATGTCGCCATCGACCAGGGCGGTTGCTTCGAGACATCGCATGCGACGACGCATGCCGAGCCGACTTATGTCGTGGATGGCGTCATCCACTATTGCGTCGCCAACATGCCGGGCGCGGTGCCGGTCACGTCGAGCCACGCGCTCAACAATGCGACGCTGCCGTTCGGCCTTGCGCTCGCGTCATCGGGGCTCAAGGCGCTGCTCGCGAGCCCGCATCTGCGCAACGGCCTCAACGTTCACAAGGGCAAGGTGACCTACAAGGCGGTCGCCGACAGTCTGAACCTGCCTTACGTCGCGGCGGAAAACGCCATCGCGGCGTGACGATCCCTGCACCGGCGCTTCCTCCCGGTCACTGGGCCGCCCGTAAGGGCGGCCCCTTTTCGTTGCGGGATCAGGCTTTCGACAGATCGACGCCGCCGAAGCGCTGCTTCCACAGCGCGATGGCGTCCTTGTTGTAGACATTGTCGGGTACGCGGCCGCAGAGCGCGTCGTGCACCGAGCGGCCGGCCCATTCGGCGCCGGCGCGCAATTCGATGGTGTCGGTCTTCGCGGTCGCATGCGGCGACAGGATCAGCGTGTCGCCGATGGCGCGCAGCGGCGAGTCCATGGGCAGCGGCTCTTCCTCGAAGGCGTCGATCGCGGCGCCGCCGAGACGGCCGTCACGCAATGCGGCGGCGACGGCGGCCTCGTCAATGATCTTGCCGCGCGCGGTGTTGAGGACGACGGCGCCTGCCTTCATCAGACCGATCTCGCGAGCACCGAACATCATGCGGGTTTCGTCGTTCAAGGTCGCGTGGAATGACACGACATCGGCACGCCGCAGCAGCGTATCGTAATCGACGCGCTCGACACCGGCGAGCATGAAGCTGGTCGGCGGCACGTAAGGATCGTACGCGATGATGCGCAGCCGCCACGGCGCGAGCAATTGCGAGACGCGCGTGCCGATGCGGCCGAGGCCGACGAGACCGACCGTGATGCCTGGATAGCCGTCGGAGGCGCGGGCGCCGAGGAAGGTCGCGGCGTGGCGCTCTTGGCGCCATTGGCCCGCACGCACGTCGGCGTCGCGCCTGGCGATCTTCTTCAGCAGCGCCAGCATCAAGGCGATGGTGTTCTCGGCGACCGCGAAGCAGTTGTCCTCGGTCGGGCCGTGGCAGACCAGGATGCCGAGCTCCGTGGCGGCGGCGACATCGACGTCGTCGACGCCGACCGAATATTTAGTCACCGTACGCAAGTGCGGCGAGGCTTCCAGCACCTCGCGCGTGATCGGTGTGGCGCGGATCGAGGTGCCCATCAGCGCCACGGCGTTGCGCGCGGCGGCAGCAATATCCGACGCCTTAGCTTTGCCGGGCTGCTGCCAATGCGGCTCGCCGAGCACGACGTCGTAGCCATGCGCGGCGAGTTCGCCCATCATCGCCTCGCTGCCCGCGAGCGGCGCGAAAACGAGGACCCGGGGCTTCGCCATGGCCGTTTCGCTCAGGTGCGGACGGCGGGTCTCAGGCTCGCCATCCATTTGTCTTCGATGACGCGCGTCTCGGCGATCGAGAGCGCCGAGGTCTTGGCGTATTTGTCGCGCCAGCCGAAGGGTCGGCAGGCGTCGATGATCATCTTGGAATTCTGCGTCAGGCCCTGATCGCGCGCTTCGGGCGTCAGCCGTGGATCGAGGCCCGAGCTCCAGCCGCCGCGCACGATATCCACCGATTCCGACGGCTCCGAGCGCGTCGTTACGGCCCACATCACGTCGGCGAGGTTGGATGGATCGACGTCTTCATCGACGACGACGACGAGGCGGCCCATGTAGCTGTTCGCCGCGGCGATGAGGCCGGCGCGCTTGGCGTGGCCGGGATAGCGCTGTTCGAGCGCGATCACGGTCATGAGCTGCGAGACGTGCTGCCAGACGCCGACGACGTCGGTGACGCCGCAGGCGATGAGGTTCTGCCAGATGCCGGCGCCGCGAAACGGCAGGCCGAAATGGAAGCGCGGCGGCTTCATCGGCGGCGAGCCGAGCAGAATGGGGTTGGTGCGGTGGTGGATCGCGGTGACCTGCATCACCGGCGCCGGCCGCTTGTCGGCGGCGTAATAGCCGGTGAACTCGCCGAACGGGCCTTCGAGCAGGCTGGTCTCCGAGATCGGCAGCAGTTCGCCCTCGAGCACGCTTTCGGCAAAGGCCGGGATCGGGAGACCGGTGACCGGACCGCGACGCACCTCGATCGGTGCGCCTTTGATGGCGCCGGCGAAGGCGTATTCCGACTGACCCGCCGGCAGATACTCGAAGCCGGCGATGAACAGCGCCGGATCCTCGCCATTAACGACGGCGACGGGGCAAGGCTTGCCCTGCTGCCAGTATTTCTTGGAAATCATCGCGCCGTGGCGGCCCTGGTGATCGAACTGAATCGTGACCTGGTCCTTGCCGTGCACCTGCACGCGATAGATCGAGGCGTTGACCCAGCCCTCATCGGCGTCGCCCATGATGACGAGGCTGCCGGAGCCGATATAGGGGCCGCCGTCTTCCGGATGCCAGTGCGGCGCCGGCAGGCGGGCGAGATCGACGTCGTCGCCGGTCATCGAGTTCTCAAGATAAGCGGCGTCCTTGACCTCGACGGGATCGAAGGTCTTGAGCGTCTGGCGCTTGGCCATCCACGCCTTGAGCGCGTCGAGCGGACGCAGATGCGGATCGAGGCCGAGCGCCAGCGCGGCGCGCTGCGCGCTCACGGTGGCGTTGCTGAAGATGCGATAGCCCTTCGGGTAGCCCTTGATGTTATCGAACAGCAGGGCCGGGCATTCCGGCATGCCGGCCGCGACTTCGGTGATGCCGCCGATCTCGAGCATCGGATCGGCGTTGTCGATCCGCCGCAGCGCACCGAGGCCGTCCACGAGATCGATGAATTCACGCAAGTCGCGGTACATTTCCGGCATTCCTTTAGTCGTTAGTTTTCGCCAATGGCCGGGACTTGTTCGCCCCACCGCTTGACGGCTCCCGTATCGATATCGAACTGATCGAGCACGCGGCCGACCGTGTGATTGACGATGTCGTCGATGGTCTGCGGCCGGGTGTAAAGCGCGGGCATAAACGGTGCGATGAGCGCGCCGATCTCGGCGGCCCGCGTCATGGTCTTGAGATGGCCGAGATGCAGCGGTGTCTCGCGCACCACGAGTACGAGCTTGCGGCGCTCCTTGAGCACGACATCGGCGGCGCGCGTCAGCAGCGTCGTCGTATTGCCGTAGGCAATCTCCGACAGCGAGCGGATGGAGCAGGGGATGACGATCATCCCCATGGTGCGAAACGAGCCGCTGGCGATGGCGGCGCCGACATTCTCGGCCTTGTAGGTGACGTCGGCGAGATCGCGCACCTGCGCGGGCGTGTGATCGGTTTCGCTAGAGATCGTCAGGGCCGCCGACTTGCTCAGCACGAGGTGCGTCTCGACGCCGGCCGCGCGCAGGGCCTCGAGGGTGCGGATACCGAGGATCGCTCCGGAGGCGCCGCTGATACCGACGATGATACGCTGGGTCACGTGCAAATCCTGTTCGCCGCCGCGACCCGCGGTCCGGCGGCGGTAAGGTCTCTGGCATATATTATAGAACTAAGGTTGTAAACATACATAAATCGCGGCAGACCGGCCATGCGCCGGGCCGCGCGCCATCGGATACCGCCTGCCGTTCAGACGATGCAACCCGCCCGGAAATAAGGCTGGCATTTGCAGAAAGATATGTTAACTAACTAATTCGAATCAACAACGCCGCGGTTATCGCCCATCACGGCGCGACAGGGCGGCGCTGCAAATGCCGGGAAATGAAGATGAACGTGGTCCTCAACTTTGCGAAGATTGAAAAGCGCTCGGCCGCCGCCGCGCGCTCGCGCAATGGTGCCGACAAGCATGAGTATTTCGCAGCCGTAGCCCATGTGCGCTACATCCTGCGCAAGGTCTTCCGCATCATCGAGGAGAAGGCCAAGGAAGTCGGCCTGGAATCGCTGGCGCATCAGGCGCTGCTCCAGGTTTACGGCAGTCCGAATCAGGAATTGCGCGTGAGCGAACTCGCCGAGCGGCTCGATATCGCGCCGGCTTTCGCCTCCAACCTGATCAAAGGCCTGGTCAAGTCGAAGTATCTCAAGCGCGATTCCGATGTCACGGACGGCCGCGTGACGATCCTCAAGATCACGCCGGCGGGCAAGGCGGTCTGCGATCGCATCGACAATGAGGTGAAGCCGCATGTCGATTACTTCACCAGCCAGCTGACGAATGACGAGCGTGAGACGGCACTGTCGACGCTGATGTTCTACGTCGGTCCGGGCGCCGGCCCGGCGAAGTAAACAAACCACCGCAAGCGGCAAGGGGAAGTTCAGGCGTGCGTAACAAGGCAGGCGAGTCGCGAAGCAATTCCGGCATTCCCGAGGTGCCGACGCTACCGAATTCGGTTGAAGACGGGTGGGGCAGCGATCGTATTGCCCGGATCATCCGGGAACTTGACCTGCCGTTCATCTGCCTGAACCCTGGCGCCAGCTTCCGCGGCCTGCATGACAGTCTCGTCAATCTGCTCGGCAACGAGCGGCCCCAGATGCTGCTGTGTCTGCACGAAGAGGCCGCGGTCGCCATCGCGCATGGCTATGCCAAGGTGGCCGGCAAGCCGCTGGCGGTGGTGCTGCACAGCAATGTAGGCCTCATGCACGGCACCATGGCGATCTTCAACGCCTGGTGCGACCGCGTGCCGATGATGATTCTCGGCGCCACCGGCCCGGTCGATGCCAACAAGCGCCGGCCGTTCATCGACTGGATCCACACGTCTCGCGACCAGGCGTCAATGACGCGGCATTACACCAAGTGGGACGACCAGCCGGCTTCAGTCGAAGCGACGGAAGAGTCGCTGCTGCGCGGCATGCAGATCTCGACCACGGCGCCGTGCGGGCCCGTCTACATCGTGCTCGACTCCGCGGTGCAGGAGGCCAGGCACGCCGGCGGCGCGCCGATGCCGGATATGCAGCGCTACAAGGCGATCCCGTCGCCGGCTCCCGATCCGGTCAGCCTCGATGCGGCCGTCCGTCTGCTGACGAACGCCAAGTCGCCGGTGATCCTGTCAGGCCGCGTGTCGCGCGATCCAAAGGCCTGGGCCGACCGCGTGCGGCTTGCCGAGCAACTCGGCGCCACGGTGTTCACCGACCTCAAGGTTGGCGCCAGCTTCCCCAGCGAGCACGAACTGCACGCCATGCCGCGGGGCATGTTCATCAGCAAGGAATCGCTCGGCAAGCTGCAGAGCAGCGACGTGGTGCTCAGCCTCGATTGGGTCGATCTCGCCGGCACGATGAAGCAGGCCTGGCCGGAAGGCTGCCCCGCGAAGATCATTCACATCTCGGTCGATCACCATGTCCATAACGGATGGGACATGGGCTACATGGCGCTGCCGCCGGTCGACGTGCGGCTCGCCGTGACGCCGGATGCGGCGGTGCCGGCGCTGGTCAAGGCGCTGCCGGCGCCGAAGCGCGCATACAGCAAGACGCCGGCCAAGGTGGCGAAGGGAACGGGCGAGGGCCCGATCACGCTCAAGGACATTGCGATGACCTTGCGCGACGCCGTGAAGAACGAAGCGGTATGCCTGTCGCGCCTGCCGCTCGGCTGGGACGGCTCGTACTGGCCCTTCGAGCATCCGCTCGATCAGATCGGTCACTCCGGCGGCGGCGGTGTCGGCTCCGGTCCCGGCATGGCCGTCGGCGCCGCGCTGGCGCTCAAGGGCACCGGCCGTCTGCCGGTCGCCATCCTCGGTGACGGCGATTACCTGATGGGCGTCACCGCGCTGTGGAGCGCCGTGCACTACAAGGTGCCGATGCTCACGGTCGTCGCCAACAACCACTCGTACTTCAACGACGAGGTGCATCAGGAGCGCGTCGCCGTGATGCGCGGCCGTCCGGTCGAAAACCGCTGGATCGGCCAGCGCATCGCCGATCCAGAGCCCGACATCGTCATGTTCGCGCGCGCCCAGGGCGCGACTGCCTTCGGCCCGGTCAAGAGCCACGCCGATTTGGCCAAGACCTTGGCGGAAGCCGTCGCCGCGGTGAAGGCCGGTGAGACGGTGGTCGTCGATGTCCATGTGGCGCCCGGTTACGCGCCCAGCACCGTGGCCGCGCTCACCGAGACCAAGGAAGTCGGCTCGCCTTAAGCGGCGGGCTCAGTTGCGACGTTACGGCCCGAGGTCTGTCAGTCCGAGATTTGCCATCTGAGATTCATCATCTGAGGTTTGTCATGGCGACTGCGTTGAAGAAGCCTGCCGCGTTCGTTCTGCCCACGGTGAAGCGCGATCTCTATTACGCCGGCGCCTGGCACAAGGCCCGTTCGGGCGCGACGCAGGAGACGTTCAACCCGGCGACCGGCGAAAGCCTCGGCGCCGTCGCTATGGCCGGCGCCGAAGACGTCGATGCCGCCGTGAAGGCCGCTTACGAAGGCTTCAAGGTGTGGCGGCGCATGAAGCCTCTCGAGCGCGCCACCGTGCTGCGCAAGGCGGCCGAGGTCATCCGGCAGCACGCCGAGGAACTGGCGATGCTCGACGCCGCCGATTGCGGCGGCCCGTTCAAACGAATGATCAAGGACAGCGAGGGCGGCGCGCTGGCCTTCGAGCAGTTCGCCGGCCTGATCACCGAGATCAAGGGCGACACGATTCCCGGCGGCGACGACGTGCTGAGCTTCACGGTGCGTGAGCCGCTCGGCGTCGTCGTGCGCATCAACGCCTATAACCACCCGATGCTGTTTGCCGCGACCCATGCCGCGCCGGCGCTCGCCGCCGGCAACGCAGTGATCATGAAGCCGCCGGAGCAGGCGCCGCTGTCGACCTTGCGCCTCGCCGAACTGATCGGCCCATTGTTTCCGAAAGGTGTCGTCAGCGTATTGGCCGGCGGCCGCGCCTGCGGCGAAGCCATGGTCGCGCATCCGCTGGTCGCCAAGGTTGGCCTCATCGGCGCCATCCCGACCGGCAAGGCGATCCTCAAGGGCGCCGCGGATTCCATGAAGAAGGTGTCGCTGGAACTGGGCGGCAAGAATGCGCTGATCGGTTATGCCGACGCCGATCCGGACAAGCTCGCCGCCGGCGTGATCCAGGGCATGAACTTCGTCTGGCTGGGGCAGTCCTGCGGCTCGACGTCGCGGGCCTTCCTGCACGAGAGCATTCACGACCAGGTGCTCGATCGCGTCGTGGAAAAACTCAAGGCGCTGCGCTTCGGCATCCCGACGGATCCGGACACCGAAATGGGCTGTCTCGTCAGCCAGGCGCAACTCGACAAGGTCATCCACTACGTCGAAGCCGGCAAGCAGGATGGCGCACGACTCGTGACCGGCGGCCGGCGCCCCGACGATCCGGCCTTCGCCAAGGGCTTCTACTACGAGCCGACAATCTTCGCCGACGTTACATCGAACATGCGGATTGCCCGCGAGGAAATCTTCGGGCCGGTGCTCAGCGTCTTCAAATGGCGCGACGAGGAGGCGATGTTCCAGGCGGTCAACGAACTGAGCTACGGTCTCACGGCTTCGATCTGGACGAAGAACCTGTCGGTCGCGCATCGCGCTGCGGCGCGCGTCGAAGCCGGTTATGTTTGGGTGAACGGCGCCAGCACGCATTATTACGGCGTGCCGTTCGGCGGCTATAAGCAATCCGGGCTTGGACGCGAAGAATCAATCGAAGAGCTGCTGGACAATACGCAGCTCAAGAGCATCAATGTCGTGCTGGACGCTGCCGGGGCCTGAGCCAGACCCAGTCGAGGGATGAACACCATGTCGCACGGTCACGGACTTCAAATCAAGAATGTCACCAAGAGATTCGGCGGACACGCCGGCATCGTCGCCGTCCGCGACATGTCGTTCGACGTGAAGCCCGGTGAGTTCATTTCCATCATCGGGCCGAGCGGCTGCGGCAAGTCGACACTGTTCAATATCATCGGCGGCTTCCTCAAGGATTACGAGGGCGAGGTGGTGCTAGACGGCCAGGGCAAGCCCGGCGATCGCACTATCGGCACCGTATTCCAGGAAGAATCGACGTTCCCCTGGCGCACGACCTTGCAGAACGTCATGTTTCCGCTGGAAGCGGCCGGCATGCCGAAGAACGAGCGCATCGAGCGGGCCAGGCATTTCATCCAGTTGGTCGGTCTCGAAGGCTTCGAGAACAATTATCCGAGCGAACTCTCGGGCGGCATGCGCCAGCGCACGGCGATCGCGCGGACGCTGGCTTTCGATCCGAAGATCCTGCTGATGGACGAGCCCTTCGCCGCGCTCGACGAACAGACCCGGTTGTTGCTCGGCGACAAGGTGCTGCAGATTCAGCAGGAGCTCGAACAGACGACGATGCTGATCACCCACAACATCACGGAAGCGGTGCAGCTTTCCGATCGTGTCGTGGTGATGAGCTACCGGCCGGGCACGGTCAAACGCATCGTGCCGATCGATCTGCCGCGGCCGCGCTCCTCTGAGATCATGAGCAGCGAGCGCTTCGGCCAGCTTGTCGGCATGATCTGGGCCGACCTGCGCGAAGAAGCCTCGCGCGGCATGCAGGAAGCCGAACGCAAGCGCGCGTCCTGATCAGGTCGCGGCGCGCTTGCGACGAGCGCGTTGCGATTTGGCTGCTGTGGCCGGCGGGTTGCCGGCCTTGCGCGAGGCGCCGCGGCTTTTTGTCTCGAGATTGCCGGCGATAATCGCTCCGATGCGGAAGAACTCGGCGATATCAGCTTTGCTCAGGCCCTCGCGAGCGATGGCGTTGATGCCGGCCGCGCATTCCAGGAGCTTGGCCTCGATCTCGGCGCCGGCGGGCTCGAGAAAGACGCGCACATTGCGGCGGTCGCGCGCATCGCGCTCGCGGCGGATATAGCCGCGCTTTTCCAGGGCATCGAGCACGGTTGTCGACGACGCGGTTTCGATGCCGACGCGGCGCGACAACTCGGTCTGATTGAGGCCGTCATCATACCACAACCTCTCGAGATGGACGAATTCGCTGAAGCTGACGCCGTGATCCTTGAGCCGGTCACGCAACAATTTGCTGAAGGCCAGATGTGAGCGCCGCAGCAGTTTGCCGATGCCGACGGGCGGCGGTTGAACAGGGGCTTCGGCGAGGTGGCGCGGCGTGTCGGGCAAGGAAATCTCCGGCAGACAATTGATACAGAAAACTGAGTTGACTTATATTAATCGTAAGGTATCTTACCAATAGGTACCTTAGCAATGACCCTTCGGTGCGCGCAAGGAGTACGAGGCAAATGAGCGAGCAGGTCCTGGTGTGCCGGAGCGACGAGCTCAAGGAAGGCGCCGTCCGGGTGTGCACCATCGGCGACGTCGAGGTCGGCATCTTTCGCCATAATGGCGGGTGCCACGCCTACAAGAATGTCTGCCCGCATCAGGGCGGGCCGGTCTGCGAGGGTGTGCGCATGCCGCAAGTCGAGGACGTGATCGACGAGAACGGTCTCTTCGTCTGCCAGAAATTCAATGAAGACGATGTGCATATCGTCTGCCCGTGGCACGGCTACGAATTCCATATCGAATCCGGCGAGCACGTCATCGACCCGAAGGTGAAGCTGAAGAAGTACGACGTGGTCGAGAGGGAAGGGCAAATCTATGTCGCGATCTGACGCCGCGCGCGATTTCTCGGATCTGGCGAGCGATCTGTCCGCGCGCTGCCTCGAGGCCATCGAGCAGAACCGCCTTGAGGACATTCCGGCCGATGCGCTGGGCCAGGCTTTCGCATCGGTCCTGCAGGTTTACGCCGCCAAGGCGCAGGCCGGCGAGAGTGTGCTGCCCTTCGGCCGCAACAGCGGCGTGACCGCGACCGATGTCGCGATCGGCTGCACCGCGATGCTGGAGGCGGTCAACCTTGCTCTTTTCGAACTCGGCGCCTGGCAGAACATGTCGAGCGTCGGCCGTATCAAGTATGACGAGTCCGCGACGGAGCGCTTCTGATGTTGAAGGTGACCAGCAACCGTGACGTCGCGAACGAGGGCTTTAACAGCTCGGTGCATCTCAAGAACGCCGCGGCGCAGGGTGAATCGCGCAACTACGACGATTTCATGATCGTCGATGTCGATGCGCACCACTACGAGACCGAGGCCTTCAGCGAGATCGCCGACTACATCGACGATCCCGTCTTGCGCCGCGAAGCCAAGTTCCAGGGCATGGCGCGCGGCGGCATCGCGTCGATGGATGGCTCGTATCAGGAAATGACCGGGCGCATCACGCGCTATCCGGAGCGTCGCGGCGAGAAGGTGCCGGCCCAGCCGCACCGCGACATCACGCTGATGTATCGTTGGATGGACGCGCTGCGCGTCGACGTCGCCTGCATGTTCCCGACGCCGATGCTGAACATCGTCACCTGTCCGCGCATCGAGGTCGAGGTGGCGCTGGCGCGCGCCTATAACCGCTGGCTATGCGACAACATTCTCGAGAGCGAGAATGGCCGCCTCAAGTCGATGCTCTATCTGCCGTTCAACGACCCGGCGGCCTGTATCGACATCGTCGAGAAGTTCGGCAGCCGCAAGGGCGTCATCGGCTTCATGGTGGTGGCGACGCATTACCGATCCGTCCACGACAACGCTTATATGAAGCTCTATGCGATGCTGCAGGAACGCAACCTGCCGCTGGCGTTTCACGCCGCCTATACCTGGAGCGACAAGCAGCTGTCGCTGACTAACCGCTTCATGGCGGTACATGCGCTGGGCTTCACCTGGCACAACATGCTCCACATGACCAACTGGCTGGTCAACGGCATGCCGGAGCGCTTCCCCAAGCTCAAGGTCGTCTGGATCGAATCGGGCCTCGCCTGGGTGCCGTTCCTGATGCAGCGCCTCGACAACGAATTCATGATGCGCTCGTCGGACGCACCGCTGCTCAAGCGCATCCCCAGCGACTACATGCGCGAGATGTACTACACCTCGCAGCCGATGGAGATGGTCAACAATCCGAAGGCACTGGAAGTGACCTTCGAAATGATCAACGCCAAGACGCAGTTGCTGTACTCGTCGGATTACCCGCACTGGGACATGGACCTGCCGTCCACCATCTACGACCTGCCGTTTCTCGACGAGCAGGCCAAGCGCGACATTCTCGGCGGCAACGCGCAGCGCTTGTTCAATCTCGAGACGACGCTGGCGCCGGGCAAGCACGAGCGCCGCGCCCAGCGCGGCGTGAAGGCGGCCGCCGGATAGTCCGCTCCAATCATATGCCGATGTGACTGACTGCGTCTGAACCCCGTCCATCTCCGTCCGAGGCGTCTTCATGATTTCCGAGCAGGAACTGGCCAAGCTGTCTTATCCGGAGATGCCGAAGATCGTCTCCAATGAGCTGCCGGGCCCGAAGTCGCGTCAGGTCATCGACGATGCCCTCAAGGTGCAGACCCCGACGCGGCCGTCGGTGCGCGGCACGCTGGTGATCGAGGAGGGCTTCGGCGCCGGCATCAAGGACCCTGACGACAACGTCTACATCGATCTGTCCGCGGGCGTCGCGGTGTCGAGTGTCGGCCGCAACCATCCCAAGGTGGTTGAAGCCGTGCGCGAGCAGGCCACCAAGCTGATG
The DNA here is from genome assembly GCA_026125895.1 of Pseudolabrys sp. Classification (GTDB taxonomy): domain Bacteria; phylum Pseudomonadota; class Alphaproteobacteria; order Rhizobiales; family Xanthobacteraceae; genus Pseudolabrys. The sequence continues at coordinate 171,366 of JAHCKG010000004.1, read as the reverse complement.
CATTCGGCGGGCCTGGTGTCGTCGAGCACGGTGAAGCTGGCGCAGAAGCTGTCGGATATCATGCCGGAGGGCCTGCGCGGCGAATGCTTCACGGTGTTCGGCATGAGCGGCTCGGCCGCCGTCGAGACCGCGATCAAGTTCGCCAAGGCGATTACCGGCAAGCATCAGATCGTCGCCTTCGAGGGCGCCTATCACGGCGTCTTCCACGGCTCGCTGGCGCTGACGACGCGCGAGAATTTCCGCGTGCCTTATCTGCCGCTGATGCCCGGCGCGATCCACATGCCGTACGCCTATTGCTATCGCTGCTTCGCCGGCTTCGACGCCAAGAGCTGCGCGCAGGCCTGCGGCAAGTATCTCGACTTCAAGCTCAACACGCCGAACACCGGCGCCGACGACGTTGCCGCCGTGATCGTCGAGTCGATGCAGGCCGATGGCGGCTACATCGATCCACCGATCGAGTTCATGAAGGCGTTGCGCGAGGCCTGCGACAAGCGCGGCATCATCCTCATCATCGACGAAGTGCAGGCCGGCGCCGGCCGCACCGGCAAGATGTGGGCGGTCGAGCATTACGGTATCAAGCCGGACATGCTGGTCTGGGCCAAGGCGGTCGGCGGCGACATGCCGCTGTCCGGCGTCACCGCGCACAAGCGTTTCTACGAGAAACTGCCGCAGAGTTCGCAGGTCATCACCAGCGCCGAGAACGCTGTCGTCAATGCCGTCGGTCTCGCCAATCTCGAAATCCTCAGTGATCCCAAGACCGATCTGATCGGCCGCGCCGCCAAGCTGGGGGCGGACCTGAAGCAACGCCTGCTCGATTTCCAGAAGTCCTGCCGGCTGGTCGGCGAGGTGCGCGGCCGCGGTCTGTTCATCGGCGTCGAACTGGTGAGCGACAAGGACAAGCGCACGCCGCTCGAAGCCAAATACATGGGTCAGATCGCCAAGGCCTGCGAGCAGCGCGGCGTGCGCGTCATGGCTTGCGGCCGCAATGGTAATACGTTCCGCCTGATGCCGCCGCTGGTCATCACCGAAGCGCACTTGCGAAAAGGTATCGACATTTTCCTTGAAGCCATCAAGGAAGTGGAAGCCGCGACGGCGAACTGATCGACAGGCACAGGTTTACGGAGTTCTCGGATGGCCGCGGATTTCACTTGCAACCAGGAAATCATCGAGGTTGCCCGCAAGAACCTGACCCAGGATGTATGGGACTATCTGACCGGTGCGGCCGAGTCGGAGACGACCTTGCGGCGCAACCGCTATGCGCTCGACAAACTCGCGTTCCTGCCGCGTGTCTGCCGCGACGTGTCCAAGGTCGATCCTTCGACCACGTTTCTCGGCCACAAGCTGCGCATCCCGGTGATGCTGGCGCCGATCGGCTCGCTGCAGGCGATCCATGAAGGCGGCGGCGCGTCGTCCTGCGCCGCGGCGGCGAAGTTCGGCACCATCCCGATGATCTCCTCGATCACCCAGCCGAGCCTGGAGGATTGCGCCAAGTCCGCCGAGGGCCCGAAGATCTTTCAGCTCTATGTGCGCGGCGACAAGGCCTGGCTCAAGGACATCATCGGCCGCGTCAAGACGGCCGGTTATGCGGCGCTGGCGCTGACCGTGGATTCGGCGGTGTACGGCATCCGCGAGCGGCAATTGATGAATCAATACCAGCCGCCGAGCGTGAAGGCCCAGACCAACCGTCATCTGCAGTCCGCCATCACCTGGGAGTTGATGGACTTCATCAAGGCGGAGTGGGGCGGCCCGTTCATTCTCAAGGGCGTTGCGACCGCCGCCGACACCAAGCTGGCGATCGAGCGTGGCGTCGACATCATCTACGTCTCCAACCACGGCGGCCGCCAGCTCGATCATTGTCTCGGCGCCATGGAAACGCTGCCGACCGTCGTCGCCGCGGCGGCGGGCAAGGCGCGCATTTTGGTGGACGGCGGCTTCCTGCGCGGCTCGGATGTCATCAAGGCGGTGGCGCTCGGCGCCGATGCGGTGCTGATCGGCCGCATGCAGGGCTGGGCGCTGGCCGCCGGCGGCGCCGATGGCCTGGTGCGCTCGCTCGAACTGATCGAGCGCGAGATCACCAACACGCTGGCGCTGCTCGGCCTCGTCTCGTTCAAGGAACTGACCAAGGATTATCTCTGCGCGGTCGATCCGCTGGGGCCCAGCCACGAGATGAGCACCTTCGCGCATTTGCCCAACGGCAGATTGGTCTGATCATGCACGACCGCCTGGCGTTCTTCATCGACGGCGCGTGGAGCACAGGCGACGGCAAGCGCAGCGGCGCCGTGCTCAACCCGGCGACCGGCGAGGAGATCGGCCGCGTGCCTTACGCCTCGGCCGACGACATCGATCGTGCGCTCGCCGCGGCGGAGCGCGGCTTCGAGGTCTGGAGGAAGGTGCTGCCGCAGGAGCGCGCCAAGGTCATCCGCAAGATCGCGACTTTGCTGCGCGAGCAGACGGACGCCATCGCCCATGTCATGACCTTGGAGCAAGGCAAGCCGATCGCCGAGGCGCGCACCGAAGTCGGCGCAACCGCCGAATTGTTCGAGTGGCTGGCCGAGGAATCGCGCCGCATCTACGGCCGCCTGGTGCCGAGCCGCGTCGCCAATACCCGCACCATGGTCGTGCATGAGCCGATCGGTCCGGTGGCGGCGTTCTCGCCGTGGAATTTCCCCTGCATGATGCCGGGCCGCAAGATTGCGCATGCGCTCGCCGCCGGCTGCTCCATCGTGCTCAAGCCGGCGGAAGAGACGCCCGGCACGGCCGTGGCCCTCGGCAAGGTGTGCGAGCAGGCCGGCGTGCCCAAGGGCGTCGTCAATATCCTGTTCGGCGAACCGGCGCAGGTATCCGAGCGCCTCATCAAGTCGCCGATCATCCGCAAGGTGTCGCTGACCGGCTCGACCAATGTTGGCAGGCATATTGCATCCCTCGCCAGCCATGATTTCAAGAAGGTCACGCTGGAATTGGGCGGCCACGCGCCGGTCATTGTTTTCGAGGATGCCGATCTCGATCGCGCGATCTCGCTGTCAGTGGGCAGCCGCTTCCGCAATGCCGGGCAGGTGTGCACCGCCGGTTCGCGCTTCTTCATTCACGATTCGCTGTTCGACAAGTTCGCCGCCGGCTTCACCGCGGCGGCGTCGGCCTTGCAGGTCGGCAGCGGCCTCGATGCGAAATCGCAGATGGGCCCGCTCGCCAATGCGCGCCGCATCGATGCCATGGAAAAACTGGTGGCCGATGCCGAAGCACGCGGCGGGCGTGTCGCCACCGGCGGCCGCCGCAAGGGCAATACCGGCTTCTTCTTCGAACCGACCGTCATCACCTGCCTGTCGAAAGAGGCCAGTTTGATGAATACCGAACCCTTTGGCCCGCTGGCGCCGCTAGTGCCGTTCAAGGATTTCGATGGCGTCGTCAGGGAAGCGAACCGCTTGCCATACGGGCTTGCGGCCTACGCCTTCACACGCTCGCAATCCTATGCGGCGCGGATCGGCGAGGCGCTGCAAGCGGGCGTAATTGCCATCAACGGCGTCACGGTGACCGCGCCTGAAGGGCCATTCGGCGGCATGAAGGACAGCGGCATCGGCCGCGAGTCCGGCATCGAAGGTCTGCTCGAGCACATGAACGTCAAGACGATCACCGAAACCTGGCAGTAGCGACCGATGAAAGCGGATCAGACGGAAAAAGATGCAAAGCCGGTGCTGGGCTGGGGCAGCGACATCGTCGCCGAACTCCTGCGCCGGCTCGGCATCAAATATGTCTGCGTCAATCCGGGCTCGAGCTTCCGCGGCCTGCATGACAGCCTGATCAACTATCTCGGCAACGAAAAGCCGCAGATGCTGCTGTCGCTGCACGAGCAGTCGGTCGTCGCGATCGCGCACGGTTACTACAAGGCCTGCGGCGAGCCGATGGCGGTCGTCGTCCACAGCAATGTTGGCCTCATGGCCGGCACGATGTCGATCTTCAATGCCTGGTGCGACCGCGTACCGATGCTGGTCCTCGGCGCTACCGGCGCGGTGGACAGCGCGGTGCGCCGCAACTGGATCGACTGGAACCATACGTTCCGCGATCAGGGCGCGCTGGTGCGCCACTACGTCAAATGGGACGAGCAGCCGACGACGCCGCGCGCCCAGATCGACAGCATCCTGCGCGCCTGGCAGGCAGCGAACACCGCGCCCTGCGGCCCGTCTTACGTGGTCCTCGACCGCCGCCTTCAGGAAGACGCGCTGGAAGGCGACATCGCGCTTCCGGACATCGGGCGCTACAAGCCGAAGGCGCCGGCGGCGCCGTCAGCCGAAATGCTCGACCGCGCCGTTACGATGTTGTCCGCCGCCAAGAACATCGCGATGCTCATCGGCCGCGTCTCGCTCGACCGCGGGCAGTGGGACCAGCGGGTCGCGCTGGCCGAGCGGCTCAATGCGCGCGTCGTCACGGATCTGCGCATGGGCGCCTCGTTCCCCACCGAGCATCCGCTGCATGGCGGACCACAGGACCTGTTCCTGTCGCCGAACGACAAGGCCACCATCGGTAAGGCCGATCTCGTGCTCAGCCTCGACTGGTACGATCTCGCCGACACGCTGTTGCAGGCGGGCGGCAAGGCCAAGGTGATCAGCGTGACCGTCGATCATCAGGCGCACAATTCCTATAGCGGCGATCATCAGCGCCTGGCCCCGGTCGATCTCGACATGGCCGTCGAGCCGCACATGGCGGTCGCGGCGCTGCTGGATCGGCTCAAGCCGCCGGCCAAGCCGATGGCCATCGAGCAGAAGAGGGCGCCCGATTTTGCCGGCGATCCCAGCCTGACGCCGACGCTCACCGATCTCGGCCAGGCGATGGCGAAGCTGCGCGAAGGCCGGCAGATCACGCTGGCGCGCGCGCCGCTGAACTGGCCGTCGGCCAGCTATCCGTTCCGCGAGCCGCTCGACTATCTCGGCTATGACGGCGGCGGCGGCGTTGGCTCCGGTCCGGGCATGAGCGTCGGCGCCGCGCTGGCGCTCGCCGGCTCGGGGCGGGTCGTGGTCGGCATCATGGGTGACGGCGAGTATCTCGGCGCCGCCTCGGCCTTGTGGACCGCGGCGCATTACGACATTCCGCTGCTGATGGTGGTGGCGAACAATCGCTCCTATTTCACCGACGAAATCCAGCAGGAGACCGTGGCGCGTGAGCGCAAGCGTCCGGTTACCAATCGCTGGATCGGCCAGCGCATCGACGACCCGGCGGTCGATCTCGCCGGCCTGGCGCGCGATTATGGCGTAGCCGCCGAAGGTCCCGTTACGAAAGCTGGTGATTTACTCGCGGCACTGGAACGCGGCATCAAGGCGGTGGAGGCCGGCAAGCCTTATGTCATCGACGTTCTGATCGATCCCTCGCGAGGCGCCAGCTTCGACTGGCTGAGCGATGCCTGACATGGCGAAACCGCGCGCAACCGTCCGATCTGTCCTGATCCGGTTCCTCAGTTCGCCGGCGTTCTGTTCGCTTCTCGTTTTGGTCGCGTTTCTGCTGCTGCTTGAAGGCCTGGTGCGCGGCGGGTTCGTGTCGCGGGCGATTGTCGCCGAGCCGAGCACCACCATCCTCGGCATCGCCGATTTGCAGGCCAAGGTCGATATCCTCGGCGCGCTGCGCTCGACGATGACGACGACGCTGACCGCGCTGGTGCTCGAAATCCTGGTCGCGGTTCCGCTCGGCCACCTGATGTACAAGCGCCGCGCTTTCGGCATTGCCTATACGAGCTGGTTCGCGTCGCTGTCGGCGGCGCCGATATTCCTGCTGTACCCGCTGTTTCTCGTCGTCTTCGGCCGCAATCAGGTGACGCTCATCGTCATGGGATTCCTGCCGGGTTTCATCCCGCTCATCCTTCACGTCCAGGAGGGGTTCCTCGGCGTCAAGCAAACCTATATCAATGTCGGCCTGAGCTATGCGCTGTCGAAGAACGCCATCTTCTGGCGCATCATGGTGCCGGCGGCCGCGCCGACCATCGCCACCGGTGTGCGTCTGGCGTTGATGTACACGCTGATCAACATCGTCGCGATCGAGTATCTCGTCGATGTCGGCGGTCTCGGGCGTATCGTCGCCGATCGCTACTTCCGCTTCGACATCCCCGGCACCTATTCGGCCATCCTCGCCGTCGCGGCGGTCAGCGTCATGCTCAACTGGCTGATCGGCCGCGGCGAACAATGGATCCGGTCGCGATGAGAATATTCAACCCGCGGCAGCACGCGCTTCATCTCCAGGTCCTTTGGATCCGGGTGTTCACGATCATTGCCCTGGTTGCGCTTTGGGAGTTCGCCGCGCGCTCGGGCTTCTTCTACGAAGGCGTCATTCCGCCGACCTGGGCCGTGATCGTGGCCTTGGCGCAGGAACTGATGGCGAAGGATTTCTATTACGACCTCGGCCTGACCGTTTTCGCCGCGACTGCAGGCTTTCTTGCCGGGTCGCTGATCGCGCTGGTTCTCGGCATTATGCTCGGCCTCCAGCCGTTCGGCCGCCGGGTATTCGAGCCGTTCATCACCGCTCTCGGCGGCACGCCGAAGGTGATTTTCCTGCCGATCATTTTTCTGGTGTTCGGGCTCGGCATCGAGTCCAAGATCGCCAAGGCGTCGCTGTCGGCCTTCTTCCCCGTGGTGCTGAGCACGACCAGCGCGTTCGTGCAGATCCCGAAAATTCTGCTGCTGACCGGCCGCAGCTTCAATTTGTCGTCCTGGCAGATGGCAATGAAGGTCTATCTGCCGGCGATGGCCAACCCCGTGCTGACCAGCCTGCGGCTAGCCATGTCAATGTCGATCATCGGCGTGCTCTCCGCCGAAATCGCCAATTCGCAGGGCGGTCTCGGCTTCCGCCTGATCCGCTATGCCGACCAGTTCCGCATCGCCTCGGTCTACGCCGACGCGATCCTCATTTTCGCGACCGCGGCGGGCATGAACTTCATCCTGAGCTGGTTGCAGGGCTTCCACGGCAATCGCGGTCGCAAGAAAAACGCTGAGCGCGCGGCCGACAAGGCCGCGCTCGCCGCGACCTCGGGTGCATGAGGCATCGGCCGCGGTATGCGTGAACTCGATTGGGGTATCGGCAAACCTGTTCCACGCAGCGAGGATGCGCGGCTGATCGCCGGGCTCGGCCGCTATTCCGACGACGTCGATCTCGGTCCCGCCGCCGCGCTTTATCTGGTGCGCTCGCCGCATGCCGCGGCGCGCATCGTCGGCATCGACGTTGCGGCGGCGAAAAATGCCGATGGCGTACTCGCGGTGTTGACCGGTGCCGATGTCGTCGCGGCCGAACTCGGCACCCTGCCGTCGCGGGTGCAGCGGCACAAGGCGAATGGCGAGCCGAATTTCGTGCCGCCCTATTATCCGCTGGCGGTGGACGTCGCGCCGCACAGCGGCGTTGCCGTCGTGGCCGTCGTCGCCGAGAGCCTGGCGCAGGCCAAGGACGCGGCCGAACTGGTCGAGATCGATTACGAGGTGTTGCCGGCTGTTACCGACACCGGGCATTGCCTCGACGCCGACGCGCCGGTGGTGTGGGACGGCCAGGGCGACAACCGTTGCTTCGTGCTCCGGCTGGGCGCCGCCGCCGCCGCCGACGACGCCTTCGAGCACGCCGAACACGTGGTCCGCGACCGCCTCGTCATCACGCGGATGACGACCAATTCGATCGAGCCGCGCAACGCGCTCGGAAATTATACGGCGAAGGACGGCCGCTACGCGCTCTATTCAAGCCTGCAATCGCCGCACACCATTCAGCGCGAGATCGCCGCAATCTTCCGCGAGCCGGCCAACCGCTTCCGCGTCGTCGCTCACGACGTTGGCGGCTCTTTCGGCATGAAGGGCAGCGTCTATCCCGAACAGGTACTGGTGCTGTGGGCTTCGCGTCTCACCGGCCGGCCGGTGAAATGGGTGGCCGAGCGCAGCGAAGGCTTCCTGTCTGATCACCAGGCCCGCGACAACATTTCCGACGTGGCGCTGGCGCTCGACAAGGACGGCCGCTTTCTCGCGCTACGCGTCGAAACCATGGCCAATATCGGCGCCTATATCGCGCTCAACGGCCTGCACTCGTCGACCAATAATCTTGGCGGTCTTGCCGGTGTTTACAGGATTCCCGCATTCGACGTCGCCGTCACCGGCGTGTTCAGCCACACTCCGCCGACCTGTCCGTTCCGCGGCGCGGGACGACCTGAGGCGTCATACTGCATCGAGCGCATCATCGATCTTGCCGCCCGTAAACTTCAGCTCGATCCGGCCGAACTGCGCCGCCGCAATCTCATTCCGGCGAACGCCATGCCTTACAAGACCGGGCTGGTTTACACCTATGACTGCGGCGACTTCGAAGCGGTGATGGACCGCTGCCTCGAGGCCGCCGACTGGAAGGGCTTCGACAAGCGCCGCCGCGACAGCGAGGCGCGCGGCCTGTTGCGCGGCATCGGCATTGCCTGCGTCATCGAGATCGCCGGCGGTCCGCAAGGCATGCCGATGGAGGAGGCGGTCGAGATCCGCTTCGACTCTGGCGGCAGCTGCACCGTCGTCTCGGGCAGCCACTCTCACGGACAGGGCCACGAGACGGTCCTCAAGCAGTTCGCCGCGCAATATCTCGGGTTGGCGCCGGATCAGGTGCGCGTCGTCAGCGGCGACACCGACGAGGTCGCGCACGGCCGCGGCTCGTTCGGATCGCGCACGATGATGGCCGCCGGTACGGCTTTTGCGACGGCGGCGCAGCGCGTCATCGACCGCGGCAACAAGATCGCGGCGCATCTGCTCGAAGTCGGCGAGGGCGATGTCGATTTCGCTGATGGCTTTTTCAACGTGGCGGGTACCGATCTGAAAATCGCATTGCCGGACGTGGCGCGCGCGTCTTACCTGCCGGCCCGAATGCCGCGCAATGCCGAGTTCGGCCTCGACGCCAAGGCAATCGTGACGCCGCGTGACGCCACGTTTCCCAACGGTTGTCATATCTGTGAGGTCGAGATCGATCCCGACACCGGGGTGACGCGGATCCTTGCCTATACCGTCGTCGATGATGTCGGCAACGTCATGAATCCGCTGCTGCTCAAGGGCCAGCTCCACGGCGGCATTGCGCAGGGCGTCGGGCAGGCGCTGATGGAGCGGATCGCTTATGCCGACGGGCAACTCGTGACCGGGTCGTTCATGGACTACGGCATGCCGCGCGCCACTCATCTGCCGTTCTTCGACGTCGTCAGCCACGCCGTGCCGACCGCGACTAACCCGCTCGGCGCCAAGGGAGCCGGCGAAGCCGGCACCGTCGGGGCCTTGCCTGCAGTCATGAACGCGGTCGCCGATGCGCTGTACCGGCAAGGCGTTCCCCGGATCGACATGCCGGCCACGCCCGGCAATGTCTGGTCGGCGCTCCAGGGGGCGAAGCGCAAATGAGAACGAAATCGCCCTCGACGGGAGGCCGGTCGGAAGCCGAAATCTCGGACCTCGTTACCTCTACGCGACCTGCTCAAACAAACAGCGCAATCCGCGAGAAGGTTAGGCAGTTGCCGCGGCGCAAACCGCCATGGGCGCAATTGACTGCACTTTCAGACCAGGTACTATACAAAAAAACATAACATAGATAAACTATAGGATATCGCTATGAAGGCCTGGCTCTCCTACGGCTTCAACGACATGCGCCTCGAAGAGGTGCCGATGCCGCACGCCAAGCCCGGCTGGGTGGTGTGCAAGGTACGCAACGCCGAACTGTCGGTGACGGAGATCGCCGAATTCCGCGGGCTGCCCGTTCCCTCGCACGACAACATCAAGAAGATGCTCGCAGAGCGGGCGCCGATGCAGCTCTGGGGGCACGAGTTCTGCGGCGAGGTGGTCGAAGTCGGCGCCGGCGTCACCAACGTCAAGCTCGGCGATCGCGTGTTCTATCATCGCGGGGTGCCCTGCGGCACCTGTAAGTACTGTGCGGCCGGTATGTCGCATCTCTGCCGCTCCGTGATCAACGTTTCCGAGGACACGCCCGGCTGTCTCGCCGAGTATTTCCCGATCCCCGCCAGCACCATCGCGGCGATCCCGTCGGAAATCACCGACAAGGAAGCCTGCGGCATGCAGCCGCTGGTGTCAGTGATGGGCCGCATCGAAGGCGTTGGCATCGCGATGGGCGATACCGTCGTCGTCATCGGTCAGGGACCCATGGGCCTGTTCTGCACGCAGATTGCCGCCGTCGCAGGAGCCGCCAAGGTCGTCGCCATCGCGCGGCGTGATCCGGTGCTCGCTCTGTCGAAGCAGCTTGGCGCCACGCACACCATCAACGCCACGAAAACCGATCCGGTCGAGGCGGTGATGGAGATTACCAAGGGCCTCGGCTGCGACGTCGTCCTCGAATGCGCCGGTGGCAGCAAGGAGCAGGGCCACGCGGGCGTCGATACGTTCATCCAGGGACTGGCGATGCTGCGAAACGAAGGACGTATCTCCGAATTCGGACATCTGCCGGTCGGCTCGACCGTTCCGATCGGGCCGATCGACAAGAAGGGCCTGCATGTCATCGGCACGCGCAGCCCGTCGCCACGCATCATCAACTATGCGATCGATCTCGTCGCTTCTAAGCGCGTGCATATCGAACCGACGGTAACGCACGTTCTTCATGGCATCGAGAAAGTGCCAGAAGCCATCGAGATCACAGGCAACAAGGCGAAATATGGAGCGATCGGGCCCGCGCAGGTCGTCATGGTCTGAACGGGTAAGTGGAAGTCCGGGATAAACATTTCTAATCAGAAGGATTCGGACGATGCGTACGCTGATGAAAGTAGCTGTCGCCGCCGCCGGTGTCGGCATGATCGCTCAACCTGCGTTGGCACAGGAGAAGGTCAAGGTCGCCACGACCTTCCTCGGCCTGTGGGACACCTCGCAGCCGACCTTGTGCAAGGAGCGAGGAGAGTTCGCCAAGGCGGGGCTCGATGTCGATGTCACATCGACGCGCGGCGGTTCGGAGAACATCCAGGCGGTCATCGCCGGCGGCATGGACATCGGCTACTCGCCCGGCCTCAACGCCGTTCTTGCCGCCTACGCGCAAGGCAACAAGCTGAAGGTCGTCAGCGCGGAGTTCCTCGGCCAGAACGACACATTCTTCTACGTACCGAAGGACAGTCCGATCAAGTCGGCCAAGGATCTCGGTGGCAAGTCGGTGGCATTCCCGCGGCCGGGTGGCGCGTCCGAGGCGCTGCTGCTCGCCTTCAAGAGTGAGAGCAAGCTCGACTTCAAGCCGGTCGCGACCGGCGGCATGGACGCCACCATGACCATGACGATGACCAAGCAGGTCGATGTCGGCTACTCGATCCCGCCGGCCGGTCTGGCGGCGGTGGATGAAGGCAAGATCCGCGTGCTGTTCGCCGGCGACGACGTCAAGTCGCAGGCCGATATCACTGGCCGCGTCATCGTCGTGAAGGCGGACTACCTCGCCAAGAACCGTGCGGTCGTCGCCAAGTTCCTCGAGACCCTCGATAAATGTATCGACTGGGCCTATGCGAACAAGGGCGAGTCGTCGAAGTTCTACGGCAACCTCAACAAGGTCGATGCCAAGATCGCCGAGAAGGGCATCGCCTTCTATAACCGCAAGACACTGGCGTTCGGCCCGATCAAGGGCATGGATCAGACGATGAAGCAGGCGGTCGAAGGCAAGTTCATCAGCAAGCCGTTGACCGAGGCCGAGGTCAAGGACCTCGTCGATATCGTCTACACCACGAAGAAGTAGGGACACATCGCGTGTACGTGGCGATACTGACCAGCAAAGCCAATACCGAGGTGCTCCGTGCCGAGACTAAACCTCGTCACGACGCCTATTGGGAGGAGCACCTCGGTGTCATCCGTTACGGCGGACCGATCCTGGCTGACGACTGCAAGACCCGTACGGGTCAGATCCTGGTGCTCGATGTACCCGACCGCGAAACGGCCGAAAGGATCGTCACCGGCGATCCCTTCGTCGCAGTCGGCTGTTTCGAGACGTGGTCCATCCACCGCTATCGCATCTCGGTGGAAGCGGGCCGCCTGACCTGAGGCCTCGCAGCACAATGGTGTCGTTCCGCGACTTCTCGTTTGCCGTCTATACCGCGCCGGGAGTCGCTGACGAATGCCTGCGGTTGCAGGACGATCACGGCATTGACGTCAACATTCTCTTGTTCTGCGCTTATGCCGCGGTTGTCGCCAAAGTCATGTTGAGCGCGCAAGACCTGGCCGAACTGGATCGTGAAGTGGCGGGAATTCGTGAGGGCGTCGTCGTGCCGTTGCGGGTCTGCCGGCGGGCGATGAAGCAGGGGATCGCCACGCTCGGGCCCGAGCAGCAGAACGAGGCGCAACAGCTTCGCACCCGCGTCAAGGAGATCGAACTCGCGGCTGAATATCTCGAGCAGGACCGTCTGGTCGCATGGCTGACAGCGTCAGGGCGGAGCGCCACGGATGCGTCTTCCGTGGCGCTCGGCTCGAATATCGGCCTGCTGTTGAGCAGGCATCGCCGTGGCGATCGGATTTTGCCCTATCCCAACGATCTCGAGCGCGCGGCGCTGACCTCCGCCTGATTCCCTTCATCGAACTGCTGTGAGTTGATATGGCCTCGGCTACCGACCGTCTGCAGAACGCGCTGACCTTAATCAATGCCGGCGGCGGGCAGGGGCGGCTGGCCTTCACCGATGTCTTCAGTGAGAGCGCCAAGGCCGAGGCCTTCGCCGCCGACCGGCGCGCCGTCAACGGCATGTCGAAGGGCGCGCTGGACGGCCGCATCGTTTCGGTGAAGGCGCTGTTTGACGTGTCCGGCTCCGTCACGCATTCCGGTTCCGCGGTGCTGCGCAAGCTCCCGCCGGCCTCGCGGGACGCCGAGGTGATCGAGCGGTTGCGCGCCGCCGGCGCCATCATCATCGGCAAGACGCAGATGACCGAGTTCGCCTTTTCGGCGCTGGGCACCAATCCGCATGACGGCATGCCCGGCAATCCGCGCGACCGCACGCGCGTGCCCGGCGGTTCGTCGTCAGGCGCCGTGGTATCGGTGATCGAGGGCATGGCCGACATCGCCATCGGCAGCGACACCGGCGGCTCGCTACGAATCCCCGCGGCCTTGTCCGGCGCCGTGGGCTTCAAGCCGACGAGCGGACGTGTGCCGACGGCAGGCGCATTCTCGTTGTCCTCGACGCTGGACACCGTCGGCCCGCTCGCCATGCGCGTTGCCGATTGCGCGACCGCCGACCAGATTATGTCGGGGCAATGCGTTACGGCGTCCCTTGTGGCCGCGGAGCCGCGCAGCTTCCGTCTAGCCATCGGCCGCGGCCGGCCGTTCGAGCGCTGTGAAGAGCACGTTCTCCAGGCCTTCGAGGGCGCATTGACGAAGTGCCGGGCGGCCGGAATTGCGATCGGCGAACGCTCGCTCGATCCGATCCTGGAGCTCACCGACCGAATCGACAAGATCGGCACGTTTCCTTCGGTCGAAGTGGCGGCGACCTTGAGCCAGCTCGGTGTGTCCTCGCTCGACGGCGTCGACCCTCTGACGCGAGCCCGCATAGAGGCGGGCCGTGGTGTCTCCGCCAGCGATTACGTCCTCATGACGAGACACCGCAAGGCCGCTATCGAAGCGTTCGATCAGTCGCTCGGTGAAGACGAGATCGTTGTCGTGCCGACGACGCCGATCGTGGCGCCGCTCATTGCTTCCGTCCAGGAGGCGGCGGGATTCCATGACGCCAACGGCCTGGTGCTGCGTAATCCGAGAATCGCCAATCTTCTCGATTGCCCGTCGATCTCGATCCCCATCCCCGGCGCCGGCGTGCCGGTCGGCCTGATGCTGCTGGGGCGCCGCTATGCAGACCGGTGGCTGTTGTCCGCCGCCGCCTGCATCGAGGCCGCGCTGCGCTAGAGCGCAACCGGCCGATGGGGGGGTTGTCGACGAAAACCTGGCCGCCTTGTGCCGAAGCCCCATTGTCCGCCGCCCTCATTTGAGACATTTTGATGCCCGGTGCTGCACCGGGGGCGGTCAGAGGACCGCAGGTGGGGATGATATTCCGTTTCGCTGGCTTCGAGCTCGACCCGCAGCGCGCCGAGTTGCGGGGCGTCGACGGCGCGCCGATCAAGCTGCGACCAAAGACCTTCGAGATGTTGCGGCTGCTCGCCGCCAATGCCGGACGCGTCCTCAGCAAACAGGAACTGATGGAGGCGCTGTGGCCGAAAGTCCACGTCAGCGAAGACAGCCTCTTCCAGTGCATCCGCGAAATTCGCACGGCGCTCGGTGACGAGCGGCGGCAAACGGTCAAGCTGGCGACCGGCGGCGGCTATCTCTTTACGGCCGACGTGTCGGTCATGGCCGACGACCGGCCACGGACCGGCGAGGCGACCCCGCCAAACGCCGCCGTGCTGACTGATCCCCCGCCGCCTGCCGAAAACGAGCCCGTGCCGGCGCCATTGCCGAAATTTCATCTGGGACGGCGCAGATGGGCGGCGATGGCCGCTGCCGGTCTGCTCTGTGGAATCATCGGCCTGGCATTTGCCGCCCCGATGCTGCGGCCGAGCGCTGTCTTCAAGGCCACGCCGCCGGTCGTCGCGGTGATGCCGATCGTCGATGCCAGCGGCGACCCGCGCGGCACGGCGATGGCGCGGGAAGTCACCGATAGGCTGTCCGATGGTTTCGCCAAGATCGACAATATCCGGGTGGTCGCGCCACGCCCGGTGGCGGGAAGCGCCGAGGCGGTGTCGGCCCCATCCGCGTCGCCCGATTTCGAAATGCGCGGGGAATTGCAGCGCGGCGAGGGAGCATGGACCTTGCGCGCGCGGATGATCCGGACCGCGACCGGCGAAGTTCAATCGGTGGCGACGGCGTCGGTCGGCGTTGACGAATCCGATACGCAGCTCCTGCAAACGCGGCTCGCCGCGCGCGCGGGCTCCAGGCTGGCGCGGCACCTCAACGAAATCCTGGAAATCGGCAAGGCGTCGGTCGCGCAAGGGGCGCCGCTGGGCGATGCCAAGGTTGCCATCGAACAGGCGGTCGCCTCGATCAAGCAGACGTCGCGCGAGCGTTTCGGCATGGCGCAGGCCATGCTGAAGAAGGCGCTTGCCGACGACCCCAACAATATCGACATCGCCGTCGCGCTGGCGGCGCTGCAACTGCGCGGCATTCAGATGGTCTGGTTCAGCCCGGAGGAAGCGATCGCCGCCGAGGCCCAGGCCAAGGCGACGCTGGAGCGCGCCCTGCGCGCCAAGCCGAATTCCATCGCGGTGCTGGAGTCCTACTGCCGCTTCCTCAGCGCGACCAACCAGTTCGTCGACAGTCTCGTCACCTGTGCGCGTATTCTGGATTTCGATCCGTGGAACGGCGGCGCGCTTTATCTCATCGGCCTCGGCCAGATCAACCTCGGCCGGATGGAGGATGCGCTGGCGACGTTCCAGCAGGCCGACCGTTTCGACACGCCGGCGGTGTCGCGCTGGACCTGGCTGCTCGGCGTCGGCTACGCCAAACTGCTGCTGGGGCATCCGCAAGAGGCGGTGCCGTGGCTGGAGCGCTCGATCGCCATTACCGCCGCGAGCGGACGCTCGCACATGCTGCTGGCCGCCGCCTACGAGCAATCGGGCCGGATGGAGCAGGCCAGGGCGGCGATGCAGCAGGGCCTGAAATTGCGGCCCGGAACGACTTTGCTCAACGTCTCGCCACCGACAAAGAACGCCAGCCCCACCTTCCTGCGGGCCGCAGAGCCCATTCTTCAGGCGATGGTCGCGGCCGGTCTGCCGCCGCAGTGACACGGCCCGGCCCTCAACTCATCCGCCGCACGACCTCGGCGACGATGGCGTCCGCATCGTCGTAACCGGCGTTGATCAGCGCGCGGATATTGTCGCTCAAGCGCACCGGCAGATCGCGCGGCGCGGTCTTTTCGCCGTTCACCGTCAGCATCTGCCACGCCAGGCGATAGGATTCGTTGAACAAACGAATCCTATTCGAGATGCTGGCCATGGGTGCCGCCTGTGCCAGGCCGAGAGGCGACTGTCATGGTCCTGCCGGCCTGCTGGTATTGTCGAGGATGTCGCGAACCTTGGCCGCGAGATCCTTGAACGAGAACGGCTTGGTCAACAGCTGCACGCCCTTGTCCAGCCTGCCGTGGTGGACGATGGCGTTGCGTGCGTAACCGGTGGTGAACAGCACGTTCAGATCGGGCCGCATGGCGCGCGCCTGCGCCGCGACCTGCGCGCCGGTGAGACCGCCGGGCAGAACGACGTCGGTGAACAGCAGGTCGATGCGCGGCTGGCGTTCCAGCAGGCGCAGAGCCGCGGCGCCGTCATGCGCTTCGATGACGCGATAGCCGAGTTCGCGCAGCGACTCGACCGAAAAGGCGCGCACGTCGTCATCGTCCTCGACGACCAGAATGGTTTCTTCACGCTCGCCTTCGGGAACGGGCGTTTCCTGCGGGTGTTCGACAACTTCGGCTTCACCTTCCCAGCGCGGCAGGTAGATGCGGACCGTCGTGCCTTGCCCCGGCTCCGAGTAAAGTTTGACGTGGCCGCCGGACTGTTTGACGAAGCCGTAGACTTGGCTCAGCCCGAGGCCGGTGCCGCGGCCGACAGGTTTGGTGGTGAAGAACGGTTCGAAGGCGCGCGCCATGGTGTCGGCGTCCATGCCTTCTCCGGTATCGGAAATGGAAATCGAGACGTATTGCCCGGGCGTGACTTCGGCCTGGCCGGCGGCATAAGCCTCGTCGATATAGGCGTTCGCGGTTTCGATGGTGAGGCGGCCGCCCGACCTCATGGCGTCGCGGGCGTTGACGGCAAGGTTGAGGATCGTGGCTTCGAGTTCGTTGGCATCCGCCTCGACGCGCCACAGACCCGCAGCGCGCACCGTTTCCGTTTCAATGGTTTCGCCGAGAGAGCGGTGCAGCAACTCCGACATGCCGGTGACGAGAACATTGACGTCGATCGGCTTCGGATCGAGCGGCTGGCGGCGCGAGAAGGCGAGCAGGCGGCGCGTCAGCGACGCGGCGCGGCGCGCGCCGTTCATGGCGCTTTGCACGGCGCGATGCAGCCGGCCGGACGTCTCCGGCAGATTGCGTTCGAGTGTCTCGAGATTGCCGATGATGATCTGCAGGAGATTGTTGAAATCGTGCGCGACGCCGCCGGTGAGCTGGCCGACAGCTTCCATCTTCTGCGCCTGACGCAGCGCTTCGTCCTTGAGGCGAAGCTCTTCGGTCCGTTCGGCGACCTGACGCTCCAGCGTGGCATTGAGTTCGCGCAGCGCCTCTTCGGCGCGCTTGCGCTCCTCGAGCTCGCCCTGCGCGGCCCGCGTCAGCCGCGCGTTATCGATGGCGACCGCGGCCTCCGCGGCCAGGCCCGCCATGCCGCGCTCCGCGCGGTCGGTGAACACGCCTGTGGCGGCATGGCCGAAGAAAAGGCCGCCGATGACTTCGCCGGAGCGCGATATGACGGGCACGGCGAGATAGCTGCGCACCGGCAGGTGGCCCTCCGGCATGCCCTTGCGCGGCGTATTGTGGCCGTAGCGCGGGTCCTTGGTGATGTCGTCGGAGCGCACGATGCCTTCGCCGTTGAACGTCGGCGCGAAGATGGCGGTGTTGCGCGGCATCGGGAATTTGGAAAATGCTTCGATCGGCGCGCCGGACAAGGTGTAGAGCATATAGCTCTCGCCACTGTCGGCGATGACATTGTAGAAGAACGCGCCGAACTCGGCGCCGGACAGTTCGACGCCGGCATCGGTGACGATCTGCACGACGCGCTGCAGGTCGTTTTCGGCGGCCAGCGCCGAGCCGGCGCGATTGAGAATTTCCAGCGCGCGCCGCTCCTCGCGCAGGCTTTCTTCCGCTTCGCGGCGCTGGGTGCGGTCGCGCAGGATCTTGACGTAGCCGATGATATCGCTGCCATCGCTGCGGATCGGCGTGATCTCGCCGGTCGCCCAGACGCGGGCGCCGTCCTTGCGCAGCCGCCAGCCTTCCTCGCCGCCGCCCAGGCCCTTGGTGGATGCGTCCTGATATTCGCGGGCGAGGGTGCCGTGCTGCCGGTCGCCATCGGTGAACAGACGCTCCAGCGTCTGGCCGAGCATCTCGTGCTCTTCCCAGCCGAGAAGGCGGCGCGCGCCTTCGTTCCAGCTGGTCACTTTTCCGCCCGGGTCTGTGGTGATGATAGCCGTATCGGTGGCGCTATTGACGATCTGCCGCCATTGCGGCGCGGTGATCAGCAGCGGTGTCGAGACGCCCTCGCGGTTGGCCATTGGAAAAGTGTGCCCCTTCTTGCTTGGGATTAGCACGCGAACAGTCGGCGGGCATGAAAATATTGATAAGTCTAGATTGAACCGGCGTCCGAGTTCGGCGTTATCAATCTTCGCTTGCGCGCCGGGCCCCTGTGCAGTGCGGCAGAACCGGCAGTTGGGGTATTAATCCAGAACATCGTCGTCATCTCAACAAGGCTTCCGGCTGAAGAACCACTGTCCGCGTGATCGGTTTCGAAAATCGCCGCAAGCCATCGCCCCTGTTGTTAAAGGCCCGGGGCGGCCTGCCTTCCTTTCCTTGCCCTCGGACATGCCGAGGGAATGGAGCGCCGCGAAGCGCCCAAAGTGTGCACCTTGCGGTGCACGGCCCCTCCTTGCGATCGGAGAAGGCCTGCGCCCCGCGGCGCTCCATCGCGGTGTCTTGACGGCGCCGGGCCGCGCTTCTGGCGGCTGATCCGTCTTGCGACGGGTAGCGCTCACCATCAGCAAGCTCCTTGCAGCCGGTCCTAGTGCCGGCGGGCGGAGCCCCGGCGCCGCCCGAGCGCTCAAGGTGCGTTTCCTTGAGCCCGCGGGCACCGCATCCTCTCCCACTGACAAGACGCCTCATGACAGCGCCCCCGGCCGGATCGGACACAGCAACACTATCCTAGTGTAGGAATAAGAGTCAAGGACTATTTGCGTGTCATCCCCGCGGGCGGCGGGCCGGGGCCGGGCCGTCATCGTCCGGGGCAGCGGACGGAACCGCGGCGAGGCCCTGTGGTTGAACACTCCACGTAAGGAGGCGGATAGACCATGGCGGTTCATAACGGCGCTTCGGCCGCGGCCGGCGAACTCAAGCGCCGGCTCGTCGCACGGGCTGGCGATACCCGGCTGCGGCGCATCGACGTCGCCGAACTGGCCATCGAGCGGCGCCGTCAGGGCCGCGGCTTCGTTTATCTGCGCCAGGGCCGGCCCATCCGCGACGACCGCGTGCTGCACCGCCTGAAACGACTGGCGATGCCGCCGGCCTACGAGGACGTGCGCTACGCCGAAAGCCCCAATGCGCATATCCAGGCGATCGGCCTCGATAGCGCCGGCCGCGTGCAATATCGCTACCATCCGGACTGGGACAAGTTGCGCGAGCAGCGCAAGGCGCGCCATCTGAAGGAGCTGCTGCGCGTGCTGCCGAAGATCCGCCGCGCGCTCGGCCGCCATCTGCGCGACAAGGAGCCGACGCGGAATTTCGCGCTCGCCGCCATCGTCGAACTGATCGCCTTGACGGCGCTGCGGCCGGGCAGCGAAATCTATGCGCGCGAGCACGGCACGCGCGGCGCGGCGACCTTGCTGAAATCCGACGTCACGCTGCACGGCGACCGCATCGCGCTGCGCTTTCGCGGCAAGGGCGGCAAGACGATCGAGCGCGAGGTGCGCTCGCGGCGGCTGGCGCGGGCCATCAAGCTGTTACAGACCCTGCCGGGCAAGCGGCTGTTCCAGTATCGCACCGCCGACGGCGCGCTTGCCGTGGCGCGGCGGCGCGACGCCAACGCCTTTCTGCACGAGATCGCCAGCTCCGATATTTCGCTCAAGGATTTCCGCACGCTGATGGCCTGCGCGCGGGCGCTGGAAAACCTGGTGAAGCTGGAGCCGAAGCCGAGCGATGCCGGGCGGCGCAAGCAGCTCAAGGAATGCTTCTGCGCGGTGTCGGAAGAACTCGCCAATACGCCGGCGATCTGCCGCAAGAGTTATGTGCATGGCGTGGTGGTGGAGTCGTTCGAGAACGGCTCGCTGAAGGCGCTGTCCGGACCCGGCGCGCGCAAGAGCGGCGAGGCGATGTTGCGCGAGTTGCTCGGGGCCACCGGCGCCCGGGCGTAGAAGAGGCGCGCCGCGGCGCCACCCGCGCCGATCAGCGCTTCAGGTGCAAATAAGTCGGGTCGAAGCCGGCGATCTGTGCCAGCCGCTCCCAGTCGAGCACGCGCAACACACCGCGCTCGACGGCGGCGACATTGTCCTCGCGCAGCGCCTTGAGCGTGCGGTTGATGTGCACGAGGCTCAGGCCCAGGGCGTCGCCCAATTGCTGCTGGGTGAACGGCATCGGCCAAGTGCCGTCGCTGCGCAGGGCGCCGATCGAGCGCGCGCGCGTCATCAGTTCGCACAGCAGATGCGCCGTGCCGGCGAGAGCGCCGCGGCGCCCGTTGTTGGTGATCCATTGCCGGAAGATCGCGGCGTCGATCAGCGTCTCGCGCCACAGGAGGCCCATCAGCGTCGGCGACTCGCGGATGACGCGGCGCAGATCGTCATGCGCCACCTGGCCGACGACGGCTTCGGTGATCGCGACCAGCGAATGGTCCATGTGGCCGATATAGAGCGAGTGCAGGTCGGGCATCTCGCCCGGCAGATGGAACGACACGACCTGCCGGTCGCCGTCTTTCAGTTCCTGAAACCGCGCCGCCACGCCGCTCAAGACAATGACACTCTGCGTCGGCACGTCGCCCTGATGCAGCAGATACTCCTGCGCCACCAGCCGCCGCGGCGTTATCGTCAGCGAATCGACCAGAGCGCGATCCTGAGCGCTCAAGGTGCCGATCGATTGCAGCTTGGCGATAAGAGGCTCGACAAGGGACATGCAGATGCTCGTGTGCCGGGGACGTGGGACAACCGGACACGCGCGAAATTGTTCCGCGCGGTTCCGCGCTCGCGGCGCCTCGACGCGGCGATCTGCGTTATTGATCGGCGGCGTGGATTTTTTCGATGTCGTCGTAAGGCAGTTTCACCGGCGCGCCCTGTTCGTCGGTGCCCTCGATATGATTTTCGAAGCAGGTGAAATCGGGTTGCAACGTAATGAGCTTGCCGGAGCTGGCCGAGATCACGACCGGGCCTTGGCCGGCCAGAGCGCGGTCGAGAGCGAGCTGAAGTTCGTGTCGTTTTTCGCTGTCCATCGAATGACAACCCTCATCGCGGCGCGGCGATGTGCAACGCCTCGCTTCGGCAAGAGAATGATCTTGATAGCGAACGGTTCCGGACGGTCAGCGCGGCCGCGCCGCCGGCCGACCCGCGAAATGCGGCCGGCCTAACCGACGGCGGCGCGGACCTGCGGGGCCTGCATTGGATTGAGCCGGCGATACTGAGTGCGCAAATGGCGGTAGCATTCGCAGGCCTGACTTTCGAGCGCGGCGCGATCGAGCAGACTGATGCGGCCGCGCCTGACATTGATCAGGTTGCGCTCCTGAAATTGTCCGGCCGCCATGCACAGGCTCGTGCGCTGCACGCCGAGCATGGTCGCCAGATATTCCTGCGTGAGCCGCAGCCCGTCGGTGTCCACCTCGTCGGCTGCGCGCAAGAGCCATGTCGCCATGCGGGCGGACAATTGATGGCGGGCGTTGCAGGCGGCGGCCTGCTGCGACTGCGCCAGAATGTATTGCTCCTGCGCCAGCGCGAGTTCGCGAAGCCGGGGATTGGCGTCGGCGGCCTTCTGGAAGACGCCGATGGGCAGGGCACAGGCTTCGCCGGGAATCTGGCAGAACGCGGTGTTGATGTGGATGGCGGGGCCGAACAGGGCGGCCATGCCGAGCGCGCCTGACGGTCCGACCATCGCCGCCTCGACGGCATCGCCGTCTTCGAGACGAGCGACGATCGAGATCATACCCGCCGTCGGAAACACCACACGGTCAATCGCGTCGCCTGCTTCAGCGAACAAGTCGCCGTGGCGCATCTCGACGCGAGTCAAACGATTGGCGATCTCTGGGGAGGATTCCCGGAGTGCCGAGATAAAGGAATTTGCAGGCAAGACGCCCCTCGATTCTGAAAGCCCCTGGGGTGGGCTGAGTTGCCCCGGCAATTGCCGTTCGATGCTAACGCGCATCGGCGGTATTTAGCTGGGACAATGTGTAAAAAAAGAGGTCACTATGTCGGCTGCCGGACAGAGGCCGCAGGTTACCTCCGGCGGTGGGTTGAGACTGCCGTCATGACGCAAGTTTGCGGCAAAATCGCGCGACATTACGCGGGCGAATGCAAAATCACACCAGATCGCGCGTGACGTCGTCGAACAGTTCATCGACCGTAAACAGGCGCGGGATGATCTTCTGCTCGTATGAATAGCGGATCACCGTCTCGAGCGCCTTGCGATTGTTCTCGACGCCGAACGGCACCGGATCGATACCGCCGGTCGGCACGCCCGCTGCCTTGCTCTCCTTGAGCACGCGGAAGATCTCGCGCACCACGTCCGGGCGCTGCCGCGCGAGGTCGGTGCGCACCACGAACAAATGGTTGATCGGCACCATGCCGTGCTTCTTCGCCCAGGCTTCCGCGGCCTTGTGCGGCTCGGGGATCAGGTGCGCGACACGCGGCTCGTCGGGCAGGTCGCCGCCGAGAATGGCGCCGTCGAGTTCGCCCTCGATCAGCATCTTCTCGACATTGGAGCCGGCCGGCAGGCGCTCGACATTGGCCGGGTCTTTGTATTCGGCGAGATGGCCGTCGTCGGTGGTGCACCACGTCACCTTGCCCGAGTCGACGCCGTATTCGTCCTTGAGGATGCCGCGCACCCAGACGCCGGTGGTCACGGAATAGGAGCGGGTGCCGAAGCGCTGGCCTTCGATGTCTTTCGGAGCAAGAGGGCCGCGCGCGACATTGTAGCTGATGGTGTGATGCTGGCCGCGCGCCATCACCACCGCCGGCAGCAAGGTCAGCGGCTTGCCGTAGACCTTGGCCTGCAGGAAGGTGACGATGGCGAGTTCGCCGGCGTCGAACTTGCCCTCGCGCACCATCGGCTTGAAGCCCTGATTGGCGATCTTCGGCCCGCAGAAGTCGAAGTTCACCAGATCGGACTTCACCGCGCCCGATTTGAGGGCGCGGGTGACCGGATAATCGGCGAGGTTGGTGGCGAGCGTAACCGGGCCCGCGGCGGGATAGGCCGTCATGCGCTGATCTTACTAGTTGATGCCACGGTCCTTGAGCACGGCATTGAGCCGGCCGAACACCTTGCGGGCATTGCCTTCGAATATCTTGGTACGGTTCTCCGCGCTCAGGCCCGTGAGCTGATCGACGTAGCGCTTGGTGTCGTCGAAGAAATGGCCGGTCTCGGGATCCTTGCCGCGCACCGCGCCGACCATCTCCGAGGCGAACAGGATGTTGTCCACCGGGATGACCTTGGTGAGCAGCTCGATGCCCGGATAGTGATAGACGCAGGTGTCGAAGAACACGTTCTTCAGGAGATGCTCGGCGAGCGGCGGCTTCTTCATGTCCTGCGCCAGACCGCGATAGCGGCCCCAGTGGTAGGGCGCCGCGCCGCCGCCATGCGGGATGATGAATTTCAGCGTCGGAAAATCCTTGAACAGGTCGGCGGTGAGGAGCTGCATGAACGCCGTGGTGTCGGCATTGATGTAGTGCGCGCCGGTGGCGTGGAAGCACGGATTGCACGACGCCGAGACATGCACCATCGCCGGCACGTCGAGCTCCACCATCTTCTCGTAGATCGGATACCAGTGCTTGTCGGTGAGCGGCGGCTCTTTCCACCAGCCGCCCGACGGATCGGGATTGAGGTTGAGGCCGACGAAGCCGAGCTCCTTCACGCAGCGCTCGAGTTCGGGGATGCAGTTCTTCGGGGCGACGCCCGGCACCTGCGGCAACTGGCAGACGCCGACGAAGTTCTGCGGATAGAGTTTGCACACCCGGTAGATCAGGTCGTTGCAGACCTGCGACCACTGCGCGCTCACCGCTTCGTCGCCGATATGGTGCGCCATGGCGGATGCGCGCGGCGAGAAGATCGTCAGGTCGGTGCCGCGCTCGCGCTGCAATTTGAGCTGCGCGCCCTCGAGGCTCTCGCGGATCTCGTCGTCGGTGATGCCGAGATCGGTCGAGGTCGGGCGCTGCGACTTGTCCTTAAGGCCGGCGATCTGCTGGTCGCGGAAGGTCTGGAGCTGCTTGGGCGCGGTGGTGTAATGCCCGTGGCAATCGATGATCATGGTTCGTTTCCTCGTGAGACTGGTCGCGTCCGGCCGCGCCCGCGTCCGGATAATCCGGGCCGGTCATACATCGTCAACGGCGGAGGGTCCATGTCTGCGGTGCGAATGGCAGGGATACCGCTGGGTCGTGGTAGGGTCGGCGCCGCCGGTGCCCGGGATGGGCACGGCCGGGTGGGAAATCAGAATGCCGGACATCGACATTCCCGAGGTCGTCGCCGAGGTGCGGCGCGCGTTCGAGGACTACGAGACCGCGCTGGTCAATAACGACGTGGCGAAACTCGACGAACTGTTTCGCGACGACCCGCGCACCATCCGCTACGGCGCCGGCGAAATTCTCTACGGCCATGCCGCGATCAGGGCGTTCCGCGCCGCGCGTTCGCCGGTGGCGCTGGGCCGCACGCTGTCGAAGACCGTGATCACCACCTACGGTCGCGATTTCGCCACCGCCTCGACGCTCTACGAGCGGCCGTCGGCGCCCGGCAAGATCGGCCGGCAGATGCAGACCTGGGTGAAATTCCCCGAAGGCTGGCGCGTTGTCGCCGCGCATGTGAGCCTGATCGACGCGCCGAAAAGCTGATTCTTGTCCCGGGCGGAATGCGGCACGCAGTGACGCGTTGCTGAACCGGGACCTTCATAAACGTCGGGGTTGTTGCCCGGGACAAGTGACCTGGGCTCAGATCGCTGCCGTGGCCTGGACCTCGACCAGCAGTTCTTCCTTCACCAGCCGGTCGATCATCAGCAGCGTGTTCGGCGGATAGGCGCCGTTTGCGAACATCCTGGGAAATTCGCGCAGCCGGTATTTCATGAATTTCGGGATGTCCTGCGAGTGCACCAGATAGGTGGTGAACTGCACGATATTGCCCCAGCCGGCGCCGGCCGATTTCAGTGCGGTCTCGATGTTGGCGAAAGTCTGCACGCACTGGGCGTCGAAATCGTCAACGCCGATGACGTTGCCGTTTTTGTCGACGCCGACCTGGCCGGCGATGAACAGATATTCCGACGCCTTGACCCGCGTCATATGCGAATACTGCCCGAGCGGCTTGCCGAGCCCCTCCGGATTGATGATTTTGATGTCGGCCATGGTCGCCTCCCTGTAGTAGAAGTCCGCACCCGCCGAGACCGTATAGCATAAGTTGCGCGGACGGCCGCCGCGGCCGCGGCTGGCGGCCGCGCGCGGCGGGGCTTAGATTGAACGCCGAACAACGTTGGAACACCGACCCATGCCGATCGATCTCGCCCAGGTGAACTGGCTCTATGTCATCATCCTGGCCTTCTTCGTGTTCATCGCCAGCCTGATCGGCAATCTCCTGTCCTGGCAGAGCCGCTCCACGGCGGCCGGACTGACCGCCATCCTGTTCGCCGTATTCTTCATCGCCTGGAGCTATTATCCGCACGGTCTGCCGCTGCCGACGCGGCTCGGCGCCCCGGTGACGCCGGTCGCCGCGCCAGCCGCGCCGGCCAAGCCCGCGGCACCGGCCGCGCCGGCCCGTCCGGCCAATCCCGTCACCGACATCACCCCGCCGCGCAATCCGGTCACCGACATCACGCCGCCGCGCAACCCGGTGACGGATGTGACGCCCCAGCGCTAGAAGCGCGTCCGCGAGCGGCGGAACGCCCGGTTCGCCACCCCGAAACGCCGCTTCTCGCAGGCGCGGCATGACCTTTCGCTTCCGCGAAAGTCCGGCTAGAAACGGGCCAGCCAAGAACACGGAACCCGGGTGAAACGGCAGGGACAGAATGAAGAAAGTATATCCTGATGCGAAGTCGGCGCTCGCCGGCATTTGCAAAGACGGCATGATGGTGATGGCCGGCGGCTTCGGCCTCTGCGGCATGCCGTCGGAATTGATCGCGGCGCTGCGCGATACCGGCGTCAAGAACCTCACTTGCGTGTCGAACAATGCCGGCATCGACGGCGCCGGCCTCGGCCTGCTGCTCGAGACCCGGCAGATCAAGAAAATGATCGCGTCCTATGTCGGCGAGAACAAGCTGTTCGCGCAGCAGTACCTCGCCGGCGAACTGGAGATCGAATTCAACCCGCAAGGCACGCTCGCCGAGCGCATGCGCGCCGGCGGCGCCGGCATTGCCGGCTTCTACACCAAGACCGGCGTCGGCACCGAGATCGCCAAGGGCAAGGAAGAGAAGGTGTTCAACGGCGAGCGTTACATCCTCGAAACCGGCCTGGTCTCCGACTTGTCGCTGGTGCACGCCTGGAAGGGCGACACCGAGGGCAACCTCGTTTATCGCAAGACCGCGCGCAACTTCAACCCGATGATGGCGACCGCCGGCCGCATTACCGTCGCTTCGGTCGAACACCTCGTTGAACCGGGCGAGCTCGATGGCGATGAGATCCATACGCCGGGCGTGTTCGTGCAACGTATCATCAAGACCAATGCCGAAAAGCGCATCGAGGTGCGCACGACGCGCAAGCGTCCCGCCGCCGGCGCGTTCGGTGCAGGGGAGGAAGTCTAATGCCGTGGACCCGCGATCAAATGGCCGAGCGCGCCGCCAAGGAGCTGCGCGACGGCTTTTACGTCAATCTCGGCATCGGCATTCCGACGCTCGTCTCGAACTACATCCCCGACGGCATGACCGTGCAGTTGCAGAGCGAGAACGGCATGCTCGGCTTCGGCCCGTTCCCGTTCGAGGGTGATGAGGATCCGGACCTGATCAACGCCGGCAAACAGACCGTCACCGAACTGCCGACCACGAGCTATTTCTCGTCGGCCGATAGCTTTGCCATGATCCGCGGCGGACACATCGATCTGGCGCTGCTCGGGGCGATGCAGGTCGCCGAGAACGGCGATCTCGCCAACTGGATGATCCCCGGCAAGATGGTCAAGGGCATGGGCGGCGCCATGGACCTCGTCGCCGGCGTCAAGAAGGTGGTCGTGATCATGGAGCACGTCGCCAAGGCCAAGGACGGCAGCGTGTCGCCAAAGCTCTTGCACAAGTGCGACCTGCCGCTGACCGGCTCGCGCGTCATCGACATGGTGATCACGGATCTGGGCGTTTTCACCATCGACAAGAAGGGCGACGGCGGCATGACGCTGATCGAACTGGCGCCGGGCGTGAGCGTCGACGAGATCAAGAAGAACACGCAGGCAAGCTTCAAGGTCGATGCCAAGGTGAAGCAGTAGGCGCTTCACCTCGAGACGATACGAAAATGCCCGGCCGCAAGGCCGGGCATTTTTTTATGTCTCTCAGGGAGAGCTATTTCCGGATGCAAGTTCTGCCTCGACGAGCTCGCGCAGCGGAGGCAGCGCTTCTTTCAGTGTTTCCCATACCCGCAGCGGCGTGACGCCGCTGTAGCCATGCCGATAAACGTTTCCGGCCGCGGCCATCTGCTGCCATTGGATTTCCGAGTGCGCTGTCTTGAACGGATCAGGCAAACGACGAGATGCCTCTGAGATAATCTCGAAACAACGGACCACGGCGAGAAAGGTGCGCTCGTCTTTGACAAATGTTTCGTAGGAATAGCCTTGCGTAAAGCGCTGGGCTGCATCGATATGATGTAGAATGTCCCGCAGGTAATTGCGTTGCTTTTCAGAAAGCATAGATCGAGTCTCGGTCCGAGCTGCTGTGGGCGAAAGACTTCAACCCTGCTCGGTCAATGACATCGACGGGGCCTTCAAAGAGGCTCGAAACGAATTGCTGAACGGCGACATACTGGTAAATCGTGCCCTCATGCCCGGGTTCGAAGTCGAGCAAAATATCGATATCGCTGTCCGGGCGTTCCTCGCCGCGCGCGACGGAACCGAACACCGCGGCATGACGAATGCCGCGTGCGCGCAAAGCGGGCTCGGCTTCCTTCAGGCGGGCGATGACCTCGTCGCGTTTCATGGCCGGAAACATAGCATGAACCCGCTGTTTGTTCCAGACAGCTCCCGGGAACCAAAGCGCCGGTTCGGGCCTGTCATGGCAGATCAGGGACAAGAAATGGCCAAGGAAGACCTCGACCGGCAGCTCGACGCGCTAAACAAGCATCTGCCGCGCTGGATGGCAGGCGCGCTCGATCGCGCCCGCAAGCCCGGCGCGGTGTGGCTGCGCGTGCCGTTGGCGCTGGCGTTGATCGCCGGAGGATGTGTCGGCTTCCTGCCGATCCTCGGCTTCTGGATGATCCCGCTTGGCCTGGCGCTGCTGGCGCTCGACCTGCCGTTCCTGCGCGCGCCGCTGGCGCGGCTGCTGCGCTTCATCAACCGCAAGCTTTCGCCGGCGTGATCAGGCCTTGAGCCTGATCAGCCGCTTGCCGAGATTTTCGCCGCGATAGAGTTCGGCGATGGCGCCGGGCGCGTGCTCGATGCCGTCGACGATGTCCTCGCGATAGTTCAGTTGGCCGTCGCGGATCCATTGCGCGAGGCGGCCGACGGCTTCCTCATAGCGATGCGCGTAGTCGAAGATCAGCAGGCCGCTCATGCGCGCGCGCCTGGTGAGGATGTGGCGTTCGACGCGCGGGCCCATCGGCGGCGGGTCCCAGGACGCAATCGACGCGGTGCCGCAGATGACGATGCGGGCGCCAATGGCGATCTGCCTGATGACGGTGTCGCTGATCACGCCGGCGGTGTTGTCGAAATAGACATCGACGCCGCGCGGGCAAGCGGCTTTGAGCGCCGCATCGAGATCGCCGGACTTGTAGTCGATGGCCGCGTCATAGCCGAAGGCGTTCGTGCACAGCTTGACCTTGGCGGCGCCGCCGGTGATGCCGACCGTGCGGCAGCCCATCAGTTTGGCAATCTGTCCGACGGCGGAGCCGACCGACCCGGCGGCGGTGGAAACGACCACGGTGTCGCCTGGCTTCGGTGAGCCGAGATCGATGAGGCCGAAATAGGCGGTGACGCCGTTGAGGCCGAGCACGCCGAGCGACAGCGACAAGGGGAGGTCGGTTTCCTTGACTTTGCGCGTGATGTTCGAGCCGTCCGACACCGCGTAATCCTGCCAGCCGAGCATGCCCATCACCTTGTCGCCTTCGGCGAAACCGGGATGGCGCGACTTGATGACGGTGCCGGCGGTGAACGAGCGCATGACCTCGCCGATGCCGACCGGCGTCGAATAATTGGCGACGGCGGAGACCCAGCCGCGCATCGCCGGCTCGACCGAAAGGAATTCATTGCGCACGAGGAACTGCTTGTCGCCGGGCTCGGGGATGGCGGTCTCGGCCAGCGCGAAGTTCTCGGCTTGCGGAATACCGGAAGGGCGGGATGTGAGGAGGACTTGTTTGTTCATGGATGACTCCTGGGCGTGTAGCCCGCATGAAGCGAAGCGCAATGCGGGAGCGGCCGCCCCCGGATTTCGCTACGGTCCATCCGGGCTACACCGCCTTTGGCTTCGCCAATTCCGACTTCGCCCGCGGCACATAATCGCCCGCGCCGAGCTTGCCGACCAGTTCGCCGTCGCGCACCACGAACTTGCCGCGCACCATGGTCGAGACCGGCCAGCCGGTGACCTCGATGCCTTCGTAGGGCGTGTAGTCGGTGCCGCCGTGCATCAGTTTCTGCGAGATCGTTTCCTTGCGCTTGGGATCCCAGATGGCGATGTCGGCGTCGGCGCCGACGGCGATGGTGCCCTTCTTCGGATAGAGGCCGTAGGTCCTGGCGTGGTTGGTCGCGGTCAGCGCCACGAACTCATTCAATGAAATGCGGCCCTTGCCGACGCCTTCCGAGAACAGGATCGGCAGCCGTGTCTCGACGCCGGGAATGCCGTTCGGCACCCAGCGAAACGAGGTGCGGCCCTTCGGCGCCAGCTTGCCCTGCGGATCGTCGTATCGGAACGGGCAGTGGTCCGACGAGAACAGCGAGAAAATACCCTGCTGCAAACCTTCCCAGCAGGCGGCCTGACTCGCCTTGTCGCGCGGCGGCGGCGAGCAGACATATTTGGCGCCCTCCATGTTGAGGCCTTCCATGTCCTTCTCGGTCAGCACCAGATATTGCGGGCAGGTCTCGCCGTAGATCTTGAGGCCGCGGCGCTGCGCCCGTTCGATCTCCTCCATCGCCTCGCGGTTCGACACGTGCACGATCATGATCGGCACGTCGATGATCTCGGCCAATGAGATGGCCCGGTGCGTCGCTTCGCGCTCGACCGGGATCGGCCGCGACGCGCCGTGGAAATGCGGCGCCGTCTTGCCGGCGCGCTCCAGCCGGTCGGTGAGGAAGCGGATGGCGTCGTAGTTCTCGGCGTGCACCATGACCAGCGCGCCGGTCTCGCGCGCCACGCTCATGACGTTGAGCATCTCCATGTCCGAGAGGGCGAGGCCCTCATAGGTCATGAACACCTTGAACGAGGTGTAGCCATCGTTGACGAGCGCCGGCAGTTCCTGGCCGAGCACGCGGTCGCTGGCGTCGGCGATGATGAGATGGAAGGAGACGTCGACATAGCACTGGCCGTCGGCCTTCCTGTGATAGTCCTTCACCACCTCGCGCAGGCTCTCGCCCTTCTGCTGCATGGCAAACGGCAAAACCATGGTGTTGCCGCCGAAGGCGGCCGCGCGGGTGGCCGAGGCAAAGTCGTCGGCCATGACGATGCCGGGCCCGGACGGCTGCGAGATGTGGACATGGCTGTCGATACCGCCCGGCAGCACCAGGAGGCCGGTCGCATCGACGATCTCGCGGGCCTCGCCGAGATCGGCACCCAAGGCGGTAATCTTGCCGGCCGTGATGCCGACGTCGCAGGTAAAGGTGTCGGAGGCGGTCGCGACGGTGCCGCCGCGGATGATGGTGTCGAAGGTCATGGTGCCGATCGTGGTCGTTTGGCCGATGCCGCGAGTATCTCAGACTTTTGCTGCAACTGCGATATGGTCGTGCCGGCACCAGGGTGCGACGCGCCCTGAACGGAGGTTTGCCGATGGACGATTTCGCTGCGCTCAACGCCCGCCTCGTCGCCCTGGAGATGGACCGGGCGCACCAGGAGCGCGTCATCGAGGACCTCAACGAGGCGGTGACCGCGCAATGGAAGCTGATCGAGCAGCTCAAGCGGGAGGTCGAGCGCCTCGCCGACCAGGTGCGCGAAGCGGCGGTCGCGACGCCGGGCGAGGCCGAGCCGCCGCCGCCGCATTATTGAGGACCGGGCGGGGCGGGCAGGGCCCGCGCACCTTGGCATTTGATTTTCTCGGTCGAGCCGGTACAGCATCCAGGGGTCGACAACGAAAAAGACGGAAACGAGCCATGACGGAATTCAGGCGCAACGCCTTCAAAGCCGGCCTTCGCGCCAAGCAACTCCAGATCGGCCTGTGGCAGAGCCTGTGCAGCAATGTCGCCGTCGAAATCTGTTCCGATTCCGGCTTCGACTGGCTGCTGCTCGACACCGAACATTCGCCGAACGAAATCCCGGATCTTCTGTCGCAGTTGCAGGCGATGGAGAAGGGCACCGCCACGGCGATCATTCGTCCGGCCTGGAACGATGCCGTGCTCATCAAGCGCTGTCTCGACATCGGCGCGCAGACGCTGCTCATTCCTTACGTCCAGTCGGTCGAGGAGGCGCAGGCCGCGGTCGCCGCAACGCGCTATCCGCCGCATGGCATCCGCGGCGTCTCGGTCGCCGCGCGCGCCAGCCGCTATGGCCGTGTGCCCGGCTATCTCACCAAGGCCAATCACGAGATCTGCGTCCTGGTGCAGGTCGAGACGCGGGCCTCGCTCGATGCGCTCGAGGACATCGCGGCCGTGGACGGTGTCGATGGCGTCTTCATCGGGCCGTCGGATCTGGCGGCCTCACTCGGCCATCTCGGCAACCCGGCGCATCCGGACGTGCAGGCGGCAATGAAGGATGCGGTCGAGCGCCTGACCAAGGCCGGCATGCCCGCCGGTATCCTCACCGGCGTCGACGAGGAAATCCGCCGCTACATCGACTGGGGCTACCTCTTTGTCGCAGTCGGCTCAGACGTCGGTCTGCTGGCCAAGAACGCCGACGCGCAAGCGAAGAAATTCAAGCAGGTGTGACCGGCCGTTCGCCATACCGTTACGTAAATGTAATGTGACAGAACCGCGCTGCCTCCGACGGAGGCGGCCTTTTTCCGAAAGGCTAATTGCCAGAACCGCGCCGATCCAATACCCCTTGACGCCAAGGCCCTTGCCGGAACTCGAATTGTTCCCGAGAATGAGGGCGAGGGGAAGAGCTCATGGATGCGGATTTGATCCTCGTCACCGAGGGTCTGACAAAGGATTTTGCCGGTTTCACAGCAGTGGGTGGCGTCGACCTCAAGGTCAGGCGCGGAACCATTCATGCCCTGATCGGCCCCAACGGCGCCGGCAAGACAACCTGCTTCAACCTGCTGACCAAGTTTCTCAGCCCGACCAGCGGGCGCATCCTCTATAACGGCCGCGACATCACGGCGATGCAGCCGGCCGATGTGGCGCAGCTCGGCCTGGTGCGCTCGTTCCAGATATCGGCGGTGTTCCCGCACATGACCGTGCTGGAGAACGTTCGCATCGCCTTGCAGCGGCTCAAGCGTGGTCCGTCCTTCGACTTCTGGCGTTCGCGCGCGGTGCTCGACGAGTACAATGCGCGCGCGCTGTCGCTGATCGCCGATGTCGGTCTGTCGGACTACGTGCACTGGAACGCGGTCGAACTGCCTTACGGCCGCAAGCGGGCGCTCGAGATCGCGACGACATTGGCGCTCGAGCCGGAAATGCTGCTGCTCGACGAGCCGACGGCGGGCATGGGCCACGAGGATATCGCGCGCATCGCCGAACTCATCAAGCGCGTTGCCGCCAACCGCACGGTGCTGATGGTCGAGCACAATCTGTCGGTCGTCGCCGATCTGTCCGACACCATCACCGTGCTCACGCGCGGCCGCGTCCTCGCCGAAGGTGACTACGAGACCGTGTCGAACAATCCGGAAGTCCGCGAAGCCTATATGGGGGTCGGCCATGCTTGATCGGACCGCGCCTCTCCTGGCGGTGAAGGATCTGGAAGCCTGGTACGGCGAATCCCACATCCTGCATGGCGTCTCGTTCGACGTGCGCGAAGGCGAGGTGGTGACCTTGCTCGGCCGCAACGGCGCCGGCAAGACCACGACCATGAAGTCGATCATGGGCATCGTCGGCCAGCGCAAGGGTTCGGTGCTGTTCGAGGGCCAGGAGCTGATCAACAAGCAGTCCAACCAGATCGCGCGCACCGGCATCGCGCTGTGCCCGGAAGAGCGCGGCATCTTCGCCAGCCTCAGCGTCGAGGAAAACTTGACGCTGCCGCCGGTGGTGCGGCCCGGCGGCCTGTCGATCGAGCAGATTTTCGAATTGTTCCCCAACCTGAAGGAGCGTCTCGGCTCCAGCCAGGGCACCAAGTTGTCGGGCGGCGAACAGCAGATGCTGGCGATCGGCCGCATCCTGCGCACCGGCGCGCGCCTGCTGCTGCTCGACGAGCCGACCGAGGGTCTGGCGCCCGTCATCATCCAGCAGATCGGCAAGACGATCCGCGCCCTGAAGAGCCAGGGTTTCACCATCCTGCTCGTCGAACAGAACTTCCGCTTCGCTTCGACCGTGGCGGATCGTTACTACGTCATGGAGCACGGACGGGTCATCGACCAGTTCGCCAATTCCGAACTGGAGCAGAACGTCGGCAAGTTGCACGAATATCTCGGGGTTTAAGAACAAAAAAAGCTTCGACGTAAGAAGCGACAACAATCAATCCTGGCAATATCCAAGGGAGGGAATGCAATGAAGAAGACGATTGGTCTGGCGGCTCTGGCCGCGCTTCTACTGGGCGGCGTTGCGTCCGCGCAGGAGATCAAGGTCAAGATCGGCGTGCTCACGGACATGTCCTCGCTCTACGCCGACGACACCGGCATCGGCTCCGTGATCGCCGCCAAGATGGCGGCCGACGACTTCATGAAAGATCACAAGAACGTCAAGGTCGAGGTGGTCAGCGCCGACCATCAGAACAAGCCTGACGTCGGCTCCAACATCGCCAACCAGTGGTATGACCGCGACGGCGTCGACATGATCGCCGACGTGCCGAATTCCGGCGTGGCGCTCGCCATTGCCGATGTGACCAAGGCCAAGAACAAGGTCTTCGTCGCCTCCGGTCCGGCTTCGTCCGATCTCACCGGACCGAAGTGTTCGCCGAACACGATCCACTGGACCTACGACACCTGGATGCTGGCGAACGGCACCGGCAAGGCCATGGTGAAGACCGGCGGCGACACCTGGTTCTTCCTGACTTCGGACTATGCCTTCGGTCACGCGCTCGAGCGCGATACCGCGGCGGTGGTCGAAAAGAACGGCGGCAAGGTGCTCGGCAAGGTGCGCCACCCGATCAACACCAACGACTTCTCGTCGTTCCTGCTGCAGGCGCAGGCGTCCAAGGCCAAGGTCATCGGCCTCGCCAATGCCGGCGGCGACACCATCAACGCCATCAAGCAGGGCGCCGAATTCGGCATCGCGGCCGGCGGCCAGAAGTTTGCCGGTCTGCTCATCTTCGCGCCGGACGTCGCCGCGCTCGGCCTGAAGACGGCGCAGGGCCTGACCTTCACCGAGACCTGGTACTGGGATCTCAACTACGGTACGCGCGCCTGGACCAAGCGCTGGGACAAGGAGCGCAACTCGCCCGGCAAGCTGCCGAGCATGAACATGGCCGGCGTCTATTCCGGCACGCTGCACTATCTCAAGGCGGTCGCCGCCGTCGGCTCCGCCCAGGACGGCAAGAAAGTGGTCGAGGAGATGAAGAAGCTGCCCGCCGAAGACTCGATCTACGGCAAGAGCACCGTCCGCGCCGACGGCCGCGTCCTGCACCCGGCCTATCTCTTCGAGGTGAAGAAGCCGGAAGAGTCGAAGGGCCCGGGCGACCTCTATCACCTGCGCGCCACCATCCCGGCGGACGAAGCGTTCCGTCCGCTCAAGGATGGCAACTGCCCGATGGTCAGCGGCTAACCGCACGCGCCTGCCACGGCGAGGGGCGCCGGGGCCGGTCCGTTTAAGACTGCTTGCTTGAGTTTGCGTCGCGTTTGGAAGAAGTGCCGCAAGGCATGTGAACTTGAAAGTGAACTGGGAAGGAAGACTTGAGAATGAAACGGACTATCGCCCTGGCGGCACTTGCCGCTCTCATGCTGAGCGGCACCGCGTCCGCGCAGCAGATCAACGTGAAGATCGGCGTGCTCACCGACATGTCGTCGCTGTACGCCGATCTTGCCGGCCCCGGCTCGGTCGAGGCCGCCAAGCTTGCGGTCGAAGACTTCAACAAGACCAACCCGAATGTGAAGGTGGAGATCATCAGCGCCGACCACCAGAACAAGCCTGACGTCGCCACGAACATCGCCAACGAGTGGTATGATCGCGATGGCGTCGATGCCATTCTCGACGTGCCGAATTCGGGCGTTGCGCTGGCGGTCAACGAAGTGGCGCGCGCCAAGGCCAAGGTGTTCATCGACTCCGGCGCCGCGTCGTCGGATCTGACCGGGCCGAAGTGCAACGCCACCACCGTGCACTGGACCTACGACACCTGGATGCTGGCCAACGGCACCGGCAAGGCGATCGTCAAGACCGGCGGCGACACCTGGTTCTTCCTGACCGCCGACTATGCCTTCGGCCATGCGCTGGAGCGCGACACCTCGGCGGTCGTCAAGGCCAATGGCGGCAAGGTCGTGGGCGCGGTGCGTCATCCGCTCAACACCAGCGACTTCTCGTCGTTCCTGCTGCAGGCGCAATCGTCGAAGGCCAAGGTGATCGGCCTCGCCAATGCCGGCGGCGACACGATCAACTCGATCAAGCAGGCGGCCGAGTTCGGCATCGTGCAGGGCGGCCAGTCGCTGGCCGGTCTGCTGGTGTTCGCCAGCGACGTCAACGCGCTCGGTCTGCAGACCGCGCAAGGTCTCGTCCTGACCAACACCTTCTACTGGGATGCCAACGAGCAGACCCGCGAGTGGACCAAGCGCTGGCAGAAGGCGCGTCCCGGCAAGGTGCCGACGATGGTGCAGGCCGGCGTCTATGCCGGCACGCTGCACTATCTCAAGGCCGTCGCCGCGCTCAAGAGTAAGGACAACGGCAAGGCGGTCGTCGACGAGATGAAGAAGCTGCCGACCGATGACGTGCTGTTCGGCAAGGGCTCGGTTCGCGCCGACGGCCGCGTCATCCATCCGGCGTATCTCTACGAAGTGAAGAAGCCGGCGGAGTCGAAGGGCGCGGGCGACTTCTACAAGCTGCGGGCGACCATTCCGGCGGACGAGGCGTTCCGTCCGCTCAAGGATGGCGGCTGCCCGCTGGCGAACGGGTGATGACTTTCTGCCCTCTCCCCGCGTCAGCGGGGAGAGGGTCGTTTTAATCTGTCATCCCCGCGAAGGCGGGGATCCATACGCCGCAGTCCATCGATAGGGCGGGGGATATGGGTCCCCGCCTTCGCGGGGACGACACGAAGGCAGAGACAGCATGTTCACGATCTTCGGCATTCCATCGGCGGCCCTGTTCGGCCAGTTATTGATCGGCCTGATCAACGGCTCGTTCTATGCACTGCTGAGCCTCGGCCTCGCCGTGATCTTCGGCATGCTCAACATCATCAATTTCGCGCACGGCGCCCAGTACATGCTGGGCGCGGTGGCCGCCTTCCTGCTGCTGCAATGGACCGGGCTGGGCTACTGGCCGGCGCTGGTGATCGCGCCGCTCGTCGTCGGCGCCTTCGGCATCCTCATCGAGCGCACGCTGCTGCAATGGCTCTACAAGCTCGACCATCTCTACGGCCTGCTGCTGACCTTCGGCGTGGCGCTGATCGTCGAAGGCATCGCCCGCAATTATCTCGGCTCGGCCGGCCTGCCTTACGTGCTGCCGGACTCGCTGCGCGGCGGCCAGAATCTCGGCTTCATGTTCCTGCCCAATTACCGCGCCTGGGTGATCGCGGTGTCGCTGGTGATCTGCTTCGGCACCTGGTACGCGATCGAGCGCACGCGGCTGGGCGCCTACCTGCGCGCCGCCACCGAGAACCCGACCCTGGTGCGCGCTTTCGGCATCAACGTGCCGGTGATGATTACGCTGACCTACGGCTTCGGCGTGGCGCTCGCCGCCTTCGCCGGCGTCATGGCGGCGCCGATTTATAACGTCTCGCCGCAAATGGGCGCCGAGCTCATCATCGTCGTCTTCGCGGTGGTGGTGATCGGCGGCATGGGCTCGATCCTGGGCGCCATCCTTACCGGCTTCGGCCTCGGCATCGTCGAGGGCCTGACCAAAGTATTCTTCCCTGAAGCCTCGAACACCGTCATCTTCGTCATCATGGCCATCGTGCTCCTGGTGCGTCCCGCCGGGCTGTTCGGGAGGAGGGCGTAATGGACACCACAACGTCGCCCGTGATCACCGGCGCCGCGCCCTCCGTGCTCAGGCGCAACGGCGAGACCATCGGGTTCGTCATCATGGTGGCGGCGCTGATCGTCGCGCCGTTCTTCACCTATCCGCTGTTCCTGATGCAGGCGATGTGCTTTGCGCTGTTCGCCTGCGCCTTCAACCTGCTGATCGGCTATGTCGGCTTGCTCAGCTTCGGCCATGCGCTGTATTTCGGCTGGGCGAGCTATCTGGCCGCGCATGCCGCCAAGGTCTGGGGCTTCTCGCCGGAACTGGCGATCCTCACCGGCACGGCGACCGCCGCAGTCTTCGGCCTGCTCGCGGGCTCGCTCGCCATCCGCCGTCAGGGCATCTACTTCGCCATGATCACGCTGGCGCTGGCGCAGATGATGTATTTCGTCGCGCTGCGCATGAGGTTCACCGGCGGCGAGGACGGCATCCAGGCGGTGCCGCGCGGCCGGCTGTTCGGCGTCATCGACCTATCCAACGAGATGACGATGTATGTCTTCGTGCTGGTGATCTTCCTCGCCGGCTTCCTGCTGATCTACCGCATCATCCATTCGCCGTTCGGCGAGGTGCTCAAGGCGATCCGCGAGAACGAGCCGCGCGCGGTGTCGCTCGGCTACAAGACCGACCGCTACAAGCTGATCGCCTTCGTGCTATCGGCGACATTGGCGGGCGTCGCCGGTTCGACCAAGGCGATCACCATGCAGATCGCGTCGCTGACCGACGTCAACTGGCCGATGTCGGGCGAGGTCGTTCTCATGACTCTGGTCGGCGGCCTCGGCACCATCTTCGGCCCGGTTGTCGGCGCCTTCGTCATCCTGTTCATGCAGTTCAAGCTGTCGGTCGTCGGCGAGTGGGTGCTGGTGATCCAGGGCGTGATCTTCGTGACCTGCGTGCTGCTGTTCCGGCGCGGCATCGTCGGCGAAATCGCCGCGTTGTTTAAACGCTGACGCGATAAAAGAAGCCGATTGCACAGGCGGGCGCCGGTAATCCGGCGCCCCGGCGGCCCTCGCCAATAAACAAACAATTAATAACGGATGGCCGCTAGGCTATTTGAAACACTGGCGAATCACTTTAAACAACCCAGTGTTATCCACATGCGTGCGGGGTCGTCATTGTAGGATTGTTCGTCGTTACCAGTCACGTAACGATCAGGGGGTAGACGATTCGGCACTGGCCAACGACTATCCGAGCACCCCATGCAGGGTCCCCCCGGCAGTCCGCAGTTGCAGGAGATCGCCCAGCGATGGCACGGTCTCGCCGAACAGCGTCTCGCCTACTACACCGAACTGTATCGCAGCGGCCGTTGGAAGCATTACTACACCCAGGAAAGCTTTGCGGCGCGCATGCTCGACGTGATCGCGGCGGCGCGCAAATGGCGCAACCTGGCCGGCCGGCCGGAGACGCCGATGCCGCTCGAGGCGGCGCAGCGCGACTTCATCCGGCCCGCGGCCTAGCTCGTTCGCTTGTCGTGCTGGCGGCCGTCACGGCCGCGATCATCCTCATACCGGGCGCGGCCCGGGCGCAGGGTGGTCCCGACGCCGCTACTCTCAAGCACGGCGAGGAACTGGTCACGAAGAATTGCGGTTCGTGCCACGCGGTGGGCCGCACGGGCAACAGCCCGCGACCCGATGCGCCGGCGTTTCGCGTGCTGGGGCAACGCTATCCGATCGACTCGCTGGAGGAGTCGCTGGGAGAGGGGCTGATGTCCGGCCATCCGGACATGCCAGAATTCAGCTTTGAGTCGGATGACGTCGGTGCCATCATCGACTATCTGAAGTCCATCCAGGCCAAGCGCTGACGCGGCCCCGCGTCTCGCGGTCCAATCGACCGGCCCCCCACCGCCCTTCCACGAGTTGAGAGCATCCCCATGAGCAGTGCGCTGTTTTCGCCGCTTCCGCTGGCCGGCGTCGAACTTCCCAACCGTCTCGTCGTCGCGCCGATGTGCCAGTATTCGGCCAATGACGGCTCGGCCTCCGACTGGCACATGATGCATCTCGGCATGCTGGCCAATTCCGGTGCGGCGATGGTCATCGTCGAGGCCACCCATGTCGAGCGCCACGGCCGCATCACCCATGGCTGCATGGGTCTCTATTCCGACAACAACGAGCTGGCGCTCGGCCATGTCATCGCCGCGGTCAAGACCTTCGGCAAGGCCAGGTTCGGCGTGCAGCTTGCCCATGCCGGCCGCAAGGCGTCGTCGCAGAAGCCGTGGGACGGCGCCGGCTATCTGCGCCCGAACGAAGATCCGTGGCAGACCATCGCGCCGTCGGCGCTTCCCTTCGGCGACGGCTGGCACACGCCGCGCGAGATGACCGAAGCCGACATGGACCGTGTGCGCGACGCCTTCGTCAATTCGGCGAAGCGCGCGCTGCGCATCGGCTTCGACGAGATCGAACTGCACATGGCGCACGGCTATCTGATGCACACTTTCCTGTCGCCGATCTCCAACAAGCGCACCGATCAGTATGGCGGCTCGCTGGAGAACCGCATGCGCTTCCCCCTGTCGGTGACCGAGGCGGTGCGCGCCGTGGTGCCGAAGAACGTTGTGCTGGGCGCCCGTATTACCGGCTCGGACTGGCAGGAAGGCGGCATCACGCCGGACGAGGCCGCCACGCTCGGCAAGGCGCTGAAGGCCGCGGGCCTCGACTTCGTCTGCGTGTCGTCCGGCGGCGTCGCCGGCGGCATCCATAACCCGACCGGGCTCGGCTACAACGTGCCGCTCGCCGAGGCGGTCAAGAAGGGCTCCGGCATTAAGGTGCGCGCGGTGGGGCTCATCACAACGCCGCAGCAGGCCGAGGAGATCGTGAAGTCCGGCAAGGCCGACATGATTGCGGCGGCGCGCGCCTTCCTCGACGATCCGCATTTCGGCTGGCATGCGGCGAGGGCGCTCGGCGGCGAGGTGGCGCTGCCGCCGCAGTATCTGCGCGCCGGCGGCAAGATGTGGTCGCCGACGCCGAGGGCGTGATTTAGAGCGGACGCGTCATACTCCGTCATGCCCGGCCTTGTGCCGGCATCCACGCCTCTCTTTCTTTCTTGGCAAGCCGTGGATGGCCGGGACAAGCCCGGCCATGACGAATGAGAGACCGATGGAGTTTATCCCGTCGTCGCCACCGGCGGCGCCATGCCGAGCCGGCCGAAGCCGGGCAGCTTCAGCGCCGGATAGCGCAAATCGAAACCGGCGACGAGGCCGAGCAGGTTGACCTCGAAGCCCTCGATCCAGCCGGCCTTGATGCCGGCGAGGCCGAAGGCGGACACTTCGACGCCGGTGCGGCTGTCGGTGAAGCCGGCATAGAGGCCGTGGCGGAAGTCGCGGCCGACCGCGTTGGCGGGCAGGGCGGCCTTGAGTTCCGGCACGGCGCGCAGCACCGCCGCGGTGAAGCTGTTGGAGTTCGGGCCCGGCCAGATGCGATAGTCGCCCATCTCGGCATAGGCATAGTCGCGCACCGCGGCCTCGACCTTGGGGATCACGGCCTCCGCCTCGGCGCCGCTGACATCGACGATGGCGGCCGGCGTGTTGCCGTACCAGCGCCCGTCGGCAGGCCAGCCGTTGCGCCGCACCGGGGAACCCCAGCCGACGACATCGTAGCGCGTCCAGCGCGCCTCGCCGGCGCGTTTGAACACCACCCAGCTATGGACCGAGAAGATGCCCTTCCAGGCGCCGGTGGTGCCGGTGAAGACGACCAGTCGCGCCGGGGCGTAGTCCTTCGCCGCCGGCAGCGTGCCGGTGGACGACCAGTCGGCGTCGCGCCAGGAGCGCGGCGCATCCCCTGCGGCATAGAGCGCGGCGCGGGCGATCAGTGGCATCAGGAACACGGCAAACAGCAGGAGCATGAAAACGGCGCGGCGGTTGAAACGGCGGGATGGCATGGCGTCGGGGTGATTGGGGGTTGGCCCTGCTCCTAAGCTGGGTTCGCGGCACCGGTGAGGCAAGGGGCTTCTCGCCCCTCCCCACGCACTCTGCTAATTCCCTCCCCCTTGTGGGGGAGGGTTAGGGAGGGGGGTGATAACGAGGCTCGCGTGAAGACCCCCACCCCCAACCCCTCCCCACAAGGGGGAGGGGAGGAGTTTGAGGCACCGCCTCAACCCACCTTGTTGTCGCGGATGGTGAGATGCGGGAACCGCTCGGCGCCGCTCTGCGTCAGGTCGCCGGTCGCCGCCTTGTCCCAGCGCATGCCGACCACGGCGCCGTCCTTCGCCTTCGTGATGACGTTGTCGGCAATCGTGGCCTTCCCGGCGCCCTCGACCACGGTGACGCCGATGCCGATGCCGGTCTGCCGCACCGTGTTGCGCGTCACCGTGACGTTGCGCAGATACGGGCCGGAGCCGACCTCGATGCCCATCACCGGCGCGTTCTCGATGGTGTTGCCGGACACCTCGGTGTCGGCCTCGACGCCGATGCCGACGCCGTGCGAATCCGGGCCGCCTTGCGGGCGCTTGTTGATCATGTTGCGGATGACATTGCCGCGCACCACCGCGCCATGGCCGCCCTTGTCCATGTTGGTGACGGCGATGCCGACGGCGGCGACGTCGATCAGATTGCGCTCGATGGTCGCGTCCTCGAACTCGAATTCCGAATAGATCGCGACTTCGCCGAGCGCGAAGCATTGATTGCCGGTCATGGTGATGCGCGAGGCGGCGTTGCCGCGGATCGCGGTGAAGGCGGCGCGGCGGATGACGTTGTCGCGCACGACGACGTCGGCGGCGCGATAGACGTTGATGGCGTTGCCGTTCTGGCCGTCGCCGCCGCCGCGCGAAGCAGTGTCCTCGATGATGTTGTCCTGGACGATGCTGCCGTCGCTCTGCTTGGCGCTGCGCCAGACACGGATGCCGCCATTGCCGGTGCGCCGGATGGTGTTGGCGCGGATGGTGAGCTTGCTGTCGAGGCTCATCAGCCCGGTGTCGGCGCAGTCGGTGATGCCGTTGCCCGACACCGCGCCGGTGCATTGCGTCAGCATGAGCCCGTTGCCGGCTTTGGTGAACGTGCAATCGGCGATGCGCAGATTGTTGACGGACGCAAGATCGATCAGCGCTTCGGCCGCGCCGCCGCCATCGAGAGTCACGCCGGACAGCGCGATGCCGCCGCCGCCGCGCGCCGAGAGCAGCGTGCCGCGGCTCGTGAGCAGGAGTTGCGTTTTGTCGCGCTGCCCGGCAATGCGGGCGCCGGCGGGCAGCGTCAGCGGCCCGCAGCGATAACGTCCCGGCGCCAGCCACAACGGCTGGCCGGCGCGCGCCGCCTCGTCGATGGCC
The DNA here is from genome assembly GCA_026125895.1 of Pseudolabrys sp. GTDB lineage: Bacteria > Pseudomonadota > Alphaproteobacteria > Rhizobiales > Xanthobacteraceae > Pseudolabrys. Next base: position 128,774 of record JAHCKG010000004.1, on the reverse strand, counting down.
TTCTGCAAGGCGCGCGTCTGCTCGGTCTCGCCATTGGCGCGCACGCCGTAACGCGCGGCGTCGATGCCCTGCGGCTGGTCGGCCCGCGCGACCGGCGCGGCAAAGGCGGTCAGAAGCGAACCGGTGAGCAAACTGCGGCGGCTGATGGGCATGGGGCCAGCATGCGCGTCAGAGAATTAGGTCCGGTTAACGGCGGCGTTCAAAGCCAAGAGTATCTTTTCACCGGCGCGCAACAGATCGGCGGCGGTGAACTTCCTCCGGGCCGGCTTGCTCATGCGGCTCCTCAGACCCCGCTCGTCCCCGCGCATAGCCGTCGAAAGGGCGGCGTTCTTCGGCGCCTAAAGCGGGGACCCAGAGCTGGATTCCCGTTTGCGCGGGAATGAGCGGAGGAGGTGGCTCCGTTTGAGATTTTCTTCGGCCGCGAAAACCGCGCGACCTTCGGCACGTGAATGAAAGCCGCGAGCCGCACGCCGCTCTCGGCGCTGCGCCAGGAGAGGTAGTTGCAGAGATAGCGGCCGGCGTCGCGCGATAGCACCGCCGGCAGCCGCGTCTCGCGCGCGGCGGCGAGCAATTGCCGCGCCGGCATCGGCATGCACCGCGCCGCCGGCGCGCCGGGCGCGATGAGCCCACGGCGGAACGCCTTGCCCGACGCATCGGGCAGCAGCGCCAGCGCGTTGCGCGCCCGCGTTTCGATGCGGATGGCTTTGGCGCGGCCATGCAGGCCGAACATCAGCAGCGCATCGGGCTTGTGGCGCGCGATCAGCTCCGGCAGTTCGCGATCGACGGCGGCGTAACTGGTCTTGAACAGATGCGCGGCGATCGTGGTGCCGGCCAGCGCCGGCCGCCGCAAGCGCGCCAGGGAACGCACCAGCTTCATGGTCGGATTATACGGCGCGCCGGGGAAAGGGCCGAAGCCGGTGATGAGGATGGTGGGCATCCCGCGAAGACTTATCAAAAGCCGGGACAATCCTCAAACGCCGCAGTGAAATCGCGAGATAGTCCGGAATGAACAGGGGCAAACGCGGATCAAGGCAGTTAAACTGCCGGCATTTGTGGGCTACGCTCGGCGCGGGGAAGCGACGCATTCGTGCTGCTGGAGGCTGTCTTGATTCTGCCGAAAATTCCCGCCGTGCTCGCTGCCGCCGTTTTCGTCGCCGCGTCGGCCGCTATCCCCGCATCCGCGCGCGATCTGTCGATGGGCAAGCACAGCGCCGACGATCTCAAGGCGATCTGCGCCAAGCTCGGCGGTTCGTTTTCGCAAGGCAAGGAGCGCTATGGCTGCGGCACCGACTGCCGCGGCAAGCCCGGCACCGATTGCATCGTCAGTTGCGGCGCCGATGGCAAATGCACGGCGCAACTGATGGGCGGCCGGCGTGCGCGCACCATCGAAAGCGCGCTGAAGCGCTGAGCGCCGCTACATCGCGACCTTGGTGAGGAAGCGCTCGACTTCGCCGCGCAGCAGCGCGCTGGCGCGTTCGACCGATTCTGAAGCGGTGAGCACGGTCTGCGCCGAGTGCTGGGTCTCGCTCGCGGCGTTGACAACTTCGCCGAGCACCGAGTCGATGATCTTCGAGCCCTGCGCCGTGCTGGTGACGTTGCGCGCGATCGAACCGGTGGCGTTGGTCTGCTGCTGTACCGAGGACGATACCGACGAGGTGTGGCTGTCGATTTCCTCGATGCGTGTGGCGATGCGGCTGATGGCCTCGACCGAGGCCTGCGTCGAGCGCTGGATCTCCTGGATCTGCGCGGTGATGTCTTCGGTGGCGCTGGCGGTCTGCACCGCGAGCGCCTTGACCTCGGAGGCTACCACAGCGAAGCCGCGGCCGGCGGCGCCGGAACGCGCGGCCTCGATGGTGGCGTTGAGCGCGAGGAGGTTGGTCTGGCCGGTGATGTTGCGGATCAGCTTGACGACGTCGCCGATCTTGTCGGCGGCGCGGGCCAACTGGACGATGTCGTCATTCGTCATTTTGGCTTCGTCGAGGGCGATGCGCACGAGTCCGGCCGCGCGCGTCAGCCGCTGATCGACTTCGGACGCCGACGACGACAGTTCTTCGGTCGCGGCCGCGACGAGCTGCACGTTCTCCACCGCCTCGTGCGAGGCATGCTGCGCGCGGGTCGCGCGCTGCGTCGTCTGGCTGGACACGTCGAGCAGGCTCGCCGCCGTCACGCGCATTTCCTCGGCGCTGTGCATGACGGTCTCGAGCAGCTTTTCGGCACCGCTGCGGAAATCGTTGATGGCCGCTTCGGTGGCGGCGCGGTGCGTCTCGTGCTGTTCGCTGGCGATGCGCAGTTTCTCGGCGGCGCGGCGCTCGGTGATGTCCTCGTGCGTCGTGATCCAGCCGCCGCCTTCGATGGGGTGGTTGGTGATGAGATACAGACGGCCGCCGCCGGCATCGACTTCCGCCGTCGTGGTGCGGCCTTCGCGATAGGCCTTGAGGAAGCGCTCGCGGTAGGCCTGCGGGTCGATGGTGAAGATGCCCTTGGCGGCGCGGCGCGCCAGCACCTCGGACAAGGTCGAGCCGACCTTCACGTCGTCCGGCGACAGGTCGTACATGCTGTAATAGAGCGCGTTGCAGACGACGAGCCGTTCGTTGGCGTCGAACATGCTCAGGCCGTGCGGCATGCTGTTGAGCGCGCGGCGGATCTGCTCGCCGGTCTGGCGCTGGCGGCGCGTCGAATGCGCGGCGGTGGCGGTGGCGGCGATATGGCCGATGACGGCGGCGATGGCGGCGCACAGCACGGTCGCGAGATCGCGCGGCGCGGCGGCCGGCAGCATCGCTGCGATCGACAGCAGAATCGCAAAGCTCACGGCGAAAGCGGCGAGACCGACGACGGTGAATTTGATCAGGCCGCCTCTGAAGGCGGCGGCAAAAGTTCCGATCCGCATGAACTGATCCCGGCTGCCCGTGGACCCTAGGCTCCAGGGGTTTAAACAGGGTTAAGCCGGGGTTAATGCCAGTTTATCGGTTCTCAGAGGCCGAGCAGGCCGGCGATCTCATCGACGGCAAGCGTCGGTGCCAGGGTGCCGGCGGCGACGGCGCTTTCGGCCTGGCGCACCTTGTTGCGCACGGCCGGATCGCCGCGCAGGCGGGCGGTGAGGCGCTCCTCGATGAGCGTCCACATCCATTTGACCTGCTGGTCGCGGCGCCGCGCGGCAAGTTCGCCGCTCGCCGTCATCTTCGTCCGATAGTCGACGATGTGCTTCCACAGCGCACCGATGCCGGCGCCCGTGAGCGCCGAGTAGGTCATGACCGGCACCATCCAGGTCGGCGAGCGTGGGCTGAGAATATGCAGCGCGCTGCGGAAATCGGCGGCGGCGACATTGGCGCGGGCGATGTTGTCGCCGTCGGCCTTGTTGACCGCGATCATGTCGGCGAGTTCGACGATGCCCTTCTTGATGCCTTGCAGTTCGTCGCCGGTGCCGGCGACCATCAGAACCAGAAAGAAGTCGGTCATGTCGGCGACCGCCGTCTCCGACTGGCCGACCCCGACGGTCTCGACGATGATGACGTCGTAGCCGGCCGCCTCGCACAGCAGCATGGTCTCGCGCGTCTTGGCGGCGACGCCGCCGAGCGTTCCGGACGACGGCGAGGGGCGGATGAAGGCGTTGGGGTCGAGCGCGAGCCGCGCCATGCGCGTCTTGTCGCCGAGGATCGAGCCGCCGGTGCGCGAGGAGGATGGATCGACCGCCAGCACCGCGACCTTGTGGCCGTCCAAGGTTAAATGGGTGCCGAGCGTGTCGATGGTGCTGGACTTGCCGGCGCCCGGCGCGCCGGTAATGCCGATCCGGATGGCCTTGCCGGTCGCGGGCAACAGCTCCTGCACCAGAAGGTGTGCGGTCTGGCGGTGATCGGCGCGCGTGCTCTCGACCAGAGTGATGGCGCGCGCCAGCGTGGCGCGGTCGCCAGCGCGGATGCCGGCGGCAAGCAAAGCAGGGTCGAGGCGGCGGGCGGACATGGCCCGCTTCACTAGCCGAAGGCGGCTGCGCCGTCACGCCCCCGCGTCGGCCTCCGACGGCGCCACGGTCGCCCGCCGGCCGGTTACCGCGCGCCAGATCATCGTGCCCCAGATCAGCACCGTGAGGACGCCGAGGATGGCGGCGATCGGCCGCTCGAAGAACATCAGCGCGTTGCCGTCGGCCTTGATCATCGAAGTCATGAAGCTCTGCTCCAAGAGTTCGCCGAGCACGAGGCCGAGGATCGTCGGCGCGATAGGGAAGCCGTTTTCCTCCATAAGCCAGCCGACGATGCCGAACACGAACATGATGATGATGCCGTAAGGCGAGTTGGTCATGGCATAGGCGCCGACCACGCAGAACATCAGGATGATCGGCAGCAGCACCTTGCGCGGCACGCGCAGGATCTGCTTGGCCGATTTGATCGCCGCCCAGCCGAGCGGCAGCATCAGGATGTTGGCCAGCACAAAGATGACGAACACGGCGTAGATGAACTGCGGATTCTGCAGGAACACGGTGGGGCCCGGGTTCATGCCCTTCATGTAGAGCACGCCGATGACGATGGCGGTGATCGAGTCGCCTGGAATGCCGAACACCAGCGCCGGGATCCAGGCGCCGCCGAGCGCCGAGTTGTTGGCCGACGTCGAATCGACGATGCCCTCGATATGGCCGGTGCCGAATTTCTCCGGCGTCTTCGAGAATTTTTTCGAGACGGCGAAGGAAATCCAGGCCGCGATGTCGGCGCCGGCGCCGGGCAGGGCGCCGATGGCGACGCCGAGCGCGGAGCCGCGCAGGAAGTTGAACCAGTACTTCTTGAACACCTCGCCGACGCCGGTGAAGATGTTGCCGATCTTCTGCGCCAGCACGGCGCCCTGCTGATCGACGCTGACGACGCCGCGCAGCAGCTCGGACAGCGCGAACATGCCGATCATCGCCGGAATGAAGCTGATGCCCTGCAACAGTTCGACGCTGCCGAAGGTGAAGCGCGGATAGCCCGCGGTCGGGTCGATGCCGACGCAGTTGATGAGCAGGCCGAACACCAGCGAGGTGATGCCCTTGAGCGGATCCTCCGTGGTCATGAACACGGCGCAGGTCAGGCCGAGCAGCGCCAGCCAGAAATATTCGAACGACGAGAAATTGATGGCGACTTCGGCGAGCGCCGGCGCGCACACGATGAGGATGAGGACGCCGACCAGGCCGCCGAGCACGGAGAAGACGAGATTGACCCCGAGATTGAGGTCGATCTGGCCTTTCTTCGACATCGCGTAGCTTTCGTCGGTATAGGCCGCGGAAGCCGGCGTGCCGGGGATGCGCAGAAGCGCCGCCGGAATGTCGCCGGCGAAGATCGCCATCGCGGTCGCGGTGACGATGGCGCCGAGCGCAGGCACGGGGTCCATGAAGAAAGTGACGGGCACCAGCAAGGCCGTCGCCATGGTGGCGGTGAGCCCCGGCATGGCGCCGACGAACATGCCGAAAGCCGCGGAGGCGACGATGACCCAGAGAACCTTGATTTGAAAAACGAGACCGATAGCGGTCAGCAATGCGTCCATGGCGGCCTCAGAGAATGGAATCGAGCCAGCCGCGCGGCAGCGGCACGCGCAACAGGCTGGCGAAGAACCAGTAGATCATCATCGTCGCGACCACCGTGGTGATCAGCGCCGTGATCGGACGAACGCCGAGCCACAGGAACAGCGCGCCGAGCGTCACGAAGGCCATCGGAATGAAGCCGATGGTCTCGGCGAACAGGATGTAGCAGAGCAGCAGCACCAGCATCAGGAAGAACGAGCCGACGCGCCACGGCTGGCGGGTCCACGCTCCCATCTCCACGAGCGGTCCGCCGGCGCGCCGCACGGCGATGCCGCGCCACATCAAAAGCGCGCCGCAGATGATTACCAGCGTGCCGAGAACGCGGGGAAATAGAGCGGGTCCGTAGGCCTGGCCGGGGAAGGACGGGAAGGTTGTCGTGTAGGCAATCATTGCGACCGACAGGACGATGAGAATGAAGCCGTTGATCGCGTCATTCGCGCGCATTGCTGCTCCGGAAAAATTTACGAGAGGAAGGTCGGGTCGAGGGGGCCGGGCTGCCGTGCCGCCGGGGAGGAACGGCGCGCGAAGCCGTCAGGCCCCGCGCGCCGGTTCATTCGTGCCTCAGGACTTGGTGAGACCGGCGGCCTTCATCGCCGTACCCATTTGCTTGTCCGATTTGTCCATGAAGTCGGCATAGCCCTTGGCGTCGGCCCACACCGTGCCGAAGCCGCGCGAGCTCATGAAGTCCTTGTACTCCTTGGAGTCGTAGATCTTCTTGAGCGAGGCGGTGAGCTTTGCGGCCATGTCCGCCGGCATGCCCTTCGGCCCGGCAAAGCCGCGCCAGGCGCCGGTGGTGAAATCGACGCCCATCGCTTCCTTCAGCGTCGGGATGTCCTTGAAGGCGGAGGAGCGCTCGGGCGCCATCAGCGCCAGGCTGCGGGCCTTGCCGGCGTCGATCATGGCGCGGGCCTCGGGGACGGAGCAGGTGGTCATATCGATACCGCCGGCGGCGAGGTCCTGCATGGCCGGGGCGGCGCCGTTCGATGGCACCCAGGCGACATGATTGGCCGGGAGGCCCATGGCCTGTAGCCAGCCAACGAGCGCCAGATGCCAGATGCCGCCCTGACCGGTGCCGGAGGCCTTGAACTTGCCGGCAGGCGCCTTCTTGATGGCCTCGGCGAGGTCCTTGACTGTCTTGTACTCGCTGTCGGCCTTGACCTGGATGCCCGGCGGATCCTCGTTCATCAGGGCGAGCGGCGTGAAATCCTTAGGCGTGAGCTGGGTGAGGCCCTGCCAGTGCATCATGGCGATTTCGACCGTGATGATGCCGAGCGTGTAGCCGTCCGGCGTCGCGGTGGCGATCGCCGAGTGGCCGACGACGCCGGAACCGCCGGTGCGGTTGACGACGTTGATCGGCTGGCCAAGGTCCTTCTCGAGAAGCGCCGCGACGATGCGCGCGGTGGCATCGGTGCCGCCACCGGCGCCCCAGGGGCAGATCATCTGGATCGGACGGTTCGGATAATTCTGCGCGAAAGACGGCTTGGCTCCGGCTACGAGGCCGGCGCCCGCGACCGCGCTCGCGGCCATGAAATCGCGTCGTGTCAGCTTGGTCATGCATCGCTCCCATTCTCGCCGGTCTGTGCCGGCTGTATGATGACCTGATGTTAGGTCCGCGCGGCATGCAAGGTCAATCGCAGCGGCGCGATCCCATGACGCAATGCAACCGCGGCAGCGGCCGGGAAAACCGGCGTATGTTCCTGATTTGAGCTTGACGGCCTGACGCGCGTCGCGGCGGTCAGTCGTTCTTGTCGTCGCCCTGCGGCCGCGCGCCGCCGAACAGCGCCGCGCCCTGCGGCGACAGCATTTGCGAGAACGCCGTGTAGGGAACGAACACGACGAATTCGCCATCGACATAGGGGCCGACCGCATATGGGGAAAAGTAGGCGATCAGGCCGGCGCTCCTGCCGCTTTCGGTCGATGGCGCGAGCGCGATGCCGCCAATGTCGGTGATCTTCGGTTTGACGCTCGATAGCCATTGATCTGTATCGGGATCGCCGACCTCGATGTCGCGCGCCTTCTTGTCGGCGGCCAGCGCGACACGGATGAGATGCGCAAGCCGTTGGAGCGTCGGTCCGTCATCGGCCATTTCCTTGAAGAACGGCTTGATGTTCATGAAGCGCTTGGTCTGGCTTTCCCATAGCAGCGTATCGACGACATGGTTCGGGTGAGCGCCGCCCTCATAGGTATCGACGTTGCGAACGACGCTGACATAGGGCCCGGCGGCGCTGCGGAGCCGGTCGGTGCGCTTGTAAAAAAACTTGCGGCCGTCGCTGAACAATTCGGGCGTGGCCTTGCGTTCCGCCGCCGCTCCGGCGCGCGCCTTGTCGTATTCGCGCTTGCCGCTGGCGAGAAGGCGCTCGTAGAGCGGCGGATAGGCCTTCAAAGCCGGGGCGATGACGACGCTCGCCTCGATGGTCTTGTCGTCCACCGACATGACGGGCTTCGGCTCGTCGGCCGCGAGGGCGGGGCTGGTCAGCAGGAGGAGAGCGAGAAACGCGGTGCGCACGCCCATCAGAAGCCTCGCTATGTGCTACTCCGCCGCCTGCTGATCGTGGCCGAGGCGATGGTGCAGCGTCTTGAGCAGTTTCAGCGCCGCTTCCGAGATCACCGTGCCGGGCGGGAAGATGGCCTGGCAGCCCGACTTCATCAGCGCATCGTAATCCTGCGGCGGCACGACGCCGCCGACCACGATCATGATGTCCTCGCGGCCTTGCGCGGCCAGTGCCTTCTTTAGCTCCGGGACCAAAGTGAGATGCGCGGCGGCCAGCGACGACACGCCGAGAATGTGGACGTCGTTCTCGACCGCCTGACGCGCGGCTTCATCCGGCGTCGCGAACAAGGGTCCGATATCGACGTCGAAGCCGAGATCGGCGAAGGCCGAGGCGATCACCTTCTGGCCTCGGTCGTGGCCGTCCTGGCCGATCTTGGCGACGAGCAGGCGAGGGCGGCGGCCCTCGGCGGCTTCGAAAGCTTCCACCGCTTCGCGCACCTTATCGACCGTCGGGGTCATGCCGACCTCCCGCTTGTAGACGCCGGTAATGGACTTGATCGACGCGACGTGGCGGCCAAAGACTTTTTCCAGGGCGTCCGAAATCTCGCCGACCGTGGCCTTGGCGCGGGCGGCCTCGACCGCCAGTTCCAGGAGGTTGCCGTTGCCGTTGGCAGCGCGGGTCAGCGCATCGAGCGCCTCCTTGAGCGCGGCCGGATCGCGTTCGGCCTTGAGCCGCTTGAGCTTGTCGAGCTGCTTCTGCCGCACCTCGGCATTGTTGACCTTGAGCACCTCGATCGGGTCTTCCTCGACCGGCTGGTACTTGTTGACGCCGATGACCGACTGCACGCCGGCGTCGATGCGAGCCTGCGTCTTGGCGGAGGCTTCCTCGATGCGCAGCTTCGGAATGCCGGCTTCGATAGCCTTGGCCATGCCGCCGAGGCTTTCGACTTCCTCGATATGTGCCCAGGCCTTGGCGGCGAGATCGGCGGTCAGCTTCTCGATGTAATAGGAGCCGCCCCACGGATCGACGATGCGCGTGGTGCCGCTCTCCTGCTGCAACAGGATCTGCGTGTTGCGGGCGATGCGCGCCGAGAAGTCGGTCGGCAGCGCCAGCGCCTCGTCGAGCGAATTGGTGTGCAGCGACTGGGTGTGGCCTTGAGTGGCCGCCATCGCCTCGATCATGGTGCGGGCGACGTTGTTGAACACGTCCTGCGCCGCCAGCGACCATCCGGAAGTCTGCGAATGCGTACGCAGCGACAGCGAGCGCGCATCTTCCGGCTTGAACGGCTTCATCAGCTTCGCCCAGATCATGCGCGCCGCGCGCAGCTTGGCGATCTCCATGAAGTAGTTCATGCCGATCGCCCAGAAGAACGACACGCGCGGCGCGAACTGGTCGATGGTGAGGCCGGCCTTGATGCCGGCGCGGACATATTCGAGGCCGTCGGCGAGCGTGTAAGCGAGCTCGAGGTCCTGCGTCGCGCCGGCTTCCTGCATGTGATAGCCGGACACCGAGATCGAATTGAACTTCGGCATCTCCGCCGACGTATAGGCGAAGATGTCGGAGATGATGCGCAACGACGGACCCGGCGGGTAGATATAGGTGTTGCGCACCATGAATTCTTTGAGAATGTCGTTCTGGATCGTGCCCGACAATTTGTTGTGCGGCACGCCCTGTTCTTCGGCGGCGACGATGTACAGCGCCAGCACCGGCAGCACCGCGCCGTTCATGGTCATCGACACGCTCATCTGGTCGAGCGGGATGCCCGAGAAGAGCGTGCGCATATCGTAGATCGAGTCGATGGCGACGCCCGCCATGCCGACATCGCCGGCAACGCGCGGGTGATCGCTATCGTAGCCGCGATGGGTGGCGAGATCGAAGGCGATCGACAGGCCCTTCTGGCCGGCGGCGAGGTTGCGCCGGTAGAAGGCGTTGGAGTCCTCCGCCGTCGAGAAGCCGGCGTATTGGCGGATGGTCCAGGGCTGCGCCGCGTACATCGCCGGATAAGGGCCGCGCAGGAACGGCGCCTTGCCCGGATAGGTGTCGAGGAAGTCGAGGCCGGCGACGTCGCTCTCGCCATAGACCGGCTTCACGGCGATGCCTTCCGGCGTCATCCACGGCTCGGCGTTATCGTTGGTCGCGGCGAGCTTCGGCTCGGCGAAGTCGATGCTGGCGAAGTTCGGGACTTTGCTCATCATGCCCCCACACTATCATGCGCGGCCTGCAAGGTCGAAAGCACGTCGCAGCCGACGTAGATGAAGGTTTTGACGCCCGCGTCCTTGAGCGCCGCCTCGAGCTCGCCGGGCCGGCCGGCAAGATGCACCGTGGCGCCGGCGGCAATGAGTTCCCTGGCGGCGTCGACCGCTTCGGCCTCGTAGACCTTGTCGGAAGAACAGAGGCAGGCGAGCTTCGTTCCCGACGCCTTGAAGGCCGCGAGCATCGCGGCGCGATCCTTGTAGCCGTCGCCGGCGAGCGCTTCGATGCCGCCGGCCTCGTAGAAATTCCGGGCGTAGGTAGCGCGCGCCGTGAATTCCGACAGCTTGCCGAGCGTGGCGAGGAACACCTTCGGCCGAGCGCCCGACTTGCGGGCGAGATCGTCAGACTTGTCGCGCAGCGCCTCGAACGGTTCGGCAAGCCGCATCGCGCTCAGGCTATCGAAACTGATCGCAGCCGGCAGCGCCGCGACCTTGACGCGCGGCACGTCGAGCACCTTTACGGTGGCTTCGCCGAGATGCGGGAATTCGCTGGCGCCGGTGAGCGGGTCCTTGCGGCGCGCGACATTGGCTTGCCGCGCCTTGCGGGTCTCGGCGACCTTCTTCTGGATGACGCCTTGCGCGATGGCGTCGGCCGCGCCGCCAGCCTTCTCGATATCCTGAAACAGCGACCACGCCGCTTGCGCAAGCTGCGCCGTCAGCGCCTCGATGCCGCCGGCACCGGCGGCCGGATCGGCGACGCGGTAGAGGTTCGACTCCTCGAGCAGCATCAGTTGCTGATTGCGCGCGACGCGCCGGGCAAAGGCATCGGGCAGGCCGAGCGCGGCGGTGAACGCCAGCGCGCTGACGCTGTCGGCGCCGCCGAGACCGGCGGCCGTAATGGCGATCGTCGTGCGCAGCATGTTCACGTACGGATCGCGCTGCGTCATCATGCGCCATGCCGTCTCGGCCGAAACGAACGCCGGCTGCGGATCGAGGCCGCTCGCCTCCTCGACGTGCGCCCACAATTTCCGCATCGCGCGGAATTTGGCGATGGTCATGAACTCGTCGGCGTCGGCGGCGAGGCGGAAGAAGATCAGGTCGCGCGCGCGCTCCAGCGGCACGCCGCTATCGGCGAACATGCGCAGATAGGCGACCGCATTGCCCAGCGCGAAGGCGAGCTCCTGCGCTTCCGAACCGCCGGCGGCGTGAACGGCGCGGCCGTCGGCCACGGCGAACGGGCCCTTGAAGCCCTGCCCGGCGAGATCGGCGGCAAAGCCGGCGAGCAGCTTGGCGGTCTCGGCCCAGGGCCGCGGCGCCGCGCCATTGCGCGCCATCAGCCCGAGCGGATCGTGGGCGAAGCGAATTTGCGTTTTGGCCGGATCGATGCCGCGCGCCTTCACCGCCTTGGCGAGGTTGAGCCCGGCCTCTTTCTGCTGCGCGCTGAAATCGGTTTCGATGGCGACGGCATCGAGCCAGACGTTGTCGAGCGCGCGCGCGATCGTCGCCTCGGCGCCGTCGAGGCCGTAGCCGTAGCCGCCGATGGCGCCGGCAAACACCAGCGTGAGGCCGGTGGCGCCGTTCTCGAGGTCGGTAAGGGCTTGTTTATTCGCTTCGGCCGGATCGGGATGATCGACCCGCTGCGCCACCTGCCACGGCTCGCCGCCGGCCCGGCCGGCGACCGGCCGGGCGTGGCTCGCGCGCGGGTAGAGCGGCTCGATACGCAGCCCGTCATAGCTGCGGCTGACCAGGCGCTTCTCGAAATCAGCGCCCTTGAGCGCGGCATCAACCAGCTTGCGCCATTCGGCGGTGTCGGTGGGCGGAAATTCGGCGGCGAAAGAGAGATGACTCATGAACCCAAACTGCCATAGAAGCCCGGCGCTCGCCATTGCGATAAAGCAAGCGGCGTGCCTGTCAGCGCCGGGGTTGTAGGCGCTCGATGCCGGTGGTGTCGAGCCTCGCCAGCGCCTCGCGCGGCGTCCGCCCGGCGATGGTGGCGTCGCCGGCGATCTCGGTCAGCGGCATCAGCACGAAGGCGCGCTCAAACAGGCGCGGATGCGGCAGGATCAGGCCCGGTTCGTCGAGCGTGACGTCGCCATAGGCCAGGATGTCGATATCGACCGTGCGTGGGCCCCAGCGCTGCTCATGGGCGCGGTCGCGGCCGAGACTGCGTTCGATCTCCTGAATGCGCGCCAGCAGGTCACGCGGCGGTAACGTCGTATCGATGGCCAGGCACAGATTGACGAAAGGCGGCTGGTCGGTGACGCCCCAGGGCGGCGTCTTGTAATCCGAGGAGCGGGCGAACAATTGAATGCCCTTGGCATCCGATATGGCGAGCACGGCGCGGTCGAGCGTGGCGCGGCTGTCGCCGACATTGCCGCCGAGGGCGAGATAGGCGCGCACCGGCGCCGCCTCGGCGGTCACGACCGGGCCTTGCCGCGGCCGCGGGTGAGGGTGACGCCGACATCGCTGAAGGTCGCGGCAATCGGCGCATGCGGCTTATGGATGGTCACCGCCACAGCGAGCACGCGCGGGAAAGCGGCGAGCACGGCATCGGCGACGGCGCCGCCCGCGGCTTCAATGAGGCGGAAACGCTGGCCGGTGAAGGCCTTTTCGACGCATTGCGCGACGTCGGCATAGGACACGGTGTCCTTGACCTTGTCGGACCGCGCGGCGTCGGACAGATCGAGGTCGAGATCGAGATCGAGTGTGAAGGTCTGGCCGACCTTGCCCTCATGCGGCATGACGCCGTGATAGGCGTGCAGCGCCAGTCCGCGAATGAAAATCCGGTCGGTCATGGTGCGGCCTTCTCGATGGCGGCGATGACGCGCAACGCCTGCACGGTTTCGGCGACGTCATGGACGCGCACGATGGCCGCGCCGTGACGTACAGCGTACAGATGACTGGCGAGCGAGCCGCCGATGCGCTGGTCCGGCGGCGCCTCGCTGACCGAATTGATGAAGCGTTTGCGCGAAGCGCCGACCAGCAGCGGCAGGCCGAATGCCTTGAACGTCGCCGTGTGCGCCAAACAAACGATGCTCTGCTCCGGCGTCTTGCCGAAGCCGATGCCGGGATCGAGCACGATGTTCTCGCGCGCGATGCCGGCTTCGGAGGCGATGGCGATCGAACGCGCGAAGAACGCTTCGACGTCGGCGACGATATCGATGCGCGGGTCGGCTTCGTCGCGGTTGTGCATGACGATCACCGGAACGCTGCGGGCGGCCACCACTTCGGCCATGTGCGCATCGCGCTGCAAACCCCAGACGTCGTTGGCGATGGTCGCGCCGTTGTCCAGCGCCCAGGCCGCGACTTCCGACTTGAGCGAGTCGATCGACACCGGCAGGCCGAGTTTGACGACCGCGGGCAAGACCGGCTTGAGACGCTCCAGTTCGTCCTCCGCGGTCACCGGCCGCATGCCGCCGTAAGGCCGCGTCGATTCCGCGCCGATGTCGAGGATATCGGCACCTTGCGCCGCCATCTCTTCGGCATGGCCGATGGCGCGCTTTGGGTCGAGGAATTGACCGCCGTCGGAGAAGGAATCCGGTGTGACGTTGAGGATGCCCATGACCAGCGGGCGGCCGCGCTTGAGCAGCGCCGCAAGCGGTTGCGCCGCGGGCGGCGGGGCGTCAGGGGGCGTTGCGGTGGTGCGGGCCGGCTCCATCGGCTTTGGCATGGCGCGCCGGGATGGAGCCTGTCAAGGCGCAGAACAATGGCGCGCGGCGCCTCAGCGATACGAAATCTTGAGCGGCAGTTCCTTGGCGTGCTCGATCCAGCGCTCGACCAGTTTTTCGGACGGAGGGATGCGGACCACCCGGTGCTCCTTGTTGGCCAGGGCGAGCGCAGCGGCGAGGTTCTTCGGGTTCCGGTAGGAAAGCTCTTTCACCGTATCGACGCCGGCATAGTGCAGCAGCAGGGCATATTCCTTGCTGACGCCCTTCACCCGCATGCGGTCGGCGCCATTGGCCCAGCAAAGTAACTGCTTCTCGTCGAACCGGGTCTTCTCGGCGAGCAGTTTGCGGCCTTTGACGGTTCGCGCCTTCTCGAGCAGCGTTCCGGTCGAGCGGATCCCCGCCGATCGAAGGGCGGCGACGGCGTCGCCGTCGATCCCCTGCAGGTCGGTGATGGGATAGGACATCCGTCGCTCCGGACCGATCTTGGAATGTGCGGGTTATCGTGGGTGGAGCGTTAGACGAATTGACTGAGGCCGGGGATCGAGCCGACGATCTCGCCAATCGTGTCTTCGCCGACCTTCTCGCGAGCGAAGGCGATCGTTTCCTTGGTCACGGCCTGAACCTGGCCCATCGTCAGTCCGGCCGCCATCATGCGGCTGCCGGCGCCCATCAGCCCGCCCATGGAGAACATGCCGCCGCCGGATTCCTGGGCCGCCTGCAGCAGCGCTTGCCCGTCGGGCAGACTGTCGATCAGAGCCTGGACCTTGTCGGCCGGGCCTTCCTTTTGCAGGAAGTCTAGAATGATACCGAGAGCTTTTTCCGCGGTCGGCTGATCGATGCCGACGTTAGCGACGAAACGGGCGACGAGTTCGTTCATGTTCCCCTCACATCCTCGATACAGACCGCGAGGTTGCAAAACATATTGAACGGTTTTGGGCGATGTTGACAAGCGTGATGCAAGGCGTGCCGCGCAAAATAGTCTGACGTTCAGTGATGTCCCGCAATCGGTACGGTACGGACGACCAGGCTGCTGTGACGACCATCACATTCGAGCCAGCCCACGATATGCCTTATGCGGACAATGCTTTCCAGTCGTCCAGCGTATTGCAGCCGGGCAGATATGCGAATGAATGCGGCTATGGAAGAGTATTTGTGCCGCATTCGGCAGATATTGCGCCGTCTTGACCGACTTGACTTAAGAGTATCTGAATGTCGCGATGCAAACGCGCGACATCCTGCGCCCGGTTGCGGCGCGGCTGGCCACGTTTGACTGGAATTCGACTAAAAGGATTGGAGCCGATGAGCAACTTGGACGCCGTTCTTGCCCGCATCGACCAGGATCTCGACAAGAGTGTCGATCGACTGTTTGCGCTGCTGCGAATTCCTTCCATTTCGACCGACCCGGCCTTCAAGGAGCAATGTCGGGCTGCCGCCGAACACGTTGCTGCCGACCTGAAATCCATCGGCTTCGACGCAACGGTGCGCCCGACCGCCGGTCACCCGGTGGTGGTCGGCAAGTCGAACGGCGCCGCGGGGCCACGCGTGCTGTTTTACGGGCATTATGACGTACAGCCGGTCGATCCGCTCAATCTCTGGAAGACGCCGCCGTTCGAGCCGCGCATCGAGACCCTGCCGGACGGGCGCAAGATCATCGTTGCCCGAGGCGCCTGCGACGACAAGGGCCAGTTCATGACCTTTGTCGAAGCCTGCCGCGCCTACAAAACAGTCACCGGCAAGCTGCCGCTCAACATCACGGCCATGATCGAGGGCGAGGAGGAATGCGGCTCGCGGAACCTTCCGGATTTCGTCCGCGACAATGCCGCTGAATTCAAGCTCGACCTGGCGCTGGTCTGCGACACGGCGATGTGGGACGGCGACACGCCGGCGATCACGACCTCGTTGCGCGGCCTCGTCTATGAGGAGGTGAAGATCACCTGCGCCGACCGTGATCTGCACTCGGGTCAGTTCGGCGGCGCAGCGCAGAATCCTATCCGGTTGCTCGCCAAGGTGCTCGGCGCAATGTGGGACGATAATGGCCGCGTCACCATTCCCGGCTTCTACGACGGCGTCGACGATCTGCCTCCGGACATCAAGGCCGACCTGGCGGCGCTCGGCCTCACCGAAGAGTCCTTCCTCGGGCCGATCGGGCTCAAGCACTCGGCGGGCGAGAAGGGCCGCCTGCTGATCGAGCAGATCACGACGCGGCCGACCGCCGAGATCAACGGCATCATCGGGGGCTATACCGGCGAGGGCGCCAAGACCGTTATTCCGGGAGAAGCGTCTGCCAAGGTGTCGTTCCGCCTGGTCGGGCGACAGGACCCGGTCAAGATCAAGGAAGCGTTCCGCAAGTTCGTCCGCGATCGCGTGCCGGACGATTGCAAAGTCGAGTTCGGCAACTTCGGCGCCGGCTCGGCGCTGCAATTGTCGTTCGACAACCCGGCGCTAAATAGGGCGCGGGAAGTGCTGGCGCAGGAGTGGGGCCGCAAGGCGGTCACCGTCGGCGCCGGCGGGTCGATCCCGATCGTCTCCGACTTCAAGAACGTGCTCGGCATGGACTCGCTGATGGTCGGCTTTGCGTTGGACGACGACCGCGTGCACTCGCCGAACGAGAAGTTCGATCTGAAGTGTTTCCACAAGGGTATCCGCTCCTGGGCGCGGATCATCCACGCGCTGGCGCAGCCCTGAGAAACGGGCGGCGTTTTGCCGCCTGCGACACCAAGGCTGCTGCCGGTCATGAAACCGTTGTGAAGGCCGGTCATTCTCGGTTGTTTGAAACATCCAGAACGACCGGACCATGACCGACAAAGACGCTTTCAACGCCGCTCCCCTCAACGGCGCCGATTGGCTCGAAGCCGAGCTCGCCGACACGCTGGACGAGGACTATGAGCTCGAACTGTCCGAGCCTGCGCTCTCGGAAGAGCTGCGCAAGATCTACCGGCGCACCCATCCGCCGACGATCGGGCGGCCGGAGTATTTCCGGAACCTGCTGCGGCTGCAGGCCGAGTTGATCAAGCTTCAGGACTGGGTGGTTCACACCAAGCGGAGGATCGTTGTCGTCTTCGAGGGCCGCGACTCCGCCGGCAAGGGCGGCGTCATCAAGCGCATCACGCAGCGGCTCAACCCGCGGGTCTGCCGCGCCGTGGCGTTGCCGGCGCCGAACGATCGCGAGAAATCGCAGTGGTATTTCCAGCGTTATGTGCCGCATCTGCCGGCCGGCGGCGAAATCGTGCTGTTCGACCGCTCCTGGTACAACCGCGCCGGGGTCGAGCGCGTCATGGGCTTCGCGACGGCCGATCAGGTCGAACAGTTCTTCAAGGACGTCCCGGAGTTCGAGCGCATGCTGGTGCGCTCAGGCATCACGCTGATCAAGTACTGGTTCTCGATCACCGACGAGGAGCAGCAGATGCGCTTTCTCATGCGCATCCACGATCCGCTCAAGCAGTGGAAGCTGTCGCCGATGGACCTCCAATCGCGGGTCCGCTGGGAAGACTATACCCGCGCCAAGGAGGAAATGTTCACGCGCACGAACATCCCGGAGGCGCCTTGGTACATCGTCGAAGGCAACGACAAGAAGCGGGCGCGCCTCAATTGTATCGACCACCTGTTGCAGCAGATCCCGTACGAGCCGGTGCCGCACCAGGACATCGAATTGCCGGACCGGGTCTTCGACCCGAATTACGAGCGCAAGACGTTGCCGCCGGAATTGTACGTGCCGTCGAAATATTGAGCGTTACGGGCGCGCCAGTGCGGCGAGTTCGCGGAACGCCTCGGGATCGGAGAGCACGGCGCGCTTTTCGGGGGCACTGAGTTTCGTCAGGGCCTGATCGAGACTGCCGAGCTCGGCGAGCCGGGCGCGCGCGATGACCAGCACCGTATCGATGTCCCCCGGCGCGTGCCCCGCCGCCGGTTCGAGTTGGCTTAGATGCGCCTGCGTCAGGTCGGCGTCGTGCAGCGCGCGCTCGAGTGGCTTGTCGGCGGTGACCAGATCGTTGCCGAGCTCGTTGGCGCGCGTGAGAACCGCCGGCGGGATGCGGCCTTCCGGCGCCACCAGCAGCACGTTGAAGCCGCGCTTCGCGGTCAGGGCCGCAAGCGGCATGGCCAGCGACAGGCCGATGGTGACCGGCGTCATCCAGAGAAACAGCGAGAACGACACGGCATACGCGGCGGCTGCGAGGATCAGTCCGACCAGTGTCAGCGGGCCGTAGCGGCGCATGAGTTCCGACAAGGGCAGGGAGCCGTCGTCGCGCCGCTGCACGTTCCAGCCGGAGTCATGGCCGAGCAGCACGCTGGCGACCGCCTGCGACTGAAACACCATCATCGACGGCGCGATCAATGCCGAAAGCAATATCTCGACAACCGTGCTCGCGATCATGCGCAAGCCGCCGCCGAATCCGCGACGTTCGCCGTCTTTCAGCAACGCGGCGACCAGCGCCAGCAGTTTCGGCGAGATCAGCATCGCCATGGTGGCGCCGAAGACGTAAGCGGCACGGATTGGATCTTCTGCCGGCCACAACGGAAACAGCGTGAAGCCCTTGGAGAAATACTCGGGGCGGATGAAGTGCGCCTGCAGCGAGATCAGGATGCCGATGATCAGGAAGATGAACCACAGCGGCGCGGTGATATAGGCGCCGATGCCAATGAGAAAATGCAGCCGCGAAATGAAATGCAGGCCGCGCGCCGGCAGGACTTTCAGATGTTGAAGATTGCCCTGGCACCAGCGCCGATCTCTTGCCGCGAATTCCGTAATCGACGGCGGCGTCTCTTCGTAACTGCCGCGCAGGCTCGGCGCCATCATGACCGCCCAGCCGGCGCGCCGCATCAGCGCCGCCTCGACGAAGTCGTGGGACAGGATATGGCCGCCGAAGGGCTTGCGGCCGGAAAGCTCGGGAAGACCGGCATGGGCGGCAAAAGCCTTGACGCGGATCGCGGCGTTGTGGCCCCAATAGTTGCTTTCTGTGCCGAACCACCAGGCGATGCCGCGCGCCAGCATCGGGCCGTACAGGCGTCCGGCGAACTGCTGCAACCGCGCGAAGATCGTGCCGCCGTTGACGATGATCGGCAACGTCTGCACCAGCGCGACATCGGGATGCTGCTCGATCGCCGCCGCCATGCGCACGACGGCGTCGCCGGTCATCAGGCTGTCGGCATCGAGGATGATCATGCTGTCGTAGTGACCGCCGAAGCGTGTCACCCAGTCGCTGATGTTGCCGGCCTTGCGCGCGACGTTGTTGCGCCGATGGCGATAGAACAGTCGCTTGCTGCCTGTGCGCGCGACCAGCGCCAGATACTGCTTCTCCTCGTTGAGCCACGTCTCCGGATCGGTGGTGTCGCTGAGGACGAAGACGTCGAAATGGTCGAGACGCCCGGTGTCCGCTACCGACTCGTAAGTCGCCTGCAGCCGCGCGAACAGCCGGCCCGGCTCCTCGTTATAGGTCGGCACCAGCAGCGCGTGACGATTGTGCAGGTCGGGCAGCGGCGCTTCCGGATCGATGCCCAAGGTGCGGTCGTGTCCCGACAAAGTCAGGACGAAGCCGATGGCGGCATTGGCGAAGGAAAATGCGATCCAGGCGAACAGGATCACGAACAGCACGAGAATCGCCGTCTCGAGCAGCGTCAGCGACGACACCGACAGCACGAGGTACATCTGCTCGGCTGCGAAGGCCGTCATCGCGATCGTGGCGAGCACGACGAAAGCGCGCCGCCAGGCAAGGCCGCGCGGCCGAAGGCTGTCCGGCGAGGGCGGTCGCCCGGCGCCGTGCAGCGGCTGCCCCGGCATGTCAATCGGCGCTTCCGGCGGCAGGAAGGCGGGCAAAAACGCAGGAAGGTCGCGCTGCGCGGCCTGCCGTCTCTCCGCCCTAGCGCGGCTGTGCGCTACGGCGTCCATCGGTAAACCCAGGCCTCCGACAGCGGCTCGTCGTTCTGCATGAGGCGTGCGCGCAATTCGACGACCGTTTCGTTGGCAGGCTCGAGATTGAACGACAGCCGCCAGCCGCCGGTCTGCGGATTTGGCTGGCTGACGATATTCTTGATCTTGCCGACATTGGCGGTGACGTCGGCGCGCACCGCTTCAGGCTTCACGTCCTTGAGTTTGGGGCCGGCGATGTCGCAGACGAACAGCCGGTCCTTGTCGCCGGCGGCGCCGCTCATCGTCTTCATGAAGCGGGCGAGGCCTTCGCCGCCTTTCCCTTCGCCCCAGTGCAGGCGATAGGTGTAGTTGTATTCGCCCTTGGACTTGAGCGGGTCCTTGGGCCGCCAGTAGGCGACGATGTTGTCGTGAACTTCCTCGCGCGTCGGGATCTCGATCAGGCGCACCTCACCGGAGCCCCAGTCGCCGATCGGCTCGACGCGCAAGCTCGGCCGCGTCTCGAAATGCGACTCCAGGTCCTGATAGGCGGCGAAGTCGCGCTGGCGCTGCAGCAGACCGAAGTTGCGCGGGTTGTTGTCGTAGAAGCTGGAGATCTGCAGGTCCTTGGGATTGGTCAGCACCCGCCACAGCACTTCGCCGCGGCCGTTATGGATGGCCAGACCGTCGGAATCGTGCACCGCCGGGCGGAAGTCGTCGATGCCGGCGCGATCGTTGGCGTCGAAGAAGAACATGCTCGTCATCGGCGCGATGCCCGGCTCGGTGATGTCCGCGCGCGGGTAGACCGCCATCTCGACGTCGTAGATGGTGGTCCCGCCGGGGCGGATGGTGAAGCGGTAGGCAGCCGCGGCGCTCTTGGAGTCGAGCAGCGCGTGCACGACGATCGAACTGGCTCCCGGCTGCGGCTTCTCGATCCAGAATGTCCGGAACGCGGGAAATTCCTCACCCTTCGGATCGGCGGTGTTGATGGCGAGGCCGCGCGCCGACAGGCCATAGGTTTCGCCCTTGGCGACGGCCCGGAAATAGCTGGCGCCGAGGAAGACGCCGACCTCGTCGTAGTAGTCCGGCCGGTTGATCGGCGCATGGATGCGGAAACCGGCAAAGCCGAGATCATTGCCCGGGTCCGGCGCCTTGATGTCATCGAAGGTGTACAGGTCGGGCGAATAGACGATGGCGCTGGCTTTGCCGCCCGCGACCTCGAACAGATCGACGCGGCTCGAGTAGAAGAAGCCGCGGTGGAACAGCTGCAACTGGAACGGCAGCTTCTCGTCACGCCAAACGGCCCGCTCCGGCTTGAAGCGGATTTTCCGGTACTGGTCGTAGTCGATGTCCTTGAGGTTGCCCGGCAGCTTCTGATCGGGCGCCTGGAACGGCTTCTGCGCCAGTTCCTTGGCCATCTGCCGGACATTCGCCGGGTCGAACGGCACGGGCGGACGTTGCGGGACGGCGGCGGCGGCCGGCTGCGATGCGCCGATACCCGCGTGCCGCAACGGCAACACGGCTGTGGTCGCCGCGACGGCCGTCGTCGTCAGGAACTGCCGACGATTCACGAAACTCTCTCTCCCATTGTGGAACGCCGCGGCGGGTGGCCTCGGGCACAAGTGCGCAGGACAATGCTGGGGAGAGGTTAGAGTTCCATCGTCGCGGCGACGCGACAGTGCGCGCCGCCGCAGCGGAAAAGTGGCGCGCCGGCGCTACTTTTTCAGACGGTAACCGGTGCGGAAAATCCAGGCGATGATGGCGAGGCAGACCACCATGAAGACGAGCGCCATGCCGAGGCTGATCGCCGGCGCGACGTCGGAAATCTCGAAGAAGCTCCAGCGGAAACCGCTGACGAGATAGACCACCGGATTGGCGAGCGCGATCTTCTGCCAGAGCGGCGGCAGCACATGCGTCGAGTAGAACGTGCCGCCGAGGAACGTCAGCGGCATGATGATCAGCATCGGCACGATCTGGAGTTGCTCGAAACCGTCGGCCCAGATGCCGATGATGAAGCCGAGCAGGCTGAACGTGATGGCGGTCAGCACCAGGAAGCCGATCATCCAGACCGGATGCGCGATCTGGATCGGGACGAACAGCCACGACGTGGCGAGAATGATCAGGCCGAGGATGATGGACTTGGTCGCGGCCGCGCCGACATAGCCGCAGGCGATTTCGAAGGCCGACACCGGCGCCGACAGGATTTCGTAAATGGTGCCGGTGAAGCGCGGGAAGTAGATGCCGAACGAGGCGTTCATCGTGCTCTGCGTCAGCAGTGTCAGCATGATGAGGCCCGGCACGATGAAGGCGCCGTAGGCGACGCCTTCGATCTCGGTGATGCGCGAGCCGATCGCGGCGCCGAACACCACGAAATACAGCGAGGTCGAGATGACCGGCGAGACGATGCTCTGCCAGATGGTCCGGAAGGTGCGCGCCATCTCGAATTTGTAGATCGCCAGGATCGCGTGGACGTTCATGGCTGCGCTCCCGCGGCGGCGCGCTCATTGTCGCTGACCAGGCCGATGAAGATTTCTTCCAGCGAACTCTGTTTCGTTTCGAGGTCGCGCAGTCTGATATCCAGCCGGTTGAGATCGGTCAGCAGGCGCGTCACGCCGGTGCGCTCGCCCTGCGTATCGTAGGTGAAGGTGAGTTCTTTGCCGCCGTCGCCGAGCGTCAGGTTGGCGCGGCCGAAAATGTCCGGCGGAATCTCCGCCAGCGGTTGCTGCAAATGCAGGACAAGCTGCTTCTTGCCGAGCTTGCGCATCAGCTCGGCCTTCTGCTCGACCAGAATGATCTCGCCCTTCGAGATGACGCCGATGCGGTCGGCCATGTCCTCGGCTTCTTCGATGTAATGCGTCGTCAGGATGATGGTAACGCCGGACGCGCGCAGGTCGCGCACCACCTGCCACATGTCCTTGCGCAGTTCGACATCGACGCCGGCGGTCGGCTCATCGAGGAACAGCACCTTCGGCTCGTGCGACAGCGCCTTGGCGATCAGCACGCGGCGCTTCATGCCGCCCGACAGGGTGCGGATCTTGTTGTCCTTCTTGTCCCACAACGACAGGTCCTTGAGGATCTTCTCGATGTGCGCCGGGTTCTTCGCCTTGCCGAACAGGCCGCGCGTGAAGCTCACCGTGTCCCAGACCGATTCGAAGGCATCCGTGGTCAGTTCCTGCGGCACCAAACCGATCATGGAGCGGGCGGCGCGATAGTCCGTGCCGATATCGTGGCCGCCGACCGTCACGGTGCCGGTGGAGGCGTTGAGAATGCCGCAGATGATGCCGATCAGGGTGGTTTTGCCGGCGCCGTTCGGGCCGAGCAGGGCGAAGATCTCACCGCGCTCGATGTCGAGATTGATGGTCTTCAGCGCCGTAAAACCCGAGGCATAGGTTTTCGACAAATTTTGTATGGAAATGATCGATGGCATGAATGAATCGCGCGGCGAGGAAGAATTGTTCCGCCGATATAGGGCGGCGGAAAT
The DNA here is from genome assembly GCA_026125895.1 of Pseudolabrys sp. GTDB lineage: Bacteria > Pseudomonadota > Alphaproteobacteria > Rhizobiales > Xanthobacteraceae > Pseudolabrys. The sequence continues at coordinate 105,557 of JAHCKG010000004.1, read as the reverse complement.
GCTCCCGCCAGCCCTTTGCGTAGAAAAAGGTTCTCAGGCCAGCGCCGTCAATTCCGTCAGGCTGCCCAGGACTTTCTGCGGCGCAAAATCCGCATACTCGTCCGGCATGCCGGCGCGGTTGATCCACAGGCCGCGGAAGCCGACCGAGACGCTGGCCATCACGTCCCAGCGGTTTGACGACACGAAGGTGACGTCGGCGGGCTTGCAGCGGAATTCGTCGGTGACCAGCGCATAGACCTCGGGCCGCGGCTTGAACATCTTGAGCACGTCGACCGACAGCACGGCGTCGAGTTCGCCGCGCACCTTGGCGCCATCGACGCAGCCGTCGAGCATGTTCGGCGAGCCGTTCGACAGGATGCCGGTCTTGTGGCCGGCCGCCTTCAGCGCCTTGAGCGTCGCACGGGCGTCAGGAAAAGCATCGAGCTCGAAATATGAATTCAGCAATCGCGGTTTGAGCGACTTCGGAATGCTGGGCACGCGGGCCAGCGAATAGTCGAGCGCGCGCTCGGTCAGCGTCCAGAAATCGGTGTAGTGGCCGGCCATGGTGAGCGTCCACGAATATTCGAGCTGCTTGGTGCGCCAGAGCTCCGACATGCGCGCGATATCGGGGCCGGCTTCCTTTTCGAAGCGCGCGATGCAGGCGTGCACATCGAACAAGGTGCCATAAGCATCGAAAACAAAAATGGACGGCATCGCTTCCTCCGCGAGAGACTTCTGTTCAAGGCCCCGTGCAAACCACAATGCGGAAGGTGGGGGAAGTCACGATTTCCGGCGCGACTCGGGCCATCGTCCTACCGCAACATAAACCCGTCGTCCTGAGGCGCGAGCGTGTGCAACACGCGAGCCTCGAAGGATAGACGGCCCGGGAGTCATTGCCCGTCGCCCTTCGAGGGCCTTGCTGCGCAAGGCCGCCTCAGGGTGACGGATTTATCCGCCGCGCCGCAAGGATATGGTCAGCGGCTTCGCTGCCGGTGATGAAAGCGCCGTGCGCAGTGGAAAAGTCGTGGCGCGAGCAGGCTTCGCCGGCGAAGAACAATCGGTCATCGACGGGCGCGGCGAGCACGGCGCGCTGATCGGCGGCGCCGGGAATGGCGTAGGAGTACGAGCCGCGGGCGTAGGGGTCGGCGCCCCACTGATGCAGGCACAGCGGCTTGAGCCGGCGCGCGAAGTCGGCGCCGAACAAACCCGTCAGCTCCGATACGGCGAAATCGAAGAAAGCCTTGTCGCCGCCGGCTTCCAGTTCGTGCGCCCAGCGGCCGGCGAAGTAGCACTCGATCAGCGGCCGGCCGAACGGCCGGAAGTGATAATTACCGGTGGCGGCGCGGTCGGTGCGGCCGAAGACGCGGCTCTCGGCCTCGAACTCCTCGGCGCCGTCGAGGGCGATGAACAGCTTGTCGTCGAGGCCGAGCGGCAGGCCGCGTGCGGCTTCGGTCTTGGCGGGCAGGGCAGGGAAGAACAGGCCTTCATTGTCGCCGATGATGCTGGTCGGCAGCGTGACGATGACGCGATCGGCTTCGATGACGCCCCGCGGCGTCTCGATCCGGATGCGCTTGCCGCTGTGGTCGATGCGCGTCACCGGACAATCGAGCGCGGTCGCGAGGCCGTCGGCCGATGCCGCGATCATGGCGCCGTAGCCATCGACCAGACGCCAATTCAGTTCGGTGTCCTCGTAGCGGTCGAGATCGATGGTGGACATGCGGTCGAGTTCGGCACCGGCGATGTAGGTCATCACCGCGTTGAGCATGCCGGTCCAGCGGCCGTCGGCGGGCACGAGTTCGGAGATCGCCCGGTCGCGGCCGGTGGCGGCGGCCTGGGCTACGCGTTCGAACAAGTCGGCCATCGCGGCGCGAAAGGCCCGCTGCGTCTCGAGTGGCATTACCTTAGTCATGGTGGCGCGGCCCCAGGGCGGCGTCGCCTTGCTGAACTGCCGACCTTGCGCCGTGGCTACCGCGGCCCAGGGATTGCAATCGGCCGAATGCAGCCAGCCGCAGCCGAGGTCGAGCGCGAAGCCGGACGGCTCGCGCACGGTGAAGGCGCGGCCGCCGAGACGGGACCGCGCCTCGACGATCAGACAGTCGATGCGATGCGCGGCCAGCTTGCGCGCGGCGGCGATGCCGGCCGCGCCGCCGCCGATAACGGCCACCTCGACGCTGTTCTTGATCATGCGGTTGGTCGGCAATGGAGGGGAAGGTCGCAAAGAAAAAAGGCGGCGCTGTGTGGCGCCGCCCTTTCTATCACGTGTCGCGCCTTACTTGGTGGCCGCGAGATACATCTGCTCGACGTGTTCCCAGTTCACAAGGTGATCGACGAACGCCTTGAGATAGTCGGGACGGCGATTGCGGTAATCGATGTAGTAGGAGTGCTCCCAGACGTCGCAGCCGAGGATCGGCGACGCGCCGTTGACCAGCGGGTTCTCGCCGTTCGGCGTCTTGGAGATGGCGAGCTTGCCGCCCTTCACTTCGATCCAGCACCAGCCCGAACCGAACTGTGTGGCGCCCGCCTGGGCGAAATCGGCCTTCATCTTCTCGACGCCGCCGAGATCGGAGTCGATGGCGGCCTTGAGCTTGCCCGGGATCTTGTCGCCTCCGCCGTTCGGCTTCATCCACTGCCAGAAGTGGATGTGGTTATAGTGCTGGCCGGCGTTGTTGAAGAGGCCGGCGTTCTTGCCGTGCGAACCCTTCACGATCTCCTCGAGCGACTTGCCCTCGAGCCCCGAGCCCTCGAGCAGCTTGTTGCCGTTGTCGACATACGCCTTGTGGTGCTTGTCGTGGTGATATTCGAGCGTTTCACGCGACATGTAGGGCGCGAGCGCGTCATAGGCATAAGGCAGCTCGGGCAGCTTGAACGACATCAGATCCTCCTCGGTCCACAACAAGAGAGCGCGGTACAGTTCCGGCTCATGAGGAAACCAGCGCCTGCGCTTCGAGTTCCTCAGGACCGTTAATTAGGCCGTGCGGGTTCCGGGGGCAACGGGTCGGGCAACGTGCATTTGCGCCGGGTGCGATGTGCCGCACTCCCTACGGATCGAACAAAGTTTGGCGGCCCTCTTGCCCCGCGACAGCAAAAGGGCGAGAATTCATCGTTGGAATAATGGCTTAGCTTCCGAACGGCCTGGCGCCGGGTGGATTTCACGGAGACAGCGGCGGCTTTTCGCGCCAAAGCCGCGACTTTTCGAGGATCGAATCGACCATGCCGATTCTGCTTTACTGCGTCGGTGCCGTCGCCTTTGCGATGGGCGCGGCTGCGATCGGTTATGGCATTCCGATCAACGAATTCAGCTTTGGCAATACGCTGATCATCGCCGGGGCCGTGCTGCTCACCGGCGGCCTGATCGTGCTTGCCCTCGGCGTCGTCGTGTCCCGCGTGCAGCAACTGGCCGAGACGCTGGCGCGGCCGGGATCGGTGCGCCTCGGCCGGGTCGAGGCGGAGATGCAGACGCCGTTGCGGGCGGCCGCGCAGCCCGGCGTGGCGCGGGTGCCGTTCCCGCCGAAGCCCAAGGCGCCGCCCCGTCCGGAAGTCGTCCCCGCCGAGCCGGCACCGCTGGAGGAACCGCCGCCGGCGCCTGCCGATACCAAGGTCGAGGCGCCGCCACCGCCACCGCCAATGGCTCCGGCCGCAAAGCCCTTCGTCATGCCGCCACTGCCGAAGCGGCCGCTGCGAGAACCCGCGGACGTGGCCGCGGTGCCGTCGCCGCTGCTGCCTAACCCTGAATTGGGCAAGGAGCCTCCATCGGACGACGATCTGGAGCCCTCCCACGAGCCGCCCGATACCGAGCCAAAAGCGGAACACGAAGCCGAGCCGCCCTTCAACTTTCCGCCGTTCCGCTCCGAGGCGCGCTCCCCCGACGAAAGCGAGACGGAACCGGCTGCGCTTGAGCAGGAGGGACCGCCGATCGCCGAGCCGGCGGAATTGGAGCCGCTCCGGCCGACGGCGCGGGTCGGCGCCGAGCCGGGCTCGTTCGATGCCATGTGGCCGGCCTCCGCCAGGCCGAAAGATGCTGCTCCCGTTCAGCCCCCGGTCGAGGAAGCCGAGCCGGAAGAACCGCCGCACGAGGAGCCGCGGACTGTTGCCATCCTCAAGTCGGGGGTGGTCGACGGCATGGCGTACACGCTCTATGTCGACGGCTCGATCGAGGCCGAGCTGCCCCAGGGCACATTGCGTTTCGCCTCGATCAACGAGCTGCGCGCGCACCTCGAAAAGAGCAATTAAGCCGTCGCAACCTGGGAGGCCGGCTGCCGTGAGGTCGGCGCCAACCCGCGGGCGCCCTGTATAATACTCCCGCATATTCAATAACATCGCGCAATAAACTTGGCGACATCAGCAAGTGATGACCGCTCGTCTTGCACCACTTAAGTAACGCTAGTATTCTCTAAATATAGGGCGAAACGCATTTGTTCGATCTGCTGCCTGACGGCACGCCAGCCCGTCCGGTCAGGGATGGGGCCCACGGGCGGCGGGGCGGCCTATTACAGGCGGGGTGAGGAACGGGCGATGAGCGATACCAGCGCTTCGACGAGTTTCATCGAACTGACAGCGTCGATCGTCTCGGCATATGTCAGCAACAACAGCGTGGCGGCCGCCGACATTCCAGCGTTGATCAACCAAGTCCATTCCGCGCTGAGCAACGTCTCCGGCAAAGGCGGCGAGACACCGAGCGAGCCTCTGAAACCGGCCGTCGCGGTGAAGAAATCCATCACGCCCGAATACATTGTCTGTCTTGAAGACGGCAAGAAATTCAAGTCGCTCAAGCGTCACTTGCGCACGCAATACAACATGACGCCGGAGCAATATCGCGAGAAGTGGAATCTCGGTCCCGACTATCCCATGGTCGCGCCGAATTACGCGGCGGCCCGCTCGCAACTGGCCAAAGACATGGGCCTCGGCCAGCAACGCCGACGCCGCTCCAAGTAATTTTAAATCCCGCAAACCGGGGGGCGGCTGCACCGGGTGGCCGGCGCGGCTGCGTCTGGCCGTTATGATCCCGTTGCGGAATTTATGGCCTATTTTTGAAATTAGTCCTTGTTTATGGGAATTGGCCTTGCTATGGGTTTTAGGTCCCAGAGAGGTCCCCATGCCCGATCACACCGGAAAGTCCCGTAGCGCCAAGGCCACGATTGCGGCCGTCGCGCGACCTGACGTTGGCCCGTTGCGGGCTCGGCATTTGGCTCTCGGGGAACGCACCGTTGAGACCGGCGCCGGCGCGCGCCGGGTCACCGTCGACGAAGCCGAGAGTCCGCTCGGCTGGCTCGCCCGGCGCCGCGGCCGCGACGGCCGCGCGCTGATCGCTCCGCACCAGTTGCAGGCCGGCGAGCACCTCCGCGCCGACTTCACCCGCGGCCAGCTGATGCCGAGAACCACAGCGGATTGGTCGGGCGCCGTCGCGTCCGATCGGCGCGGTCCGTCGAAGGGCTTGGCCGACGTCACCGATGCGGCGCTCGCCGCGCGTCAGCGCGTCAATGCCGCGCTCGAGGCGGTCGGTCCTGAATTCTCCGGGCTGCTCCTCGATCTGTGCTGCTTTCTGAAAAGGCTCGAGGACATCGAACAGGCGCGCGGCTGGCCGGCCCGCTCCGCCAAGGTGGTGTTGCAACTCGCGCTCGACCGCCTCGCCCGGCATTATGGCTACCTCGCCGAGGCGCGCGGAAAGCCTCATCCGCGGCTGCGCACCAGGCTGGCCGACGATGCCGGCTTTCATGTCGAATGACTGAAATCAGACCGTAGCTTGTGCGGCCGAGGCTTCGGTGCGGATGCGTTCGACCATCGAGCGCAGGCCGTTCGAGCGCTGCGGCGTCAGGTTTTCCCGCAAGCCGAGGCGATCGAAAAGCGCCAGCGCGTCGGTGGCCAGGATCTCACGCGCGGTCTTGCCCGAATAAAGCGCGATCAGGATGGCAACGAGTCCCCGAACGATGTGAGCATCGCTGTCGCCTTCGAACGTCAGAACGGGGCCGCCCGGTCCGTTCGGGTCGAGGTGCGATTTGAGCCAGACCTGGCTGGCGCAGCCCTGCACCTTGTTGGCTTCGGTGTGGTCGGCCTCCGCCATGGCCGGCAATTCGCGGCCGAGCTCGATCACATAGCGATAGCGGTCGTCCCACTCGTCGAGGAGCGTGAAGTTTTCGGTGATGTCGTCGATTCCGGTCATCGCCTGCGAACACATGCCTCACTTGGCCGCGCACACGACGCGCGGCTGCCTGCGCCCGGTATATAGGTTTTGGCGGCCAATCGCCAAACGCCAAACGCCCGCGTTTCCGCGGGCGTTTGTCGGCAGAACAACTGGCTTTTCGGGATTCTAGACCGACGAGCGGGCCGAGCGGGCCTCGCGCCGCGGCGGCAGCGGCACCGGCGCATGCCACGCCGGCTTGAGATCGGCCGGTGTCAGGGTGCCCTTGGCGAGATCCTTGTTGACGGTGGGCGCGCCCAGCGAACCGGTCGCCGAAACATTGGTCGTGCGCGCCGGCTCCTCGGCCGGTGTCGCATTGCCGTCAGTGAGCTTGGTGCTGACGAATTCGAAGATGGTGCGGGCGCCGGCCTCGGCACGATGACCGATGGCGGTCGCGACTTTGCCGCCGACCACGCAGGCGTCCGGATTCCGATCGCAGAAGCCGCGCACGTCCGTCACCGCGGCGCTCGCCAGCGTCGCCGCTTGCACCGCATTGATCTGCGCATCCGGCGAGGCTGCCTTCTCGCCGCTACCCGGCAGAAGCACGCATACAACCGTCAGCCAGAAGGCCATTCGAAGCAGAAAGAACATGACCCACCCATTATCGTCCCCGACGGCTTTTTCGCCGCCTTGTATTCAAATCTAGCAGACAGGCTTGAACCTGTCGTTCGCAATGAAGCGCGCATTTGGCCCAAACTTGAGACGACTTTGACGCAAATTCGATGAGATTTTTAGATTTCCAGATTTGACTAAAATTGTAACGATCAACCCTTGGCTTCGTCGTTACCGCAGCGGGCAGACATTCCGCCATGGTTACCACTGCGGTAACGATTGACGCGCGGTGCGGCGCCCCGCGTAATCTGGCAAGAAAAATTTCACCATGCCCGGCAAATGACGGCCACAATTGGCCTTGTTTCCCGCTCGCGCGGGCGCCGCGACCGCTCCCCCTTAGCGTTCGCTTAAGTGACCGGCCTCTAAGGTTCGCCCTGAATAAGGGGCGCGTCTGTCTGGCGTGATAATGGGACGGTGAGTTTCCTCACACCACTATGGCAATATGTCGATGCGTTGGTGCATCCGGCCGCCCGGCAGGATGCGCTGACGGCGGCCCGCCATCGCGCCTTCATCGCGCCGCGGCTGATCGGCAGCTTCGCGGCGCTTGCCAGCTTTCCGGTGTTCGTCGCCATACGCGGCGTGCCGAGCATTCTCGAGGTCAGCGTCTTTGCCTGGCTCGTGGCGCCGATCCTGATCGCCTATTTTCTGTCGCGTACCGGCCGTTATGAAGCGGCGCACCTGCTGTCCTCACTGGCGCTGACCGGACTTGTTTTGGCCGTCGCGCTCGGTACCGGCGGCATCGCTTCCTTTGCCGCGATCTGGCTCGTGGTCGTTCCGCTCGAAGCGTCGCTCTCTGCGTCGCGCCGTGTCGTGGCGCTAGCGTCGCTCTTTGCCCTGCTGGCTGCCGGCGCGTTGCTGATCGCGAGCGCCTGGGGCCTGCTGATGCCGCCGGATTCGACGCTCCACGAACATGGCGCGCTCGCCGCGCTCGGCGTGGTGTCGGCCGCGCTCTATGCCACCGGGCTCGCTCTCGGTGCGGAATCGCTGGCGCGCACCAGCGTCTGGCTGCTGTACGCCGAAGAAGACCGCTATCGTCTGCTGGCGCGCAACATGACAGACGTCATCACCCGTCATGGCAAGAATGGCGCGGTGCTGTTCGTATCGCCGGCCGCGGAATCCCTGTTCGGCGTCAAGCCGCCGGCGCTGACCGGCCACGGTCTCTTCGACCATGTTCACGTCGCCGATCGCCCGGCGTTCCTGACCGCACTGGCCGATGCCTCGTCGCATGGCGAAGATCGCTCCGTCGAATTCCGTATTCGCCGGGGTGACGACAATACTCATGGCGGCCGCTTCCTGTGGGTCGAAATGCGCTGCCGGCCGCTCAATGACGCCAGCGCCGGGGCCGCGACGCAGGACAGCGAGGTCGTCGCCGTGCTGCGCGATATCAGCGAACGTAAGGCGCACGAGCAGGCCATCGAATCCGCACGCCTCGAGCAGGAGCGCGCCAGCCTGTCGAAGAGCCGCTTCCTCGCCACCATGAGCCATGAACTGCGCACGCCGCTCAACGCGATCATCGGCTTTTCCGAGATGCTGACCAAGGAAAACCTGGTGGTGCAGCCGGAGCGTCGCCTGGAATATGCGCGGCTGATCAACGAGTCCGGTCACCACCTCTTGTCGGTCGTCAACGGCATCCTCGACATGTCGAAAATGGAAACCGGCAATTTCGAGATCACGCCGGAACCGTTTGCGCCCGCGCCGGCCATCACCGGCTGCTGCGACCTTCTGGCGCTCAAGGCACGCGACGCCGCAGTCGAACTCAAGACCCGCATCCAGGACGAACTGCCGGAGATCGTCGGCGACCGCCGGGCCTTCAACCAGATCCTGATCAACCTGATGTCGAACGCCATCAAGTTCACACCGCGCGGCGGGCGGGTGACCGTGAGCGCGCAGCGCAACGGCAACAAGATCGACGTCGCCGTCGAGGATACCGGTGTCGGCATCGGCGAAGCCGACTTGCCGCGGCTCGGCGAAGCGTTCTTCCAGGCGCGCGGCACCTATGACCGCCGCCATGACGGCACCGGCCTTGGCCTGTCGATCGTCAAGGGGTTGGTCAAACTCCATTATGGCGATATCGATATCCGCAGCCGGTTGGGCGAAGGCACGCGAGTGACCGTGAGCCTGCCGATCGACTGCGAGAATCATAAGGCGCCGGCCGATCCGATTCGGTTGGTGACGGAGCGGGCCGGGGACCTTGCCGCGGCTGCCAAAGTGCTGGTGAAGAAAAGTGCCTAAGCGTAAGTCCAAAGCCGCCGCGATCGCCATCGACGACAGCGAAGCCCACGGGTTCGGCGGCTTCATCGCCGCCTATCCGCGGGAGTGCGTTGCCGGATTGCTCGGCGGTGTGGCCGTAGTGACGATCTTCGTCAACGCGCTGTACATGCAGAAGGGCCCGCATCCGGCGCCGATTTTCGCCACGCGGCCCGCAGCGATCACTGCGACGCAGAAGCCGATGGTGCCGCCGGCGCCGGCCGCAGCGCTGCCGCAGCCGGCGGTGCCGGCGACGAGTGCTGCGCCGGTGGTTACGCCTTCGGTCGCTCCCGCGCCGCCGGCAAGCCAGCCGCTCAATCGAGTGCAGGTCATTGCCGAAATCCAGCGCGAGCTGACGCGACGCGGATACTACGATGGCACGGCCGACGGCATCTGGGGCGCGAAAACGGATTCCGGCGCGCGCGAGTTCGGACAAGCCGCCGGGGTCAGGGTCGATCCAAATGCGCCGGAAGAACTGCTGCGCGCGATGACGGCAGCGAAGCTGCCGGCCGTTGCTCCAGTGCCGCCGCCGGCCCGTCGCGACCAGATCGCCGAACTGCTGGCGCCATCGCCTCGCGTGCAGGCCATCCAGCGCGCGCTTTCCGATTTCGGTTACGGCCAGATCAAGCCCACGGGTACCATCGATGCCGCCACGCGCGCGGCGATCGAGAAATTCGAGCGTGACCGCCGCATGCCCGTAACCGGACAAATCTCGGATCGCTTCGTGCGCGAGTTGTCCGTCATGGCCGGGCGACCGCTCGAATAGTCGCGGGCGCCGATTGACCGAGAACGGCCGCTTCGTGGTAGGACTTCACGATGCGGCTGAAATCGAGCATCTGGGTCGCGGCCTATGTGCGCCGCTGCAATGTCGAAGGTGCCTTCGCGGCGGTACGCAAGCGCGGCGCCGAGGAAGCCGGCGCCATTTTCATCATCGTCAATCGGCTGGACGGCACGGCGGTGCTTTACGGTCCGGCGCCGCAGGCGAGCTTCGACGACGACAGGCCGGTGGACCGCAGTTTCACCATTGTCGCCGGCCGAGACGGCCCGGTGCCTGAAGGGGATATCGAAGCCCGATTGCAGAAGGAGATCCGCTTCGATCCGGATCTCTGGATTGTCGAGTGCGAGGAGCGGACCGGCCGGCATTTCCTCGACCGGATCGTCGCCTGACGCTAGCGCGCGGCTTTCTGCGCCGCGCCGGTGTCGCGGGCATCGCCGCGGCGCGCCTCGCGAGCGACGGGCCGGCGCACGGTACGGGCGTCGTCCTGATAGACCGGCTCGTGACGTGACCGTGCGACAATCGCCGGCGCCAGCTCACGCCAGATCGACACCATATGGCTCGCGGCCGCAGCCGATATTTCGTCGTAGAGGACGGCGAGATCGAACACACGCTCGACCGACATGCCGATCGCCGGGTTCAGGCATAGCAAAATGCGTTGCAGCACGGCGGCCTGGATGCCCATCGCCTTGGCGGCAATGACGATCGGCTCGCCGGACGGGTCCTGAGCGATGCGATCGGCGAGCTCGCGGCGGATGCGCAGGACTTGAGCCAGCAAGCGCGCGAAATCGGCCTGATGGCGCTTGAGCGCGGCGGCCTCGAGTTGTCCGACGACATCTGCCGATACGGTCAAGCGCGGGTCGCCGTCAGCGACGACATCGAGATTGAGCAGGATGAGTCGGCGGGCGTCGCGATCGGCGCTGAAGAACACTTCGATGAGGTCGTCGGACGCTTCAGCGGCGGGTTCGGATGCGGGCGGTTGCGGCCGGATGTCCTCGCCGAACGCCACCGGCGGCAATGCGAGGCTGGCGCGGGACGCCGATCCGGCAGCGTTGAGCTTGCCCAGCACGGCGTCCGGCGCTCCCGGGTAGTGCGACAAGGTTGCCGCGACGACGGCGCGGGTCGCATCGTCGACCGCGTCGATCAGGCCGAGCGCGAGTTCGACATACTGCTTCGTCTCATTGTCGCTGTGCGCCGGCTTCTGCACGTAAAGGTCGGTGATCACGCGCAGCAGCGTCGGCCGTACATCGACACCATCGCGGCAGGCGAGGTCGACGAGGCTGTCGATCGGCGAAATGGGAGGCTGGTTGCTCATGCTACTCAAGTCGTACTGACGCGCGCCATCCACTTTAGGGGGGCCGCGTTAGCAGAGCGTTAACCTTGCAACCCCTTTAATCGAAGAACCGACCCGGCAGGTCCGTGAGTGGCGTGTACCGTTCGTCAAGCGAGGAAGTGAGTAGCAGCAGCGTGTTCATGCCGTAGGCAATACCGTGAAGCCGGGACGGAAAGGGGACTGAAATGGGCGAAGTCATCCGTTTTCCCGAGGGCGCCGGTCACGAGCGCGGCCGCTATATCGACGCGAGCACGGAACCTGCGACGGTGATCATACTTCCGGTGATCCGTATCGACCGCGGACCGGACGGGCAGGAGCCCGACACCGGAAGCAGTCCGGGCCGCCGCCGCCGCCGTCGTCTCGGCCGCTGACGAACAGAAACGAACAGACGATGCGAGCTTCGCCGCGGCCGCTGCCGCTTTTCCCGGCCCTCTGTCTTGCGCTGTCGCTCGCCGGCTGCGGCGTCAACGGCGACTTCGGCGAAGTCAATCCGTCTCTGGTGCGCGACGACATCCACGACTGGGTCGGCCGCGACGAGGCCCGCACCTCCAGCTTCGAACTCACCGATGACGAGCGGCAATTGCGCGATCTCGGCTATCCACTGCTCGAGCCGCCCTACAACCGGCAGAAGACGCATTCGGTGCTGAGCGAGTACGGCATGACGCCGTGGATCCTCAAAGAGTCCGCCAACCCGGCCGCCTATTACGATCACATGATGGCGAAGGGCTTGTTCTCCGAGCGCGTGCGCTCGCCGTCCTCACGCTACAACGTGCTGATCGACGACATCCGCAATGACAGCGAAAGGCTGCCGCAGTTCTTCTCGACCGCCGGCCGCGTCGTCGACATGGATATCAAGCGCAAGAAGAGCCTCGCATTCGTGCGGGGTGTGAGCGAGGCGGAGCGGGCCAATACGCTCAACCGCATTCGTGAGAACGACCGGGTCATCGGCCTGGTGCGCACCAGCCTCGAGCGCCGCGTTGCCGGCTATCGTTACGCGCTGGAGCGGCTCGTGATCTCGTCGCCGTCGCAGGACGCCGTGACCGCCGAGCAAATGCTCAACAAACTCGGCACCGAGGTCGGCTTCTTCCAGACCCGCACCGCGCCGAGCTACCGGCGTGGACCGAGCCTCGCCTATCAGCGCTGATCAGCGCACCGCGGCGGACGCCGGCATCGCCTGCGGCGTGCAACGCGCATTGGCGATCGTCGCCTGCGCCATGGGCAAGAGACCGGGCTCCGGCGCCAGCGCCCGGATCGCGATCAGTCCGGTTACGGTCGGCGATTCCACGATCAGACGGTCCGCCGCGGTGACGTCCTCGTCTTCGGGCATCTGACTCTTCTGTTCCGCCGTCATCAGATCGAGTTCGATGACGCGGCGCCCGGCCGCGCGATCGTTGATGGCGTAATAGGCGACGTCGTAGCGCGTGTAGAACGACACCGACGTATAGGCGAGGCTGACCGGCACGCTGAGCTTGATCGGGCCCTTCGTCAGATCGTAACGGCAGATGCCGCCGGCGAAGGCCGGATCCATGTACGGCATGACGGCGCTGGCCGGCGTCGGCTCCGGCAGCGGCGTCACCGTGTTCACGGGCGCCTTGTCGACGAGGCGCGCATAGGCATCCTGGGTCGCCGTGCGCGGCAGCAGGATGATAGTGCCGAGATGGACGACGCCGCCGAGCAGCGCGCCGCCGAACAGAAGGAGCATCCAGCGGATCACGGGCAGCTCCTGGTTTCGATGCTCGGCATCGGCACCTCGCGGCCGGCCTTGGTGGCGACACCGACTGCGGTGTCATAGAGCCTCAGCACCAGCGCGTAGCGCTCGACGCCTGCCGTCGGCAGCCAGTTTCCCGCATGGGCGCGTGGCGACACGGTGATCTCGAAGCTGCCGTCGGCGCGGCGGACGATTTCCTGGCTGGTGAAACCGAAGCGCTGGACCGAATTGGCAACCAGTCCGCCATCACGGTTGTAGAGCGTCAGCGTCCAGAAGCGGGCGGCCGGCGTCACGCCGAACAGTACGACGTCGCAACGGCCATCGAGGGGCTTGTCGTCATCGTCCGACTGAGCGGTGAACGACACGCCATCGCCGAGAGCAACCGGCAATTGTCCTGTGCGGGCGATGGTGGCCCGCGCATAAGGGTCTGCATCGGCCGTGCCGGTTTTCGGCCACGCGGTCCAACTGCCGATCGTGAGTGCGCCGAAGGCGGCGCCGCGCGTCAGCGCAAAATAAGTGAGTCCCAAGCCGACGGCGGCGGCGATCAGGAGAGCAAAGAGCGTTGACGTCAGAAGCCGCACGATCGATCCGCTGGCGGGGAGGGAGACCTGAGTCGCATCGGCCGCAGACTACGCCGTGCCGACGGCGCGGGCTATGGCGCGGCCGTTATTCAGTTGCTGGATCCGAAGGCGTGGCCCTCCAGCGCGGCGGCCAGCGCATCGCCGTTTTCCGGTACGCCGGAGGAATCCGTCTGGGACAGCTTTGCCGGCTTTTTCGCATCGTTCGAGACGGTCGGGCGAAGCGGCGCCATGGCCCGGCCGGCTTCGTCGAGCAGCTTTTCGACATGCACCAGCGCTTCCGCGCCGCGCTTTGACAGCAGCGTCGGCCGCCGCGGTGCGGCTTTCTCGTCGGGTTTGTTCGATCGGGCGGCGACCTCGCGGGCGCGCTCCGGAACCGGGACGCCCGGAAGTTGCTTCAGCTCGATGCCCTGATGGGCATATTCCATGATGGCGTGCCACGTCATCGCCGGCAGCGAACCGCCGGTCATGCGGTTGGTCGAGGTGTAATCGTCGTTGCCGTACCAGACTCCGCAGACGAAGTTGCCGGTATAACCCATGAACCAGGCATCGCGATAATCGTTGGTCGTCCCGGTCTTGCCGGCCGCGGCAATGCCCTCGAGGCGGGCGCGCCGTGCGGTGCCGCTTTCGACGACGCTGTTCATCATCCTGATCATGCCGGCGGCGACGTTGGCCGGGAGGGCACGGCGCGGCTTGGGTCCGTCGCGGTCGTAGCGCCAGATCAATTTGCCGTCGCCGGTGCGCACTTCGAGAATGGCATGCGGCTTCACCGCCATGCCGAGATTGGGGAAGGTCGCATAGGCGCCGACATGCTCGATCATGGTCACCGCGTCGGCGCCGATCGGCAGCGACGGCGTATCCGGCAGCGGCGTAGTGATGCCCATGTCACGTGCCGTCTTGACGATGCGCGAACGGCCGAGCTTCGGGTTGCCGTCGCCGATAGCGACGGACAGGCGCACGGCGATGGTGTTGATCGAATGCGTGAGGGCGCTGATCAGCGTCATCGAGCCGCGATAACCGCCGCCATAGTTGTGCGGGCACCAGTTGCCGAGACAGATCGGCGCGTCGACGACGATCGATTCCGGCTTGAAGCCGTGCTCCAGTGCCGTCGCATAAACGTAAGGCTTGAAGGATGAGCCGGGCTGGCGCATCGCGTCCGTCGCGCGGTTGAACTGGCTGGCGCCGTAATCGCGGCCGCCGACCATCGCACGCACCGCGCCGTCGACATCCATGATGACCGTGTTCGCCTGGCCGGCGTGATACTCTTGGCCGTATTGGCGCAGCATGGTCTCGACGGCGTTGTCGGCGACGTTCTGAATGCCGGTGTCGAGCGAGGTGCGCACGACGAATACGCGCTCGGTCATCGACTTAGGCAGCGTATCGACGAGCTTCTTCATCTCGTCGAAGGCGTAATCGAGATAGTAATTCGGCGCCCGGTCGGCGCGGCGGTCGACGGGGGTGGCGGGGTGGCGGCGGGCGCCGAACACCTGACCTTCGGTCATGAAGCCGGTGTCGACGAGATTATCCAGCACAACGTTGGCGCGGGCGCGCGCCGCCGGCAGGTTGTTGGCCGGCGAGTATTTCGACGGAGCCTTGAACAGGCCGGCCAGCATCGCCGCTTCCGCCAGATTGACGTCGCGCGCCGACTTGTTGAAGTAATACTGCGCCGCCGCGTCGACGCCGAAGGCGCCGCCGCCCATATAGGCGCGGTCGAGATACAGCTTCAAAATCTCGTTCTTGGTGAGCCGCGACTCCAGCCACATCGCCAGGAACGCTTCCTTGATCTTGCGATCGATGGTGCGCTCGTTCGACAGGAACAGGTTCTTGGCCAATTGCTGCGTCAGCGACGAGCCGCCCTGGCGCACGCCGCCGGCCTGCGCGTTGGTGACCAGCGCGCGCATGGTGCCCGGCACGTCGATGCCGAAATGCTCGTAGAAGCGGCGGTCCTCGGTCGCCAGCACCGCCTTGATCAGGTGATCGGGAAACTGGTCGAGCGGGATGGAATCGTTGTGGCGGATGCCGCGGGTGCCGATCTCGTTGCCGTAGCGGTCGAGAAACGTCACGGCGAGTTCGGACTTCTTGAGCCAGTCGCCGTCCTGCGTCATCTGGAAGGCCGAGGTCGCCAGCCCCAGCAGCAGCACGCCGCCGGCCAGGCCCAAAGTGGCGCCCTCCGAGGCGAATTCGGCCGCCCAGCGCTTCCAGCCGGCGACGTGGAAGCGGTCCATGAAGGTGGAGAAGCGCTCGTAGTTCTCGCGCAGGCCGGCGGCCGAGCGGAAGACGCTGAAATCCACCCAGGCGTCGAAGCCGAGGAGGATGCGCTTCAGCCACTGGCGCCGGGTCTCGGGAGGCAGCTCGTCCAAGGCCATTTCGCCTTATCGTTCAACTATTTACGGTTCAGTTCGGGCCCGCGCGCTCGCCCCGCCGGCCGGAGGCTCCGGCCGCACAGGTCAAAAGCGCCCCCTAATCTAGTCGATCGGGGCGGTTTTCGCTAATGCGGCCGGGTGTTTATTGACGGAACGGTGAACGGCAATTGGGGAGAAATTGGGCCTTCTTCTCCCGCCCCCTTGTGCGGCAGGGCCGGGGTGGGGGGTATAAGGGGCCAAGCGACTCGAAAGGCCGATCCTGGCGATGCCTGTCTCCAAAACCGAACCCAAACCCGCGGCCATGCCCGAACCCAAGCCGCCGTTCTGGCGCACCAAGAAGCTCTCCGAGATGACCGCCAAGGAGTGGGAGAGCCTGTGCGACGGCTGCGGCCGCTGCTGCCTCAACAAGCTGACCGACGAGGACACCGGCGAGACGGTCTATACGGACGTCGGCTGCAAGCTGCTCGACGGCGACAGCTGCCGCTGCACCGACTACCCGAACCGGCAGAAGAAGGTGCACGACTGCGTGCGCCTGTCGTGGCGCAACATCCGCCGGCTGACCTGGCTGCCGCCGACCTGCGGCTATGTGCTGGTGGCGGCGAGCGAGGACCTGCCGTGGTGGCATCCCTTGATCTCCGGCACGCCGCAGACGGTGCACGACGCCGGCATCTCGGTGCGCGGCAAGGTGTCGGACAGCGAAGTCAACGTGCCGGACCGGGATCTGGTCGACTACATCGTGAAGTGGCCGATGAAGTGGCCGAAGGGGTCACGAGGGACGAAGCGGAAATAGGTGCCGATAAATTGTCTTGAATATCAATAATGTAAGACCTATAAGGTAGAATATACCTTTCAAGCTATAATCTAGAAATTGAGGTCTTGTCATGGGCCTGAGCATTAAGAATCCAGAGACCGTGGACCTTGTCCGCGAACTCGCGCGGCGGCGCGGGCAGGGCATCACTGAGGCGCTGACCGAGGTGCTGCGTCGTGAAGTCGAGCGCGAGCGGCGAAAGCCGAAGCAAGCCGATATCGAGTTGACCCGCCGGCGGGTTCAGGAAATCGTCGACGAGGTCAAGAAACTGCCCGTGCTCGACGACCGCACGCCGGATGAGATCATCGGCTACAACGAGCAGGGTCATTTCGACTGATGGTGATCGACACCTCGGCCCTCATCGCCATCCTGTTGGACGAGCCGGAGCGCGAGGCCTTCGAGCGCGCCATCGAGGCGGCGCCGCTCCGACTGCTGTCGGCGGTCAGCAAGTTTGAGGCGGGCATGGTGATGGCCGGGCGCTTCGACGTGGCCGGATTGTCGCGCTTCGATCGCCTGCTCGACGCTTTCTCCGTCACCATCGTTCCCTTCACCGACCACCACGCCGACATCGCCCGCGACGCTTTCATCCGCTACGGCAAAGGCCGCCACAGGGCCGGGCTTAACTTCGGCGATTGCGCGTCTTATGCGCTGGCGAAAGCGGAAGCCGAGCCGCTGTTGTTCAAGGGAACGGATTTCGGCGCGACGGATGTGGAGGTGGTGGCCTAAGGTCGGAGGCCAAATCTACTAGATTCGACCAGCGGCCAATCGGCGAGACCTGCAGTGGCGAAACCTATCTTCACGATAAAGACCGGTTCCGGATATGACGACGATCGGGAAGACCGTTATCATTTTCCTCGGACCTATTTGAATCAGGTGCCGGCTTCGTTGGGGGATGGCATCATTTATTACGAGCCTCGCCGGTCAGAGGTCGGCGTCGGCCGGATGTCGTACTTTGCGATGGCAAGGGTGGTTGACGTTAGTCCAGATCGACATCGGCCAGATCATTTTTATGCGCATCTTTCCGACTACCTCGACTTTGATAAGCCCGTCCCCTTCACGGATGGTGTTTCGTTTTTCGAGAACGGTCTTCGTAAAGATGATGGCTCGGTCAACAAAGGGGCTTTCGGGCGCGCGGTAAGGCTAGTTTCAGAAGCTGAGTTTGATCTCATTTTGCGCACCGGATTTGCCGCGGAAATAACTCCGCCAAGTTACGAGAGTCATTTGGGCTATGAGCTTGGTTTTTCAGAGCCGCAAGTTCCATTCGAGCGCCCCATCGTTGGAGATGACCGTTGCGCGACCCTTTAGGGATCGTGCGTTTCGGACGGCCGTCAGGACCGCGTATGGAAACCGATGTGCTGTAACCGGCTTGCAACTCATAAATGGCGGGGGGAGGCCGGAGGTCGAGGCCGCACACATTCGGCCGGTGTCGCAAAACGGCCCCGACGCCATCAGAAATGGAATTGCTTTGTCTCAGACTTTTCATTGGCTGTTTGATCGAGGGATGATCTCGATTCGAGATGACTATAGAATATTAGTGTCACATAGCGTTCCTACTCAGGCGCGCCAAATGATCAATCAAGATGGGGCTTTGATTTTGCCAGATAACGATATATTCCGGCCAAGCCCGAATTATCTGCGTTTTCATCGAGATAATATATTCAAGAAATGAGCGGTCGCTAATGGCAGGTTGCTTCGCAACTAGTTTTGTTGATTTGTCTTTTCGACTGGCTGAATAAAATTCACAAGCAGGGCCACGGCGGCGGTGACGGAGCGCTCGGAGACTTGTCCGATAGTTCGGACGACAAGACTGCTGTTCAACGTCACGATGCGATCGGTTCGAATCCAGCTGGCAACCGGCAGAGAACCACTGATGAGGTCGGCGGCCGTCAGCGAAACCGCGTGGTCGATCTGCGGCCTCGACGTCACCGGCAGAGCGATAAAATCGCCCCATCCATCAGACGCCGTGAGCGCCAGAACCGGTCGGCGCTTGGTGGCTGACAAGTCGGTGAAGGAACGGGATCAGCAGCAGGTCGCCGCGCTCAGGCATCGTCCCAGACTTTGTCCTCGGTGTTGTCCCAGAGGGGAGCCAGTGAGGCCGATTGAGCAGCCATCAGATCCTGCGTTTCGCCGCGCTCGCGTCGTTCGCGTAGGAAGGTGACGAAGTCGAGCACCTCGCGAGCCAGTGCCTCGGGCAGAGTCTTGACCTGCTCATATACGAGATCGGCGATGCTCATGGCGGGTCTCCCTGTCGTCCAGGCGAAATCACAATACCACGTTTCGGATGGTGCAGGAGGCGAGATCAGCTGAGACGGCGCCAGTGATGCCTAGATTATAATCCTTGACAGCGTGACGCTGGTCCGCTAGTCTTCCGGCATCCTCCACAATTAAGCCAGCGAGGCTTGCGCGGCCGCTTCCGCTCATCACGACGCGGCGCGGGCGAAGGTCGAGCTATGGCAGACGATGGACGCCCGGTGTCGCGCGCTTGAACGTCTCAACCGCCGGCTCGGCGCCTATCAGCGGTACCGCGACAAGCAGGCCAAGTTCATGCAGGCGTCCTATCCGGACGTTGCCGCCGATATCGAGGCCTTCCACAGCGAGGAGCTGGCGGATTCGCTTCGTGAATCGCAGCGGCTGCCGCGGTGAGGCGGCCGCGCCCGGGCGCCGCCCGGCATAGCACCCGCGCGCGCAAGAAGCTTGCGTGAGCCGCGCCGGCAAGGCATGTCCGGCGGCTCATGACGAACCGCGACCCCTCCCTCCCGCCGGAACCGCAGGCGAGCGCCGCCACCGCCGCGCCGGCCGCCGCGCCTGCCGCGCTGCCGCATGCCGTGATCATGCAGATCGTGCTCGGCATCGCGCTCGCCATGTTCCTCGGCGCGCTCGACCAGACCATCGTCGCCACCGCGCTGCCGACCATCGGCCGGCATTTCGGCAATCTCGACGATCTGCCCTGGGTGGTGACGGTGTATCTGCTCACCGGCACGGCGACGACGCCGCTGCTCGGCAAGCTGTCCGACATTCACGGCCGCCGCATGGTGATGCTCGGCGCCATCGCCATGTTCGTCATAGGCTCGATCGCCTGCGCGCTGGCGCCCAGCATGATGGCGCTGATCATCGCGCGCGGCGTGCAGGGCCTCGGCGGCGGCGGCCTCATCGCGCTGGCGCAGACCATCATCGCCGATCTCGTCTCACCGCGCGAACGCGGCCGCTATCAGGGCTATATCGGCGCGGTGTTCGCGCTCGCCTCGGTCGGCGGCCCGGTGCTCGGCGGCTTCCTCACCGAGCATCTCGACTGGTCGCTGATCTTCTGGATCAACCTGCCGCTCGGCGCCGCCGCACTCGCCATGTGCTGGCGCGTCTTGAAGCTGGTGCCGTTCCACAAGCGCGAGCATAAGCTCGACGTCGTCGGCGCGGTGCTGATGATGGCGGCTTCGGTGGCGCTGCTGCTCGGCCTGTCGTGGGGCGGGCGGCTTTATCCGTGGCTGTCGGGCGCGATCGTCGGGCTGTTCGCCCTGTCGCTGCTGCTGTGGCTCGCCTTCGCCTGGCGGCTGCGCACGGCGACCGAGCCGTTCCTGCCGCTCGCGGTGCTCGGCAACAAGGTGGTGCGCGCCGCGGCGCTCGCCGGCGCCTGCAACATGGCGACGTTGATCGGCATGACGATCTTCGTGCCCTTGTATTTCGAAGTGGTGCTGCATCTGTCGGCGACGCAATCCGGCCTCGGCCTCATCCCGATGATGACCGCGGTGGTGGTCGGCGCCACACTGACGGGCCGCGCGCTGATGCGCGTCGAGCGCTACAAGCGCATCCCGATGGCCGGCACCTCGTTCGGCATCGCGGCGCTGATCCCGCTGGCGATCGCGCCGGCCGGCCTGCCGTTGCCGGTGGTGATCCTGCTGCAGACCGTCGTCGGCCTGAGCATCGGCACGGTGTTTCCGATCTCGACGGTGTGCATGCAGAACGCGGTCGAGCGCGCGCAGATGGGCGTCGCCACCGGCGCCGCCAACTTCTTCCGCGCGCTGTTCTCGTCGCTGGTGGTGGCGATTCTCGGCGCCATCGTGCTCGGCGGCCTCGGCGGCTCGGCCGGCATGGAGATGGAGATGCTGGCGCGCTCGGCCTCAGCGCCGCAGCTCGCGCACGCCTTCCGCCTGGTGTTCATCGCCTGCGCGCTGGTGCTGGTGCTCGGCCTCGTCTTCCTCAACATTCTCGAGGAGCGGCCGCTGCGCGGCCCCGGCACGCCGCCGGCGGCCATCGAGCATTAAAGGTCTTTGTTTTGACGCGTTTTCTTCACGCGAACCGGTATCCACTTCGCTCGAAAACGCTCTAATTGACCAGCGCCGCCTCGAGCGCCTGGGCCAGACTTTGCGTGTGGAACGGCTTCTCGAGGAAGCCGATGTTCTGCAGGCCGAGCCACTTGCGGTGTTTCTGCGACGGCTCGTAGCCGGACATGCACAGCACGGCGATGCGCGGCCGCGCCGCCATCGCCTCTTTGACCAGCGATACGCCGTCGAGGCCGCCGGGCAGCACGATATCGGTGAGCACGACGTCGATATGCGCCGGCGAGGCGATCAGGTCGATCGCCTCCATGCCGTTGGCGGCGGTCTGCACGCGATAGCCGAGATGGCGCAGCTGCGCGGTGATGACGATGCGCACGTCGGCGTCGTCCTCGACCAGCAGCACGGTCTTCTCGCGCGCCGGCGCGGCATTGCTCAGGGCCGGATCGCCGGGCTCGGTCTGCGCGCTTGAGGCCGCGATGCGCGGCAGGCGGATGGTCACCGCGGTGCCTTGCTCGGGCGCGCTGTCGATCGACATCAGGCCGCCGGACTGCTCGACGAAGCCCTGCACCATGCTCAGGCCCAGCCCCGAGCCGAGACCGTCGGCCTTGGTGGTGAAGAACGGTTCGGTGGCGCGGCGGCGCACCTCCTCGCTCATGCCGGCGCCGGTGTCGCTGATGACGATGCGCACTTCCTCGCCGGTCGCCCAGCGCGACGATGAGGCCAGCGCCGGATCGCAGGGCCGGCACTCGGTGGCGATCGTCATCTGACCGCCTTCGGGCATGGCGTCGCGCGCATTGAGCGCCAGGTTGAGCAGCGCGTTGGCAAGCTGGTTGCGATCGACCGACACCACCGCGCCCTTGGCATTGAGCTGCGTGACGATATCGACGCTGTGGCCGAGCGTGCGTTGCAGGAGCCGCAGCGTGTCGAGCACCATCTGGTCGATCGGCGTCGGCTCGGCGCGCAGCGGCGTCTGCCGCGAGAAGGCGAGCAGCCGCCGCACCAGTTCGCGGCCGCGCCGCGTGGCGCGCAGCGCGGCGTCGAGCAATTCCGGATCGGCGGTCAGCCCGCGCGCCGCCGAGCGATCGACGAATTCGAGGCTGCCGCCGATGACCGACAGCAGATTGTTGAAATCGTGAGCGACGCCGGCGGTGAGCTGGCCGACCGCTTCCATCTTCTGCATCTGGCCGAGCGTCATCTGCGCTTCCTCGCGGCGGCGCATTTCGTGCGCCAGCTCGTTGGTGCGCTCGCTGACGCGGGCTTCCAGCTCCTGGTTGTCGCGCGCCAGGAGTTCCTCGGTACGGCGGCGCAAACTCACGTCCTGCATGGTGCCGAACAGGCCGGTGATGGCGCCGTCATTGCCGCGAACCGCCTGGATCCACAATTCGAGATCGATGATCGCGCCGTCGGAGCGGCGGACGCGGATGACGAGGTTGGGGATCTGGCCGCCCGCGATGACCTCATCGACCGCGCGCTTGAGGATGGGCCGGTCCTCCGGCAGCACCATCTGCACGAAGGCGCGTTCGTTCGGCGCGTAGGATTCCGGCGAGAAGCCGAAGATCGCATAGACGCCGTCGGACCATACGAGCGAGTCCGATTGCAAACCGCTCTTGAAGTGGCCGAGCAGCGCGAGCCGTTCGGCGCGGGCGAGGTTGTCGCGGCTTTCCTTCAGGTCGAGCTCGGCGAGCTTGCGCGCGGTCACGTCCTGGATCGAGCCGAACATGCCCGTGATGCTGCCGTCGCTGCCGCGCGTCGCCTCCAGCCAGGACTCGATATAGATCATCTGGCCGTCCTCACGGATGAGGCGCAGGGTCAACGGGTGGGGTGCGCCGCCCGAGAGGATGTGCTCGCGCTGCCGCCGCAGGAGCGGGCGGTCCTCGGTGACGAGGAAGTCCGGCGCCGATTGAAACGACGGCGTATAAGAGGCGGGCGATTTGCCGACGATGCGGAAGACGCCGTCCGACCAGGTGTATTCATCGGTCGCCTTGACGTATCGGAAGTGGCCAAGCTGCGCCGTCATTTCCGCGCGCGCCAGATTGGCGTGATTTTCCCGCAGCGAGGCCTCGGCCCGCTTGCGTTCGGTGATGTCGGCCAGCGTGCCGAGCATGCGCGTCGGCCGGCCGTCGGCATCGCGCCGCGCCTTGCCGCGGCTTTGCACCCAGCGATACTCGCCGTCCTGGGCCTTGAGCCTAAATTCGACGGTGTAGGGCGTCTGATGCGCGAGATGCGCCTGCAAGGCGGCCTCGACCGCCGCGCGGTCGTTCGGATGGATCAAGGCCGTCAATGCCGCCATCGTCGCCGGCGCATCGGCTTTGCTGTAGCCGAGAATGCGCCGCCAGTTCGGCGAGCGGTAGCAGGCGTCGGTCTCGATGTTCCAATCCCAGATACCTTCGTTCACGGCATCTTCGACAAGGCGATAACGTTCCTCGCTGTTGCGGAGGTTGTCTTTGGCGGCGAGGATATTCGACGCGGCGGCATTGAGTTTCTGTTCGCGCGCAACGCCCCACTTGATACCGATCAGGACTACGGCCGTGCCGAGGAGGGCGATCAGCCAATAGACGCGCGCCTGCTTGTTGGCGTGCCGGAAGATCTCCGCTTCCGCCGTCGTGACGGTGGCGATCACCGGGTAGTCGCCGATCACCTGGTAGGTGACCAGGCGGCTGACCTCGTCGAACATCCCTGGCGTATTCCAGAAATGGCCGTTCGGCGCGTGCAGCACATGGGCGATGACGCCGGTGCTCGGCGCGAATTTCCTCCCGATGGTGCCGGGATCGACCTTGCTCTCCACGGCGCGCGCGCGAACCACGCCGTCGGTCCCAATCAGGCCAAACGTGCCTTGCGGACCGAGATCGATTTGGGCGCCGACGCGTGTCAGCCCGCCGGTGTCGAGGACCGCGGCGACTATGCCGGCAAAGCTGCCGTCGGCCGCTGTCAGTCGCCGCGTGAGAAAAATATCGAGCGGCGCCGCGGCGTGCAGTCTGCGCGGCGGGCTGATCAGCAACTCGTCGTCGCTCGCATTCTTGTGCCGCTGAAAACTCTCGATGTCGGGGTAGCTCTTGCCGACGAAGTCGCCGCCATCGGCCGCCGCCAGCGTCGACGCAATCACGCGGCCTTGGGCATCGGCGACGACGTAGCGGCGCTCGAGGCCAGCCTGCTCCGGCGGGTTGTTGAACAATGTCTCGAGATCGAGCGATGTCGGCGCCTGCGCATAAGCGCGGCGGATAATCATCAAGGTCGAATCCGTGCCTTGCAGAATATTTGCGTAAGCCTGATCGATGATGCGAACGAGATTGCGGCCGTTCTTTACGGCGTTCGCCGTCGCCTCCGTTCGGTCGCTGACGATCAGGAAGGCGAGCATCGCGTAGATGACGACCAGCATGCCGAGGCCGAGAAACGTCACCGGCTGCGCCCAGGCGCGCAGCGTCGCGCCGCCGGTGAGGCGGGCGAGCAGCGGCAGACGGTTCTGGAGTCGCGCGGCAGGCGTCCTCGAGATGGCCCCAAAAGCCATCGGCTGATCAGTCACGGCGCTGGGCCTCCCGCGGGGCAAATCATTGGCCCACAGGCATAATTTATCTTGAGGAGCGCGGCGCGCGTAACGGCAGGGGCAAGTTATGCACATGCTTTAAATGTTTAGAAACAACCGGAAGCCGCCGTAATTTGGGCCCGATTGAACGAGCAGCAGTGCAGCGAATCGTCGGTGGGCCGCAGCATGCGAATCAGGCTGCGACCCACGCCGCGGTCAGGCTGCTGCGAGCTTGCCGGCGAAGACCGCGAATTTGTCGATGAAGGACTTGAGGAAGTCACGCACGCTGTTGTCCGACACCGTGTTGTCGTTGCCGATCAGATCGGGTTTGAACAAAATATAGGCTTCCCCGCCCATCAGATGCAGGCCCTGGTCGCCCAGCACGGCGCGGAGGTGCTGTTGTACGACGGCCGTCGAAATGACGCCGCCGGACGTGCCAGTGACGGCGGCCGGCTTGTTCGGCCAGGAGGTCTTGCCCCACGGCCGTGCGCCCCAGTCGATGGCGTTCTTGAGGACGGCGGGGATGGACCGGCTGTGTTCGGGCGTGACGAAGAGCAGGGCGTCGGAGCCTTCGACATCGGCCTTGAACCGGGCCACCGGCGCCGGAACCGGCTGCTCCTGATCCTGATTGTACATCGGCAGGTCGTCGATCTGGATCAGTTTGGCCTCGAAAGCCTCGTTTCCGAGCTTGGCCAGGGCCAAAGCGAGCTTCCGATTGATCGATTCCTTGCGATTTGAGCCGACGATGACGCCGAGCTTGAGTTTTGGCATGGCAACCTCTATTTCTTAGCCTAAGTACCGAATTGTGACCGAGGATAAATAGATGACTGCCCTGAAGGCTCAAGAAGGCACAAACGCGATACCGGGTAACCTGCATGTGGCCGAGGACTGCCGCGCCGTCAGCGAGGTACTCGCCAGGGTCGGTGATAAGTGGACGGTCTTGGTTGTCTCCACGCTCGGCGACGGCCCCAAGCGCTTCAACGAACTGCGGCGCGCGCTCGGCTCGATCTCGCAGCGGATGCTGACGCTGACCTTGCGCGGCCTCGAGCGCGACGGTCTGGTCTCGCGCACGGTATTTCCGACCATCCCGCCGCGCGTCGATTACGAGCTGACGGATCTCGGCCGCTCGCTGCTCGAGCCGGTGAAGGAGCTCGGCCTGTGGGCGCGGCGCAACCGCCCCGAGATTCAGGCGGCGCGGCAGCGCTTCGATACCGGCACGGCGCATCTGAACGCATAGATTGCCAGGATACCGATGGCCACCGCATCGCGAGTTGATGCGAAGGCGCGCCACGCGCACGCAAAACGTGTTGCGACATTTGGCGCGCGGTCATGGTTCCGACATCTGGTCATTCTAGACGCGAGGTAGTCTACTGTCGTCGATGCTGACGGCCGGCTCTGCCTGTGGGGGCGCAACCGGCTGCTGCTGCGCCGGCGCCATCTTCATGATCGAGAGTGTCCCGTGCCCCGTTACTTCTTTCATTTTTCGGATGGCCAGCGCCGGTTCTCCGACGACACGGGACAGGACCTCAGCGGCCTGTCGGCGGTGCGTTCTCACGCCGTGCAGCAGGTGCGCGATCTCAAGGCGGCGATGTGCGATCCCGGCATTCAGGATCTGTCCGGCTGGACGATGACGGTGGTCGACACCACCGATCGCACCGTATTCGAGATCGGCTTCGACCTCAAACCGCACCGCACCGACGCGTGACGCGCCGCGCGCGTTAGCCGAACAGCACGGCCCCAATCATCGCCGCGCATGTGAGCAGCCCCGCCGCCGGCATCCATAGCGGCACGCGCACATGCGGACCCGCGGCGCGGATGCGGCGATGGCGCACGCGCAGCAGCGACAGGTTTACCGCGGCGAACACCAGCAAGGTGGCGATCGACGTGCCTTCCGCCAGCCGCTCGAAAGGCACCAGCAAAACCAGCGCGATGGTGGCGGCGACGATGAGCGCCGTGGCGAGAAGCGGCGTCGAGGTCCGTGCATGCACATGGCCGGCGACGCGCGGCAGATCGCCCTGGCGCGACATGCCGTAGACGACGCGCGCCGCCATCGTCATCTGCGCTAGGATGGTATTGAGCGTGGCGACGATGGCGATGAGGCTGATGGTGACGGGGCTGAAGCCGGCGACCGCGCGAAACACCAGGCTGAGCGGCGCCGGCGATGCCGCAAGCTCGGCCGGCGGCACCGCGGTGACGGCGATGGCGGCGACCGCGAGATAAAGCGCGGTTGAGATCGCCAGCGTGAGCATCATCGCGCGCGGGATGTCGCGCTCCGGCGCCTTGGCTTCCTCGACGACGTTGGCGAGATCCTCGAAACCGATGAAGGCGAAGAAGGCGAGCAGGCTGGCGTAATAGACGCCGGACCAGGCGTGCCATGTCGGCGGCGGCAGTTCGATCAGCGCATCGAGGAACGGCACGCCGCCATGGAGCGCGGCGGCGATGATGGCGACAAGGCCGCCCGCTTCGATCAGCGTGAACAGGCCGGCGAGCAGCACCGATTCCAGAATGCCCCACGCCGCGACGCCGCCGAGCGCGATGAGCACCGCGGTGGCGATGACACCCTGCGGCCAGCCGACGAACTGGGCGATGTAGCCGGCGGCGCCGAGCGCCACGGTGGCCGAGGAGACGACGCCGATCAGGATGGTGATGAGGCCGGTGAGCGTCGAGACGACGCGCGAATTGAAGGCGGCGCGCATATAGGCGGCTTCGCCGGCCGACACCGGATAGCGCGTCGCAAGCTCGGCATAGGAGCCGACGGTGAAGGCCATGGCGAGGCCGGCGATGACGAAGGACCACGGCGCGGCGCGCCCGGCATGGCCGGCAACGGCGCCGATCAGCACATAGATGCCGGCGCCGATGGTGATGCCGATGCCGTACAAAGTGAGCAGCGGCAGGCCGAGGCGGCGGCGCAGTTTAGGGTGGGGCGCGGTGATCGACATGCGGCGCAGGATACCGGCGCCGCTGGCCCCCGACTTGCGCGAGGTCAATAACCCGCGCGCAGCGCTAGACGTGCGCGCCGACGAACTCGACGCCGAGTTCGCCGCCGAGGCGCCACACGACGCGGCACTCGCGCCGCGCATCGACGCCTTCACCCGACAGCGACAGCAGGAAGGTGTCCGGCATGGCGCTATCGCAATAGAGGCGGGCGCCGTTGTCGGAGATGTCGGTGATCATGCACGAGCGCGGCAGCGCGCCGGGTCCGGTGTGGAATTGCGCGACGCGGTTGATCGCGCGGCGCGGCGCCTTGCGTCGTTCTTTGAGTTTCGTTCGCAGCATCAGCCTGCCCAGGGGGAATGAGGCAAGCTTAGCGGCCGTTTACTGAAGGGGCTTTAAGCGGTTCCAGCGTATTTGAAGCAAGTTCGCGGGCCGCTGCGGCGGCCGCGGCGCGGGCAGCCGCCGGGCCGCAACCGGCGCCCGCTGGCCCGTGGCCGCGGTTTCGGCTAGGCTGCCGCCATGATGCACCGGTTTTTCGCCATGACGTGCCTGGTTGTGCTCGGCCTGTCGCTCGGCGGCTGCACCAAATGCGGCTGGATCTGGGACGACGGTCCGCGCGCCTGCCGCAGCGACCACGTGCAGTAGGCGCCGCTGCGACGGCGGCCTGCAAAAAAAATTTTTCGACATTTTTCAGAAATTTTTGCCGGGCGGCGGCGCGTCCGCGGCGGCCGGCGCCGCTAACCGCTTCAATCGCCGGGTATTTTTGCCTTCGATAGGAAAGCTAAAAAGCCTAGGAAATTATGCTTGACAGCGTGACGCTGGTCCGCTATGTTTTGGGCATGCTCCACAATTGTGAGCGGGGCGGCGACGAGCCGCCGGACGCGATCCGTTCCCCTCGCTGGCGCCGCGCAGCATAGCGCGACATGTGATCATCAAAAGACATATCGCGCGAACTGATTGAGCGGCCGCGCCACGTGGCGTGGCGCTGCGGCCTGGCGCCGGCCCGTTGATGGAACGGCCGCCGCTGCCTTCGCGTTGACCTTGCGGAACTGCCGTCACCATGCGGCGGGGCGCACGCAGGTCAAGAGACGGAGGAGCAGCATGGCTGTGAGGGAAAACGGACGCATCGTCGAAACCGCTACCGAGGCGCGCGCCGGCGCGACCGGCCACAATGTCCGAATGGTGCTGGGGCTGAGCCTGTTCGGCGTCGCGGCGCTGTTCGCCATCGTCTATCTCTACTTTTTCGCCGCCTGACGCGGAGCCCGCGAAGCGGGCGGCACTCATGCGCACATCAGAACGCGCCGGTTTTTGCCGGTGCGTTTTTTATTGGGGGAGGGGCTATGACCGCCAAGAAAATCATTCCGCCCGATGTGCTGGCCGAGGCCAGGCGTCTCTACGAACAGACCAATGCGCCGGTCGGCGACGTCGCCGCGATGGTCGGTCTGGCGCGGTCCAATCTCTACGATCGCGCCCGCGAACTGGGCTGGCGGAGCCGCCGCGCGCGGCCGACCTTCAGTTTCGCCGGCGCCGTCCGCGAGGCTTTGCACGCTCCCGCCGAAACGCAAGACGCTCCTGCAGCGCCGCTGCCACCGGTGGCCATCGATGCGGCGACCGTGGCGCGGCAGCGGGTCGGCCTGGCGCACCGCATGCTGGTCGTTGCCGAACGCGAACTGGATGGCATCGAGCGCATCGTCGCGGTGTTGCGGCTGAGCGATCCACTGGAGGCCGAGCACGGCGCTCGTACTTTGGCCAGCGTGTCGCGCGTTCTGCGCGACATCTCTCTCCTGACAAATGCCGGTAACGAGACGCCATCCGATGACGACGCCATTGACCCCGTGCCCCGCGACGTCGATGAGTTCCGAAACGAACTTGCTCGACGCATTAGAAACCTTAGCGAAGAGCGAACCGCCCATCGCCGCGGAAGTTCTGGCGGCGCTACGGGCAAATTAGTCTCGTAGCTTCAACTGCGATTTCGATCTATTCGCACACAACCACCAGAGACCGCCCGCTGTTGCCGCCAATGGAAAGCCTTGGACGACCTGGCTCATCCTCGGCGGCCGCGGTGCCGGCAAGACCCGCGCGGGCGCGGAGTGGGTGAGGCGTGTGGCCCTTGACGGCCGCCGCGCCCGCATCGCGCTGGTCGGCGAGACTGAGCACGGCGTGCGGTCCGTGATGGTCGAGGGCGTGTCGGGGCTTCTGTCCATTCACCGCAGCGATGAGCAGGCGAAATGGTTTCCGACCCGCCGCCGTCTCGAATGGAAGAACAGAGCGATCGCCGAGATCCTCTCGGCGGAGAATTATGAAGGCCTGCGCGGTCCGCAATTTTCGGCCGCGTGGTGCGACGAGCTCGCCAAGTGGCGTCATGCCGAAGCAACCTTTGACATGCTGCAGTTCGGACTGCGCCTTGGCGCGCGGCCGCGGCAGGTGATCACCACAACGCCGCGGCCGATCGCGCTTCTCAAGAAGCTGATCACCGGTCCGACCACGGTGGCGACGCGGGGCAATTATCATCGCGCCGAGCCGGTGTCGCAGTTGTACGAGCAGGGCCGCGTCAGGCATGCCGGCACGTTCCCGGCGCTCGAGGATGAGATGTGCGATTTCGGCGTCGATGGTCTGTCGTCCGGCCGCTCGCCTGACCGCCTCGACGCGCTGGTCCGGGCGGTGGCGGCGCTGACTTTGCCGCAAGGCCCGAGCCGCGGATCAGGGTGCTGTAGGGCATCGGCAGAAGTTGTTTTTAAGCCGAGCCGTGCGCATGCCGACCAGCTATGGTCAGGCGAATTTGCGCTATTCGAACTGTTTGCAACGGAGGCAGATTCCTCCGCTGAACTTTTGAAGGTTCGATGATCATTGGCACAAGAACGCTGACGTTGCGTGATGGCGAACGCAGCATCGAAATTCCGATCTCGATTTACGCGCCGGAGCGTGAGAAGGCGAGCGTCTGGCGATGCCGCTACGACGTCGGTTGGCCCGAAGGCCCGCATGTGTTTGCAGGTTATGGCGTCGACGCCATACAGGCGGTGACAGTAACGCTTGGTATGATTGGAGCCGAACTCTACTCAAGCAGTTACCACAAATCGGGTGGCCTGGTCTGGGACAAGCCCGGCAATGGCTACGGCTTTCCACTGGTGCCGACCCTTCGTGATCTTTTGATCGGGGATGACGCGAAATATTTATAGCTGGTGCGCCCATGCCGATCGCCACGCGAACGCTGAGGATGAAGACCGACGGTGCGGTTGTCGATGTGCCGGTCGCGTTGTTCGCGCCGGAGCGGCAAGCTAATGGCGCCTGGAAGTGCGACACGACGATCGGCTGGCCGGACGGCGTGTCGCGGAAATCGACGTTTGGTGTCGACGCCATGCAGGCGCTGATCCTGGCGCTGCAGATGATCGGCACGGAGCTCCACGTCAGCGCGGCTCATGGCGCGGGCACGCTGTTTTGGGACAAGCCCGGCAACGGGTACGGCTTCCCGGTGATGCCGAATATGCGCGATCGGCTCGCGGGCGAGGACACAACTTATTTATAAAACGCGAGCCCGATAACCCTCGATTGGTGTCGAGTGCGTGCAATACAACCCGATGCGGCCGGGCGGAATCAAACAATTTCGGCTGTATGACCTGTTCCGGCACACGATTCATGCATGGCTGCGTCAAACGGACCATGGCGCGGGGCGCAAGATTTGTGTCGCGAATGAGTCGATCTCGGCAACGATGTGTCGTGGGGCCGACTGAAATGGCCCGTAAAATCGAGACTTTTCGCGACTTGTTTATTCCGTATGCAAATCTGCCGACACAAACGTTAACGTGCATGGCTTAAGCATAAGGCATGCTTCCGGTTGTCATTCTTTGGTCACATTGAAACGGTGGTACGGGAACAACTTCGTGCTTGCGGCATTCTCGAATGCCGCTCCTGCCATCTGCGGCGTTAATGCCGCCTTCAAGACAGGTGACCAGAATATTGAAACGAGCTGTACTCGCGATCATGACGATCGCGTCGATCACGGCGGCGGCGACGAGCGCCGACGCCCGACCGAAGCATCGATCAACCGCACACGCACAGGTAACGTGCGACGCGCGCGGTTGTTCAGATAATCCGATGACCAATAATGCTGCCGCGCATAATTCGCGCGGTGCCGAGCGCCGGGCGAGCCGCCAGGCGCAGGAGACGACTGCACGGCGCGCGCATCGCCCGCGGCAGGCTCAGGCCCGGGCGCAGTCCCAGGGCCAGGTGTCCTGCAATGCCCGCGGATGCACGGACAATGCGCTGGCCGCGCAGGCAACGGCGACCGCGGCGGAAACGCCGACGGATCTGCCGACGCCGGCGACCAACCGGCGCGCCGCGCGCGCGCAGATCGCCGATGCCAACGGCAACGGCGTGATCCTCGGCGGCCGGCCGAGCGGATGCCCGCACCGCTTCTGCGGCTGCGAAGCGTCGCTCTATGTGTTCGGCGAGATCCGCAAGGATCTGAATCTTGCCGCCAACTGGGCGCGCAAATTCCCGCGCACCACGCCGGCCCCCGGCATGGTGGCGGCGCGCTCGGGCCACGTCTTCGTGCTGATCAGCCAGGTCAGCGGCAACGAGTGGATGGTCCACGACGGCAATTCCGGCGGCGGCAAGACCCGCCGTCATGTCCGCTCGATCGCGGGCTACGCCATCGTCAATCCGCACGCCTCGCGCTACGCGGCGAACTAAAATCGTTCCCGGCCTGTCACGCTCCGCGCCAGCGGGGCGATGACGGTCATCAGCGATACCAACCAGAGGAGCCCGCCGTCACCGGCGGGCTTTTTTCATGCTCGACACCTTGAAGAGACTGCTGCGCCCCGCCGAACAGAAGGCGACGCGCATTGGCCGGCTGATCGCGCTCGAGAGCGGCGGCCGCGCCCGCTGGACGCCGCGCGACTACGCCGCGCTCGCCCGCGAGGGCTACCCCCGCAACGCCATCGTGCACCGCGCGGTGCGGTTGACCGCAGAGTCGGTCGGCAGCACGGCGTTCGTGCTCTTCGACGGCGCCGAAGAACTTGACGCGCATCCACTGCTCGATCTCCTGGCGCGGCCCAATCCGCGGCAGGACGGGCCGGGCCTGCTCGAAGCCATTGCCGCGCATCTGATGTTGTCCGGCAACGCCTATGCCGAGGCGGTGAAGGCCGGCGGCGAGGGGCCGCCGCGCGAGCTCCACGCCCTGCGGCCCGACCGCATGAAGGTGGTGCCGGGGCCGGACGGCTGGCCGGCGGCGTTCGATTACACCGTGGCCGGGCAGACCGTGCGCTTCGTGCAGGAGAGGGCCAACGACGGCGCCGTGCCGCCGATCCTGCATCTGACCTTGTTCAATCCGCTCGACGACTATTACGGACTCAGTCCGCTCGAGGCGGCGGCGACCGCCGTCGACACGCATAATGCGGCGGCGAGCTGGAACAAGGCGCTGCTCGACAACGCGGCGCGGCCGTCCGGCGCGCTGGTCTATGCCGGCGCCGACGGCTCGATGCTGACCGACGCGCAGTACGAACGGCTCAAGACGCAACTGGCCGAGCGCTATGAAGGCGCGGCCAATGGTGCTCGAAGGCGGGCTCGACTGGAAGGCGATGTCGCTGTCGCCCAAGGACATGGACTTCATGGAGGCCAAGCATTCGGCGGCGCGCGAGATCGCGCTCGCCTTCGGCGTGCCGCCGATGCTGCTCGCCATTCCGGGCGACAACACCTACGCCAATTACGCCGAGGCCAATCGCGCGTTCTATCGCCAGAGCGTGCTGCCGCTGGCGAACCGCATCGGCGCCGCGCTGGCGCAGTGGCTGTCGCCCGGCTTCGGCGCAGCGAAGCTGACGCTTGTCGCCGACGCCGACCGCATCGAGGCGCTCGGCGCCGACCGCGCCGCGCTGTGGGAACGCGTCACCAGGGCGCCGTTCCTCAGCGTCAACGAGAAGCGCGGGGCGACCGGCTACGGTGCGATCGAAGGTGGCGACGTTTTAATGTCCTAAAGCGGTGCGGAACAGGAACGGCGTCGCCGCGGCGCCGTTCTCTTCATGAGCTTTGCGCGCACAAGGTCGCGCGGAGCGGAACAACTTTATGGAACGAGGTACCCAATGAACAGCAAACCGATGCTCGCGATCGGCGTTGCCGCCGCATTCGCGCTCGCCGCCGGCGCCGCGCAGGCGCAGACCAGTTCGAACGGCAACAAGGGGACGGCGGCGCGGGCGCAGGCGACGTCAAATGATATGTCCGGCAAGAGTACCGCCGGCAAGAGTGCGACCGGCAAGGCCTCCAAGGCCGACCAGGCGTTCCTCAAGGAGGCGATGCAGGGCGACATGACCGAGGTGAAGATGGGCGAACTGGCGCAAGAGAAAGGCCAGAGCGACGGCGTCAAGACTTTCGGCGAAACGCTGGCGAAAGATCACGGCGATCACTTGAAGAAGCTCGAGGCGGCTTCGGCCGAGATGGGCGCGTCGGCGCCGGACGGCATGAGCGCCAAGCAGAAGGCCGATTACGACAAGCTGAGCAAATTGTCGGGAGCCAAGTTCGACCGTGAGTTCGCCAAGCACATGGTGATGGACCACAAGAAGGACATCGCCAAGTACCAGGCGGAAGCCAAGAAGACCGGCCCGCTCGCCGATCTCGCCAAGGAGACCGTGCCGGTGCTGCAGAAGCATCTGAAGATGGCGCAGTATCTCGACAAGCCGGCGGCGACCACCGGCAGCAGCAGCAAGACGCGCTGACACCGGCGCCTCATCGCTGAGCGATCCGCCGCTCATAGCGCCGCATGATCAAACCCGTCGCGGGCGACCGCGGCGGGTTTTGCGTTGCGGGGCTTGTCCCGGGCGCGGCGCAGCGCGTCGGCGATGCGCCGCAGAACCGGGACCGCCAAAAAAACGAATCCGGGACGGCCCCGGTTCTGCGCAGCGGCATTTCATGCCGTAGCGCGACCGGGGCAAGCAGGCACCATGCCCGACATCATCGACATGTTTTCCGCGCGCGGCGATCTCGCTCACGTGGCGCTGCTGCTGTGGGCGCTGTCGGTGAGCGCGCTCGCCGGCTTCGCCTTGCGCGAGCTCACCGCCGCCCACCGCCGCTTCGACGACTTCGTGCGCGAACTCGCGCGCTTCAACGAACGCTTCAACCGCGACCGTATCGGAGGGGACTGATGGATACGATGCATGACGTGGTGCGCTCGATCAAGGGCGACACCAGGAACAGAGCGGTGCCGAGCCGCCGCGACCATCTCACGGTGTTTCGCGAATTCCTCGACCATCTCGACCGCGCCGCCAAGCGCAGAAGCGCGCCGCCGCAGCGGGCGACGAAGATGAAGGCGCGGCGCGGACGGAAGTAGTCACCCCCGGGACACGCATGTCTGGAGCGCTCGATGCTTGCACTCAACTCCGACCCCACCATCGCCTCCGTGTTCGCGCCGAAGACGCGCATCCACGACGACGGCACGATGGAAGGCTACGCCTCGCTGTTCGGCGCCATCGACCAGGCGCGCGACATGGTGGTGCGCGGCGCCTTCGCGCAGACTTTGCGGCAGAAGAGCGTCCATCGCATCCCGATGCTGTTCCAGCACGACCCGGCCGAGCCGGTCGGCGTCTGGCTCGAACTGCGCGAGGACCATCGCGGCCTCTACGCGCGCGGCCGGCTCATTCCCGAAGTGGCGCGCGGCCGCGAGCTGCTGGCGCTGATCCGCTCCGGCGCCATCGACGGCCTGTCGATCGGCTTCCGCACCGTGACGGGCCGCATCGATCCGAAGACGCGCGTGCGTTCACTTCTTGCCGTGGATCTCTGGGAAATCTCGATCGTCACGTTCCCGCTGCTGGCGGGCGCGCGCGTGCATGCGGTGAAGGACGCTGCCTCCCGGCGGCCGTCATTCGCGCGCACGCGCGCGGAGAAGGAGTGGCGCGAGGTGGTGGGCGGCGAAGGCGCGGC
The DNA here is from genome assembly GCA_026125895.1 of Pseudolabrys sp. Classification (GTDB taxonomy): domain Bacteria; phylum Pseudomonadota; class Alphaproteobacteria; order Rhizobiales; family Xanthobacteraceae; genus Pseudolabrys. The sequence continues at coordinate 70,349 of JAHCKG010000004.1, read as the reverse complement.
GCCGCTTGCGTCTTCACGGCCGCTTGCGCCGCTGCGCGTCGAACGCCTGCGACGGCGGCGGGTGGGGTGACGCGATGCGCGCCGATGTCATCGAGAGCGAATGGCAGCGCCGGCTGACGCTGAATGCGATCGTCTGTTCGCTGAGCGAGCTGAAATGCCTGGCTGCGGAAGTGCGGCTCGAGCGCGCGATGCGGCGGCATGGCCAAGCGCTGCAGGTCGCCTGGAAAGCTGGCTTTAAGCCGGATCAGCCGCGGGTGCCGAAGGGCAATCCCGACGGCGGGAAATGGACGGCTGAAGGCGGCGGCGCGGGTGATCCCAAGCCGGGCAAAGAGCGGGGCTCGGATAAACCAGGAAATTCGGGCCAGAGGCCGCCGACCTCGCGCGAACGAACTTCCGTGCTGAGAGACGTCGCGCGGCAGATCCAGCAGACTGGGAAGACCGTCGAATTCTTCGCCAGAGCGGCGAAATGGATCCAGGTCTATTCGGCGGACATCGCCGCTTATAACGACCCGCCGAAATCGCTCGAAGATCTGCAGCGAGGGGCTTCGACGCCAGCGCCTGGATATGATATTCATCATATCGTCGAGCAGGCGCAGGCCGAGCAGGACGGGTTTCCTCAGGAGGTGATCGACGATCCCAACAATCTGGTGCACGTGCCGCGGCTGATGCACCAACAGGTCAATGGATGGTATCAGACGAAGAATCCGGAATTCGGCGAGCTTTCGCCGCGAGAGTATCATTCAGGTCGAAGCTGGGAAGTGAGGCGAGCGGTCGGCCTGCAAGCATTGAGGGACCTCGGAGTTCTCAAGCCATGAACCGCATCAGTTTGCAGTCTTTGACAGTCTCACAGTTGGTCGATCGCTTCACCGCGCTAGCTCTTGAACAGTACGAGGCCGAGCGACACGGCGACACCGCAAGATCCAATCGGCTTTTTGATGAGGCGTGCGGATCAAAGACGAGCTGGCCGGTCGAGCCGGCGATCAACGTTCGGCCCTGGTGACGTTGTTCGATCACCCGAATCCTCAAGTGCGCCTTAATGCCGCTCAGAGGGCGCTGGCGGTGTCACCGGTTGCGGCACGTCAGGCCCTTCAAAGACTATGGGACAATAGGGAGTTTCCGCAGGCGGCCTACGCACATCAGACATTGACTGCGCTGGACGAAGGCACGTGTCGTCTGAGCTAAACCGCGAAAGAGACCCAGGCCGAGCTTGAAGCCATGATCGGCATCGCCGACCTAAGCCATCAAGCCTTCACCCCCGCAAACCGCGCGCCGCCGAGCGTGCCTTCGCTGACCAGTTCGACGAAGCGGACATAGCTTTCATAGAACGCATCGTGGCCTGACGCCGTGCCGGCGGCGCGGGTTTCGCCGCGCAGCTTCTGATACATCGCGAGGCGCGCTTTGAGGATCTCGGCCCAATCGGCGGTGAGATCATCGACGCTGGTGACGGTGAAGCCGGCGGCTTCGATCAGCTTCGTATAAGCGGGGATGTCGTAAAGATTGGTGGCGGCCATGCCGGCCCACATCAGCGCGGCGTCGGCCTGCGACAGCGGCCGGTGCGCGACCCAGTCGGTGAAGGCGAGGCGGCCGCCGTTTTTGAGAATGCGGTGAGCCTCGGCCAGAGTCTTCGCCTTGTCCGGCACATGCAGGAAGGCTTCCTGGCTGATGACGGCATCGACGCTGCCGCCGTCGAGCGGCACGGCTATGACATTGCCTTCGATAACGCGCACGCGATCGGCGAGGCCGGCGAGCTGCGTCAGCTCGGCCGCGCCGCGCACGCGCGCCGGCGTCAATTCGATGCCGGTGACATCGGCGCCGTACCGGTGCGCGAGATAGCGCGCCGGGCCGCCGAGACCGGCGCAGAAATCGGCGACGCGGCTGCCTTGCGCGATGCCGGCGCGCTGCGCCAGGGCGTCGTTGGCGGCGAGGCTGCCATAGTGATCCTGATCGTGCGCGAAGAGCTCGTCGGGCGCGACGTTCTCGAGCGTGCCGCGCGCGTCGAGCAGCTTGGCCTTGATGATTTCGGCCGAGATCGGATGGCGCTCGTAGAAGTCGATCGCCGAACGGATTTCGTCTGTCACGCGTCTTCCCCCGCTTCGCCGGTCGCCCGGCCGTCGCGTGAGGATAGCGCGAATTCGCCCGCTGACCAGCCACAACCCTTCAACAGGAGAAGCTCCATGGATACCGAGACGACGACGCTTGAGACCAAGCCTTACGAAACCAAGTCGGGCATCCCGCTCGACGCGGTGGTGACGCATACCGAGATGATGCGCGCCTTCGAAGCCTTCAAGGAAACCAACGACCAGCGCCTGGCGCTCGAACAGAAGCGCGCCGGCGACGGCCTGATCGACGACAAGCTCGCCCGCATCGACGCCGCCATCGACGCCCAGGCGCGCCGTCTCGACGAAATGACGCTGAAGTCGGCGCGGCCGGCGCTCGGCGGCGACAAGTCGCCGCGCAGCGCGGCGGCGCTGGAGCACAAGCAGGCGTTCGACGCTTATATGCGCGGCGGCGATGCCGCCGGCCTCGCGGCGCTGGAAGCGAAGGCGCTGTCGATCGGCTCCAATGCCGACGGCGGCTACACCGTGCCGGTGGAGATCGAGACCGAGATCGGCAAAAGGCTGACCGCCATCTCGCCGATCCGTTCGATCGCCGGCGCGCGCACCATCTCCGCCAACGTCTACAAGAAGCCGTTCATGACGGCCGGCCCCGCGGTCGGCTGGGTTGGCGGGACCGATCCGCGCACGCAGACGGCGTCGCCGACGCTCGACCAGCTGTCGTTCCCGGCGATGGAGCTCTACGCCATGCCGGCCGAGACCGCGACCTTGCTCGAGGACTCGGCGGTGAACATCGACGAGTGGCTGGCGCAGGAAGTCGAGGCCGTGTTCGCGGCGCAGGAGGGCACCGCTTTCGTGACGGGCGACGGCACGAACAAGCCGAAGGGCTTCCTCAGCTATACTGCGGTGGCGAACGCCTCCTGGAGCTGGGGCAATGTCGGCTATATCGCCTCCGGCGCCACCGGCGCCTTTGCCGGCTCGAACCCGGCCGATGCGCTGATCGACCTCATTTATGCGCTCAAGGCCGGCTACCGGCAGAACGCCCACTTTGTCATGAACCGCAAGACGCAGAGCAGCGTGCGGAAATTCAAGGACACGAGCGGGCAGTATCTGTGGCAGCCGCCGGCCATGGCGGGCGGCCGCGCTTCGCTGATGACCTTCCCGGTGGTCGAAGCCGAAGACATGCCGGACATCGCGGCGAACTCGCTGTCGGTCGCCTTCGGCGATTTTGCCCGCGGCTATCTGATCGTCGATCGCGCCGGCGTGAGCGTGCTGCGCGATCCGTATTCGGCCAAGCCCTACGTGCTGTTCTACACCACCAAGCGCGTCGGCGGCGGCATCCAGGACTTCGACGCCATCAAGGTGATGAAATTCGCGGCGTCGTAACTTCTTTCCCTCGCCCCGCGAAGCGGGGAGAGGGTGGCGAGCAGCACTAGCTGCGAGACGGGTGAGGGGCGATCGGAAGCGCTGTGTCTTGCCCCTCACCCGACATTCTCGCTGACGCTCGAATGTCGACCTCTCCCGCATTGCGGGGAGAGGTGAAAGAAAGACTAAGCCAGGATATCGACGAGCTGGCCGACCATGTCGGTCTGCGCCTTGAGCGTCTGCGCGTTGGCGGCGAAAGAGGCCTGCGAGGTGACCATCTGCGCGAGCTGTTCGGCCATGGCGCCGCCGTCGGCCGAATTGGCGATGCGCATCGCGGAGGCCTGAAACTGCGCCGCCGCGGCCATCATGCCGGAAATGGAAGCTGCACCGACCGAACTCATGCGCGGAACGTTAGGGCCGGCGGCGTTAACCTGGCGTTGGCGGGCGCGGTTAACGCCGGGTTAATTCGGAGTCGCGCTCGATGGTCTGCTCGAGCTTCTTGCTCAGGAACCACGACAGGCCGATGAAGATGACGAGCATGCCGAGGCCGAGGCCGGAGGAGGCGTCGTTCATCACCGTCTCCGACACCTGGCCGAAGGCGTAGCCGGCGGCGACCACCGCGACGGCCCATAGCCCGGCGGCGATGAAATTGAAGAACAGGAAGGTCGGCCAGGTCAGGTTCGACAGGCCGTAGGCGAAGGCGGCGGCGCCGCGGATGCCGTGCGGATAACGGTGGAACAGGATCATCAACACGGCGTGCTTGTCGGTGAGGCGCGCGGCGATGGTGACGAGTCGCTCGATGCGCGGCCACGACTTGAACAGCCGCGCGCCATAGCGGCGGCCGAGATAGAAGCGGATGACGTCGCCGGCGAAGCTGCCGAACCAGAACACGCCGATGAGCTTGCCAGTGTTGAGCGCGCCGGCATGCGCGGCATAGCCGCCGAACAGCCCGAACAGCAGGCTGTGCGAAGCGGCATAGGCGAACATGAAGCTGTAGGCCGCTTCGCCGTGCTGGCGGATCAGGTCGAGAAAGGATGACAGGTCGGTCGGGAACAGCATGAGCGCTCGCTGGATGAGCGCGGACCCTAGCGGTTTCGCCGCGCCGCCGGACTGCGGCGAAGTGTCTTTCTTGTTGGTCGCAATTCCGGACGGAAAACCGGACGTCACTTTTCCTGGAATTGCTCCTTTTTGATTGGTCGCAATTCCGGACGGAAAACCGCACGTCACTTTTCCTGGAATTGCTCCTTACGGCGCGAGCGGCGAGCCGAGCGCGGCGGCGGTGGTCACGATCCAGTCGCGGTAGTTGAGCAGCGGCGTGAGGCCGGTGAGGCCGCCGCAGCCTTCCTCGCTCTTCGGCGCGGTGGACCAGGAGACGACACCGATGATCTTGCCAGTGTCATTGCCGCTGTCGCTCGTGCCGGCGCCGTCGAAGGCCGGCGCGCCGGAATCGCCAGTGCAGCCGCCGAGGCCGGGGCGCTCGTTCTTCGTCTCGGGATCCTGCAGGCGGATCTGCAGGCTGCCGGGCTTGCCGGTGACAACGAGGCTTGCCATGCGCGGCTGGCCGAGGCCATGCGCGGTACCGGCTTGCGTCACGCCGAACCCGGCGATGGTCAGCGTCTCGCCGACCTCGACGCGGCGCGGCGCGGCGAGCGCGGCCGGCATCACGATGTCGGGCAGGGGACCTTTGAGCTTGACCAGCGCCACGTCGGCGGTGGCGCGGCTCGCCTTGTAATTCGCCATGTTGAATCCGGGATGCCGCCGGATCTTGTCGACCTCGACCATGGCGGCGTTCTGGAACACGCGCACGCGATAGGTCGCCGGAATGACGACGCAATGCGCGGCCGTCAGCACGAGGTCGCGCGCCACTGCCGTGGCGGTGCACAGGTCGCCCCGGTTGTCGATCAGCATGACGATCGGCCGCGCGGCAAAGCCTGACGCCGGCGGCGCCTGGCCGCTGACGGCATGGGCCGGCGTGACGGCCAGCGTGACGAAAAAGACTGTGGCGGCAAGGCGCATGCGGACAGGCATGAGCCTTGGCGCGGACCGATTGTCAACAACCACGTCGTCCCGGACACCGAGCGAAGCGAGGTGAGCCGGGACCCATACGCCGTGTGCTCACGATAGGGCACGGCATATGGGTCCCCGCCTTCGCGCGGACGACGACTGAGTAGGGAGAACCCATGCCCTCCATCCTTCTCACCGCGCCTGCGGCCGAGCCCTTGTCGCTCGCCGAGGCCAAGGCCTTCCTGCGTGTCGAGCACAGCGACGACGACGACGTCATCGCCAGCCTGATCGCCGCGGCGCGCCTCCATGTCGAGGCGCAGACGCGGCGCGCGCTGATCACGCAGAGCTGGCGGCTGACGCGCGATGCCTGGCCGGCGGACGGCCGGCTCAGCGTGACGCCGGCGCCGCTACGGGCGCTGACCGCGGTGCGCGTCACCGACAAGGACGGCAACGCCGCGGCGCTCGATCTGCAAAGCTTCGCCGTCGATACCGCGGGCAACGCGATTGTCTTCGCGCCCTGGGCGGTGGCGCAGCCAGACCGCAGCGCCGCCGGCATCGCGCTCGACGTCACCGTGGGTTATGGCGATGCGGCGAGCGACGTGCCGGAGCCGCTGCGCCAGACGGTGCGATTGCTCGTCGCGCATTGGTACGAGAACCGCGGCCTCACCACGACGGCCAGCGTCACGGTGCTGCCGGCGACGGTGGCGGCTTTGCTCGCGCCGTACCGGGTGCTGTCGCTATGAGCGCGCCCTTCGATATCGGAGCGCTCGATCGCCGCTTGCTGTTGCAGGCGCCGATCGAAACGCCGGACGGCGCCGGCGGCGTCACGCGCAGTGGGCATGATCGTGCTCACCGCCTATTTCGGCGGCCGCAGTCTTGAGAAGGTGGCGAGGATTTTGACGAGGAAGTAAGGTGCCCGCGCAAATCGCGGAGCATTGCCTCATGGACATCTTCGACGCCGTCTCGTCGCGCTACTCCTGCCGCGCCTTTCTCAATAAGCCCGTACCCGAGCAAGTCGTTCGCGACATCGTCGCGCGTGCAGCGCGGGCGCCGTCGGCGGGCAATATGCAGCCGTGGCGCGTTTATGCCTTGGCCGGCAAGCGCGTCGAAGATCTCAAGGCGTTGTTGCGGCCGCGCATGGCGAGCGAACTGCCGAAAGGCGAGGGCGTTGAATACGTCATCTATCCGCAGCCGATGGCCGACCCCTATCGCGCGCGCAGCTTCACCGTCGGCGAACTGCTGTATCAGTCGATCGGCGTGCCGCGCGAGGACAAGCCGGCGCGCTACAAGCAATACGCCCGCAACTATGAATTCTTCGGTGCGCCGGTGGCGCTGTTCTTCGCCCGCGAGAAGGAGCACGGCGCCGCGCAATGGGCCGACATCGGCGGCTATCTTCAGACGGTGGCCCTGCTGGCCCGCGGCCATGACCTACACACTTGTCCCCAGCAGGCCTGGGTGTCGTTCCATAAGACGGTGCGAGCGTTCCTCGATCTTCCCGATCATCTGATGATCTATTCCGGCATGGCGCTCGGGTACGAAGATCCGGCCGCGCCGATCAACCAGTGGCGCTCGCCTCGGGCGCCGCTTGACGACTTCGCCGTCTTCGACGACTTCGAAAGCTGAACGGGGTTCCCTGTTCAGCCAGCGTTCACCGGCGCGCCGCTAGGGTCCCGCCATGCCGGTCCTCCGCATAACCAGCGCATCAATCGTCCTCGCCTTCTGCGCCTTGTCCGCAGCCGCGACCGTGTCACATGCTGCCGACCGGGCGCCACGGACCTGCCTCAACAAAGCCGAGCAGCGCGAGGCGATCGCCTCGCGCGAGGCGATACCGCTCGCCGAAGCGATTCGGGCAATGCGCGGCCGCGGCCATCACGGCGAGGTGGTGCGCGCCAGCCTGTGCCGCCGCGACGGCCGTTTGGTCTACGAGCTGACGGTGCTGGCCCGCAGCGGCAAGGTAATCCGTGCCAAGATCGATGCCGCGGACGGCCGGCCGCTGGCCGCCCATTCCGCAACGCCGAAGCCTTGAGAAAGACCCTGAAAAAGGCCGATTTCTTCGCGAGATGCCGCCTGCGCGATTTCCTGTAAGATCGCGTCAGTCAGATTCTTGCCGGAGACGAATGCTTTGCGCCTGCTCGTCGTCGAGGACGACCCCGATCTCAATCGCCAGCTCACCACCGCGCTCACGGATGCCGGTTACGTGGTCGACCGCGCCTTCGACGGCGAGGAAGGCCACCACCTCGGCGATACCGAGCCCTATGACGCGGTGATCCTCGATATTGGACTGCCGAAGATGGACGGCATCTCGGTGCTCGAGTCCTGGCGGCGCAACGGCCGCACCATGCCGGTGCTGATGCTGACCGCGCGCGACCGCTGGAGCGACAAGGTGCAAGGCTTCGACGCCGGCGCCGATGATTACGTCGCCAAGCCGTTTCATCTCGAGGAGGTGCTGGCGCGTTTGCGCGCACTGCTGCGCCGCGCCGTCGGCCACGCCAAGAGCGAATTCGAGTGCGGGCCGGTGCGGCTCGATTCGCGCACCGGGCGCGTGTCGGTCAGCGGCAATCCGGTCAAGCTGACGAGCCACGAATACCGGCTGCTGGCTTATTTGATGCACCACAATGGCCGCGTCGTATCGCGCACTGAACTGGTCGAACATCTTTACGACCAGGATTTCGATCGCGACTCCAACACCATCGAGGTGTTCGTCGGCCGCATCCGGCGGAAGCTCGGCGTCGATATCATCCAGACCGTGCGCGGGCTCGGCTACATGCTCGCCGCGCCGAGCTGATCCCGATGCGCTTCAACTCGCTCGCGCTGCGCCTGTTCGTCTCGGCGACCGTCTGGGCGGTGGTAATCCTGCTCATTACCGGGATCGTTCTGTCGTCAGTGTACCGCCAAGCGGTGGAGCGCTCGTTCGATCGCCGGCTCGGCGTCTATCTGCGCACGCTGGTTGCCGACGTCGCCGCGCCGGAGGAAGACAAGGGACCGCAGGCGCTGGGCGAGCCGCTGTTCGAACTGCCGCTTTCGGGCTGGTACTGGCAGATCACGCGGCTCGATCCCGGCAAACCGGAATTGCGCGCTTCCCGTTCGCTGTGGGACGGCGGTTTGCCGCATCTGGAGGATCAAGGCGTGGCGCCGGGTCCCGACGGCTCGCGGCAAGGCTATGTGACCGGCCCCGAAGACCAGAAGCTCCGCCTTCTGGAGCGCAACATCGATCTCGGCGACGAAGGCCGCTATCTCGTCGCCGTTGCAGGCGATGCCGCCGAGATCACCGACGAGATCCGCGCCTTCGATCAGGCGCTGCTGGCGACGTTCTCCATTCTCGCCGCGGTGCTGTTGCTGACCACGATGTTCCAGGTGCGCTTCGGCCTTGCACCACTCAAGCGCATCACCGACAGCCTCGCCGCCATCCGCTCCGGCAATGCCGAGCGGCTTTCCGGCAATTTCCCGGTCGAGATCGCGCCGCTGGCGCGCGAAACCAATGCGCTGATCGACTCCAACAAGGAGATCGTCGAGCGCGCGCGCACCCATGTCGGCAATCTGGCGCACGCCTTGAAGACGCCGCTGTCGGTGATCGTCAACGAAGCCGCGGCGCGGTCCGGCGATCCGCTTGCCGACAAGGTACAGGAGCAGGCGGCGATCATGCGCGACCAGGTCGCGCGGCATCTCGAACGCGCGCGGATCGCCGCGCGGGCGTCGGTTGTCGGCTCGATCACCGACATCGCGCCGGTGGTCGAGGCGCTAGCGCGCACCATGGAGAAGATCCATCGCGACCGTGGGATCACGGTCGATGTCGCGCGGACGGATGCCGTGCGCTTTCGCGGCGAACGGGCCGATCTCGAGGAGATGGTCGGTAACCTCGTCGACAATGCCTGCAAATGGGCGGTATCGCGCGTTGCCATCGAGGTGCTGCGCGAGTGCGGCAGCGGCGAGGCCGCCGAGCAGGTGGTGCGGCTGGTAGTCGACGACGACGGCCGCGGCTTGTCGCCGGCCGAGCGTGAGCAGGTGGCGCGGCGCGGCCAGAGGCTCGACGAGACCAAGCCGGGCTCGGGGCTTGGCCTGTCGATCGTCACGGAGCTGGCGGCGCTCTATGGCGGCGAGCTCAAACTTGGCGCGGCGCCCAGCGGGGGGCTGCGGGCCGAATTGGTCCTTCCGGCCGCCTGAGTCCGCCGGTATTCGCCGGACTTTTGCCCCATTTGTTGCGTCTCGATAGAATGTAAGTTCCAGTCCTGACGCCGCGGTTTTTGCCGCGATTCCTACGTCCAGCCGGGGGTCCTGATGTCCGCACCGAAGATGATCGCCATTGCCGCGCTCGGCCTGATGCTCACCGCCTGCGCCGGCAGCCCCGATGGATCGGGTCCGGGACCGCGGGAGAACACCGGCACGCTGCTGGGTGCCGGCACCGGTGCGCTGCTGGGCGCCGCCGTCGCCGGCGGCGGCACGGGTGACCGGCTGGCCGGCGCCGCCATTGGCGGCTTGCTTGGCGGCTTGGTCGGCAACCGGATCGGCGCCTCGCTCGACGAGCAGGATCGCGAACGGGCCTATGCGGCGCAGATGGATGCGCTGGAGCGCGGCCCGTCGGGCGCGCCGGTGACCTGGCGCAACCCGGATTCGGGCCGTTACGGTACCATCGTGCCGGGCCCGGCCTATGTGGAGCGCGGCCACAACTGCCGCTCCTATACCCATACCATCTACATCAACGGTCAGCCGCAAACCGCCCGCGGCACCGCCTGCCGCAATCCTGACGGCACCTGGACCCCCCTGACCTGAGGAACCCCATATGTCGCGGTTCACCGCGACATGCTTAAAGGGTTCTTAACGGCCGCCGCGCTATCAAACCCACTTAATTCTTTAGGTGGGCAAAGCCGGCGATGGCGGGCGCCGACACAATTGAGCGGCTTCAATCGTACCTGCGTGAGCTGCCTCCGCAGGCGCGCGCGCTATTGCTGCGCGAGTTCGAGCGCAGCCTGCTGCGCGGCGAAGACCTCGGTGCTGCCGAACTCGTGCTGCAGGAATTGCGGCGTATCGCTCGCGAGCAGCAGGCAGGCGCCCCGCGGATCGGCCACAGCGCGCGGTTGTTCTTCAAGCCGCTCGAACCGTTCCTCGTCGACGATCTCGGCCAGCATCGCCACCCGGGCCGCATCGCGCGCGCCTCGCTCGACCCGCTGTGGACCTGGATTGGCCGCGATCTCCTGCCGCGCGACTCCGCCGAGATGGAGGAGATGATTAGCAAGGCGCTGCAGGCCGGCGACGAGGAAAAAGCAAAGTATCTGGTCCGCACTTTCCAGGATCGCGTCGCGGCGGCGCTCGGCGACAACCTGCGCTCGGCATCCACCGATGAATCGACGCGCCGGCGCATGCTGGCGCAGATCGGCACCCAGCGTGCCCAGGAAGACGCGGAGACCTTGCGCTGCGTGCTCAAGGCGCGCGACGGCCTCAACGCCATGGCGGCGCGGCTGCCGTTGCAAGTCGGCAATCTCAACGGCAAGCAGATCGACGAATACAAGGCGTTGATCGAGAAGACCGGCGCGCCGGGCACTGAACTTTTCCTCTACTCGCTGCTCACCGTGCGCAGCCGTCTGGCGGCGCCATGGCAATTGATCCGCTTCGGCGTCAAGGCGGCAGGCAGTGACACCGCCGCGCGCGTCGCCGAAACACCCTACGGCGTGTCGGTCAACATCGTGCTGTCCGAACTGGAACGGCAGGTGCTCGAACTGCGCGACGATCTGCGCAGCGGGCGAGGGGTCGCGACCGGCGCGCTGCTCAAGACCATCCACGATTCCGCGCGCGGCCTGCGCACCGAACTCGACATGCCGATCGACAGCTCCTGGGGCCGCGCCCTGGCCGGGCTGCGCTCCCAAATCGGCGACACCTTACGCGCCGAGATCGAGTCGATGCCCGGCCGCGTCCGACGCCTGCTGCGCATCCGTCCCGCCGCCAATATCAGCCCGCAATTGCGGATCGACCCGCAGGAAGCGGCCGAGACCGAGGCGCTGGTCGCCTTCGTCGGCACCTGCCGGCATTTCGCCAGTGAACTGGCCATCAACGAAATGACGCAGCGGACCTATTCCGAGATGCAGCAGTTCCTCGACAACAACATGAACAGCCTGCTCGATGCGCTGCGCCAGTCCGGCCCGGCCGAGCGCGGTTTCCGCAAGTCGCAGGTCGATGTCGCGGTCCGGCTCAGCGGCATCGTGTTCGGCAAGGATTACGCCGCCCAGTTCGCCAAGGCGGCCGAAGTGGCTGCCAGCGTCTCGGAGGCCTCGGAACTGCGCGCCGCGAGCGCCTGAAATTCCAGCCGTTTAGCCGCATCCCGGCTTGATTTTGCTCATTGCCGCCATGATCGCGGCTGATGTATCCCCTCCGGGCGGCCCCGGTTCCTTCAAGGCCGCCAAGGTGGATCTGATCATCCCATGAGCCTCTGGCTTGCATTTGCGCTGATGACCGCGGCGGCGATTTTCGCCGTGCTGTGGCCGCTCGGCCGGCGCAGGGCGCCCGAGGGCGGCAGCGATCTCGCGGTCTACCGCGATCAACTCGACGAAATCGCCCGAGATCGCGCCGCGGGCCGGATCGGCGAGGCTGAAGCCGAGGCCGCGAAGATCGAAGTATCGCGCCAGCTGATTGCGGCGGCCGATGCTTCGCAGGCCGAAAAGCAGGCTTCGGCGGTGCCGGCAGCCCCGGCATGGCGGCGACGAATCGCGGCGCTCGTCGGGCTGGTTCTGTTACCGGTCGGTGCCACCGCGCTCTACATGGCGCTCGGCTCGCCGCAAATGCCGGGCCAGCCGCTGGCGGAGCGCATGGCCTCCGTGCAGCAGGATCGCTCGATCCAGACCATGGTGGCGCAGGTCGAGGCGCATCTCGAGCGCAATCCGAACGACGCGCGCGGCTATGAAGTCATCGCGCCGGTCTATCTGCGCATGGGGCGCTTTGCCGACGCAGTGAACGCGCGGCGCAAGGTGATCGCGCTCGCCGGCGAAAATTCCGAGCGGCAATCCGATCTCGGCGAAGCGCTCGCCGCGCAGGGCAACGGGGTCGTGACCGTCGATGCCAAAGCGGCGTTCGAGCGGGCGCTCGAACTCGACGCCAAGAACGTCAAGGCGCTGTTCTTCATCGGCATCGCGGCCGAGCAGGACGGCGATCGCCACAAGGCGGCAGCGATCTTCACGATGATGCTGAAGGACGCGCCGGCCGACGCGCCGTGGGCGCCGCTGGTGCGCGAAGCGCTGACGCGCGTCGGCGGCACGCCGCCGGCCGTTGCCGCGGCGCCTTCGGCGCCCGACGCCGCACAGCCGGGCCCGAGCGCGGCCGACGTCGCCGCCGCCGGTCAGATGAACGAGCAAGACCGCGGCGACATGATCCGCGGTATGGTGGCGCGGCTCGCCGAGCGGCTCAAGGAAAACGGCGACGATGTGGCCGGTTGGCAGCGTCTCTTGCGCGCCTATATGGTGCTGGGCGAGCGCGACAAGGCCAAAAGCGCGGCGGACGACGCGCGCAAGGCGCTGGCCGCCGATCCCGACAAGCGGCGGCAGATCGACGACATGATCAAAAGCATGGGACTGGAAGGATGACGCGGAAGCAGCGGCGCCTCACGCTCATCGGCGGCAGTCTCGCGGTGCTCGGCGTCGCGGCGGCGCTGGTGCTGTTCGCGCTCAAGGATTCCATCGTCTTCTTCAATTCGCCGAGCGATGTCGTGCAGAAGCAGATCGCTCCCGGCACGCGCATCCGCATCGGCGGCCTGGTCGAACCGGGCAGTCTGAAGAAGGGCGACAATCTCCAGGTGTCCTTCAAGGTGACCGACGGCGCGCATGACATCAGCGTGCGTTATCAGGGTATCGTGCCGGACCTTTTCCGCGAAGGGCAGGGCGTCGTCGCCGAGGGCAGGCTCGAGCCCGGCGGGCTGCTCGCCGCCGACACGGTGCTTGCCAAGCACGACGAGCGTTACATGCCGCGCGAGGTGGTTGACGCGCTGAAGAAAAGCGGGCGCTGGCAGGAAGGTGAGATGAACGCCGATGCCCACGTCGTCGGGAAGAAGCCATGATCCCTGAAATCGGCCATTACGCTCTCGTTCTCGCGCTCGCCCTCGCCATCATCCAGGCGACGGTGCCGCTCTATGGCGCGATCAAGCGCGACGGCGCGCTGATGCAACTCGGAACTTCGACGGCGGTGATGCAGTTCGTGTTCGTCGCCGGCTCTTTCGCGGCGCTGACGGCCAGCTACGTGATGTCGGATTTCTCGGTCGTCAACGTCTTCGAGAATTCGCACTCGATGATGCCGCTGGTCTACAAGTTCACCAGCGTCTGGGGCAATCACGAAGGCTCGATGCTGCTGTGGGTGCTGATCCTGGCGGTGTTCGGCGCCGCGGTGGCTATTTTCGGCACCAACCTGCCGGTGACGCTGAAGGCCAATGTGCTGGCGGTGCAGGGCTGGATCGCGTGCTCGTTCTACGTCTTCATCCTGCTGACCTCGAACCCGTTCCTGCGCATGGCGCGCCCGCCGCTCGAGGGCCGCGATCTCAATCCGATCCTGCAGGACCCCGGCCTCGCCATCCATCCGCCGCTGCTCTATCTCGGCTATGTCGGCTTCTCGATCGCGTTCTCTTTCGCCATCGCCGCGCTGATCGAAGGCCGCATCGACGCCGCCTGGGCGCGCTGGGTGCGGCCGTGGACCTTGGCTGCGTGGATGTTCCTCACCGTCGGCATCGCCATGGGCTCTTACTGGGCCTATTACGAACTGGGCTGGGGCGGCTTCTGGTTCTGGGATCCGGTGGAGAATGCCTCGCTGATGCCGTGGCTCGCCGGCACCGCGCTGCTGCATTCCGCGGTGGTGATGGAAAAGCGCAACGCGCTGAAGATCTGGACCATCCTGCTCGCCATCCTCGCTTTCTCGCTGTCGCTGATCGGCACCTTCCTGGTGCGCTCGGGCGTGCTCACCTCGGTGCATTCCTTCGCCGAGGATCCGCGCCGCGGCGTCTTCATTCTCGGCATTCTGGTGCTGTTCATCGGCGGCGGCCTGTCGCTGTTCGCCTGGCGTGCGCCGCTGCTGCGGCAGGGCGGACTGTTCGCGCCGGTGTCGCGTGAGGGCGCGCTGGTCTTCAACAACTTGTTTCTCACGACGGCGTGCCTGACCGTGTTCGTCGGCACCTTGTATCCGCTGGCGCTCGAAGCGCTGAACGGCGAGAAGATCTCTGTCGGCGCGCCGTTCTTCAATCTCACTTTCGCGCCTTTGTTCATTCCGCTGATGTTCGCCATGCCGTTCGGCACCTTGCTGGCGTGGAAGCGCGGCGACATTCTGGGCGTAGCGCAGCGGCTGATGACGGCTTTCGCGGCCGGCATCGTCGCCATTGCCGTGACCTTCGCGGCCGCCGGCGTCGAGCACATGCTGGCGCCATTCGCCATCGGGCTGGCCTTCTTCGTCATCGTCGGCGCGCTGGTGGATCTCGCCGAGCGCATCGCGCTGTTCCGCGCGCCGCCCGCGACGTCATGGTCGCGCGCGCGCGGCCTGCCGCGTTCCGCCTGGGGCACGGCGATTGCGCATGCCGGCGTCGCCGTGACTTTGATCGGCATCGCCGCCGCCTCGACCTGGGGCACCGAACGCATCGTTGCGCTGAAAGAGGGACAGACGACGACATTGTCCGGCTATGCGCTGACCTTCGACGGCATGGTGCAGCGCGCCGGCCCGAACTTCCGCGTGCTGGCCGGCAAGTTCACGCTACGCCAAGGCGGACAGGTTGTCGGCATCCTCGAGCCGTCGAAGCGCACCTTCGGCGCGCGCGGCATGACGACGACCGAAGCCGCGCTCAAATCGCAGGGCGCCAGCCAGCTTTATCTGTCGCTCGGCGACACCAATGACGACGGCTCGGTCGCCATCCGTTTTTATTACAAGCCGCTGGTGCTGCTGATCTGGATCGGTGCGGTGATCATGGCGCTCGGCGGCGCGCTGTCGCTGTCGGATCGCCGCCTGCGCGTCGGCGCGCCCAAGCCGGCTGGCAAGACGGCCAAGCCTGCCAATCCAACTCCAGACTTGCAGCCGGCGGAGTAGGGCAATGCGGCGCCTCGTCATCGTCGCGTTGCTGTTCTCCCTGCTGCTGCCCGGCGTTGCATTCGCCGTGCAGCCCGACGAGATCCTCAAGGACCCGGCGCTCGAGGCGCGCGCGCGCGTGCTGTCGCAGGAATTGCGCTGCATGGTCTGCCAGAACCAGTCGATCGACGATTCCGATGCGCCGCTGGCGCGCGATTTGCGGCTGCTGGTGCGCGAGCGTTTGCAGAAGGGCGACAGCGACAAGCAGGTGCTCGATTTCCTGGTCGCGCGCTACGGCAATTTCGTTCTGCTCAAGCCGCCGGTCGAACCGGCGACGCTGCTGTTGTGGGGCCTGTCGCCGCTGGTTTTGATCATCGGCATCGGCGCGCTCGTCGTCATGGCGCGCCGCCGCCGCGCCATCGCGCTGGAATCCGAGGGGCTCAGCGCCGACGAGCGGCGCCGGCTCGACGACCTGGTGCAGAAAGATTCGGCGGGTTGAACGGCGCGTTTTGCAACGCACTGAAATTCATACACAAATTCTTTTCCCCATTACCGATTATTAATCCCGCCGTCAGGACGCTGTAAGGCGCGGACCTCCATCTTCAGCTCAACAAACGGCGCGAGATGCGCCCCACCGATGAGCTGATGGAGATCATCCCATGAGCGCTAACCCCGCTCCCCAGTCCCCCAAGAAGCCGGGCGGTTTATCCGTCCGTCGCATTGCGCTTCTCGCCACCACCATTGCCGGTCTCGGCGCCGCCGCCTTTGTCGCCGCTCCCGAATTCAACCTCCCGCTGCACTATCCCGCCGCTCTGGCGCAGAACCTGACCGAGCAGGCGCGCAAGCTGCCGGCGCCGGTCGGCTTTGCCGATATCGTCGAGAAGGTGAAGCCGGCGGTCATCTCGGTCCGCGTCAAGGTTGACGGCGGTCCGGCGACCACCGGTCTCGGCGCCGACATGGAAAACGTGCCGCCGGGCCTGCAGGAGTTCTTCCGCCGCTTCGGCATGCCTGACGGGATGCCGAACGGCATGCAGGGCGGCCCCCGCGGCCGCGGCGGCCATAACATCATCACCGGCCAGGGCTCCGGCTTCTTCATTTCGGCCGACGGTTATGCCGTGACCAACAATCACGTTGTCGAGAAGGCGGAGAGCGTCGAGGTCAAGACCGATGATGGCAAGACCTACAAGGCCAAGGTGATCGGTACCGATCCGCGGACCGATCTGGCGCTGATCAAGGTCGATGGCGCCTCGTTCCCGTTCGTGAAGCTCGCCGATAAAGCGCCGCGTATCGGCGACTGGGTGCTCGCGGTCGGGAACCCCTTCGGTCTTGGTGGCACGGTCACCGCCGGCATCGTCTCGGCTCGCGGCCGCGACATCGGCGCCAGCGCGTATGACGACTTCATCCAGATCGATGCGCCGGTCAACAAGGGCAACTCGGGTGGCCCGAGCTTCGACACCGAAGGCAATGTGATAGGCGTCAACACCGCGATCTACTCGCCGTCGGGTGGCTCGGTTGGCATCGCGTTCGATATCCCCGCCGACACGGTCAAGACCGTCATCACCCAGCTCAAGGAGCATGGCTCGGTGACGCGCGGATGGATCGGCGTGCAGATCCAGCCGGTGACCAAGGACATCGCCGACTCGCTCGGGCTCAAGAAGGCGCAAGGCGCGCTCGTCGCCGAACCGCAGGACGGCAGCCCGGCGAAGAAGGCCGGCATCAAGGCCGGCGACGTCATCACCGCGGTGAACGGCGAAGAGGTCAAGGACGCCCGCGATCTCGCCAAGAAGATCGGCTCGATGCAGCCGAAGCAGGAGGTCAAGCTCTCCGTCCTGCAGAATGGCGCGGAAAAGACCGTCTCGCTGACGCTCGGCCAGATGCCGAACACCGACAAGCAGGCGAACGCCGACGATAGCGACAACAACGGCAACGGCGTCGACATGAGCAAGCTCGGTCTGACGCTGGCCCCGGCGGCGCGGGTCGCCGGTGCGGGCTCGGACGGTGTCGTCGTCACCGGCGTCGATGGCTCTGGCGCGGCTGCCGAACACGGCTTCGCCACCGGCGACGTGATCCTCGAGGTGGCCGGCAAGAAGGTCGAGACGCCAAGCGATGTTCGCAAGGCGATCGCCTCGGTCAAGTCCGAGGGCAAGCGCACCGTTCTGATGCGCGTGAAGAAGGGCGACAACAGCCGCTTCGTCGCGCTCCCGGTCGGCAACGGCTGATCGGACAAGTTTGGGGATGTGTCACTGGTAACCGTCGCCCCCACTGGCGGCACACCCTCAACGGGACGGGCGAGAGCCCGTCCCGCCTCTCTCCGCCAAAAGGCCGGTCTACGGTCTCGCGGCGTCCGAACTTCACCCTGGCAACCGTCGCCCCCGCTGGGGTGGGGTCGTTGAGGGGGTGGCGGGTACGCCCGCCACCCCCTCGCGTACGACATTCGGGGCTTGCCGCGCCGCCAAATCACATTCCCAAGGCGCCGAAACGAGGAGGCCTGCAAGCGGTCCGACCGAGGGGTGGCCGCCGAATCGCCCGGAAATGGTGATAACGATGCCGAGCTATGACATCAGCTATACTCAGCGCGGACTCGGCCGCAGTGCCGAGGCGCAGCCGGACCGGGTGACCATGCGCCTTCTGATCATCGAAGACGATCGTGATGCCGCCGACTATCTGGTCAAGGCCTTCCGCGAGGTCGGCCATGTCGCCGATGCCGCCACCGATGGCGAGGACGGTCTTGCCATGGCGCTCGACGGCCAGTACGACGTCCTCATCGTTGACCGCATGCTGCCCAAGCGCGACGGCCTCGCCGTGATCGGCGAACTGCGCAAGAAGCGCATCGAAACCCCGGCGCTGATCTTGTCGGCGCTCGGCCAGGTCGATGACCGCGTCAAGGGCTTGCGCGCCGGCGGCGACGACTACCTGCCCAAACCCTATTCATTCTCCGAACTGCTTGCTCGCGTCGAGGTGTTGTCGCGCCGCCGTGGCGGCCGCAACGAGGAGACCGAGCTCACGGTTGGCGACCTGCACCTCGACCGCCTGTCGCACATGGTGCGGCGCGGCGACGAAGAGATCACCTTGCAGCCGCGCGAATTCCGCCTGCTCGAATATCTGATGAAGCACGCGGGCCAGGTGGTGACCCGCACTATGCTGCTGGAGAATGTCTGGGACTATCACTTCGACCCCCAGACCAACGTCATCGACGTGCATATCTCACGCCTGCGCTCCAAGATCGACAAGGGCTTTGCCCAGCCGCTGCTGCATACCGTGCGCGGCGCCGGCTATATGATCCGCGACGGCGCAGCGCGATAGAGGCGAGGGGCTAGGGCGCCGAAACGGCCTCGTCTACAATAGGTCCATGGCTCAGGATTCCCCCGCGAACGACAAGGCCTCGCGCTCCTTCAGCGCGCTCGGCAAGCTGTTCCGCACCACGACCTTCAAGCTGACGCTGGTCTATCTGACCGTGTTCGCGCTGTTCGCGGTGGCGCTGCTCGGCTATTTCGCGCTCAACACGCGCCGGCTGATCACCGAGCAGATCACCGACACCGTCAACGCCGAGATCACTGGCCTGTCGGAGCAATACCGGCTCGGCGGCATCCGCCGCCTGGTGCTGACGGTCGATGCGCGGGCGCGGCGCCCGGGCTCCAGCCTTTACCTGGTGACGACGTTCAACGGCGACACGCTTTCCGGCAACGTCACGGCACTGCCGCCGGGCATCCTGGAAAGCAGCGGCTGGATCGAAACGCCCTATCGCCGGCTCGACGAAACGGAAGCGGGCACCCAGCCGACTCACCATGCGCTGGTACGCGTCTTTCAATTGCCCGGCGGCTTCCGCATTCTGGTCGGCCGCGACCTCGAGGAGCGTGAACGGCTTTATGACATCGTGCTGTCCGCCGGCCGATGGTCGGTGGCGCTTGTCATCGTGCTCGGCTTCGGCGGCGGCCTGTTCGTGACCCGCCGTGTGCTGCGCCGCGTCGATGCCATGACAGAGACCAGCCGCAGCATCATGGCCGGCGATCTCGGCGAGCGATTGCCGGTCGACGGCACTGGCGACGAACTCGACCGTCTGGCGGAAAACCTCAACATCATGCTGGAGCGCATCGAGGCGCTGATGCATGGCCTCAAGGAGGTCTCCGACAACATCGCGCACGACCTGAAGACCCCGCTGACGCGGCTGCGCAACCGGACTGAGGAGGCGCTGCGCACGGCCGCGAGCGAGAGCGAGTACCGCGCCGCGCTCGAGGGCACGATCGAGGAATCCGACGGACTGATCCGCACCTTCAACGCGCTGTTGATGATCGCCCGCGCCGAATCCGGCCAGTCGCGCGACGACATGGAAGACTTCGACGCCGCCGAGGTGGCGCGTGACATCGGCGAATTGTACGAGCCGCTCGCCGAGGAGAAGGGCATCGCGCTCAGGGTCGATGCAGAAGGAGCGGCGATCCTGAAAGGCAATCGCGATCTGGTCAGCCAGGCGGTGGCCAATCTCGTCGACAATTCCATCAAGTATTGCGTGTCGCCGGACCGGGCCGCCGACGCCCCGCCGCTCGAGATCATCGTCCGCGCCGCCAATGACGGCGACCAGGTGCTGCTGACCGTGGCCGACAACGGCCCCGGTATTCCCGAGGCCGATCGGGCGAGAGCGCTCGAGCGCTTCGTCCGGCTGGAGCAGAGCCGCTCACTGCCGGGCTCGGGCCTGGGCCTGAGCCTCGCCGCCGCGGTTGCGCGGCTGCACGGCGGCGAACTGACGCTCGCCGACAACGCCCCGGGCCTGAAAAGCATCATTGCCTTGCCGCGCGCCGGCCCGCTACAGATGGCGGGATGAATGCGCCGAATCAGCATGCCGGGCTGACGCTGGCCGAACGTATCGTCTCCGCGCCGTCGCTCAGCGACGGGACGGCGGCGCATGCGCGCGTGGAAGAATGGCTGACCGCGACGGCCGAGGCGGCGGCTCTGCGCGAGATGCTGGCCGCGCGTCCGGTGGTTGCCACTCTGATCGCCAGCCTCGCCGAGAGTTCGCCGTTCCTCTGGGACTTGGTGACCGCCGATCCCGCGCGCTTTCTGGGGCTGATGACGGCCGATCCGGACCGCCATCTCGCCGATCTGCTGGCCGCGCGGGGCCGCAGCGCCGGTGAAGCCGAGGACATCGAGAGCGCGATGCGCGCGTTGCGCCGCATGAAGGCGGAAGCGGCGCTGCTGATCGCGCTCGCCGACATCGGCGGCGCCTGGCCGGTGATGCGCGCGACCCATGCGCTGACGGATCTCGCGGATACCGCGGTCCAGGCCGCGGTGCGCTTCGCGCTGGCCGAGGCGGCGCGGGCCGGAAAGTTGCGGCCTGCCGACGCCGCGCGGCCGGATGCCGGCAGCGGGTACATCGTGCTCGCCATGGGCAAGATGGGCGCCTTCGAACTGAATTACTCGAGCGACATCGATCTCATCGTCTTTTTCGATCCCGACAAGGCGCCGCTCGCCGACGACGTCGAAGCGGCGCCGACCTTCGTGCGCATCACGCAACGCGTGGTGAAGATTTTGCAGGAGCACACCGGCGACGGTTACGTGTTCCGCACCGATCTGCGGCTGCGACCCGATCCGGGATCGACCGGCATCGCGATCTCGACCCCGGCGGCTTTATCCTACTACGAGAGCATTGGGCAGAACTGGGAACGGGCCATGCTGATTAAGGGCCGCCCCTGCGCCGGCGATATCGCGGCGGGGGAGGCGATCCTCCGGGAGTTGGAGCCGTTCGTCTGGCGCAAATATCTCGATTTCGTCGCCGTCGCCGACGTGCATGCGATGAAGCGGCAGATCAACGCCTTCCGCGGCCACGGCGAGATCGCGGTCGAGGGCCACAACATCAAGCTCGGCCGCGGCGGCATCCGCGAGATCGAATTCTTCGCGCAGACCCAGCAATTGATCGCCGGCGGCCGCAACCCGCATTTGCGCGACCGCGACACCCTGACAACGCTCGACAAGCTGTGCGAGGACCGCTGGATCGACGCCGCCGCGCGCGACGACATGAAGGCGGCCTACGTCTTCCTGCGCGCCGTCGAGCATCGCCTGCAGATGGTGAACGACGAGCAGACGCAGAAGCTGCCCGAGACCCGCGCCGAGATGGAGCGCTTCGCGCATTTCTTCGGCTTCGCCGAACGCGACACCTTCGCCAAGGTGCTGGTCGGCCATTTGCAGACGGTGCAGCGCCACTATGAGCGGCTGTTCGAGAAGCAGGAAACCGAGGCCGACGCGCCGGCGCTGAACTTTCCCGACGAGGCTGACGATCAAAAGACAGTGGCGATGCTCGGCGGCATGGGTTTCCGCGCCCCGCTGGAGGCTTCGCACATCGTGCGGCAGTGGCTCAAGGGTGAGCATCGCTCCCTGATGGGCGACACCGTGCGCAGCCAGCTCGTCGCGCTGCTGCCGGTGCTCCTCGAGCAGATCGGCCGCACCGATAACCCGAACGCCACCCTGGTGCTGTTCGATCATTTCCTCGGCAACCTGCATGGCGCGGCCCGCCTGCTGTCGCTGCTGCGGCAAAGGCCGGACTTGATCGCGCTGATCGCGCTGGTGCTCGGCACCGCGCCGCGCCTCGGCGACACGCTGGCACGCTATCCGCATGTCATGGACGCGCTGGTCGATCCGAGTTTCTTCGGGGCGCTGCCGGACGACGCCGAACTTCAGCGGCGCTTCGATGCGGCGCTAGCGCAGGCGCGCTACGACGAGGATCTGCTCGAGCGCATCCGCGTCTTCGGCCTCGAATACATGTTCCTGATCGGGGTGCGCATCCTGTCGGGCACGCTGACGGCGCGGGCGGCGGGCGAGGCCTATGCGCGGCTGGCGGACGCCGTGTTGCGCGCTGTCAATCGCGCCGTCGCCGAGAATTTCGCGCAGACCTACGGCCATGTGAAGGACGAGCAGGCCGCGGTCATCGCCATGGGCAAGCTCGGCGGCCGCGAAATGACCGCGACGTCCGATCTCGATCTCATCCTGATTTACGACTTCGACAACGAGAAGCCGGAATCCGACGGCCGGCGCTCGCTCTATGGCGCGCAGTATTTCGCGCGGCTGACCCAGCGCCTGATCAACACGTTGACCGCGCAGACGAACTACGGCGCGCTGTATCAGGTGGACATGCGGCTGCGGCCGTCCGGCCAGGCCGGACCGCTGGCGACGCAACTCGGCAGTTTCCTCCACTACCAGGAGAACGAGGCCTGGACCTGGGAGCACATGGCGCTGACGCGCGCCCGTGTCGTCGCCGCGCCTGAAGCCTTCGGCGAGCGCATCAACGCCGTGATCCGCGACATCCTCTGCAAGCCCCGCGACGCCGGCCTGATCGCCGGCGATGTCGTGGAGATGCGCGGCGCCATCGCCCAAGAGAAGGGCGACGCCAACCCCTGGGACTTCAAATACGCCAAGGGCGGCCTGGTCGATCTCGAATTCATCGCACAGTATTTGCAACTCGTGCACGCCTGCGAACATCCTGCCATCCTCGAACCGTCGACGGCGCGGGTGCTCGAGGCGGCGCGGCAACTGCGCCTGATCTCGGTGGAGGACGCCGAGGTGCTGCGTCCGGCGGTGCAGCTCTACCAGGACCTGACGCAGATCCTGCGGCTGTGCCTTGGGGGACCGTTTGATGCCAAGACCGCCGGCCCTGGTCTGTTGCGGCTGTTGATCCGCGCCGCCGACGTGCCGGATTTCGCTACGCTCAACGCGACGTTGATCGAGACGCAGGCCAAGGTGCGCTCGAGTTTCGTGCGGATTCTGGGCGCGGAGCCTTAAGCGCTCAGGCCGCTTCGTCCTTCGGCAGGGCGCATTGCGGCAGCAGCGGCAGGCGCACGGTGACCACCGTGCCGCGGCCGGGCGTCGAGCGGATGCGCATGCGGCCACCATGCAGTTCGGCAAGCGACTTGGCGATGGCGAGGCCGAGACCTGAGCCCTGGTGCGACTTGCTGATATGACTCTCGACCTGTTCGAAAGGCCGGCCGAGACGCGCCAGAGCGTCGGCCGTGATGCCGATGCCGCTGTCGGCGATGCTCAGCACGAAGCAGTGATCGGTGGTGCGGCCGCGCACGGCGACGTGGCCGCCGGCGGGCGTGAACTTGACGGCGTTGGACAGGAGGTTGAGCGCGATCTGCTTCAAGGCGCGGCGGTCGGCGCGCAGTTGCAGGTCGGGCGCGATTCGCGAAGTCAGCGTCAGGTTCTTTTCGCTGGCGCGCGCCGAGACGACGCGGATCGACTCGGCGAGCAGGCCATCGACGGCGAGGTCTTCGAAGTCGAGGCGCATGCGGCCCGCTTCGATCTTCGACATGTCGAGGATGTCGTTGATGACGTCGAGCAGGTACTGGCCGCTGGTGTGAATGTCGGAGCAGTATTCCTCGTACTTCGCGGCGCCGAGCGGGCCGAACATGCCCGACTGCATGATCTCGGAGAAGCCGATGATGGCGTTGAGCGGCGTGCGCAGCTCATGGCTCATATTGGCGAGGAATTTCGATTTGGCCTGGTTGGCTTCCTCGGCGCGGGTCTTCTCCGCGGCGTATTTGCCGGCGAGCTCTTCGGCACGCTGCTGCGAGGTGCGCAGGTCGGCGATGGTCGCCATCAGGCGCTTCTCGCTGTCGACCAGCTTCTCCTCGTGGGCCTTGATGGTGGTGATGTCGGTGCCGACCGAGACGTAGCCGCCGTCCTTGGTGCGCCGTTCGCTGATGTGCAGCCAGCGGCCGTCGTCGAGTTGGGCTTCGAAGGTGCGGGCGCCCGGCTGGGTCGGACCGTTGCCGCTGACAGTGCGGCGTACGACCGGTTCGCGGCCTTGCGACACCACCGACTCATAAGTGGCACCGGCAACGATCGCTTCGTCGGGCAGGGTGTGCAGCTCCTGGAAGTTCGAATTGCACAGAACCAAGCGGTTGTCGGCGTCCCACAGCACGAAGGCTTCAGGAATGGTCTCGATGGCGTCGCGCAGGCGTAAATCGGCGGCGGCGGTCTTTTCGACGAGACTCTTCTGCTCGGTCATGTCGACGGCGATGCCGATCAGGTGCAGGCCCTGGTCGCCAGGCTGACGCACCAGTTCGCACCGCGCCCTGAGCCAGATCCAGTGACCGCCGGCGTGGCGCATGCGGAAGGCCTGATCGATCGTTGCGGTACGCTCCTCGGCGAGATCTCGGGCAAGGTCGTAGAGCTGCACGTCGTCGGGGTGAACCAGTTTGCTGACGTCGCCGAACGACAGCAGCTCTTCCTTGGCTTCGAGGCCGAGCATGTCGAACATCGACTGCGACCAGAAGATGCGGCCGCGGGCGAGATCCCAATCCCACAGGCCGCAGCGGCCGCGGTTCAGCGCCGTGTCGATGCGCGAGCGCACCGTCTCATAGATCATGTCGGCTTCGCGGGCGCGCGTTGCCTGCCAGTGGAAGGCGAAGCCGAGAATAAGGACGACGAAGCCGGTGGTCGTCGACAGGGTCACCGTGAGGGTGGTGAGCGAGCGTGTGGCGTGGACGGCGGCGTTGCGTGACTGCACCACCGCGAGCTGGCCGAACGGCGCATTCAGGGTGCGGACTGTGGCGAGCGCGCGGTCGCCGGCGGGGGTGGTGATCTCGAGGACGCCGGCGTCGGCGCCGAAAGTCGTCAGCGGCTGCGTCGTTCCGATGAGATCGATCAGGCGGCGGCCGACCGTGAGATCGGTGGACGGGACGGCGGCAGTCACGGCGCCGTGCGCGTCGGTGAGGAGAAAGGTGCGGCCGTTGCTGGCGGCCCAGTTCGGCAGCGCGGCGGCGAGCAGTTGCTGCGGCCGCTCGACGGCGTCGCGGGCGTTCTTGAGTGGGCGCTGCAGCTTTGCCGCAACCACGTCGCCGGCGGCGTCGATCGACAGTGCGGCGATATCGACGGTCTGGCGGCGCTGATCGAGCACCTGGACCACGGCGCCGACGCAGATCGTCACGAGAAACGCGATGATGAGCACCGGTACCGCTCGGCGCAACAAGGGCTCGGCTGTGAGGAGGCGTCGATACGCCGGCTTGGCGATCGATTGCGCGAGGCCCTTGATGGAATCGCTCGATGCGGACGCACTCGCCACTTGGGCGCGCGCCATAGCAGGCCTCCGTTTTCGATTTCCCCGACCCCGAATTCGGACGCCGCAAACCGCACCGAATCAGTTGAGCGATTGGAATCGATGGCGGCTGATTTGTCGAGAGTCCGCCGGAGTCAATTATTTAAAAATCGTTACCCACCGAAATGTGAGTCCGATCAAGGGCCTGCCGGACGCGCGCTCAGCCGAGCGCGCGCTCGACGATGTCGGCGAGGTCGCGCGACAGGTTGGGGCTCGCCTTGATGCGGCGCAATTGCGCTTCAGCCAGCGCGCGGCGCCCGTTTTCCAGCGTGCGCCAGGTGCGGAATGCGGTGGCGAGCCGCGCCGCGAGCTGCGGGTTTTTCGGGTCGATGGCGAGGATGCTGTCGGCGACGAAGGTGTAACCGGTGCCGTCGGCGCGGTTGAACTGCGTCGGATTTCCCTGCGCAAAGGCGCCGATCAGCGCGCGCACGCGGTTCGGGTTGCCAAACGAAAACGCCGGATGGCCGGTCAGCCCCTTGACCTTGTCGAGCGCCGACTTGCTCGGGCTCGCGGCCTGCAACGAGAACCACTTGTCGATCACCAACGCATTGTCGGCATAGCGCTTGTAGAAGTCGGCCAGCGCCTCGGCGCGCTCCGGCACCTCGTGCTGCGCCAAGGTTCCCAGCGCCGCCATGCGGTCGGTCATGTTGTCGGCGGCCGCATATTGGTCGGCGGCGCGAGTGATTGCCGGCGACGAGCCGGTCGCCGCCATCAGGTCGAGCGCCACGTTGCGCAGCGCCCGCCGGCCGGCGGAGGCGGCGTCCGGCGAATAGGGCTCGTCCGACGCGAGCCGCTCATAGGTGAACGACAGGTCGGCGCCAAGGCGAATGCCGATATCCTCGCGCAGCGCCTGCCGGGCGAGGTGGATCCTGTCCGGATCGATGTCGCGGCCGATCTCGCGTGCGATATCGCCTTCGCCCGGCGGCGTCAGCGCCAGCGCGACGAAGGCGGGCTCGAGGCTTTCGTCATTGAGAATGGCGCCGAGCGCGGCGATCAGGTTGTCGTTGGCGCGCGGCATACCGCCGGCGCGCAGCCGCGACACATTGTCGGTCAGAAGGCGGATGGCCGTGCTCTGCAGCGCCTGCCAGCGATTGAACGGGTCGCTGTCGTGCCGCGCCAGCAATGCCAAGTCGGCATTGCTGAGATCGGTGGTGAGCTTGATGGGTGCGGAGAAACCGCGGTTGATCGACAGCACCGGACGCTCCGCCATGCCGGCGAAGCTGATGGTCTGCTCGGCTTTGTCGAGCACCAGCACGTCGCGCGCGATGGCGCCGCCTTGGGCCGGCACGATGGGCAGTTCACGCCCGTTCTTGTCGAGGAGACCCATGCGCAACGGAATGACCATCGGCGCTTTTTCGGTCTGGCCGGGCGTCGGCGGCACCGATTGTTTAAGCGTGATGCTGTAAGTGCCGCTCTCAGCGTCGAAACGGCTTTTGACGGTGACCTCGGGCGTGCCGGCTTGCGAATACCAGCGCATGAACTGCGACATGTCGCGCCCGCTCGCATCGGCAAAGCACTGGATGAACTGTTCGACGGTGGCGGCCTCACCGTCGTGGCGCGCGAAGTAGAGGTCCATGCCGGCGCGGAATTGTTCGCGGCCGATCAGGGTCTGCATCATGCGCACGACCTCGGCGCCTTTTTCGTAGACCGTCGCCGTATAGAAGTTGTTGATCTCCTTGTAGGCCGCCGGCCGCACGGGATGTGCCAGCGGTCCTGAATCCTCGACGAACTGCGCGGCGCGCAAGGTCCGCACGTCGGCGATGCGCTTGACCGGGCGCGAACGCATGTCGCTGGTGAATTCCTGATCGCGAAACACGGTCAGGCCTTCCTTGAGGCAGAGCTGGAACCAGTCGCGGCAGGTGATGCGGTTGCCGGTCCAGTTGTGGAAGTATTCGTGCGCGATCACGGTTTCGATGCCGGCGAAGTCGGCGTCGGTGCCGGTATCGGCGGAGGCCAGCACGTACTTGTCGTTGAAGACGTTGAGGCCCTTGTTTTCCATCGCGCCCATGTTGAAGTCGGACACGGCGACGATCATGAAGATGTCGAGGTCGTATTCGCGGCCGAAGGCTTCCTCGTCCCAGCGCATCGAGCGCTTCAGCGCGTCCATGGCGTAATCGGCGCGGTCCTGCTTGCCGTGCTCGACATAGATGCGCAAAGTCACCTCGCGACCCGATGAGGTCGTGAACTTGTCCTCGATCGAGGCGAGGTCGCCGCCGACCAGCGCGAACAGGTAAGACGGCTTTTTGTGCGGATCGTGCCAGGTGGCGAAATGCCGATTATCGGGCAGGTCGCCGCTGTCGATGAGGTTGCCGTTGGCGAGCAGCACCGGAGCTTCACTCTTGTCGGCTTCGATGCGGGTCGAATAGACCGCCATCACGTCCGGGCGATCCGGGAAATAGGTGATGCGGCGGAAGCCTTCGGCCTCGCACTGCGTGCACCACGTACCGCTCGAGCGATACAATCCGGACAATTGCGTATTGGAGGTCGGATCGACCACGGTTTCAATGTCGAGGCGGAACGGCCGGTTCGGCGGCTGCGGGATCGTCAACTTGTCCGGCGTCGCGATATAGCTTTCGGCGGGCAGGGCGACGCCATCGCGGCGCAGCGACACCAGGTTCAAGCCGTCGCCATCGAGCACCAGGGGCGCCGGCGCAACGGCGGGATTGGGTTTGAGCGCCAGGCTCGCCCGCACGCGCGTCTCCGTCGGGTGCAAGGTGACGTCGAGGTGGACGGTTTCCACCAGCCAGTCTGGCGGCCGGTAGTCGGTGAGGCGGATGAGCGGGGCGGTGTCTGTGCGCATGAGAGTGATCTAGGATGTTCCGGTGCCGATGGGAAGCAGGCGAGGGCGCGCCATGACGATGCTGCGGGCGATGGTCCTGGAACGTCCGGGAACGCCGCTGCGGCCGCGTGAGGGCGCCGTGCCTGTGCCGGGAACCGGCGAATTGATGATCGCCGTCACGGCCTGCGGCGTTTGCCGCACCGATCTGCATGTCGTGGATGGCGACTTGCCGCATCCGAAGCTGCCGATCGTGCCCGGACATGAGATTGTCGGCCGGGTCGCGGCCATTGGCCCAGACGTCACCGGTTTCTCGATTGGCAAGCGGGTCGGAGTGCCGTGGCTGGGCGCGACCTGCGGCGTCTGCTCCTATTGCCGGGAGGGCAGGGAGAATCTGTGCGACGCGCCGCTGTTCACCGGCTACACGCGCGATGGCGGCTTCGCCAGCCAT
This sequence comes from Pseudolabrys sp., assembly GCA_026125895.1. Taxonomy (GTDB): domain Bacteria; phylum Pseudomonadota; class Alphaproteobacteria; order Rhizobiales; family Xanthobacteraceae; genus Pseudolabrys. The sequence continues at coordinate 41,604 of JAHCKG010000004.1, read as the reverse complement.
ACGATCGCCGATGCGCGCTACTGCTTTCCGCTCGGTGAGACCGGCGACGACGCCGAGATCGCGCCGTGGCTGTGCGCCGGGCTGATCGGCTGGCGCAGTTATCGTATGGCCACGGCCGGGGCGGCGACGCAAGGCTTCGCCCTCGGGCTTTACGGCTTCGGCGCCGCCGCGCACATTCTGGCGCAGGTGGCGGCCTGGCAGGGCTGCCGCGTCCATGCGTTGACGCGCGCCGGCGACGCCGCCGCGCAGGAATTCGCCCGTTCGCTCGGCGCGATCTGGGCGGGCGCGTCGGAGGAGACGCCGCCGGAGCCGCTCGACGCCGCCATCATCTTCGCGCCGGTCGGCGCGCTTGTGCCGCTGGCGCTCAAGGCGGTGAAGAAGGGTGGCCGCGTTGTCTGCGGCGGCATCCACATGTCCAACATCCCGAGCTTTCCCTACGCCCTGTTGTGGGAGGAGCGGCAGGTGATGTCGGTCGCCAATCTGACGCGCGAGGACGCGCGCGACTTTCTCGCCATCGCGCCGCAGGCGAGCGTGCATTGCACGGTGGCGCGCTATCCGCTGGCCGCGGCCAACGAAGCGCTGGCGGACTTGCGCGACGGCCGCCTGCAAGGGGCGGCCGTGCTCATTCCGTGATGGTGGCGGCGCGCCGCCTCGATCAGTTGAAGTATTTGGCGTAGATCGCCTGATAGCTGCCGTTCTCGCGGCTGATGTGCAGCCACTGATCGACGAATTCCTTCAACGGGTAATCGCGCTGCATCCAGATTGCTTTCTCGGCGAAGTCGAACGGCTTGTCCGGGTGCACGGCGCAGAGCACGCCGGGATGCAGCTTCTGCTGGAAGCGCGTTTCCGAGGAGTCGGTCATCATCAGGTCGGCCTTGCCCGCGGCGATCTGGTCGAAGATCGTGACGTTGTCCGGGTGCACCGCGATCTGCGCACTCTTGAGGTGCGCGCGGGCGAAGCGCTCGTTGGTGCCACCGGGATTGACGATGACGTGGACGTCCGGCTTGTCGATGTCGGCGATGGTCTGGAATTTCTCGACGTCGCCGCAGCGCGCGATCGGCGTCTTGCCCTCGCGCATGATCGGCGTCGAGAAGTAGCCCTTCTTCTGTCGGTCCAGCGTGATCGAAACGCCGCCGGTGGCGATATCGAACTTGTCGGCCTCGAAATCCTTCATCAAGGTCGGCCAGCTCGTATGCACGAATTCGACCTTGACGCCGAGTGCCTTGCCGAGCGCTTCCGCCATGTCGACGTCGAAGCCCTCGAACCTGGAACTCTCCTTGTTGAGGAACGTGAAAGGCCGGTAGTCGCCGGTCATGCCGACGCGCAATGTGCCCTTGCTGACAATTGTATCGAGGCGCGACGGCGCGCTCTGCGCGAAGGCGGGAACGCAGGCAACACCGGCAATGACGGCGGCATAAGCGACGATTCTCAGGGTACGAAGCACGGCATTTCCTCAGCTTGTTGGTTGCCACGCCAGTCTAACCGCTACCTTGACGGGTGTCATCGCCGCCCCAGGCGACAGGATGGGAGCCGCGCCGGTAGGCTCTCCGCCGTCACAAAGATTCCCCAGTTGATTTCGGAACGATCGCGCCCCGCAGCGGTTCGGCTCAGGCCTGCCAGTGGTGAGGACAGTCGATAATGATGCGAGGCTCGCGGTTCGAAGCGCTCGATGCGTGGCGCGGGATTTGTGCTGTCATCGTCGTGGTCTTTCATTTCGTAGCGATGCTGCCGAGTTCGCTCGAGCACTCGCTGTTCCTGCGCAATGGGTATCTGTTCGTCGATTTTTTCTTCGTGCTCAGCGGCTTCGTGCTCTGCCACAGCTACCGCAGCAGCATCAGCAGCAGCGGCGACCTGCGCCGCTTCGCCATCCGGCGCTTCGGACGGGTGTGGCCGCTGCATGCCGTGGTGCTCGGCGTCTTCGTGGCCGCCGTCGCCGTCGTCGACCGGCTGCCGCACCCGGCAGTGCTGTCGCTGACGCCGTCGGGCGGCGCCTATTCGCTCGACGCCCTGATCCCCAGCTTCCTGCTGCTCAACGCCATGGGCCTGACGCCGCAAGGCACGGTCTGGAACGGGCCGGCCTGGAGCATCGGCGCGGAATTCTACGTCTACCTCCTGTTCGCGGTCCTGCTGGTTCTCGCCAGCCGCCGCCTGATGCTCGGCGCTCTCGCTCTATCGCTCTCGGCGCTGATCGTTGGCTACTGGTCGGCCCCGGCGCTGATGAACGCGACCTGGGATTACGGCTTCATCCGCTGCATCGCCGGCTTCTTCGGCGGTGTCGTCGCCTACCATGTCTATGAACTGATCGGGGAGCGCAGCCTGACGCGGGCGACATTGTGGGAGGCGGGAGCGGCGGCGCTCGTCGTCGCTTTCGTCATTTATGCCAGTGACGGCGCGGACGATGTCTCGGTGCTCAGCCTGGCCGCGCCGCTCGTCTTCGGCGCGGCGGTCGTCACCTTCGCCGGCGAGCAGGGGCTCTTGTCGCTGCTCCTGAAGGCGCGGCCCTTCAAAGCGCTCGGCCGCTACTCTTTCTCGATCTACATGATCCACATGCCGCTGCTGGTCATGCTCTGCTATGGCTTGTGGTCCGAAGGCTATGCGACGAAGGCCTTCGGCCCGTCCGCCGCGCAGCCGTGGATGGGATCGGTCGATCTCATCCTCGTGGACTTCGTGCTGGCGGTGATCGTCATCGCCGCGGCCAGCCATCGCTTCATCGAGGTGCCGGCGCGGCAGATGTTCAACCGGCTCGCCGAAGGCGGCGCCGCGCCGCGCCGCAGCGTGCGCGGCCGTCTCGCCTACGACTGAGCGCGGTCAGCGCATCGGCTCGGCGTGGCCGATGACGCGCTTGATCAGCGACGAATGCTCCTTCAGCGCCCGCTCCAGCGCATCCACTTTCTCGTGCACGGCCTGCACCGTCAGTTCCGGATCGACGTGGCAGTGGAAATTGACGATCTCGCCGGCATCCGTTTCGCGCACGCGCACGTCGTGGATGTTGCGCAACGCCTTGTCGGGCGCCGCCAATTCGCGGAGCGCGGCGGCGACGACGGCGACGCGTTCGGGCGGCGCCTCGCGGCCGTAGGCGTCGCCGGCCTGCAGCGGCTCGATGTGGGTCTCGACTTCGACGCCGTCGCCGAGCTCGGCGGCGATGGCATCCTCAAGGCTGTCGGCGATTTCATGAGCCGTGCCGAGCGACAGCCGGCCATCGACTTCGAGATCGAGCGAAACCGCGAGCTTGTCCTGGATGTGGTGCACCGTGACATGATGCACCGCCAGCGCGCGGTTGCGGGCGATGACCATGACGCGGTCGACCACCGTCTCGTCGTCGAGGGCCACCGGATCGGTGGTGACATGAGCGTCGGCGCCGGGCATGTCGCGGACAAGCGCCGCGACTACGTCCGCCTTGATTTGAGCAACGCGGTCGAGCGGTAGCGCGCGGCTGACCGCGACGGTGACGTCGATGAAGGTTCTGTCGCCGACGCCGCGGGCACGCACTTTTTCAACGGCAACAACGCCGGCTACGGCTTCGGCGATCGACGTGATGGTCTCGGCGGCCCCCGCTGGCGCGGTGTCGGTGAGGGTCTCGACGGTGCGGCGACCGAGCCGCCAGCCGGCGACGCAGACCAGCAGGGCGACGACGAGCGCGGCGGCCGAGTCGGCCCAGCCATAGCCGAAATAGACGCCGATCAGGCCGATCAGCACCGCGAGCGAGGCCCACAGATCCGAGGAAAAGTGCAGCGCGTCGGCTTCCAGCGCCTGGCTCTGCGTCGCCTCGGCGGTGCGCTTGAGCGCGCGGGCGCGGAAGAAATCGACGACGATCGAGACGATGATGACGCCGAAGGCCCAGATGTTCACGGCGACATTGTGCGGCTCGTGATTGACGAGGCGCGTCACCGCCTCCCAGATGACGATGCCTGACAGGAGGAAGAGCAGGGCGGTCTCGCCGAGCGCCGACACGCTCTCGACCTTGCCGTGGCCGTAATGGTGCTCCTCGTCGGCCGGCTTGCCCGACACGCGCACCGCGACATAGGTCATGATGGCGGCGCCGCAGTCGATCAGCGAGTGACCGGCCTCCGACAGGATGGCGAGCGAGCCGGTGGACAGGCCGACGGCGGCCTTGGCCACGGTCAGCCCCGCCGAGGCGAAGATGGAGGAGAGGGCGACGGCTTCTTTTTCGCTTTGCATGGATGGTGACAGGTCCGCGCGCTGTGTGGCGCGCGAGATGTATCGCAATCGCGGCGGCATTTCGACCGCGATGATTGCTCCTGCGACTAAGTCGCAGGAGCGTGACGGAATGCCTGGATTCAATCATCATCCGCTCGTCCCCGTGGAAGCGGGGACCGAGACTTGCCGGACAAGGAAAGCCGAAAGCTGGATTCCCGTTTTCGCGGGAATGAGCGATTTATTGGCCTTGCTCTTGTCCTGATCCGCCACGCCGAGGCGGCGGCCCTACAGCACCTGTCCGGTGGCCGGATCGATCAGATGCATGTGGTCGAGATTGGCGCGCAGCGGCATCTGTTCACCGGCGGCGCCGGCGGCGGTCGGCTCGACCCGGCCGCACAGTTCGGTGCCGGCAATGCGGAAATAGACCATGGTCTCCATGCCCATCGGCTCGACGACGTCGAGCAGGGCGGTGAATTCCTGACCGGTGCCGTTGTGATGGCCGCGCGTCTCGGTGATGTGCTCGGGGCGCAGGCCGAACGTCACCTGCTTGCCGGCATGGGGCTTGTAGCGCGCCGTGCGGCTCTCCGGAATGTTGAAGGACAACGTGTCGGACAGGCGCACGCGCAGGCCGTCGCCGACGCTCTCCACCGTCGCCGGCACGAAGTTCATCGCCGGCGAGCCGATGAAGCCGGCAACGAAGCGCGTCGCCGGATGATGGTAGAGGTCGTTCGGCGTGCCGATCTGCTCGATCTTGCCGGCGTTCATGACGACGACGCGGTCGGCGAGCGTCATGGCTTCGACCTGGTCGTGGGTGACGTAAACGGTGGTGGTCTGCACCTTCTGGTGCACGCGCTTGATCTCGGTGCGCATCTGCACGCGCAGCTTGGCATCAAGGTTCGACAGCGGCTCGTCGAACAGGAACACCTTGGGGTTACGCACGATGGCGCGGCCCATGGCGACGCGCTGGCGCTGGCCGCCGGAGAGCTGCTTGGGCCGCCGTTCCAGAAGTTCGGTGATGTCGAGAATGCGCGCGGCGTTATCCACCCGGGCCTTGATCTCGGCCTTGGGAAACTTGCGCAGCTTGAGGCCGAACGACATGTTCTCGGCGACCGTCATGTGCGGGTAGAGCGCGTAGTTCTGGAACACCATGGCGATGTCCCGGTCCTTCGGCGGTAGATCGTTGACGACCGCGCCGCCGATTTCGATTTCACCGTCGGTGATCTCCTCGAGACCCGCGATCATGCGCAAGGTCGTCGACTTGCCGCAGCCGGACGGGCCGACCAGCACCACGAATTCGTGGTTCGGGATCTCGAGATTGATGCTGGCGACAGCGACGACGTCGTCGTACTTCTTCACCACATTGCGCAATGACACGTCGGCCATACGAAAGTCCCCACGATTTCTCTGTCGTTAGCGTTGTTGTTGTCGTTGATCGGTTTTGCCGTCAGCCCTTGGTCGCACCCGACGTCAGGCCGGCGATGTAGTAGTCCATCAGGAAGGCGTAGATGACGAGCGGCGGCGCCGCCGCCAGCAGCGCGCCGGCCATCAACATGCCCCACTTGTAGACGTCGCCGCGGATCAGGCTGGTCACCGTGCCGACCGTCAGCACCTGCTGGTCGGACGAGTAGAGGAAGGCCATCGGATAGACGAAGGCTGCCCAGGAGACGGTGAAGGCGAAGATCATCGCGGCGATGATGCCGGGCAGGGCGACCGGGATGAAGATCTTGAGCAGCATCTGCATGTGGCCGGCCCCGTCGATCAGCGCCGCCTCGTCGAGCTCCTTCGGGATCGACTGGAAGTAGCCGATCATGATCCAGGTGCAGAACGGCACCGTCAGCGTCGGATAGACCAGCACCATGCCCCAGTAGGAGTTGAGGAGGCCGATCGACTTGACGATCTGGAACATCGGGATGAACAGCAGCGTGTCGGGCACCAGATAAGTGAGGAAGATGCCGGTGGCGAGGATCGAGGAGCCCCAGAACCGCATGCGGCCGAGCGCGAAGGCCGCCAGCACGCTGACGACCATCGTGATGATCACCACGCAGACGGTAACGATGATCGTGTTCTTGAAGAAGATCAGGAAGTCGGTGTTGTTCAGGAGGATGCGGAACTGGTCGAGCGTCACGCCGTCATAGATGAACCACGGATTGGTGGCGAGCTTGGCCATCTCGCCGTCGGTCTTCAGCGCTGTCACCACCATGTAGTAGGGCGGGGCCAGGAAGAAGATGGCGAACAGGATCAGGAAGAAATAGGACGCCCAGAGCGCCCAGCGCCGGTTGCGGCGCAGGCTGGCGCCGCTCGGCACGAGTTTTCCCGCGGGCACGGATGCCGTCATGGTGCTCATCCGATTTCCCTCCCGCGCTTGCGGACGCCCCGCAGAATGAAGATCGCCGCGATCGCCAGGATCGGGAACATGAACAGCGATGTCGCCGCCCCGAGCGGCAGATCGCCGGAGCGGATGCCGAGCAGGAAGGCGTAGGTCGCGAACATGTGCGTCATGTTGCGCGGTCCGCCCGACGTCATGATCTGGACGATGTCGAAATTGGCGAAGGTCACGATCAGCGAGAACAGCACCGTGATGGCGATGATGTTCTGCATCATCGGCAGCGTGATGTGGATGAACTTCTGCCAGGCATTGGCGCCGTCGATGGCCGCCGCTTCATAAAGCTGCTCCGGCACCGATTTGAGCGCGGCGAGATACATGATCAGGAAGAACGGCGCGCCGTACCAGACATTGACGAGGATCACCGAGAAGCGCGCCCAATAGGGATCGCTTAGCCACGGAATGCCCTCGAAGCCGAGGCTGCGCAGGGTGTAGTTGAAGGCCGAATTGGTCGGGTCGAACATCCACCACCAGCCGAGCGTCGACAGCGCCAGCGGGATGACCCACGGCACCAGCAGCATGCCGCGCCATTTGCGCTGGCCCTTGGCCGGCAGGTTGTTGACGAGATGCGCGGTGACGAGGCCGATCAGCGCTTTAAAGAACACGGCGCTGAGCGCGAAAATGGTCGATTGATAGGCGACCATCCAGAACGTGTCGCGCGACATCAGGAAGGAGAAATTCGCCAGGCCGACGAAGCGCGTCTGCGCCTTGTTCAGCATCGACAGGTAGATCGAATAGAACGCCGGATAGATCACCAGACAGACGATGATCAGAATCAGCGGCAAACACATCAGGAATGCAATTGTCGAGCGTTGCCGCAGGAACTTCTGCACCCGATTTGGTTTTGCCGCCGCTTTATCCGGAACCGTAGACCCCCACGTCTGAACGGTATCGGCCATAGGCTGCGGTCCTGTGTATTGGCTTGTCTTGTTTCGGCTTTGTTATGAGCGGCGCATGCCGGCCGAAAGGCCGGCATGCGTACTTGTCCGTCGCGAGCCGGATCAGGCGCGCAAGGTGCCTTCGAGCTCCTTCTCGGCCCACCTGATCACGTCTTCGAGCTTTTCCTTGCCCTGCGTGAACTTGGAGACCATGACGGTGTTGATCGCCTGGTTGTAGATCTGCGCGCCGACTTCCGAGCGGGCAGGGGCGCCGGTGATCGAGGTCTGCTCGTCGCCGCGCGGCGGGTAGCCGTAGACGGTGCCCTTCGGCGGTTCGACCTCGTTCCAGGTCTTGAAGTCGTACATCGACTTGAAGGACGGCAGGTCGTAGCCAACCGACGCTTCGACGAGGCTGGCAACGGATTCCTTCTGCGAGATGTAGGTGAGGAATTCCTTGGCGGCGGTCTTGTTCTTGGAGAAGCTCCACACGCCATAGAATTGCGGCAACTGGCCGACGAAGCGTCCCTTCGGGCCGCGCGGGACCGGATGGGTCCAGCAGTTTTCCGCCACCTTCGGGTTATCGCGTTTGGCGACCGCCCAGGCGCTCGGCGGATTCATGATGCCGGCGCCCTTGCCGGAGATCAGCCAGCGATTATTGCCGGCGTCATCCCAGGCGAACACATCCGGCGGCATGACTTCCGCGATCTTCTTGGCGATTTCCATCGCCTGCCGCGTTTCGTCGGAGTTGATCTTGATGTTGTCCTTGGCGTCGACCATCACCACGCCATAGGCGTTGAACAGGCCGCCGACCCAGTCGACCGCGTCCGATGTCTGGCCCAAGGGATTGCCGATGGGGAAGCCGGCCTTGTGCAGCTTCTGGGCTGTTTCGACGTATTTCTCCCAATTCCAGCTATCGACCTTGGCCTTGTCCCACTTGCTTTCATCGGCCGGGAACATCTCACGCAGGTCGAGACCGGCGTGCTCTTTGTAGAGATCGAAGCGTGAGCAGCAGGGTTTGACCTGGCTGCCGACGGTCGTCGGCACGCCGCGCCACGTGCCCTTGATCTTGGCGAGATACTCGGCGACCGGGCTGATGGCGCCGTACTGCTTGATGAGGCCGTTGACGAGATCGTCGAGCGGCTCGAGCTTGTCCTGATGGATACGGATGTTCCAGTCACGATGAGACATGATGTCGTGACCGGTGCCGGCCTGCGCTTCGGCGGCCGCGGTGAGTTTGTCCTTTTCACCTTGCGAGGTGATGTAGTCGATCTTCACATCGACCTTGTTCTTGTCGCCCCAGTCCTTGGCGAGCTTGTCGAGGGCTTTGTTGGCGCCGGGCACCCAGTGATCCCAGCAGCCGAGTGCCAGCGTACCGGCCGCGTAAGCACCGCTGACATAAGGCGAAGCGACCGCCGCGGCCGAACCCATGGCGGCAGTTTTCAATACCGAACGACGTGACAGAGAACTCATCTGGTATCCCTCCCATAAGGCGCGTTTTTGTTTTCTGCCTTGCAAAAAAGATAACGCGGTAATTTTGGGAGGCAAAGCGAATTAAAAAGGCAATGCGCTAAATGTCCGAAATTTAATGTGAGACCAGTTCCGCAACGCAGCAAACAAACATGTTTGTGGCTGAATTCGTACGATGTCTGATTAATAAGCGGCGATCCAAGCGATAGGTCAGTAATGCTGCACTAATTGATGCAGCGCCGCATGCGTTGCGCGGGCTCAGTCGGCGCCCTTGTCCGCCGTGACGGAGTTCGGATTGATCTTTGCCACATCCTCAAGCTCGGTCATCACGGCGTTGAGATGCAATTGCATCGCGCGCGCCGCCTCCGCCGGGCGGCGGGCGCTCAACGCGGCCAGAATTGTCTCGTGCTCGGCATAGGTCGCGCTTTGACGTGTCGGCGTGCACATGAAGAGCCGCATGCGGTCGAGATTGGCGCGTGCCGCATCCACCGCCGAGGCCACGCGCTCATAGCCGAGGGCGCCGAGCAACAGGTCGTGGAACTGAAGATCGAGCGCATGAAAGGTATCGCGGTCGTCGGTGGCCATCACGCGGCGCTGGGCGGTGAGGTTGGTGCGGAGCTGCTTGAGAAGATCGTCGGATATGGCGGGTGCGATGGAGCGCATCGCCTCGCATTCCAGCGCGCGGCGGATGAACATGGCCTGCCGGCAATCGGCGAGGTCGATACGCGACACCAGTGTGCCGCGCTGCGGCAGGACGTTGATGAAGCCCTCCTCGGCGAGCTTGCCGAGCGCCTCCGACACCGGAAAGCGCGATACCTTGAGGCGCGCGCAAAGTGCAGACTTGTCAATGCTTTCGCCGGGCTGGAAGTCCAGCCGGACGATGGCGTCCCGGATCGCGTCCTGGATGCGCTGCACCGTGCCGCCGCGCTCCTCGCGATTGAGGACGGGAAGAAAGGCATATGGGTGCTTGCGCCTGCGCTCGGCCATAGTAACATGTTAGTCAGCGAGCGGGACGAACTCAACCGGACCCAGGTGCGGCAGAGTTGCGCCCCGCGCGTCGAACAATAAGCGGGCCCGCAAGTCCCGCATCCAACACCCCTAGGGGAGGGAGCGACATGTCTAAATTCCAAGCGCGCCTTGTCATGGGCGCGGCGATTGCCCTTGCGCTCGCCGGGCTTGCCGGCCCAGCCGCGGCGCAGACCAAGCTGAAATGGGCGCACGTCTACGAGACCTCCGAGCCGTATCACACCCAGGCGCTGTGGGCGGCCGAGGAGATCAAGAAGCAGACCGGCGGCCGCTACGAGATCGGCGTGTTCCCGGCCTCGCAGCTCGGCAACGAAAACCAGATCAACGAAGGCCTCGGCCTCGGCACCGTGGACATCATCTATACCGGCGTCGCCTTTGCCGGTTCGATCCACAAGCCGCTCTCCATCACCAACGCGCCCTACATCCTGCGCGACTTCAATCACTTCATCGCCTATCGCGACAGCCAGCTCTTCCGCGACATCGCCAAGGGCTACGAGGACAAGACCAAGCACAAGATCATGGCGCTGAACTACTACGGCCAGCGCCATTTGACCGCCAACAAGGCGATCAACAAGCCGGAAGACATGAAGGGCATGAAGCTTCGCGTGCCGCCGGCGCCGCTGTTCCTTATGTTCACCAAGTCGGTGGGCGCCAATGCCACGCCGATCGCCTTTGCCGAAGTCTATCTCGCGCTTCAGCAGGGCACCGTGGATGGGCAGGAAAACCCGCTGCCGACCATCATGGCGAAGAAGTTCTACGAAGTGCAGTCGCACATCATGCTGTCCGGCCACATCACCGAGTCGCTGGTCACGATCGTCGGCGGCCACGTCTGGGCGAAGATGTCGGATGCCGACAAGAAGGTGTTCGAGAGCGTGCTCAAGCAGGCGGCGACCAAGGTCACCGATCAGATTCGCGAGTCGGAACTGAAGCTGGCCGACGAGTTCCGCAAGATGGGCAAGACCGTGATCGAGCCGGACCGCGCCGCGTTCCGGGCCGCCGCGATCCCGCTCCACAACGACACTTCCGCCGGCGCCGGCTGGACCAAGGCCGAATACGACGCGCTGCAGGCGCTGAAGTAACGTCGGGCGTATCAGGCCGACCTTAAACTCCGCTCGTTCCCGCGGAAGCGGGAACCCAGATCTTGGCCAAAGAACTGGGCCCCCGCTTTTGCGGGGGCGAGCGGTCATTTCTTGCAAGGCAGTGCATGAGCAACGAACACAAACACCCCCCCGAAGACACCGTCCACCTCATCGTCGCCGAGGACGCCGAGATCGTCATCGAACGTCATCCGGAAGACTGGCTTGCCTTCGCCATCTTCTGGGGGCTGGCGTTTATCGTATTCCTGCAGTTCTTCACGCGCTACATCCTCAACGACAGCCTGTCGTGGACCGAGGAAATCGCGCGTTACGGCTTGATGTGGGTCGTGTTCATCGGCGGTGCCATGGTGACGCGGCGCAATACCCACATCGCCGTCGAGCTTTTGTCGAACGTGATGAAGCCGGGCTTGGCGCGCCAAGTGCTGCTCGCCGCGGTCGATATCGTGAAATTGGTTTTCATGGCCTTCCTCGCCTACATCTCGGTGACCATCATCGAGCGCATGGGCATCCAGCGGATGACCGTGTTCGACCTGTCGATGAGCTGGGTCTACGCCGGCGTGTCGTTCGGCTGCTTCCTGATGCTCATTCGTCAGGCGATCAATGTCTGGCGCAACGCACGCATGCATTGGAAGAAGCCGCACGCCGTCACCGACACGATCGCCGCGGACTGAGCGGCAGGGAATATCGTTATGGTCCTCGTCGCTCTCCTGTTCATCGCGGTGCTCGTGGCCGGCGTGCCGGTATTCATCGCGCTTGCCGCGTCGTCATTCGTCTACACGCACTTCATCGCCGGCCTGCCGGATTTCGTCATCCTGCACCGCATGGCGGGCGGCATCGACAGCTTTCCGCTGCTGGCGGTGCCGTTCTTCATCCTCGCCGGCAACCTGATGAATTCGGCCGGTATCACCAACCGCATCTACGATTTCGCGGTGGCGCTCGCCGGCTGGACGCGCGGCGGCCTGGCGCATGTCAACATCATCGGTTCGGTCATCTTCGCCGGCATGTCGGGCACCGCCATCGCCGATGCGGCGGGCCTCGGTACCATCGAGATCAAGGCGATGAAGGACCACGGCTACTCGACCGAGTTCGCGGTCGGCGTCACCGCGGCGTCTTCGACCCTCGGCCCGATCATCCCGCCGTCGCTGCCCTTCGTCATCTACGGCATGATGGGCAACGTCTCGATCGGCGCGCTGTTTCTCGGCGGCATCATTCCTGGGCTGGTGATGACCGCCTTCATGATGGGCTACGTATATTACTGCGCGCGGCGCTACGGCATGGGCCGCGACCAGGCGTTCCGCTGGCGCACCCTGGGCATCACCTTCATCGCTGCGTTCCCGGCGTTGCTGACGCCGGCGATCATCGTCGGCGGCATGACCTTCGGCTGGTTCACGCCGACGGAAGCGGCAATCGCCGCCTGCAGCTGGGCGATCATGCTCGGCCTGTTCGTCTACAAGTCGCTGTCTTGGAAGATGTTCTACAAGGTGACGATGGACACCGTCGAAACCACGGCCGGCGTCCTGCTCATCGTCGGCGCCGCTTCGCTGTTCGGCTGGGTGCTCACGACCACGCAGCTCACCGAGGCGATGACGCAGTCGCTGCTGGCGATGACCGACAACCGGCACGTCATCCTCGTCCTGTCGAACATTCTGCTGCTCGTGGTCGGCTGCTTTCTCGAGCCCATCGCCTCGATCAGCATTCTGGTGCCGGTCCTGATGCCCGTCATCCTCAAGGTCGGCATCGACCCGGTGCATTTCGGCGTGATGATGACGCTCAATCTCATGATCGGCCTGCTGCATCCGCCGCTCGGCATGGTGCTGTTCGTGCTGTCGCGGATCGCCAACCTGTCGATTGAACGCACGACCATGGCCATCATCCCGTGGCTCATTCCGCTGATCGGGTCGCTGATCGCCGTGACCTTCATCCCCGAATTGACCTTGTGGCTGCCGCGCATGCTCGGATTCCTCAAATAGGAGGTTGGCGATGGCCGAACCGCGCATCATCCGACTTTCCGCCGGCGACAACGTCATCGTCGCCGTCGATCAGGTTGCGCAGGGCACTTCCGCCGCCGGCGTGACGGCGCAAGCGCGCATCCCGCGCGGTCACAAGATGGCGGTGGTGCCGATTGCCGTGGACGAGCCGGTGCGCAAATACGGCCAGATCATCGGCTTCGCTTCAAAGCCGATCGCGCCGGGCGACTGGGTGCACGAGCATAATGTGTCGATGCACGACTTCGCCCGTGACTATCGTCACGCCGAAGGCGCCCGCAACGACGAGGTGCTGCCGCCGGAGCTGCGCGCGACGTTCGAAGGCTATGTGCGGCCGAGCGGCCGGACCGGGACGCGCAATTACATCGGCGTGCTCACTTCGGTGAACTGTTCGGCCACCGTCGCCAAGTTCATCGCCGAAGAGGTCAGCCGCTCCGGCATTCTCGACGACTATCCGGAAATCGACGGCATCGTCCCATTCGTCCATGGCACCGGCTGCGGCATGGCGAACCGCGGCGAGGGCTGGGACGTGCTGGCGCGGACGCAATGGGGCTATGCCACGCATCCCAATCTCGGAGCGGCGCTGATGGTCGGGCTTGGCTGCGAGATGTTTCAGATCGACCGCCTGAAGGACGAAAGCGGCCTCGTCGAAGGCGAGCATTTCCAGAGCATGACGATCCAGGCGGTCGGCGGCACGCGCAAGACGGTCGCCGAAGGCGTCGAACGCGTCAAAGCCATGCTGCCGGTGGCGGCGAAGGCCAAACGCGAGACGCGGCCGGCCTCCGAGATCGTGCTGGCGCTGCAATGCGGCGGCTCGGACGGCTATTCCGGCATCACCGCCAATCCGGCGCTCGGCGCGGCCGTGGACAAGCTGGTTAAGCACGGCGGCACCGGCGTGCTGGCCGAGACGCCGGAGATCTACGGCGCCGAGCATCTGCTGACCCGCCGGGCCATGAATCGCAGCGTCGGCGAGAAACTGGTCGAGCGCATCCGCTGGTGGGAAGACTACACGACGCGCAATCGCGGCGAGATGAACAACAACCCGTCACCGGGCAACAAGGCGGGCGGCCTGACCACCATCCTTGAGAAGTCGCTCGGCGCGGCAGCGAAAGGCGGCTCGACGACCTTGCGTGCCGTCTATGAATACGCCCAGCCGATCCGCGAGCGTGGCTTCGTCTTCATGGACACGCCGGGCTACGATCCGGTCGGCGCCACGGGGCAGGTGGCCGGCGGCTGCAACGTGATGTGCTTCACGACGGGGCGTGGCTCGGCCTTCGGCTGCAAGCCGACGCCGTCGATCAAGCTCGCCACCAACAACTACGTCTACGAGACGATGACCGAGGACATGGACATCAACTGCGGCGATGTTCTTGAAGGCGTCTCGCTCGAGACGAAAGGCGACGAGATCTTCGCCAAGGTGCTCAAGGTCGCCTCCGGCGAGCGCACCAAGTCGGAAGGCCTCGGCTATGGCGATCTCGAATTTGTGCCTTGGCAGATCGGCGCGACGATGTAGGTCTCTTTACCGCGTGCCGTAGGCGCGGTCGCCGGCATCGCCCAGTCCCGGCACGATGAAGGCCTCGTCATTGAGGCCTTCGTCGATCGCGGCGGTCCAGACGCGCACGTCGGGATGAATGCCGCGCACGCGCTCCATGCCTTCCGGCGCGCTCACCATGCACACCAGCCGAATCTCTTTCGCGCCGCGCTCCTTGAGCCGGTCGATGGCGGCGACCACCGTGTTGGCGGTCGCCAGAATCGGCGCCACGACGATTACGAGCCGCTCCTCGAGATCGGTCGGCGCCTTGAAGAAGTATTCGACCGCCGAATGCGAGTCCGGATCGCGGTACATGCCGATATGGGCGACGCGCGCCGCCGGCACGAGATCGAGCATGCCTTCGACGAAGGTGAGGCCGGCGCGCAGGATCGGCGCGAACACCAGCTTCTTGCCGGCCAGCAGCGGCGACTTCATGCGCGCGATCGGCGTTTCGATCTCGGTCATTTCCAGCGGCAGGTCGCGGGTGACCTCGTAGCAGAGCAGCATGCCGATCTCGCCGAGCAGCTCGCGGAACGACTTGGTCGAGCGGTTCTTGTCGCGCAACAGCGTCAGCTTGTGCTGCACCAGCGGATGGTCGACGATGGTCACGCCTTCCATGAGAGTCTCCTTAGAAAACCGTTCCGTCGCTGATCACCGTGATGGGCGGCGTGCCGCCTTCACGCTTCTCCAGCGCGATGGCGCGGCCGGCGGCCCAGGTGCCGCCCTCGAGAATGCGGGCGAGCGGCAGCGTCTCGGCATTCAGGCCGAGCCGGCCGCGGATGACATCGGCGAGCCGGTCAAGCAGCGCCACGGTGAGGCTGCGCCATTCGACGACGAGTTCGGACGAGACGTCGTGCGCTTTGAGGATCTGCACCGGGTCGTGCAGGTTCAAGACGGAAGCATCGACGAACAGACCCCCGTTGCGATACTCGGCGAGCCCGGTGAGGCCGTCGATATTGCTGACCGTGACGCCGGCGCGTTGTAAGGGCTCGATCAGCGAATAGGACAGCCATTGTGACAGCTTGTGCAGCGGCACGAGACCCGAGGTGGCATCGTCGGTGACGAGCGAGCGATGCCGCCAGCAATCGCCGAGCGGCACGCCGCCGAGCGACAGGCGCGACGGCCAGATGGGGCCGAGCTCGCGCAGCAGGGCGACGAGAATGTCCGGCGCGGCGACGGCGTTGCCATGCGCCGCGGCGAGATGGTCGTACAGTCCGCCCGGACGCGCGCTGTCGTGACGGGCAAATACGTCCGGCTTCCAGGCGATCAGGTCGCCGACGCGGCGCAGCAGCGCGGCGCGGCCGTCGAGTCCGACCAGCGGATTGTCGGTCGTGACCTGAAAGCCGCGCGCCAGGTCCTCGGCGCTCAGTTGCGCGAGACGCGCGGCATCGACGCGCAAGGGATCGCCCGGATCGGCGGAGAAGGCTCCGGCGGCGAACATGTCGAGGCTGGCGAGCGCCAGGCCCTCGGAGCGGCCGATGCGTTCGCCGCCCGTTGGATCCGTATAGCGCCACTGCGGGCCGGCGCCGGCATCGAGAAAGACGCTGACGATGGCGAGATCGAATTCGGCGCGCGCCCGGGCCGCAGCATCAGGCCACGATGCCGTCGCCGCCAGCGTAGCGAAGCGATCGTCGCCCTGATGGACGAAATGCCGCCAGCGCGAATGAAACGGCACGTCGAGATTCGGATACGCGGCGCGGGTCACGGCGATGACGCGATCGGCGACCTTGTCGAGCTTGCCGATCTCGACCTGGAAATGCGGCAGCCGGCCCTCGAGGCCGAGCGCCAGCAGCCGATGCGCGCGCGAGCGCACGGCATCGGCGGTAAGAAGCGAAAGTGCGGCTGCGGTGTCCGATGTCATCGGGCTCGGCTTGCTTTGCAAAGGGGAAGGGGCGCGCGCTCAGTATTTCTTGAGGTCGCGGCCGACGGTGCCGGACAATTCGTCGGGCTTGACGGCGTCCGGCGTGTAATAGCCGGCCGCCTTCTTCGCGGCGATCTCGACATGGGCGTCGGCCGGGATCATGTCGTCCGGAATAGGCACGCGCTCGACGATGTCGATGCCCTGCGACACCAGCGCATCGTGCTTCATGTCGCTCATCGAGATGAAACGATCAAGCCGCTTGAGGCCGAGCCAGTGGATGACGTCCGGCATCAGTTGCTGGAAGCGGGCGTCCTGCACGCCGGCGACGCATTCGGTGCGCTCGAAGTAGGCGGCGGCGGCGTCGCCGCCTTCCTGACGCTTGCGCGCATTGTAGACGAGGAATTTGGTGACCTCGCCGAGCGCGCGGCCTTCCTTGCGGTTATAGACGATGACGCCGAGGCCGCCTTCCTGGCCGCCGCGCACGCATTCCTCGATGCCGTGAATGAGGTAGGGCCGGCAGGTGCAGATGTCGGAGCCGAACACGTCGGAGCCGTTGCATTCGTCGTGCACGCGGCAGGTGATCTTCGTCGCCGGCTTGTTGAGCTTGCCGACGTCGCCGAACAGATAGACGGTGATGCCGCCGATCGGCGGCAGGAACACCTGCAAATCGGGGCGGGTGACGAGTTCGGGGAACATGCCGGCGGTCTGCTCGAACAGCACGCGGCGCAGCGCGCCTTCCGAAGTGCCGAAGCGCTCGGCGACGCCGGGCAGGTACCACACCGGATCGACCGCGATCTTGGTGACGCTGACGCTGCCGTTGTCGTGCACCAGGTCGCCATCCGGCTTGAGGCGGCCGGCGCGGATGGCGTCCTGCAATTCGATGAGATCGAGCCGCGCCTTGGTGATGGCGATGCTCGGGCGGATATCGACGCCTTCGGCGATCTCGTCCTTGAAGTCGGCAGAGACGCGATGGCCCCACGGGTCGAGCGAGACGATGCGCCTCGGCTCGCTCCACTGTCCGAACGGACCGATGTCTTCCGCCGGATAGGTGTTGGTGAGATCAGGGCGGCGGATCGGATCGAGCGCGCCGGCGGATACCGCGAGCGCGCGATAGACCGAATAGGAGCCCCCGTGCGTGCCCACGACGTTGCGATCGGCAGGGCGCGACACAGTGCCGATGATCGGCCCGCGCTCGCGTGCCGTGGCCGCGCCCCAGTGCAGGGGGAAGCGCGGCTTGCCGCCGGGCGTCGGATGTGAGGTCAGGCGGATGTGGTCGGGTCTGTTCGATCGCGTCATGGATTTAACCGGATTGGGAAAACCGAAGTTGGCTCCTGCTGCGTTCACCGAACTCAAATCACGAATCTGAATCCAAATGGACAAGGCCCGCCTTGAAGACGGGCCAGCGCACGACTTTGTTACTCGGTTTTAAAGGCCGTCTCATGTCCGCCGCCGGATCGATTTATCCGGTCGTCGAGATCGTCCCTTAAAGGAAAAATATAGCGCTTTTTTTCCGGTGCGCAACTGCCGCCGGTCGGGGCGATAGCGGCCTCGAGATTAAATAAAGTCCATCACGGACGGCCGGCGCTAGCGCGCGAGTAGTTCCTTCGCGATCATGACGTGGACGCCTTTCGCCACATTGACGAGCTGCGTCACGTGCACGTCGGCGGCGACGCTGCACAGCGAGTAGGCGTCCTCCGCCGAGAGGCCGCCGACCGCGCCGATCTTGCGGATCATCGCGCGCAGGGCGGCTTCCGCCGCGCGGTCGAGGTCCTCGTCGAAGCCCATGGTGATGAGGTGCGTCGGCGTCTCGGCGAAGGGGTGGTCGATGCCGGTCTGCTTCACCAGCGTGACGCGCAGCGTGCCGCGCAAGGCCGTCTCGATGGCGGTGACGCAGACCTCGCCGTCGCCTTGCAGCGCGTGGCCGTCGCCGACCGAGAGCAGCCCGCCGTCATTGAACACCGGCAGATGCAGGGTCGCGCCGACGCCGAGGTGCTTGAGGTCCATGTTGCCGCCGAAGGCGCGCGGGATGTTGGAGATGCAGGCGCCGTCGGCGGGACGGGGCGCGACGCCCATGACGCCGAAGAAGGGCGACACCTTGAGCTCGAGCCCCCACGGCATGGTGACGACGCCGCGCTTCTCGTCGATCGGCGTGAAGATGTGCCGCAGGTTCGGGAAATCCGCCGGCAACGCGCCGACGCCGGGCTTGATCATGTTCCAGCCCCACGGCTGCGGGAAACCGAGCTCCAGGACCTCGACGACGAGTTCGTCGCCCGGCACGGCGCCGGCCACCGCGATCGGTCCGGTCATCAGATGTGCGCCGATGCCGCGCGGCACCTGCGCCAGAACGCGGGCGTGCTCGGGCATCAGCTCGAAGCCGGAGCCGGGCGGTGGCGAATTCTCGTCGTTGCCGGAGAGTGTCGTCACCTCGACGGTGTCGCCAGGGGCGATGTGCAACACCGGCTTGATCGCGGCGTCGAACACGCCGCGATGCACCGTGCCGACATCGCCGCGCAGAACATGATGCTGAGCCATCGCCGCCGCTCCTTGATGGAAAGACGGCCGGTTTAGCATCAAGCCATCGGCGGACGCCAGCGCGGCGCATCAGGCAACGCAGTGAGGCATCGCGCGAGCGGCGAGGATGGCAAAGGGCGGCACGATCGGCGCATCGCTGAACTCGGGGCCGCGCAAGGTGAGGCGCAAGCCGGCGGCGCCGCGGCCATCGAAGACAACACGGTCGTGTCGGCTGCGCGGTGCGTCTTGTTGCGAGAGAATGTCGATCGGCTTCATCGTCCGGTCGAAGCCGATGGCCGCCACCGAGTAGACACCGGGAACCAAGCCTTGCATCGCAAAGGGACCGGGAACCGCCGCGAGGGTGCATGCACTGGGCCTCAGGATGCTGCCGCCGGCGGCGACGGCCGCGATCATGGCCCAGCCGCTGCGGCCCGGCTCGCCCTCGAAGCCGATGTCGCCGCTGAGCGCGGCGCCTTGCCGGGCGCTTGGCGCGACGGCCGGCGGCATGGCGCAGGCCTGATCGAGCCGGCTGCGCCAGCGCGCGGCATCGAACTCATCGGCCGCCTTGCGCCACTGGCTGGGCGCGAGGCCAACCAGTTCCGTGAAGCGTTTGCCGAAGCTGCCGAGGCTGTTGTAGCCGACGCCGAAGGCGATATCGATGATGCGGCGGTCGCTGTGCATCACCGCGAGCTTTGCCGCCTCGATGCGCAGATGCGACAGATAGCGTAGCGGCGACATCCCGGTCACCTCGGCGAACACGCGGTCGAAGTGCCACGGACTGCAATGGGCGACATCGGCGAGGTCGGCGAGGTTCAGGGGGTCGGCGAGATTTCCGCGCATGAAAGCGATGGCGCGCTCGACCGCGACGGCATGCCGCTGCCCGACATCGGACGGAGGTTCGATCGCGGCGCGCCGTTCGAAGCGGAGAGGCCGGGTCTCGTAGGTGAGATCGAGATGCGCCATTGGGGCTTTCCTCTCAACGCTGTGCGGCGGCGGCGCCGAACGGGATCAGGGCCTTGACCAGCCCATCCGGGATCGCCGTCGGTTCGAGCGCCCCGCCGCGCAGACGCATGCACGCGATGTCCTGCGCGCCGCTCGCGGCCGGCGACCAGCCACCGTCGCCTTTCTTCATGACGTCGAAGCGCAGACCGATGCGATGCTGCTGCAGGAAGCCGAGGCGCATGCGCAGCTCGATCTCGTCGAAGGCGAAGAGCTCGGCGAGAAACTCGGCGCGGGCGTTAAGGGTGACCAGCCGCAGGTCGCGTGCGATTTCGTCGAGAATGTCCGGGCAGTGCGCCTTCAGAAACATCTCGCGGCACGTGCCGTGCCAATCGAAGTGCCGGGCAAAATAGACATTGCCCATCACATTGGTCTCGCCGAAGGCGACGGTGTGCGGCCAGACGAAGGCGGGCGCCGCGGCCTGTGGCCGATTTTGCCGTGGCGCGGCGGCCGTGCTCGCGGGCCCATTCAATATCTGATGGACGTTCATGACATCGCTCCCGCCGGATGGCCGGCCATATTGTCGGCCGCCGCAAGGCGCGGGGGCCGCGCGGGCCGTGCCGACGTCCTGCCAATCGCGATGACGAGGCCGTTATGGCTACCGCTACCGCGAACGTTAATGGTGAGGACCCGCGCCGTCGGCGTCTCGAAGGTCATGCAGCCAGGATTGGTGTCGCAACTTGCCTTCGGCTTCGGCTCGAACCGTGCGCCGAGCTTGCGGAGCGTCTCGTTCATGCCCCACAGGCGCGCGGCCGCGACATCGGCAGGTTCATTCCCGATCCGCGCCACCGTATCGACGACGGCGCGCGCCGTAGGGGCCATTGCCGGGCTTTCGTCGCCATTGAACGCTGCGACCGCGGCGATATCGCAGGCGATGTCGAACTTGGCCTTGACCGCCAACGTCAGGCCCTGGCCATGCGCGAGCGACACGTCACCGTCGTCGGCCAGCGGCTTGCCGTCGCGGCGCGTCGTCACGCGCGCCAGCCCGAGCGCGGCGAGCGCGGCACGCCTGCGCTCATGGCGCTCGGTGCCGGCGGCGATAGCGACCTTTATGCCGGCATCCTTGAAGGCCGCCCGCGCCACGCGTTCGACATACGGCGCGAGGAGATGCGCGTTCGCCGACAGCAGCGGCGCCACATCGAGCGGGCCGATGGCGCGGAAGGTTACATCGCGCCAGCGCTGCGCCAGCGTGCCATCGCGGTCGTAGCCGTCGATGTCGAAGGTGAACTCGCGGTCGGTGGCGCCACGCTCGGTTCCCTCGATGCTCGCAATGTCGGCGTCGCTGAACCGCGTCATGCTGCCGATTGCTACCGGCAGCACGCGAAGATGCGGTACCGCGGCCTGTAACGCATGCAGCATCGCGTCATGCGCCGCGGGATTGCCGAGCACCAGCTGTTGCGGCTCGTAGGCAGAGAACCAGTCATGTTGCCCGGCGCCGAGCCGCGCCACGATGCGCCGGGCGGCGATGTGCCGATAGGCGGCGATGCCTTGGAAGCGGCGCTGCTGGAACAGCAGCGATCCGTAAAAGGCCTCGCCACAGATCAAGTCTTCCGCGGCGGGCGCCTTGGCCGGCGGTGCCGTCGTGTCGCGGCCATAAGTGAAGACCGCGCGCATGCGGATGGCCGAAAAGTCATCGTCGGCGGCGCGAATGGCGGCTTCGACGCGGCCCTCGGCAATTGTGAGGGCCGCGATGCGGATGGTGAGATCCTCATCAAGCGGCAAGGCCACCGCGCTTTCAAAGGCGATATTGTCGATCGTGCCGGGCGCGGCGTGGCCGGATAAGGCACCTGCGACCTGCGCCATCGCCTCGAGCCCGATGACGCCGGGCAGCACCGCATGTCCCGAAACATGGTGATCGGCGAGATAGGGATCGCGGCCGGTCGCCAGTGCGGTTTCGACCACCAGTTCGGTGCCGGGATAGTAGACGAGGGGCTGACCGACGAAGCGCAGGGCCGGCAGCGCCGCCGCTTCGGCCGTCGCATGTGACGAGGCGCCGAAACGGCCGCAGACCGCGATCGTGCCCTCGGCGTCGTCGCGGATCAGGCGCTCGAAGGCGTCGAGCGCGTCATCGACGCTCAGCGCCGACACCCCGCGGTCGGCGAGGCGCTCGATGGTGCCAAGCCGTTCGCCCATGCCGAGCCCGGCCCAGGCCGACCATTCGACGGCGAGGCTGCGCGCATCCTCCCGCGACCGCGCCCATACCTGCGCGATATCCGCGGCCATCGCATTGGCCAGCGCATAATGGGCTTCGCCCTCGAGGCCGAGCCGGCCGATAATCGAGCCGAACACGATGACGCGCCGCAGGTCGGGCGCCGCGGCCAGCGCATGGCGCAGCCCTTGGGTCTTCGGCGCCAGCGTGGCGCGCAATTCATCATTCGTAAGATTGTCGAAGGCGCTGGGCTGGTTGCGGCCGGCCGCGTGCAGCAGTGCGGTGACCGGCCCGAGTTCGCGCGCGATGTCGTCGAAGGCCGATTGCAGCACCCCGGCGTCGCCGACATCGGCCTGGCGATAGATGCAGCGCCGGCCCATCGCCGCCGCGCGTTCGAGCGTCTGGCGTACCCCGCCGTCGCTCGCCGCGCGCCGCCCGATCAGGGCGACCGAGGCGCCGGTGACGTCCATGAGGCGCAGCGCGCATTCCGCGCCGATGCCGGATGAGCCGCCGGTGACCACGACGACGTCGCGCTCGCCGATCGACCGCGCCGGGCGAGGCTTGTCGGCGAGCGGCACGAAGTGCGGTGCGTATCGCTTGCCGTCAGCATCGAGACGCCATTCGCTGAAGCCACCGGTCGTGGCGCCGAGATGCGGCAGCACATCGCTTTCGTCATGCCCCGTGGCGCGTTCGATCACTTGCACAGAGGCAAAGCGGTTTTCCTGCGCGATCGAACGCGCAAAGGCCGAAACGGGCAGGCCGGCGTGGCAGAAGGCGACATGTTTGGCGCGGCCATTGCGCGCCAGGTCCTGACAGCAGTCAAGGAGAGCCACGGCGTGATCTTCGCCAGCACCATCCGGCAACCAGATGAGAATTCGACCGTGATCGCCCTCGGACGCGTCGACCCGTCCGTTGAGGCCGATCACGCACCATTCATCTGCGTTCCGCGGCGTGTCTGGCGCCGGCTCTTCCCGCCACCGCATTCCGTAACGCCGCACCCAGGGCCGCACGCCCGCAATGTGATCGCGCTGGACCGTGTGCCGCGCGCCAAGCGTCGCCATCTCGGAGAGCGCGTCGGCGAGGTCGCGCACCGTGGCGTTGGCAAAGTCAGTCGGCGCCTGCGGCGGTTCGATGCCGATCAGCCGGGCGGCACGGGTGACGATACGGGCCACCGACAGCGAATTGAGATGCAGAGTATCGAGGAAGCGATCGTCGTCGCCGAAGGCGCCGTCGGCAAATTGCGTTTCGTCGGCGACGGCGCGGCGCACTAAGGCGAGGGGATCGGCCTCATCAGTGTCCGGCGCGACGACGGTTTCCTCAGCCGGCGCTTGCGGCACGAAGGCCGGCGCCGGCTGCGCAGCCTCGCGCGGTGCGCAAGGGCTTGCCAGAAAGTAGGGTAGCGCCGCCGGGTCGAAGCCACGCAATTGGCGGTCCGCATAGAGCGCCGCGAACCGCGGCGCCGCGCCGGCGACGAACAGGGTCGCGATGGCGGAGAGCAGGGGCACCAGTGATGGCCCAAACGCATCCACCGAGACGGTCTCGAGGCCGTGCAGCTTCGCCAGCCGGGTGAGGCCTTCGCCGGGCCCGGCTTCGATGACGATGTCGGCTTCCTCGGCAACACGGTCGAGTGCGTCGGTGAACCGCACCGGAACAGTGAACTGGCTCACGAGCAGCGGACGCAATGCGGCGCCATCGCCGAGCACATCGCCGGTCACCGTCGAGACGGCGCGGCAGCTGAGCGGCCTAAACGTCACGGCCTCGAGCGCGGCGCGCCATGGTTCGAGCGCCGGCGTCATATGCTGACTGTGGAAGGCATGCGACACCTTGAGCGACGTCGTTTCGATGCCACGGCTGCGCGCCTGTGCTGCGATAGCCTCGATGGCCGCGCGGGGCCCGGACAGCACGGTCTCCCGTTCGCCATTGATGCAGGCGACGGCGACGCCGTGAGCCGCGGCGAACTCTGTGGCGCCCGCAGCCGGCATGGCGACACGCAGCATGGCGCCGCCGCCGATGCCATGCTGCCCGATGAGGGCGCCGCGCTTGTGCGCAAGCAGGAGGGCTTCGTCTGGTTCGAGCGCGCCGGCCCAGGCGAGTGTCGCGATCTCACCAAGGCTGTGACCGGCGGCGATGGTCGCTTCGATGCCGAGTTTTCCCAGAACATCGAGCGCGGCGAGCGATGCTGCCATGATCGCCGGCTGTGCGATTTCCGTCGCTACCGGATCGGAGACCTCAGCCGGCAGTTGCCCCAGCCAGCGGTCGCTGCTGGCGAAGCGTCGTCGCCATGCGCCGCCGTCGGGCCGCGACGGCGCCGCCTGGCCGGGAAACAGGAGGGCGATGCGCGGAGCTGTGCCGGCGATGCCGACGAAGACACCGGAAGCGGTGTTTCGTGACGGCGTACCGGCAGCAATGAGTGTCCGTGCTTCACGAAGCCGTGCGGCCAGTTCAGCGCCATGACGTGCGATGACGGCGGCGCGCATCGGCGCCGTCCGCACTTGCCCGGCCGTATTGGCCGCGGCGTCCGCCAGTTCCGCCATCGACAAATGCGGCGCGCGCGTTTCGAGCCGCGCGATGGTGGCGATGACGTCGGCCGCGGTGTCGCCGGCGAAGACGAACAGTTCGGCGTCCTGCGTCCGCGGGCGAACGGGCGCGGCGCGATGCGCCGTTTGTCTCGTTACGCCTTCCAGCACGACATGCGCGTTGATGCCGCCGAAGCCGAAGCTGGAAACGCCGGCAATCGCGGCGCGGCCGGCATCAAACGCGAACGGCGTCAGCGCCGGCGTGATCCGATGACCGACTTCGGCGAATACGCCGTGCGGCGTGTCGCAGCCGACGTGCGGCGGCACGACGCCGTTGCGCAGCGCTTCGACCGTCTTGATCAGCCCGGCCAATCCGGCCGCCGCCTTGGTGTGACCGATATTGGCCTTGATCGAACCGATCGGCAGCGCCGCGCGCGCGTCATCGCGCAGCGCGGCGAGCGCGCGCACTTCGGTCGGATCGCCGATGGCGGTGCCGGTGCCGTGCGCCTCGACGTAATCGACATCGGCCGGATCAACACCGGCCGTCGCATAGGCGCGGCGATAGGCGGCGCTCTGGCCCTCGCTCGACGGCCGCGTCAGGCCGCCGGCGCCGTCGCTGGACAGGCCCCAGCCGCGCAGCCGCGCCAGCACCGGCAGATCGAGCGCATTGGCATTGTCTTCGCGCATCAACAGTACGGCGCCGCCGCCTTCGCCGGGCCAGAAGCCGTTGGCGCGCGCGTCGAACACGCGCATCTCGCCCGCAGCGAGTGCGCCGTTGCGCGAGAAACCGACGAGTTCGAACGGGTCGAGGCTGAGATCGACCGCCGCGACCAGCACGGCGTCGGCCTGTCCGGTGATCAGCAGGTTGCCCGCATCGGCGACGGCGACCAGTGACGAGGCACAGGCGCCGTCCACCGAATAGCCGCCGCCGTGAAGGTCGAAGTGGTTGGCGATGCGCCCCGCGATGGTGTTGGCGAGCCCGCCGGCAAGGCTGTCTTCGTTGGGATCGGCGAAGGCCTGGCGCAGCGTCGCCGCGAATTGCGCGCGCAGGCGCGCCGCCGCTACGTCTGCAATCTTCTCGGCGGCTATCGCTTCAGCGAGCAGATCGTCGAGAAACGGCAGCCGCAGGCGCAGCAGCGCGGCGCGGCTGAATTCGCCGGTCAGCGTGTTGGCGACGACGACCGCGGTGCGCGCGCGGTCGAGCCGGTCGGCGCCGCCGATCGCGGCGAAGGCGTCGCGCGCGATATCGAGCGCCAGCCAGTGCGTCAGGTCCGTCGCGTCGAATGTGTTGCGCGGAATGCGCAAGGCGCCTGGGTCGGGCCGCCAGCCGGTGAGCAGGCCGGCGCGCACCGGCGTGATGGAGTCGGCGTCGCCGATTGCCGCGGCGGCATAGCGCGCGAGGTCGAGGCGTTGCCGCGGAATGGCGCGGAACGAGCGGCGGCCCTCGATCACATTATTCCAGAGTTCGGCGGGCGAGTTCGCGTCCGGAAAGCGGCAGGCTGTTGCGACGATGGCCAGGTTCACGGGCAGGGACATGACGCCGCACCGCTCCTCATTCCGCCGGCGTCATGCTGGGGGCGACGGCCTGCTTCTCGACCGCCGCCGCGCGCGGCTGGGTCACGAAGAGCCACAGGCCGCGGCCCGCCGTCACCAGCGTCAGCGCATAGAACAGGCCGAAGACGATGTGCAGCTCCATGAACAGCGCGTAGGCCGCGGCGACCGCAACGGCGAAGGCGATCTGGCCCGGCCGCCGCGCCGGCGTCGTCGCCGGATCGGTGATCATGTAGAAGGTGAACAGCACGAAGGCGAAGCCGGTCATCGGCATCAGACCGGCGGCGAGCGGCGTGCCGTCGATGGCGGCGCGGATCGCCGCCTGCGTGGCGAAGGCCGCGACCCAGGCGAGGATCAGCGGAATGCGTCCCGTCGCCTTGAGGTTGAGCAGGCTGCCGGTGCCGATCACGATCAGCGGCAACAGCCAGTCGACAAAGCCGTAGGTGTTCTCGGCGAACTGATAGGGCGGCGCGATGCCGACGGTCGGGAACAGGATCAGCGTGACGGTGATGCCGAAGTTCGACGGGTTGAGGAAATGCCGCGTCACGGGCCGTCCCTGTTGGTCGGTGGCGACGGCAACGCGAAAGACGTATTTCGACGCCATGGCGACCGACACGGCAAAGGCGACGGCGGCGATGTTCTCGGCGGCATAGAGCAGCATGCCGACGGCCAGCGCGCTGATATGCGCCGGCAACAGGAAGCGAACGAGGTCGACGAAGGAACCGGCGTAACGCGGCCGCCGGCCGCTGGCGCGCGCGTCGATTGTTTCGCCGATCAGGTCGGTGCCATAGCCGGCCGCCAGCGCGACGAAGGGCGTCGCCCAGCTTTGCTCGAAGCCGAGGAACAGGTGGCCGAAGATGTTCAGCACGGTGATGGCGAAGGCAAAGCGCGACAGGCCGCCGAGCCGCTTTTCCGAGTACCAGCGTTCGGCGACTTGCGGCTTTGCTGTTTGCGGCTTGGTGTGCGGTCTGGCGATGCGGTTGCCGAGGGCCATGGTCATGACGGTCAGGCTCCCTGTGCGCTGAGCACGATGCGGTGGCGGCCCGGCTTCAGCTTGAAGGTCGTGCGGTGCGGTCCCTGCGCGTCGCGCCAGTCGATCTCGACGTCGAACACGCGTCCGGCCGCGACATCGCCGAGGCCGAGATGAATTTCCGGCGCGCGCCGCCCGCCGTGACCGGAGCCGCCATCGACGGTGGAGGTGACGATGCGGCCGTCGTCGAGCGTGACGCGCGCCTCGGCGCCGTAGGCGGCGCGCGTCGCCCCTCCCAGGCCGGCGACGCGCAGGTCGATGACGATGGCGCGGCCGCCGCCCTCCGACACGTTGCGCAGGTACAGGGACGGCTGCCATTGCCGCGCGATCAGCACCGCCAACCGGCCGTCGCCATAAACGTCGGCGGTGGCGACGCCACGCGAGATGGTGTCGCGGTCGAGGCCGAGCAGCGGCCAGACGTCGTGATAACGGCCGTCGGCGTCCGGCAGGAACAGCCGGTCGTGATCGTGGCCCGACAGATCCTCGCCGCCGCGGAAGCGCGGCCACGCCGCCGGATGCGGCAGCAGCTCGTCATTGCCCATGGCGAGCTCCTGCAAACGCGGCCAGGCGTCGTGCTCGCCCTTGATGAAACCGATGGTCTGCACCAGCGCCGGCCGGCCGCTGTTGAGCACGTCGGCGAACTTGATGTCCCAGCCCCAGTTGCTGATCCAGGTGCCGCGCGCAAAGCTCTCGTCGCGATACGGCGCTTGCCCGCGCGCCCAGGCTGCGGCGTCGCCGGTATTGACGAACAGGAAGTGGCTCTCGAGCAGCGCGTAGGGCGAGGCGATGTTGCTCACCGCGATCGCCGGACGGCCGTCGCCGGAGACGTCGCCGAAATCGACGCCCATGCCCTTGAACGAGTCGCGGCCCAGCACTTTCGAGCGCGGTGTGGTGACATCGCGTTTGCGCTCGACGATCCTGAACTTCGGCTGGCCCGGCGTCGACTCGTTGAGCAGCAGCCGGTCCGAGCCGAAATCGTTGGCGACATAGATTTCCGGCAGCAGGTCGCCGGTGAGATCGCGGGCGCCGAGCGCGAGCGTCCAGCCGTCGGCCATCGCCGGCGTCAGCGCCTCGCTGGCGTCGCGATAGGCGATGGCCGTGCGGGTTGCGCTCTGCCACAGCAGCAGCCGGTTGCGGCCGCCGTTCTCGGCGCGCGACATCGAGTGCTGCATCTTGACGCCGGCGGTTGCGGCGGGATCGAGGATGCGGTCGCCGTCGCGGAAATAGTTGCCGAACATCAGGTCCGGATGGCCGTCGCCGTCGATATCGGCGACGATCGCGGCATTGGTGTTCCACACTTCGCGCTGCGGCACGACCTCGACCGGCGTGAAGGCATCAGCCGTGAGCTCGGCCGCGTCATTGCGCAGGAAGACGACCGGCGTGCGGCCCCAGTAATAGACGACGAGGTCCATGCGGCCGTCTTCATTGACGTCGGCGGGCAGACAACCCATCGGCGCGATCGTGCGAGCCTCGTAGCCATCGGCCGGCGTCGGCAGCGCGAATGGCGCAAAGCGCGCGCCGGTGTCCGGCGCCGGCATCACCGAGACGCTGTCGTTGCGCGGATCGACGAGGCAGATGTCGGCCGGCTTGCCGCTGCCGGCGATGTCGGCGAGCGCCGCGCCGGCGCCGACCGATGAAATCCACGCGTCGTAATGCTGGAGCGCCGGGTTGACGGTGCGCACTTTGCGCATCGGTTGACCGTTGTCGGCGGGCTCGAGATAGGTCGGCGCGAAACGCAGCTTCGCGGCCAGCGCGGCGCGTCCGGCAGCCGACAGGTCATGCGGCAGCGCCAGCGCATAGAACGCGGCGGCGATCGACACGGTCGCGAGCTTGGCGGCGTGACGGCGCAAGAAGCGGGTCATGCGGTGCGCATCCCCGGTGCCGGTTGCTGGGAGGCATTGGCGACGTCCCGCCGCCACATCTCGTAGCGCGGCACGGCGCCGTCGGTCTCAGGCAGGCGGCCGCGCCGGTCGCGCACCAGTCGCGCGACGACGCCGGCGTCGCTGTGCCAGACCGCATGCGCCGCGTTATCGGTGTTCGCGGGAATGAACTGGGCGCGGGCGCGGGCCTCGCAGGCGAAGGCGACGCCTTGCGCGAACGCGGCCGCATGCGCGCCGGCGGCCGTCAGCGCCGCGCGAAGGTCGCCGTCGCTTGCCGGTCCGGCATAGGCCATGGCGAGGCCGACCCCCGACCAGAGGTCGCTGTGGCGGGGTGGCGGCAAGGCGGCGATGATGCGGGCGGCCGGTTCGACGTCGCCGCCGGCGACGAACCAGATGGCGCGGCCGATGCCCTGGTCGTAGGCGCGGGCGGCATAACCGTCGGTGATGCGCCGCCAGCCGGTGGCGATGCGTGGCTGGCTGAAATAGGCGTCGTGAAAGCCGAGGCCGTCATAGGCCAGCCAGCGATGCACCGGGTCGAGCGGCGCCAGGATCGCGGCGCGGCGCCACGGCGTGCGCGCCAGCGCCCAGCCGGCGCCGACATGGGCGAGATAGGTAAAGTCGCGCTCGGTGGCGGCGATATAAGCCGGCAGTTGCGGGTGACGGAGCGACATCGCGTCGGCGATGGCGACGCCCATGGCAGCCCCTTCCGAGTGAAACCCGCGCAGCGTGGGCGCCGCGCCGGCGATATGCTCGAGAATGTCGGAGAGGTCAGTCGCAGCGAGGGCGCTGTTGTAGCCGCCGATGAAGGCCTGGCCGGCTGCCTCAAGTGCTTGGCGCTTGTTCGAATTCTTTGCGGTGAAGCCGCGGGTGGAGAATTCGGCCTGGCGCGGCGACAGGTGGAACAAACGCCGCAGCGACGCCGAAAATTGCCCGAGCTTTGCCGTTGGCGTGAAGGCGCGAACGAGCGTCACGGCTTTTCTCCTCTTTGCCGGCGCCAGAAGGCCGTCAGCCGCCGCAGCAAACCGGGGATGCCGTCGTCATGGCGTTCGTTGGACGGCAGCGATGCGCGCGGCACGGCGGAGCCGTCGTCGCTGTCCTGCACCTGGCCATGCAGGACGCGGCGCACGAACTCGAAAGCTTCTTCGGGGTTGGCGACGATGGTCGGCTTGTCGTGGGCGGCCTGCTGCTCGTGCCAGATCGAGCCGCGCCATTCCCGATGAGCGCCGCGATGCGGCTCGCGCCAGAAACGGAGCCAGAAGGACTGGACGATGTCGGTACGATGCTGCATCGGGACGCCGCACGATTTTTCGCGCGTCCGTTGTCGGACGGCCGCGGGCAAAGCGTGGCAGGCCTTCGTGCCAAGCCAGTAGCCGCGACCTATGGCTGAAGTGTTGGCGCGCCGAGCGCGCGGCTCACGGGGAAATCACGGTGCGGTCGCCCGCTGGAGCCTAGAAGCTCAGTGCCTTCTGCGCGCCGAAGTGGCCGACCACGTAGTCCTGGAGATGATTGAAAATGGCGCCGGACAGGATGTCATCGTGCAGCCGGGCCGTCTCCGGCATCGGGCCGATGTCGAGTTCGCTGCGCAGTTTCTGCACGAGACGCTGATAGGTGCGGATCGCCTCGACGCGCTGACCGTTGAGCAGCAGCAGGAGCATGACATCCTGTTGAACGCTCTCGCGCAGCGGGTCGACCGCCAGCACGCGGCGCCCAAAGTCCAGCGCCCGCTCGTAGTAGCCCTGGTTGGCGGCGGACCGCATCAACTCGAATGTGCTGCGAATGAATAGACAATGCAGCCGCTCACGCTCCTGCAACACCCAGTCGTCGTCGTAGCCGTCGAGGAAGGGGCCGCCGTAATTCTCGACGGCGCGGCTGATGCCGCTCAGTTCGTCGGCGGTGAGAGCGCTGTCCCGCCGCGCCAGCGCGCGTTTGCAGGCGCTTTCGAGTTCATGGGTATCGACGTGAAAGTCGCCCGAAGGCTCCAGCACCACCTCGTTGCCAATGGTCAACAAATGCCGGGAAGCGCCGTCGCCGCCGTGGTCGAGCACCTTGCGGATGCGCCAGATGGCAGTGTTGAGGGCCGAGCGCGCGCGCTCGGGGTCGGTGTCCTGCCAGAACAGATCGACGAGACGTTCACGGCGATGAACTTTGCCGGCGAACTCAAAGAGATAACAGGCCAGAAGGCGGCCGGCCGGGCCCAGGTCGGATTTGACGACGGCGTTATCGACGGCGAAGGATGCCGCCCCGAGAAGACTGACATTGAGCATGGCGATACTCCATACAACCCATGCCAAAACATCTCCAACGTCGCTCAGGATATCATCGCGCCGATGTCGGCTCGCTCACATAATCGTCGCAGGTTGTGCAACCGGACGCGGCGCGAGTCGTGACGCTAAGAAACCGAAAGAAATCGCGGCCCGGCGCTGTCGGTCCGGCCATGCCGCCAGGCGGCGGCATGGCTTTCGGTTGTGCTGCGAGCCGGCGATCAGCCGCCGTGCGAGGCCGGTGCGGCGACCTCCGGTACCGGCGCCGCGCCGTGCATGCGCAAAGGTTTGAAGCCGGAGAGGGCGCGCACCACCATGTAGAACACCGGCGTCAGGAAGATGCCGAACAAGGTGACACCGATCATGCCGGCAAACACGGCGACGCCCATGGCGTGACGCATCTCGGCGCCGGCGCCGACCGAGGTAACGAGCGGCACCACGCCCATGATGAACGCCATCGACGTCATCAGGATCGGCCGCAGACGCAGCCGGCTGGCGGTGATCGCGGCCTTGAGCGGCGGCTCGCCGGCGAGCTCCAGCTCGCGCGCGAACTCGACGATCAGAATCGCGTTCTTCGCCGACAGACCGACCAGCACGAACAGGCCGATCTGGGTGAAGATGTTGTTGTCGCCGCCGGTCAGCCAGACGCCGATCATCGCCGCCATCAGGCCCATCGGCACGATCATCAGGATCGCCACCGGCAGGATCAGGCTTTCATAGAGCGCGGCGAGCACGAGGAAGACGAGCAGGATCGCCAGCGGATAGATCAGCGCCGCCGAGTCGCCGGCGAGGATCTGCTGGTAGGTCAGCTCGGTCCATTCGAAGCTGATGCCCTTCGGCAGCGTCTCCGCGGCAATGCGCTCGATCGCGGCCTGCGCCTGGCCCGACGAATAGCCGGGCGCCGGGCCGCCGCTGATGTCGGCGGAGAGGAAGCCATTGTAGCGCATGGCGCGTTCCGGGCCCGCCGTGGACTTGATGTTCAGCACGGCGCCGAGGGGCACCATCTGGCCGTTGGTCGAGCGCACCTGCAAGCGCGCCACGTCTTCCGCATGCGCGCGGAACTTGGCGTCGGCCTGCACGCGCACCGAATAGGTGCGGCCGAACTTGTTGAAGTCGTTGACGTAGACGGAGCCGAGATACGTCTGCAGCGCCTCGAAGATATCCGGCACTGGCACGCCGAGTTGCCGCGCCTGGGTGCGGTCGATATCGGCGTAAAGCTGCGGCACGTTCACGCGGAAGCTGGTGAACAGGCCGGCGAGCTCGGGCGCCTGCATCGCCTTGCCGAGGAACGCCTTGGTGGCGTCATCCAGCACGCGATAGCCGAGACCGGCGCGATCCTCGATCTGCAGCTTGAAACCGCCGATCGTGCCGAGGCCCATCACCGGGGGCGGCGGGAACATGGCGATGAAAGCCTCGCCGATCGCCGCATACTTCATGTTGAGCGCCATGGCGATGGCGCCGCCCGACAGGTTCGGTGTCCTGCGCTCGTCGAAGGGCTTGAGCGTCACGAAGACGATGCCGGCGTTCGACGAGTTGGTGAAGCCCGCGATCGACAGGCCGGGGAAGGCGACCGCGCTTTCGACGCCCGGCGTCTTTAGCGCGATGTCGCTCATCTGGCGGATCACGTCTTCGGTGCGGTCGAGCGTGGCGCCGTCGGGCAGTTGCGCGAAGCCGACGAGGTACTGCTTGTCCTGGCTCGGGATGAAGCCGCCCGGCACGACGCGGAACATGAAGACGGTGACGCCGACGAGCAGCACATAGACGCCCATCACGATCGTCTTGCGGCCGAGCAGGCGGGACAGGCCGCCGCCATAGGCCCGGGTGCCGGCGCCGAAACCGCGATTGAACAGGCGGAAGAACGGGCCGAGGATCTTGTCCATGCCGCGGGTCAGCCAGTCCTTCGGCGCGTCGTGGCCCTTGAGTAGCAGCGCCGCGAGCGCGGGCGACAGAGTCAGCGAGTTGATCGCCGAGATCACCGTCGAAATGGCGATGGTCAGCGCGAACTGGTTGTAGAACTGGCCGGACAGGCCGCTGATGAAGGCGAGCGGCACGAACACCGCGACCAGCACCAGGGCGATGGCGATGATCGGACCCGACACTTCGCTCATGGCCTTGTAGGTGGCGTCGCGCGCCGACAGGCCGTTCTCGATATTGCGTTCGACGTTCTCGACCACGACGATGGCGTCATCGACCACGATGCCGATCGCCAGCACGAGGCCGAACAGCGACAGCGCGTTGATCGAGAAGCCGAGCGCGTACATCACCGCGAAGGTGCCGATGATCGACACCGGCACGGCGAGCAGGGGGATGATCGAGGCGCGCCAGGTCTGCAGGAACAGGATGACGACCAGCACGACGAGCACGATGGCTTCGAGAAGGGTGTGCACCACCGCTTCGATCGAGGCGCGGATGAACTGGGTCGGGTCGTAGACGATCGAGTAATCGACGCCTTCCGGCATGGCGACCTTGAGGTCGGCCATCACCTTGCGCACGTTGTCGGAGATGTCGAGCGCGTTCGAGCCCGGCGCCTGCATGATGCCGATGGCGACCGCGTCCTTGTTGTCGAGCAGCGAGCGCAACGCGTAATCGGCCGAACCGAGCTCGAGGCGCGCGACATCCTTCAGCCGCGTCACCTGGCCGTCGGTGCCGGTGCGCACGATGATGTCGCCGAATTCCTCGACGGTGTTGAGACGGCCTTGCGCGTTCAGCGAAAGCTGAAGATTGAGGCCGGGCTCGCTGGGCGAACCGCCGACGATGCCGGCGGCGGCCTGCACGTTCTGCGCCCGGATCTCGCGGACGATATCGCCGGCGGAGAGGCCGCGCGCGGCGATCTTCTGCGGATCGAGCCAGACGCGCATGGCGTAGTCGCCGGCGCCGAACAGTTGCACGTCGCCAATGCCCTTGATGCGGGCGATGCGGTCCTTGACGTTGAGCAGCGCGTAGTTGCGCAGATACGTCATGTCATAGCGGCCGTTCGGCGACAGGATGTGCACGACCATGGTCAGGTCGGGCGAACTCTTGGTCGTGGTGATGCCGAGCGTGCGCACTTCCGTCGGCAGGCGCGCTTCGGCCTGCGACACGCGGTTCTGCACGAGCTGCGTCGCCTTGTCGGGATCGGTGCCGAGCGCGAAGGTGACGGTCAGCGTCATCAGGCCGTCGGTGGTGGCCTGGCTGCTCATATAGAGCATGCCTTCGACGCCGTTGACGGATTCCTCGATCGGCGTCGCCACGGTTTCGGCGATGACGCGCGGGTTGGCGCCCGGGTATTGCGCGCGCACGACGACCGACGGCGGCACCACCTCCGGATATTCGGAAATTGGCATCGCACGCAGCGCCAGAAGGCCGGCGAGGAAGATCAATGTCGACAGGACGCCGGCAAAGATCGGGCGGTCGATGAAAAAGCGCGAAATATTCATGGCAGTACCGGCGTCGGAAGGCGCTGAGTCAGTTGAAAATGGGAAAGCGAGCCGCCGTTAGCGGCTCGCGGTTTTGCTGTCGTTGGCGGCGAGCATCGGAACGAGCTTGGGCTCGACCGGGGCGCCGGGCCGGACGTGCATCAGGCCGTTGACGATGACCTGATCGCCGGGATTGAGGCCGGCATCGACGACGCGCAGGCCGTCGGCGGGGGCGCCGAGGCTGATCTCGCGGTAGGCGGCCTTCTTCTCCTTGTCGACCACCAGCACGTAACGCTTGTCCTGGTCGGTCCCGATCGCCCTCTCGCTGACCATGAGGACCGGCTTGTTGTCGGCACGCCCGAGGAACAGCCGCGCGAACTGACCGGGGATCAGCGCGCCGTCGGCATTGTCGAACACCGCGCGCAGCCGCAGCGTACCGGTCGCGGAGGCGACCTGGTTGTCGATCAGTTGCAGCTTGCCCTGACGCGGCTGTTCGCTGCCGCCGACGATCATCTGCACCGGGATGCGATCGATCTCGTCGCGCGCCGCTTGCGTCGGCAACGAGCCGAGCGCACGGCGCACCGCGGCTTCGTCGGCGTCGAAGCTGGCATACATCGGATTGACCGACACCAATGTCGTCAGCACCGGTCCGCCGGCGCCGGCGGCGACGAGATTGCCGACGGTGACGTTAAGGCGGCCGACCCGGCCGGCGACCGGGGCACGGATCTTGGTGTAGTCGAGATTGAGCTGCGCCGACTCCAGGCTCGCCTGCGCGGCCTTGACGTTGGCATCGGCTTCGCGCGCCGCGTTCTCGCGCTGGTCGAGATCGCGCTGCGACAGCGTGCGCGAGTCGATGAGCTGCTTGCCGCGTTCGAGATCGGTCTGGGTCAGCGCCGAACGGGCCTGCGCGGCGGCGACCTGCGCCTTGGCGCGCATCACTTCGGCGGCGTAGGGAGCTGGATCGATGCTGATCAGGACGTCGCCCTTGGCGACCAGCGCGCCTTCGTGGAAGTGCACGGCCTCGATGGCGCCGGCGACGCGCGAACGGATATCGACGCGTTCGACGGCTTCGAGCCGGCCGGAAAACTCATCCCACAGCTTGACGGAACGCGGCTCGACGATGGCGACCGATACCGGCACGGCAGCGGGGGCTGCCGCTGCTGCGACAGCCTTGGACGGCTCATTGCTTCCCGGGACGATGAGATAGGTGCCGATCGCCGCGACGATGACGACGGCGGCGACGCCTGCGCTCCAGACACGGGCGCGACCGGGCCCCGTTTTGGATTGCAATTGCATTGAAGTTCTCCACCAACCATATATGTAACGGACGCTACACATGTGGTGAGTGGAACACGGTGTCAAGGTACTTATATAAGTGACGTTACAAAATAAAGGCGACTTTCGTGGTACCGTGGCAAAAAAGTCGCTAGCGGAAAATTGGCTGAGGGGACAACGGCCGAGGGAAATTCCGTAATGGGAACAATGGGAAGACCCAGGGAGTTCGACACCGAACAGGCCCTGGACAAGGCTTTGGACGTGTTCTGGCGCAATGGCTACGAGGGCACCTCCATATCGGAGCTGACCTCCGCCATGGGGATCAGTCCGCCCAGCCTGTACGCCGCGTTCGGCAACAAGGAGAAGTTATTCCGCTCGGCGCTCGACCGCTATGCGGAAGTGCGCAAGCAGGTGTGGTCCGAACTCATGAGCGCGCCGACGGCACGCGACATGATGGCCCTGCTGTTCGAGCGCGTCATCGGCTTCTACGCCGAAGAGGGCAATCCGCATTGCTGCATGCTGGTGAAGGGTACGTTGACCAGCGGCGATTGCGGCCAGGTGATATCCGACCACATGAGCGCCAAGCGCGCCGAGAGCGAGCAGATGCTGGTCGAGCGTTTCACCAAGGCCAAGGCCTCCGGCGAACTGCCCGACGAAATCGAGGCCAAGGATCTCGCTCGCTACTACATGACGGTGCTCGACGGCATGTCGGTGCGCGCCGCTGCCGGCGCCAGCCGGGAAGAGTTGCGCAAGGTCGCCGATCTGGCGATGCGTGGCTGGCCGGTAAATTAAGCAACTGGAATTCCGGGCGCCGCAAAGCGGCGGTCCGGAATCCAGCGACGCGCGGCTGCAGTGGTCAGGCCGGCGCTTTCACGGCGATATTCTTTACGAACGCCGCGGCCAGGTTGACGTCCGCCTGCGTCAGGCCGTGACCGGCCGGGACGATGCGGTGGTCGACCGCGGCGCCGCGCTCGCGCAACTGCGCCGCCAGTTGTGCCGGGTTCGATGCCGGCATGATCGGATCCTGCGCGCCGGAGGCGATCAGCACCGACGTGCCGGGGATCGATGCCGCCGGCGGACCGCCATAGGGCACCATCGCCCGCAACAGGACCGCGCCGGACAGAATATCCGGGCGCTGCATCAGCATCGCCGCGGCGATGTTGGCGCCATTGGAGAAGCCGAGTGCGATCGGCGCTTCCAGGGCGTAGCGCTTGCGCGCCGCGATGACGAAGTCCGCCAGCGCATCGGTGCGTTGCTTCAGGTCGGCCTCATCGAACACGCCTTCGGCGAGGCGGCGGAAGAAGCGCGGCATGCCGTGCTCCAGCACCTGGCCGCGCGGCGACAACAACGCCGAACCCGGCGCCACGACCCGGCCGAGATCGATCAGATCGTTTTCGTCGCCGCCGGTGCCGTGCAGCAGGAGGATCGGCGGCGAACCCGCCGCCGATCCCTTCTCGAAGCGATACGTGAAGCCTGCAAGGTTGTCGGTCACGACACAGTCTCCTGTTCCAGCGACGGCAACACCTTCTCGATCTCGGCGCGATGGCCTTCGAGAAAGGCGGGCAGCTTGAGATGCTGACCCAGGGTCTCGACCGGCTCATCGACGGCAAAGCCGGGAATGTCGGTGGCAATCTCAAACAACACGCCGCCCGGTTCACGGAAGTAGATCGAGCGGAAGTAATTGCGATCCTTCTGCTCTGTCGGACGCACGCCGTGCTTCTCGATCAGCCGCTTCGCCATCGCCGCCTGCTCGGCGTCGTCGGTGGCGCGGAAGGCGATGTGATGCACCGAGCCGCGACCCTGACGTCCGGTCATGAAGCCCTTGGCCTCGTAGATATCGACATAGCCGCCGAGCGCCGCCGTCGCCCGGTAGCGGATGATCGACCCTTCGCGCGCCGCTTCGGTGTAGCCGAGCACGTCGGTGAGGATCGCGCCGGTCTTCGCGGCGCTGTCGAGCAGCAGCGTGACGCCATGGAAGCCGCGGATCGCGTGTTCGGCCGGCACGTCGCCATTGCTCCAGCCCGCCTCGTTCTCCGCGCCGGGGACGCCGACGAGC
The DNA here is from genome assembly GCA_026125895.1 of Pseudolabrys sp. Lineage (GTDB taxonomy): Bacteria > Pseudomonadota > Alphaproteobacteria > Rhizobiales > Xanthobacteraceae > Pseudolabrys. Next base: position 3,595 of record JAHCKG010000004.1, on the reverse strand, counting down.
GACAGGCTCATGCCGTCCGGATCGGTGAAGGCAAGCACGGATTCGCCGAAGCGCTTTTCAAGCGGCTCGTAAGCGACGCCTTTTGCGGTCAGACGGTGGGTCCACCAGCCGAGCGACGACAGCGGCACCCGGAACGCGGTCTGGTGCGTCTGGCCGACGCCGCCGCGGCCGGGCGCTGCATGCTCCCAGGGGAAGAAGGTGAGGATGGTGCCGGGCTGGCCCGCCTCGTCGCCATAATAGAAGTGATAGGTGCCCGGATCGTCGAAATTGACCGTGCGCTTGACGAAACGCAGCCCGAGCGTGCGGGTGTAAAAGTCGAAGTTCCGCTGGGCGTTACCGGCGATGGCGGTGACGTGGTGGATGCCAGACATGGTGGGCTCCTTTCCGTTTGGGGCCGATGGAGGCTCGTCCGAGCCCCGACCGTGATTTCATGCCGGTAAAATGGCCTGTCACCCCTGCAACGACAATCTGGTCATTTGTGGCGTCATTGTCTATGAATTGGCGACAATCGAGGACCCGCCGCCATGGACAAGCTCGCCAGCCTCCGTGCCTTCGTCAACGTCGTCGAACTCAAGTCCTTTGCCGAGGCCGGCCGCAAGCTGCGCCTGTCCCGCTCGGCGGTCAGCAAATATGTCGGCGAGCTCGAGCGCGATCTCGGCGTTCAACTCCTCAACCGCACCACGCGGCAGGCCTCGCCGACGGAAACCGGGCAGGCCTACTACGAGCGCGCGCTCACCGTGCTCGCGGATCTTGATGCCGCCGACCAGGCGGCGACGCAGGCGCAATCGACGCCGCGCGGGCTGCTGCGCGTCAACGCGCCGATGTCGTTCGGCACCATCAAGCTCGGCCCGGTGCTCGCCGATTTCATGGAGCGCTATCCGGATCTGCAGATCCAGCTCGTGCTCTCGGACGAACAGGTCGATCCGGTGCAGGAAGGGCTCGACGTCACCTTGCGCATCGCCGAGCTCGAGCCGTCGAGCCTGATCGCGCGCAAGCTCATCGACATCGAACGCGTGATCTGCGCGTCGCCCGGCTATTTCAGGAAGCACGGCAAGCCGAAGCAGCCGGCCGAACTGCGCCAGCACGAATGCTTGACCTACGGTTTTCTATCGACCGGCAATCAGTGGAAGCTCACCGGCCCCGACGGCGAGGATCACTGGATCGCGCCGAAGTGGTCGCTGTGCGCCAACAACGCCGAGGTGCTGCGCGACGCCGCGGTCAAGGGCAGGGGCATTGCCGTGCTGCCGGTGTTTCTCGCCGAGAAGGAATTGAAGAGCGGCGCGCTCACCACCGTGCTCGATGACTACAAGCCGCCGCAACTCACGCTTTACGCCATCTACCCGCCGACCCGGCATTTGTCGGTGAAGGTGCGGCTGTTCATCGATTTTCTGGTCGAGCGGATGCGGTAGCTGGGCGCCGCCACAAACGCTGACTTGTCCCGGATGCGGTGCGGCGCGAAGTGCCGCGCCGCTAAGCCGGGACCTTACAGGCGCAGAGGTCGCGAAGGTCCCGGTTCTGCGGCGCACGGCTTCGCCTGCGCCGCGCCCGGGACAAGCCCCCGCCGACGCTCACCCATGCAGGCACTTTCATGCTCCGCTCACCCCCGCGGAAGCGGGGGTCCAGTTCTTGAACGATTGGGCAAGCCTCACTGGGTCCCCGCTTTCGCGGGGACGAGCGGAGAAATAACGGTTATGCCGCGTCGGCGCTGCCGCCGGATCAGTCAGAGCCTAGTTGGCAGCTCACCCATGCAAACCCGGCGCTTCGTAGCCGGTGCGCGCGACATATTCGGTGTAGCCGCCGCCGTATTTGTGCAGGCCGTCGGGCGTGAGTTCGAGCACGCGGTTCGACAGCGCGGCGAGGAAGTGCCGGTCATGCGACACGAACAGCATGGTGCCCTCGAACTTCGACAGCGCGCCGATCAGCATTTCCTTGGTCGCCATGTCGAGATGGTTGGTCGGCTCGTCGAGCACCAGGAAGTTCGGCGGGTCGTACAGCATCTTGGCCATGACCAGACGCGCCTTTTCGCCGCCCGACAGCACGCGGCACTTTTTCTCGACGTCGTCGCCGGAGAAACCGAAGCAGCCGGCGAGCGAGCGCAGCGAGCCGATGCTGGCCTGCGGGAATTCGTATTGCAGCGCTTCGAACACCGTGTGCTCGCCGTCGAGCAGGTCCATGGCGTGCTGCGCGAAATAGCCCATCTTGACGCTGCCGCCGACCGCGACCGAACCGGCATCCGGCTCGGTGGCGCCGGCGATGAGCTTCAGTAGCGTCGATTTGCCGGCGCCGTTGATGCCCATGACGCACCAGCGCTCCAGCCGCCGGATCGAGAAATCGAGATCGTCATAGATGGTGCGGCTGCCATAAGCCTTGCTGACGTTCTTGAGATTGACGACGTCCTCGCCGGAGCGCGGCGCCTGCGGAAAGTCGAATTCGATGGTCTGACGGCGCTTGGGCGGCTCGACGCGCTCGATCTTGTCGAGCTTCTTGACGCGGCTCTGCACCTGCGCCGCATGCGAGGCGCGCGCCTTGAAGCGCTCGATGAACTTCAGCTCCTTCGCCAGCATCGCCTGCTGCCGCTCGAACTGCGCCTGCTGCTGCTGCTCGTTCAACGCGCGCTGCTGCGCGTAGAACTCGTAATTGCCGGAATATGACGTCAATGAACCGCCGTCGATCTCGACGATCTTGTCAACGATGCGGTTCATGAACTCGCGATCATGCGAGGTCATCATCAGCATGCCGTCGTAGCCTTTGAGAAACTGCTCGAGCCAGATCAGGCTCTCGATGTCGAGATGGTTCGACGGCTCGTCGAGCAGCATGGCGTCCGGCTTCATCAGCAGGATGCGGGCGAGGGCGACGCGCATCTTCCAGCCGCCGGACAGTTTGCCGACGTCGCCGTCCATCATCTCCTGCGTAAAGGAAAGGCCGGCGAGCACCTCGCGGGCGCGGCTTTCCAGCGCGTAGCCATCGAGCTCGGTGAAGCGCTGCTGTACTTCGCCGTAGCGCTCGATGATGGCTTCCATCTCGTCGGCGCGCTCGGGGTCGGCCATCGCGGCCTCGAGATCCTTGAGTTCCGCCGCGACTTCCGAGACGGGGCCGACGCCGTCCATGACCTCGGCCACGGCGCTTCGGCCGGCCATCTCGCCGACATCCTGGCTGAAATAGCCGATGGAAATACCGCGATCGACGGCGACCTGACCCTCATCGGGTTCCTCCTGACCAGTGATCAGGCGGAACAAGGTGGTCTTGCCGGCCCCGTTCGGACCGACGAGGCCGACCTTTTCACCCCGGTGCAGGGCGGCGGAGGCTTCGATAAAGACCAGTTGGTGGCCGTTTTGCTTGCTGACGTTGTCGAGGCGGATCATGCGGGCAGGAAAGTCCGAATTCGTGCGATTTGCTGCGGCGCACATAACCCAGGACCGCCCCGCCTGCAATCCAGTCGGTAGGCGGTCGTTACGCCGATCCTTCGACGATACGCAGGTCGCGCTCCACATTGCCGGTGCCGAGCAGTTCGAGGGCGGCCGCGTATCCCGGCGTATCGTGGCAGGCGATGGCTTTGTCGAGACTGTCGAACTCGACCAGCACGACGCGCTGGGGA